>JBNKWP010000006.1:0-166140 GCA_050299835.1 Silicimonas sp.
GATAGCCCATCGCGATCTTCGCGGCGAGGCGCAGGTGGGAGGTGACCATCATATGGGCCGCTTCCGTGTCCTGGTCTTCCACCCAGCGTTTCGCCAGCATGTATTCCTGCTCTTTTTCGAGCATGGGAAATTTCCGGATTTCCTGAAGATACCGGTTCAGCCCGCCTTCCGGCGACGGGGCCGGCAGATTTGCGTAGTTTGCCATCGTTTTCCTGTTCCCTGTCTCGCACCAATGTTTCGGCGCTTAACATACTTGGTAAACCGTTTGGTTCAGTTCAAGGGGTCGGCAAGAGATTTTCTTATGACCCGTGTCTGAAGAATGTCTTAACGCAGCCTGCGTCAGGTGACATCGGGAGAATGGCACTTTCACGATAATTTGCACATTCTGACAAAAATCAGAGGCCTTGGTGCAAAAACGCGCAGAAACCCCGGGCATCTCAGTGTACCCAAGGCGATCAATCCCCTGTCGATCTAACCGCCGAAAGCCTTGATAAGATGACGAAGATCGTCGGGAACAGGGGAGGAGAAATCCATTTCCTCGCCCCGGGTCGGATGGACAAAGCCCAGCGTTTCCGCGTGAAGCGCCTGCCGTCCGAACGTTTGTGCCGCTTCGGCGCCCGGCACACCGGCCGGCAGTTTGCGACGGCCGCCATAGACCGGATCGCCGACCAGCGCATGCCCGATATGGCTCATGTGGACCCGGATCTGATGGGTGCGCCCGGTTTCCAATCGGCACTGCACCAGCGCAGCATGGGTTCCGAAGGGTTTCCTGACGAAGACCCGTGTCACCGCATGCCGACCGCCCGCAAAAATAACCGCCTGCCTCTGCCGGTCGGTCTTGTGCCGGGCCAGTTGCGTGGTGATCTTGACGACCCCGCCATCTTCGAAACTGACGCCGCGTATGCCTTTCAGCCGGGGGTCGCCCCGGTCGGGCACGCCGTGACAGACCGCAAGATAGCTGCGCCGCGCCGTGTGTGCCGCGAATTGCTCCGCAAGCCCGTGATGCGCCGCGTCCGACTTGGCGACCACCAGCAGGCCGGAGGTGTCCTTGTCGATCCGATGCACGATGCCGGGACGCTTCTCGCCGCCGATGCCGGAGAGGTTGCCGCCGAAATGGTGCAGAAGCGCGTTGACCAGCGTGCCGGTGGGCGAACCGGGGGCAGGGTGGACGACCATGCCGGCCGGTTTGTCGATGACGATCAGGTCGTCGTCTTCATAAACGATGGCCAGCGGAATGTCCTCGGCCAATGTCTCGACCTCGGCAGACTCCTCGACGGTGATCTCGTAGGTCTCGCCTTCTTCCACCTTGCGGCGGGGGTCGGTGACGGGCGTACCGGCAGTCGATACGGCACCTTCTTCCAGCAATCGCGCCAGCCGCGACCGGCTGAGATGCGCCGCCTCTGGCACATCGCGGGCCAGCGCCTTATCAAGGCGCGACGGCGGGTCGGTGCCGATGGTGACAAGGATCAGGCGGGACATGGAAGGTGACGGAGCTCCGGACGCGAAGACGCTGCGCTATCTGAAAGTGCTGGTGACGGTGCTGACCGTCACGATGATCCTGGGCTTTCTAACCATCGTTGCCCTCTTTGTCATGCGCTTCGCTGAGATGAACCGCGTGGAGTTGCCCGACGCCATCACGCTGCCCGATGGCACGACCGCAACGGCTTTCACGCAAGGGGAGGGATGGTTCGCCGTCGTGACACAGGGCGACGAAATTCTGATCTACAGCCGGGTCACCGGCAACCTGCGTCAGCGAATAGCCATCGAACCGGAGTGACGCCCCCGCACCCTGCGGACCTTTGGATGAAGACCGGACTTGCCGACACGCCCGCGTGGGCCTATGTCCCATCGGTGGCGGGCACTGCCCTTCCCGTGCCGGGGACAAATTCCGGTGGCCTTAAGCAAATCCGAGGGAGCTGGCTCTGGCCGGATCGTGGTCCGGTTACCTGGCGCCCACCTGTGAAAACAGGTCCTCGGGAATTCAGACTCCCCTACGGTCGCGGCGGTCCCGTCACATCACTTCTCGCGCGTCCTCGACTCCCGGCCGCGGCTGAACAGGCGCCGGTTTCGGCGAATGAACTCGTCGATCAGGCGACCGAAGGTCGCGTTCTGGCCAAGAAGCCATAGAAATCCCGAGAATGCGGCGAGAAACGCGCCCGCCGTGTCCACGATGAGATCCCACATCGTGTCCGTCAGTCCGCTTTTTTGCATGTTCAGGCCAAAGACCTGATCCATCCCGAATTCGAAGATCTCCCAAAGTGCACCGATGGCAAGCGCCACGCCGAAGGTGATGGCGCCAACCGCCCAGGGCGGCGCGGCATAGCGGTCGCCCTGGAACAGGGCGAAGACGAACAGGAAGCCGACAATACCGAAGCCGATCGCGGACAAGCCGTGAAGCGCGACATCCCACCACCAGAATCGCTCGTAGAAATCATAGACTTCGCCTAGAAAGAGGGTCGCAAAGATGAATGCCGTCAGGGCTCCGACAAATGAGTTCGGCAGCTCGATGTGGAACCGTCCCGAGAAGAGAAACGGCAGAGTTGTAAGCGCAAACACGCTGATGCTGATGAATAGGGTGGACCAGCGTCCGGTCAAAAGCGAAACAAAAGCTTCGGCCAGCAGAAGGAACCAGATCAGCGCCGTAATCCGTGGGATTCGCGGGAATTGCATGGCATGAATTCTGCGCGATGCGGCGCGGAACTGAAAGAGGGGCCAAATGAAGCTCAGGCTGGCGACGTGGAATATCCGGAAATGTATCGGGCTTGACCGCCGCCGGGATCCGCACCGAACGGCACGGGTGATCCGCGAATTGCAGGCGGATATCGTGGCCCTGCAGGAAGCTGACCGTCGATTGGGGCAACGCCCCGCAGCACTCAGGGCCGAGATGGTGGAAGCTGAAACCGGTCTGGTTCCGGTCGATGCGGGGGGGCATGAGCCGTCGATCGGCTGGCACGGGAACGCGCTTCTGGTGTCGCGGCAGGCGCAGGTGCTGGACTGCCACGGTCTTCATCTGCCGGGTATCGAACCCAGGGGAGCATTGATCGTCGATCTGCGGATTGATGGGCGGGACTTGCGCTGCGTCGCGACCCATCTGGGCTTCCTCCGCCGCTATCGCAGACAGCAGATGGCGACGATCCGGACCTATATCGACAACCTTCCGCAGCGTCCCACAGCCATTTTGGGAGATTTCAATGAATGGTCGCCCCACCACGGCCTCGAACCCCTGTCCGATTTTTCCGTCTGCGCGCCGGGCAGGAGTTTCCACGCGGCCCGACCGGTCGCACCGCTTGACCGCATCGCGACGGATGCTGCCTGGACCGTCAGGGCGTCATCGGTGGTGGAAACGCGGGAAACGCGTGTCGCGTCGGACCATCTTCCGGTCTGGGCGGATGTAACAGTGCGCTAACTGTCCGGATCGGTGTCGTTCTCGGCCATGCGCATGACGGACAATCCGAATTGAACGCCTGCGAAGACGATGCCGTTGAAGATGCAGAGCAAAAGGAAGGCCAGCCAGCCGCCCTCCACCGTTCCGACAAGATGGCCAAGATTGCCGACATTGAGAACGACCAGCGCCATCGAAAAGCCGATGGCCAGAGCAAAGCCCAGCAGGCATTCCCGGATATAAAGGCGGACAAGGATCGGCATGGTTGGGATGTAGTGCCCGAGCGCGCTCAGACAACGACCTCCATTTCCTCCTGCTCGCCAACACCGAACACCCGCTTGTAGCGCTCGATCTGATCTTCGGGGCCCATCGCCTTGCGCGGATTGTCCGAGAGCTTGACGGTCGGGCGACCATTCGCGCTGACCGCCTTGCAGACAAGGCTGAAAGGGGCCAGCCCGTCATTGGGCACCAGCCCCCTGAAATCGTTGGTCAGCATGGTGCCCCAGCCAAAGCTGACGCGGGCACGCCCGGCGAAACGGTGGTGAAGCTCGGTGATTTTTTCCACATCCAGCCCGTCCGAGAAGATGATCAGCTTCTTTGTGGGATCCTCGCCCCTTGATCGCCACCAGTCGATGGCGGTCTCCGCGCCGGTCGCTGGATCGCCGCTGTCGATGCGAATGCCGGTCCAGCCGGCAAGCCAGTCGGGGGCATTTTTCAGGAATTGCGCCGTGCCATAAGTGTCGGGCAGGATGATCCGCAGGTTGCCGTCGTGTTCATCATGCCAGTCGGCCAGAACGCGATAGGGCGCCTGCGCCAGTTCCTCATCGCTTTCGGCCAGCGCGGCATAGACCATTGGCAACTCGTGGGCATTGGTGCCAATGGCCTCAAGATCGCGGTTCTTCGCGATCAGGCAGTTCGACGTGCCGACAAACGCGTCTCCCAATCCCTCCTCCATCGCCTGCACGCACCAGTCCTGCCAGAGAAACCCGTGACGGCGGCGGGTGCCGAAATCGGCGAGTCTCAGGTCCGGAATTCCCCTTAGTTGTTCGACCTTTTCCCAGGTCCGCGTCATGGCGCGGGCATAAAGCACCTGCAATTCGAAACGGCCGAGATCCTTCAGCACCGCGCGGGCGCGAAGTTCCATCAACACGGCCAGCGCCGGGATCTCCCACAGCATGACTTCGTGCCAGCGGCCCTCGAAAGTCAGTTCGAACTGACCGTCGCGCTTTTCCAGATGATAGGGCGGCAGCGTCAGGTTCTCGAACCATTCCATGAAGTCCGAGCGGAACATCTGCCGTTTGCCGTAGAACATATTCCCGCGCAGCCAGGTGCTTTCGCCGCGGGTGAGGGACAGCGACCGGATGTGGTCGAGATGTTCGCGCAGTTCCCCTTCATCCACCAGTTCAGCCAGCCGCACCGACTTCGTGCGGTTGATCAGGCTGAAGGTCACCTGCGTGTCAGGCTTGTTGCGGAAGACCGACTGGCACATCAGCAGCTTGTAGAAATCCGTATCGATCAGCGAGCGGACGACCGGGTCGATCTTCCACTTGTGATTCCAGACGCGGGTTGCGATGTCGACCATGTTCGGCCCTCCCTGACACACCCTTGTGCCAAGGGCGGGCAGGGAATGTCCAGCCGGTCGAACGGGTTGCGGCACGTCCTTGCCGTCACTGCGCGCGCCATGACGGTTCCCGGACTATTTCAGTTTGCCGCCGGAATAGCTGTCGTCGGGCACCATCGGCAGGGGGCTTGCCGGGTCGCTTGGCCCGCTGCCACGCCCCCGGTTGGCAAGCCAGGTGATTGCTTCCGCGATTGGCCGCCGCTCGCTGCTGCCATCATAGGTGACGCCGCAATTCACCGTATGCACGGTCGAAGGATTGTCGAACCCGTGGCCGGGCGGGCGTGGCGCAAAAGTGGCCCGGCACCCCTCGGTGTCCGAAGAATAGGCCCCCACGGCCAGCCCGTACTGGAACAGCACGACGACATAGGCCTGGCTGTTGCCGTATTGAGGCACGTAATAGCCCGGCGGATTCTTCATGTTGCGATAGACATAGGCCACCTGCGCCCCTTCGCGCTGCAACTGCGTGGGCTTGCCCCATTGCAGCATGAACCGCTTTTCCGTCGTCTGGCCGGGGACGACGCTTGCCAGCATGGCGGATCGCACTTGCGGATGATCGGCAACGGTGGAGTTCCAGGCCCGACCCGTACACGCGGTCAAGGCCGCCAGCGTCAGAATGAAAAGCAGCCGCATCTTTGCCCCTTTGATGTTTCGGCGGGGGCGGAGTAGCACTTTCTCACTTAAAATTGGTTTACACGAAGGGGTCGGCCATGCGTTGCCTTTTGACGACCTGCATACTCGGGCTTGCCTCTGCCCCCTTGGCGGCGGCAGAACTGCGCCCCTGCCACGAAGGCCCAAACCTTGCCAGCGCCATTGCCGAACCGTGGGAGGAGGCGACCCGCACCTTCGCCAACGGTGCCGTGCGGCTGGCGGTGATCGACACGCTGGAACCTGCGGCGGCGGCGTTTCACCTGCTGATCCTCTCTCCGCCCTATGACGAATTGGGCGACCGGCAGTGTCGGATGGTCTCGTTCTTCGAGGGGAGCGGATACGGGGCCATGACCCTGAAAGATATGAGCGCCGACTATGACCCCGCCTATGGTCTGACCTTTGAAATCTGGGTCCAGGTCTATAACCCCGATACCGCGCGTTTCGATTACGGTTCACTTTACATCACGCTGAACCAGTCGACCGGCGAGATCACGGTCGAGGATATCGGATCGTGATCCTCGGCATCGGCACCGACCTTTGTAATATCGAGCGGATCGAAGGCACGCTGGAGCGGTTCGGGGACCGCTTCCGCAACCGTTGCTTCACCGAGACCGAACAACGCAAGGCCGAACGCCGGGCGGACACCGCGGGCACCTATGCCAAACGCTGGGCCGCGAAGGAGGCCTGTTCCAAGGCGCTCGGCACTGGCCTCCGCATGGGCATCGCGTGGAAGGATATGGCCGTGACCAACTTGCGCAGCGGGCAGCCGGTGATGGAGGTCACGGGCTGGGCGGCAGACCGGCTGACGGAGATGACCCCGGACGGTCACGAGGCGATCATTCACGTCACGCTCACCGACGATCACCCCTGGGCGCAGGCCATGGTCGTGATCGAGGCGCGCCCGGTCACGTCTTGACTTGCCCCACCCCCCCTGCGCAGAAAGCGCGGGCGTGAAAAAAGGCGGCAGAGCATGAGTGAGAAAACCGGGACGCTGATGGATGGCGTGGTCGAGACAGTCAAGACCATCGTCTATGCGCTTCTGATCGCGGGTGTTTTCCGCACGCTCTTCTTCCAGCCTTTCTGGATTCCGTCTGGCTCGATGAAGGACACGCTGCTGATCGGCGATTTCCTTTTCGTCAACAAGATGGCTTATGGCTATTCCGCCTATTCCTGCCCCTTCGCGATCTGCCCGATTTCGGGCCGAATTCTGGGCAAAGAGCCGGAGCGCGGTGACGTGGTGGTGTTCCGCCATCCGGTGAACGGCCAGGATTTCATCAAGCGCGTGATCGGCCTGCCGGGGGACACGATCCAGATGCAGAACGGCCGCCTGTGGATCAACGGCGAGGAAGCGCCGCAAGTGGCCGACGGCTATTTCGTGGAAACCTTCGCGCCGCAGGGACCGATCGGTTCGGTGCCGATCTGCCGCGAGGGCAATCCGCCGGAAGGTGCGGACTGCTCCAAGGAGAAAGCGATCGAGACCCTGCCCGGCGGCACCGTCCACTCGGTCCTGAACACCTATAACGGACGACTGGACAACACCGGCGTCTTCGTCGTCCCGGAAGGCGAGTTCTTCTTCATGGGGGACAACCGTGACAACTCCACCGACAGCCGCGTGCGCCAGGATCGCGGCGGTGTGGGTTACGTGCCCTTCGATCACCTGATCGGACGCGCGGACCGGGTAATGTTCTCTTCAGCCGGTCGCTCGCTTCTCTTCGTCTGGACCTGGCGGCCCGACCGGTTCTTCAAGAAGATCGAGTGATGCGGCTCGGTGCCGAACTGACATCCTTCTCCGACCGGTTGGGGCACCGCTTTGCCGACCCGGAGTTTCTGATCCGTGCCCTGACCCATGCCTCCATTTCCAGCGAGCAGCGACCGGACAATCAGCGCCTGGAATTTCTCGGCGACCGTGTGCTGGGCCTGGTGATCGCCAACGCTTTGCTGAAAGCCGACCCGTCCGCCCGCGAAGGGCAGCTTGCGCCACGCTTCAACGCCCTAGTCCGCAAGGAAACCTGTGCAGCCATCGCCCGCGAGATCGGCCTGGGCGACGTTCTGAAACTGGGCCGGTCCGAGATGAAATCGGGCGGGCGCCGCAAGGACGCGCTTTTGGGCGATGCGATGGAAGCGGTGATCGCAGCGGTCTATGCCGATGCTGGGTTCGAGGCGGCGCGAGACGTGGTGCTGCGGCTCTGGCGGACACGGATCGACACGGTCGATGCCGATGCCCGCGACGCCAAGACCAGTTTGCAGGAATGGGCGCAAGCGCGGGGTCATCCGCCGCCGGACTATGTGGAAACGGCGCGAGAGGGGCCGGACCACGCGCCGGTCTTTACAATCGAAGCGCGGCTGGCCAGTGGCGAGACGGCGGAAGCCCGCGCCGCGTCGAAACGGGCGGCGGAGCAGGCGGCAGCAAAGGCGCTTCTGGACAGATTGGGGTAGGGGATATGGCCATCGACCTTGCAACAGTCGAACTCCGCAACCTCGCCATTGGTGACATCGGCTGGCTGATCCAGCGCCACGGCGAACTCCACGCTGAGACTGAGGGCTTCGATGCCAGTTTCGAGGTGCTGGTGGCGGAGATCCTCACCGCATTCGCCCAGAATCACGACCCGGCCACCGAGCGCGCCTTCATCGCGGCTACCGGTGAAACCCGCCTCGGCTCGATCTTCTGCGTCCAGTCCGGAACGCCCGGCGTGGCGAAACTGCGCCTGTTCCTGTTGGAGCCGCAGGCGCGTGGTCTTGGTCTTGGCCAGCGCCTGCTTGACGCCTGTCTCGGGTTCGCCCGTGACGGGCTACGTGAAACTGCAACTCTGGACCCATGAAAGCCACAGGGCTGCCTGTGCGCTTTATGCCAGGAACGGGTTCCGTTGCACCTCTTCCAAACCGGTCCGCTCCTTCGGTGTCGATCTGGTGGAACAGACGTGGGAAATCGACCTTTCGTGAGGCTTGCATTCGCCTGGCGCCGGGGTGGAGGTCAGTGTGGACGCAGGTAGGTTCACGAGCAACCCGCCTGCGCCTTTCCTTTCAGGCCTTCAGCTTGCTAGCGTAAGTGAAGTGAAGCTCGACCAGAGCTGGGCCGGAGGTGTCATCTGGTCCATAGGCAATGTCGAAACTGCCTCCAACCATTTCGTACCCTGCGTGGCCTACGGCGTAGCCTTTATGCCCTTTCCACTTTCTCCGATTGCCCAACCAACCGGAACTGGTCTTGTTGGAATACACAACTTCAATCTCGCACAGGATGCCGTTGGTAAACATCATGTTCCAGCCGATGATACGGCTCCCGGACTCGGGCACCAGCGTGTGCGCCTCGCCGCCTTTCTGGTTGTGGCCGATGAACGTGCCTTTCCTGCCGCCTTGATAATAAATCCGGATGCCGTCGATCGAATTGTACTCGCGCACGAGCAGTTTTTCGATCCGGGCATCCTTGTCCTTGATCGTCGGCGCAAAAAGCCTGCAAGCATCGCGCTGAACGCCCAGTGTGGTGACGCTGTAGGGCCCAATATGGAAGGATTCGAGCGCGGGATCGACATCGGGCGGTTCCTTATCCCCGCCAGGCTTGAAAACGTTCAGCAGGAACGTCACGGCCAGTGTAGCGGCCATCTCGGCATTGGCTTGGCTCAGTAAAAGCTGCTTTCTCGCCGCCACGAGAGGCCCGAAGTAATCCTCATCGGATGTTCCGTCGTGGTAATATTCCATCTTGTTGTCGATCAACCCGTCGGTGACGAGGCCATGCGCGGTTTTGAGTGCGCCGACCGAGCCGGTGGTCCAGGTCTTGGTGGTAATCTTCTTATCCCGCCAGGATTTCCATTGCGGATAGATCTCTCTGAAGAACGCGATGTAGACATCGTACATCTCCAGAAGTTCGGCGCGCCAAATCGGAGTGTTGTCTTCTTCGTAAATCTGCTTGCCGTGTTCCAAGCGTTCGCGAAGCACCGACATATGTATGATCGATGTCACGACCGTCAGTGGGATCAACTGATGCTTGTTCACCGATCCTGTCAGCTTTTCGTGCAGAGTGTTCAACTGCGCGAGAATCGAGCTTAGAATCGCCCCCTTCTCGTGCAGTTTTGCATCTCGATACTGCTTCAGACTGTCCTTCAGGCCCGATATCTCGCCCTGGCGCTCTTGAAGTTCGAAAGCCAGAATCTTCTGGTCGATCATATTCTCAACCTGATCTTTGATCTGGTCCCAGAGAGTTTCTTTCTTAGCAGGCCATATGTAATCGACCAGGGAAGATATCATGCCCCCGACATAGGGGATCTGGCCTGCTGCGGTTTCCACCAAAGACTTGGCAATATCGCTCCACTGGTCTTCGGTCAGATCGACCGATTCTTCGCCTTCCAAAACGTCCATGAGTGCTCCAATTCTGCAAAAAAGAAAAAGATTTCCAAGGGTATGATCTTCTTGACCGGTGGAGCACCTGTCAATGCGCCGTCGGCCAAAGGACTTCCCGTCGCAAATGCAATCATTCGCAGGTAAGAGCGTAGTCTTGCATTCGCCCTGCACCGGCGCTAGGGAAGCGGTCGTGCCGCCTTAGCTCAGTTGGTTAGAGCGCTGGATTGTGGATCCAGAGGTCCCCTGTTCAAGCCAGGGAGGCGGTACCATCCTAACCCTTACAGCTTTGGTGTCAGACGGGACGAGATGATGCCCGACGGAATGCCCACCGCGCCGATCTCCCGCGACAGGCGCGCGAACTCCACCTTGGGACAGCGGTCCATCACCACGTCCAACCCTGCCGCTTCCGCCTTGGCCGCCGCATCCTCGTGGATCACGCCGAACTGCATCCAGATCGACTTCAGTCCTGGCATCAGGTGCTCAAGTGCAGACTCCACGATTCCTGGCACATGCTCCGAGCGCCGGAAGATATCGACCATATCGACGGGTTCGTCGATCTGCGAGATATCGGACAGCACCGTCTGGCCGAACAGGGACTGACCGGCCTGCGCCGGGTTGACCGGGATCACCTTCCGACCGCGCGCGTTCAGATAGCTTGCCACGAAATAGGAGGCCCGGATCGGGTTGGTCGAAGCCCCCACCATTGCGATCACTTGCGCCTCTTTCAGCACGCGTCTCAGGAAGTCGTCGGAATAGGTCACATCGCTCTCCTGTCGGAGTCTTCGTCTATAGTGCCTTGCCCCTGTCTGCGCGAGACCGGATTGTACTCTCATGCGATTGGCGGTCATCAGCGACATTCACGGCAACAGCGCAGCACTTGATGCAGTGCTCGAAGATATCGCGGCGCGTGACGTGGACCTGACGGTGAACCTTGGCGACAGCTTCAGCGGGCCGCTCGATGCCGCAGGCACGGCAGGCCGCCTATCGAAACTCGACCTGCCGACGGTGCGGGGCAATCACGACCGCCTGCTGGTTGACCGTCCGATCGGCGAGATGGGCAAATGGGAAGCGTGGGCAATTGGTGAACTGGACGAGGCCACGCTCGAATGGTGCAGGTCCCTTCCGCTCGCGATGGATGTGGGCGGCGTCCTGCTGTGTCACGGAACGCCGGACAAGGATGATGAAAACTGGCTCGACCATCGTGGAAGAGATGCCCGCCTTGCGCGACGCGATCTTCCTGAGGTGCTGGCCCGCGCGGGAAACGTCTCCCAACGGCTGATCCTCTGCGGCCACACCCATGAACCCCGCAGTCTGCGTCTCCCCGACGGCCGGCAGATCGTGAACCCCGGCAGCGTTGGCTGCCCGGCCTTTCGTGACCGGCGAATGGAGCCGAACTTCATCCACCAGACCGGCAGTCCCGACGCCCGCTATGCCATCGTGGAATCGCAAGGTGAGGGCTGGACCGTGGCACTGATCTCCGTGCCTTACGATGCATCTGAAATGATCCGTTGCGCGGTCGATAGTGGGGCGGAGGACTGGGCGCAGGCCCTGCGCACCGGTTGGTTCGTATGAGCCGGTCGCGATCCGTGCCCTGGCTCTTGCCAAATGTTTACCTTTTGTTCACAATCTCCCCATGCCGGTCGATCTCACCCCTGACCTGAAACCCGGACAGCTTCTGGCGCGTGGCGTCTGTCGGCACCTTTCCACGCTCGACTTCGTCACGGTGGAGGAACTGGTGCCCACTTCCGGTCTGCGGGTGGACGTCATGGCGCTGGGACCCAAGGGTGAGATCTGGATCGTCGAATGCAAGTCGAGCCGGGTGGATTTTCAGACCGACCAGAAATGGCAAGGCTATCTCGAATGGTGCGACCGCTATTTCTGGGCGGTGGATGATAACTTCCCCACCGATCTTCTGCCTGACGGGACCGGATTGCTGATCGCCGACGGCTATGGCGCGGAAATCCTGCGCATGGGCCCGGAAGACAAGCTCGCTCCCGCACGGCGCAAGGTTTTGACGCATAAATTCGCGCGCCACGCGGCAATGCGCTGGCACGCGGTCCGCGATCCCTTCGCGTGATGCTCTAGCTCTTGCGCCCGCCTTTGGAGGCCATAGCCCGTGCGCGCCCTGCGGCAGCACGGATTTCATCGGCGATCTCTTCGGCCTCCTCCGGTTCGAAATCCATCGGTATCTCGATCCCGTTGCCTTCCACAAAGATCCGCACCATCCCCAGACTGGTCGGACCGATCTGAAGGTTGGCCGTCACGTCGCTTTCGCTGTCGATCCCCATTGCGGGTGCCTCATCGCTGAACAGGGGGCGGGATTACAGCCAAGACCCGGCTTTGACAAGCGGCACCGGTTTCAGCGGATCAGTTGCGGGCGATACCTGACGCGGCGCCGGGCTTCCGGCAGGTGCCGGTTGAGCCGCCGGTTGAATAAGGAAAAGACGGCGATCACGGTCAGGGTCAGCAGAACGAAGTAAAAGGCGACGATCGGATAGGGCACGAAAGGGTTGAAGGTCTTGTCCGCGAAATAGTTCGCGTAATAAAGCGCATCGCCCTTCTGCTGCCAGGCGGGAAAGCCGGAGAAGAAGACCAGCGTGGTCGATTGGAAAAGGAAAATCGCCTCATTGGTATAGGCCGGCCAGGCCAGGCGCAGCATGGTCGGCCAGGTGATGCGGCGGAATTTGGACCAGCCGGTGAAGCCGTAGGATTCCGCCGCGTCCAGATCGCCTCGCGGGACGGATCGGAGTGCACCGTAAAAGATCTCGGCGGAATAGGCGGTGGTGTTCAGGAACAGGACCAGCAAGGCCCCCGCCCAGGCGCGGGCCAGCCAACGGGTCTCGGCGGTGAAGCCGAAGAACTCGAAGCCCTCGCGCGGCAGCAATACGACCGCCTCGTAGGCAAAGAAGAACTGGATGAAGAGCGGCGAGCCGCGAAACAGGAAGATGAACCATTCGCAGGGCTTGCGGACGAGCGGATTGGCAGCGGCCTTGCCAAGTGCCACGGCAGTCGCCGCGAAGAAACCGGCGGCCAAGGCGAGCACACCGAAATAGATATTCCACAGAAGCCCCGACCCTATCAGGGTAAATTGCTGGCACAGCGTGAAATCCGAGCGCGGAAGCAGGCGTTCGCCATAGCCCAGCGAGCGCAGCCCGTAATCGGCGATGGTTTCCCAGCAACTCACAGCGCCACCTGCGGTGTCGCGCGGGCAAGGGCGCTCTGCCCTCTCTTGGCCCTTGGCCAATTCCGCTCCGGGCCATCTGCGGGTCGATGCAAGGCGGGTTGTCGGGTCATCCGGCCAGTTCTCCGCCCAAAGTGGACTGACCATGTGACAATCGACGATTGAGACGGGCGAGCACGACTTCCGAGACTTTCGTCAGGCTGAGGTAGAAGACCAGAAGTCCGCAGAAATACCACAGTCGCCAGTCGGGATGGGGGTAGTCGAAGATCGGACCTTTCGAGCCGCCAAGCTCGCGCGCCCAATAGACGATGTCCTCCACGCCCAGCAGGAAAAGAAGCGGCGTCGCTTTGACCAGGATCATCCAGAGGTTCGACAGGCCGGGAAGGGCAAAGACCCACATTTGCGGGATCAGGACGCGCCAGAAGGCCTGTCTCTGGGTCATGCCATAGGCTTCCGCCGTTTCCATTTGCGCATGGGGCACGGCCCGCATGGCACCGTAAAGGATATTGGCCGCGAAGGCGCCGAAGACGATGGCGAAGGTCAGCACGGCCAGCAGGAAGCCATAGACCTCGTGCACCCATTGCGGCGACGATGAAAGGGGCAGTTTCGCCTGCGGGCAGACGATGAAATCGTTGCCCTGCCGGATCGGATCGGTCCAGTCGGGGCAGAGCACCTGGTGGCGCATCCATTCGAACCCTTGGTCGAGCGCGATGACGAAGAAGAGGAAGAAAACGATATCCGGCACGCCGCGCACGATGGCCGTGTAGCCCTTGCCAAGCCATCTGAGCGGGGCGATGTGGCTGCGGGCCGCGGTCGCCCCAGCAAAGCCGAAGGCAAGGGATACCGGCGCGGTGATGGCGAGCAGGAGCATCACCGTTCCGAAGGACAGATAGGCCGTCAGGTGTTTGCCGTTGGTCAGATAGCAGGCGGTCCAGGCGAGGCCCTCAAGCGTGTCCGGATCGGTGCAGTTGGAGAACATCAGGCCGCCTCCATCAGGGCATCGAGGAGGGCGCGGGCCACGCGGTCGGGCGCTTCGAGTTGCGGCAGATGGCCCAGTCCCTCAAGCCGCTCCAGCCCGACGCCGATCGCCGATGCAAGGGCCTGTCCGCGTTCGACAGGTATCCACGGATCCTTTTCGCCCCAAAGGACATGCACCGGACAGCGGATGTCGCCGTATCGCGGTTCGATTTCGGCCGTAAAACGTTCGTCGGCCAGCGCGAATTGCGCGTAGAACGCGGTTCGGCCCGCCTCGGAAAGCCAGGGCTCCGCGAGCCGGGTGCGGTCCACCTCTGGCAGGTCCACGGCAAGCGCACCGCCGATATAGGCCTCGACGACGGCTTTGTGGATATGTGGGGGCAGGCCGGTGAACGCATCCAAATGGCGGCCGACATGGTCGAAGAAGTCGGACCCCCACGGGCGCATCGCGACGACGTTCATCAGGGTAAGGCCAGCAAAGTCACGGCCGTGCAGGAGATGTGACCGCAAGGTCGTGGCTCCGCCGAAGTCATGGGCGATGACAAAGGGGTTCTTCATTCCGAAATGGTCCAGCATTTCGCCAAAGACCTCGCCTTGCGTATCGAGGGAGGCGGGGCGCGGTCCTCTCAGATCGGACTGACCGAATCCGGGCATGTCGTACCAGTGAACGGAATAGTGTTCCGCCAGCGGCGGGATGACCCTGTGCCACGCGTATGACGACCAGGGCCAGCCATGAGCGAGTACGAGAGGCGGTCCCGAGCCGAAACGGCCGGCCGCGACGCGGCCGGCGCTCGTGTCATATGTTTCGTCGAGTCCCCACATACCGGTGGCGGATGTCAGACTACCACTGGCTCGACACTTCCCATTTGTCGATCAGAGCATTGAGCGTTCCGTCATCCTTCATCGACTGGATCGCCGCGTCGAACTTGGCCTTCAACTCGCCGTCGCTTTCGCGAAGCCCCATGCCGACACCGCCGCCGAGCGCCACCGGGTCGCCCACGACCGTCAGGTCGGAATTCGCGGCAAGTGCCGTCTGGATAAAGCTCGCATCGGCCAGAACCGCATCCGCTTCGCCGTTCATCACCGCCGCGACGGTTTCATCCGGTGTGGCGTATTCCACCAGCTGTGCGCCGCTCTCGGCCACATACCCGGCCTGGATGGTGCCGGTCTGGGCTGCGATCACGCCGCCCGCCAGATCGACATCCGCTGACAGTGCCGCATAGGTCGAGGGATCGGGCGGGGTGTAGGCCTGCGTGAAGTCGATCACCTCGTCGCGTTCGTCGGTGATCGACATGCCCGCGATGATCGTGTCGTAGTTGCCGGAGACGAGGTTGGGGATGATCGAATCCCACTCGTTCGTCACCCATTCGCAGGTCAGTTCGGCGCGGGCGCAAAGCTCGTCGCCCAGCTCGCGTTCGAACCCGTCAACCTCGCCCTTGTCGTTGATGAGGTTCCACGGAGGGTAGGCGCCCTCGGTTCCCATGCGGATCACGTCCTGCGCGAAAGCCGCGCCGGAGGCTGTCGCCAGCAGCGCTGCGGAAAGGATGAGTGTCTTCATTTTTCGTTCTCCCCTTTGAGTTTTATGCGGCCACGGCAGAAAGGAACTGCCGCAACCGTTCGGATTTCGGCGCACCGAACAGGCTGTCCGGCGGGCCCTCTTCTTCGATCAGGCCCTGATGCAGGAACACGACGTGGTCGCTGACATCGCGGGCGAGATTCATGTCGTGGGTCACGATGATCATGGTCCGGCCTTCCCCGGCCAGGGCCTTGATAACGCGAATCACCTCCTGTTCCAGTTCGGGGTCAAGCGCGCTGGTCGGTTCGTCGAAGAGAAGCGCCCTCGGCTCCATGCAAAGCGCCCGTGCGATGGCCGCACGTTGCTGTTGCCCGCCGGAAAGCTGGGCAGGCCAGACGTCGCATTTGTCGCCGATTCCCACCTTGGCGAGATACTCGCGGGCTTTTGCCTCGACCTCGGACGGATCGCGTTTCAGGACCGTGACGGGCGCTTCCATGACGTTCTGCAAGACCGTCATGTGGGACCACAGGTTGAATTGCTGGAACACCATCGACAGGTTCGTGCGGATGCGCGTCACCTGGCGCTTGTCCGAGGGATGCCGCGCCAGACCAGTGCCGCGCCAGGTCACCGCCTCGCCCTCGAACAGGATTTCGCCGTCCTGGCTGTCTTCCAGCAGATTGGTGCAACGCAGAAGCGTCGACTTGCCCGAGCCCGATGATCCGATGAGCGCAACCACATGACCGCGCGGCGCGGTCAGGCTCACGCCTTTCAGCACCTCCAACGGGCCATAGCTCTTGTGAAGGTCTCTGATCTCGATAACAGGGGCGTTGTTGGACACGAGTAGCTGCAAACCTGCGGTTTCAGCGTCCGAGTGAAACCGCAAACATCCACGATTGCAACGGCCAAACCGGGTTAATTGCCTCTATGTCTTCAGGCTTTCCATCTCTGGTGCCCCATGCTAGGCGGGCCGCGAAATTCAGGCGGTGGCGCATGGGGCGCGGGCCGTCGTTTAGTCTGACGAGGGTCTCATGGCTACCGAACGCACGCTTTCCATCATCAAACCCGATGCAACCAAGCGCAATCTGACCGGCAAGATCAATGCCAAGTTCGAAGACGCGGGTCTGCGCATCGTGGCGCAGAAGCGCATTCACCTGACCAAGGCGCAGGCCGGCAAGTTCTATGAGGTCCATGCGGAGCGTCCGTTCTATGACGAGCTTTGCGAGTTCATGGCTTCCGAACCGGTCGTGGTGCAGGTTCTGGAAGGCGACGGCGCGATTGCAAAGAACCGTGAAGTGATGGGCGCCACGAACCCCGCCGATGCGGCACCCGGCACGATCCGCGCTGAATTTGCCGAAAGCGTGGGCGAGAACTCGGTCCACGGCTCCGACGCGCCTGAAACGGCAGCGGTCGAGATCGCCTATTTCTTCTCGGGCCTCGAACTGGTCGGCTAAGTCGATTTCCCGGGATCGGGCGGCGCTTCGCCCGGTCCCCCAATTCGCTTGAGCACAATCCTGCTTAATGTCTGGTATTGTGGGATTGTTTCCAAATCAGCACTTGTTCTGCGCGGTCCGGGGCTGTTAACCATGTCCTTGGGGGCTCTACGGGAGCCAAGCGCTGTGGGACTTCGTAAATTTGCGCCCCATTGCCGTGTGTTTCTGAACTACGGGGACGCACGGACGTGAACAGCCTCCTATATCTTCTTATCCTCGGCGGCCTTGCTGCTGCCGGTTCAGGCGGCGGATCGTCATCTGGCGGCACCTCGTTGTCCGGTCAGACGGATGACGAGGACGATACGCCCCCCGCAGCGGAAGATGAAGAAGCCCCGGTCGAAGATGCTCCGGCGGCTTCGCAGGGTGGCAGCGCCCCGGACCTGCCCGACGGCGCCTATGACATCGGTTGGGCAGGGCTCACCGCCGAAGAACAGCTGATCGTCGAATTGGTCAATCGCGCCCGGCTGGACCCTCTTGGTGAACTTGGCCGCCAGGATGATGGCTTCGCCGCTGGCGTGACGACCGCCCCGAAGGAAGCGCTTGCCGTCGTAGAAACGCTCAGCGATGCGGCGGACAACCATTCGCAGGACATGGATAACCGCGATTTCTTCGATCACACCAATCCTGATGGCGACAGCCCGTCGGACCGCGCGATCGAGGAAGGGCACGGCACGCGGTATGTCGGCGAGAATATCGGCTGGATCGGGTCCACCAGTACCAGTTTCGACGAACAGGCCCGGGCCGAGGATCACCATGACAATCTCTGGGACTCCGATGACCACCAGCAGAACTTCATGTCCGATGTCTGGAGCGAAATTGGGGTCGGGTACGACCACGGCGACTATCTTGGCTACGCAGGCTCGACCTTCGCGACGGAGATGTTCAGCGATCGGGGGGAGACATATCTGACCGGCGTCGTGATCGAAGACTCCGATGGGGATGATTTCTACGACATCGGCGAAGGGCAGGGCGATGTGCGCATTACCGCCTTCGATGGTGAAAACAGTTATGCAACCGCCACCTGGGACGCCGGTGGCTACACGCTGGCCCTGCCGCCCGGCACCTATCGGGTGGTCTTTGAAGGCGGGGATCTCGACACGCCCTATGAAACGGATGTGACCATCGGCGACGAAAACGTCAAACTCGACGTGATTGACCAGGGCGGCGCCATCGCCGCGTCGCTTAATGCGACCGTCGAGACGGTCGTTCCCGTTCTGCCCGAGGTCGAGATCGTGGACGAAGAGCATCCTTACGCCGAGGCCGATGTCACCGACGATCTGATCTATTTCTAGGTTCGGGAAAGACGCACGCCGACTTCGTCCAAAGCCCGCGCCAGCGTGCTTTCGAACCGCGGCGCGGCGTCAGCGACAAGCGCATCGAACCGGGCTCTGAGATCGGACTTCTCCTTGCCCTGGCAGTCGTTCCAGGGTCGCCCCTGCAAGCCCATGACCAGGGCATAATAGCCAATGAAATGCGGACGAACGCCGCCGTCGAGAAGTTTGCGATACGCGGCGTCAGCGCCAAGATCGCGAAGCTGCTCTGCCGAAACGACCCCGACCGCCCGGAACTCACTTTCCATGGCCGGTCCGATGTTGCGGATCGTGCTCACTGCGCTCATGCGCAAAACCTAGGCCGGTGTTCCGGCCGAGGAAAGCCCCGAAAGACGCCGCCTAGATTGCAGCCCAGTCGTCGAAACGAACGGGCGGCTCCGGATTTGGCGCTGGGGGTTTTGGTTTTTGCTGCACCGGATCTTCGCGGCGCAATACGACGTCAGAAAGATGGTTACTCATACGACTACCCTTCACTGATGTAATGGTAGCATGACAGATTCGCGTGGCCCGACCATGTTTGTTTCATGCCGGAATAAGCATATTTTCGTGAGTGTGATGCCATGAACATGGAAAGAGATTGCCCGGCGGGCGGGCGGCACCATAGACACACAGCTTTATCCACAGGTCTCGCCAATTTTCCGGGACATGAGCCTGAAACTTTAAATATCTGATATTAAAGGAGAATAGTTATTTTGTATTCGCAGGTGCGTGTATGTCGCGCTATTTTGGCATATGCCTCACCGCGATTGCCCACAGAGCCCGGCAAGAATCACGGACCAGGGAAATATGACTAAATTTTGGCAACTTCGCCGAATTTCGAACAAGAATAGTTCGGCTTTTTGGCAAATTGCAACCTTTGATTGTATTTTTCACCAATCCAGAGGATGATTGTCAGGCACTATAATTCTAAAGTCTTGTGCGGGCTCGTCGTGGGACAGACGTCGGGTTCGTTCGGTTGATGCGCCGTCTCGGCGCGAGCGACCGATTGAAAAGCGTATGTGAGGAGTAATGAGATGCGCGTCCTTTTTAAGAATTTCATAGGGTCCGAGGACGGAGCTTCGCTGGTCGAATATGCCGTCGCCCTGATTGTTGTAACCATCATCGGCGGTGCTGGCGTGATCGCAATTGGCCAGAACGCGGGGACGGTCACCGGCGCAGCTTGCGACACAGCACAAGCTGCGGTCACTGCGGTCGGCGGACAGACAACAGATTGCGCGGACGACGTCGCTGCTGATCCCAATCCATAACGGCTGATCGCAGCGAAAGCGCCGTCTGGGACTTATCCGCGTTTCGGGTCCTATCCCGGAACCTTCGACCGGAAAGGGTTAGAGGATGTCTCATCTTCGTCTGACTGCACGTTGTTTCCTGCGTGACGTCGCCGGGGCCACCATTGTTGAATATGCTGTCGCGCTGATCGTCGTCACGATCGTGGGCGCGGTAGTTATGGGCCTGGGCGGCAACATTGCCACGATTATCGACGCGTCTGCAGGCGCCTTCTAAGTCTGCAGGCCGCAATCCGACTGACGTTGGAGAGTATCTATGCGTATTCGTTCATTATTGGTAACCATGCTTGGCGTCGCTGTCGCGGCGGGTTCGGTCTATGCCTCGAAGGAATTTCTTGAAGTCGAGCGGGCAACCGCCTCGGTCGAAGATCAGGTTCCGGCCCTCGTCAGCGTCGTCGTGGCCAGTCAGGACATTGAATTCGGCTCGACCATCGAGGCGCAAAAGCTGACCACCATCCAATGGCCGGCCGAAGCCGTGCCCGCCGGTGTATTCACCGATTTCTCGTCACTTGTCGCCAAGGGTGACGAGGAACCCAGACGCGCGAAACGCGCCATGGTGAAGGGTGAAGTCGTGCTTGCGGCCAAACTCTCCAATTTCGGCGAGAAGGTGACAATCGGCCAGACACTGTCGCCGGGCAACCGCGCCATGGCCATCAGCGTCAACGCCACCACCTCAGTTGGCGGCTTCGTCACTCCGGGCGATTTCGTCGATGTCGTGCTGACCAGCCGCGATAACCGAGGCCTGCGCGCGGTGACGATCCTGCAGAAGATCCGTGTCGTGGGCGTCGACCAGCAGGCCGACGAGTTGAACGAACAGGCCCAGGTGGCGCGAACCGTCACGGTCGAGGTCACGCCCCTTCAGGGCCAGAAACTGGCATTGGCTCAACGGGCCGGGACCCTGAGCCTGACGCTGCGCAACATCGGTGAAGCAGACCAGGCAGAGGAGGAACTGCAAAGCATCCGCCTCAGCGATATCATCCCCAGCGATGCGCCGGTCATCGTGCCTGAGGCACCGAAACCGACCGTGCGGGTGCGGCGCGGTATCTCCAGCGAAAATGTCGAGATCGAAGGCTCCGTCGAAGACAACGGCAGTTGATCGTGAACGTGGGCATGAAGCTCAGATTGAACATAAGGCGGTTTCTTCACAGCCAGGACGGCTCGCTGCTCGTTTTCTTCATGATCAGCACCATTGCGATTTTCGGCATCATCGCGCTGTCCTTCGACCTGGGGCGCCGCGCGGCGACCCAAACCGACATGCAGGGCTTTGTCGACAATGTGGCGTTAGCCGCCGCAGGCGAACTCAACGGCTCTTCCAATGCGATCGTGAACGCCACGGCGGCGGCAAACTCGGTTATTCAGGCCGCCAACGAGCGGCTGAAAGAAGGGACAGGCGGTCAGGATTTTGAGATCGCGCTGGACCGGATCGTCTTCTACAGCGAACTGCCGGACCGGGATGCGCCGCCTTCTCTCAGTCCTGCGGACCTCTCCAATCCGGCTTCGCCCAGCTACAAGTACAATCTCCCTCCTTCGGATTTCGGAGGCGTGCCCATCCCCGAGGAGGCCCGTTTTGTGGGCATACGGCTGGCAACGGTGGATGTCGCGTGGATGTTCGCCGGCATCTTCAGCGCAAGCGACCTGCCCAACGAAGCCATCGGTGCGGTCGCGGTCGCCGGCAAAACGGCGTGGACATGCGATCTGGCGCCTCTTCTGTTCTGTCTGCCCGACAACGGTGCCGGCGACCCTTTGCAGGTTCTGCCCGGTCAGGCGATCAACCTGCGATCAGCCGGAATGTCGGGGCAATGGCAACCCGGAGAATTCGGTTTCGCAGCCGTGGATATCGACCCTGCGGGCGCTTGCTCCGGCATCGCCGACGAGGCGGGGCGCCAGGCCTGCATGCTCACCCTGCGCAATCGCGTGGCCGCCTGTTTCCAGCCGGATCGCACCGATGTGATCCCCGGCCAGCGCCCCTCTCAGGAAAGTGCCGCATTCGAGATGTCGCTGGATATCTTCGACCAGTCGATGATCCAGTTCTTCAATGACGCCCTCTACGCGCCCGGGCCGCATTCGATCAGCGGGCGTGTCCCCGCGCATTCCGGCGAATATTGCGCGCCGTCTCAGGCCGCGACCGATACGATGGCCTTTCCCCTGGACGACTGCCACCCGTCCGGCTGTATCGATGGCCGTTTCGGGGATGGCGACTGGAGCGCCGGGCGGGCGCTTTACACTGCCACGAATTACAGTTTCCCCGGCGCCTCAAACCCGGACGTGGCCGATGGGTCTTTCTTTGAGTTTCCCGAAAGTAATCTGACTCGCTACCAGTATTATCTGCGGGAGATTGAGCGCGCCGCGAACGGCGGAGTGATGAACGCTGCCGGGCATCCTCCGTACAACAGTTTTCACTACCGGCGCACCGATGATGGCGAGCGCGGCACGCCGACCCCGGAAGCCCAGGATGACTGGACAAGCTGGGATGATTTCTGGCCGGACGAGCCAGACGATGTCTACAATCCGATCATCCCCGACATGTCCGACGTTTACGTGCGGGACGCCGACAATTTCGACAACGGCCTGCCGCGATGCAATCGCAATTTTGACCTTCCGGCGCGTGTGGACCGTCGCGTCCTGCTGGCGGGGGGAATCCATTGCCCGGCATCCGGCGACATTGTGGTCGGCTATGACGACGATATCGAGATCGTCGATTTCTATCGCCTATTCCAACTTGGCCCAACGGAGGCCGAGACCGGGCTGCCGCCGCAATTCGACCTGAACGTCGAAGTAATCGAGCGCATCCCTCCCGAGAGTATCGGTCCCTATCAGAACGTGGTCCAGCTGTTCAGATGACGGCGCTTGTCGATCATATCCGCCGGTTTTCCGGAGACCAACACGGTGCCACGGCTGTCGAATTCGCCATCCTCATGCCGATCATGCTGGTCTGTTTCGGCGCCATCGTGGAAGGCGCGCGCATCTACTGGAACTACCAGAGCGTGGTCAACGGTGTCCGGGACGCGACCCGTTTCATCGCGCGGGTTTCACCGGAAGACATTTGCGAAGGCCTGCCCGCCGCAACGTTGTGGCCGGGCCACGACATTGTCGGGGATGCCATGGCGATGGAACGGCTGAACGCGAATATGCGCACCGGTGGCGCAGAGAACCTGTTTCCCCTTGGCTTGTCGCTTTCCAGGCTCCAGACCCGGCTGTTCTGCATTCCGACGCCGGGACATGCACTGCCTCTCACACCCGTCGCCGTGGTCCGTGTGCAGGTGCAGATCGAATTGCCCTTCGGAACCGTATTCGAGATCTTCGGCGCACGCGACAATACCGTGATGACAACCTGGATCACCGATCAGGCCAGGATCTACGGCATATGATCCGCAAGGCAATCATACACTTCCGCCGGGGCGAAGACGGTGCCTCTCTTGTCGAGTTTGCCATCGTGATCTCGCTGTTCCTGCTCGTTTTCTTCGCTATCCTCGATTTCGGCCGGCTCGGGTTCAACTGGGTGATGACCGAAAAGGCGATGCAGCGCGCCGTGCGTATTGCCGTGGCGCGCGAGCCAATCTGTGACGCCGTGCCGGAAACGAACATGCGTGGCAGCGACACCTCGCGTGAATACGGCACCTTTTGTCGCCTTGGTGAGGGTATCTGTGCCGATATGGGGCGCCAGTCCTGCGTCCTCGGCACGAACCCCATCAACTGCGACGTCGCCAACCCTTCCGCTGCCGAGGAGATCTGGTGCATTATCCATCCGATCCTTCCCGGCAACGCCACTCCAAGGAATATCCGCGTGAGCTACGAGTTCGACCGCAGGCTTGGGTTTCTCGGCGGGCCGTATACACCGATGGTCGAGATGGCGGTTGTGACCGAACAGGATGTGTCTCAGATTGCCGACAGCCAGGCGCTCCGCTTCGATTTCGTAACACCGCTTCCGGGGCTGGCCGCACTTGTCGGCGGCAGCACACCGACCAATCTGACCGACAGCGATTCCGACAGTCGCACGGATATCCCGTTTCCGAATATGTCGGTGTCCATGCCGGCGGAAGATCTTGCACAGGGAAACAGCGGTTGAAGATGATGAATGTACGAAGGGTAGATCATGGCTAAGTCCACATCGGTGCTCCTGATTTCCGATGACAAGGGGGTGTCCAACGCCGTGACGGTCGCGCTGGCGGACAAGCCCCGTGTGCGTCTTTTGTCCGAGAACCGCTCTGTCGCAAGTCTGAACGGCGCAGCCGTGCGGATGGCGGCGGAAAACGACATCGTCGTCTTCGCTACCGATCCCGGCAACAAGGAGGATCTGAACGCGATCGAGGCGCTGAATGCCCAGCGGGGTGAGAACTCGATCTTCCTCGCTCTGGCGGACCGCGACATTCCGCTGGCACGGGCCCGCGCCCTGAGCGACGCGGGCGTGGACGATGTGTTGCCGTTCCCCGTCACCGGTGACGAACTTGGCCGCCAGATGGAAAAGTGGCTTCAGAAAGTCGCGGGCAACAGGTCGGGCGGCGGCAAGGACGGGGCCGTCATCGCCGTGGCCCAGGCGCGCGGCGGAATCGGCGCGACCACGGTCGCGGTGAACCTCGCCGATCAACTGCTCGTCCGCAAAAGCCGGTTCCGTCGTGATCCGTCCAACAGCGTCGCCATCGTCGATCTTGATCTGCAATTCGGCGCCGTCGGTGACTTCCTCGATGTCGATCCCCAGGACGGTCTGATGCAACTGGCAACCGGCGACGTGATGCCGGACGAGATGTGGGTCGAACAATCGCTCGCCGAAACCCAGAACGGGTTGAGCGTTCTGACCGCACCAGCCGATTTCATGCCGCTGGACGCAATCAACGCCAAACAGATCGAAACCCTGGTCGATGCGCTGCGCAAGACCCATGATTACGTCGTCATCGATCTGCCGCGCGCGCTGGTCGATTGGATCGAGCCTGTCGTCAGCAACGCCGATGAAATCGTGATCGTGACCGACACGACGGTGCCCTCGGTACGGGCCACCCGCCGACTGATGGATTTTTACCTCGCGGACAATCCGGGCCTGGAAATCGAAGTTGTGATTAACCACGAGAAAAGGCCGATGATGCAGGCTGCGCATCACAAGGAGGCCGCACGCGTGCTGGAAAGAAGGTTCGAACACTGGTTGCCCCATGATCCCAAGGCCGCGCGTGCGGCGGTGGATTTCGGCAAGCCACTGTCCGAGGTGGCCGCGCGCTCCGATCTGGCCAAGAATATCGGCGGCCTCGCACGCGCAATCGCAAAGAAGTTGCCCATGGGCGAACGCCTCACTGCGTAACGAGGGAGATTCTTGATGTTCAAAGGGTTCGGTAAAAACGGCGAGAGACCAACGGGGCAAGCCAACGGGCAGGCGGAGGCCGTGGAAAATCAGGCCGAGGTGGCAGAGCGCGCGCTCAGGGCCCTGAACACGCCGGATGCCAAGCTGACCGAACGCCTTGAACTGAAGAACCGGCTTCACACGGCCCTTCTCGAACGGCTCAACCTCTCCGTCATCGACAAAGTGCAGACCGAGGAACTTCGGCGCGAGGTGGCGAACCTCGTCCAGCAGGTCCTGGCCGAGGAAAAACGTCCCATGCGGACGGAGGACTTCAAGCAGATCGTCGACGAATTGATGGACGAAGTTCTTGGCTTCGGTCCGCTGGAGCCGCTTTTGGCAGACCCGTCAGTCAACGACATCCTCGTGAACGGCCACGAGCGGGTCTATGTCGAACGTTTCGGCATACTCGAACGCACTGCAGTCCGCTTCAGGGATGAGCGCCACCTGCTTCGGATCATTGACAAAATCGTATCCTCCATCGGTCGCCGCATCGATGAAAGCCAGCCCTGGGTCGATGCGCGCCTTGCCGATGGCAGCCGCGTCAACGCGATCATCCGCCCATGCGCCATTGACGGACCCTCGCTTTCCATCCGGAAGTTTTCGGCCAAACCCATCCTGATGGAAAAAATGGTCGAGCTCGGATCGCTCACAACGCAGGCCAGCGAGTTCCTCGAAGCTTTGGTCAGCGCTAGGCTCAATATCCTGATCTCGGGTGGTACCGGCTCGGGCAAGACGACCCTGCTGAACGCCATGAGCCGGTCCATCGAGACCCGCGAACGGATCGTCACCATCGAAGACGCGGCGGAGCTTCAACTCCAGCAGGAACATGTCGTCCGGCTTGAGACACGGCCCCCCACGCCATCCGGCACCGGGTCGATCACGCAGCGCGACCTGGTGAAGAACGCGCTCCGGATGCGACCCGACCGGATCATCGTGGGTGAGGTGAGGGGGGCTGAGACCTTTGACATGCTTCAGGCCATGAACACCGGCCATGACGGCTCCATGACCACCGTTCACGCCAACACCGCCCGTGACGCGCTGTCCCGAATCGAACAGATGGTGACGATGATCGGGATCGATTTGCCGCTCTCGGCCATCCGCAGCCAGATCGCCAGCGGCCTGAACTTCGTGATCCAGCTCAGCCGTCTCAGCGACGGCAATCGCAAGCTCATGTCGATCAGCGAGATCACGGGCATGGAAAGCGACACGATCACGATGCAGGACCTTTACGTCTTCAAACGCACGGGGCGGGACGAAAACGGCAAGGTCCTCGGTCAACTGGTGGCGACCGGAATGCGGCCGCGCTGCGCCGAGCAACTGTTGGCAGCGGGCGTCGATCTGGCACCTTTGCAGATGGCGGGAGAATAGCCGGCCATGCAATTGCCCGACTGGATCGTCACGAATTTCAGCGCCCAGCTGATCCTCTATGTGGGGGTCGTGGTGGGCGTATTCCTGGCGTTCGAGGGCATCCGTCAGTTCTTCTCCTCGCGTGGGCGCGGGGAAGAAGCACGCAGCCGCCGATTGCAGATGATCGCCAAAGGGGCGACGACGGAAGAAATCCTCGCGATCCTGAAACCCGAGGAGAAACCTTCCGTCGCAAGCCGTCTGCCGCTGGTGGGCGACCTGCCGAGGGTGCTTTTGCAGGCCGGGATTTCCATGTCGTCCGGGGCCTTCCTGACCACATGTTTCGTCGGTTTCGTCATCGCCGCCGTGATCTTCACGCAGCTCGTGAATGTCCTGATTGCGGCGGTCCTTGCCTTCCTTCTCTGCATGGTGCTTCCGATCCTGGCCGTGCGCCTGCAACGGACACAGCGGATCAACCACCTCGTCCGTCAACTGCCGGACGCGCTGGATATGATCGCCCGTGGGCTGAAGGTCGGCCATCCGTTGCAAACCTCTCTCGCCACCGTGGCAAATGAAATGCCCGACCCCATCGGAACGGAATTCGGGCTGGTCGTGGATCAGGTGTCCTTCGGCGACGAACTGGTCGAGGCGTTCAACGAATTCGCCGACCGCCTGAACCAGGAAGACGTCCACTACCTTGCCACCGCGATCGCCATCCAGCACGGCACGGGCGGCGATCTGGCGCGGATTCTCAGCGTGCTTTCACGGGTGATCCGCGATCGCCTGACGATGCGGCGCAAGGTCATGGCGATCTCTGCTGAAGGACGGCTTTCGGCGGCGGTGCTCAGTGTCGTCCCGGTCGTGATCTTCGTCGGCCTGAACGTCATGTCGCCGTCCTATTATGGCGACATCGCGGATGAACCCCTCGCCAAACCGCTGGTCTCGGTCGTGGTGGGGCTGGTCATCCTGAACGCGCTCATCCTGCGCCGTCTTGTGGCCATCAGGTTCTGAGGCGCGCATGATCGACTGGCTTCTGACCATTTTCCCTGCGCTCGACAGTAAGGCCAATATCGTCTTCATGATCGGCGTGGGCGTTGGCATGATGCTGTTCGTCTACGGAGCATTCGACGCTTTGACGCCCGCCAATCCGGCCGCGCGGCGATACCGGCGCGCCGATCTTGGGGATCGGCGAAGCACTTTCGACGCGGGTATTCTCTACAATCCCGAAGTCGACCCCAAGGGGCTGATGAAGGCCCTGATGCCGGTCGATCGCACCGAACGGTCCCGGTTGAAACGCGACCTGCGCAATGCGGGCTTCGTCGGCCCGAACGCCATTATCCGGTTCTTCGTGCTCCGCGTTCTGCTGGCCTTCGCCCTGCCGATTCTCTTCGTGATGCTGATCGCGGCGCGGCGCGCGGGCATCTGGCTCCCGGCCGATTTGATCTGGGCCATCGACAGCCTGTCCCGATTGGTCATGCTGCAGATCCTGACCGCGCTTGCCGGGATTGGTTTCTTCGCACCGGCCTGGTGGCTCAAGCGCAAGGTCACCGCGCGAATGCACGAAATCGAAGACAGCTTTCCCAACGCTCTGGACCTTATCCAGATCTCGGTCGAAGCGGGCCTTGGTTTCGACGCGGCGATGACGCGCGTGGCCAATGAAATGGTGCATTCGGCACCTGCGCTCTGCCAGGAATTCCGCATGGTCCAGCTTGAAATCTCGGCGGGCGGCGAGCGGGAGAAGGCGCTGACGGATCTGGCGTCCCGCACCGGCGTGGATGAGGTGAGCTCCTTCGCCAACGTGGTCCTTCAATCGGTGCGTTTCGGCACGTCGATGTCCGACGCCTTGCAGATTTACGCGCATGAAATGCGCACCTCGCGCGAACTCAGGGCGCAGGAACGCGCCAATAAACTGCCGGTCAAGATGTCCGCCGTCATGTCCGCGCTGATGCTGCCCGCGATGATCCTCTTGATCGTCGGTCCCGTCGTCATCCGCTGGATGCACACCTTCGGATAGGTGATTCGAAGCGCGGTCGATTTATGGCGGTTTCGTCATAGTTGTCCTCAGATTGGTTCGAAATCGTGAACAAAATAGATCAAATCTGTAATAATGTTTCGTTTTTATGACAAATCCGGTGGATTCACTCGGATCAAGGCTCAAAGCCGTCACGTGGAATTGACGGACCTGCATAACTTCGGGCTAAAGTTCGCACAGGGTCGGTGAGAACTCGGACCGGGGTACGAGGGCAGACTGCCGCATGGGATCGGCAGGGGTGCTATTTGTGGTAGGAAAGATTTGACTTTTGTTCGCGTGGATATGCAAGAGTCTCGCCTTGCTCCTGACCTGAGGGTTCTGGATGGCGTGGCAAGTTGGTGCGGGGGCCTGCACGGCTCGATGCCGCTTGCCGAAGCACTGGCCGCGCTTGCCGGCGGATTGGATGCCTCTGCCGCGGCGATATCGCGGCACTATCACCGGACCGAAGACAGCGCGCGCCTCGTCTCTCTCTTTGCGGGCGACGGACCGGAACGGTTGACCAGGAGTTATTGCCAGGACGTTCTCGACTACCAGTTCGGGCGTGCCCGTGCGGGAACCGTCTGGTTTCTGGGCGACATGTTCGACGATCCGTCCTGGCTTCCGTCCCGACGGCTGGACGGCTGGCTCGACAGGGGAGCGGCGCGGGAAATCGCGGTGATCCCGATGGCGGTCACACGGCAGGCGATAGACTACGTGGAGTTTCACTTCATGTCCCAGCTGGATCGCGCCGAACAGCACGATATCGAGGCGCTTGTCCCCACGATTGAACGATCCTGGACGGGGCGCAAGCCGGGCCTCGTGACGATGGCACTCAACGAAGGCCGGGCTCCCTTTCCACGATCTCTCGACAGCGGAATGCGGCGGAGTATCACCTCGCCTATCCTCGGTGTGTCCAACCCGGCGGAACTCAGCCGCGCCGAGTTTCGCGTGTGCCTGCTTCTGTCCCGCGGCCTGTCGGTCAAGGCGGTGACCGACGAATTGGGACTGTCGGAGAACACCGTCCGGTCGCATCTTCGCTCGATCTATTCGAAGACCGGCACATCGAGCCTGCCGGAACTGCTCTACCTGATCCTCACCGCAACCGAAGCCGCCAGCGCGCAGGATCATATCAAGGCGCGGGCCTAAAGGTCTATTTCCACGATCCCGTCCGGCTCTGCTGCCCTTGATTGGCAAAGGATGATCTCGCTTTCCCGTTGCGCGGCTGAAAGCACGAAATCCCGATGCTCGACCTCGCCCGAAATGACCCGGCATTTGCACACGCCACATAGCCCGTCAGAGCATTTCACGTCGATCGGCACCCCGGCCTCCAGCATGACATCGGTCGCGGATTTCTCCGCCGGTATCTCCAGCACCCGACCGGATCGGGCAAGCTTCAGCTTGAACGGATGGTTCACGTAATCCGGGACCTCGGGGACGGAGAAATACTCAAGGTGGCGGGCTTCTTCGGGAAAGCCTTGTCGCTCAGCAGCCTCCAGGACAGCATTCATGTAGGCATCCGGACCGCAGGTATAAACATGCCAATCCGTCCCAGGCTCACTGAGAACCTGATCCAGATCGGCCCGCGTTCCCTCGTCCGAGATATGGAGCGTCACCTTGTCCGCCCAGGGCACCCGCCGCAATTCATCGGCGAATGCGGCACGTCCCCGGCTCGGCACCGAATAATGCAGCGCGAAGTTGCGCCCAAGCGCGTGCAGCCGATGCCCCATCGCCACCATCGGCGTCACGCCAATGCCGCCGCCCATCAGAAATGTCATTTCGGCAGTCTCGACCAGAGGGAAATGGTTGATCGGCTTTGACAGGAAGACCCGCCGCCCTTCACTGAAAATCCGGTGCATCAGAAGAGAGCCGCCGCGCCCGTCCGGCTCCTTCAACACCGCGATGCGGTAACTGGACCGGTCAGCCGGATCGCCGCACATGGAATATTGTCGCAGAAACTCTGGCGCGACGACGATATCCAGATGCGCACCTGCGTCCCACACCGGCAGGTCGCGCCCGTCCGCATCGCGGAACTCGTAAACCGCGATATCATCCGAGAGATGCTCGACCTTGGAGATAATGGTCTTCAAGACCGGACTGTCCGCCCGATCCGGCACGCGCGGTGTCAGCCCCTCGGTCTCTCCCGCCGCCAGCCGCGCCTTGTAGACCTCCGGCGTCACCATCGCCTCATGGGCTGCAATCCCAGCCTCTCGATCCATTGGGAACGGATAGGGCCAGGGCGGCGGTGTCAGCGGGGCAGGGTAGACCGCAAGCGTCTGATCTTCGTATTTCAGATCGAGGTCTTTCTGCAGATCCCGCGCATTGACTGGATGACGCGCCGGGCGATAGCCGCCATCCGCCTCGATCTCCAGATCCCACCACCATTTCTTGACCGGGTTCAGCCCTCCATTGCCCACCGCATCGTCCAGCTTCGCCAGCGCAGGTGCCAGCTTCGGTACGTTCATCGCCGCCCATCGGAAGGGCTTTTCGGCAAACAGCCCCTCAAGGTTCCACGGACAGGTCTTCATACAGCGCCCGCACATCGCGCCGCCTTCGGTGGTGATCCGGTAGGTTGCACATTTCTGACTATCCGACTTCCAGATCTCATAGCCGTTGAACATCAGCTTCGGCCCGGCGGTGATCGCGCCGGACGGGCACTCGCGGGCGCATTTGTTGCAACTCTCGCAAAACGCCTGCAGTCCGAAATCAATGGGCTTGTCATGGACCAGCGGCATATCGGTAGTGACGACGCCCGATTTCAGGCGGGGGCCAAGGAACGGGTTCAGGATCACTTCCCCGATCCGGCTGACCTCGCCCAACCCCGACAACAGCAACAAGGGCGGCTGCAGAACGTCCCCATCCAGCACGGTATGCGCTTTCGCCTTGTATCCCAACCGCCTGATCTGCCGCGCAATTATGCCCCCAAGTAGGGAAAACCGAAGATAGGCCCGCATCGATTGCGCCACGCTGATCCAGTCATCGCCCGACGCGCCCTCCATCGTCTCGAATCCCTGGTCGATGATGATACTGATCGCGTTGTCATGCGGGGGATCAATCGGGTCGCCTGCCGCGTCATGGCTGTACCAGGACCAGTCCGGGCACCGGCTGACCCCCACCGCATCGCAGCCAAGGAAGTAAGCCGCCGCTTTCACATTTGCCGCATTCCTCTCGGCATCCGAGGGACGGGCGCCATCCTCAGCCGCGCCGTCCTGCAACAAGACGAACGCCCCCAGCATCCGCCGCTGTGCCATCGACGGGGCTGCCTTCCGCGCGTAATGCCCGCCCTTGGCCCCGTCCTGCAGTGCCTTGCCCATGTCGCCGAACTGTGCGCGGGCGAACATATCGGTGCGCTTGGGCACGCGTGGCACCCGCGGCTCGTCAATGAAGGTTGTGGGCGTCTCGACGCGCTTCAGCGTCTCGAACGGATGCGGCCCATCCACATAGGACCGCTTTGCATAAAGGTCGCCGTGGATTGCACTTTTCTGCGTCCGGTAGCCCAGCCACCAGCGCGGCCCAGGCGACGGTTGCGCATCCGCCAAGGGCTGGTCGGGGGCGATCTCGAAAGTGGTTGTCAGCGCTGCCAGCCCGAAGCGGTCACCCAGAAATGGGTTCCAAAGCTTGCCTTCCCGCACCATCGCCAGCCCGGCCAGAACCGCCAGCCGGTTCAGATCCACATCCGTCGATGTCGCCGTATGCGCCTTGGCGTCATAGCCCATGAGCCGGATGTAATTCGCCAGCACCACCGCCGTCTCCGCCGAACGCAGCGCCGCGCGATGCGCACCCGCATCGGTTAGCCACTCCGCGCCGCGTTCGTCCGGTTTCGGATCGCGGTGCATCTCGGTGAGAAAGACGATGGCGTGCGTGTGCCCGTCGATCCCCGAAGGCGGCGCTTCCATCGACTCCTTCAGATCGGCCATGATGTGGTCAATGCCACTGGCCAGAGTCTTGGTCTGCCGGGTCCGCAAATCCTTCGCCAGCCGGTCGATATCCGGGTTCCGCACCGGTTCCGACAGCACCACCCCCGGCGCCATGCGGCATACGCCCACCATCGAACTGTCGGAGAAATATCCGAACGACTTCAGATGATTGGCCCGCTCCACCGGGTCTGCCGGACACTCCGCCCGCGCCTTGTTCACCAGCCCGTCCCGGATCGCGTCCATCATCGCCTGATACTCGGCCATCGCATTGACGAGGCTCTCGGGCGCGTCCGGCCTGCGAAACTCCAGCGGCGCGAAGGGCGGCAACCCGGACTGGTCTGCATGGTCAGCACGGGCCAACCGTTCCAAAGGGTAGGGGCCAAGATGGACGGGTCGCGAGGCGTCGGAGAAAAAGCGCATGGAGCAAAGGTTAACCGCAGAAGCCGCAACTGAAAATGCCGCATCTTCAGGCAAATGGTGTCCCGGCGTTCACATCTCGGCGACGGGCCACCGCGAAAACACAGCGTCGCGTTGGCCAAGCGTCCAGCGCGTGATAGCTTCCCTCCTGTCAGAAACCGGAGGACCCGAATGCGCGCCATTGGCCTTGCCGTCATAACCCTGATCTGGGCAACCCAATCCTTTGCCGAGAGTCACGAACCCACCACGGTCAGTCACGGCATCTCCGCCTTTGGCGAATTGAAGTATCCCGAAGGTTTTGCGCATTTCGACTATGTGAACCCCGATGCGCCCAAGGGCGGGACGATCAGTTTCCGGGGAACGCTGGCCAGCCAGACCTTCGACAGTCTCAACTATTTCATCCTCGACGGCGAACCGGCGCAGGGTCTCTGGCATATCTACGATCAGTTGATGGTCCGCGCCTATGACGAACCCGATGCCGTCTACGGATCACTGGCGGAGAAGATCGAATACCCCGAGGACCGCTCATGGGTCATCTACACCCTGCGCGAAGAAGCGCGTTTCGCCGATGGCGAACCGGTCCGAGCCGATGACGTGGTCTTCACCATCGAAGCGCTGAAAGCGGACGGCAATCCACGCTGGAAGATCCTGCTGGAAGATGTGGTGAGCGCCGAAGTCCGCTCGCCGCTCGAAGTCAAGGTCACCTTCAACCCCGACGCCCAGTTACGCGACCTGATTTCGACCGTTGGTCAGCTCTATATCCTGCCGAAACACTACTATGAGAGCGTGGAGTTCAACCGCTCAACGATGGATCCGCCGCTCGGCTCCGGTCCCTACGTGGTGGCCGATGCCGATCCGGGCCGCAACGTCACCTATTGCCGGAACCCGGATTACTGGGCCGCCGACCTGAACGTGAATATCGGCGCCTGGAACTTTGACTGCTTCCGCTACGAGTATTTCGCCGACCGAACCGCCGCATTCGAGGCGCTGAAGGCCGGTGTCTATCTCTTTCACGAGGAATCCTTCTCCGCCATCTGGGCCACGGGCTACGATTTCCCGGCTCTCGAAAAGGGTTGGGTCAAGCGCGAAACCATCCCCGACGAGCGCGCCGCCGGAGCGCAGGGCTTTTGGCTGAACCTGCGCAAGCCGCAGTTCCAGGACCGCCGCGTGCGCGAGGCGATCGGGATGATGTTCAATTTCGAATGGTCGAACGAAACGCTGTTCTACGGTCTCTACGACCGCACCGACAGTTTCTGGGAAAACTCGGACATGCAGGCTTCGGGACCGCTGGAAGGCGAGGAACTGGCCTATCTCGAACCCTATCGCGACCGGCTTCCCGAAACTGTGTTCACCGAAGACGCTTATTCGCCGCCGATCAGTTCCACCCGAAAAACCGACCGTACCCTGGTCCGGCAGGCCAACACGCTTTTGCAGGAGGCGGGTTGGATCATCGGCGATGACGGTCTCCGCCGGAACGCCGAGGGCGATGTGCTGCGCATGGAGATCCTCGATGACAGCCCGTCCTTCGAACGCATCGCGCTGCCCTTTATCGAGAACCTCCGGCTCATCGGCATCGACGCAAGCTGGAACATGATCGACCCGGCGCAATACGAACAGCGTCAGGAAGATTTCGACTACGATGTGGCCATCGGTCGCTTCGTCCTGCCGCTTTCCCCCTCTGTCGAACTCAACACGATCTTCGCAAGCGGAAGCGCCGACCGTCCGGGCACGTTCAACCTTTCGGGCCTGAAGGATCCGGTGGTGGACGAATTGATCCAGCAGGTGATCGCGTCGAAAGACCGGGAGACGCTGACCATCCGCGTCAAGGCGCTGGACCGGGTGTTGCGCGACCGCATGATCTGGGTGCCGAACTGGTATAAGGGCACGCATTGGATCGCTTACTGGGACGTGTTCGGTTTCCCGGACACGAAGCCGGCCTATGATCGCGGCACCGATTACTGGTGGTTCGACCAGCAGAAATACGACGCTCTCATCGCCCAGGGCGCGCTGCGCTAAGGCGCAACGCAAGGGGGCTTTCCGGCAGCATCCGGTTCAGGAGGGCGCAAACACGCCGCTTCCGGCTAGTCCAGCAGGATTTCCACGATCGGCGGCCAGATCAGCAGGACCGACAAGGCCAGGATCTGAATGCAGATGAAGGGCAGGAAACCCTTGAAGATATCCGTCAGCGAGATATGCGGCGGCGCTACCGATTTCAGATAGAACGCGGCCGGACCAAAGGGCGGTGACAGGAAGCTTACCTGCATGTTCATGCAGAACACCACGCCGAACCAGATGGCGATATTCTTCGGATCGACGTGACCCAGATAGCCGATCTCCTCCACCGGCAGCCGCAGGATGATCGGCAGGAAGACCGGGATGATCAGCAGCACGATGCCCACCCAATCCATGAACATTCCCATGATCAGGAAGATCAGCATCATGACAAGGATGATACCCATCGTCGGCAGGTCGGTTCCCACGATCAAGTTCGCCACATAGGTCGGCCCGCCCGCCAGCGTATAGGCCGCCGCCAGCGCCGCGGCGCCGATGGTCACCCAGATGATCGTTCCGGTCGACTTCAGCGTCCGGATCAGGCTGTCCCACACGATCTCGAAGGTCATCTCGCGCCGGACAAGGCCAATCGTGAACACGGCGAGCACGCCCATGCCCGCGGCCTCGGTGATCCCGGTGATGCCGCCATATATCGACCCCAGCACCACGCCGATGACGATGATCGGGGCGACGAGACCCTTGCCCATCTCCCAGCCCAGTCGCGTGCGCTCCCGTCCGAGAACAAGAAAGATCAGCACCGCGAACACCACAGCCCAACCAATGATCCAGGGAATGTCCGCGACCATGCCAAGGAAGATCGGGTCAACCCCGACCGTGACGGCATTGGCACCGGTTACCGTGAAGAACAGCGCCCGGATCAGCAGGACGCCGCAGACCCACAGGCCGAAGCGGCAGACGAAGCCCAGGAACATCAGCGCCTTTTCCGACCCCTTCGGGTCGTCCGGGTCATCCGGGGGCAGGGGGGCCTGATCGGGGTTCAGATTGGCCCGCGTGACGATGTAGATGATGAAGAACGACGCCAGCATGAAGCCCGGAATGAAGGACGCGGTGAACAGCGCCTTGATCGAGGTTTCGGTCACCAGCCCGTAGAAAATCAGCACGATAGACGGCGGGATCATCGTCCCCAGCGAACCGGAAGCGCAGATCGTCCCAATGGCCAGGTTCTGATTATAGCCCAGCCGCAGCATCTGCGGCAGCGCGATCAGGCCCAGAAGCACGACCTCGCCGCCGATGATCCCCGACATCGCTGCCATGATGACCGCCATGATGGAAGTCACGATGGCAATGCCGCCACGGGTCCGGCTGAGCCAGACGTTCAGCGACGAATACATGTCCCGCGCAATGCCGGATCGCTCCAGCAGCGCCGCCATGAAGATGAATAACGGCACGGATATCAGCACGTAGTTGGTCATCTGCCGGTAAACCGCCTGACCCAGCACGTTGAGCGGCCCGCGCCCGAAGCGCGAAAAATCGCCCGCCAACACGTCCCCGAACAGCACATCGGGTCCGAATTTCATAGCCAGCGTCGCGACCGCGAGGAAGGCCGAGGCAAAGCCAAGGGGCATGCCGATGGCAAGCAATGCGAACATCGCCAGCAACAGGACGAGTGAGATCGTGCCGATATCCATGGATCAGTCCTCGCCCAAAGTCTTCTTGAGGTGTTCGATTTCCGCCTCGTCGATTTCGTCCAGCGGCGAATGGTGCTCCGGCGCCTTGTTCCAGTCAGCAATCAGGTTCGACAGAGCCTGTATCGCCACCAGCGCAATGATGAACAGGATCGCCACCTTGATCGTTGCCGGGATCGGCGGATCCCAGGCCGTGCCGAAGGTCTCCATGCGCAGAAGCTTGGTCTTGGCCTCGTTATAGCCGCCCCAGATCAGCGCAATGGTGAAAGCCCAGATCAGAAAGACCGAAATGCAGTCGGCGAAGCGCTGCATCCATCTCGGCATGATGTCGTAGATGATGTAGATGCGGATATGGCTGCGCTGCTGCATGGCATACAGCCCTGCAAGCAGGAAGATGAACCCGGCAATCCAAAGCGCCAGTTCGTTGGCCCAAAGCGTCGGCTTGTTGAAGACATAACGGGCCACGACCTCGTAAAACATCACCAGAACCACGACCGCGATGGCAATCATCGCCATGCGGGAACAGACCAGTGACAGGATATCGAAGAACCCGTCCGGTTCGTACTCGATCGCCCCCCTGAAGTCCGACAGGTAGAGCGAGGAGAAAAGCAGCGCGCCCAGAATCGATCCCAGCATGAGCCAGACCAATGGCAGGCCCTGCGGGCGCAGCATCTCATGCATGCCGATTTCGCTGCCCATGAACATTCCGGCGAAGATCAGCCATGCCGCCGTCAGTACCGCGAGCGCGCAGAACAGGATCATCAGGACCCGGATCGGCCCTCGCAAAAACCCCAGCCAGACACCATCGCCATTCATGAACTGCCCCTTCCCTGAACCGCATCGTTTTGCGGAAAAAGGCGAGCCGTCGCGCGGCTCGCCCATAGTCGTGCTCTCGGATGACGTGGCCTTAGAGCAGGCCGATCTTCTTCATCCAGGCGCGGTGCGCATCGACCAGAGCGCGAGCTTCCGGCGTCTTGTCGGCCCAGCTGTCCCAGGCTTTCTGGGCACCAGCACGGAAGGCCGCGCGATCTTCAGCCGACCAGTCATAGATGGTCACGCCTTCCGCCGCGATTTTCGCCGCTGCTTCGCGGTTCGCAACTTCGAAAGTCAGCGTGGTCTGCAGCGCGAGCTTCTGCGCGGCAACTTCGATGATGCGACGGATGTCTTCTGGCAGGCCGTCCCACACTTCCTTGTTGAAGGTAATGTGGTCCATCGGCATCGAGTGGAAGCCGGGGAAGGTGGCGTGCTTGACGACATCGTAAAGACCGATGCCGACGTTGTTGGCCAGCGACGAATAGTCCGCGCCGTCGATGATGCCGGTTTCCAGCGCGGTGAAGACTTCCGTGAAGTCCATCACGATCGGAGTGGCACCCAGTTCGGCGAAGATCTCGGTCTCAAGACCCGGAGGCGAGCGGAACTTCCAGTCCACCAGATCGGCCGGACCGGCAAGCGGCTTCGAGGACGACATGGATTCCTGACCGGCAGCCCACCAGCCCACGAACTGCATGCCATGCTGGTTGTAGAGCGCGTTGGCCGCCTCCAGCCCGCCGCCCTGATAGAGGAAGCCATAGAGCTGGTAGGGGTTGTCATAGCCGCCCATCGGGTCGCCGACGAACTGGAACGCGGGGTTCTTGCCCGTCTGGTATGCGCCGCCATGCATCTCGCCGTCGAGGATGCCGTTGGCTGCCGCGTCGAAGCCCTCGACCGAGGCCACAACCGACGACGACCAGAACATCTCGATGTCCACGCGGCCGCCCGACATGGTTTCGACGTCGTCGATAAAGGCTTGTGCAAGCTGTCCCGAAAGCTGTTCGGGCGTGTAATGCGTCTGCATCCGGAGCGTGATTTCCTGCGCCGAGGCAAGGCTCGCTGAAAGCGCGAGTGCCGAGGCGGCCACGCTCAGTTTCTTGATCAGGTCCATAAATTCCTCCCTAGTCCTGATGGTCCGGCATTCGCCGGTATGTAATGGGATCTCCCCCTTTGGTCTGACCAAGCTAGCAACCTAGCCTCCAGCCGTCTATCCCCAAATTTCCGGGTCTCGACCCCGCGCGACCAATTTTGCCCAATTCTGCAAGCTGTTTTTGTTGCGCTGCGGCATCGCGGGCAGTGCAGGCGCAGCATGCTTGTGCGTCCACGTTGCACTTGTCAGGCTTCAATCTCTCTGGTTTGGTATGACCATATTTAGAGTGCAGCAGACAGGTCCAAAATCGAAATGCGCGCAGGTCAGGGTCTGACATCCAAGGGACGGGCAGCGGACCAATTGGTCGAAATCTTCGCGGGCCTGATCGAAAGCGGTGCGCTGAAGGAAGGGGAGGCGTTGCCGCCGGAGCGCGAGATCGTCGAGACCTATGGCGTGAGCCGGACCGTCGCCCGAGAAGCGGTGCAGACCCTCGCCGCCCGCGGACTGGTCGAGGCGCGCCCGCGATATCGTCCGGTCGTGCGCCGCCCGAGCTTCGAGACCGCGATGGAAACCGTGAGTTCCGTCGTCGGGCGAATGCTTCGTGTTCCCGACGGGGTGAAGGACCTCTTCGATGCGCGCGTCCTGATCGAAGCCGGACTGGTGCGTCAGGCGGCGGAGACGGCAACGCCAGCGAAGATCATCCAGATGGAACACTTCCTCGAGGCCAATCGCGATGCGATCCCCGACAGCCGAAAATTCTACGAGACCGATCTGGCCTTTCATCGACAGTTCTATGAGATCTCCGGCAATCCCGTTGTTGCCTCAATCCACAGCGCCACCGCCGAATGGCTTTCGCCGCACTGGAAGCGGATGCCGCCGTCGGATGAGCGTAACGCCCGCAACTACCAGGCGCATGCCGCTATCTTTCAGGCCATCAAGTCGGGAGACGCCGATCAGGCGGAAGCGGCCCTGCGGTCACATCTCGCCGACGCCTGGGAACAGGTCCGCGCCACATTCGAATAACGCCGGGCAGCCGCTCCGCCACCAGTATTCACGACCGCCCTGTCTGCCGAGACCAGTCGGCTTGTCGATCTCGTCACGTCTTCCGAAAAATTTCCGGAAGTTCGGCCATCTCAGGGTCTGCGCCGCCGCATGACAGGCTTCTCGAACTATGATCTCGACGACAGCCGGGTGCTTCTGGACAACGCACCCAACGAGATTCAGGTCATCGCTGACGGCTACAACGTTCTCGTTGAACAGGTCGCGGACCATACCGTCGAGTTGGAGCGTAACGTGATCGAAAAGGAAGTGCTGCTGAAGGAGGTTCACCACCGCGTGACGAACAATCTCCAGTTCATCGTCTCAATCCTCAACATGCAGTTGCGCAACACCGACTCTCCTGACGCGCAGGACGTGCTCCGCCGGGTGCAGGACCGGGTGATGAGCCTGGCGAATATTCACCGGCTTCTCTACACCGACACCCAGGTGGATAGCGTGCGGGCCGACCTGCCGCTGTCGATGATCGTCGGCAGCATCCTCAAGCTGGACACCGATCGCGGCGCCGTCGAAACCGGTGTTTCGCTTGTGCCGGGCGCACTCGACCCCGATCTTGCCGTTCCGCTGCCTTTGCTGCTGACTAAGGCGCTCACCAACGCCACGAAATATCTCGGTGGCGGCAAGCCACCCATTTCGGTGCGCCTGGTAGAAAGCGATATCGCAAGGATCGAACTGGCCGAGGCGTCCTGACCGCCTCCAGGTTCCTGCGCAGCGCAGGAAGCCCCTGCACGCTCATCCGGGCCGCACCGCGCCAATCAGACCTGTGCCCAGAAAGCAGATCGCCGCAGCACAGACGATGGACGGACCGGCGGGCGTGTCGAAGACATAGGCCGCGCGCAGCCCGACAATGGCGGAGGCCGCACCGATGCCCGCGCCGATCAGCGCCATGCCTTCCGGCGTCCGCGCAAGCGGTCGCGCGGCGGCGGCCGGAATGATCAGCATGGCGGCGATCAGCAGGACACCGACGACCTTGATCGCGACGGCGACAGTGATCGCCAGCGAAAGCGTCAGAACCAGTTGCTCCCGTTTCGGGTCGATGCCGCTTGCATAGGCCAGTTCCTCGTTGAGCGTCGTGGTCAGAAGCCGCGACCAGCGCAGGGCGATCAGCCCGACAACCACAGCGGCACCGCTCCAGATCACCGCAAGATCGCCCCGCGACACAGCAAGGATGTCTCCGAATAGATAGGCCATCAGGTCGATACGGATGCCTGACAGGAACGACACCGCCACAAGTCCGAAGGCCAGCGCCGAATGCGCGAGCACGCCCAACAGCGTGTCCATCGCATAGCCGCGCCCGCTGAGGGTGGAGACCGTCAGCGCCATTGCCAGCGCCACCGCGACCGCCCCTGCAAAAATCGAGATCTGCAAAGCCAGCGAAAGCGCCACGCCAAGGATCGCCGCGTGAGCCGTTGCATCGCCGAAATAGGCCATCCGTCGCCAGACAACGAAACTGCCAAGCGGGGCAGCAGCAAAGGCCACGCCGATCCCTGCCAATGTCGCGCGGGTCATGAAATCGTCCAGCATTACTCCACGGCCTCCGCTGTCTCGTGCCCGTGATTGTGTCCGTGATCGTGACTGTGGTCGTGACTGTGATCGTGATGATGGTGATCCTGGTCGTGGCCTTCGTGCCGATGATCATGGTCGTGCCGGTACAGCGCCAGCGCTCCGCCGGTCCCGGTGCCGAAAAGCGCCCGGTATTCGGGCGCAGAGGAAACATGCTCGGGCGTGCCGTGGCAGCAGACATGGCCATTCAGGCAGATCACCCGGTCAGAGGCGGACATGACCACATGCAATTCGTGGCTGATCATCAGGATCGCGCATCCGGTTTCGCGGCGCACTTCCTCGATCAGGCGGTAAAACGCGGCGGACCCTGGCTGGTCGAGGCCCTGCGTCGGTTCGTCGAGCAACAACAACTCAGGTCCGGCCACCAAAGCCCGCGCCAGCAGGACCCGTTGTAACTGACCGCCGGACAGCCGTGACATTTGGCGATCGGCGATATCGGAAACACCCGCCCGGTCCAGCGCTGCGGAAATATCCTTCTGCGACGCGCCGCCGGGCAGGCGCAGGAAACGTGACACCGTGATCGGCAGGGTGGGGTCCACGTGCAACCGTTGCGGAACATACCCGATCACCAGACCCGGCGCTTTCTTGATCCGGCCCGCCTGGGCGCGAACCGCACCTACGATGGCCCTCAGAAGACTGGTCTTGCCCGACCCGTTGGGGCCGACAATGGTCACGATCTCGCCCGGTTCGACACTCAGGCTGACATCGTGCAGCACCTCATGCGCGCCATAGCGGACATTCAGATGCGCGACATTCAGAAGGCTCATGGATCTGACTTTCCGGCGCAGCCCGGGCAGACGCCAAGCGCCTCCACCACGGTCCGTTCGATGGTGAAACCCGCCGCCTTGGCGGCCGCGCCAAGGGAGCCACGGGACGGGGCGGAATTCGCCTCGGCCACGGATTCACAAAGTCGGCAGATCAGGAAGGCGGGGGAGTGCGTCTCGCCGGGATGCCCGCAGGCGACGAAGGCGTTCAGCCGCTCGATCTTGTGGGCCAACCCGTTCTCCACAAGGAAATCCAGGGCACGATAAGCAACGGGCGGCTGGGAGCCGAAGCCCTCTTCGCGCAACCGGTCAAGCACCTCATAGGCTCCGAGTGCGCGATGTTCCTTCAGGAGTATCTCAAGCGCCGCGCGGCGAACCGGGGTAAAGCGCAAATCCTCCTCGGCGCAATGTGCCTCGGCGGCAGAGATCGCGGTTTCCACGCATTGACTGTGGTCATGGGCGTCGAACGCGACCGCGACTGGCGCATCGCCACCGCCATCATCTGAGGCTCTTGTCATGTTATTACGTATCCGATACTCATCAGGAAATGTTATACAATCACAAAGGTCGTTCAATGTCCAGAAACCTGTTGCCGTTCGCCGTCTTTGCGACCCTTCTCGCCGGAATGGCCCGCGCCGAGATTCCGCGCGTGGCCGTCGACATCGCGCCGGTGCATTCCCTCGTCGCCCGTGTCATGGGCAAGCTCGGCGCGCCCGACCTGATCATTCCGCCCGGCGCATCGCCGCACGAATACAGCCTCCGTCCGTCCGAGGCGGCGGCCCTTCAGGACGCTGATCTGGTGATCTGGATGGGGGAGGAGCTTGCGCCCTGGATGGAAGACGCAATCGGGACATTGGCGGGAGACGCGGCGGTGACAACCCTGCTGGAGGCGGATGGCACCATCCTGCTCGACTTTCGCGAGGGCGCATTATTCGAAGCGCATGAAGACGAACATGCCGACGGCGACGACCACGACCACGCTCATGGTGGCCACGACCCCCACGCCTGGCTTTCGCCGGAAAACGCGGCAACCTGGCTGACCGTCATCGCCGCTCAACTCTCCGAAGCCGACCCTGAGAATACCAGCACCTATCTCGAAAATGCCGCCAACGCGCGAGCCGACCTCGACGAGCTGGTGTCCGAGGTGAACGGCATCCTCGATCCCGTGCGCGGCGGCAGTTTCATCGTCTTCCACGACGCCTACCAGTATTTCGAAACGGCCTTCGATTTCCCGGCCTCCGGCGCGATCTCGATCTCCGACGCGTCCGACCCCAGCCCGGCACGGATCGCCGAAACCCAGGCCCGCGTCGCGGACGGCAACATCACATGCGTTCTGTCCGAACCGCAATTCGCCCCCGGTCTCGTCGCCACGGTGATGAGCGGCACCGGGACCCGAACTGCAGTGCTCGACCCACTTGGTTCGGAGCTTGTGCCGGGTGCCGGATTCTACGATGAGATGATGCGATCCCTCGCTCAAGCCCTGGCCGACTGCATGTCGTGACCGTCAAGGCGGCACGATCCGTCATGCCGCCGACATATGGACTGCCATGAACTGGCGCAGCCCGAACGCTGCGCCAGCGAGGATCGAAAGCAGATCCACCGGCGCGCGTCTCTGAATGCGACGAATGGCGCCGAAACGCGCAACAGGTCCAAGACGGTCACGGTCCGACCCATCAGCCCCGAGATCGCAAGTGCTGCGGAGCGGCAGAAAATGGATCGCTATCCCGATGGCAGCCTGAAAACGGTAACCTATCCCGACGGCGCCACCCAGGCCTTCACCTACCCTCGCGACGCGAAGCCACGGGTCGCAAGCCGAAGCCTTCTACTATCATTCGGGCCAGGTGAACGCCCGAAAGTCGTCCAACGACGCCTGGACAACCTATCTCTTCGCCGGAAGCCATAGACTGGCGGAATACCAGGATGGTACGCCGCCGCTTCTCTTCCTGTCGGGCTTTGGCTCGATCCGGGCACAGTTGCGCGGCACCACCCGCGTCGACCTCGCCTATTCGGCCTATGGCGAATTGCACGAAGGCGCACCGAACGCCGAAGCCGTGGATTCGCGCTTTCTGTGGAAAGAGGAGTTCTCGGATGACGCCGCCGGTATCGTCTACCTGCGCGCCCGGTTCTATCACCCCGGACTGATGCGCTTCGTGTCGATGGACAGCTATCCCCTTGCCAACAGATACGCTTTCGCAAGCGGCGATCCGGTCAACCTCTCCGACCCGTCCGGCCACTCCGAAGGATCATCCATCGCCCTGGACATTTTCGGTATTCTGCTTGGGCTGGTTGCAGCCGCCGCTGCCCCGTTTACCGGCGGCTCGTCGCTCTCGGTCACCGCCGGGGTGGCGGGAGGCCTGCTCGGCACCGCAAGCTCGACCGCCGCCCTCGCCAATGACACCTCGGCAACCGGCAATCAGGCGGCTGCGGATGTATCGACGGCTCTGGCCGTGGGCGGCTTCCTGCTCGACTTTGCCAGCGCCGCCGTATCGGCGGCCAACGTCGCCGAGGCCGCCGGTCGGGGCGCGTCCGCCGCGGAGGACGGGGCGGAGGAGGCAGCCTATATCGGGCAACGCCAGGCTGGCCGCCATCCCACGATCAACGTGCGGACGGAAGAAAACACGATAACTCGGGAATTCAGGGTCCAAAGAAGCCCCAATGTCAGGGAAAGCCGGCCTGTGAGAGTTCACTTGATCGGCCGGACCGCTCAGGCGCGGCGGCGCATCATCCAGGAACTCGACGATATCGACGCGACAGGTGCAGGACGCGACCTTATCAGAGGTGTTTCTCGGCGGACGCAGGACGTCTTTATTCACCTTCAGGCACCGGGCACCGGATTCGCCGAGGTGGCGGAAAACGTCGCGGCGATTTCCGTAAACTTCAGCCCAACCATCAATATCCTTGGCGGCGGGAGCGCAGAGGTCGAGTCGCTCTCCCGCGTCATCGCGCATGAGTTGGGGCATGTCGCCTTCCCGTTCCATACGGAACAGCAGGTCGTCGATGCCTGCGAAAATCCGGTTGCCCGGGGGTTGGGTTTGCCACCTCGTGGAGATTACTGATCCTCTGATCATCCGACTTGGCCGGGGGAAGGTCGAAAGTCGGTCTCCTCCGGTCTCAGCAACATTGTGATCCGACAAACCCTGTGCGAGCATTCGCCAACCCAGGGAGTATTTCATCGCCATGCATTACTTCGCCCGTACCGCGCTCATCGTCCTTTCTCTCGCAACCGCCGCCCATGCACAGGTCGAAGTCCCGGACGACCCGTTGCCCGAACGTCGCCTGATCGTCTCCCGCGATACCGACTTTCCCGGAGGTGATTTCCAGTCGCTGTTCGACATCTCGTATGACAGTTGCCGGGCGGCCTGCCTTGCCGAGCCGCAATGCCGGGCGCTGACCTTCAATCATCGCGCGAATGCCTGCTTCCTCAAATCGGACGTCGCCACGCCCGAACCCTTCGCAGGTGCCACCTCGGCTTCCGTATTCGCCGCCGCTCCCGGAATGACCGGGATTGCTGCCGAACGGGCAAGGGAATTGGGTTTCCTCGGCGGTAACACTCTCTCGACCGCACGCAGTTTCGCCCGCGACATTGGTGAGGATTTCAGCGCGGCGGGCTGGACGTTGCCGCAACTCGCCTCTGCCGCAGCCGAGGCACGCGCGCGCAACGACCATCCGGGCGCGGTCCTCTACACCGGGGCGGCGCTGACGATTTCGGACGCATCCGACCTCTGGACCGAATTCGCGCGGCTGAAGCTGACCGCGCCGGACCGGCGGCGGGCGGATCTTGACGCCGCTCTTTCCGCCGCGACGGCGGGTTATCTGCGCGCGCGGTCAGCCGGGGAACAGGCGAGTGCGCTTCTCATCTTGTCCGAAGTGCTGGAGGAAGTCGGGCGCGGCAAGGACATGATCCCCGCCCTGCGGCTGGCGCAGTCGGTTCAGGCGCGACAGGATGTGGCCGATGCCCTCGACGCCGCGCTGGCCAAGTACGGGTTCCGCATCGTCGACACTCAGGTTGACAGCGACCTTCCAAGCCCGCGCATTTGTGCGAGTTTTTCCGAAGATCTTCGTCCGGGCGGCACCGATTACGCGCCGTTCGTGACCACCGATCAGGGCGGCGACCCGGTGGTGACATCCGAAAGGCGGCAAATCTGCGTCGAAGGGCTGGAACACGGCAAGCGTTACCGGATTGCCTTCCGTCCCGGCCTACCGTCCGCTTCCGGCGAGACGCTGGTCAAACCCGCTGAGATTGCCCTCTATGTCCGCGACCGGACAGCGCAACTCAGCTTTCCCGGTCGCGGCTACATCCTTCCCGCAACCGGCACCGTGGCCGTGCCCATCACCGGCGTCAACGCGCCGGAGGCCGATCTGAAGCTGTTGCGCCTCTCGGACCGCAACCTCGTCACCGCAATCCGAAATGACTATTTCGGCCGCCCGCTGAGCTCCTGGCAACTGTCCGGTTTCGAGGGCGAACTGACCGAACAGGTCTGGACCGGATCCGCCACGCTCGCGACCGATTTGAACCGCGACGTGACCACCAGCCTGCCCTTGGGTGAGGTCGTCGCGGAGCTGACGCCCGGCGTCTATGTCCTTCAGGCCAACATTCCGGGCGAGGAACCGGATTGGGACACAGCCGCCGCGATGCAGTGGTTCGTCGTCTCCGATATCGGCCTCGCCACCTATTCCGGCAATGACGGCCTTCACGTCTTCGCCCGGTCACTGGCCACTGCCGAGCCTGCTGCCGGGGTGCGCGTGGAGATGGTTTCCCGTTCGAACTCCGTCCTCGCCTCGGCTGTCACCGACGACCTTGGATATGCCCGCTTCGATGCAGGTCAGGCGCGTGGCACCGGCGGCTTCGCACCCGCGCTGGTGACGGCGGAACAGGGCGATGACCTGTCCTTCCTTCCGCTCACCGATCCCGAATTCGACCTCTCCGACCGGGGCGTCGAAGGCACCCCCGCCGCCGGTCCCATCGACGTGTTCCTTGCGACCGATCGCGGCGTCTACCGCGCGGGCGAGACGATCCACGTCACCGCACTGGCGCGCGATGGCCGGGCCGAGGCGCTGACAGGTCTGCCCATGACCGCCGTTCTGGTCCGTCCCGATGGCGTCGAATATTCCCGCACGCTGGCGTCGGACGAAACGGCGGGCGGCTATGTCTTCGCGCTCCCCGTCGCCGGTTCGGCACCGCGTGGAACCTGGCGGCTCGATCTCGTCTCCGACCCGGAGGCCCCCGCGCTGGCTTCGCAGCGGCTCCTCGTCGAGGACTTCCTGCCCGAACGCATCGACTTCGACCTCGCACTCCCGGACGGCCCAATCGGCACCGCGGATACCCCCGACCTGACCATCTCGGCGCGCTATCTCTTCGGCGCTCCGGGGGCAGATCTGACCATCGAGGGCGAGACCAAACTGAGCGAGACCCGCACGCTCGACGGTTTCCCCGGCTACCGGTTCGGTCGCCACGACCGCCCGACCTCTCCCTCCTATGCCTCGATCCGCACGGATGCCCGCACCGACGCGGCAGGCCGTGCCGTTGTCGCGCTGACCCTGCCGGAACTTTCCGAAGCGACCGGCCCGCTGGAAGCGGAAGTCGTCGTGCGCCTGGCCGAAGGCTCCGGTCGCCCGGTCGAACGCCGCCTCACCCATCCCGTCACCCCGGACGCGCCGGTCATCGGCATCCGCCCGATGTTCGACGGCACACTTTCGGAGAACGACACCGCCAGTTTCCGCCTGATCGGCCTCGGCCCCGATCTCGCGCCGCTGCCGATGAAGGCCCGCTGGGAAGTGAACCGGGTGGTGACGCGCTACCAATGGTATCAGCTCGACGGCAACTGGAATTGGGAACCGACCACCACCCGCAGCCGCATCGCCGAAGGTGAAGTCGACCTGACAGGATCGCCGGTCGAGGTCTCGGCCCCCGTCACATGGGGCGAATACGAACTCAGGGTCGAAACCGCCGATGGCGCCTATGCCACATCGTCCGTCGACTTCCCCTCCGGCTGGTACGCCTCCGCCGGTGTCGTCGACTCCCCCGACACTTTGGAACTCTCGCTCGATGCGACGGAATACCGGCCGGGCGACACCGCGCAACTGCGCATCGTCCCGCGCTTCGCGGGCAAGGCGCTGGTCACTGTCCTCTCTGACCGCCTGATCGCAATGACCACCGCCGAGGTGAGGGAGGGCGAAAACCTCATCGACCTGTCCGTGACCGCCGACTGGGGCGCGGGTGCCTATGTCACCGCCTCGGTGATCCGCCCGATGGATGCACCCTCCGCCCGGCAACCCGCGCGCGCCCTTGGCCTGGCCTATGCCGGCGTCGATCCCGGACGGCACCATCTCGCCGTGACGGTCGAAGCCGCCGCCGAGGCCGATCCGCGCGGCCCGTTGCCCGTCGCCGTCAAGGTGGAGGGCGTCGCACCGGGAGAAACCGCCTGGGTCACGGTCGCAGCCGTGGACGAGGGCATTCTCAACCTCACCGGTTTCAAGACGCCAAATCCCTCCGAGCACTATTTCGGCCAGCGCAGACTGGGCGTCGGCCTGCGCGATGTCTACGGGCGGCTGATCGACGGCTCCAGCGGGGCCGCGGGACAGGTCCGCTCGGGCGGCGACGCAGCGGCGCAACTCTCGCTCGAAAGCCCGCCCCCGACCGAGGAACTGGTCGCCTTCTTCTCCGGCCCGCTTGAGGTGGGCGTTGACGGCTCCGCCCGCACGATGTTCGAGATGCCATCCTTCAACGGCACGGTTCGCCTGATGGCCATCGCCTGGTCGCCGACCGGCGTGGGTCAGGACGATGCGCAGGTGCTGGTGCGCGACCCGGTCGTTGTTACCGCCTCTCTGCCGCGTTTCCTCGCGCCGGGTGACCGCTCACGGCTGCTCCTGGAATTTGCCCACGCCACCGGTCCCTCGGGACAAAACGACCTGACCGTCACGGCGTCCGGCCTGACGGTCGGCGCGGTGCCTGCCTCGGTGAACCTGACCGAGCAGGGTAGGGCGCGTGTGGCGGTCCCCGTCACTGCCGAAACCGTGGGTCTCGCTTCCATCGACGTGACGCTGACCACCCCCGGAGGCAAGGCGCTGACGAAGACGCTGAAGATCCCAGTGGAGGCCAACGATCCCGAAATCGCCCGCACCTCCCGTTTCACCCTCGCGCCCGGCGAAAGCTTCGCGCTCGACACACAGGCGCTCGCGGGTCTTGTCCCCGGTTCAGGCAGCGCCACGCTTTCCATCGGCCCGCTCGCCTATCTGGACGCGCCGGGTCTGCTAGATGCGCTCGACCGCTATCCCTATGGCTGCACCGAACAGATCACCTCCCGCGCATTGCCTTTGCTCTATCTCGACGAGGTTGCCGTCGCGATGGGGCTGGCGGAACGCGACCGCCTGAAGGAGCGGGTCGGGCAGGCGATCACTGCCGTCCTGCAGAACCAGTCGTCGAACGGCTCCTTCGGCCTCTGGTACCCGTCCTCGGGCGACCTCTGGCTCGACGCCTATGTGGCCGACTTCCTCAGCCGCGCGAAGGCGCAGGGGTTCGAGGTGCCGGAAACCGCCTTCCGCATGGCGATGGACAATTTGCGAAACCAACTCGCCTATGCGCCCGACTTCGACAGCGGCGGCGAAGACCTCGCCTATGCGCTTCTCGTCCTCGCCCGCGAAGGCGCGGCGTCCATTGGCGACCTTCGCTACTATGCCGACCAGAAGGCCGACGCTTTCGCGACACCGCTGGCTCTGGCACAACTCGGCGCGGCACTCGCCACCTATGGCGATCCGACCCGCGCGGAAGCGATGTTCTCCCGCGCGGCCCGCGGCGTCGCGGCGCAGGTAACCGGGTCTGAGTCGGCCCGCTGGCGCGACGACTACGGCACCCGGCTTCGTGATGCGGCGGGCGTGCTGACGCTGGCGGCCGAAACCGGCTCGACCGCCGTTGATCGCGACCTGCTCGCTGCCCGCCTGGCACTGCCGCGCGAAAACGCGCTTTCGACACAGGAAATGGTCTGGTCGCTTTTGGCGGCACATGCACTGATTGGTTCGAACCGGACAGACGGCCTGACGCGCAACGGCCAGCCGCTGGAAACGCCGGTGGTCCGGCTTGCGGCGCGGGAGATCGGCGATGCGCAAAATTTCGAAAACGGCTCTGCTGAAGAAACAACGCTCACGCTCACCACCTACGGCGTACCGGCCACGCCCGAACCCGCAGGCGGGGAGGGCTACCGGATCGAACGCGACTACTACACGCTCGACGGTGAACCCGCCGATCCTGAAAGCGTTGCGATCGGCACGCGACTGGTCACGGTGCTGACGGTCAGCCCGGTTGTCCAGGGTGGCGGGCGGCTGATGGTCGATGCGCCCCTCCCGGCAGGGTTCGAGATCGACAACCCGAACCTGATCCGCGCGGGCGACATCGGGGCGCTCGGCTGGCTTGAAACGACGGAGACCGAATCCAGCGCCTTCCTCGACGACCGGTTCCTCGCCGCCGTGAACACCCGCTCCGCCGACCGATTCCGCCTGGCCTATCTCGTGCGCGCCGTCTCTCCGGGCAGCTTCCACGCCCCGGCGGCCAGCGTCGTCGACATGTACCGCCCCCGGTTCCGCGCACGCACCGGCACCGGCTCGGTCACCGTCACCGAATGAGGGCCTCTACACCCCTCTTCGCGGCGGCGGCGCTCCTGTTCCTGACAGGCGCGGCGCATGACGCTTTTGACAGATGGGTGGACGAGACCAAATTGCCGCCGCTTTCCACCGCCACCTCGGTCGAGGTTCTGGCGCGGGACGACACGCTTCTGCGTGCCTATACCGTGGATGACGGGCGCTGGCGGCTGGCGCTGACGCCGGAGGATACGGACCCCGACTTCCTGCGGATGTTGATCGCCTATGAAGACAAGCGGTTCATGCGCCATTCCGGCATCGATACCCTCGCCGTTCTTCGCGCAGCATGGCAAGCCACAGGCCGGGGCAAGGTGGTCTCCGGCGGCTCGACCCTGACGATGCAGGTCGCGCGTCTGCTGGAGGACGGCCCGACCGGCACCTGGCGCGGCAAGCTCCGCCAGACGCGGCTGGCCCTGGCGCTGGAGCGGCGGCTCTCCAAGCGCGACATCCTGCAAATCTACCTCGAACGCGCACCCTATGGCGGCAATATCGAAGGTCTGCGCGCTGCCAGCCGGGCCTGGTTCGGCAAGGACCCGCGTCGCCTGACACCGGCGGAGGCCGCGCTGCTCGTTGCCCTCCCGCAATCGCCCGAGACCCGCCGACCCGACCGGAACCACGCCGCCGCAACTGCCGCCCGTGACCGCGTCCTTGCGCGAATGGTCCGGGCCGGTGTCCTCGATAGGGGCAGCGCCACGGCGGCGCTGCGTGAGCCGGTCCCGACAGCGCGGCGGGACTTCCCCGCCATCGCGCCCCACCTTGCCGACCGCCTGACCGCCGAAGCCCCGGACCAAAATCTTATCACCACCACCATCGACGCCGAGGTGCAGCAGAAGCTCGAACGCCTCGCCACCCGGGTCGCGCGGGAGGCCGGGGACCGCCTGTCGGTGGCGATCCTCGCCGCCGATCACCGCACCGGCGAAGTGCTCGCATCGGTCGGGTCCGCCGGATACCGCGACGGCCCGCGCGGCGGCTATGTCGACATGACACGCGCGATCCGTTCGCCCGGATCGACGCTCAAACCCTTCGCTTATGGCCTGGCTTTCGATCTGGGTCTCGCCCATCCCGAAACCCTGACACAGGATCAGCCTGTCGCCTTTGGCACCTACGCGCCACAGAATTTCGATGGCGCGTTTCGCGGCACCGTCAGCCTGCGCGACGCCCTGCAACTTTCGCTCAATATACCGGCGGTGCAGGTGACGGACGCCATCACACCCGACCGGCTGACCGCCTTCATGCGCAGTTCCGGCGCGCCCGTCGCCTTGCCGGGCAGCCGCCGTCCCGGCCTTGCTGTGGTCCTCGGCGGCCTCGGCACCTCGCTCGAAGGTCTGACGCAGCTTTATGCCGGGCTGGCGCAGCAGGGCGCGGCGGTGAACCTGCAGTATCGCCCCGAACCGGTCCCCGCACGGCGACGCCAACTCATGGGCCGGGAAGCAGCGTGGATGGTCAACGACATCCTCGCCGGGATCGCGCCGCCCGCCGGAGCGCCCCCGGACCGGATCGCCTACAAGACCGGAACCTCCTACGGCCATCGCGATACCTGGGCCATCGGCTTTGACGGGCGTCACGTGATCGGCGTCTGGATGGGCCGCCCGGACGGAACCCCGGTGCCCGGAGCCTTCGGCGCGGACCTCTCTGCGCCGGTCCTGTTCGAGGCCTTCACCCGCCTCAAACCGACCCCCGACCGCCTGCCGCCGCCGCCGCCCGGCACGGTCATCACCACAACGGCCCGCCTGCCGCATCACCTCCAGCAACTCCGCGGCCGCGACGCCTTGTTCCGCCCCGGCCCGGATGCGCCGACGGTCGCCTTCCCGCCGGATGGCGCAGTTCTTGCCTCGGACGGCCCGCTCGTGCTCAAGGTCCGGGGCGGTGCCGCACCCTTTACATGGCTCGCCGACGGCCTTCCCCTTGCCTCCGCCGAACGGGATCGTGCGGTTCAGGTGGAACTGCCGGGCCGCGGCTTCGTCACCCTCTCGGTGATCGACGCGCAAGGCCGCGCCGCGAGAGCCCATATTCGCGTCGGGAACTAGCTTTCCCGGCCCCTTCCGGTGGCTTAAAGCCGTTGCAGATCGCCCCACTCCAGGTCGAACCGTCCCAGGTATTTCCGAAGCCGGTCCGCGTCATTCCGCGACGCCCGCTTGGTCCGCGACACACAGAACAGTTTCCGCCCCGCATCGCTCAGTGACGACGAAGCCCGGCACGCGCGGATCACGGCGGCAAGCTGAACCTCGTCGAACGGATCAAGTCGCGCTCCGTCGTCGCCAAGCACCTCCGCCACCAGATTGGCGTCGCTGTCTCTGTGGCTCAGCCGCCAATCCTTGGTCAGCCTTTCGGTCTCCTCGACCACCATGCTGCGCGTGATCCGCCCGCGTGGGGCCAGCGTGCAAAGACGCCGCACAGACCCGGCGAAATCCCGGAAATTCCTGCTCCAGAGGGTCGATGGGTCGGTGGCGAAGCGCAGGTAAAGCTCGCGCGCATCGACGTTGAACCCGACGCGGATACCCAGGTCCCGCTCGCACCGGTCCAGTTCAAAAAGCAGGTTCGCCTCGATATCCTCGCGCCGTTCCCGCAGCGGCGGGAGCTCGAAGTTCCACATCTCCAGCCGCGCCAGAAGGTCGGGGCGGAATGTGCCTTCGGCCACCATCCGGCGCAGGTCCCGGTTGGCTCCCGCAATGACGTGAAACCGGCTCGACACCTCGTAATCCGACCCCAGCGGATAGAATTTTCCCGTCTCGATGGCATGCAGGATCACCGCCTGTTCGTTCAGGCCAAGCGTGTCGATCTCATCCAGGAACAGAACGCCGCCATCCGCCTCGCGCAAAAGCCCGTTCCGCTCCGAACCTGCCTGCCCGGAATGCCCACGGCGCTGACCGAACAGCGTGGGAATGGCGCTTTCGCCGTGGATCGTGGCGCAGTTCACGTGAACAAGCCGCCCCGTGACGCGTCTCCGATCCAGCTTCAGGCTGTGAATGCGCTCGGCCAGTTCGGTCTTTCCGGTCCCGGTTTCGCCCGACAGCAGGATTGCCGCGTCCGAGGTGCTGGCCACAAGTTCGATCCGGTCGATCAGCGCGTTATAGACCGGGTTCCTTGTATCGATCCCGCCCTTCAACTGGTCGCTATAGGCCCGCGACAACAGGTCGAACCGCTGTTGCAGCGCGTTGTAGCGACTGAGATCAAGGTCGATGACGTCCAGCGTCGGCTCCGGGTCTTCTCCCCTCGGCGGCCCGGTCTGCACTAGCTGTGCAGGCAGATGGCGGCTTTCGGCCAGAAGAAACCAGCAGATCTGCGCGACGTGTGTGCCGGTGGTCAGGTGGATGTGATACCGCTCGCGATCCTCGTCGAAGCCGTAGTCGCGCGCATAGTCGAACAGCTTGCCGTAAACCTCCTGGAAATCCCACGGATCGTCGAGGTCGATATTGACCAGCATGACCTCCGTATCGGGTGAAAGCTCCGCGATCTCGCGCTCGACCGCGCGGGCGAGGCGGTGGAACTTCATGTCATAGATCAGTTCCAGCCGGTCGACCGGGAAATTCGCGTGCTGGACAAGACTGGTCGTCGGCTTCCACTTCCGCTTCTTGCCAACGTCTTTCTGGGTTCCAAGGAATCCTAGCACCACATTTTTCATCTGTATTATCCAATTGGATAAGTAGCGATATAATTGTATCGTAATTGGGTTCATGCGATGCGGCAATACGTGAATTTATCAAGCAATATCAGCGCATTACCGCATATTTCGATTTCTCTTTGGCACACGCCTCCCCCATGACAAACCGTCCTCACAAGTAAGAAGGACGAAAGAAATGGCGAACAAATCCGTGTTTGCATCGATCAAGGGCCGGTTGCTGCCGGTGGCGCATGCCTCCAACAAAGCGGCGGCGCCGGCCTACGCCTATTCCGATGCCCATGCCCTCGCGCAGGTGGCCGTGACCGGCACCTTCGGTGGCATGTTCTACCAGAACCCGCAGGAGGAGCTTGAGTATGTGCTCGAGGTCGCCGAGGCGGTGGATGTGGAAACGCTGGCGAAGACTGCCGTCTATGCGCGCAAGTCGGGCAATATGAAGGACATGCCGGCAGTTTTGCTGGCGATCCTCGCGCGGCGCGACCCGGTGCTCTTCCGCAAGGTCTTTGGCCGCGTGGTTGATAACGGCAAGATGCTCAGGACCTTCGTCCAGGTGATCCGCTCGGGTCAGACGGGGCGGAAGTCCCTTGGCTCGGCACCGAAGGCGATGGTGGCGACTTGGCTGAACGCGGCGCCCGACCGGGCGTTGATCAACGCCAATATCGGCAACGATCCGTCGCTGGCGGACGTGATCAAGATGGTCCACCCGAAGCCGGGATCGAAGGAGCGTGAGGCTCTCTTCGCCTGGATCGTGGGTCGCCCGTGCGATGTTTCGGCTCTGCCGGAGGCGTTGCAGGCGTGGCTCCGGTTCAAGGAAACCGGCAAGGGCCCGGTGCCTGACGTGCCGTTCCAGATGCTGACGCAACTGGAGCTCTCTTCGGCCCATTGGTCGCGCATCGCGCGGAAGGGGTCGTGGCAGATGGTGCGCCAGAACCTGAACACGTTCCAGCGGCACGGCGTTTTCGGCGTGGCGAAGAACGTGGACCAACTTGCGGCTTTGCTGCGTGACCGTGAAGCTATCGGCAAGGCGCGAGCCTTTCCGTATCAGCTGATGGTCGCGGCGCAGAACGTCTCGGACGAGATGCCGCGCAAGATCGTCGATGCGTTGCACGATGCGATGGAAATCGCGGCGGGCAATGTGCCGAAGGTCAAGGGTCAGGTCGTGATCTGCCCGGACGTGTCCGGCTCGATGACCTGGCCGGTCACGGGCTACCGTCCGGGGGCGACCTCGGCCGTGCGGCACGTGGACGTGGCCGCTCTGGTCGCGGCGTCCTTCCTGCGCTCTGCGCGTGGGGTTCAGGTGCTGCCGTTCGACTTCGACGTGCGTGATGTACGTCTGGAGCCGCGCGACACGATCCTGACCAATGCCGAGAAACTCGCGGCACTGGCAGGTGGTGGAACCAACTGTTCGGCGCCTCTGGCGTATCTGAACAAGCGGGGCCGGGCACCGGATCTCGTGGTCTTTGTCTCGGACAACCAGTCCTGGGTGGATGCCCGGGCCGGGGGTCAGGGAACGGCGATGATGAAGGAATGGGAAGCGATCAAGCGTCGCAACCCGGCGGCCAAACTGGTCTGCATCGACATCGCGCCATACGGGACCACGCAGGCGCAGACGCGCGAGGACGTGCTGAACATCGGCGGGTTCTCGGATGCGGTCTTCGACCAGATCGCGGCCTTCGCCTCTGGCGAAACCGGGGCGGAACACTGGGTCCGCGAGATCGCGAAGATCGAACTGTAAGACAAGGCTCCGGGCGGGCAACCGCCCGGGGCGCGACCGGAAGAAACGAAAGGAACAAACTCGGCGAATGCCGGCAGAACTACAGCTTCAGGTGCCCGAAAAGTGGGTTCGATTCCCACCATTGCCCTGCAATGTCGTCTACTGGTTAAGACGCGGAACGTTTTGCCAATCCCTTGTCGTCGACCCGACATCACCCTGGCGGAAGGCCGGTGGGACTACATCAGCCAAACAGATGTCGCGCCCCTGACCTGTCCGCCGGACCGAACGGAAACCAAATCGCGGCGAATGCCGGTGGAACTACAGTAATCAATTGGTCGCGGGTTCAAGTCCCGCCATCGCGTTCCTTGCGGTGTAGCTCAGTTGGATAGAGCAATTGGAATGTTTCACCCCTCCCTTGTCGCCGCAGATCGCGCCGGTAGCTCAGTGGCAGAGCGCCCGCCTCTTAAGCGGGTTGCCGTGGGTTCGAACCCCACCCGGCACACCAGACATGAAAGGAACACATCCGGGGGAATGCCCGTGGGAATACATCGCTGGAAACGACTGCCGAAAGGCTTCTCACGAAACCCTTGTCCCCCGGACTCATGAATAACGGCGAATGCTGAAGGAACTACATGGCTCCAGAAACCGGATCGACCGAGCGGGTTCAATTCCCCTCTTTGCCGACGCCCAGACGGAAAACGCCTCTTCAGAGGCGGGGCGGGTCCCGGAAACCGTTTCTTCCCCCTTGTCGCCGTGACTGACGCAATACGGCCTACCGCGCCTTGCGCTACTTGAGGCCATGTTCGGCTGTAGCTCAGCGGTAGAGCGCCTGGCTGTTAACCAGGATGTCGCTGGTTCGACCCCAGCCAGCCGAGCCAAAGATGAAAGGACAGGTCCTGGGCGAATGCCGGTGGAACTACAGACTTCAACTCTCCAGGTCGCGGGTTCGAATCCCGCCATGCGCCTTCGGGTGCGTGTAGCTCAGATGGTAGAGCAGGCGTTTCACCACACCCTTGTCGCCCGGATCTCTGACAGCGGTCGAGAAATCGCCGCATTTATGTAAGTGATTAGGATAATGACTGAGAATACCACATACGACCCCGTCACCGGCGCGCATCTGAAGGACTGGGGCCACCGGCCCGGCAAGCAGTTCCCGACGCTTCTGGCGAAGGCCAATGCGATGCGCGCGGAAGGCTTCGGGCTGGTACGCATCCGGCAGGAACTGGAGGGCGACATTCCGCCGCCTCCGGTCACTCTGTCGCTGCGCGACACGGGCGAGGTGCCGTTTCACGAAAACATCCGCGCCGATGACCCGGACGAGGAAGACAATGTTGAAAAGGTCCGCCAGACGATGACCGCGCTGATGCGTGTGCCGACCATCGAAGCGGGTGCAATCATGCCCGATGCCTGCCCGGCAGGGCCTGTCGGCACGATCCCGGTGGGCGGCGTGGCTGCGGCGCGGAACGCGATCCATCCGGGCATGCACTCGGCGGATATCTGCTGCTCGGTCATGATCACCGATCTTGGCGACGCCGATCCGAAGGCGGTGCTGGACGCCGCGCAATCGGTCACCCATTTTGGTCCGGGCGGGCGGCCTCAGGGCGACCTGTTCGATCTGGACAAGGAACTGCTGGAGTCGTTTCGCGACAATCGTTTCCTCGACAATCCGAAGTCGCTCAGGATGGCCGAACACCACATGGGCACGCAGGGCGACGGGAACCATTTCCTGTTCGTTGGCCGGTCGCGCAAGACCGGGCGTAGCGCGATTGTCACCCATCACGGCTCGCGCGGGCCGGGGGCGGTTCTCTATAAGAACGGGATGATCGCGGCGGAGAGGTTCCGGGCGGAGTTGTCGCCCGAGACACCCAAGGGCAACGCGTGGATTCCGGCGGATAGCGAGGAGGGCCGCGACTACTGGGAGGCGCTGCAAGTCATCCGGCGCTGGACCCGGGCAAACCACACAGCGATCCATCAGGCCACGCTCGAGGCGGCGCGCGCGGATGTGGGCGAGCGGTTCTGGAACGAACACAACTTCGTCTTCAAACGCGGCGACCTGTTTTATCACGGCAAGGGGGCCACGCCGGCCTGGGGGGATTACGCCGAAGATGCGACAGGCCTCACGCTGATCCCGCTGAATATGAGCGAGCCGGTGCTGGTGGTGCGCGGCAAGGATGCGGCACGCGGTCTGGGCTTCAGCCCGCATGGCGCGGGGCGCAACTTCTCGCGGTCTGAGCATAAGCGCCGGTTGGGGTCGAAGACCCCGGAGCAGCAGTTGAAGGCGGAGACCGAGGGGCTCGATATCCGGTTCCATGCGGGTGGCGTCGATGCGTCCGAACTGCCGTCGGGTTACAAGAACGCCGATGCGGTGGTGCGGCAGATCAAGGATTACGATCTGGCGGAAATCGAGGATTACATTGATCCTTACGGTTGCATCATGGCGGGGGATATTCCGCCGTTCTGGGCCAAGAAAAAGAAGCGCCGGTAAGATGCAGATCGAACTGACACTGAACGCGGCGCCGGAGGCGGGCTATTCGGCCCGCGACCTCGGCTTCCTGCTGCACAAGCACCCCGATCACCTGCATGTGCGGGAGACGTCGCATGGCAGGGTGTCGATCTTCTACCCCGAAGTGTCGGAAGCCCGGACGACTGCGGTGCTGCATCTCGATGTGGACCCTGTGGGGCTGGTGCGCGGCAAGAACCGGCAAAGCGACGGTCTTCTGGCGCAATACGTGAATGATCGGCCTTACGCGGCGAACTCGTTCCTCTCGGTGTCGATGGCACGGGCGCTGGGCCAGAGCGTCGCGGGAAAATCGAAGGAACGTCAGGAGCTTGCGGAGCGCGATCTTCCCTATGAGGCGCGGGTTCTGCCGCTGTCGCTGGCGGGCGATCCCGATATGGTTGCGGCGGTTTTCGAGCCCCTGGGATATCAGGTCAGTCTGACCGCGCTGGACGCGGACGCCCAGGTATATGACCTGACGATCCGGGGCAGGGTGCGGCTGTCGGCTCTGCTTAACCACCTCTATGTGCTGATCCCGGTTCTGGATAACGCCAAGCACTACTGGATCGACAAGGAAGAAATCGACAAGCTCATCGCCAAGGGCGAGGGCTGGTTGGCGGAGCACCCGGCGCGGGAACTGATCACGCGGCGGGCGCTGAAGCATCGCCGCGCGCTGATGAATATGGCGCTGGCCCGGCTGGACGAAACCCTGGCGGAGGACGAGGCCGAGTCGGAGGACGCCCCCGCGCCCGAGCCGGAGGAACGACTGGAAAAGCCGATCCGTCTGCACGAACTGCGTCTGGATACCGTCGCGGAGGTGCTGAAGGCGCAGGACTCGGCCTCGGTGCTCGATCTCGGCTGCGGCGAGGGCAGGCTGATGCAGCGCCTGATCAGGGAGCGGCATATCAAACGGCTGGTCGGCGTCGATGCCTCCCTCCGCACGCTGGAAAAGGCACACCGCCGGTTGCGCCTGCATCAGGCGGGGGATGCGATGGCCGAACGGGTCAGCCTGCAAATGGGCAGCCTGACCTATGGCGACCGGCGCTGGCAGGGCTTCGATGCCGCGACACTGGTCGAGGTCATCGAACACATCGAGCCCCACCGGCTGTCCGCCCTGGAACTGTCGCTTTTCGGCGATGCGCGTCCCGGTCTGGTGATCGTGACGACCCCGAACCGCGAATATAACGCGCTGTTCGAAGGCATGGCGGAGGGCGAATTCCGCCACCCGGATCACCGGTTCGAATGGACACGCGCAGAGTTCGAAGTCTGGGGCGAAAGGGTTGCCGAGGCGCATTCCTATTCCGTCGGCTTCACGCCGCTCGGGCCAGTTGACGATGCGCTGGGAGGACCGTCGCAGATGGCGGTGTTCGAAAGAGTGCAAGCATGACGTCCAGCAACGAACAGGCCCGCATAGCAACCATCCCCGACTTCGCGCTCGTGATCCTGATCGGCGCCACCGGCTCGGGCAAGTCCAGCTTTGCGCGAAAGCATTTCCTGCCGACCGAGATCGTCTCGTCGGATCAGTGCCGCGCGCTTGTCTCGGGTGACGAAACCGATCTTGCGGCCACGGCGGACGCTTTCGACCTGTTGACCTACACCGCGGCCATCCGCCTGAAGCGTCGCCTCCTGACGGTGATCGACGCGACCTCGGTCAAGCGGGAAGATCGTGCGAAACAGGTGGCGCTGGCGCGAAGGCACCATGCGTTGCCCGTGGCCCTGGTGCTCGATATCGACCCGGCTATCTGCCACGCGCGGAACCAGAACCGCCCCAACCGCGACTTCGGCGAACATGTGCCCCGCAACCACGGCAAGGCGCTGCGGCGAGGGTTGCGCGGTTTGCAGAAGGAAGGTTTCCGGCAGATCCACATCATGAAATCGCCCGAGGAAGTGGATGCGCTGGAGATCGCGCGCGAACCGCTCTGGACCGACCGGCGCGGTGAGCACGGGCCGTTCGACATCATCGGGGACATCCACGGCTGTTTCGACGAATTGACCGAATTGCTGGGCAAGCTCGGCTATGAGATCGACCCGTTCGAGGAGGAAGGCGAAGATCTGATCACCGCCCGCCATCCCGAAGGCCGCAGGGCGTTCTTCGTCGGCGACATCACCGACCGCGGTCCGAAGAACCGCAACGCGCTGCGCCTGGTCATGGGCATGGTCGGTGCGGGGACGGCGCATTGCGTGGTTGGCAACCACGATTACAAGCTGAACAAATGGCTGAAGGGCCGGAAAGTTCAGCTGAATCATGGACTTGATCTGACCGTGGGCGAATTGGAGGCCACGTCGGAGGCGTTCCGCAAACAGGTGAGCGAATTCATCTATGACCTGCGTTCGCATTTCTGGCTGGCCGACGGGAAACTGGTCGTCGCCCATGCCGGCCTGAAGGAAGAGATGCACGGGCGCGGCTCGGGCGCGGTGCGAAATTTCGCGATGTATGGCGAGACCACGGGAGAGGTCGACGAGTTCGGCCTGCCGGTCCGGCTGGAATGGGCGCGCGATTATCGCGGCGCGGCGGATGTGGTCTATGGCCACACACCGATGGCCGAGGCCGAGTGGCTGAACAGCACGCTTTGCATCGACACCGGCTGCGTCTTCGGCGGCAAGCTGACGGCGCTGCGCTGGCCGGAGCGGGAAACCGTCTCGGTCCCGGCAGCGCGGCAATATGCCGAACCGGCCAAACCGCTCGATCACGGCACGGCGCGGACGGCGCAGCAGGATCACGACCGGCTGCTTTATTTCGATGATTACGCGACCAAGATGCGGGTTGAGACGCGGTTCAAATCGACAATCCAGATCCCGGAGGAAAACAGCCTTGCGGCGCTGGAGATCATGAGCCGCTTTGCGGTCGATCCGCGCTGGCTGGTCTACCTGCCGCCGACGATGGCGGCCTGTCCCACCGCGCCGGAGGGACCGTTCCTTGAAAGGCCGGAGGAGGCGATCCGGCATTTCACCGATCGCGGCGTCACCGATCTGGTGGCGGAGGAAAAGCACATGGGATCGCGCGCGCTGCTTGTCGTGGCGAAAAGCGCAGAGGCGGCAGCGGCCCGGTTCGGGGTCGAGGATGGCAAGGCGGGCGTGATCTATACCCGCACCGGCCGTCCGTTCTTCAGGGACGAGCGGGAGGAAGCGGCGGTCATCGCCCGCGTCGCTGCCGCGATGGAGAACTCGGGTCTGTGGAAGACGCTCGGCAGCGACTGGGTGCTGCTGGATGCCGAACTGATGCCCTGGTCGGCCAAGGCGCAGGATCTTCTGAAGAGGCAGTACAACCCGACGGTTGCGGCGGCGCGGGCTTCGGCGGAGGCGCTTGCCTCGGCGATGGCACGGGTCCCGGAACTTGAGGGGCTGGGCGATCTCAGGGCCAGGGCCGGGGCGCAACGCGCCAATGCCGAAGCGATGGGCCGGACCATCGCGGGCTATTGCTGGGATGTGACGGGGATCGAGGACTATCAGGTCGCTCCGTTTCACATTCTGGCGGCCGAAGGGCAGGTGTTTACCGACAAATCCCATGTCTGGCACATGGAAACGCTGGCCCGCCTGAGCGAGGCCGACCCGATCCTGAAGACCACCGGCTGGAAACGCTTCGACGGTACCAAGGCCGACGATTGCGCCGCCGTCACCGAGTGGTGGCTCGCCCATACATCGGCGGCGGGCGAGGGGATGGTGATCAAGCCGAACGCGTTCCTCCTGCGCGGGGAGAAGGGCCTCATCCAGCCTGCCATGAAAGTGCGCGGGCGGGACTATCTGCGGATCATCTATGGCCCGGATTACGACCTGCCCGAGAATATCGAACGGCTGCGGCAACGCGGGCTGGGGCGCAAGTTCTCGCTGGCTGAGCGTGAGTTCAAGCTGGGCCTGGAGGGTCTGCACCGCTTCGTCGAAGGCCAGCCCTTGTCCAGGGTCCATATCTGCGCCCTTGCGGTGCTGGCTTTGGAGAGCGAGCCGGTGGATCCGCGGTTGTAGAAGGGGTGCGGGGCGGTCCGGAGTGGTCTTTTGCTGCAATCTTGATCAACGGCGGAAATACGGACAATGCGGTCGAGCGTTACCCGTGCCCTATGTCGCGTTGTGGACCGGGCTTTCAGTTCCGTGCAATAATCCAGTTGCTGGCCGAGAACGCCCCCGAAGCGAAAGCACCAATGCGGTACTCAACCACCTGTCACTGCGGTGCGGTAACAATCGAGTTGTACCGCCCGATCCGCAAACTCACGCAGTGCAATTGTTCAATTTGCCGGCGGTATGGAGCATTGTGGGCATACCAGCAGAGGAAGGCCATCCGCGTTTCCGACGACCAGAACGCTCTCAAGAGCTACCGCTGGGGCAAGGGCAAACTGGAGTTTTTCCACTGCAATATTTGCGGATGCATAACTCACTATGACCGTGCGGACCGCCGCAGAGACGGTACAGAGATGAGCGCGGTCAACATGCGGAACATAAACGAACCCGCTCGTATTGCCCACTTGCCCATTCGCTTGCTGGACGGAGCCGGGACTTGGAAGGTTCTCGCAGAACGGGCCGAGCCAGGTTTGCTGATGTCACCGTGAGGCTCGAAGGTTGCTTCGGGCTCAAAGCTGCCGTTCGCTGTCCTTGCAGCGTGGCAGAAGAGTCCCAAGGTCCAATGTGCGGACGGAGCGGACTTTGGTCACCACATCCAACGCGGTCCGCGGTGTGCCACCGATATACTGTTCATGCCATCCTTGGAGGACCATGGACTGGTCGGTCCACAGTTAGCAAAAGTGAAAGCAGACCGGGCTGATCGTGCGTGCCTGTTTTCTCAAACATTCTACGCAGATGCGTCTTTACCGTGTTCACGCTGACATCCATCGTTTGGGCAACGGATTGAATGTCATTTCCATTAATAAGCATCTCAGCGACAAGTTTCTGTGTTGGCGAAAGCCCGAAAGTTTTTGCGGCGTCCTCAATTCGCTCACTCAGATTTCTGGCGACGTCAAACGCAATAACCAGTTCGTCCCCCTCAACAAACACCCAACAATACAACGGGCGCGAGAAGTAATCGGTTCCCAGCGCGACCGGGCGGAGATCGATGTTCTTTGCGCTTGGCGGAAGACCAGTTGCCATACGCTTGAGTTTGTCCTCGATATCCGCTTGTAGCGCCGGGTCACGACCCGCCTTCGCGGCATGAACTTTTCTGCCGCGTACTATTAGGCCTTCGTAGTCTGCGAGTACGGATTTTGCTGCCTCGCTCATCCGAGAAATCGTCCCATCCTTGAAGAGACGGATCTGAGCGACGTCTTCCCGCATCAAGGCAGGCGCAATGATCACCATACACGCGATTTTCCACGCATCATCGATTTTGTGAAGTATTTTCAGTTCTTTCTGATCGGTCTGCGTATAAAATTTCGGATCATTCCTTTTGAGGCCTTGATCATAATAGACCCACGCCATTTCGCGAGAGACACAAATCTGAACATTTCGTCGATCAAGAAATTCGCGCGAATCGAAATTACTCGGTCGTTGGACCATGGCCTGAGAGTACCCTGCGTGAACGGCCTCCCAACCGACATGGATGATCGTGCCTGTTTGAGGGCCGGACCAAAGCCTGCGCGCCTGCTCCGTCTGGAGCCAATGAAAGGACATTCCATCCAGGTCGTTTCGGTAATACGCCGCACTTTCCGCGTTAATGACGTCCATGATCGCCTGTTCATCTGAATGATCCGAGGTCATTCTATCACATTCTCTGCCTTGCTAACCTTTGTCTACTATGCGGGAAGTCGAGCTACTAACTTGGACGGCTTGGCCGATCTCAGCCGCTTTACGGCTCTGCGGATACGATCAATCTGAATTCCTAGTACGTCCGAAGCTGGAGAAAAAGCATTGTCCGGGTCGAAAGCCGGTTGATTTTCTTCCAGTAGATTGGAAGCGATGAGTGAGGTGAAATCCATTCTAAGACTCCTTCAGTTCGTACGGGGAGCCTGACATATCTTTCTTGGGTTACTTGTCATCCGCGCGAATGACACGACGCGGAAATTTGGACGCCATGTCGCCAAGGGGCGAGAAGGGCTCAAACCAGACTTTCCCCACGCCAGCAAACTCGATGCCCCCCAAAAACCAATCACCGCTCCCTCACCGCAACTCCACGTCCGCCACCATCGCCAGCACCTCTTCGGCGTTCGAGCCGTTGATCGGCTGGCAGACGGCGTGGGTGATCTGGGGGTAGAGGCCCAGAAGCTTGATGCGGCGGCCGTAGAAGCGGACCTTGCAGCCGTTTTCCTCGGACACGAAGGCGCCTGCCAGTTCGCCGGGGTAGTGCGGTTGCAGATAGCGGATATAGGAGACCACATCGAGGTAGACGCTGTCGCGGATGCGGAATTCGACGGAGTCGAACTGTGCCTCGCAGGGGTAGCGTTCGCAGGCGTAGACCACCAGTTCGCCGGGGCGGTCTTCGATGCCGTTGGGCTGGCTGAAGATCAGGACATCGGTGCGTGAAAATGTGTTGATGGCGACCGCGTCATAGGTGAAGCGGGCGGCCAGCGGGATGGCGTTGAAAAGAAGCTGGAAACCCAGGAACAGGGTAAAGACGCCGATGCCGAAAATGGCCGCCGCGCCGCGCGACCGGCTGTAGGTGCCGTCCTTGTGCGAGAACCGGTGGAACAGGCGTTTCGCGACAGTCCAGTATTTGAGGAACGGCCAGCGGAAGACGCGCCAGATTGGGCGCAGGTACCTGCTCCACAGGATCGAGCCGGTGCCGATGGCGTCCCCGGCTTTGGTCAGGGGGGTCTGGCGGGCGGCCTTTTTCTTCGCCTCGCCCCGGCGTTCTTCCTCCCGCAGAAGGTCCTTGGCGCGCTGGACGGGATCGTCGTCACTCATCGCAGGTCACGCGGCGTCGGTGGTGAGTTCGACCACCCCGCCAGCGGGGCCTTCGGCATAGGTCACGATCAGGCGTTCGACGTTGCCGGGTTCGGACAGAAGCTTGCGGGCGATCTGGGGATAGACCTCGGACGCGAAGAAGCCGGGGATGCCGCGCGCGCCGTGGACCGGGTTATAGCGTTCGCGGCAGACGGCGGCGATGTTCACGGCGTCCATATGGATGGTGACGGAGTTGCCGCCGCTGGCGATCCGCTGGTTGACCTTGCGCAACTCGCGCTCGGCGATGCGTTCGATCAGCGACAATGGCAGGCTGTTGAAGCCGATGATGTTCTGCCGCCCGTTGAAACGGTTGAGGAACTCGGGCCGGAACGTGTCTTCCAGGTCGTCCATCGTGGCGGCCATCGCCTCGTCATAGTTCATCTCGTCATTCAGAAAATGGGCCTGACCGATATTGGTGGTCATCAGGATGACGCAATCGGCGAAGGAGACCGTCAGGCCCCGGTTGTCGGTCAGCCGCCCGTCATCGAGGACCTGCAGGAACACGTTGAAGACGTCCGGGTGCGCCTTTTCGACCTCGTCGAAAAGGATGATGGAATGCGGGTTGCGGCGGACCGAGTTGGTCAGGATGCCGCCCGCTTCATAGCCTTCGTAACCGGGGGGCGCGCCGATCAGCTTCGCCATCGCGTGCTTTTCCATGTATTCCGACATGTCGAAGCGCAGCATGGCCTTTTCGCTGTCCTTCAGCGCGAAAGACAGCGCCTTGGCGATCTCCGTCTTGCCGACGCCGGAGGGGCCGCAGAACATGAACGAGCCTTGCGGCTTGTCGGGCTCCTTGAGGCCGACATGGGCCATCATCACCGCGCCCACCAGCTTGTCGACCGCATGGTCCTGCCCGTAGACGCGGTCTTTCAGCACCTTGTCGAGGTTCAGAAGCTTGGCCCGCGTGTCCTGGTTCAGCTTGTCGGCGGGGATGCCGGAGATGGCGGAGAATTCATCCGTTACCGCTTTCGGGTTCAGTTCCAGCCCCTCGTTGATCTTCGCGGCCATATCGGCGAAGGCGGCGGCGTTGTCGGCGATGGCGGTCGTCACCTTGCGGATCTCGGCGTTGATCCTTGCTTCTTCCTTGCTGCCGAAACCGGACTGGCCGAGCCTTGCCGAGAAGGTCGTGCGTTCTTCGGGTTCGGGCGGTTTGTCTTCCTGACGCTGGCGTTCCTGCATCAGTTCATCTTCCAGTGCGAGCAGCAGTTCTTCGCCGGATTTCTGTGCCTCGTGGAGCGATGAGAGCTTGCCGAGTTCGGTGCGCCATGCCGCGTCGGCCTCGTCGAACTGCGCCTTGAGTGCGGCATCCTCCGGCTGCGCTTCCACGGCGAGGCGCAGGTGTTCCAGATGCGGCGGTTCGGCGTGGTAGCGCTGGCGATAGGCGGTCAGCGCCCGGTCGAGCAGGTTCAGCGTGCGTTCGGGCTGAGCACGGCTGAGGCTCATGTCGCTGAGGACATATTTGCTGGTCAGTTCGATGGCGGTGTCGATTGCCTCGGCTGAGATCGGGATGCGGTGATGGGCGATGAGGGATTTCGCGCCCTCATCGGCAATCTCGCGCAGCGCGTCGGGTGCCGGTTCGCGCACATCCATCATGGTGAAGAATTCGCGCATGTTGGAATGCGCTTTCAGGATGACTTCGAGGTCCTCGTCGCGGGCCTCAAGAATGCTCTGATAGCGGCCGTTATGCACATCGCGCATGATCGCGTTGATCAGATGCGTCGCGCCATTGTTGCGGGCCGCGTCGATGAAGTCGCGGATATCGTCGATGACAAGCACGCTGCTGGCGCTGCGGATCAGGGTGCGGCGAAGGCGGGTGAACGCGTCGGATATGGTCGAGTGGACGCCGGAGGAAAACAGCCCGTCGGTGTCGAGCCAGAACAGGCGCTTGGAGATGATGTCGAACGGCAGCGACGCGTCTTCCTTGGCCGCCTGCAGCCCGTAACAGATCGACGAGCAGCCGACGCCGCCCGGACCCACCAGAAGCACGTTCTGGGCATGGCGGCGCATGAGGATCGCGCTCATCTGCTTGAGTTCCATTTCCCGCCCGACCAGCCGGAAACCGGGCCGTGCCGCAAGAATGTCGCTTCCGCGAATAAGGTAATCCCTGACCTGATCCGGCATCAGCGCCCCCTATTTCTTCCCCAGTCCGAAGGGGTTGGGCGGGCCGTCATCTTCTTTTTCCGGGGCTTCGGGGGAACGGGAAACGCCGCCCTTGCCGCCGGTGACGTCGGCCGCCACGTCGAGGGATTCCTTGACCGCCGCCTGCGTGTCCGCCGTCTGCTGTTCCAGTTCGCTGAGAAGGGCGCGGGTTTCGGTCAGGCCTTCGCGGGTGATGCTGGTCGCGGTGCGGATGGTTTCGCCGTATTCGGAAAGCTGGGACAGAGCGTTCGACAGATCGGCGTTCATCTCCTTGGTGCCAAGTGCGACGCGAATGACCTCGCGCTGGCTGAGATCGCTGGTGGTGCGGTTCATCCGTTCAAGCGAGATCTTGGCGGCTTCGGAGGATTCTCCCAAAGCGGCCGCAGAGACCGCCTGCAACACCGTGCTGAGTTGGTCGGCCACGCCCGCCACGCCGGAGGTGTGGAGCGCGCGGGTCTTGGACACCTGCTGTTCGTTGGCTTCGCGCATCGAATGGATGCGGTGGCCTGATGCGGTGAGTTCGGCCAGAACGGCGGTCGTGTCCACGCTGGAACGGCCAAGCGACGAGATATGGCCGTTGATGTCGCGTTCCAGCCGTTCCTGGTTCAGCTTGTCGAGGTCGCTGCCAGCGGCTTCGATCGCGGCCTTGATGTCCTTGCGGCGGCTCTCATTCGCCTCATCCGCGCCTTTGATGGCGTCGTTCAGGATCGCGTACATGCCGCGCATAGTGAAGTTCGCTTCATCCAGATTGTCGATCTGGTCGTTCATGCCGGTGAAATGCGACAACACGCTGGAGACGCGTTCCTCGGTCGTGTTGATGAAGTTCTGCGCGCTTTCGACGAGGGCCACCTGCCGCTTCTGGTGGTCTTCGGAGCTGATATCGAGAAGTTCGCGCAGCTTTTCCTTTTCCTCGGCAAACTCGGCGAATTCGCTGGCGGTCTGCTGCGCCTCGTCCAGATCGGTGATCCGGTCGACGAGGCCCTTCATCGCCTCGGTCTTCTCGGCGATCAGCAGATCGTTTTCGGCGATCTTTTCGCGCGACTCCGTCTTGATGCCGCCCAGCCCGAAAAAGGATTTGTCGCCCTCAAGCCGGGTATTCTCCATCCGCAGGTGGCGCATGCGGGTTTCGATTTCGTTCAGTTCCTTGGTCAGTTCGGCCTTCTCGGCCTTGCGTTCCTCGGCTTCCTCGCGTTCGCGCAGCAGTTCCTTGAAGACGTCGAAGGTGATGCCGTTCATCCGCAACGTATAGACCGCATCGACGATGTCGGTGAGCGGCGAAATCTGGTCTTCGAAGGTGATGAGCGCGGTGTTGATATCTTCGAAGACGTTCTTCAGTTCGGCAAAGGCTTCGGTATCGGTCAGCGCGATGATCTCCTGCGCCATCCGCTTGCGTTCGAATTGCAGAAATTCCTTGAACTCGTTGAAGGCGTTGATCGCGTCGCGGGCGCTTTCGCGGTTGTCGGCGAAGGTCAGCGCCTCGGTCACCGCTTTCAGCTTTTCCTCCGGCGAGCGGCTGTCATCCAGCATCACTTCGTAGAAAGGGTTGCTTTCGATCTTGGCGAAACGCGACTGCTCCGTCTGCGTCTCCGTCGTCGCCTGCGTCTCGGTGGATCGGGCCTCCCGTGCATGGGCTGCAATGAATTCCTTGGCGGAGGTGATCTTCTTCTGTTGGGGTTTTGCGGCTTCTGACATGGGTCCAACGCGTTTTTTGCAAAGAGGTAGGGGCTAACAACACCGTATCCTTGTCGAAAGTGTGAACATTTCAAGCCCTTTCGGACGGGTGCCGTCCGGCAATGTGATGCAATTCAAACAGATACGGGGCGACCTGGTCCTTTGGTTGCGACCAGCATCCATCGATTGCGGATCAGGGCCATTCGTAGCTTTGGCGCGGTTCCGACGCGCCTGCGGACAGGCCCTTATGGAACAGCTTGCGATAGGCGCCGGGCGAATTTCCGACCATGCGGGCGAAGAACTGGTTGAACTGCGCTGCCGACGAGAACCCCAGAAGCCCCGCCACCTGCTGGATCGAACTCGACGCGCCCTCCAGCAGCAGCCGCGCTTCCAGCGCCACCCGACGGTCGACCACTTCTTTCGGGCCGCAACCCCTGATCCGGCGACAGATATCGCCCAGCCTGTCGCGCGACACGCCAAGCGCCCGCGCGTAGTCGTTGACCGTCCACCTTTCCCGGAAATGAGCTTCGACAAGGGCACCGAAATCGGTGAAAAGCCGGTTCGATGGCGACAGTCCCTGGGTGGTGTCGGTCCGGTCCTGCTCGGCCCGGTAAAGCTCGACGAGAATGATCCTCAGATAGGCCTCGACCATCGCGCGGGCCGAGGGCTGGCGTGAATTGGCCTCCTGATGGACCGCCGCAAAGGCCAGCCCCAGCGTCCCGGACAACGCCCCGCCGCGCGCGACCGGCACCGTGATGGCGCGCCGTGCCGTCTCCAGCAGGTTCTGGGAGACGGGCATGTGCCCGGCCGCGCTCGCCAGCGCCGCCGGACCCAGCGTGACGTGGATGCCTTCCGCGCCGGCCAGAAAGGTTGCGCGCGCGGCGGCGGACCAGGGCCGCCAGACCAGCGCCGGGCCGCGAATTTCTTCATCGTCGCCGGAGAACCGAGCCACTCCGGCCTTCAGGAACAGTGCCAGCCAGCAGGGGTCGGGCAGCGCCTCCGACAGGCCGAAGACATGCGGTCGCAGCCCGCCGCCGATTGCGCCGGATCGGACCTCTCCCGGGCTGCCTCTCTGCTTCATGTTCGAATTTTTCCCTCAAAACATAAATACTTTGCCACAAAACGATATTTACTGCCAGTCATTTTGCCCTTCTTCTGAGAAGACAAGGCAGTCAGCAAAGGGAGGAGCGGCTGTTCGAGGCGCATAATATCATCGACGGGCAGAAGGTCGCCTCTGCCGCGGGCGCCGCCTTCGAGCGTCGCGGTCCGGTCTCGGACGCCATCGTTTCGCGTGCGCCGGCGGGCCGTCAGGACGTGGCGCGGGACGCCGCCGGGTCTGCGGCCGCTGCATTTCCCGGCTGGTCGGCCACGGCTCCGGGCGACCGCATCGCCATTCTGGAATGTGCTGCCGCACTGATGGAAGCGGGCGTCGAGGATGTCGTCGAAATCGCCTGCGCCGAGGTCGGATCGGCACCGGACTGGATTCGCTTCAACGTCACGCTGGCCGCAGGGATGCTGCGCCAGACCGCAGATTTCGCCGCGCCGCTTGCCTCCGACGACCAGCGGATCGACAACCACGTCCTGCGCCGCCGCCCGGCGGGCGTTGTCCTTGGCATCGCGCCCTGGAATGCCGCCGTCACGCTTGCGACCCGCGCCGTGGCCGCGCCGCTGGCCTGCGGCAATACGGTTGTCCTCAAGGGCTCCGAATTGTGCCCCGCCACCCATGAATGGGTCGCCGGGATCATCAATTCCGCCGGTCTGCCGAGCGGCGTTCTGAACTACATCACCAACGCCCCCGATCATGCCGAGGAAGTGGTGGAGGCGCTGATCGCACATCCGGCGATCCGCCGGGTCAATTTCACCGGCTCGACGCGCGTCGGGCGTGAGATTGCCGTGGCTGCCGCGCGGCATCTGAAACCCTGCCTTCTGGAGCTTTCCGGAAAGGGCACGATGGTTGTCCTCGCGGATGCCGATCTGGACGCGGCCGCGCGGGCGGCAGCGCATGGCAGTTTCTTCAACCAGGGCCAGGTTTGCATGTCGACCGAACGTATCCTTGTCGTGGACAGCATTGCCGACGCCTTCGCCGCGAAACTCCGCGCCGAGACCGAGGCGCTGCGCTCCCGGTCCGGCTGCGCCCCGCTCGGTACTCTCATCAGCCCCTCCGCCGCCGTCCGCATCGGCTCAATCGTGGAGGATGCGCTGGATCGTGGCGCGGAGCTTGTCACCGGCGGAGAACTGTCCGGCGGCGGCATCCAGCCGACCGTACTCGATCACGTCACGCCTGATATGCGGCTCTATTCCGAGGAAGCCTTCGGTCCCATCGCGGGCATCATCCGCGTGCGCGACCGGGAAGAGGCGCTCTCGGTCGCCAATGACACGGAATACGGGCTGGTTTCCTCGATCTTCACGGCGGACGTGGACGCAGCACTCGCCATGCTGAACGAGATCGAAACCGGCATCGGCCATGTGAACGGCTCGACCGTCGATGACGATCCGGCGATGCCATTCGGCGGCATGAAGGCCTCCGGCTATGGCCGCTTCGGCGGGCTGGAGGCGATCCGCGAATTCACCGAATGCCAGTGGATCTCGATCCACGACACTGCCGCGGGCGATGGCCCCGGCGAAAACGATGTCTCACAGGGAGGATAGACATGGAACGCAGAACACTGTTCAGAACCGCGGCGACGCTCGCGCTTGCCGTTGGGCTTGGTGGCCCGGCGCTGGCGCAGGAGACGCTGAAAATCGGCGCGGTCGGACCCAAGACCGGCCCGCTTGCGGGTGGGGCCGCTGTTACCTTCTGGCCCAACGTTCAGCTCTGGGCCGAGGATGTGAACGGCGCGGGCGGTATCGATGTCGGCGGTACGAAGATGATGGTCGAGATCATTGAATATGACGACCAGACCAATCCCGGTGAGACCATCAAGGCGGTGCAACGCCTTGCCACGCAGGACGAGGCCGATTTCATCCTCGCCCCCTATGGCACCGGGCTGAACATCGCTGCTGCGCCGATCTTCGAACGCTACGGCTATCCGATGGTGACCCACACCGCGATCTCCGACCAGATCGAGGATCTGTCGAACAAGTTCCCGAACATGTACTTCCTTCTGGGCGGTGCCACCGGCCTGTCCGGCGGTGTGGTCGAGGTGCTGTCGACCATGCGCGATGCGGGTGAGATCGGCAACTCTGTCGCGATGGTCAACGTCGCCGACGCCTTCGGCATCGAACTGGCCGAGGTCGGCAAGCCACAGCTTGAAGAGGCTGGTTTCGAAATCGTCTATGAAACCTCCTATCCGCTCGGCACACAGGACCTGTCGCCGGTCGTGAAGGGTGCGAAGGACGCCAACCCGGACGCCTTCGTCGCCTGGTCCTATCCGCCGGATACGTTCGGGCTGACCGAACAAGCGATGATCGAGGGGCTGAACACGAAAGCCTTCTACGTCGCCGTGGCCGCGGCCTTCCCGGCCTATGCCGGTCGCTTCGGTGAGGCGGCGGAAGGTGTGCTTGGGGCAGGGGGTGTCTATGCCGATGGCGATGCCTTCAAGGACTATGCCGCGCGCCATTTGGAAGTGACGGGGCAGGCCCCGGACTTCTGGGCCTCCGCCCCGGCCTATGCCTCCTTCGACATCCTGCGCCAGGCGATCGAAGGGGCAGGGACCACGGATAAGGCGGCAGTTGCCGAATACATCGCCAACAACAGCTTTGAGACGATCATCGGCCCGGTCGAATGGGACGAGAACAACTCGAACGCCAAATACTGGACCGTCGGTCAGTGGCAGGGCGGTGTCTTCAAGGGCGTCGCCTCCACCGGACGCGACGGCGCGGTGGAAGCCATGCCGAAATCCGGCTGGGAATAAGAAACGCGAAGCCCCGGACCTGATCCGGGGCCTCGCCCTCGCAGGACAAACGGCACAATGGACATCATCATCACCGGCCTTCTGCTTGGCGGCACCTACGCGCTGATCGCGATGGGGCTGAACCTGCAATATGGCATGGCGCGGATCATGAACCTGGCCAATGGCGAGTTTCTTGTCGCGGGCGGCTTCGCGGCCTTCTGGTTCTGGACCGCCGCGCAGGTCAGCCCGCTCTTGACGCTCTTCCTCGTCGCGCCGCTCGCCTTCGCGGTGAACTGGCTGATCTACATCGTCATGCTGCGCCCGCTGGTCAGACGCGCCAGATCGCGCGGCCAGCTTGAGGTCGATGCCATCCTGACCACCTTCGGCCTCGCCTTCGTCTCCGTCGGTCTGATGCTGGCGGTGTTTGGCGGTGACTACTTCTCCTATTCCTACCTCGCCCGCCCCGTGACCATCCTTGGCGACACCTACGCCCAGAACCGCGTCGCGGCAGCCCTTGCCGCCGTCCTCATCTGCGGCGGCCTCTGGCTCTGGCTCACCCGCACCCGCGCCGGCATGTCGATCCGCGCAATCGCCGTCGCCCCCGACAGCGCCCGCCTCGTCGGCATCGACGTGCCCAAGATCTCCGCCCTCGCCTTCGCGCTCGGCGGCGCGGTGACGGCGGTCGGCGGCGCCCTGATCTCGTCCTTCTTGACGCTCGATGCCTCCACCGGCGTGCTCTTCACCCTGAAAGCGCTGGTCATCGTCATCATGGGCGGCGTGGGAGACGTGCGCGGCACCGTCGTCGCGGCCCTCCTCCTCGGCGTGCTGGAAACCTTCGTCGCCCGCCTGATCGACCCCGGCCTTACGCTGGCCGCCGCCTACCTGATGTTCGTCCTGATCCTCCTCTTCCGCCCCCAGGGCCTGTTCGGAAGGCGACAGACATGACCGCGACCGACTGGAAAGCCATCCTGATCTCCGCCGCACTTCTCGCGGTCGCGGCCTGCCTGCCGCTGACCGGAGACGCGTTCCTGCTGACCCTCGGCATCACCATCGCCATGTACACGGTGCTCGCCACAAGCTGGGCGCTGTTCTCAGGCCCCACCCATTACATCTCTCTGGCGACAGCCGCCTTCTTCGGCCTCGGCACCTACACCACGGCCATCGGGATCGAAAACGGCCTGAACTACTGGGCCACGCTGCCCATCGCCGCCATTCTGGGCGCGGTGCTTGCGGCGGTCGTCGGCCTCGCCACTCTGAGGCTCTCGGGCGTCTATTTCGTCATCTTCACCCTCGGCCTCGCCGAACTGGTCCGGCAATGCGTGACCTGGGTCCAGAACATCTCCGGCCAGAAGGGGCTCTATGTCCTGACCGACATCACCGAGGCGCATATCTACTGGCAACTCGTCGCGCTCGGCGGTCTCGTCTACCTCGCAGGCTGGGCGATCAACCGCTCCCGCCTCGGCTTCGCGCTCAGGATCATCGGCGATGACGAAGAGGTCGCCCGCCATTCCGGCATCAACACGGCACTGGCCAAGATCCTGCTCTTCATGGTCTCGGGCGCGGTGGCCGCCGTCGTCGGCTCCATGCTCGCGCCGCGCTATATCTATATCGAACCCGCCATCGCATTTTCTCCCATGCTGTCCTTCCTTGTGGTCATCATGGCCCTTCTCGGCGGCACCGGACGGCTCTGGGGCCCGCTCGTCGGTGTCATCCCCTTCATGCTGATCTGGGAGACGATCTCGGCCAGTTTCCCCAATCAGACGACGCTGCTTCTTGGCGCAAGCTTCCTCGTCATCGTCTACCTTTTGCCGCGCGGCTTCGTGGGTCTTCTGACCGACATCCGCAAACGCATGTCATCGCGGGACGCCTTCGCATGAGAGCCGACGCCCCCATCCTGTCCCTGCGGGGAGCCACCAAGCGTTTCGGCGGGCTGGTCGCGGTGAACGACATGGATTTCGACGTGACCGAGCATGAGGTTCTGGGCCTGATCGGTCCCAACGGGTCCGGCAAGTCCACGACACTCAATCTCATCTCCGGGGCGCTCAAGCCGACTTCGGGTGGAATATCCCTTCGGGGCACGCCAATCGAACATCTGAGCGCCTCCGACATCGCCTGCAAAGGCATCGCCCGCACCTTCCAGCTTGTGAAGCTGCTGCCCTCGATGACCGTCCTCGACAATGTCCGCGCGGGTGCCGTCTTCGGACACCGCCGCCGCTGGGGTCGGGAGGCGGAGGAGCACGCGCAACGCATGCTCGACCTCGTCGGCCTCGGCAAGCGGGCCCACGCCCATGTGGGCGAACTCACCTATATCGACACCAAGCGCGTCGAACTCGCCCGCGTCCTCGCCTCCGATCCGAAGATCCTGTTGCTGGACGAATGGCTCGCGGGTCTCAACCCGACCGAGCTGCAGGAGGGGATCGCGCTGATCAAGCGTCTGAGGGACGAAAACCGCACCATCATCCTTGTCGAGCACGTCATGGACGCTATCCGGTCGCTCTGCGACCGCTGCGTTGTCATGTCCTCGGGCGCGAAGATCGCGGAGGGCACACCGGATCAGGTGCTGTCCGACCCGGAGGTGATCCGGGCCTATCTGGGGGACGAGGATGAGTAGTCGGATGAGCAATGCGACGAGGGCGGCGCACCATGCTTGACGTCTCCAACCTCTCCGTCTCCTACGGCCAGCACCGCGCCCTCGAAAGCGCCGCGCTCCGCGTCGGCAAGGGCGAAATTGTCGTCATCCTCGGCGCGAACGGCGCGGGCAAGTCCACGCTGCTCAAGGCCATCGCGGGCATATCCGAAGGCCGCGTCACCGGCACCGCCACCCTCGACGGCGAGGACCTGATCGGCCGGAAGCCAAATCACATCGTCGAAGCCGGTCTGGCTCTCGTCCCCGAAGGTCGCGGCGTTTTTGCCGATCTGACGGTCCAGGAGAACCTTCTGCTCGGGGCCTATGCCGAACGCGCCCGTGACGAAGAAGCGGGAAATCTGGATCGCGTCTTCACGCTTTTCCCCAAACTGGCCGAACGCCGTAAGCAGACTGTGCGCACCATGTCGGGCGGCGAACAGCAGATGGTCGCCATCGGCCGCGCCATGATGTCGAATCCGTCCGTCCTTGGCCTCGACGAACCCTCGCTCGGCCTCTCGCCGCTTCTGTGCAAGGATCTCTTTCAAAGCCTTCGGGCGGTGCGCGAGACGGGCCTCGGCGTGTTGCTGGTGGAACAGAATGCCCGGCAGAGCCTTAAAATCGCGGACAGGGGGTACCTCTTGGAAAACGGCGAGATCGTTCACGAAGGCACAGGCGAGGCATTGGCCCGCGATCCGGCGGTGCAAAAGGCCTATCTTGGCGGAGCCGCCGCGGCCGCCGCCAAACCCGCTGCCGCCCCGGTTCCGAAACCGACGCCGCGACCGGCCAGCGGACCGTCCCCCCGCGATATCGCGGCAGCGGCGTTGCAACAGGTCGCCGCCCCGAAACCCGCTGCCCCTGCATCTCCGCCGCCGACACCGGCTCCCGCACCCGTCACCAATGGTGCGACAAGGGAGCCTGCCTCACCAGTCGCCAAACCCGCGCCCTCTGGCTCCCCCGACGTTGCCGATCTGGTCGCACGCGCCAGTGCGAAGGCGTCCCGCCGACCCAATGGTGCGCGTCCGAACGTCGGTGCGCACGCACCGACGTCATACCGACGCAACACCGACGTATTACCGACGTCCCGTTTTCAACCCGAAACACCCGATCTCGACCGGCCCTCCGCCGACCGTCTGCGATCCATTCTCGACGATATCGAAGCCGCCGCACGGCGAGCTGAAACCTACCGCCCGCCCGGAAGAAGGAGTTAGAATATGCTCGATTCCCCATCCACATCGCCCAATATCAAGGGTCTCTATATCGGAGGGTCCTGGGTCCCCGCCGCCCGCACCTTCGATGACCTAAACCCTTCGGATAACACGCTTTATGCCCGTGTGCCGGATGGCAGCGCGGCGGATATGGAGCGCGCGATTGCGGCCGCGCAATCGGCCTTTCCGGACTGGGCGGCCAAGAACTTTCAGGACCGCGCCAAACTGCTTCTGAAGGTCGCCGAGGTCTGGGAAAGGCGGCAGGACGAGTTCATCAACGCGGTCATGTACGAAGGCGGCGGTTGGTACGGCAAAGGCGTCTTCGAAGCCGGCTTCGTCGCCGATATCTTCCGCAACGCAGCGTCCCTTTGTTATCAATCGGTTGGCGAGGTTTTGCCGTCTGCCGATGGCAAGGTTTCGATGGCCACCCGGTGGCCGCTCGGCGTCGTCGGTGTCATTTCGCCTTGGAACATGCCCGGTATTTTGACCTCGCGCGGCTATGCCGCCGCACTCGCCGCCGGGAACACGGTTGTTCTGAAACCGTCCGAGGACACGCCCTATTCCGGCGGTCTTTACCACGCCGAGGTGCTTGAAGAAGCCGGTATCCCTCCGGGTGTTTTCAACGTCGTCACCTGTTCGCGCGACAGCGTGGGCGAGGTCGGGGACGCGCTGATCGAAGATCCGCGCGTCAAGGGTATCTCGTTTACCGGCTCCACCGCCGTGGGCCGCCACATCGCGGCCAAATGCGGCGCTTACCTGAAGAAGGCCTGCGTCGAGCTGGGCGGCAAGGATTCGATGATCATCCTCGACGACGCCGACCTCGACCATGCCGCCCAGGCCGCCAATTTCGGCTCGTTCATGCACCAGGGCCAGGTCTGCATGTCGACCGAGAAACTGCTGGTTCACGAAAGCGTCTACCAGCCCTTCATGGAGAAGTTCCTCGCGCGCGCCGCGAAGCTGAAGACGGGCCATGTCAATGACAAGTCCAACACCATCGGCCCGATGGTCAACACCCGGCAGGCGCATCGCGTCAAGGCGCTGATCGACGATGCGGTCGCCAAAGGCGCGCATGTCGATCTGGGCGGCAAGACCTGGGAGAACTTCGTCGAGCCGACCGTTCTGTCCAACATAAACAACAGCATGGACATCTGGCATGACGAAACCTTCGGCCCCGTCGTCATGGTCTGCCCGTTTGGAACCGAGGACGAGGCGGTGGCGCTGAACAACGATACCGAATACGGGCTGACCGCCGCCGTCTGGACCGCGGACGAGGCGCGCGCCCTTCGTCTTGCGGGTCGGCTGGAAACCGGAATGGTCCATGTCAACGACCAGAATATCAACGACGAGGCCGTTGTGCCCTTCGGCGGTGTCAAGGCCAGCGGCGTGGGCCGCTATGGCGGGCGCTGGTCGCTGGACGCTTTCACGGAACTGCGGTGGATCACGCTGGAACGCGGTGGCCGCCATTACCCGCCGGTCTTCTGAGCGGATCGAAGGAGAGAAATCATGAGCCTGATTGCCTGGATTATCCTGATCGTCATCGCGCTTGCGGTGCTCATCGCTCTAGCGGCGTGGTTCTATGAACGCGCCACGAATGAGGTCAGCCTCGTCCGCACCGGGATCGGCGGGCGCAAGGTGGTGATCGACGGCGGCACGCTGGCGATCCCCTATTTCCACGAGGTCAGCCGTGTGAACATGCAGACGATCCGCATGGACGTCTCGCGTACCGGGGAAAGCGCGCTGATCACCAAGGACCGGATGCGCATCGACGTGGGCGCGGAATTCTACGCTTCGGTCGTCCCCGACGCCGCGGCGATCACCCGCGCCTCCCAGACGCTTGGCAAAAGGACATTCCAGCCGGACCAGCTCAAATCGCTGATAGATGGGATGATGGTCGATGCGTTGCGCGCCGTTGCCGCGCAGATGACAATGGACGAGTTGCACGAGAACCGATCGGAATTCGTCCGCGAAGTGCATGGCGCCCTGACCGACACGCTGGCCAGATACGGGCTGCAACTGGACAGCGTGTCGCTGACGGCGCTCGACCAGACACCGTTCTCGGCGCTGGACGAAAACAATGCTTTCAATGCCGTGGGGATGCGGCGTCTGGCGGAACTGATCGCCAAGTCCAAGAAGGAGCGGGCCGAGATCGAGGGCGAAACCGCGGTCGCCATCCGGCGTGCGGAGGTAGAGGCCAACCAGCGGCGGCTGGAGATCGACCTGGAACAGCGCCGGGCCGAGATTGCGCAGACGCAGGAGATCGAGACGCTGCTGGCGGCGCAACTGACCGAGGTTGCCCGCCGCAAGGCGGATGCCGAGCGCGATGCGGCGCGGGCGCGAATCCTCATGGAACAGGACATCCAGGCCGCTTCAATCCAGCGCGAGCTTCAGGTGCGGGAAGCCGAGATCGCCCAGCTTCGCGACCTGGAGATGGCCGAACAGGACAAGACGATCCAGATTGCCGCCAAGGGCCAGGAGGAGAGCAAGGCCAAAGCCGAGGCGACCAGCGCCCGGTCCGCGCTTGTCCGGGCCGAGGAAGACATCCGGACGCTGAAGGAGATGGCCGAGGCCGAGCGTCGCAAGGCGCTGGCGCTTCTCGCAGCCGAGCAGGATGCCGAAGCCAACGCCACGCGCAGCCGGATCGCGGCCGCCGCCGATCAGGAGGTGGCCAAGGTCAAAGGCGTGATCAAGCGCGAGGAAGCGGCGTCGATGAAGGTCTACCGGCTTGCCGAGGCGGAAGCGGAATCGGCGAAGATCAAGGCGGAAAACAGCCGCTCCGCCGAACTGATGGCGCTGGAGGCCGAACGCCTCCGACTTGAGAAAATGCCCGCGATCATCAGCGAGATGGTGAAGCCCGCAGAGAAGATCAAAGGCATCAATATCAACCATGTAAGCGGTCTGGGCCGGACATCGGACAGCGAACCCGGCTCTCCCACCGGTCAGGCCATCAGCGCGATCCTGGATATGGCGATCTCTCTGCCTGCGCTGAAGAAGATCGGCGATCAGATCGGAATGAATCTGGAAGGCCAGGAGGCGGAGGGCAAGGACGGCACCTGAGACCTGATGCAGGCAGTCCTTATTCGGGTAACCATCGGGTAGTGGACAGACGGATCGCGGGCACAATCTTCTGGTTTGTTGTGACAGGACAAACAAATGGACCGGGACCCGGATCAAGAATGGCCCTATGGAACAAGGTTCAGTTAGCATCTCCGAACTGGACGATCCGGATCTGACTTTGGAACGGATGTTGGAGCGTTGGCCTGTAACCGCTGGCGTCTTCGTCGAGCGCGGGTTTCTGTGCGTAGGATGTCCGGTGTCACCGTTTCATACGGTCAGCGACACCTGCCGCGAATATGGTCTGGACGAAGAGTCGTTCCGGGCCGAGTTGCGCCGGGTGGTCAGTCAGCGATCGGGGCCTGACCCGAGCCGCTGATGACAACCAGCCGGTGGGGATCGGTAATCGTGACATGTTTGCGGGTGCTGGCGACGATGCCCTGTTTTTCCCAGGCGGAGAGAAGCCGGCTCACCGTGTGCAAGGTCGTGCCGGTCATCTCGGCGATTGTCGCACGGGTAATCGGGAAAGGAATTTCGATACCGTCATCGACCTTGCGACCGGATTGTCGGAGGATCTGGAGTAGGACCGAGGCGACGCGCTGTTCCACCGCTCGGGTCGCCAATTCCTCGACCCTTGTGTGCAGTTGCTGCATCCGCTCACCGATGGTTCGCCAGGTCTCGGAGGCAAACCCGTCATAGCGTTCGACAAAACCGGACCAAAGCCTTGTCGGCCAGGAAAGCGTGAGACATTCGACGGCAGCGACAGCACTGGCCGGATATTCATTGAGGTTGAATGCCGGTGCGATGCCGAAGAGCTGTCCCGGCGGGATGTGGAGAGGAACGACCTGCTCGCCATCCGCCGTCGTGCGGACGACACGGATCGCGCCATCGAGCAAAAGATAGAAAAATTTGGCTTCTTCACCAGCATGGAAGACTTCGCGCCCCTCGTCCCATCGTTGCGGCATCGCATGAGAAAGGATCTCGCGAATCTGATCGCCCGAAAGGCGGGAAAACGGCGGCAGACCGCTCAGCAGACTTGAATCCAGTTTCGTCATGGTTCTCCGAGGGAGTTTGCGCATCCGCAAGGTTGTTCGCTCTGGTTAATGCAATCACCGGGCAGACAAAACCGCGATTCACAAGACCGAAGAGATCACCGGATGCCCCGGAATACCTTTCAAGGTCCCGCCCTGCTGAGTCTGGGCCTGCGACCGTTCTTCCTGGCCGCGATATGGTTCGGGCTCGCAGTGATTCCGCTCTGGTGGCTGATCTGGCGGGGCGGTGTCGTTCTCGACGGGCCGTTTCGACCGACGGATTGGCATGTGCACGAGATGATTTTCGGCTACGGCAGCGCAGTCATTTCAGGCTTCCTGTTCACCGCCATACCCAACTGGACCGGACGGATGCCAAAACAGGGCTGGCCGCTGGCGGCGCTGACGTTGCTCTGGCTTTCAGGACGAGGTGCCGTCGCGGGCATTCTTCCTTTGGGGCCGGTTTCAGCGGCGATTGTCGATTGCGCGTTTCTTGCGGCAGTCGGCGCCGTCTTTCTAGTGGAGATCGTTGCCGGACGGAACTGGCGAAACCTGAAGGTCGTGGTGCCGCTCGGCCTTCTTCTTGCGTCCAATGTCATCTTTCATACTGAGGCTCTGATCCGGGGCTCGGCGGAAGTCGGTGCAAGGTTCGGGTTGGCAGTGGTGATCTTTCTGATCACCCTCATTGGCGGGCGCATCATTCCCAGTTTCACCCGCAACTGGATGGCGGCACGCGGCGTTACCCCGTTGCCCTCTCCATTCGGTCGGTTCGATGGCGCGAGCCTGGCCGCCGGCGCGGTCGCGCTGGCGTTCTGGGCACTGGGCGGGCAGGGACTGCATGTCGCGGTTGCGCTGTCACTTGCCGGCGTGTTGCATGCAATCCGGCTCGCGCGGTGGCGTGGCGCGGCGACCTGGCGCTCGCCGCTTTTGCTGATGCTGCATGTGGCCTACGCCTTCGTGCCGCTGGGCTTGCTGGCGGCCGCGGGCAGTGCCGCTGGACTTGTTTCGGAGGCTGCGGGGATGCACCTGCTGGGGGCAGGGGCCATGGGAGGCATGACCCTGGCAGTCATGGTCAGGGCGACGCTGGGTCACACCGGGCGTGATCTGGTTGCGGGGGTCGACTTGACGCTGGCGTTTGGCTTGCTGATCGCAGCGGCATTGGTGCGCGCCCTGGTGGGGCTGCGCACGATCGCCGGTTTCGACGGAATCACACTGGCGGCAATTCTCTGGACCGCAGCTTTTGCAATCGCGGCTGCGCGCCTGACGCCGTGGCTCGCAGGACCGAAGGCAGGACGCAAACCGGCTTCAACCCGGACGGCGGAGCCTGGTCGCTCCGCCGGATCGGATCATGCGCCGCCGGAGACGGAAGCGAGATAGGCGGCCATATCCTCGAAGCCCTTCTTCAGTTTGAAGGTCATCTTCGACTTGGCACCGGTGTCGTCGAGAAATTCTTGCAGGAAAGCATTGGGATCCTGGACATAGGAAGCAAGGCTTTCCTCATCCCAGACGAGCCCGGCCTCCCCGGCGGCAACAAGCGAGTCCCCATAGCCGAAACCCTCTGCCGTGCCCGCGGTGCGACCGACAACGTTGTAGAGGTTCGGTCCCGTCTTGCCGCCTTTCTGTATGGCAGTGCCGTCGTCAGCCGTGATCGAATGGCAGGCCCGGCAACGTTTGAAGTCGGATTCGCCCTTGGCCGGGTCGGCGGCCTGCACCGAAGCTCCGGACAACATCACCGACGCGGCGATCATAAAGGTCATTCTGGGTTGCATGCTTTTTCCTTCTATTTGACCCGTTTCATTGGACACTGATGCTTTCCAGCTTCGTGTCTTTGAGATTGCGCAAAGTCGAGACGATTTCTTCCCGGCTTCGCGAAAGGATAAGACCGGTCGAAAGCGCGTCGGCAAACGCGGCATCGCGCGCGCTGATCGACAGGCTGGCGATCACTGGATGACGGAATTCGCCAATTGCCGGGTCAAGGATGTGGCCGACCCGACCGGCGGCGTCGAATGTCGTGCCGATATGCGCCGATGTCGCCAATGCGCGGTTCGTCAGTGACAACCTGTCCTGGCTGTTGGCCACTTCAACAGGCCAGGTGCCAAGCGCGCTGATCTCTCCGGTGTCGATCAGAACGTCCGTCACGCCTTCGCCTCGCATCAGGTTCGCGATCCGATCCGCAATGTAGCCCTGGGCGATCCCGTTCAGCGTAAGTGCCTGCTTCGGCCCAAGCGTCACTGCCGCGCTGTCGAAACGGACACGGTCGAAGCCGATCAGCCGACGTGCGCGGATGAGTTCCGCTTCGGCGGGCGGGTGACCCTCTGCCCAGGCCTCAGCCAGAACCTGCCAGAGCGGCTGGACGCTTGGATCGAAACGGCCGCCGGTCAGGCTATGGGCGCGGCGCGCGGTTGCAAGGCATTCGAGGAGCTCGAAAGGAGGGGCCGGAAGGTGACCGTTGGCGTTCAGTTGGTTTAGGGCAGAGCCCGGCCGGTAGAGGCTGAAGATATCCTCCAGCCGGTCGATCTCGGTCAGTGCGCGGGCAGTGATCTCCGCCGCGCGGGGATGGTCAAGAACGATCTGGGCCTTCGCTCCGATCGCGGTGCCCTGCCAGCGAAAGGCATGTGCCGCGGCAGGTGCCGCCAGCGCTGCGGCGGAGGCGATGCTCAGGAATCGGCGGCGGGAGAGGCGCATCAGTTGGTCCCTTTCTCAGAGCGGAGGGAGTGGAGCCGTGCGGCGAGATCATCGTTGTCAGGGGACGCGGCCACAGTCGGGAACAGCGTGTCTTCCGGTTCGATTTGGTCGAACCGCCGGACCTCTCCACCGTGGAGGGCGGCGAAGTCCCGCGCGGCGTCCTCCTCCGAGAACGGCACGAATTCTGGCGAGTCCATCCCACCCATTTTGTCGGAACCAAGGACGTAGAACGCGTCCTCGGCGGCGATCCACTCCCCGGGCTCGGCCCAATCCGCGCCTGTCATGTCCTGAACATAGGTGGCACGCACGGCGTGATTCTGTTCGGGCATGTGCAGATAGGCGATGGCATCCCGAACCTGGCTGAAGAAGACCGGGGCGGGCATACCGTCGAGGTGGATCTGACCTTTGGGTCCCACGTGATCGAACAGATCCATCTGGCAGTAGAAGCCCACGGCCTCGACGGTCATCTCGACCGGAGCGGGCTTGCCCGCAAGGTCCTCCTTGCAGGCTGCGAGCGACAACAGTGCAAGCGCAATGGCCAGGACTCTCATGGTTGAACCTTTCTGAAAACCAGGCGCGCGAGAATGGCAGCCATCAGCGGCCAGACAAGAAGCGAGGCGAGCGGTTTCCATCCGGCGATGGAACTGGCCGCACCGGCAAGTCCCGAGGCCGCACCGACCGCTTCCGACGCGGCGAGGTTGTAGATACGGAAGGCGTCCGCCGGGTTGGCGATCAGAAGCCAGGGGAAAACCCGTTGGGTGAATGCGCCGCCATCATCGGCAACGATCGCCGCAAGCAACCCGAGGTCGTAGAGAACGATGACCACCAGCCAGAGCGCAATGGCCATGCCCGCTGCACCGGAGGGGCGACGGGCCAGCGACGACATGACGTGGCCCAGCGAGAGAAATGCCGCTCCGAGCAGAATGGAGGTCCAGATCAGCCGGAAGAGGGCCGGGAGCCCGGTCAGCGCCGGCAAGCCGCCGGATTGAATGGCAACCACGGCTGCGACCGAGTAGCCGAGCGTCACCGCAACTGCCACCACGGCGAGTTGCGCGGCGAACTTGCCCGCCAGAAGCTCTCCCCGCCCCAGCGGGTAGGTCAGATGCAGTGGCAGCGTGCCGCGCTCCACCTCGCCGGCCACCGCATCGAAGGAAATGAGCAGCGCGATGAGCGGCACCAGATAGACTGAGAGCGAAGTCAGGCTCGCCACAATCACCGAGAGCCCGTCGGCCCCCAGTTCGCCCGTCGGCGCAGAACCGGCGACCGAGAGAACTAGCGAGAACAACATCATCATCGCCGTGGCAATGACCACCCAGCGATTGCGGAGCGCGATCAGGAACTCGATCCGGGTGGTGGAAAGAATGCGGGTGAACATCACGCGGCTCTCCGGCTGATATGGGCATAAATGTCGTCGAGGCTGGGCGGCAGCACATCGAAATCGGCCAACGTGTCCGTCGAGCCGGAGAGGCGCGCCATCAGCGCCAGTTTTTCCGATTGCGCGCAGGTGAGCGTCAGGTGATCGGCGGACCGGCGCGCCTCCGGAAAGGCGGCGGCAAGCGCATCCGCGCCGCCGTCGCGCGGGCGCAGAAGGATGGTGAGCGGCAACGCCGCCTGCGCACGGAGTGCCTCCAGCGTGCCCTCGGCGATCTTCCGCCCCTTTGACAGGATGACGATGCGATCGGTCTTGGTCTCGACCTCGGAAAGCGCGTGGGAAGACAGCAGGATCGCGGTACCCGTCGCGGCGAGTTCGTCGAGAAGCGCGTAAAACTCCCGACGTGACACCGGGTCGAGGCCGCTGGTCGGTTCGTCCAGCACCATCAGGCGGGGTCGCCCGATCAGTGCCTGGGCCAGCCCGACGCGCTGGCGCATTCCCTTAGAATATGTGCCGATCCGGCGGTCGGCGGCATCGCCCAGCCCGACCCGGTCAAGGAGCCTACCCGCTTCGTCAGGCTTCGCGCCCCGAAGCCTGAGGTAGTGGCGGAGTTGTTCACGTCCGGTGAGCGCGGGGTGGAATGCGACGTTCTCCGGAAGGTAAGAGGTGAGCGCGCGGGCCACGGGCGAGCCGGGCGGGTGACCGGCGATCTCCAACCGTCCTTCGCTGGCATTGATCAGGCCGAGAACCAGCTTCATCAGCGTGGATTTTCCCGCGCCGTTGTGGCCAAGAAGCGCCACCCGCTCGCCAGCAGCGAGTTCGAGGTCCACGCCGTCGAGCGCGATCTCCGGACCAAAGCGCTTAGTCAGGTTGGAAAGGCTGAGCATCGTCACGTCCGCCTCCTGTTGCCCAGAGCGGTTCGGCTCGGGCGAGGTTGAGAATGGTTTCGGGAATGTCGCGCACGGGCGGCGCTGTCAGGGGATGGCTGTCCACCACGCCGCCGGGCAACGTCGCGGGGAACTGGGCCTGGCTCCACCGGACGATCTGCACCGCTGGCGCGCCAAGCAGCAGTTTGGCGGCGGGCTGTGACCACAGGATGTGATCCATCAGATCGTTGGGGCGATAGGCGCTGTCGGCCCGCGCATCTCCATCGAGGTCGAATGCCGGGTGATCCGACCAGAAATTTCCGCGACCTTCGAAGCTCCACTCCACATCGCTGGTACCCACGTATTTCACCTGCGTCCGGTTGCCGATGAATGCATTTCCGGTGATCGTATTGCGTTCGGAGCCTGCCGTGAAATGAATACCGATCTCGCATCCTTCGAAGATATTGTCGGCCAGAAGGTTGCGGTGGCTGTTGTAGATGAACCCGCACTTTCTGGGTCCCTTCAGAACCACGTTGCCGAAGACATCCGAGGATTTGGTGTAGTTCAGCATGACGCCATAGTCGCGGTCGCGGATCGAGATGTTGTCCTTCGCCGTGATTCGGTCGGAATACATCATCGCGAAGCCGAGGTGGTTGCCGATGGAGACGTTGTCGGAGACTTCGCTGTCGTTGGTGTACATGTAATGGACAGCGAACCTCAGATCGCGCATCAGGTTTCCGCGATAGATATTGCGCTTGGAAACATTAGAGAAAATCCCGTCGCGCCCGTACCTTATCTCGTTGTCTTCGACCACCGATCCGGGAGCGTTCCAGACATAGACGCCATTGCCCCGGTCGTTCATGCGGTTCAGCCGCAACCCCTCGATCCGGTTGCCCTTCACCAGCGCGTCGCGCGCGCCGTGGATGTCGACGCCGTAGAGATTGCCCTCGATCACATTGTCCAGCACCCGCGCGCCGCGCGCATTGCGGGTGAGCGACACGCCGGAATCGATCGCCTCGTGATCGCGTCCGGACCCCGTCAGGGTCAGCCCGGTGACGATCACGTCCGGCGCGTCCACCGTCACCACCGAACTCAGTCCGCCCGCGTCTATCACCGCGCCGGGCTCGCCCCTCAGCGTCAGCGGAATTTCAAGACGCACCGGGCCGGAATGCCGCCCCGGTGCAAGGATCAGTTCGTCCCCCTCCTTCGCGGCCGCCAGAGCGTGCCGGAGGTGTCCCGAGCCTGCAGGCACGCGGGTCCGTTCGGCCACGGAAGGTGCGGCCGTCAGGATCAGCGCGGCAAGCGCAAGGAGGGGAACGGCGCGAGTCATGTGCCCGTGGGCTCCACGAACATCCGCCCACGCATCTCCATGTGGAGCGCATGGCAGAACCACTGGCAATAGTACCAGTAAACGCCCGGTTTCGACGCGGTGAAGGTGACCGAGGCCGTGGCCTGAGGCCCGATTTCCATCGCGACCCCGTGGTTGTTCAGCGTGAAACCGTGGGTCAGGTCGTCGATGTCATCCAGGTTGGTGACATAAACCGTCACCTCGTCTCCCTGTTTGACGGTGAATTGCGACAGGCTGAATTCCGGCGCCTGGCTCGACATCCAGACCCGGACCTTGTTGCCGTCCCGGATCACCGTGTCCTGCCAATCGTCAATGTCGACGCCGTCAATCTCGGCCTGTGCCCGCGCATCCGCCCACATCGGATCGTTGCGGTCCCAGACACTCAACGGGTTCACCTTGGAGCGGTGGACCAGGATCGAGTCGTGCGGTTCCGCGAAGGTCGGCCCGTCATGGAGCAACGTCATCTCGTCGCCTTCGATCGCGAAGAGTTGCTCGTTTTCAGGCTTCAGCGGGCCGACGTTGAGGAACCGGTCCTTCGAGAACTTGTTCATTGAGAGGTAGTACTTGGCGCTGGCGTCCAGCGTTTCGCCTTCACAGGTCGAGTTGTGACCGGGCTGGTAGTGAACGTCGTGCTTGGTGATGATCGGGTCCACGTCCTCGCCATTATAGGCGCGGATCGCGTTCTCCAAATTCCACATCACCACCTGGCTGTCGAGGAAGAGCGTCGTGAAGCAGTTGCCCTGTCCGTCGAAGCAGGTGTGAAGCGGGCCGAGACCCAGCTCAGGTTCCGCCACCACCACGGATCTCGGGTCAAGGCTGTCGTCCTCGAAGAGCGCGTCGAACTTGCGCACGTCAAGCACCGAGACCGTCGGCGACAGCTTGCCAGCGATGCACAGGTGGATCTTGTCCGGTGCCATGTTGCAGCCATGCGGCGAGTTCGGGATCGGGACGTAGCGGGTATACTTCTTGTTCTGCCCCTTGCGCCCGTCGATCACCTTGACACCGTTCATTTCGATGAAGTCGCCCTCGGCGATGCCTTTCTCGATCTCGGCGATATTGAAGATCACGACGTGATCCATCTCGGCTTCCATCATCTCGGGGAGCGTCATGCCCATTTCCGAGTTGTAGGAGGTCGAGAAGGCGTATTTTCCATCGTAATCGCAGTCGGTGTTGTCGAGGTTGCCCGAGACCATCACCTGCCACGCGACCTTCATTTCGTCAGCATCGACGGCAGTATAGAAGTTCACGTATTGCGACGGATCGTCGAGGATCTGGCCATCATTGACCATTGGCACCTCATCCTCGCCATTGGCGAAGACATAGTTGGTGCGCGGCCATTTTTGCGGGCGCAGCCCATGGATCGCCTTGGCGTTCGGGATGTCGATGATCTTGTCGGCTTTCATCACGTCGCAGCGCACGCGGGCGATACGGGTGTTGGCCTTGTCGTTCATGAACAGGTAACGACCGTCGTATTTTCCTTCAGTGAAGGACATGTGGACGTGGTGCAAATCGCCGTTGTCGTGGATCTTTTTGCCCTGCGCCGCAAGATACTCCTTCGTCTGTGGCAGCATGTCCTGGGTCAGGATCTTGAGGCTCTCGTTGGTCTGACCCCAGCCTGTCGCCGAGCAGCGGTTGAAGACCGGCACCCGCATCAGTTCGCGCATCGACGGCACGCCAAGAATGCGCATCTCGCCGGTCTGGCCCGACGACCAGAAGCCATAATATTCGTCCAACTCGCCGGGCCCCGGCGTCCCGGCGTGGCCGCCGGACTGAGCCTTGGCCCCGGTCGCGCCGGCCGCGGTCAGGGCCGCCGCTCCGCCGAGCAGCCCCAAACGGCCCCCTGTGCCTCCGACGATGGCTGCTCCCGAGGCGCTGGCCCCCAGGAACCCGCGTCTGCTGACGCCCTGCTTGGATTTCTTAGACATGACCTTCTCCCTTTTGTTGCTGAAGGTTGGGGTGATTGCCGATGGCCGCGGCATCCTTGCGTGGCACATCGGGTGTTCCGACCGCCGCGCGCCGCTTGATCTGGCGGATGACGACGGGGCATTTGGATTCCGACTGGTAGAGCACCTGGCAATGCATGCAGTTGATGCATTCGTTGGGATTGATCTGGCCGGTGGGATGGATCGCCTCGACCGGGCATTCGTTCCCGCAGGTATGACAGGGGTTTCCGCATTCCTTGTAACGTTTGAGCCAGTCGAACATGCGTAACCGCGCCGGGATCGCCAGCGCCGCGCCAAGAGGGCAGAGATAGCGGCAGTAGAAGCGCTCCACGAAAAGCCCGGCGATGACCAGCGCACCTGCATAGGCGACGAAGGGCCATGCGCGCATGAATTTCAGGACGATGGCTGTCTTGAAAGGCTCCACTTCCGCCAGGTGCTCGGCCTGCTCAATGGAATAGAGCGAGACGCCGAAGAGGCCGAGGAACAGCATGTACTTCACCGCCCAGAGGCGTTCGTGCAGTCCCCATGGCAGTTTGACCTGAGGCACGCCCAGACGACGCGCGACCCGGTTGGTCAATTCCTGAAGCGCGCCGAATGGGCAGAGCCATCCGCAATAGGCACCGCGGCCCCAGAAAAGCAATGCGGCGGCGACCGAGAACCAGAGGATGAAGGTCAGTGGATCCAGCAGGAACGCCTGCCAGGAGAAATCGGTGGTCAGTGCTCCGAACAGCGCCATGACGTTTACGACCGACAGTTGCGCATTCGCATACCAGCCGAGGAAGACCAGGGTGGCTGTAAGGAAGGACATGCGGAACCAGTAAGTGAAGCGTTCCGACCGGGTGACGAAGCCCTGGAAGAAAAAGGCGACCGTCAGAACCGCGAGCATGATCAGGACAATTGCGATCTCGACTGTCTTTCCTTCCCAGACCCGTTTCCAAAGATCGGACTGGGCCGCTTCCTCCTCCTCGGGCGCGTCGAGGGCGGTTGCGGGGGCGGCGGCCGGTGTCGTGTCGATCTTGAAGGCGGATGGCAGGTCGTAGCTCAACTCGAAGGTTGTAAAGACTTTTTCGATCGCCGCGACTTCTCTCTGGACCAGCAGTTGCAGCCGGAAGGGTTTCGTCGGATCGAACCCCTGGTCGGCGGGAATCTTGAAGATGTCGCGCTCGGTGAACTCCGGCGCGTCGGATACCGCGATCTGCCCCATGCGTCGGTGGCCGCGGTCGCGGAAACGCACCGTGACATCGTCCTGGATCAGGACGATCCGGTCGAAGATCCCGCCTCGCACGTATCCCGAGCCCTTGAAAGAATAGAGCCCGCGCCCGACCACGGCGATGGCGTGGTCGCCGGGGTCCAGCCAGTCCTGCAGGTTGCGGTTGTCGGCTTCACCCAGGATCGCCTCACCGATGCCCGGCACGCTGACCAGAGCCAATTGCATATCAATGAAAGTCGTCTCCGGCGGCTCCGTCAGGGCGCGGTCGGCGGCGCGCGGATCGTCCATCGCCTCGAAGGCCTCATTGACCTGGCCAACGTCCAGTGACAGGCGGCGCACTGTTCCGTCGCCCTCCATTTCCATCCAGCTTTTGGGGGCGGCGACTGTTTCGTCGATCTCAAAGACCGGGCCACTCGCAACCTCCGACGCCAGACCGCCGAGACCCAGGGCCCGGGCAACCTTGAGCCCGGCGCGGATGATCCCGTCATCGATCACCATGACGGTTACGGTCGCCCCGGAGATGATGTTCAGATCGTGGGTGGAGCCACGCTTTGCCGCTTCGGCAACCAGGTCGACGCCGCGATAGCCCGCCGCCATATCTCGAATCTTGCGGTCGGGAATGCCAATCAGCACGATTGGTTCGGAATGCTTTACCAGTTGGACGCCGAGGACCCGCGCGTCGTGATCGATGGCGACCATTGTGTGGATCGGCTTCCCGGAGTAGCCGGTGGTTCCGACGAAGTCTGAAGTGATGAAGACGTAACCGACTTCCTTCCCGCCACTCAAAACCGGGGCAACAGGCACGTCCCCGCGGATCGGTCCCCACGCATCGGCACCCTCGACCAGATCGGCCGGCATGACCTCTGGCAGGTAGCTGGCAAGGAACGGTCTTGAAGATTGCGCGTGGAGCGGCAACGCCAGGGCCGACACTATGACGACGGCCAGCGCGATTATCGGAGCAATGACGCTTCTGTGGTTCATAGGGGTTGGATAAGCGCACGGGATCGAGTGCTGTTTGTTCTCCAACAACATCGCGGAAGATTTCCGTGAAGGTCGGGAACGGCGACCGAAAGACAATTTCGGCAGCCGATTTGGATTTGCACAACACGACCGTATCAGGCGCTCAACATGCGCCCAATCGTCCCAGAAACCGTATTAGAGAAAGCCCAAATCAGTGGCGCGGAAACAGGGGGCTAGACAGGATCGCGACTTCGATCCGACAAACCCGGCGCGGTTCAGACAATCTCTTCCGGCTCGTTTCGCTTCGCAGCCATTTTGATCCTCCGTTTGCCTAAACATTACGGCGGACCACTTCATTGGGGACAGATCACAATGGAAGCCAGCCGTGAGCCGGGCTCAGGTCCGACAGGTTCGCGCACCAGTAATGTCCCTGTCGCGGTTGATCGTAACGCCGCGAGATGGGCACGCCTTTCATGGCACACCAAAGCAGCGTTCCAACGCCGCCATGTGTGCAAATGGCGAGATCACCGCCATCATGCCCTGAGACAATCTCTCGAACTGCGGCTTCGATCCGGGATTGCGCGTCTATCGCGCGTTCCCAGCCCCGTGAGCTGTCTTCCGGCCGGGCAAAGAAGGCGTCGGCTGCGGCCTCGAATTCGGCCGGAGGCAGAAAACCCGTTGCGCTGCGGTCGTTCTCGCCAAGACGGTGATCGACAGAGACGCTCAATCCTCCTGGCCCGGCGAGCAGTTCCGCGGTGTCCGCAGCCTTCCGCTCCGCGCTGGTCCATATTTGTGTGACGCCGACGAAGACGGGCGAGGTGGCGAAGTCGGAGGCCCGGCGGCGCCCGGTATCGGATAGTCGCCAGTCCTGGATGGGAATCGCCGGGTCGACGACGACTTCGGGGTGGGAGATGATCAGAAGATCGGGCATGGGCCTAACCTGGCAATAGAACCGGCCCTTTCTCCGCGAAACCCATCCGGACCTCACTGCCCGGTTCAAGCGGCGCATCCACATCGTCATGGACGGCGAAGACCTGCCCGAATGCGCCGGTCAGAGTGTATTCCATGCGCACACCGACATAGGTCGCCTTGGCGACGGTTGCGGGCACACCCCGGTCGGCACCGATCACCAGCCGCGAAGGGCGGACGGCAATGGTCGCCGGGCCGGGGCCGAGATCGCGCGCCGGGAGGAGATGGCGGTAGCCCTCGATCTCGATTGTCGCAAGACCGTTTTCGACAGCGACGATTTCGCAGGTCAGCAGGTTCGCCTCGCCGATGAAATCGGCCACGAAGCGATCGTTCGGCGCGTCGTAAAGCTGCCGGGGCGTGCCCATCTGGGCGATGGCGGCGTTCCGCATCACCACGATCTCGTCGGAGACCGCGAGCGCCTCCTCCTGGTCATGGGTGACGTAGACAACCGTCAGGCCCAGATCCTGCTGGATGGCGCGGATGTCCTCCCGCACCTGCCGACGCAGCTTGGCGTCGAGGTTGGACAGCGGTTCGTCGAACAAAAGCACCTGCGGCTCCAGGACCAGAGCACGGGCCACGGCCACGCGCTGTTGCTGGCCCCCGGAGAGTTCCGAGGGCAGGCGGCTGTCGAAGCCCTTGAGGCCGACCAGTTCCAGTCCCTTCAACGCTTTTGCCCGCGCTTCCTCCTTGCCGAACCCGGAAAAGGTGAGACCGTACATGACGTTCTCAAGCACACTCATATGCGGGAAGAGCGCATAGGACTGGAACACCATCGACACGTCGCGGTCGGTGGCCGGAAGATTGGTCACGTCCCGATCCCCGATCAGGATACGGCCCGAGGACGCCATTTCCAGCCCCGCGATCATTCTCAGCGTCGTTGTCTTGCCGCAGCCCGACGGCCCCAGCAGCGTCACCAGCTTCCCGGCATCGACGGACAGGTCGATATTGTCGACGGCGATCACGTCCTTGCCGAAGACTTTGGAGACGCCTTCGAAACGGACCGGCGCGGCCTTTGCGTTGATGGTCGGTTCGGTCATTTCATCCTCTCCGAGGCAAATTGAGTGCGCCGCCCGATCTGGACCCGGCCGACGAGAAGTTGAAGCAGGCCCACCGCCGCCAGCATCACGAAGATCAGCGCGGTCGAATAGGCCACCGCGATGCCGTATTCGTTATTCTCGACACGGCCGATGATATAGGCGGTCGCCATGTTGTACTGCGCCGAAACCAGGAAGATCACCGCCGAGATCGCTGTCATGGCCCGGACGAAGGAATAGACCAGCGCGGCGAGGATCGCGGGGCGCAGAAGCGGCAGGATCACCCGGCGGAAGGTCTGCCAGGAATTCGCGCCCAGCGTCAGCGAGGACTCATCCAGCGACTTGTCGAGCTGCGACATGCTGGCGATACCCGCCCGCACGCCGACCGGCATGTTCCGGAAGATGAAGCTGACGACAAGGATGATGCCCGTCCCGGTGATCTCGATGGGCGGCACGTTGAAGGCAAGAATATAGCTCACGCCGATCACCGTGCCGGGGATGGCAAAGGACAGCATGGTCCCGAACTCGAACGCGTTCTTGCCCGCGAAGGACTGCCGCGTCAGCAGGTAGGCGGTCACCAGTCCCACAATGGCTGTCAGCGGTGCGGCAATCGTTGCGATCTTGATCGTCGCCCAGAAACTGTCCCAGGCGAAGCCAGCCCACTGGATGCCGTGCTCGGTTATCCGAATGGAGAAAGCATCGACATAATGCTTGACGGTCAGCGTGCTATCGACGCCCCAGAGTCTCACGAAACTGCCGTAGATGATCATCACATAGACAATCAGAGTGAAGATGCCCCAGCCAAGCGCCACGACGAAGACCGGCACCGCAAGGCCCGAAGGCATCAGTGGATGCACCCCGGCATCGCCCTTGCCGGTCACGGTCGTGTAGCTCTTTTTCCCCAGCCACATGCGCTGGGCGTAAAAGGCCGACAAAGTGAAGAACAGCAGAACCATCGCCAGAACGGCGGCCTTGCCCTGATCGTATTGCGCACCGACGATGGCGAAGAAGATCTCGGTCGACAGAACGTCGAAATTGCCGCCGAGGACGAGCGGGTTGCCGAAATCGGCCATGCTCTCGATGAAGCCCAACAGGAATGCATTCGCCAGCCCCGGTCGCATCAGCGGAAGCGACACGGTGCGGAATACCTGCCAGCGGGTCGCGCGCAATGTCTGGGCGGCTTCCTCCATCGACGGTGAAACGCCCTCGACCACGCCGATCAGCACGAGGAATGCGATGGGTGTGAAGGCCAGCGTCTGCGCGATGATCAGCCCAGGCAGGCCATAGAGCCAGCGCGTCGGCTGCATGCCGAAGAGGTCGGCGAAGAAAACCGTCACCGAACCCGACAGGCCAAAGAGCAGGATCAGTGCCAGCCCGATCACGAAGGGCGGCGTGATGATCGGCAGGACCGTCAGGGCGCGGAGCAGGCGCTTGTACCGGAACCCCGACCGGGTGACGACCAGCGCGAAGGCAAGGCCAAGCGCGGTGGTGATGAAACCCACCGCGATGGCGAGGAATAGCGAGTTCCAGGCAACGCCGCAGCGTGCCCCGGCAAGGCACCCGAGTCCCCAGAGACGGTCGTCGAAGAACTTGCCGAAGAAGACGGCGATGGAATAGCTGCCGTCTTCCGTGACAAAAGCGGCGAACAGCATCTTGGCGATGGGGAAGAAGACAAAGGCCGTGACGATCACGATGACCCCGCCGATGGCGCTGACGACGAAGACATCGCCATTGATCGCGCCCCGCGCCGCGATGCCCTGCGTGAAGAGGAACAGAAAGGCCGACGCCATGACCAGCGCGCCATAGCCCATGCCATATTGCCGGTCGCCCAGCTCTCCGAAAAGGGCGGTGAGCCAGTCGTAATTGAAGCCCCGGATGCCGATGCCAAAACCTTGCGCGATCATCCAGCCGAAGCCGAGCGCACCGGCAAGGATCAGCGATTTCGCATAGACCGGATGGCTTTTCGTCTTCCCGATCGCCAGAAGCGCGATCAGAAGCGGCAGGACCAGAGGCGCGAGCCACAGCTTCTCACCCTGCAACAACAGGAACGCGGCGGGCGCATAATCCTCATCGAACGGATAGCCGTCGACCAGCCATTCAAAGGTCCAGAAATCCTCGATGCCGTACCAGGGCAGGACGAACAGGGCGAACCACCCGGCGGCGATCCAGAAGATCAGCGCCGGGTGGTTCCTGTTTTCTGTCGAGACGGTCCTCACCGGTTACTGCGGCAGCGTCGAGACTTCCTCGTCCCACTTCTGCAACAGGCGGCGACGCTCGTCGCTGGATCCGTATTTGGCGAAGTCGTAGTCGATCAGCTTGATCGACGACAGGTCAGGCGACTTGTCCGAGGTCGGCGCGCTCACGTTCGATGGCACCTGGTACGAATTCGCCTGCAATGCCAGCGCCTGCGCCTCGGGCGTCAGTGCCCAGTCGTAGAACTGCTTGGCCTCGTCCATGTTGCGCGCACCCGCGATGATGGACATCGAGCCGATCTCATAGCCCGTGCCCTCACAAGGGGCGACCACCTTGACCGGGAAACCCGCAACCGCCTGCGCCACCGCGTCATGCATGAAGACGATGCCGATCGTGGTCTCGCCCCGCGCCGCCGCCTTGATCGGGGCCGAGCCGGACTTGGTGTACTGGTTGATATTGGCGTGCAGCTTCTTCATGTACTCGAAGCCTTCGTCCTCACCGAACAACTGAACCATCGTGGCCAGCGTCGTATAAGCCGTGCCCGAAGAGTTCGGGTTCGCCATCTGGATGTGACCCTTGTATTCGGGCTTCAGCAGATCCTCCCAGCAGGACGGCTCCGGCAGGCCGTTCGCTGCCAGCAAGTCGGTGTTGTAGCCATAGCCCAACGCACCCGAGTAGATACCGATGGTCTTGTTGTCCGCACTTTCCGCCTGGCTGATCGCCCAGGGCTGAAGCTGATCGCGCATCGGCGACTCGTAGGCCTCGGTCAGGCCTTCTGCCGCCGCCTGAAGGTGCGGGTCGCCGGTTCCACCGAACCAGACATCTCCCCTGGGGTTGGACGCCTCGGCCTTGATCTGCGCGAAGGTCTCGCCGGACGATTTCCGCGTCATGTCCACGTCGATGCCGGTCTCGGCCTCGAAAGTCTGGACGACGAGTTCGCACCATTCCGGGTCAGGGCTGCAATAGAGTGTCAGCTTGTCGGCTTGCGCCGCGTTCAGCGACGCGACAAGGGCAACAAGCGATCCCGCCGCAGCAAGTTTTAATGTAGTCATCTTGGTTCCTCCCATTTATGACAGGCCGTTCAGACGGCCCATTGTTCGCGAAGCCTCACGAGGCGTCGCGCATCTCCTCCATGATCGTCAGTTTTTCCGGGTTCTGAGCGAGTGTTTTCAGAAGCGCGGTCAGGTCATCCTCGTTGACATGCTTCGCGGCTTTATTCAGCGAGAACCAGTGCCGCTTGCGCTCCTTGCGTTCTTTCCAGCGCCGTTTCAGCTTGTCGACCATCATCGGATAGACGGTCACGCGGCAGCGCAGTTTCTTCCCCCGTCCAAGCCGCTTGGTGTAGTGGTAGCGGCCGATCGGTCGATCCGAGATAAACCCAACCGCACCGGCTTCCTCCAGCGCCTCGATCTTGGCTGCCTGCCAGGGCTTCTTGCCATCCATCAGCCAGCCCTTCGGCATGACCCAGCGTCCCGTGTTGCGCGAGGTGACCATGAGTACCCGCAATTTGCCGGACTTGTCCCAGTGCACGGGCAGGGCGGCGATCTGCTGCGCGATATCCCCGTTCCCCTTCATGCCGGGCTTCTCGACGTAGCCGGCCGCGCCAGACGGCTGCCCAGCAGGTCGCCCGTTTCCTCCGCGATGGGGTAGGCGACATAGGTCAAAGCGGCGTTGATCTGCTTCAGCAGGCGCAAGGTTTCCTGGTGCATGTTCGTCGTCTCGATGCTGGCCGTTCCACGTTCCTGGAGCCGTTTGAGATGGGACTCCTGCAACTTCTGTTCCTCGACCCGAATCCGGTCCTTCTCGGCGACCAGTTGACGGGCGGCTTCGGCATCGCCGGTGGTCAGCACGCTGAGCGCGAGCTGGCCGTTCGTGACGATCTGATCGTGGAAATCTTCAAGGTCGGACAGGCCGTCGGGCGAAAAGGTCAGCGCCTGATCCTGCATCTTCTTCGCCAGCGCCGTCAGGTTCACCGCGATCCTGTCGGCTGCATCTTCGAAATTATTGGCGAGCGCCACGATGTCGAGCGTCCGTTTCTCGTCCTCGGCGGAAAGGTCGGTCTCCCGCAGACGGGAGACATAGATCTTGGTCTCGAAGTGCATCCGGTCCACGTCGGTCTCGCGCAACTCGATCACGCGGGCGACCTCCGGGTCCCATTCACGGAAAAGCTGAATCACGGGAACCAGCATGGACTGCACGGTTTCCGCCATCCGCAGCAGTTCGCGTTGCGCGCAGGCCAAGGCCAGGGGCGGGTGATCCAAAGCATCGGCATCAAGGGCGCTCAGCGTCTCTGGCGATGCCTTTGCGTGTTTGGGAAGCGCAACGGCGGCCATGTCGATCAGCCGTCCCACGAATGGCAATGCAAGGACCAGCATGGTCACGTTCATGACGATGTGCAGCGAGATCGCTTGCTGCGCCGGTCCAGCCCCCAGATAGGCGAGGTCGATGCCGCCACGCAGCAGCAACGCAAGAAAGAGAAGTGTGGCGACCCCGCGTGCAAGGAGGTTGCCGAGAAGGACAAGATGTGCCGGGCGACCGCTTGACCAAAGAAGGCTGAGAGGGATCGCCGCGGCTCCAAGATTGGCGCCGATCACCAGCGCCGCGGCCACATGCCCGGCGATCAGGCCTGTTGCGGCGAAGGTTGCGAAGGTCAGCACCGCTGCGATGCTCGAATGCATGGCCCAGGCGAGTGCCGCTCCGATGACATAGGCACTGAGCAGGTCGCCTTGGAAATAGGCGGCGATGGATTGCACGATCCCGTTTTCACCAATAGGCGCGGTCGCTTCCCGGATCATGCCGAGGGCGATCAGCACCAGTGCGAACCCGATGAGGATTCGGCCCACCTGTTTCGCCTTCCGGCTCCGCGCCTTGCTGAAAATCAGGACGCCCGCGACAAGAAGAAACGGGATGACTTCATGAACGGGCAGGATCAGGACCTGTGTCAGCACCGCAGACCCCAGATCGGCGCCGAGAAGAAGTGCAAGAGCGGACGCGCTGGAAAGCATTCCGGACACCGCGAAGCCCGCGCCGATCAGGGCGACTGCGGTTGAGCTTTGCAACAGTATCGCAGCAAACCCGCCCCCCGCCGCCGCCGAGACCCTGCTTTTTGATAGCCGCCGAAGAACGCGCTTGAGTTCCGGCATGAACGCACGTTCCACCCCGGTCCGGATCAGCCGCACCGACCACAGAAGCAACGCCACCGCCGCCGCAAGATGAGCGACGAGGAGGATCATCCGGCAAACCTGAATCTTGCGTGCGATTCCCGCATTTTCGTCGGCACCAACCCGATTTTCCGTTTCATTTTAGAATCTTGATCAATGGATAGTGGTATATGCAACAAAAATATTGAAAAAACGAGCGAAACACCACAAAACTTGTCGGAACAGATCCGGGACTGGAATGACCAAAAGCGAAACACGCAAGAAGAAGGCGGGCGAGAAGCCGAAGAAATCCGAGCGCCGCCGCCAGATTCTTCTGGAACTCAAACTGCGCCCGCATGTCCGGATCAGCGAGTTGGCGCGGGACTACTCCGTTTCTACGGAGACCATCCGGCGCGACCTTGACGCGCTTGCGGAAAACGGCCTGATCGCGCGGGCGCATGGTGGCGCATCGGCTCCGGCGCATGGCCATTATCCCAGCCTGGATGAGCGCGCCAGCGCAAGGACCGAAGAACGCGAGCGCATCGGTCGCCGTGCCGCGGACCTTGTGGGGGAGGGCGAAACGGTCATGATCGACTCAGGCTCGACCACGGTTCAGGCGGCACGTGCCCTGGCGTGGCTCGGCACGCCGTGTACGGTCATCACGAATTCGATCCCGGTTGCCATGACGCTTGGACACGGAGCACCCGAAGTGATTCTCTGTCCGGGCGAATACCTCGCAGCAGAATCCGCCGTGATCGGCACCGAAACGCTTGAGTTCCTCGCCCGGTTCAACGTCGACCGCTGCCTGATCGGCGCGTCCGGCATTTCTGCCGAGGGTCCGTCGGAAATCGTGCGCGGCTTCGCGGCGGTGAAGCGCGTGATGTTGCAGCGGGCGGTCGGGCGGCATCTGCTGATCGATTCCGAAAAGTTCGACCGCAAGGGGCTTTCGCTTGTCGGCGGCTTCTCCGAACTGACCTCAATCGTCACCGACCGGCGGCCAACAGGAAAACTTCTCAGCGCAATCGACGGCGCGGAGGTCGACATTCTGACTGTCGATGATACGGAATAGGGAAAATCAAGTCGCGGTGAACAAAGCCGCATCCAAGGGAGGAAACTAATGAAACTGGACCTGAAACTCATGATCGGCGCATCCGCTATTGCGCTGATGTCACTTGGCGGAACCGCCTCGGCACAAGACTGCCCGCGCGGCGATCTGGACGAACGGTTTTGCGATGCCGACGGCGATCTGATCGCGGACATCCCCACCGACGAATCGCAGTGGATCGACCCCGACACGCTGGTCTTCGCCTACACTCCGGTCGAAGACCCCGCCGTCTACAAGACCGCCTGGTCCGACTTCCTGACCCATCTGGAAGAGGCAACGGGCAAGAGCGTCCAGTTCTTCCCGGTCCAGTCGAACGCGGCCCAGATCGAGGCGATGCGTTCGGGCCGCCTGCATATCTCGGGCTTCAACACCGGCTCGAACCCGCTTGCCGTGAACTGCGCGGGCTTCCGGCCCTTCACGATCATGGCCTCCGAGGATGGCGGCTTCGGATACGAGATGGAGATCATCACCTATCCCGGCTCCGGCATCGAGAATGTCGAGGACATCAAGGGCAAGCAGATGGCCTTCACCTCGCCCACGTCCAACTCCGGCTTCAAGGCACCGTCCGCGATCCTGAAAGCCGACTACGGCATGGAGGCCGAGAAGGACTTCGAGCCGGTCTTTTCCGGCAAGCACGACAACTCGATCCTGGGTGTCGCCAACAAGGACTATCCGGCGGCGGCCATTGCGAACTCCGTCATGAGCCGAATGCTGGACCGCGACGTGATCGAAGAGGGCCAGGTCGTCTCGATCTACAAGTCGCAGACTTTCCCGACCACGGGCTTCGGCACCGTCTACAACCTCAAACCCGAATTGCAGGACGCCATCCGTGACGCCTTCTTCAGCTTCGAGTGGGAAGGCACCTCGCTGGAAGAGGAGTTCTCCAAATCTAACGAAGCGCAGTTCATCGAGATGACCTACCAGGAGTTCTGGGACGTTATCCGCAAGATCGACGCGGCCAACGGTGTGTCTTACGCCTGCGAATGATCCCAACCTGATACGGCGGGGCCACAACGGTCCCGTCGAAACCCTCTCAAGGGGCGTTTTATGCTGCGTCTACAGAAGCTTACAAAGACATACAAAACCGGCGACCAGGCCCTGAAAGCCATCGATCTGGACGTGCCAAAGGGGCAGGTCCTGGCGCTGATCGGGCCATCCGGCGCGGGCAAATCGACGATGATCCGCTGCATCAACCGGCTGGTCGAACCCACCAGCGGTGCTGTCATGCTGGACGATACCGACCTGACCAAGCTCGGCTCCGGTGCACTCCGCCGCGCCCGGCGCGAGATGGGCATGATCTTTCAGGAATACGCACTGGTCGAACGCCTGACCGTGATGGAAAACGTCCTCTCCGGTCGCCTCGGCTATGTCGGCTTCTGGCGCAGCTTCCTCCGCCGCTATCCGCAGACGGACATCGACGAAGCTTTCCGCCTGCTCGACCGCGTGGGTCTTCTTCACATGGCCGACAAGCGCGCGGATGAACTCTCCGGCGGTCAGCGCCAGCGTGTCGGCATCTGCCGCGCGCTGATCCAGAACCCCAAGCTTCTGCTGGTCGACGAACCGACCGCCTCGCTCGACCCCAAGACCAGTCGCCAGATCATGCGGCTGATCACCGAGCTTTGCCGCGAACGTGGCCTTGCCGCGATCATCAACATCCACGACGTCGCACTCGCCCAGATGTTCGTGCCCCGCATCGTCGGTCTGCGCTTCGGCGAGATCGTCTTCGACGGTGCGCCCGACGGGCTCACCCCGGACAAGCTGACCGAGATCTACGGCGAGGAGGACTGGGAAGCGACAATCGAGAAGGTCGAGGACGAAGACGAAGATATCGAGGCCGCGGAATGAGCCATCGCGAACTCGACGACATGCTGGGGCAGGGCTGGCGAAAGCCGCATTTCATCAGCAACCCGATCCTCCGCTGGACCATGATCATCGCATTCTGCGTCTACCTCGTCGCCGCCTTCCTGACGATTCCTGTGGACTGGAACCGGGTCTACGAAGGTCTCGACCGTGGCGCCGCCTTCGTGCTCGCCTTCACGCATCCAGATTTCGTCAGCCGGGCCGGCGACATCTGGGAAGGTCTGCTTGAAAGCATCGTGATGACCGTCGCGGCCTCCGTGGTCGGCATCGCCATCTCCATCCCCATCGGCCTTGGCGCGGCCCGCAACATCGCGCCCCTGCCGGTCTATGTCATCTGCCGTGGCATCGTCGCCGTCAGCCGCGCGTTGCAGGAAATCATTGTCGCCATCCTGTTGGTCGCCATCTTCGGCTTCGGCCCGCTGGCCGGTTTCCTGACCCTGTCATTTGCAACAATCGGCTTCCTCTCGAAACTTCTGGCAGAAGACATCGAAGCAATGGATAGGGTGCAGGCCGAGGCCATCAGGGCCTCCGGTGCGAAATGGATGCAATGGATCAACTACGGCGTCCAACCGCAGGTCATGCCACGACTTGTCGGCCTCTCGATGTACCGGATCGACATCAATTTCCGCGAAAGCGCGATCCTCGGCCTCGTCGGCGCGGGCGGCATCGGTGCCACGCTGAACACCGCCTTCGACCGCTACGAATACGACACGGCAGCGGCGATCCTGATCCTCATCATCGGTGTCGTCATGGCGCTTGAGTATCTCTCCGGCATCATCCGCGCGAGGGTGCAATAATGCCGGTTCTCGAACAGAACGGCGCGCAGGTCTGGCGCCGACGCACCACCGGCGAAAGCCTGATCCGCTGGTTCGGCTGGCTGATCGGCGTGGCAGTCTTCGTCGTCTGCTGGCAACAGATATCCGAGGCGACGACATGGTTCTTCGTCTGGGACGCGCCCCGCATCGCGGGCGACATCTGGACCCGCGCCACGCCGCCGCGCTGGGAATACATCACCCAGCTTGGCCGCCCGATCTGGGACACGCTGAACATCGCCACGCTGGGCACGCTGATCTCGCTCTGCCTTGCCGTGCCGGTCGCCTTCCTCGCCGCCCGCAACACCACGCCGTCGGCGCTGTTCATCCGCCCCATCGCGCTCCTGATCATCGTCTCGACCCGTTCGATCAACTCGCTGATCTGGGCGCTCCTGCTGATCGCCATCATCGGCCCCGGCGTCTTCGCCGGTGTCGTCGCCATCGCCATTCGCTCGATCGGCTTCTGCGCCAAGCTGCTTTACGAGGCCATCGAGGAAATCGACCACAGCCAGGTCGAGGCGATCACCGCAACCGGTGCCAGCCGCTGGCAGGTCATGGCCTATGGCATCGTTCCGCAAATTCTGCCCGCCTTCGCCGGAATCGCCGTCTTCCGCTGGGACATCAACATCCGCGAATCCACCGTGCTGGGCCTTGTCGGGGCGGGGGGCATCGGTCTGCAACTGTCGTCTTCGCTCAACGTCCTTGCCTGGCCGCAGGTCAGCCTGATCCTCGTGGTCATCCTGGTCGCCGTGGTCATCAGCGAATGGGTCTCGGCCAAGGTCCGGGGAGCGATCATCTGACCGCGCTGTCGGCAGAGGAGGCCTTCCTGGCCTACGAGGCGGTGCGTCACCGTCTTCCCGCGACCGGGCAACCGGGCAAGGCCTATCGCCGTGTCGGGACGCTGGCGGACATCGCGGGCGAGTTCGATGTATTCCTTCTGGACGCCTTCGGGGTCCTGAATATTGGCGAGGCGGCAATTCCCGGCACGCGCGAGCGGATCGAAGCAATGCGGGATGCGGGCAAACGCGTTCTCGTCGTGTCCAATGCCGCCGGTTTCCCCCACGCGTCACTGATGGAGAAATACACCCGCCTCGGGTACGATTTCGAACCCGAAGACGTCATCACCAGTCGCGCGACCCTGCTCGCCGGGCTGAACGGACGCCACGATCTGAGCTGGGGGCTGATGGCCACGCGCAGCACCGGACTTCGCGACCTCGAAGGGCTGACCCTGACCTATCTGGAAGAAGACCCCGCGCCCTATGCAACGGTCGACGGCTTCCTGATGATCGGGAGCGCCGCCTGGACCGAAGCACGTCAGGCGCTCCTGGAAGCGGCGCTGTTGGACCGTCCGCGCCCGGTGCTCGTCGGCAATCCCGACATCGTCGCCCCCCGCGAAACAGGCTTCTCGACCGAACCCGGCCACTTCGCCCACAGGCTCGCCGACCGGACCGGGATCGCGCCCGAATTCTTCGGAAAACCGTTCGAAAACATCTTCGATCTCGCCTTTTCCCGGCTCGGCACCTTCGACAAATCCCGGACCCTGATGGTCGGCGACAGCCTTCATACCGACATCCTCGGCGCCCGCGCCGCCGGGGTGGCATCGGCGCTGATCGCCGGATACGGTTTCTTCGCCGGGCAGGACGTCGCTTCCGCCATCGAGCAAACCGGGATCGTCCCCGATTTCGTCGTCGAGCGTCCATGACCGCCAGAATCGTCTTCGACCTCGACGGCACGCTCATCGACTCGGTGCCCGATATTCAGGGCATCGCCAACGCGGTTCTGACCGATTATGGCGTTGATCCGGTTTCGCTCGACGAGACCCGCAGCTTCATCGGAGAAGGCATTCAGGTCTTCGTCGAAAAGCTGCGTGCTGCGCGCGGCATCCCGGATAGCGAGCAAGCCCGAATCCTCGACCAGGCGGTCGCGCGCTACGACGACGCCGTCACGCTGACCGTGACCTATCCGGGCGTCGTCGAAGCCCTCCAGGTTCTCGCAGAAGATAACCGGCTCGGGATATGCACCAACAAGCTCTACCGGCCCTGCATGGCGGTTCTAAAGCACCTGAAGATCGATCACTATTTCGGATCGGTCTGGGGCGGCGACAATCCCCTGGGTCGTAAGCCCAACCCTGCACCCCTGCGCGCCGTCTTCGATGAGCTGGGGGACGGCCCGATGCTCTACGTCGGCGACAGCGAAATCGACGCTGAGACCGCGAAGGGGGCAAGCGTCCCGTTTCTCCTTTTCACCGAAGGCTATCGCAAGACTCCGGTGACAAGCATTCCTCACGCGAAGGCGTTCGGAGATTACAACGACCTGCCAGATCTGATCGACGAGATGACAGGCCAGGTGTGACCCGCGTTGCGTCTCGTGGATGCGGTCCTGAGTGCGCCCTGCCCGAAAACCAAGCGATGCTGAAACGACGCCGTCTCTTCGTGACCGTGAATGGCACTTCACCCGCCGAAGCAGATTGCTTTTTCCCTGATGCTGTCGTTAGTTAATTCCATGAAGGCGTAGCACTTCTCAATAAGAAGACAGTGTCGCTTGTTCCAACAGGGGGTAAAACTCATGAGACTCAAACGCGCGTTGCGTCTGTCGACGCTATTCGTAATCGCTGGCACGTTCCAGCTTCAGGCACAGAGCATGGAAGAGCTTGCCGCGGCAGCCGAAGGCGAGGGGATGCTGTCCACCATCGCCCTTCCGCACAGCTGGTGCGGATACGGAGACGTGATCGCGGGCTTCAAGGCCAAATACCCAAATATCAGCGTCAACGAACTGAACCCCGACGCGGGCTCGGCGGACGAACTCGAAGCGGTGCGCAGCAACAAGGGCAACACCGGCCCTCAGGCACCGGACGTGCTGGACGTGGGCTTTGCCTTCGGGCCGCAGGCCAAGGACGAAGGCCTTACGGAAGCCTACAAGGTCGCCACCTGGGACACGATTCCCGACAGCGCCAAGGATGCCGACGGTCACTGGTACGGCGACTATTACGGCGTGCTCTCCTTCGTCGTGAACACCGACATCATCCAGAACGTCCCGCAGGACTGGGAAGACCTGCTGAAGCCGGAATACGCCAACTCGGTGGCGCTCGCGGGTGACCCGCGCGCCTCGAACCAGGCGATTCTCGCCGTCATGGCCGCCGGCATGGCGCGCGGTGGCGAAGCGGGTCAGGGCTCGGGCGAAGCCGGGCTTCAGTTCTTCAAGGAACTGAACGAGGCGGGCAACTTCGTCCCCGTCATCGGCAAGGCCGGTACAATGGCACAAGGCGCGACACCCATCGTGATCGCGTGGGACTACAACGGTCTGGCCTGGCGCGACACGCTGGAAGGCAACCCGCCTCTGGAAGTCGTCGTCCCGGCCTCGGGCGTCGTCGCCGGCGTCTACGTGCAGGCGATCAGCGCCTATGCGCCGCAGCCCAACGCCGCGAAGCTCTGGATGGAATACCTCTATTCCGACGAAGGCCAACTCGGCTGGCTCGCCGGATACTGCCACCCCATCCGCTTCAATGACCTCGCCGCCAAGGGCGCGATCCCGCAGGAACTGCTGGACGCTCTGCCGCCGGCAGAGGCCTATGAGGCCGCGGTCTTCCCGACGCTCGACGAACAGGGGGCGAACAAGGACGCGGTCACCGGCGGCTGGGACAGCGTCGTCGGCGCGAACGTCCAATAAGGTTTTGGCCGCGCCCGGCTGACACCGGGCGCGGCCATATGTTTCATGGCGACGAACAAGACAACACGGGCGCTGCCCCTCAGCTGGCTTGGACTGGTTCCGTTCGCGATCTTCGCGCTTCTGTTCCTGATCCTGCCAACGATGAACATCGTGGTCGGCGCCTTCCAGAAGCCCGACGGCACACCGACCTTCGACAATATCGCGAACCTGTTCCAGCCGTCGATCCTGTCGGCCTACTGGATCTCCATCAAGATTTCTTTCGCCACCGCGTTTCTAGGCTGCGCCATCGGCTTCGCCATCGCCGCCGCCGTCACGCTCGGCGACCTGCCGCGCTTCGTGCGCGGCCCCGCGATGACCTTCTCCGGCGTGGCGTCGAATTTCGCAGGCGTGCCCCTGTCCTTCGCCTTCATCGCGACACTGGGCCGCGTCGGTCTCGTCACCCTGATCCTCCGCGACTGGTTCGGCGTGAACCTCTACGGCCTTGGCTTCAATCTCCTGAGTTTCTGGGGGCTGACGCTGGTTTATCTCTTCTTCCAGATCCCCCTGATGGTCCTCATCATCACGCCCGCGCTTGACGGATTGAAGAAGGAATGGCGGGAGGCTTCCGACATCCTCGGAGCCACCGGCGCGCAATACTGGCGCATGGTCGCGCTGCCGATCCTGACGCCCTCGCTCCTCGGCACCTTCGCGCTCCTCTTCGCCAACGCGTTCGGAGCGGTCGCCACCGCCTACGCCCTCACCGGGTCGTCGCTGTCCATCGTGCCCATCGTCCTCTTCGCGCAGATAAGGGGCGATGTCCTGCAGGACCCCCATCTCGGCTATGCTCTCGCCTTCGGCATGATCGTCGTGACCGGCATCGCCAACGGGCTCTATGTCTGGCTCCGCGCCCGGACCGAGAGGTGGACGCAATGAAGATCCGCATCTGGTCCTGGGCCGTCTTCGCCCTCGGTTTCCTCTACTTCGCCCTGCCACTGATCGGCACGCTCGAATTCTCGCTCCGCAAGCGCCGCGACGCCTATTCGCTCGACGCCTACCGCTGGGTCTTCGAGGACCCGAATTTCCGCGCGACTTTCGGATACTCGGTCGTCATGGCGCTCTTCACCATCGTGGTCGGTGTCCTGATCGTCGTGCCGACAGCCTATTGGGTGCGCCTGCGCTATCCGCGCATCCGGCCCATCGTCGAATTCATCACGCTCCTGCCGCTGGTCATTCCGCCCATTGTCGTCGTCTTCGGCTACATCCGGCTCTACAACACATCGTCCTGGCTGCCGCTCACCGGCTCGGCGACCGGGACGAACTTCCTTCTGCTGATGGGCTACACGACGCTGGCGCTGCCATACATGTACCGCGCCGTCGACACCGGTCTTCGCACCATCGACGTCCGCACCCTGACAGAGGCGGCACAAAGCCTCGGCGCGGGCTGGAGCACGATCCTGCTGCGCGTCATCCTCCCCAACGTCCTCGTCGCCGTCATGTCGGGCGCCTTCCTGACCTTCGCCATCGTGATCGGGGAATTCGTCATGGCGGCGCTTCTCAACCGCCCCGCCTTCGGTCCCTACATGCAGCTGATCGGCGCGAACCGGGCATACGAGCCCGCCGCGCTCGCAATCATCGCCTTCGCCATCACCTGGTTCTGCATGGGAATCATGCAGTTCATGAGCCGGTTTTCGGCACAAGCCCGCGCCAAGAGGTCCTGATGCCCTTTCTCGAACTCGAGCAGATCCAGAAATCCTTCGGCACGACGCAGGTGGTGAAGGACTTCAACCTCGCCATCGAGACCGGCGAATTCATCTCTCTCCTCGGACCTTCCGGCTGCGGCAAGACGACGGTTCTGCGTATGATCGCCGGTTTCGAGACGCCAAGCGCCGGGTCTATCCGGATCAACGGCCAGGATGTGACGCAACTGCGCCCCAACCAGCGCAATGTCGGCATGGTCTTCCAGTCCTACGCGCTGTTCCCGAACCTCACCGTCGCCGACAACGTGGCCTTCGGCCTCAAGGTCAAGGGCGTATCACGCGCGGAACGGTCAGACCGGATCGCCGAGATGCTCTCCCTCGTGGGCCTCGGCGACTTCGGCAAACGCTATCCCTTCCAGCTCTCCGGTGGGCAACAGCAGCGCGTGGCCCTGGCCCGCGCGCTCGCGGTGCAGCCGCAGGTCCTGCTTCTTGACGAACCGCTCTCCGCGCTCGACGCCAAGATCCGGCTGTCACTCCGCGACGAGATCCGGGAAATCCAGCGCCGTCTCGGCATCACCACCGTCTTCGTCACCCACGACCAGGAAGAGGCGCTCTCCATGTCCGACCGCGTCGTCGTGATGAGCGGCGGCATCGTCCAGCAGGTCGGCCAGCCCTTCGAGATCTACTCCGCCCCCGCAAACCGCTTCGTTGCTGAATTCGTCGGGCGCCTGAACATCTTCGAAGGTCAGATCGTGAACGGGCAGGCCGGACGCGTCCGGATCGGCACCGGCGAAATTGAGCTCGGCCGCTCGCTTTCCGGCCCCTCCGTTCACATGGCGCTGCGGCCGGAAGCGATCATGGTCGGATCCCATGACGGAAACGCCCTGAAATTCTCCGGAAATATCGAAGACGTGCATTTCCTGGGATCGGTCATCCGCCTTGAGGCGCGCGTGGGCGAAAGCCTCATCCTGCTCGACACGTTCAACAAGTCGGACCAACCGCCGCCCGAACCCGGAGACGCCATAGAGTTGTCGGCCTCCACAAAGGACCTGATCGTTCTGGACGGCTGACGGTCGAAACCCCGCGGCCCGCAGGCACAAGGCTGCAAGCCATGAAGGAGCGAGGCTGGATCTGCTTCGAATATGACCGGACCATCGGCTCCCAACGCCCGCGATGGGCCGCCGCTCGCTGCATGAGGGCCACCTTCCCCCAACCCCGTCATCACCTTTGCGCACATCGCAATTATGAGTCCACGGCCGGGTACTGAAATGCCAAATTATTTGAGATTATTGGCTCCGGGGGAGCGTGCTACCCTGAAGTGCGACTCCTATTAGAAACCAATGGGTTATCTAATAGGAGATCTTGGCATGGGAGCCGTTTACACGCAACTATCACTGTCTGAACGCCGCAAGATCGAGAACTGGTGGCATGCAAACAATTGCGGACGGACAAACGCCGATCCGTGCAGCGCAAGCTGATCCGGCAGCCTGACCTGTGCCAGACGGTTATCGCACGCATCAAGCAAGGCTGGACGCCCGAACAGATCAGTAACCGGATGATCTATGAAGGTGCTGCGCTGCGGGTCTGTCAGGAGACGATCTATCGCTACATCTATTCCAAAGAAGGCATGGATCAGGAACTCTGGTGGTACCTGCCTGAGCATCGCAAGTCCCGTCGACCGCGGCGCGCAAGGAAGCGACAGGCACCGAAGTTCGATCGTGATGTCAGCATCCTGTTTCGCCCAGACGACGTGGCCCACCGTCGCCAGTTCGGGCACTGGGAAGGCGATTTGATGCTGTTCAAACAGAAGCTTGGACAATCGAACGTCACTTCACTGGTCGAACGTGTCAGCCGGTTCACAGTTCTGTTGAAGAACCCGAACAAGCGCACCAAGCCGGTGATGGGCAAGATCATGAAGGCGGTGCGCGACCTCCCCCACCTGGCGCGGAAGTCGATCACCTTCGATCGCGGCACCGAGTTCGTCTCGTGGCCGCACCTTCAGGCCGAGATCGGGACGCAGACATGGTTCTGCGATCCGTCCTCGCCCTGGCAGAAAGGCACCGTAGAAAATACAAACCGGCGCGCTCGAAGATGGCTGCCGAGAAAGCGCGACATCACGGCACTCACTGATCATGAACTAAAGATGATCAGTGACCGCCTCAACGCGACACCTCGAAAATGCCTCGGATGGAAGACGCTGGCCGAAGTGTTCCGCGAGAAGATGATGGAAGAGATGTGCCGATCCCCCTACCATCAGAAGGAATAGGAGCCGCGGTTCAGGTATCGCTCTCAGCGGTAGGGATCGAACCAACGACCAATTGATCAACAGTCGAGTTCAAGGCCATAGCACCATCCAACAAATCAACTGACTTGAGGCCGTTTGCTGCCTTTTTTATCAATGGGTATCTGGGCGCTGCGAGATTCCGTTACTAACGTCGGGTAACAAGCGCAAACATCGGAATCTGTTACCCCAACGTTACCCCAGAGGACCAATTGAGTTGGCACGCGCCCTCACTACCAAGGCAGTCGAGAACCTGAAACCCGATCCGAGGAAGCGCTTGGAGCTTCCCGTTCCGGGGCTGACGGGCCTCTATCTGGTGGTGCAACCGTCCGGCGCGAAGTCTTGGGCCGTGCGCTACCGGCACGCTGGGAAAACACGGAAGATGACTCTTGGAAAGTGGCCCATCATCGGATTGGCCGACGCTCGGGCGGCGGCGCCCAATGCTCTGGAAGCGGTGGGTTTGGGCGCGATCCCGGACGCGAGAAACGGGCGGCCAGGGCAGAACGTGCCGCCAATGCTGAGCGGGACAGTATCGAGACGCTGGTTTCAACGTACGCGATGCGGCACCGTTCCAATTTGCGGAGCGGCGCGACTGTCAAACGCGAACTGGAGCGGCATGCAGTTGCCGCCAGGGAACGCGGCGAGCCGGTGGAGATACCGCGCTGGACCTTCCACGACCTGCGAAGGACCGCCGCAACTGGCATGGCCGGCTTGGGCATTCCGGTTGTCGATATCGAGGCGGTCCTGAACCACGCTAAAGCCTGCAGCGAAAAAGCTTTGGTGTTACCTCACCCGGTATCGCTGCACTGATGCCAGCTGGTGCATTCGTTCGGCTGTAAGCCTGGCGCGCGAATGCGAGGTCGGTGGCGACTTTCTGCGCCCTGGTTGTGGTGTCATCTGATGGGGCGTGACCGAAAGAATGAAATGCGTGGCGGGAAGGTCACCGTGATGCGGTTGTCTGTTATGCAAGTCGCGGCCTGGCAGGCGCTCTCGCTACCGGCACAAGCCCTCTACCCCTGGATCAAGCACGAGTGGCGCGGTGACAAATTCAACAACAATGGCACGCTACGGCTTTCAGTCCGTCAGGCCAGGTGCTGCGGGCTCGTCCGCCGCGATGACCTTGATGTCCTCCCGCGCAGCCCAGGCATGGATGTCGTGGCGCCGCAGGGCCGAGGCCATGAGGTCGGGAAACTGGTCTGGCGTACAGGCGAAGACGGGCGCGCCAAGGGCGGCCATCTTCGAAGACAGGTTCGGATCGTAGAAGGGCTTGCCCGAATCGGACAGCGCCAGCAGCACGATGACGTTCACCCCCATCCCGATCAGTCGCTGTACCCGCGCCAGCAGTTCCTTGGCGTTGCCGCCTTCGTAAAGATCGGTAATCAGCACCAGATGCGCCTTCGTCGGTCGCTCGATCCGGTCCTCGCAATAGGCCACCGCCTGATTGATGTCGGTGCCGCCTCCCAGTTGCACGCCGAACAGAACCTCGACCGGGTCCTGAAGTTGGTCGGTCAGGTCGAGGATCTGGGTGTCGAAGCATACCAGCTTGGTCTGCACCACCGGCAGAGACGCCATAACAGCCGAAAATATCGAGGCATAGACCACAGACTGAGCCATCGAGCCCGACTGGTCTACGCAAAGGATCACCTCGTCAAGATCGACGATCCGGCGCTGTTTGCGCTGAAATCCCACAAGCCGTTCGGGGATCACCGTCTGGTGGCTCTCCTGCCATGTGTGCAGGTTTTTCTGGATGGTGCGGGGCCAGTCGATATCGGCGAATCTCGGCCGCGCGGTGCGTTTGGTCTTGTCGACGGCCCCGCGCAGCGCCTCCGCCGTCTTGCGTTCAAGTCGCTCCATCAGTTCGGCCACCACCTTGGCGATGGCAAGCCGCGCTGTCTCCTTGGTCTTCTCCGGCATCGCGTTCCGCATCGACACCAGGTCGGCCACAAGGTCGACATCCGCTTCCACCGCCTGAAGAAACTCGGGCTCCATCAGCATCTGCTTCAGACCAAGACGTTCGAAGGCGTCCTTCTGGACGATCTGCACGACGGGAGAGGGAAAGAATTCCCGGATATCGCCCATCCAGCGGGCAACCGACGGAGCCGATCCACCCAGACCGCCCCGGCGACGCTTGCCCTCGCCCTCGGGTGGGTCCTGATAAAGCGCCGAGAGCGCCGCCGACAATCGTTGGTCTCCCTTTGGAAGCTCATCGTCCTCGCCTCCAACGGCAAGTCGCCAGCGGCGCTCGCGTTCTTCCTTGGAGGCATCGGTCATGCACGGGCTCCTTCCCTGAGAAGGCGGGAGATGTTTTCGAAATGCGCGTCCCACACCGGATCGATACCCGGGATCACTTCCCGTCCACCGCTCGCGCTGACACGCCCGAAAAGCGCGTCCAGCAGGCGCTTCTTCTCGGTCTTGTCCAGTTCCGAAAGTACGCGGCGAAAAACAGGCAGGTACTCGGTGAAAGTATCCTCATCGAGCGAGACGACCCAGGCATCGACGCATTCGCGCAGCCCGTCGTCATAAAGCAGCCGCTGGCCCGATCCTTCGAAGAACCCTTCGAAAAAGGCGGCGGCATCGGCGGCAGTGGTCCCAGGCGACAGCATCCTGCCCAGAAGCCCCACGGCCTCTTCGGCGCTCATGTGCTCGCCTTCGTAGAGCAGCCGCGCGGCCCCGCCTTTGACCAGCCGCGCCGACTGATCGTCCGCGACAACCCGCCCCAGACCGTCGGTCCAGAGATCGCGCAGCCCATTCTCGGCCTCATTCAGCCGGATGGCGCGGTCTCCATCCCGGATGGCGTCGCGGAACCCGCGTGCCGCATCCGCATCAAGGTTGCGCGCCGCATAGTGAAGACCCAGGGCAGCCTGGGTACCGATCTTCTGAAAAAGGCCGGACAACTGGCCCGCGTCGGTGTGCCGGGCCTTCCCGTATCGCATGACCTCCGCCAGACCCGGCAGCGCGGCCAGCAGTTCCAGCGTGTCCGAGGTTTGCCCCGCGCGCTCGGCCAGCCGGTCGGTGCCCGTTTCTGCCGCCTGCGGCAACTGCGCCGTCATGGCGGCGAAAACCAGATCGGCAAGCTGTCCAAGCCGCTCTGCTTCTGTCATGCGCGCGATCAGCCGCGCGGTCGCCGCCGTCTCGATCGTGGTGCCGTAGACAAGGTTCTCCACCAGTTGCACGGCGTATTCCGGCTCCCAGCGGAGTACCCATTTCTCACGGAACGTCCCCCGGCTTTTCCCGGCATCTGCAAGCTTGCCCCAGGGCGTGTCGAGCGCCATCAGCCGATGCAGCAAGGTCGACCGGAACAGACCGGACTCGGATCTCAGATCGAGCGACAGCTCCCGATCCAAAGCTTCCGGCTTCAGCCGCGCCATTTTCTGTTGTCGCTGAAGGTCTTCCAGCAGCGGCGCGGCAGGCACGTTATCCGGAATCTCGCCAACCTCGTTGCCGAGAAGCAGCCGGGTTTCGATGATCCGCCAGAGGATCGGATCGCCGTAGCAGAGCGTCGAGACGACCGCGTCGCGAAGTTCCTCGAAGCCCGGGCGCGGTCGGCCACGGACGGCGGCAAGCGATGTCGCCAGGCGTTCGGCCTCGATCAGCGATGCGGTGGAAACGATCTGACCTTCCTCGCGCAGGGCCCGGGCAATGCGGGCGACCCAGCTCGTGGCCTGCTCGGCACCGGGCACGTCCCACAGGTGCCTGCACCAGCCGGGCGCGGCCACACCGGCACCATAGCCGGAGGCGAAAGCAAGGCGCGGCGACGTCCATGGGGCCCATGTGGCCGTGATCCTGGCTTTCGGCGCTCCCTTCAGCAGGGCGCGGTCGTCCTTCGCGGTGTGCTTGGCCTTCAGCGCTGGCACGTGCCATGCGCCGCAAACCACCGCGATGGTACCGCTCGCGGACTTCGCGGACTTCGCGATCTCAAGGCGCATATGGGCTTCGCGCGCCGCCTCGCGTTTCGGTAGAGATGCTTCGTCCTCCCGAAGTGCGGTCATGGCGTCGGCCACAGCCGCGAAGATCGGGCCGGGATCGGGGTTTTCCTCGATGACGTCCCGCCACCAGCTTTCGCCATCCTCATAGCCCGCCGCATGAGCCAGCATCCCGATGGGATCACGCGCGATCTTCTGCGAAAGCGTCGGTTCGTCGAGGCTGCCATCGTCTGCCGCATCCGCGACAGCCTCGCCTTCCGATTCTTCCGGTGCGTCCGCGTCGTCCGGGGTCTCCTCCGGCAGTCGCCACGCGACGGGAAGGTCGATGAATCGGACAGGCACATCGTGCGCGATGGCCCAGAGTGCCGCCTGATATTCTGGCGAAAACACCGCAAAAGGCCAGAAAAAGGCCCGTTCCGGTGTATTTTTCGGATAGGCCAGAAGCGCCACGGGGGGGACCATCTCCGGCTCCGCCAGCAGGGGCAGCTGATCCGAAAGATCGGCGGGCCCCTCGATCAGCACCTCCTCGGGCCGCAATTCCTTCAGCGCCTCGACAAGGCGGCGGGCCGATCCGGGTCCGTGGTGGCGAATGCCGAAATATTCGATCCGGGCGTTCATGTCCTCAGATCAGGTCGGTCATCGCGCCGTAATAATCGGAGTAGTTCCGGCGGCTTTTCAGCACGGTTTCAAGGTATTCCTCCAGGATCGCCTTATCCTGCACAGGGTCCTTCACGATGGCCCCCATAACGGTCGGGGCAAGACCTTCGGCCGACAATTCGCCACCGTTGAAGAAGGTCGCATGGGACAGCCCGCCTACCATGACCGCGATCGCTTCCGCCGTGGACAGCGTGCCCGAGGGCGACTTCAGCGTCGTCTTGCCGTCCAAGGTTTCACCGCCGCGCAACTCGCGGAAGATAGACAAGACGCGGGTCACTTCCTCGGTCACGTTCTTGGGCGCGGGAAGCTCCAGCGACACGGCCATCTCCGCCACGCGCTTGGACACGATGGAGACCTCTTCGTCCATGTCATCGGGCAGCGGCAAGACCACCACGTTGAAACGGCGCTTCAGCGCGGCGGACAGATCGTTCACCCCCTTGTCCCGGTCATTTGCCGTGGCGATCACGTTGAACCCGCGCGTGGCATAAACCGCATCGTTCAACTCCGGGATCGGCAGCATCTTCTCCGACAAGACGGTGATCAGCGTGTCCTGCACGTCCGAGCCCATGCGCGTCAGTTCTTCCAACCGACAGATCTTGCCATCCTCCATCGACCGGAAAAGCGGCGTCGGCACCAACGCGTCCCGGCTCGGCCCCTTGGCCAGAAGCTGCGCGTAGTTCCAGGAATAGCGTACCTGGTTTTCGTCGGTCCCGGCGGTGCACTGGATCACCCGCGTCGAGTCGCCCGAAACGGCGGCGGCGATATGCTCCGATACCCACGACTTTGCGGTGCCCGGCACGCCAAGCAGAAGCAGTGCGCGGTCGGTGGCCAGTGTTGCCACCGCGGTTTCGATCAGGCGGCGGTTGCCGACATATTTGGGCGTGATCTCGGTGCCGCCCGCCTTGCCGCCCATCAGGTAGGTCACGGCGGCCTGTGGAGACATCGACCAACCGGCAGGTTTGACGCCGGTATCGTTGGCGATCAGGGCATCCAGTTCGGCGCCGTAGGTTTCCTCGGCAGGGCGTCTGAGTTTCTCGGTCATCGGCGGGGTCTCCTCAAAGAGCGGCGTTCAGCCGGAGCATTGCAAGTCGGGGATCGGCGGACATCAGGCCGCCTTGCGTGAAGTGGTCGGTAAGAGATTGGGCGGCGGCGCGATCGGCGATCAGGCCGAGATTGGCAAAACCCTTGTTCACGGCGTGCACGGCTGTGTCCTTTTCGTCCTTGACCGCCTTTTCGAACTGCCGGAACGCACCAGATCCTCGGATCGTATCAAAATCGAGTGTTCCGGGCGTCAGAGACAACAGCCGAGCGGTCGCGCTGAAGGTGGTCGCGTCGCGGGCGATCACTAGCGGGGCAAGCGCGGGGCGCGTCTCAGCGGGAAGCCGGTCCACCAGCGGGGCGATGTCGGCTTCGGTTCCCAGCTTTTCAATCATGCGCTTCAGAAAGGCTCCGGCCTCCGCGTCCGAGCCGGTGCGGGCCATCATCGCGGCGATCTCGGCGGTGCCGTCCCCGAAATCCCAGGCGGCGGCCAGGTCTGCCGGACTGAAATCCAATCCATCTGCGAGAGCGGCGAAGGGAACGACTTCGGCCAGCGCCGCCCGACGCCGGCGTTGCGCGGCATTCTTCAGTTTCCGCGCGCTCGCGACACGCCTGCGCGACAGGATGCCCGCTTTCGCCGTCTCGAAGAAATCCGCCATTTCGCTGACCGCATCGGCATCGGCCTTGGCTTGCCCGAGCCGCGCCAGAAGACTGGTGGCGAAGGCCTGGATTTTGCCCGACCGGTCAGCCTGAAGGGTGGTCAGGAACGCGGCATCATCCTCGCTCAGACCGACACCAAGATAGGTGACGAGCCGCAGCCGGGGCTCCGCCGCAAGATTGGGGGCAACAGCCTCGATCAGCGCCCGGCCCGCTGCCGCATCGGTCTTCCGAAGCCGCTCAACATGGGCCAATCGCGCCTGTGGCGACCAACTCTCCCAGGTCTCCGCGCTCGGGGCGTCGTGGTCGTGGTCCGGCACCTCGGCCAACCATTCGAGCCACGGGGTATAGACCTCGGGCAACCCGCTGTCGGTCAGGCCCGGCATCCAGTCCGTCGGCGATACGACATGGCCCCGGGCGGCGATAAGTCGAACGAGATCGACGTCTTGGACGGATTTCGATGCGACCAGCCTCTGGAACTCGGGGCGGAGCGGATCGGGAAGGGCGGGCAGGTCAAGCAAGGGCAGGAAGGCGCGGCCTTCCATCGCCTTCGGCGCGACGGGCCGCATGGCAAGGTGCATGTACTGCCCGGCCAAAGCCAGCAGCGACAGTTCGGGATCGTCGCCAAGCGCTTCCGTCCAGGTGCCGGGGCAGGCGGTCGCCGCCTCGGCGCCGGTCATCCAGCGCATCTTCACGTTCTCCAGGTCTCCCACGATCTCATGCATCGGACACCGCCAGTCCCCAGGCCGTTTCGGACGACAAAAGCGACAGGCGGCTGCCGTCCCAGAGTGCTGCGGAACGCTCAAGCATCATGCCCAGATCCGCCGCGCCTGGCGGGTTCGAAAGCGGCAGCGCAAGATCGCCGGTTCCGGATCGCCACCACGGCTTCTGCGCTCCCGAGAGGACGATGCGCCCTTTTGGCAGCAGAACCGGAACGGCTGTCTCCCATGGCGCGGCTGCAATATGTGACGCGGCTTGGGCGAGAGGGTCGGGCGCATCCGGCCAATTGACACCGGTCACAGCACCTTTGCGTTCGGCGATGACCGCGCGCAGGGGGGCGGGGGCCGGATAAAAGACCAGGTCCGCGTCAAACCGCTCGCCCGTGGCAAAGGACGAGCCGCGCTTGCCGACGCTCGCCGGGAAGAAGTCGAGCAACTGCGCGAACCAGGGCTGACCGTCTGCTGGCGCAAGGTTCAGCAGGTACGTGGCATGGCTCACAAGTCCGTCGCGTCGGGTCCGGATGCGTTCGCCTGCCACCTGCCAGGTCGATCCGACGCGAAGCGCGTCATCGCGCCCAAGCAAGTCTTCCCGGCTCTCCGCAGTTGCAAGGGCGCGGCGCGTCGCGGGATCGTCGGGATTAGACCGAAAGGCACGCGCCAGAAGAACCAGCTTGCCTAGCCGGATGATCAGCGCGTCAAGACGCTCCTCTCCTGGAAGGGTCATCAGTTCGGCAGGCAGTTCGTCGAGCCGTCCGGCCAGCGCCTGCGCCTTTCCGTCGACCATGCGGGCCGCGATGGCGCGAAAGCGGGACAGATCACCCAGAAGACCCAACAGGCCCGTCCGAAGCTGATCCGCAATCCAGATTTCAAGATCGTCGACCGCATTGCACAGGGCGGCGCGTGTGTCCGCGGTTCGCTTTTCGGCCGCAGCCTTTGCGCGCGCCTCGGCCTTCGGGTCAGGGGCCTTTTCCACCTCCGGCAGGGACGCCGCAGCCAAGCTCTTGCCAGCCGTCGATGGCGCGTCCTTCTTCGCGTCGCCGTTCGGCTTCCGGCGCCGTCCAAGCCAATCCTCGACCCAGACCGGCGTCGATCCGTCCGCGAAGCCGGCGGGTTCGTCCGAATACATCCACATCAGCGCAAGGACATGTTTGCATGGGAATTTTCGCGACGGGCAGGTGCATTTGTATCCATGATCGGACAGGTCGAAAACCACCCGATAGGGGTTGGCCCCGGACCCCTGACATTCGCCCCAGGCAAAGGCGGAATCGACCTCGCGCAGCGGCCACTTCGCCGGTTTCATCAGCTTGTTGGCTGCGTTCAGAGACGCCTGGTCAGGTGCTAGAGCCGTAACTGTTTCTTTTGAAAGCGACATGTGTGAAATTGGTTGCCAAATCCTGCCTCAACCCGGTGAAGCAGGTGAGATTGGCAACAAATCGTCATCAATGAGGCAATAGACGCACGAGTATCAATTTTCCGCCAATCGAAGGCCTCGTATGTCACCCCGAGCGTTACCCGCCAAGGAAGTCGCCATCAGCTTTAGGTCGGCGAAACCAACCAAGCCCCTGTTTTTCTCTGAGATTTTTGGCTCCGGCGGTAGGGATCGAACCTACGACCAATTGATTAACAGCAAGCCGTATCGCGCTTTTTATGGCCTCAATCGGGTACTATTCGGACTAATCATGGTTCGGAACCTATTGTTTTCACGACATAATGTCCTTCTCAACGCCTAATCTGACTTCTTTCGCTCTTATCGCGGTTGGGTCTTGGATCGGGCAAAAACCGAAGGAGATAGCAATGCAGGAGAGGCTTACGCAGGCGCGGGTGGACCGCGTTCTGCAAACGGAAGAGGCTGGCGCACAGGTCTACTGTGACGAGGTGCCAGGGCTCAGGATCAAGGTGGGCAAGAAGAGTGCGACGTACCGATACGTCGGCACCTGCAACGACGGGCGGTCTACGCCCGTCTCGGTCACAATAGGCCGCACTGACGCGATGACGGTGCGTCAGGCGAAGCAGCGGGCGAGGGAGATCAAACTCCAGCTCTCGCAGGGCGTGGACGTTCGTCAGGATCGGCGGAGGTCCGAGGTGCCGACGGTGGCCGAGGCCCTCGAAGGCTACCTGGCGTCGAGGGACGACCTGTCTCCGAAGACGGAGCGCTGGTACCGCGGGATGGTCGATGGTCCGCTGCGATCGCTGTCGCGTCGGCGCATGGACGAGGTCAGCCGTGACGAATGTCGGCGTATCCACGAGAAAGCGACCGTCAAGCGGGGACCATACATGGCGAACTCCTGCATGAGGGTGCTGAAGCTGCTTCACAATGATGTCGCCCGAACCCACGACCTGCCGCCGAACCCTGTCAGCAGGGCTGTTCGTATGAACAGGGAGAGGGCACGCGACGCGGCGATACTGCCTCAGGACATGCCCGCGATGTGGAAGGCTCTGGAGGCGATCGACGATCCGATACGGCGATTCATGCGGGAAACGCTTCTCTTCACCGGACTTCGTTCGGGTGATGTGAAGTCAATGCGTGGTCGAACCTGGGCGACGACGGGGTGCTCCTGGTCCCGAGTCCGAAGGGCGGGTCGGACAGGGCATTCCGGCTGCCGCTACCCAGGCATCTGTTGCAACGCCTGGAGGAGCTCAGACAGCACACGGCGCCGATGGCATCGGACTTCATGTTTCCCTCGGCGACGAGCAGCACCGGCCACATGACCGAGATCCGGCGTTCGCCCGCGTTCGACTATCACCCACACCAGTTCAGGCACGGCGTCAGGACTTATGCCATCGAAGCAGGTGTGGACCTGCAGGTGTTTCAGCTGATCCTGAACCACAAGGCGCAAGGCGTGACGGGCGGATACCTGACTGCGGGCGCCGCGCTCGGACCAATGCGGGACGGCATCGAGGCCATCTCCCGTGTGCTGCTAGGCTACCGCAAGTCTCAATGAGGTGTCAGCGAGGCTTGTTTGATTGCGAAAGCACTGAGCCCGCCAATCGCTTCGTCGCATCACTGTATTTTTCACTGGAGAGCACTTGCGATGCCTTATCTTCCATCGCCGCGCCGGTCTGCTTTGTGTTGCCCGATTGGGCAAGCGCCGAAGCTGCCAGGCTCTTAGCGATTGCTGATGCGTTGGGGTCTTGGAGCGTCCTTGCCGCGTCAGATGCGACGCTTGAAGAGGTCTTTTTTGTGTTCTTGGCCATGGTGGCCTCCGCTGATGAATCTGCCTGCTGAAACCATACCAGATGTTCCTGTTTCGTTCAATATTGAGGGAGCAGCTCTGGCGAGGTCGATACCTTACCGCCGGTTCCACCTTCGAACCGATGCGGGACGGCATCGAGGGCGGCTCCCGCGTCTTGCTCGCTTACAGGCGACAATAATAGGTTACTCGCCTGTCGACAGGCCAAATTCTTAGTTCCGAATGAATTCATATGAGGCGATAAGCCATGGGAATACTGGAGAACTTCCTCGATCGACTGGACGCGATAGAAGCCAAGGTCGACGCGCTGGCCGAGCGGGCGCCGACGGCATCGCTGCCCTCCGACGAAGGGCCCGAGTACATGGACACCGTGGGCGCCGCGGCGTTCCTCGGCGTCAGCAAGCAGAGCATGGCACTGTGGCGCAGCAAGGGCGAGGGGCCGAAGTACAGCAAGGTCGGCGGCACCGTCCGTTATTCGCGTTCTGCGCTTCGGAGCTGGATGGAAGAAAACGAGAGATGATGCACTACGACAACGAGGACCGCCGGCTCGGAATGGTTCTGCGGACTACCATAATACTCCGGAGAAAGTTCGATCGCGAAACGCCTGAGACCCTCCTGTTGATGGCAGAGGCGAGAATGGGCACGATCGAAGATGACGACGTCAGGACAGACATGTGGGCGGTCGTCCGTTATATGAAGAACAATAATGGCTTCTTGATCGGCGTCGGCGATCTTGACGTCGGCAAGCGGGCCGAAAAGGCATACCTCCTGAACGACTCCTTCGGAAACTAGGCTACCAAGCGCCTTTCTACTGGAGCGGGTATATTATCGGCGAGCACGACCAGGGTATGGCTTCTCGTCCCCACCACCTTGCAGCCCATCGGACAGTCCCGATCATCCCAGAGCGGATCGTTTGTCACCTCGATCAGCGGGCCAAGCTGCTCGTGGTCGAGGACAGGCAGGCCCAGGGCGTTAGCCAAAAGAGTCAACCTGGCGAATGCGGGCGACGGGGTCTGTGCCATCGGCAGTCGGACATCTTGATCGTGCATCTGGAGCTCCTTGCTATTCGGTGCCTGGATGATGTCCGAAACAGGTTCAGGACTAAGCCCTTAATCAGAAACTGAGGGGTCTGGCTTCCCCGCCACCGTTTGACATTTCTGTATAAACGTTGGTTGGCAGGTACGTTAGTCGCGAATATATTTGAACGCAGACAGTGACCCCGTCGGCGGACTTTCCGTTCGGCATCAAGTGAAAGAGCCGTCGATCCCTCCCGCAAGTTGGGACCGACGGCCAGATGAGATATAGGGAACTGTCCTTATGAATATCATGAAACCCCAGGGCGCGACGCCCTCAGTGTCTCTGCTCGATGAGCTGCCAGCCCGTCACAGACTGGTGATCGATGGCGAGACCTACTTCACCGTGGCCGACGCAGCTGACCTGACAGGCCTGTCACGCAGAACTATCGACGTCTACAATTCCTGGCGGCGCTGCGGACGCCATCTCGGTCCGAGGCCGACCAGGATGGAAGGCACCCGACACCCTCTATACACAGAGGCCGACCTCAGGGCCTACATGGATCACGGATGGACCGGACAGCCAGGCGAACCTCACCCGATCACTGGTGAAGTAGTGGGGGCCGCGTGAGATGGAAAAGACCAATATTCGACCGGACTTCGGCCAGATGCAGCCGCTCGCAGAGGCTGGCTTCGATCTGATACCACTCCACCGCTGGAATGCCGTAAAAACCGATCGTGGCAAATCCCGCATCTCGGCAAGGCTCCGCGGAACCGGAACTGGACCACCGCGCCAACGGACACGGCCGCGACCCTCAGCCAAGCCTCGCGCGACGGGTCGAACGTCGGCGTCCGTCTCACTGCCCTCGATCTGGTCGTGGACATCGATCCGAGGTCAATCGAAGGTGGTGTGGCGACAGCACGGGAAGCTCTCGGCCTCCTGGGCGTAAGGTTCTCTGAGTATCCGATCGTCCGAACGGGCTCTGGTGGCCTCCACATATACATGACCAAGCCAGCCGACACCGCTCTGGCCGACCGCCTGCCAGACTGGCGTGGCATCGAGCTGAAAAGCCGCGGTCGCCAGGTGGTCGCACCGGGTTCGGTTCATCCAAACGGACGTCTGTATCGGTGGGCTGAAACGCGCTTCGATCCTCGCGACCTGTGGCTGGGCGCACCGATGGCGCCAGAAGCACTTCTGAACGCGGGCAAGAAAATCGAGCGCCGTCATTCGCCGGTCGGTGAAGGGCAGGGCGAGCATCCACCATCTGAAATCGACACGATCCTGTCCAAGATGGCCCCCGAAGACTTTCGAGACCACGACCGCTGGCTTCAGCTGATGATGGCAGTCCATCATGCATCAGCGGGCGCGGCACGCGAAGAGTTCGCCGCATGGTGTGAGCGTGATCCGCTCTACGCCGACGATGGCGAAGCGGTGCGATACAGATGGGACAGCCTCTGTCGAAATGGCGTCGGGCTCGGCACACTATATATGTTCATGAGAGAGCAGGGCTGCGCTCACCTGATCGACCTGAGGGCACGCGTCGTGCCTGCCGACGAATTCGGGGAGGCAGTCTGATGGCTCTGGACGAACGTGAACCGCTCGCCAATCTGGCGCCGAGCCACCTGGCCGCCGAGGCTATCCAAGCGACGGGCCTTCGCAAAATCATGGGAATGTGGCTGGAGCACCGTGAGGACGAGAGCCGCTACATCGAACTGGACAAGGATGGCCTGACATCTCTCATCTGGGAGAACCTTGATGGTCGACACTACCTGGACGAGGAAGGCAAGGTCAGGACCCTGCATCTGAAGAGAAGTTCCTCGGCGGACGTCCGCGAGGCGCTCGTACACCTGTCTGGCACGAGGGGAATAGATCGGCTTCCGGCATGGCTGGACAAGCGGGACGACGATCCTGATCCATCCGCTCTCCTGCCGGTAGCGAACGGGCTGCTGAACTGGCGGACGGGAGAACTGATGCCACCGTCGCCCCGCTTCGTGAACCTGTCCCGATCCGACGTCGCGTACGATCCGGATGCAGATCATCCTCTGTACTGGGAGTTCTTCCTCCAGGATATCTTCGATGGCGACCAGGAGCAGATCGATCTGCTGCACGAGGTCCTCGGGTGCATCATCACCGGGCAAGCCAAATTTCAGAAGGTGTTCCAGATCATCGGCCCGCCACGCTCCGGCAAAGGCACCATCGGGCGCATGCTCGTGCACCTGATCGGGGCGCAGAGTGTGGTCTCGCCCAAGATCAGGCAGATCAGGGACGGTGGTTTCGGACTACAGTCACTGATCGGAAGGCAGCTGGCCATGGTGACCGACGCCAGGGTAAGCCGGGGACAGGCAACGGACGCCCTGACCGAGATACTGCTGACCACATCGGGCGGCGACCTCCAGACTATCCAGCGCAAGTTCCTCGCCGACTTCATCGGGTATCTCGGTGCACAGTGGCTGCTCATGTCCAATGAACCGGTGCTCCTGCACGACTACACCGGGACGATCGCAACCAGGATGGTTCTGCTCGAAACGCGCCGTGGCTTCCTCGGCAAGGAGGATCTGGACCTGTTCGAGCGAGACCTCCTGCCGGAGGCGTCCGGTGTCCTGAACCTCTGTCTGGCAGGTGCCAGGAAGCTCGCCGACCGCGGCAGGTTCCAAACGCCGTCTTCGATCGTGAGGCGAAAGAAGGAACTGCTCCGCGGCTCTTCGACCGTCGCGGGGTTCAGCAGCGAATGTCTCATAGAGGACCCAACCGCCGTGACCAAGAAAGATGAAATCTGGGAGGCGTATGAAATGTACTGCGAGGCGCACGGGAAGCCATCGGTCGCCAATTCTTCGAAACTCTTCGAGGACCTCAGGTCTGGCGGCAAGTATCGCGAAGACATGGACACGCGTCCCTGGATGGACGACGGGGATGCACGTGCCAGAGTCTACTGCGTCAAGGGGCTCAGGGTCGATGAGACTGCAATTCCGGACATCGATGATCTGCGAACTCAGCGGGCGGCAGAGGACTTCTAGGCTTCGAGATCAGCAAGACAACAGGAGGGGCTCGGTATCGGGCCCCTTCGGTCTGGGCAAAATACGGAGGTATTCTGCTGTTTTGAGCGTTTTGGTCCGGTCGGTCTGTTCGGTCTGGTCAAATACGAGTTAACGCATAAGAAAGTGATCGATCTGGTCCTTATGTAATGCTTGGGAAAATGGCCGGACCGGACGGACCGACCAGACCGGACGTTCGGATGCGGGAAAGCGGCTGCCCCACTTGGACAGACGGGGCTGTTAACGCTGGTTCGGTGGATGATGCCGATACGCTATTCTCTGTGTGTGACGAGGCGGGCCCGAAAATACCGCGGCCCAACGACTGACGACCCATCAGTCGCCCCTCATAACGCGATGACACAGAAGGGGAAAACAGACGCCCTGAACGAAGCCGAGAATAGACCCGATGCCGAGCAATACCGCCACCGCAGTCATGCAGCCCCCGAGCGTGCGCCAGCCAGGCAACGCTCCGATCATGGAGGATCGCGCGGTTCAGGAAGAGTTCCTGACCGAGATGGACCGCCTGGGCGGATACCTTCGTGCCTGCCGCCAACTCGGCATCAGTCACATGGCCGTCGCCCGCCAGCGCGTCCGTGAACCCGCCTTCGATGCCGAGGTCAGGATGGCCCTGGACAAAATGCGGACGCGCCTCGCCGAAGAGACGATGGAACTGGCGCGCCTCCATGTGAACAGTCATCTATCCGGCCCCGGCGCCTGGGACGTGGAGGTCGATCCCGATACCGGAGAGGTCGTCCTGGACGACGACTTCGAACCGGTCCGCCGCAGCCGCCTGTCCATGCGGTCGGCGGTAGAGGCCCACCGCGAGATGCGCGCCACGATCGACAGGGGCGACGGGCCAACGATCGCAATCCAAAACGTGAACGAGGTTGTGGCACAGGTGCCGTCATCCGCTCCGCGGTTGATACGCCCGGGTTCCTCGGTGGACCTGGACAGTATCGAGGACGCCGAAATCATCGAAGAGACGCACGATGCGAAAGAGTGAGATGGAGCGGATCGCCGAAGGGAGGCCGCCGACCGGTGCGTTCTCGGTCCAGTTCGTCAGCCCGTCCGGTGTCATGGCGCTGCCGACGAAAGACGGTGCCTATACTGTCCGCACTCACACCGAGGGCTGCGTCGTCCATGTCGATGCGCCTGATGATGGCCTGATCGCCGAGATGACCTGTGGCCGCGAACCTGTACCCTGGACGACCGCTGCTCAGCGGGAGTCGGCCCTCCGTCAGCTTCGCGAGAACAGGCCCGACCTGGACGACGATCTGCGGGAAAGGCTGATCGCCCATGTCGAGGCGACCCCCTGGTACGACGATCCGAATGCATCGTTCTAGTGGTCCAATAGTTCGCGTGTCACATATCCAGAAAAATCCGCCAGTACGAAATCAGTAAATCGCTGATGTAAATCAGAAATTCCTGTCAAAGGAAAAAACTGTACCAAATAGCCTTGAAAAATGACCGATTTTGTAGATGGTACTGCAAAGGAATTTCGGGGGCCTTAATGCCAGCACATCCATTGCTGAAGAGCAGCAGCTGCTACACTATTGCGTCGCCAGCTGAGATCTTTGGTCGTCTAAACTTTGATCCTTTAGATCGATACGAAACATTGGCCGCAAGATTCAACCAAGCGAAGAAAGAAGAGGAGCGCTACGCCGGTATAGCTTTAGCGAGCAGCAAGTCGTTCAAGACTGTTCTTGCACGGCGCACTGCAAAGTATCGCACTTGCAAGAGCTTCATCTTGGCATCGAACTTGATAGCGATGGACAAGGGCGAAGAGACTCTGAACCATCACGACATCATAGAGTGCCACGAATTCTTTATTCCGGCTTTGCAGTCGCGGCTAAGTAACGTGGTTGATATGGATGGCCAGCCTAGAAAGTGGGCCGCCGCACGAGATATGATCCGCGAAGACTGTATGTCGCAGGGCAAGTATTTCGGGCGCAAGTACATGGACGCCGTTTCTCGCGGTCACAGAACACTCGAAGAAAATTGTCAGGCTGTTGTCGAAAGCTGTGCCCGTCTGTTCCCCGAAGTGACGCTCGAGGTCCGAAATGACTATATACCGGGGAATGGGAAGAAGCAGAAGATACAGGTGGTTCAGCCGGATCTCTTTGGATTGTAGTTTTCGGACAATTTTTTCCAAAAGCCGTGCTTAAGCGGTTTCTTTGTTGATGAATTGCTGTCCTATCCCCAGCACATGATTGCTGATCAGTTATCTTGAGTTACTAATGCTTGGGCTTGAGAATGTACCCACATCAACCTGTGGAGAACTCTCATGATAGACATTAGCGTGGCCATACTTTTGGTGGCACTTGCGGCCATCTTCTTTCTTGGCTTTGTCGCCGTAATCTTGGCACTCAAAGGCAATCTCAAAAAGCTCGCGGCGAGAGCGAGTCGTGACGATGCGCAGATCGATATCGAGGGCGAGTAACGCCGTTGACAAACGATGGCGTGCCCGGCGGCGTGGAGGCGACACAGTGCGCGCATGGGACACAGCAGCGCGTACAGGGGATCGACCGAGCCGCCCAAGATGTCGGTGCGCCAAGGTGAGGCCGATGAGCTCGTTAACGAGGCCATCGAAGACGCGCTGGCGAGGGGGCCGTTCTCACCTGATAGCATGCGCGGGAACGTGGCCCGCGTAATGGCCGAGATGTACTATATCTGCGGGACGATGTACTGGCCGCGCGGATGGGTCAGGGCCTTGATGGTCGCGATGGCACCCCACGGCCTGGATGCGACACAGGCTTCGATGCGCTGGTATCGCAACTCCCTCAAGGACAACCCCACGATCTACGACGGCGTGCCACACATCAACGGCGTCGCCCTGGAAGGCCTCATGAAAGAGACCTGTTGACCGTCTGTCAAACGATGGCGGCCAACAACACCTTCATAATCAACGACATTCAGAACGCACGGTGACCCGGAGCCCGATTGGGACCGGAAACGCTGGCTTACACCCGCTTTCCGCAGGTCGCATCGTTGCATCCGTTGGCCCACGCACGGGCGCCCGCAAGGAGATTGAAGATGAGGACACCCGCAGAGCTCCGCGAGATGGCGCAGAAGGAAACCGAAACCGCCAAGCAGCTTGAGGGCCAGATGGCCGAAGCCTTCATGGAAGGCAAAAGCGTCTCTGACCTGGAGGAGAAACTGGAACGTGCCCAACGGCGGGCCCGCCAGCTTGAGATGGCCGCGAAGTCGGCCGACGAGGACCTAGAGCGCCAACGCCGGAAGGATATGGGCGATGCCAGGGAACGGAACATGGCCGAAGCAGCCGACGCCTCCGAGGCATTGTTCAAAGCGGTCGGTGACCTGGATGCCCAGATGCTCATGGCCGAACAGGCATACGAGGCGGTGCAATTGGCCAACCTGGACCTGCAGCAGAAACTCCGAACGGTCGGAATGTCTGACGCCAACCGGCTCCACAACACGATGCGCAGCGGCCTCCGGTGGAGCGCCTATCACTTCGCGCCGACGCTGGCCGAAGCCCTGGACGTGCCGCGTGTTCCTGCCAACCGGCGACGCAGCCTTCAGCAGACCGTGGACGCGGCCCTGCCTGACTTCGGAGAGGAGGACGCCTGATGGCCCGATATTTCAAAACCGCTCAGGGCGGGGTGACCGTGTTCTCCTGGGCAGAGGTCGCGCAATTCCTGGCCCGGAAGAGGGGCGACGACAGCATCGTTGATCGCATCGACCAGCAGATCGGTCGAATGACCGACACCGAGACGGAACGGCGCATCCGTGCGCTCCAGGCGGAGCAGCAGCGTCTCCTGGAAGCGCTCGGCGACATCGACAGGGATGAGGTGGACGCCGCCACCGAGGAGGACCTGGAGCGTGAAAACGAGGCGCTTCGCGATGAACTGGCCCAGCGGCGGGAAGCTGCGAAGGGACAACAATTGAGAGGAAATCAAATGACCAAGCAAGACCAGTTCGCCGCGCTGCGGACGCTCAATGACCTTGTGCAGAAGGCCCAGGGCGACTTCGTCGGCATCCGCAAACGTGCGGACGATGTGTATCAAAGCCGGGTGGAGGACCTGGCGGCCGAGCACGGCTGCTCGATGAGCGAGGCCCACCGGAAGGCCGCCCAGGACCCGGTCGCAAAGCGTGCCTACGCCATCGGCGTCGAGGCGCAGAACCGCCAGGTGGCTGCGATGCGTGGCGCTGACCGCGTCGGTACCTACCTCGGCCGATAAGGAACACCACCGGGATTGAACGATCGGTTCCGGTGGTGCGTAGAGACACCTCCGGGATTTGTTGGGTGGTTCCGGTGGTCAAGCCGCCGCGTCCTGGCCTGGGGCGTGGCGGCCTTCAATCGTCAGTCACAATCTATTCGGCGGCAACGGCAACATTTGGCACCCGATTAATATCGTGGGCTTCTAGATGCCGTCTTACCGAAGCCCCAATCGCTCTTGCCAACTGCACTGGAACTGCGTTGCCTACTTGCATGTACTGGTTGCCGATACTGTTTCCGGCAAACCTGAACGTGTCTGGGAAACCTTGCAATCTTGCGGCTTCGCGAACAGTGATCGTCCGGTTCTCCGTAGGATGAATGTATGCCCCCCAATGAGGGTCGCATTTCGTCAGGATTGTTGAAGCGAAGCCTTCCTTGTGTAGGCGCCCATACCGCTTAGTGTGATCAGTAAGTTTTGCCCTACGCATTCCGGCTGGCAGCAGGTCCCTTGGCACGTCCCTCCAGTTTCCACCCTGTGGAACATGCACAACTCTGGCCAGGTTTACTTCGGTCAAGCGATGCCCGACGTGATTGAAGATGACTCTGGCTCCGGCGCGTGCTTCCCTTTGATATTCCGACGTTGCTCGCGATTTGTTCCTCGGCATTTCTTGAGTTCCGGAATGGCCCTCCAAAGCGGGGAGGTCGCCGATGGCTTGCCACACTGTTACTGGCTGCTTCCTGGCGCCAGTCGGACGTGTCTTTGGATAACCGATATGAGAAAACCGGGGGGACCAATGTGTCGGTGCGGGAATCAACTCCTCGGATGGCCCAATCCGGCTGGCCACGATGAAAGCTCGGCGACGTACTTGAGGCGTCCCATATTCCTCGGCCGATAGCACCTTCACTGCCGGTCCATTGTAACCAAGATCTTTGAGACTTCTGGTGATCTCATCAACCACAGATCCACCGTCGATCGACAAAAGCCCCGGAACGTTTTCCATAACCAGTGTCTTTGGAAGCAGAGCAGCAACTATCTTAAGGTAGTGCTCAAAAAGCCGCGCTCGGTCATCGGTGGCCGAACGCTTATGATTGTTGTGGCTGAAAGACTGACAAGGTGGGCCACCGATTAGGCAGTCCAGCTCACCAACGGAGACCTCAGCTTCGGCAAGCATGTGGTCCCCGCAGACACTCGAGATTGGACCCTCAAAAAAAGACGCTTCAGGAAAATTTAACCGAAAAGTCGCTGATGCGCCGGCATCCATATCGTTGCCGCAGGCGATACTCCATCCAGCCTGACGGAAGCCTATGGCGAGGCCGCCTGCGCCTGCAAACAGGTCAACGCATCGCCGCCCAGTGGACAGAGCTTCTTGCCTTCGGTGAAGCTTGAGTTCGGACATGCTCGCTATGCTTTTTCGTTCTATATTTTTGGACTGACCCTGTCCTTGGCACAATATCTGGAGAAATGAACACTTGGAACAGAAAAGTGGGCGACATGACGCCGCCCACTTCCTCGTTTTCAAGTTGAATTCCGGATGTCACAGTGACATATAACCGTTTGCTAGAAGGCCGCAGCTGAGACATCCGGCTGCTTGCCACTTAGGGGCCGGTCGCGTTCGTCGCCGACCGGCCTTTTCCATTAGTCTCCCCGCGGACCACGTGGCTTTGGCGCGAGGCTATGCCCGTCTATTCATCACACCTCCAGTCTGAGCGCAGGAGCGCCTGATGTGACGATTACCCGAATCCGAGCACCGCATCAAGCTTGATTTTGCTGTTTTGCATTGCTAAGTCTTGCTCAGGCAAGAATTGCAAGGATTTGGTGATGGTTGAACAAGGCGAAAAACTCGAGAGCCTCCCAGGCGCTAAGGAGCGAGTCCTTTATGAAAAAATAGGGAGTAAGGAGTGGGAGCTACGGGAGATGTCGCTCGACGTTCACAACGACGTTGCGCTTTGGGCAGACAATCCCCGATTGCAGACATCACTTATGGAGGGCTTCTCGTCAGAGGTTGAACTGGAGGAAGCTCTGCGCGCCTCTCCCGGATACGACGGTCTGCGGAAGTCAATTCAAGACATTGGCCAAATGCAGTCGATTTATGTTCAGCGCACAAACACAGGGAAGTACTTAGTCTTGGAAGGCGCGACCCGTGTGACCATTCTTCGTGAACTCGATCGAAAGTTTACCACAGGAAAAAGGGAAGGCGAATTCCGGCAAGTGCAGGCGAAGGTCCTTCCACAGAATTTCACCGAAAAGGATGTAGCGGTTCTACTTGCCGGCATCCATGTGCGTGGGACAGGTGTGCGCGCCTGGGGACGCTACATTGAGGCCAAATTCATCCATGAGACAGTAGAGGGACGACCGGGGCATCCTCCTCTGATGAACCAGGCGACGCTGGCCGAGAACATGGGTAAGACTGGCTCTTGGGTTTCTCGACTAAAAGGTGCCTACGAGTTTGCTTTGAAATTTATTGAGCATGTTGACGGAGAGCCGAACCCGCAAAAGCTGGCAGCCGAAAAATTCAGCACTCTGGAAGAGCTTAGCAAGGCTCGGGTGATAGGTCCGCAATTGCGTGATTTTGATAACGAGGCGTATGATGAGCTGCGCGAAGAAGTGTTTGATATGGTTCAAAATGACGTTTTCAAAGAGTATCGTGATGCGCGATTTTTAAAAGAGTTTCACGATGATCCGGACGCATGGGCGCAACTGAAATCTGGCGAAAAACATGTGGCCAACAAATTGGCTCAACGGACCCAGGACAAAAGCAGTCATCCAAAAGCAAAAATTTCCGCCATGCCACAGTTGGTCCGACGGGCACTCGACCGAGGGGAAGATGGATTTGATGACGAAGATATCGCCAACCTGCAACAGACCATCGATCTGATTGAAGATATGGTTCACGACGGGGTTCATCCCTACCGCCTCGCGCTCAAGAAGGCCACGAGGACCTTGAACAAGGCCAGCAGGGCCGATGTGTTAGACCTTCACCCGGCGGAAATCCAGGAATTTCGCGAGGCATATGAGTACTTTGACGGACTTGTAGGACAGCATACTCAACATGGAGGGGCTTGAATTGGGCTTCGAGCTTCTTAACCATCAAGCGGAGGGTGTGGACTTTCTTACTGAACGAGGAGTGGGGCTGCTAGCTTTTGAGCAAGGTCTGGGCAAAACCTTTGTCGCAATTGAAGCCTTCAACCGGCTTCTGGCCTCAGGTCAAGCAGAGAAGATGCTTGTGATTTGTCCGAATTCGCTTAAGCGCAATTGGGTGGCCGAATTTGAAAAATTCGCTCCGGAGATCTCGGTCGATGTAGCGGAGGGTAACCCAAGGCGGCGGCGAACGACCTTTCGTGAGTCTATGGCCACTGTGATTATTACTAGCTATGAGACGGCCCGCGCCGAAACAACTTCTCTGCTTGCTTTGGCTCAACGCCAACGAACGGCTTTGGTACTCGACGAATCCCACGCTGCAAAGAACTGGAAGTCGCAGACCTCGGCCGCTGCGCGTGCTGTCGCCCCACACTGTCAATTCCGATGGTTGCTTTCCGGAACGCCAGTTACGAACACAGCAACCGACCTCTTTACCCAGGTAGAAATCATCGAACCTGGACAAGGTTTGCTGGGTTCACTTGAAGCCTTTAAGGCGCGCCTAGAGGACGACCCAACCGCTACCTTTGCCCACTCCGTCATAGAACGTCTGGTCCTGCGTCGTACGAAAGAGCAATGCCTAGACCTTCCTGATAAATCTTTTGTCGATGTCCGCGTAGAACTTCCTTTCTGGCAACGTCGCCTCTACGACGAAATGCGGGATGAGATGGTTTGCGAAATCGAGGCCATGGATGGAGAACAGTACCGCGCATACGCTTCGACTGCTCTCGCGAAGCTCACACGACTTATACAACTTGCCTGCAATCCGTCACTCATTTTTCCTGAGACAACAGGGTCCCCTGCGAAATTCGACTCGCTCAACGGAATTGTCGAAGACATCCTTTCTGTCCCTAACCGCAAGGTCATTATTTGGTCCAACTATATTCGGACAATTGAAACGCTTCTGGACCGCATGCCCGGCTCAGTTGCAATCTACGGCGGCACGCCGACTTCCGATCGTCAAGAGATCGCGGCAAGTTTCCAAAGTGACCCGGAAGTTCGAGTCTTGATTGCTAACCCGGCCGCCGCTGGGACGGGCTTCACCCTCACGGCCGCAAGCTACACAATCTATGAGTCCCTTTCTTGGCGGTACGATCACTACGCTCAAAGTCAGGATCGAAACCATCGCATCGGTCAGACTCAGCCCGTTACTTATCTCAGGTTGATCGCTGCAGACACGATCGAAGAAGCCATCGTCTCTGCATTGGAAAGGAAGTCTGCTCTCGCCCGCAGTCTTCTAGGCGATGAAGGAGCTGGAGAAGCCGTTACGCAGCTTACACAAGTCCAGATGTGTGAACTGCTAAAGTCGAACCGGCTTCCATAGGAAAAGCATCGGTGCAAGGAGTCTTGTGCGAGGATCATATGTTCAAAATTATCTGGAACACATGAGGATTTTCATTATCCGCGCCTCGGGCTTCAATCCGGAATATTGGCCTGCAATTGCGTTTCGTTTGGAAAGCGATCGGGACAAGCTACTTAAAGAATCTTCGCCCGGTGACCGCATCGCTTTCGTTGGCACACTCCGGAAGCCGACGCCCGCGAGCATGCGTGGCAGGCTGTTGGGAATGGCGGAGATTGGCCGCATTCCGGTCGACTATGCGGACATCGTTGGTGAACCTGTTAGTGACGCAACCGACTATTATATATCTGGCCAGCATCACGGGCAAAAAGCCATTCCCATGGTTCGAGCCTGGAGTTTTACGCGGCCTCCGATGCTTCTCGATGTGCTGGAACAACAGTTACCCTATCACGCCACCTCGCAGGCAGTTGCACTTTCCCAATCCGACGCGGTAGCAGTTCTTAAATTGGACGCTGTACAGGTTACCATGCCCGACTCGGTCTCCATACACAAAGCGCTGCTCCATCGTTGCTTGGGAGTAGGAAAGCCGACAACTGGACCAAAACCCATTTCGTGGATCCGAGAGGCAAGCCGAGACTCGGGCAGGGAATCATTCACTTATGTATTTCGGTTTGGTTGCACCAATGTTTGGAAAATTGGACACGCCATCAATGTCACTGACAGGTTGAAGCAGGTGAATTGTCACATCCCATCTGAAGTAGTGCCTTCGCGATGGCGAGAGCATTTACGACACCGTTGGGACAGTGAGATCGCAGCATACGAAATGGAGCAACGCGTCTTAAATACGCTTACCCCTCATCGCACGGAGGGTGAAAGGGTCAAGTGCATGGAGCCTCAGTTGCGCTCTGCATGGCAGTTGGGGATCGAAGCATAAGAGCTCCACGACGTGATGCCCGATCCCAATTGGGTATCGCGAACGAAGCATAAAATTGCCGCGCCACCACGGATCTATAAATGCTTGTTTTTACTGAGTTTTTTGGCTCCGGCGGTAGGGATCGAACCTACGACCAATTGATTAACAGTGGATTTCTTTCGACACGCCCCATTGCATTTGGGTGCATAAATCCCCATAAAAGCAATGGGATGGCCGTCGTCTTATACTTCCACATGCACCCAGATGTGTAAGTGGGTGAGACCCCGGTGAGACCCCAGACGAGACCCGGCGGATCAGCTGCCCGCCTCGACCTAGCCAGAAGAAGAGAGATCAGCACCATGCATTACCCATACTCGGCTCCCGCACGACCTCGACGTGCCCGGCTCTATCAGGAGAGCCTCAATGCCTAAACTCAACCCCACCATGATCGCAAAGCTTGCCCCGGAGGGCGGTAAGGAACGGACTGTCTCGGATAGCGAAAGCCCGCTGGCTGTCCGGGTCCGTGCGTCAGGCGAGCTGACCTACGTCGTCCGCTTCCGCCTGCCGGGCGAAAAGAACCAGAAGCGGATCACTCTTGGTCCGGTAAAAAGCATGTCATTGGTCCATGCCCGTGAAGCCGCCCGCGAGTACAAGTCCGCCGCTGTTCAGGGTATCGACCTGAAAGCCGAGGCGAGCCGCAAAGCAAAAGCGGAGACCGTGGACGACATCGCTGCCGAGTGGCTGGAACAGCAGGTCAGCGGCCTGTCTCAGTCCAGAGCGATCACGGCCTACTACCGGAAGGATGTCGCCCCAGCCATCGGCAAGATGAAAGTCGCTGACGTCCGCCGCGTGGACGTTCTGAAGCTGGTCGAGAAGAAAGCCGCGACCGCACCCCGGGCGGCGGCGCAGGTCCTGATCTACACCCGTCAGTTGCTGGAGTTTGCGGCCAACCGCGACCTGATCCCAGCTAACCCTGCTGCGGGCCTCAAGCCAAGTGCGATCACAGTCGCCGGTAAGAAGACCCCGCTCGCCCCTCGCGCGAAGGAGCGGGTTCTCGACGCTGACGAGCTGAAGCGCTTCTGGTCCTACGGCGGCGAGGGCATGACCACCCAAATGCAGCTGCTGTTGAAGCTGATCTGTGTCACTGGTCAACGACCGGGCGAAGTCCGTAAGATTCATGAGGATGACATCGAGGGTCGGTGGTGGACGGTCCCAGCAAAGGACAGGGGCAAGACCAATACGCCCAACGAGGTCTACCTGACCGATACGGCCATGGCCCTTCTGACCGAAGCGCGCGCCGAGCTGGAGCGGCTCAGGGAGCGCCGCAACGCGCCTCGCTCGGGCTACATCTTCGAGAGTGGCACCGGCAAGCCCCCGGGCCGCGAGGCCGCCCCGCAGGCGGTCAAGCGGTCTGCCAAGGCTCTGGGCATGAAGACCGAAGAGCTGGGCTACTGGACGCCCCACGACCTCCGCCGGACCATGCGCACCGGGCTGGCAGATGCGGGGGTCAGCGACGAGGTCGCAGAGGTCGTCGTCGGGCACGTCAAGCAGGGCGTCACCGGGGTCTACAACCGCTCGAAGTATCTGCCCCGGCGGAAGGCCGCTCTGGAGGCGTGGGAGCGCCGCCTGCTGGCTGTCATCGAGGGCAGGGACCCTGACATTCGTGAAGGTAATGTGGTAGCGCTTGAGAGCGCCTGAAAGGAGTTCAAGGTGGAACTCAGCGAAGATGAAAGCAAGCGGCTGGACAGTGCGATTTCCGCTGTCCTGACTGCTGCATCGGACCAAGCTCCGTCGGCCCTGTGGAACACGCGCGAGAACCTGCTTGGTATGCGTCAGACGAGCCGTATCGAGTGGGAAAGGCTTCTTGGCGACCTTGGTCGAATGCGTCACCCCTCGGGAGGGCGACTTCTCGACGTCCTGATCGACATCGTGGAAAAGCCTTAGCGGCATTGACTGGTCGGCTACTTCAGGATTTCGTCGCAGTATTGATGTCCGGGTTCCAAGATCGAGACCTGAGCTATCTCCCTTAGCCCAGACGGCTCATTGGGAATGCCCGATCTGGTTTGCCCGATCATCCGAGAAACTCTGACGTAGCCAAAAGCCTCAGCCTCTTCGATCCCGGAAAGAAACTCGTAGGGATCAAGCTCTTCAGTGTAGTCGTGGACGATGAGTTCTTCGAGGCCGATGCCGAGCATCTTCTCGCCGACGACGTCCCTAATAGCCATCACGACCCTGCCTGCCGCTTCAGAAACCATCTCATACCCCTTCAGAGTGCTGTGAGTTGCTAACACACAGCGCTGTGCTCATAAACTGTCTGCAACATGCCGCCATGAGGAAGGCGCGTGATCACAGCACCGATAGGCGACCGAAGGCCCGCAATGCCGGAAGAGAGAACCGAACTAGACCTGACCGCAATATCCGATCTTGTCGGAACTGACCTAATCAATCTGTTGTTTGAGAAGGCTCCCAGAAAGGTCGCATCCCGAATTGGCAAAGCGATTGACCACTACAACAAAGCCCTGCGGCTGGCTGGTGTGGACGACGAAATGGGTGCCATTCGACTAATCGCAGCGGAAGAAGAACTGGTCGTCGCCATTTTCGAGTGGCTCAAGCTCAAGGCAGATCAATTTCCCGAACACCGGGACTTCGTTCGGCGCTTCAAAAATCACCAAGTCAAACTGGCATTCTACCCAGTGCTCAGCCAGTTCAGATTCATCCTCGCCGATATGGCTGATGGTTTCGTTCCAGAAGGTCTGGAGGGTGCTGCAAACTGGAGCGCGGCGGTGGTCTGCCAAGACGATCACGTGGACCTGTCGATCCGAGACAACGCAGGGGACGAAATCATCCGCGTGAACCCATTCTCGATTGTCGTGTCCCGAGACGACCTCAGCCACGACGAAGTGGTGGACGAAATGCACCGCGACTTTGCGCGCGAAGTCGAAAGGCAGCACGGAACATCTGTCCGAGAGTTTGTCACCGTTAGGTCGGACTTTCGCAACAAGCTGCTGTATGCGGAGGACGGTGGCGCTTGGCTTATGGGCGAAACGCTTGATGAACTGCTAGATGCAACCTTCAGGACAACCCTTCGTGATCTGATCTGGGTGCTGGGCGCGCTGATCTGCAACGAGCCTATTAGCCCCAACTTTGGTTTGGTCGCGCAGTTCGTGTCTCTCTACCGGCGCGTGTTGGCAGAAGCCGTCGATGCGCGGCTGGCGGCTATACCAGAGGAAGCATCTTCCTAATCGACTCTTCGAGCATTTTTTCGTCGTGAGGCGAGTTCGATTGGTTCTCTGGATGATGAATGCTGTGTCGGACGTAAGTGCAAAGGGAGACGGTCTCCGTCTTGCCAGATTTGGTGTTGATCCAAGATCGGTCTTTAGGCACACCCTTGGTTTCTAGATAATCGTCGGTCTTCGGACAGCTGGTCAGCAATTGGCTTTCCTGAATGTAGCCATAAAGCTCGTTGTGAAACTCGACGGTTGGCATGGCAAATGCCTTGAAATTCACTTCGCCAAAAGACGGACTCCAAGGGAACAGTCCCGCAGAATTTGATTGCGGTTCGATATTGATTTTCTGGTCGTCGGAAGAGGTAAAAACGTTCGTCAATCCGCGAGCGAGAAGTGCTTGCAGCATATAGGGCGAGTGACAGCTAACGATGACCTGATTGTTTTTAACCTCGTCGAGCAAAAGCTCTGCCAGTTTCCTCTGCGCGGTCGGGTGCAGATGCATTTCCGGTTCATCAATGAGCAGGATTTTATCGCCTTTCGCTGAGTCAGAAAGAAGCCGCTGGAGCAGTAGCGCCAGTATCAATTCAACCCCCGATCCCAATCCCCGCGTGGGGATTTGTCGAACGTCATCGTCTTTTCGTATTGCGAGAAAAGCTGATGAGAACGGTTCAAGTAGCGACACCAGCTCAAACCGAAGCTGCTTGAATACTTCGTTGTCGAAAAATGAGCTAAACTCGTCGCCTAGCTTCGATCCTGTACCCTTCTGAGCTAAATCCAGCGCCCAAGTGAAGAGTTCTCCCGAGACCTTGGTAGCGTATTCTTTCGCCGCTCCTTCCTCGCTCAACTTCTTTTGAAACTTCCAATTCAGATCGTCGCAAATCGCGTCGAAGGTCGTTCTGTAGGTCCCGCTAACCAAGTGCCGCGCACGGTTCTTATCGAAGTAGAAGACATTGACCCCATTTTCCCCGATCTTGCCGTTGTCCAGAGTCAGCTCTCTTGGGTCGACTGCCTTGGTATCCTGAGTTCTCTGTTGAACATATAGTTCGTCAGTATTTTCGTTGTAATATGCGTCTTCGTCTAGGCAGTAGACACTCTTCGCGGAGATCGGTGCAGACAGCAATTTGCCCGCCTGCTTTCTGTCTCTGGATTTGGCTGTAAATTCAAAGCCCGTGCAATTGAAGTACTTTCCTCGATAGCTCTGTAAGCCTGATTTCACGCTATAGCGTTCAGATATTCCGGTTATCTTAATGGTCTTCTCGAAGTCGCGAAAATCACGAATGCCAAGTCGGTTCTCACCCTTGTAACGTCCACCAAAGAGGTAATCGACGGCTTCGAGAACGGTGGTCTTTCCTGTTCCGTTGTTTCCGACAAACAGGTTCAGTCCACTTCCAGCCGATCCATCCGGTACAGCCAACTGCACCGTATCATCTGGAAAACACCGGAAATTGGTGATGGAGATTTCTTTCAAGAATGCTGATCCGTTGTACAAAGAATGCCCTTCCAAGTTGCATGATCGAAGTCTAGGCCCGGCCTTGGAATGCGTCCAGTGACGGTGCATTGTCGGGTTATGAAGTTTGCAGTTGCTGACGGAGAACGGATCGAGGCGACCCCGGGGGCCAAGGGCGAGTGTCCCGGCTGCGGCGCGGAAATGGTCGCGCGCTGCGGCACGCAGAGGGTCTGGCATTGGGCGCACCGGGGCCGGAGGCATTGCGATCACTGGTGGGAGAACGAGACCCAGTGGCACCGCGACTGGAAGAACCACTTCCCGGCAGACTGGCAGGAGATCGTCGCACGCGACGAGCACGGCGAGCTGCACATCGCCGACATCAAGACCGACAAGGGGCTGGTGGTGGAGTTCCAGCACTCCTTCCTGAAGCGCGAGGAGGCGCAGAAGCGGACGCAGTTCCACAACCCGATGTTCTGGGTCGTGGACGCGACGCGGAGGCCGACCGACGCTCCCAACTTCATCGAAGCCCTAGAATACGCGCGGCACCATCCGACACCGGACGGAATGGTCTACGAGGTGAATATGCGCGCAGCGCGGCTGCTGAAGGAGTGGGTCACGGTCGGCGTGATCGTCGCGTTCGACTTTGGGACGGAAGACGTCTGGGTCCTGCGGCGTGTTCGGGGAGACTGGGTCCTCGGCTTCTTCTATCCGAAGGCCAAGGTCGTGGGACACATCACCGAGGGCACTGTGCTGCCGGACATCCTCTATGGGAAGCCTACCCGCCAGAAGGTCCGCGTGCCGGTTCGCCGCCCGCCTGCACGTGGCTGGAAGCGTGTCGGCCAGAGGTTCTAAGGAGACTAGGGATGCCGCTGCGTTTCAGACAGACCTTCACCCTGTTCCCCGGCGTTCGGATCAATGTCGGAAAGCGTGGGATCAGCACCAGCATCGGGGTCCCCGGGGCCAGCCTGAACATCGGCCGGCAAGGCGTCCGGGCCACGGGCAGCAACAATTGCTTCTCGATCAAATTAGAGAGAATGAGGGCGCGGTGAGCGAATTATTTCTAGATCATGTGGATGGCGAAGACCTCGGATATTCCAACATCCGACGAGCGAGCTGCACGGCGGAGAGGGAAATAAAGGACGCGCTGCAAGAACTTTGGCAAGTCTTTGAGCCGTATTCTGATCCAGACTTTCGGACTGAATTTGCGCGGAACCCGGATGAGCGATTTTGGGAAATGTATCTGACCACCACTATGGTCGCCCAAGGGAAGAATGTCTTGCCTCGAAGTCAGCGCGTCGGCCAACTGCGAGGTGGCGGGCCAGATATTGCGATTGAGGAGAATGGGAATAGAATTTGGATTGAAGCTATTTGCCCGACTTCCGGTGACGAAAACAATCCGGATCAAATCCCTAACCCGATGCAAGACGCGGCGCACGGTGAGGTGAGGTGGTTTCGACCGCCGAGCGATCAGATCGACCTGCGGATCACATCGGCGCTCCTGAGAAAGCGAGATGTTTTTGAATCCTATCGGCGGTCCGGGATTGTAGGTGAGGCTGACATCTGTGTCGTCGCAATCGGAGGCGGCCAAATTGGTCTTTACGGGAATTCCTCTGGCTTCTCCCGGGCCGCACGTGCGGTATATCCGATTGGCTCTAACACGGTGACACTCAACCGAGAGACCGGAGAAGCTGTCGGCGCGGGTTACTCTATTTCAATGGAAATCCCGCGAGCGCAGGGGAATGCAATTTCACGACGCGCGTTTCTGGACCAGCACTTCGAAGGTTGTTCGGGGTTGATTTGGTCACGAAGGTCTTTGGGCAATTTCCCGGGGCGAGATCACGACTTCAATTACGTCCACAACGCTGTTGCGCGGCAGCAGTTGCAAGAAAACTGGTTCCCTTGGGACGAAGAAAATCGAGTCGTGGAAGATGATGATGGCTTTAGAATTGAAAGAGCGGGGCCAGCAGTTGATCGCGATTGATAGCTGACCCTGCCGATTTGGAGGGCGGCACGTGGAAGAAGCCCGTGCCACCCTCCGCCCGTTCGGAGGCATCACCTCCCCCGTCGGGTCAACCTGCAGCGCGCCGCTGCAGCGCCTCGTCCAGCTCCTGCTGTGCCTTCGCGTCGTCCGGTTCTGTGGCGATGCGGGCGATCAGGTTCGAGTTCCTGAAGCTGTCCACCGTGTCGGGCGTGACGACCTTCTCTTGGATCAGGAAGGCGGCGCTCGAGACGGTCTTCATGGCGACGTGCCGCTGCTCGACACGCCAGCTCTCCGGGAGCTTCTTCACGCGCGGCTTCGGAGGCACGGGCTGGCGGGCGTTGTAGGCGCTGCCGTCAGCCTTCCGCTTGCCCTTCCACGGGCGCTGGGTGGGCTTCGTCATGCTTCCGCTAGCCGCTCCTGCCCGGCATCCTCCAGCCACGACGGGAGGTCCCGCCCGTGGCTGGTGTAGTGATCCGCGATCTGGGCGTCGATCTCGACCAGCAGCTCCCGGGACTGCTCCTCGGCCTCGCCGTGGAAGTCCTCGATCTGGCGCTTGACCGAAGCACGGTCTGCCATGAGCCGGTCGCGCTCCCGGAGGAAGTCGAGGTCGTCGGTGATGTCGCCGCGCTTCTCGTCGATCACGCGGCCCTCCTCGTCGCGGTAGCGGTAGGGCAGGTTCTGTCCCCAGTCGATCATGTAGTCCATCCGCGCCCGGTCCATGTCATCCTGCTCCGACCGCAGCCAGCAGCCCTCGGTCAGGGCAAGGTAGCGCCGCAGCAATGCGTCCTTGTTATTCCGGTAGTCGTCGTGCGCAGGCTCCCAGAGATCGTCGAGCGGGTCGGCCTTGGGCAGGGGCTTCAGGACGAAGGCGTTGGGCCAGAGCTGGCGGGCGATCATGTCCAGCTTCTCGTCGGTGTCAGCGGCGTCCCAGCGGTCGCGCTGCGCTTGGTCTCGATACTCGCGGTCGCTCATTACAGAAAATCCTCCAAGTTGGTGCCACCGTTGTTCCGGGCGGTGGTGAAGGCCCGCATCCGGGCGGCATACTGCTCGTCCTGGGCGAGCCGCGCGCCCCGGTTCGCGGAGCTGGCGACAGGCGGCGGGGGCACACCGGGCGTGCGGGGCTTCGGGTCCGGCAGCAGCTTCAGCCCGCTGGCCGTTTTCGGCATGAGCTGCCTCATGCGAGCCAGAGGACCGGACGCGGAGCCGATAGGCCGTCCGCCCCGGTTCGCCGTGGCGATCTCGTGGTTGGTGCGGCTCGGATCAGCCCGGCGCAGGCTTTCGAGCGTGTTCCGCTGGATGGTGCGCTGGTCGTTGATCATCCGCGCTTCCCCCGGATCATGACGCGGTCGCTGCCGTCGGAGTTCTTACCGACAATCTTGGCGTCGTAGTGCTCGGGGGTGGCGAGGCTCGGGTAGCGCTTCAGCAGCCGCTTGTCCTGCTCGGTCGCCTCCCGGTAGGGGTTCTCGCTGGCCTTCAGCTGGTTCAGCTCGCCGGTGTTTCGGTCGCCGTGCTGGGGGCCGTTCTTGGCCATGGACGGGTAGGCGCGGTCGAGCGCCGCCTTGCCTGCCTTATCCGCCGCCGTGGGCGGGCGCTGAGCGGGCTGTGGCTTCTGGGACATGGTCGGATACATCCGGCCTGCAGGGCCGTCGTAGGGCTGGCCGCCGTCGCGGCGGGTGGGCGGGTTCAGGACGTCGTCGCTCATTTCGTCAGCGCCTCCAGCGCTTGCTTGGTGTTTCGGTCTTGCCGCTGCGGAGCGCGCTGCTGCGCGGCGTTCTCGGTCTTCTGCTGGAAGCGGGCCAGCTGTCGCCCGGTCTGGGCGACGTAGGCACCGGCCAGCGCGTTCATCATGCCGTTCACCTCCGCCCGGCGACGCAGGGCCTTGGCCTTCAGTTCCCGCCCTCTGGCGGTGCGCGGTTCGCCGTCGAAACTCATGTCAGAAGCTCTCCAGAGGGTCGTAGTCGCGCTCCGGCGCGCTGTAGCTGTCGGGCCGGAGGGCGTAGGGGTGGGGGCTGTCCCAGTCAGGCTCGAAGGGCACGGCGACCGGCCCGGCGAAGGTCAGTGCCGCCGCGTCGCCGAGGTCGGGCGACCGCCCGAGCCGCTGCTTGATCTTCTCCTTCGGCTCGATCCTGAGCTTGTTGGCGCTGTTGAAGTCGAAGGTCGGTGAGCAGATGTCGCTGAGCAGGACGGGATCGTTGGGGATCATGCTGTCGCTCCGCTCCAGCCACTGCCGCAGGCCGTCCCACATCTCCGCCCGGCGGTTCGCGTAGCCGCCCTGCAGGGCGGAGCTGCCGAAGTCCACGGGGGTGACGTTGAAGCCCTGCTGGTTCAGGGCGTCGTAGACCCCCGCACCAAGGCCGCCCACGTCGATGAAACAGGCGTGCGGCTGCCACTCGTCGAGCATCCGGGCGACGTGCGCGGAAGTCTGCATGAGGTCCATCTGCGGCAGGATCGTGGGGCGGAAGATCACGCTGCCATGGCGCTTCACGAGGACGGTCTTGTCCCCTCCGAAGCGGGCCACGTCCACGCCGAGGACCTTGGCCGAGTTACGCAGGCTCGGACGCAGGTTCCGCTTCTGGGCAAGGGTGGCCGTGGCCAGCGGGATCAGGGTGTTGTCGGTCGAGGCGTCGAAGCTGCAGAGATACTCGCGCTCGAAGTGCGCCGGGGAAACTGAGGACTGCTGCGCGGACTTGAGTTCGGCCTCGGACAAGACCCCCGTGTCTGTGGCGCTGAAGAGGGCCGAGGCCCATTCCGGCTGGGCGGGATCGAGGCCACGCTGGTAGAACTCGAACAAGACGTCGCGGCCCCTGACGGTGCCGATGAACAGCGCCCATCCCATACGGTCAGACAGGGTGGGGCGGATCGAGCTGGGCCATGCGTCCGCCGGATACTGGGCCACCTCGTCGAGGACGACGCCGTCGAAACCGAGGCCCCGGCAGGCGTCGTGGTCTTCGCCGCTGAAGAGGCTGACGGTGGAGCCGTTGGGGAAGACTGCGATCAGCTCGCTCTCCCGGTATTCCATCGCTGGGATATCTGCGGTGAACTCCTTCAGGAGGTTCCACGCGATGCGCTTGGCTTGCCGCAACGTGGGGCCAAAATATCCGAGGCGCTGGCTCGGGGCTGCCGCCGCTCCGGCGATCAGGGTGTTGATGGCGAGCACGGTCTTGCCGCCGCGCCGGTGGACGATGGCCGTGGTGAAGCGATGCCCCGCCATGAGGGCGTGGACGCTCGTCTGCCACGTCCGGGGGACGTAGCCGGTGGTGATGTCGTCCGGCCCTGTCATGCAGGCTCCACGTGGGTCCAGTCCCGCCCTCGGTTGACCGCCGACAGGGTGGGCTTCGAGACACCGGTCAGGCCGACGATCCGGTCGAGCTGTCCGTTCTGCAGCCGCCCGGAGGGGCCGCGAGGAGCTGTCTGCAGGAGCCGCTTGGCCCGGGCGATCTGGGCGGGGGTGTGCTTGTTCGGATGGCAGTATTTCGTCACTCGTCGTCCTCCTCGTCGATGACGTGGGCCTCGATCTGCCGCGCCGCGTTGGCGATGTCCTCGGCCTCCACCTCGATCTGGTGGACGGGCCGGGAGTTGGGCAGGGGGATGGGCGAGTGGAAGTTCAGGACCATGCCGCTCGCGCCCTCTGCCTTGAGATCAACCGCTTTGAGGTCAGGGAGCAGCTTCTTGAGCAGTTCCCGGCCAGCGACGATCCGGTGCTCCATGGTCGGGCGCTCATACTTCACCGGCTCGCCCTCGTAATCGAGGACGGCGACGGGCTTGCCGCTCATGACCGAGGCGAGGAAGCCGACAGGATCGCAGAGCCGACGGATGCGATCACGCTCCTCGGCCATCTCGATACTGCGCTTCTTCGGTGCGCCCATGGTGTTCCTCGTGTGGTGCCGCCGCCCCCGACGTGTCGATCAGCCGGAGGCCCCCGGGGGCGGCGGCAGTGCCAGACCCTCGATGGCATCGGAAAGTAGAGGGCCAAGGGGCGTTCGGCAAGGGAAATCTAAAAAAATATCAATTTAAAACAAGAGGTTACGTTAGATGCTGACGTGTGTCAGATGCTGCGCTAGAGGCCGAAAAATCGGCGGGGTGTGCGCGTCGTCGCTCTGTGAGAGGGGCCGGGGCGCGACGGCGCGCCGGGGGTCGGGGTGGGTTTGTTCGGTCAGCTGGCGAGTGGTATGATCAAGCCGTCCGAGGGCTAAGGGACAGCTCCCTTCACCATCGACCAGTAAGTGTCCCGGCCCACTGCGGACTGAACCTCGCCCGGGTCGGGACACCGAAGTCTCCACCGACCGCACTCATTGATGCACGATCAAGTGGTCAGGCGCTGACAGACCTCGTGCTATAGGGCTGAGCGTTACTTTTGTCTGGTGCTGGGTCTCGTCGGGGTCTCAGGGCGTCCGAGGCAGGCAGCTACTCCCGCCCCGAACTGGGTCGAACGGCGGGCGGAGATCAGCATCACCCCGAACCCTTGCACGACCTTGCCACGTGATGTGCGTTAAGCATCTGACGCAGTCAACGTTTGGTGGTCAATGTCAGCGACTAACACGGCGCGTTCAGCGCCCTGAGGAGCCGCGCTTTGGCTCCGCCCGATCAGGGGCGCTGAACCCCATTTATATCCCCATATGCAACGCAAGTCCTTATCCCCCCTTATTCGATGACCTCCCATATGTATTACTCTATGGGAGGTCATCGAATAAGGATATTATCATTTATAATCATATACCTATAATCCATCTTTGCGCGCACTCAGCCTATCCACATCCACACCGCCGCATCACCCCATTGACCCGGCGCGCGCGCTGAGGCATGGTTTTCGGGCAGAAAAGTCGCCGAGGCAGCCCTCGGCGCAGCAGTTCAGCAGCTCAGCATCGGTCCGCAAGCGCACCTCGTGCGTGGGGCAGACAATCTCAAAACACGAGCTTGAAGGACTGCGCCATGTCTGCGCTTTTCGCACCTTTGCACCCGTCAGTTCTGACGTCGGACATCCCCGATCTGGACGCCCTGATCGAGCGTGATCCCACCATCTTCGACCGGCTGGTATCCGCCAAGGATGCCGCCGTTCTGCTGGACCTGTCCGAGAACACTCTCAGGCAGATGCGCACAGGCAGCTACGGCGGTCGCACCGGCCCTGCTTGGACGAAGAACGGCACCCGCGTCTGCTACAAAATTCGTGATCTCGTGGCCTATGCCCGGGAGCTGCCGCGCTTCCAGATGGAGGACCCGCGCCCGTCGAGGGCCACGGCATGATCCTGACTACGCGCGAGGCCGCTGCCCGCATCGGACTGGCTCCGGCCAGTCTGAAGCGGATGCGAGCCGCAAACTGGGGCGAAGACCGCCCCCGGCGTCCCGGTCCCCCGTTCCTGAAGAGCGTTCACTGCAACCGTGTCGGTTACCGCGTCGAAGACCTTGATCGCTATGTCGCCGGAGAAACTCCGCAGCCGCCCGAGGACCTTAGTCCTAGCTGGCGCTGGAGGGGTGCCTGAAACGTGAACGCCGCCCCTCGATCAGCCTTCGGGAGCGGCGTTCTGACATGAAGACCCACGAGCTAAGAAGGTTCCAATGCCCGGCAATTTACCTGAGCCGACGCCGCCCGGCAACCTGCCCTACGACACGACCATGACCCACGCGGCCTTGCCGGGCTACGGGGAGCCGGACGTGTTGACGGTGATGAAAGCCCCGGGACGGCGGCTGACGAAGCTCATGACGCCCTACGACAAGCTGGGGGTGGAGCACACGTCGCGCTACCTGCATCGCGCGGAGCAGGTCGTCGATCTGGAGGACCTCGACATCCTCCTCGACGAGCTGGCCGAAGAGTGGGATGCCATGGTGATCCGGGGGGCCATCCTCGAAGGACGCCCGCCGGTCTGCTCGAACATTCACCGCTCCAAGCGGAAGGGGCGCTCCCTGATCGACGCCGCCCGGTCGTGGTTCTTCGTGGACATCGACGAGAGCGCGGGCATCGAGCTGCCTCCCGACTGGCTGCAGAGCGGCGAAGCGACGGCCCGGATGATCGTCAGGCAGGCGCTGCCGCCGGAGTTCCACGAGGCGGGGATGATCCTGCAATGGTCGAGCGGTCAGCGGCCCGACGCGACCATCGCCAGCGCGCACCTCTGGTTCTGGCTCAGTCGTCCGCTCTTCAGCTGGGAGGCGCTGGACTGGATGTCGCTTCATGAGCTGATCGACCTTCATCCCTACCAGCCGCACCAGCCTCACTACATCGCCGATCCGCGCTGGATCGACATCACGAGCGACGGCGAGGAAATCGACGCCCCGGACCCCCTTGCACCACATCGCAAGCTCTATATGCCCGGCCCGGCGGTCGCAGTTCCCGAGGTGATCGAGCCAAAGCCATCCACTGCCGCCCGCAGACAGCTGGAGGGTGGCACCGGCGGCCTCGGGGACTGGCGGGCCTACCTCGCCCTCGTCGGTGACGGCGAAGAGCGGCTCGGCCTTCACAATGCCATCCGCGGCCTGGCCCTCAGCTACGTCAACGCCACCTATCCGCAGCACGACCGCGAGTTCCTCCGGGCACTGGTCAAGCGCCAGCCTGTCCGTCGGGGTCGCCCCGCCGAGGAACTGGAGGACCGCTACGGCCCGGACTTCGACAAGAGCTTCGACGAGGCCGTGGCCATCGTGGAGGGAGAGCAGGTGCCTGAGACCCTGAGCGACGAGGCGCTGGCCAAGTTCGGGGCGGGCATCACCAAGACTGAAGGCGGCCCGAACAGCTGGCTCGCCCGCGCCAAGAAGATGCTGAAAAGGCGGTGATGTTCGACGACCGAAATACGTCTCAGACCGCATGGGCGCTGCAATTCCCGGAGCTGGTAGATGCGCGCGCCGTCAGTCCCATGCCGGTCATGCTCGACCGGCGCTGGCCGGGGGAGGGGAAGACCCAGCGGATGGCCGAGTTCGTCGCCGAGGTGGTCCACGACAACCCAGACGCATCCATCCATGCTTTGGCGAACACGACCAAGCTGGCGGCCCTCAACATCGGGCGCATCGGTGACGCCTATCGCAGGCTCTACCGCACCGCCGCGCCGGAGTTCACGCAGTGGGTGGGCTTCGACGCGCTCGATGCCATGGGCGAGCCTGTCTGCAGGTTTCCGGTCGAAGCGGAGCTGTTGAAGCAGATGGGAGCCAGCCCCTACAAGCTCTGCCTCGATCCGAAGACCGGGAAGCACTGCCGGTTCGCCGAGGATTGCCCGATCTTCAAGCAGCTGATCAGCGGCAGCCGACGTTGGGCCGCTGCTCACCAGATGCTGGCAGAGCGGATGCGCGGCGACGCCAAGCCCGAGCGCGTGAACTTCACGCTGATTGACGAGGACCCGCTGAGCGCTCTGCTACAGTCCGCACGGCTGCACCTGTCGAGCCTGCCCGGCGCATTGGGGATCGAGAGCGTGACCGAGGCCGAGCTGGCTGCCGCCGCTGAGCGGATCGACGAGCGCTTCGACGGACTGAAGGAGGAGATCAGGACCCGGGAGGGCGGCACCGTCCGCCGCCTGTCAGGCTCCGAGCTGGTCGAGGCCGTGGGCGGCATCTACCGCCACCTCGTGACCGTCTACACCGACAAGACCCGCGTCCAGTGGCAGCAGGTCGCGCCGCAGATCAGGGAGGTGACCGAGCAACTCCGCTTCATGGCAGGGCGTATCGAAGGCCGTCCCAACCCGGACGTCGACTTCACGCGGAAACTGAAGTATCGGGTCCGCCGGGGCCAGCAAGCGCTGGCCGCCGTCAAGTTGCTCGATGCACTGCACGAGTGCTGCCGGATCAGGCCGGGGGAGGCGGGCGAGCTGGCCGGTGTCAGGCTCTGTGACTGGCAGGGCGCACCGACCATCGAAGCTCACTTCCTGAAGCCGGTCCATGATACCTATCGAGGCTCGCTCTTCGCCATGCTGTCGGCGACGGCGCAAGCTCCGCTGGTCCGGCGGTTGTTCGGGGCCGAGGTCGAGGATGTGACGCCGCCCATGGAGCCTTTCAAGCACGCCCGCCTGATCCGTGTCATTGGCGGCCCAAGCTCCGCCGTGGGTCTCATGGGGCAGGCCCAGGACGAGTTGACCACGGGCGGTCTGCGTACCCACGAGAACGTCCACCAGCTGGCGCATCGGTATCGCGGCAAGGCCAAACCCCGCACCGACGGGCTGCCTTCTTATGACCTGCTCGGCGTGGGGCAACTGAAGCTCGAAGGCTTCTTCCGGGAGCGCGGTCTGCCGGACAACGCCGACTTCCAGCACTTCAACAGCCTCGAGGGGCTGGACGCATGGGATCAGGTGGCGGCGGAATACGTCGTCGGGCGGCCTCTGGCGACCATGGCCACCCTCCACCCGCAGGCCGAGGTGCTGGCGGGCGAGGTGATCGAGATGCCTGACAGCCCATTCCCACCGACCCGCCGGATCGTCGAGACGACCAAGGCCGGGGGCAGCTACACGATCCGTGCAGTGCAGCATCCGCACCCGATGTTCGATGGGCTGATCAAGTCGATCACACACGCTGCCATCATTCAGGCCATCCGGGCGCGACCTCGCTGGCGCACCAAGGAGTGGCCGGTGGACATCTACATCCAATGCGAGCTGGACCTCGGCATCAAATTCGACGCCCACATCTACTTCCTCGCCATCAGCGGTTGGTATGGACAGCTGGCGGCTCGGGGCTTCGTCCCGCTGTTACCGCCGAGGGGCAACATGAACCGCTTCATGGCCGCCCTGTTGCCCGACCAGTTCAAGGGCGCCACCGCCTTCCGGCTTCACCGGCAGCAGCGCGAGCGGACCCATGGCGAGACCCTCGAAACTCTCGCCGAGACGCACGGCTTCATCGACCCGATCCATTGCTGGGCGACGCTGCCGGGAACCGGAGAACGCGGCAGAGTCCGGCTGCTGGTCAACGCCCGGTCGCAGGCCGAGGCGGTCGATCTGCTGACGCGCGAGCTGCCGGAGGGATCGAAGATCGAGGCCGGGCGGAACAGACCCAAGAGGAGCGACGACGATGACTGACCTGCCACCCGCCTTGCCGGAGGATTGGGGCGTCTACCAGAGCACCACCCGGCACGAGATGAAGATGCTCGCCCGGCGCAACTGGTATGTGCGCATGGCCGAGGCCCACGGGCTTGTCCCGGACCCCTCGCAGGAGAATGGCGTGGCAGCCCTCATGATGGCGCTGGAGCCGGAGGTCTTTCCCTCCGAGCAGGCGGCCTACAGCTGGCACCGGCGGCGTCCCCTGCACGTCGTCGAGGAGCACTGGGGTGAGCGGATTGTGCCAATGCGGGCCCGCATCCCTGACCGCCGCGAGTGGCTCAGCCTGCTGGTCCACGCAACCACCGAAGAAACCGCCGAGCGGCATCTGCAATCCGTCCTCCCCGAGGGCACTCAAATCAGGAGAATGCAATGACTGAGACAAAGACGTGGAAGGTGCACCAGCACCTCGAAGAGGTTAGCCTGCAACTGGGCATCCGCTACGCCGGGGCCGAATACGATCCAGAGCACCGGGTGACGCAGTTGACGCTTCCCGCAGGCCGCGCGGTCGAGGACTGCTTCACCGAGATCAGCCGCCGGGCGCAGGCGCGGATCGAGGCCGGGCGGCAGCCGCGTGCGCCCCAGCTGGCCGCTGACACGCGGCAGGCGCTTCGGGTGCTGTTGCCGGAGGCGACCGCCACAGTAGAGCTGACCGTGGCCGCCGTCAGCCCGCAGGTGGCCATCGGGATCGTCACAGACCTGTTGCCCCTTGGGACTGCTATTGGCCACGGTCATAGTGCCGGGCTGGAACTGACGCCGGGAGCGCCTGAGGGTCCGCTCCACGGCGTGCCCGGGAGTGGCAGCGATGCTTGAGCTGCATACCACGACCACCCACCGGATCGACGACAACCCAGCGTCGATCCGGGAGGGCGACAGGTTCACGGTGGACGGCCAGACCTACGCCGTAGAGGGCTGGGCCGACACGAAGCAGACGCGGCTTCGGGTGATCAGCATGTGCGTCATGTGCATGAAACCCTTCCGCCGGACGATCTCGCCCGAGGCGTTTTCGCCCCAGAGAACCTGCGCCGACTGCCATCATCCACTGGACTGGGCTTGAAATCGTCTGAGACCCATATGAGACCCAGAAGAAAATAGGAGAAATGACCGCTCCCGAGAAGGTGGTCATCTTCTTGTTTTATTTGAGATTATTGGCTCCGGCGGTAGGGATCGAACCTACGACCAATTGATTAACAGTCAACTGCTCTACCGCTGAGCTACGCCGGAACACGAGGCGGGGATATAGCAACGCCTCCGCCGCCCGTCCAGAGGAAAATCGCCGCGCCTCAAACTTGGGCGTAACCGGCGTGGAGCGACAATTCCGGGACGGCGCGTGCCAGGTTTCGGCCAACAAGATCAATGAGATGCGCAAAAAGGTTCCGCTCGGCGGCGGGCAGCATGGCGGCGGGCGTGTCGGCATAGACCGCGCGGGCGAGGTCGGGGATGTCGCGGGGGCCGGGGCCTAGCGCCGACAGGATCGCGGCTTCGCGGGCCTCGCGATGCGCGATCAGCCAGCCAATCCGCTCGCGCGGATCAACGATCGCTCCGCCATGGCCGGGATGGAAGGTCAGGCCATCGAGGCCCGACAACCTGTGGCTTGTCTCCATGAAGGCGGTCAGGTCGCCATCGGGCGGTGAGACCAGCGAAGAGGCCCAGTCCATAACGTGATCGCCGGAAAACAGATGGTCCTCCCAGCGAAAGGCCAGGTGCCCGGCGAAATGGCCCGGCGTGTGCAGCGCCTCGATCCGCCAGCCAGCACCCTCGATCACGTCGCCTTCGCCAAGCGTCCGGTCGGGGGTAAAGCCTGCGTCCACCCCTTCGCCGCCCCCCGACAGCCCCGCCTCCGCCAGCGCCCGCATCACCGGTTTGCGCCCGGCCTCGGGCGGACCGAAGCCCAGAACCGGCGCACCGGTCGCCTTTGCCAGCGCCCGCGCGCCGGGGCTGTGATCCAGATGCGCATGTGTGACGAGGATATGCGTGATCGGCCTGCCCCGGGCTGCATCGAGGATCGCGGCCAGATGCGCCGGGCTGGCGGGGCCGGGGTCGATCACCGCGATTTCATCCTCGCCCACAAGGAAGGTGTTCGTCCCCCAATGGGTCATCGGTCCGGGGTTGGGGGCGACCAGGCCGCGCAGACCGGGTGCCAGATCCTGTATCTCTCCGGCATCGCGCTGTTGCATGGGCTTTCTCTTGGTGGCGGGCGTCACTAAGGTCTTGGCATGATCGCACGCCGACTGAAAGCCTGGATGCCGCGCTCGCTCTACCTGCGGGCGGCGCTGATCGTGCTGGTGCCGGTCCTGTCGATCCTGCTGGTGGTGACCATCGTCTTCTTCCAGCGCTTCTACGAAGATGTCACCCGCCAGATGACTTCTTCCATCGCGCAGGAAATCCGGTTGGTCCTCGATCGGCTGGAGGAGGCTGAGGACGTTGCGGGCGCGCTGGAGATCGCGGCACCGCTCGGGATCGAACTGGGTACGGGGGCGGGCCCTGACCGCGACCGGCGTGGTTGGACGGATATCTCCGGGATTACCGTGATAACGGTGCTGCACCAGGACCTCCCCGAATTGCAGGCGGTCGATCTGGAGGAGCGCCGGGGATACGCCCGACTGGCATTGGCCACATCCACCGGCCGCCATCTTCTCGATGTGCCCCGCAGCCGGTTGTCGGCCCGCAACCCACACCAGTTCCTCGTTCTGATCGGCTTCACCGGACTGCTGATGTCGGGGATCGCGCTGATCTATCTGCGCAACCAGATGCGTCCGATCCGCCGACTGGCACTGGCCGCGGAGGCGTTCGGCAAGGGCAGAGCCGTTCCCTACCGGCCCGCGGGCGCGACCGAAGTGCGCCTGGCCGGGGCCGCCTTTCTCGACATGCGCGAACGGATCGAACGGCAGATCGAGCAGCGCACCATGTTGCTTTCGGGGGTCAGCCATGACCTCAAGACGCCGCTCACACGGATGAAGCTTGCGCTGTCGCTGATGGAGGACAGCGAAGATACCGAGGCGATGCGCCGCGATGTCGATGATATGGAGGGGATGCTGGAGGCGTTTCTCGCCTTTGCGCGGGGCGACGCGCTGGACGAACCCTCCCGCTGCGATCCGATCGAACTCGCCCGCGAGATCGTCCGGCGTGCCACCCGTGCCCATCCGGTGTCCGAAGGCACGATGACGGGGCAGGGCACCTTCATGCTTCGCCCCGTGGCGCTGCGGCGGGCGCTGGAAAACCTGGTGACGAACGCGGTCAGATACGGAAACGAGGCGCGGGTCAGTGCCGAAATTTCCGATAATTCGATCACATTTGTCGTCGAAGACAGCGGTCCCGGCATACCGGTGGAAATGCGCGAAAACGTGCTGAAACCATTCGTGCGCCTCGATGCGGCACGCAATCAGAATACGGGTTCCGGCGTCGGGCTGGGATTGTCGATTGCCGCAGATATCGCCCGACAGCATGGCGGTGCCCTGTCAATTGGTCAGAGCGAAGACCTGGGCGGCGCGAGGATTGAAATATCTATTCCCAGATAAGCGACCGGCGCAATTCTTGGGATTGCGCCGGTATCGCAAACTCAGATTTCCAGAGACTCCGGTTTTGTGCCAGAGGCCAGTGCAGCTTTGAACCACGCTGGCTGGCGTCCGCGACCGGACCATTCCTGTTCGGGGTTCTTGGGGTTGCGGTATTTCGCGGGCGATTTCGCCTTGCGCCCCTTGGTCTTACCGCCAACGACCTCTTCCACCGACAGCCCGTGCTTCTTGGCGACGGCCTGTATTTCTTTCATGGCTTCATCGCGTTTGCGTTTCTGAAAATCCGTGATTGCGCGTTCCACGTCTTTTTTCAGCGACTTCAGTTCCTCGAGCGTCAGTTTGCTCAGGTCAATTTTCTTGGCTGCCATTTGGCTCTCCAGTGTGGTTGTAACAGCGAAATTGCCGGTGAGGTTTGGGGACAAATCGATGAATGGCAATTTTGCAGTGGAACGGTTGAAAAAGAGTTCCGATAATTTCTGGCGTTGCACTTATTGGAATTGTCCACAAATGGCAATCCCCGGAAACGGAGGCGCAATTCGCGCGGAACAGAGGGACGGTGGTAGGCCCGGAGGGACTCGAACCCCCAACCAAAGCGTTATGAGCGCTCTGCTCTAACCAATTGAGCTACAGGCCCGACCTGCGCCACCCAATAGCAGACGCGGTCCTTCGGTCAAGATGGCGGCGTCAGTGCCAGCGCGGCGCGCGCCTGAAGTTCCTCAATGGCCAGAAACCTACATTGCGCCTTTCCGTCTCCACGATTTCTTCACTTTTGGACATTATCGGGCAGCGGAAATGAAAATCTTTGCACACATATCTCGGGTTGCACGCCTCGCCTCGGTTCTGGTTGGAGCCGGTGGGGGCGCAGTCGCACAGGACATCGATTGGACCGGCTTCTACGGCGGTCTTTCATACGGCACGGTCAGTGATGAAGAATCCCTGATCAGCACAGGCTTCCCCCTCGTTGTGGTTTCACTCGAAGGTGGCGGTGCTGGCGCGTTCGCCGGGTACAACGCTCAGGTCGGCTCGATGGTCTATGGTGTGGAACTGGCGTTCAACTCTGCGATGACCGAGTCGTCGGACAGCACGATCACCCGCCAGGATTTCATCGATTTGAAAGGAAGGCTGGGGCGGGCCGTGAATGCCTGGCTGGTCTACGGGGCGCTTGGCTATTCGACGGCGACGTTGCGCGAATCCCCGGGCAACGTCGATGTCACCACGAATGGGTGGAACTACGGAATCGGCGTGGACTATGCCGTCACTCCCAACATCGTCGTTGGTGCCGAATTCCTTCGGCGTCAGCTGGAAACGGATTACACGTCATCCGGGTTTCCGACGTTCACGGGAGAATCCGAAACCGACTCCATTTCTTTTCGGCTCGGCTACAGATTCTGAACTCCGATGAGGCGGGCGTCCCCGACTGGCCGCAACCTATCATGATCCAAAAAGCGCGCAGCACTCGCCGGGCGCTTTTTTCTTGCCGTAGGCGGCCACAATCGGTGGTAAACGCAACCGAACTTGTCCCCCTTCGTTCGGCCTGACCCGGAGCACGCGGGTCAGGTGCTTCCCACAACCACTCGCTCTTCGTGGACTCTGCCCGCGCCTTCGGCTACCTCCCCGGTCAGCGAGCCGCGCGAGAGGTTGAAATGAAGAAGAACGGGCTGACTTACGCCGAAGCGGGCGTGGATATCGACGCCGGGAACTCCCTTGTCGAACGGATAAAACCGGCGGCAAAACGTACCGACCGCCCCGGCACCATGGCCGGCCTCGGCGGCTTCGGCGCGCTCTTCGATCTGAAGGCCGCGGGCTTCACCGATCCCGTCCTCGTCGCCGCGACCGATGGTGTCGGCACCAAGCTCCGCATCGCCATCGACACCGGCAAACTGGACGAAATCGGCATCGACCTTGTCGCCATGTGCGTCAACGATCTGGTCTGCCAGGGGGCCGAGCCGCTGTTCTTCCTCGACTATTTCGCCACCGGCAAGCTCGACGTGGATGCTGCCACTCTCATCATCGAGGGTATTGCCGAGGGCTGCAAACAGGCCAATTGCGCGCTGATCGGCGGCGAGACGGCGGAAATGCCCGGCATGTATGATGGCGAGGATTTCGACCTCGCGGGTTTTTCCGTGGGCGCGATGGAGCGCGGCGCGGCTTTGCCCGACGGTGTGCAAGATGGCGACGTGATCCTCGGCCTGTCTTCCTCGGGCTTCCACTCCAACGGTTATTCGCTGGTGCGCAAACTCGTCGATATCGCGGGGCTCGGCTGGTCTGACCCGGCACCGTGGAATGAAGTGGCCACCGTTGCCGAAGACCTCCTCACCCCCACGAAGGTCTATGTCGAACCCGCCCTGCGCGCGATCCGCGCCGGCGGCGTCCACGCGCTCGCCCATATCACCGGCGGCGGGCTGACCGAAAACCTGCCACGCGTCCTGCCGGAAGGGCTTGGGGCCGAGATCGACAAGGGCGGCTGGCAAATGCTCGATCTGTTCAAGTGGGCACAGGCGACCGGCGGGATTTCCGACGCGGAAATGTTGAAAACCTTCAACTGCGGTATCGGCCTTGCAATCGTCGTGGACGCGGAACGCGCGGGCGACCTGCTGGCCGAGTTACAGGATTCGGGCGAAACCTGCTGGACCATCGGCAAGATCGCGGCGGGCGAGGGGGTCCGTTACACCGGCAGCTTCGGATGAGACGCGTCGCCATCCTGATCTCTGGCGGTGGCTCCAACATGGTGGCGCTGGTCGATAGCATGACAGGCGACCATCCGGCGCGGCCCGTCCTCGTCCTGTCCAATGACCCGCAAGCAGGCGGCCTCAAAAAAGCCGCCGACCGCGGCATTCCGACCGCGGCAATCGACCATCGCGACTACCCAGACCGTCCCGCCTTCGAGGCGGCGCTCACCGAAAAACTCAACGAACATGAGGTGGACCTTATCTGCCTTGCCGGTTTCATGCGTATTCTGACACCGGAATTCACCGACCAGTGGGAAGGGCGAATGCTCAACATCCATCCCTCGCTCCTGCCGAAATATCCCGGCCTCAACACCCATGCCCGCGCCATCGAAGCGGGCGACGCGGAGGCGGGCTGCACCGTCCATATCGTCACTTCCGTGCTCGACGACGGCCCGATCCTGGGCCAGGCCCGCGTGCCGGTCCTTCCCGATGACACAGCCGAAACGCTCGCCGCCCGCGTCCTGACCTTCGAACACCGGCTATATCCGGCCGTGCTGCGCCGCCACGTTGCAGGCGAAACCGATCCCCTTTACTTGCAGGAAGACCCGGAAGCGCCTATGAGTGAACGACTTTCTGAACGGGCACGAGCAACCGAATGATAACGATCACCACGACCGAGGGGCTGGCTGCCTTTTGCGAAAACGCGGCCAAAGCGCCCTACGTGACAGTGGATACGGAGTTCCTGCGGGAACGCACCTATTACTCCAAACTCTGCCTCGTCCAGCTTGCCATCCCCGGCGACGCGGAAGAAGACGCGGTGCTGGTCGATCCGCTGGTCGATGGCCTCTCGCTTGACCCGCTTTATGAGCTTTTCCGCAATGAATCCGTGGTCAAGGTTTTCCATGCCGCGCGCCAGGATCTTGAGATTTTCTTCGTCGAAGGCGGCGTGATCCCGAAACCGCTCTTCGACACGCAAGTGGCGGCTATGGTCGCAGGCTTCGGCGAACAGGTCGGCTACGAGACGCTGGTGCGCAAGATCGCCAAGGCCCAGCTCGACAAATCCTCCCGCTTCACCGACTGGTCCCGCCGCCCGCTGACCGAAGCGCAGCAGACCTATGCGCTGGGTGACGTGACCCATCTGCGCGAGATCTACGAACATCTCTCCGAGACGCTGGAAAAATCCGGACGGCGACCCTGGGTCGAGGAAGAGCTCGACACGCTGACCGATCCCGCGACCTATATCGTCGAGCCGGAAGAGGCGTGGAAACGGGTCAAGACCCGCACCCATTCCGGTCGTTTCCTTGCCATCGTGCGCGAATTGGCGAGGTTCCGGGAGGAGTACGCCCGGACCCGCAACATTCCCCGCAGCCGGGTGATGAAGGACGACGCGCTGCTTGAACTGGCCTCCACCAAGCCGAAATCGGTGAAGGATCTGGGCCGGTCCCGCCTGCTTCTGCGCGACGCCCGCAAGGGCGAGATCGCGGAGGGAATCCTTGCCGCGGTTGCTGCCGGTGTGGCGGCTCCTGCCGACGAACATCCTGTGGCGGACCGGTCGCGCGACAAGCTTCAGGTCAACCCCGCGCTCGCCGATCTTCTGCGGGTGCTGCTCAAGGCCAAATCCGAAGATCTGGGCGTCGCGCAGAAACTGATCGCCACCGCCTCCGACCTGGACGAAATCGCGGCGGGCCTGCGCGAGGTTCCGGCGCTGCGCGGCTGGCGCAAGAATGCTTTCGGCAACGATGCACTTGCGCTGTGCGACGGCAAACTCGCGCTCCGCGCCAACGGCCAGGCGGTCGAAGTCTTCGAAATCTGATCCGCTTGTGTCGGCCCGGACAGACAGGCAAGGCTTCCGCGGAAGCCTTGCCCAGCATTCCCGGTTCCCAAGCCCATGGGAATCCCCTATCCCTGCCACATGTCCCGTATCGTTGAAATAAATATCGACGACAGCGCCCTGCCGCCGCCCACGCCGGAGATCGAGCAGGAGCGCCGCGTGGCCGTCTTCGACCTTTTGGAAGACAATTCCTTCGACCTTAAACGCGACGACGCTGCGGAAGGCCCGTACAAGCTGTTGCTCGCCATCCGCGAAAAACGCCTCGTCTTCGACATCAAGACCGAAGACGAGGCAACGGCCGCCGAATTCCACCTCTCGCTCTCGCCGTTCCGACAGGTGGTGAAGGATTATTTCCAGATTTGCGAAAGCTATTTCGAGGCGGTCAAACGTCTGCCGCCTGCCCAGATCGAGGCGATCGACATGGCGCGGCGCGGCATCCACAACGAAGGCGCGCGGGTCCTTCAGGAACGGCTCGACGACAAGGTGGAACTCGATATCGACACCGCCCGCCGCCTTTTTACCCTGATCTGCGTTCTGCATTTCGGAGGCTGAGGCTTGGGCGAGCTCCCCCAATCAATCCTGTTCTGCTGCGATCACAACGCCATCCGCTCGCCCATGGCCGAAGGGATGATGAAGAAGTTCTACGGGCAGGACACCTATGTCCAGTCGGCAGGCGTCTACAACGACATGGAGATCGACGGCTTCTCCGTCGCCGTCTGCCACGAAATCGACGTGGAACTCTCCCGTCACCGCTCGCGCTCCTTCGACGAGATGCAGGAATGGGGCGACGACCTGTCGGCGTTCGACCTTGTCGTGGCGCTCTCCCCCGGCGCGCAGCGCAGGGCGCTGGACCTGACCCGGATGTTCCATCTCGACGTTGAATACTGGCCGATCATGGACCCTTCCGGCATTGGCGAGACGCGGGAAGCCAAGCTGGAGCAATACCGCAAGGCCCGCGACCAGATCCGGGAACGGATGGTGAAGCGGTTCGGCGAGCCGGGCGAGGGGTAGGGGCCGCGGATCTTGCCTTGGGCCAGAGCATCCATGGCGAACGTCGGCTTTGAGCCCGATTCAGGCAGCCATCGGGAAATGGTTCGCAGCGCCGTTGCCACGCCTTATGTGCAAAGCGATAGGTTCAGGCGACCCTGCGGGCAAGAATGCGCATCGCGAATGACGTGACGGCGAGCATTGGCGCGAACATGAAGACTATCGCTGCGGAAAGCTGAGGCCATTCTTCGGTATCGCCACCCGTCGCGGCCTCCTTGATCGACATTTGTCCCATGACCCAAGGAGGCAAAGTCGAAACCTTGGCGCCGGTGAGGTAAGTCGCGAAAAGATACTCGTTCCAGCACAGGACCAGGATCACCACGCCGGCGGCAACAATGCTGGGTCTGATCATTGGCAGGAAGACCTCGAAGCAAATCCGGAATGCGGATGCGCCGTCAAGCATGGCCGACTCTTCTTCGGGTGTTGCGACATCACCAAATTCGGGAAGCAACAACCACACCGCGACTGGCAGGTTGATGGCAGTGTAGGTCAGTATCAGCGCGACATGAGTGTCGCGCGTACCAGTCTGGACGGCCATCAGGTATATCGGCAGGGCGACGACCACCGGCGGCAGGATCCGGGTGGAAAGCGTCGCGAACAGGATGCCCTGATAATTCATGGTTGGTCCGGGATGTCGGCGGAGCATGACCAGAAGAATTGCAGTTGTTGCCAGTCCGGCAAATATGAGCTGGGCCTGACGTTCCCTGATGATGAAGGCGACGCCGGCAAACGCCCCGGCAAGAAGAATAAGAGTGACACGCGTCCAGTGCACACTCGGCCGAAATCGCGTCAGTCCATAAACGGCCAGCGCCCCGAACAGGAGGGTCGCCAGGGTCGAGGTGACCCCGACGACCGCCGAATTGAAGAACCTCAGCAGCAAGTGGTCATTCGTGTAGGTCAGAATCACCTTCCAGGCGTCGAGCGTAGGTGTGAAGTCGAAAAAGGGAATGTAGCGGGGTCCGTCGATGATGGCCGTTCCACTCTTCAGCGAGGTGATCAGGACCCAGTAAAGCGGAAAAAGGCAGACGACCGACCAGGAACCGAGGACGAAGTAGGTGCATGTGGATCGCACTTTCGAGCGCCAATTGCGAGGACGCATCAGATCCTCCGATGTCGAAGATCAACCCTTCTTCGCTATCACGTTGGGCCTCTCATCACTACAGGTTAACAGGGATCGGTCATGAATCCGGACAATTTTGGTGACGCGTGAAACGGCAGCCAAGTCCGCGAAGCGGACCTTGGATCGCTGCCCGCAACGAAAGTCTGCTTTGGGCTCAAACGACCCATCCAGTCACTGAGTTCGCTTCGTGGCCATGGAATCAGCAATGCTCCGAAAGGGTTTGGCCGGCAAAAAGAGCCCAGGGAGTCCTGTCTGCTTGCACTCTCGGTCAATCGGCCTCAGAACGCGCCATCACCTGGCGCACGAGGAAAATCGTCATGCGGATGCGCGATACATTCATTAAGCCGATGCATCCTGAGGGTATCAAGTTCGTCGCGGTCTTTGCCGGCGTCACGATTCTGTTGTTTCTTGTGTCCACCATACTGGGCTGGATCGGAGTCGGGCTTACGATCTGGTGCTACTATTTCTTCCGCGATCCCGAACGCGTGCCGCCTTTACGCAAAGATGTCATTGTCAGCCCCGCGGATGGCGTTGTCTCGTTGCTCGAAAAAGCGGTTCCGCCGAAAGAGCTTGGAATGCCCGACGAGGCGCTGACCCGCATCAGCGTCTTCATGAGCGTGTTCAACTGCCATGTGAACCGCATGCCGATCGGAGGCACTATTGAAGCCGTCGCCTATCGGCCGGGCAAGTTCTTGAATGCCTCGCTGGACAAGGCGAGTGCCGACAACGAACGGAACAGTCTGCGCATCCGGATGGAAGACGGTCGCGAAATTGCGGTCGTCCAGATCGCGGGGCTGGTCGCGCGGCGCATCGTGTGTTTCGTTAAGGCCGGAGATGAACTGTCGACCTCGGAAAGGTTCGGACTGATCCGGTTTGGCTCGAGGCTCGATGTCTATTTGCCCGATGGCGTTGTTCCTTCGGTCCGTGTTGGGCAAACAATGATCGCCGGAGAGACAGTCTTGTGCGAACTCAACCTGCCCGATGAAGCCAGATAGACGGATCCGCGAGGGCCAAAGCGCCCCCAAGAAAGTAAACGAAGCGGCGCTGATCCAGTTGCTGCCGAACCTGATCACGCTTGCAGCCATATGCGCGGGCATGACCGCCATCCGGTTCGGCGTTCACGGAGATTACGCGTTCGCGGTGAAGCTTGTTCTGGCGGCCTGTATCCTGGACGGCATCGACGGTCGGATCGCGCGCCTTATGGACAGCGACAGCAAGATCGGAGCCGAACTCGACTCGCTGGCGGACTTCCTGAATTTCGGCGTGACGCCGCCACTGATCCTGTACTTCTGGGGGTTCCAGGCAATTCAAAGCGCAGCCTGGATATTCGTGCTTTTCTTCGCCGTGTGCTGCGTTATCAGGCTGGCCCGTTTCAACGTCGGCCAGAAGGCCGACGATACCACCAAACCAAGCGCCTACTTTTCCGGAGTTCCGTCACCGGCCGGTGCGGTGCTTGTCATGCTGCCGCTCTACGTTTCCTTCGCTTTCCAGGACCTGCGGCTGCCGGAGTTCGCTATCTGCGTCTACATGGTCCTTATCGGCCTGCTGATGATCAGTGCCGTGCCGACTCCGTCTTTCAAGGGCGCAACGATTTCGCGGGCGAATGTGAAGTTCTTTCTGGTCGGCGTGGTCGTGGCGGGAGCCGCTTTCTTCACGTTCACCTGGGTCGCACTTATTGCGCTGTCCTGCGGCTATCTTGTCATGGTGGGATGGTCCTCGGTCAAGAACAGCGCTCTCGGGAGATAGGGAAACGTTATGGACATAGAGGCAGTCAGTAAGTCCTACGCAAGATGGGCGCCGATCTACGACACGACATTCGGAGCCTTGACCAATGTCGGTCGGAAGCGAGCCGTGGAATATATCAACTCCCGCTCCGGCCACGTTCTTGAAGTGGGCGTGGGAACGGGACTTTCGCTTGAGCATTACGACCCGAAAATGCAGGTGACCGGGATCGATTTCAGCGAAGAGATGCTGACGAAAGCCCGCGACAAGGTGCGGGGCCTGGGACTGGGCCATGTGACGGAACTGCGGCAGATGGATGCCCGTGACCTCGACTTTCCAGACAATCATTTCGACACGGTCGCGGCGATGCATGTGTTGTCGGTCGTCCCCGAACCCGAACAGGTCATTCGTGAAATCGGGAGAGTCTGCAAACCCGGCGGCAAGGTGGTGGTCACAAATCATTTCGTGCGCAAGAAAGGCGTACTTGCCATGCTGGAGCGAGTTTTCGCGCCGATGGCCAACGTCATTGGCTGGCATTCCGATTTCGAGATCGAAACCGTACTAAGCTCGGATTCTCTTGGGCTTGAGGTGCAGAGGCCGCTTCCCCCGTTTGGCATCATGACATTTCTGGTATTGGAGAAAACGGCCGACCAGTGAGATGTGTACCTCTTGGCGGTCCGGAGCGATTTGCCGTGTTAGCGTCCAACGGCAGCTTTGTCCCGCATTGCGGACCTCAGCGAACATCTCCGACGCTGACGGGGATGGGGAGACCAAATCCATCATCCCAGGACAGAGTGCCGGCATGCTCTGGTGGTCCGGGTTGCGTCAAGCGGTGCCACTTTTCATTAACCCCACCGCACGCAAAAGCGTACAAAACGGTTTGGCGGGTTCCGAAAACATGTACAAAACGGTCGAACGTTGCGTCCATCGATGTACGTTCGCCCGAATGACCAATTCCTGAACGTCTCGAACTTTGCCCTTGATTTAGCCCGGCTTAACCCCCATTTTCCCCGCGCCCGGAACTGCCGGGCGAGAAACACAGGAGAGACCATGGCCAAGGAAGAATTGCTCGAATTCCCCGGTGTCGTGAAGGAACTCCTGCCGAATGCGACATTCCGGGTCGAGCTTGAAAACGGCCATGAGATCATCGCGCATACGGCAGGCAAGATGCGCAAGAACCGCATCCGCGTCCTTGCAGGCGACAAGGTCCAGGTGGAAATGACGCCTTACGACCTGACAAAAGGTCGGATCAATTACCGCTTCAAGTGATTGAAAAGCCACGACTTGTTCTGGGTTCTGCGAGTCCCCGCAGACTGGAGCTTTTGGCGCAGCTTGGTATCGCACCGGATGAGGTGCGCCCCGCCGATATCGACGAAACTCCGCTGAAGGGCGAGTTGCCAAGGCCCTATTGCAACCGCGTAACGCTGGAAAAGGCGCAGGCCATCCCGCGCAATCCCGGCGAGGTCGTTTTGACTGCCGACACCACGGTCGCGGTTGGCCGTCGCATTCTGGGAAAGCCGGAAGGTATTGAAGAAGCTGAGGAATTTCTCCGTCTGCTCTCTGGCCGACGGCATCGCGTCATCACGGCAATCGCGGTGATCGACGACAGCGGAGCGCGCACAAGGGACACGGTCACAACTGTCCGCATGTCACGGATGTCGGACACGGATCTGGCGGGCTATCTCGCCACCAACGACTGGCAGGGCAAGGCCGGCGCATATGCCATTCAGGGGCCGGCAGGTGCGTTTATTCCCTGGATTTCAGGCTCTTACACAGCCGTGATGGGGTTGCCGGTGGACCTTGCCGCACGCCTCCTCGCGGCCGCAGGGATCAGGGGGACGCCATGAAAGGTTCACTCGCCGTCTTCGACAGCATCAAGGGCCACAATGCCGCTGCACGGATCGTCGATGGTCAGCTCGACGACCTTCTCATCGACCCGCCCGAGGACAGGATACGCCCCGGCGCGATCTACCGCGCGAAGGCGGGGCGTCCGATGAAGGGGCAGGGCGGCATGGTTCTGGAAACCCCCGACGGCCCGCTTTTCCTGCGCCAATCCAAAGGCTTGAGCCCCGGCGATACATTCCTCGTCCAGGCAAGTTCCTATGCCGAACGCGGCAAGGCCACGCCGTGTTCGCCACGCCTTCTGTTCAAGAGCCGCTTCGCGATGGTCACGCCGGGCGCGATGGGCAAGAATATTTCCAAGGCTATCCGCGATGAAGAGCGCCGCGTCGAACTGCGCGAGTTGCTTGATCGGGTCGACTTGCCGGAGACGGTCGGATTGGTCCTGCGGACCGCGGCTGAAACCGCCGATGACGACGCGATCGGGGAAGACATGGCTAACATGCTCGAACTGGCGATGAAGGTCGCCTCCGAACCGCCTGACGGCAAACCGGAAAAGCTGATTGATGGTCCGGGTGCGGAAGATATTGCCTTCCGCGATTGGCCGGCGCCGGACAGCACTGAAAGCGGACCGGGCGCCTTTGACAGAACCGGCGTATCGGAGATGATCGACGCCCTCCGGTCGCCAAGAGTGGACCTGACCGGGGGCGCTTTCATCTTCGTGGAACAGACACGAGCCATGGTAACGGTCGATGTGAACACCGGCCCCGATACCTCACCCGCCGCAGGTCTCAAGGCCAATATCGAGGCCCTCCGCGCCCTTCCCCGCGCCCTCCGTCTGCGCGGGCTGGGCGGCCAGATCGTTGTTGATCCTGCCCCCCTGTCGAAGCGCGACCGCAAGCAGGCCGAAAGTGTCGCCCGCGCCGCCTTCCGCGCCGATGCCATCGAGACCACGCTTGTCGACTGGACCCCGCTTGGCCATCTTGAGTTGTTGAGAAAGCGCGAACGCTTGCCGCTGAAGGAGTGTCTGTCGTGACCTGCCCCGTCTGCCAGAAACCGACCGAGAAACCCTATCGCCCCTTCTGTTCCAGGCGGTGCGCGGACGTGGATTTGGGGCGCTGGCTCAACGGAAGCTACGCCATCCCTATGGAGGAAGAACCCGAGGAGATGCAGGTCTCCGACGCCCCCGAAGCCAGGCACTGATTTTTTGCCCGATCCTACTGGACAGCCCCCGGCGCTGACACTAGAACACACCGACCCGAGCGAGACAGTCTCGCCCACCCGTGCCCGGGTAGCTCAGGGGTAGAGCAGTGGATTGAAAATCCTCGTGTCGGTGGTTCGATTCCGCCCCCGGGCACCACTCCCTACAGATAAGCCTCTGTTTCCCTTCAGTTTTCACTACTGAACGCTGGAGGCGTATACCATGCTGGAGACCAAGACTGCCCCTTTCACATTTGTGAAGCAGGGGATTTTTTACTTCTCGCGACGGGTCCCGAGCGACCTTTCCCACCACTACAATGCAAGCCGGATCATGTATTCGCTTCGCACGAAGTCAGCTGTCGTAGCCACTTCGAGAGCGCAGCGGGCGGCACAGCAACTCGACGAACATTGGTATCACCTTCGCATCCGAGACGTTGACCTTCCCGGAAAGCACTTGCTGCGCATGAGCGGAAAGTCTGTGGCGGGTGTTGATGGGACGTCTGGCGACGCCGCATGTGGCTCAGTCAAGCTGAGCGAAGCCGTGTCGATCTACATCCGCCTGAAGGGCAAAGATCGCCCGGTGACATTTCATCGAGCTGCAGAGCGGGCTTGCGGGTATGTGATCGACGCCTGTGGTGACAAGGACCTGACCGCTTTTTCCCGTGCCGATGCTAACAGCTTCCGAGACGCAATGCTTGCCAAGGGCCTTGCTGGAAGCAGCATCACCCGCGTCTTTGGCACCGTGCGATCCGTCTTCAACTTCGCCGCAGCAGAGGTCGGCATCACGGTGAGCAATCCGTTTGCTGGGGTCTACTATGACCGACAAGCGGGGGTTGAGGATCGCCAGCCTCTGCCCGTCGAGACCATCGGGTCGCTACAGGCTCTGTGTCGCGACGAGGACGACGATCTTCGCTGGCTGGTGGCCTTGGTATCGGATACGGGGATGCGCCTCGCCGAAGCAGCTGGTCTTCTCGTTGAAGACATCAAACTTGAAGGCCCCACGCCCCACGTGGTCGTGCAAGAGCATCCATGGCGTCGCCTCAAGACCAGCGGCAGCTCAAGGACTATTCCGCTTGTAGGAGCCTCGATCTGGGCCGCTGAACGCATTGTGGCTGAGGTCCGGGACAGCAAGTTCGCCTTCCCCCGATACAACAAGAATGACGCAACAAACGCCAACTCGGCCAGTGCAGCGCTGAACAAATGGATCAAGCAACACGCCCCGAAAGAATGCACCATGCACAGCTTCCGTCATTCGATGCGTGACAGGTTGAGAGCTGTCGAATGTCCGTCCGACATCGTCGACCAGATCGGTGGATGGCAGACCGAAGGTGTAGGGCACGGCTACGGTCGCGGTTATCCCCTTGAGGTGCTGAGCAAATGGCTGCGAACGGCAGTGTAACTCCAGAGGTTGGTATACGCCTCCAGCGTTCAGTAGTGAAAACTGAAGGGAAACAGAGGCTTATCTGTAGGGAGTGGTGCCCGGGGGCTGTAGTTCCATTCCCGTTACAGGCACCCTCAACAGGTCTCCCTTCAACGAAACAAGGGGTATCTGCAGGGATGCGATCCCGTCAAGAGGCACCAGTTGGTCTACGGTCTGGTCTACGGTAGCCCCTTTAGCTCCCCTGAGCCGCCTGCAGTCCCAGTGCGGTTCCCGGGGGCGCACTCACACTGACAATCCAGACTGCCCCCTGTAGCTCGCTTCAGTCTCCCCTGAGGGCCGCTGTGGCCATGGGGGGCATTGTCGCTTGCGCTGCTATCAATGAAGCGCTGAGACATGCGACCCTTAAAACATTCCGGGGGTGCGGCAGACGGGGAAGAGTGCTGCAGCCATCGCTTACGAAGCCCTCTATAGGGAGTGCCTGTAGCTATAACTGTAGTGATGTCCTCCCCGTCCCCTCCCTATAGTAATCCCTGTAGGGATAACTGAAGCCTCCCCTCAGGCTACCACTGTGGAGACCTCCTCCCCGGGGTCGGACGGGGTCTATCTCCCCACAACCTCCACAACGCCATTCGCACCAGTCGTCTGTCGGAAGACCTCCAGC
>JBNKWP010000007.1:0-155181 GCA_050299835.1 Silicimonas sp.
CGATGGGCGATCTCGTGTTTCGCGGTTTCGTCGATGGCAAGGAGATCGAGCTTGTCTTCCCGGGACGGCGTCAGGCAGCCGCCGTGCCGCTCATGCAGCGGCTATTGGCCAAACTGCGCCTCAGCCAGCTTGAAGGCACATCTGAAAAAGGCAGCCTCGTGACCGACGCCGTGCGCCTGCGCCTGCGGGTCGATGGAAGCTGGCGCATCCGCCTCATGAACGAACAGGACGCGAAGCCGGAGCGGCGGTTTCAACTGGTCGCTGCCCGCTGGCGGTATCGCGATCAGCACGGAATCGAACAGGTCTTCGGGCATATGCCGAGCTTCTGACGAAACGTGCGGGGTTGCATGTCTGTTCGAACGGACATGCAAGACCTCTCCAAATGCCCTGCCTTGCGATCCGCTATGGGATGCCGGCGGATGTCTTCCAGTCCGACTCCGGCCTCAATCCGCCTCGTCCATCTCCCAGCCCAGCGCCTTGGCCACCGTGAAGATGTCCTTGTCGCCGCGCCCGCACATGTTCATGCAGATGATGTGATCCGCAGGCAGATCGGGCGCGATCTTGGCCACATGGGCCAGCGCGTGACAGGGCTCCAGCGCTGGAATGATGCCTTCCGTCTCGCAGGACAACTGGAAGGCGGCCAAGGCCTCGACATCGGTGATCGAAACATATTCGGCGCGACCCGTGTCATGCAGCCAGGAATGCTCCGGCCCGATGCCGGGATAGTCCAGACCGGCCGAAATCGAGAACCCTTCCAGGATCTGCCCGTCCTCATCCTGCAACAGATACGTCCGGTTTCCATGCAGCACCCCCGGCCGGCCCCCGGTCAGCGACGCGCAATGCTCCATCTTCTCGTTCACGCCCTTGCCACCGGCTTCGACGCCGATGATCCGAACTTCCTTGTCATCGAGGAAGGGATAAAACAGCCCCATCGCGTTCGACCCGCCGCCGATCGCGGCGATGATCGTATCCGGCAGACGCCCCTCGGCCTTCATCATCTGCGCTTTCGCTTCCTTGCCGATGATCTGCTGGAAATCGCGCACCATCGCCGGGTAGGGATGCGGTCCCGCCACCGTACCGATGCAGTAAAACGTGTCGCGCACATTGGTCACCCAGTCGCGCAGCGCATCGTTCATCGCATCCTTCAGGGTGCCGCGCCCCGACGTCACCGGGATCACCTCGGCACCCAGAAGCTTCATCCGGAAAACGTTGGGCTTCTGCCGCTCCACGTCATGCGCGCCCATGTAGACCACGCATTTCAGCCCGAACTTGGCGCAGACGGTTGCGGTCGCCACGCCATGTTGCCCGGCACCCGTCTCCGCGATGATCCGGGTCTTGCCCATGCGGCGGGCCAGGATGATCTGGCCCAGCACGTTGTTGATCTTATGCGCGCCGGTGTGGTTTAACTCGTCACGCTTGAAATAGACCTTCGCGCCCCCCAGCCGTTCCGTCAGCCGTTCCGCGAAGTACAGGGGCGAGGGGCGACCCACATAGTGCTTCCACAGGAAATCCATCTCGTCCCAGAAGCTCTGATCGGTCTTGGCGTTCTCATATTGCGCTTCCAGTTCCAGGATCAGCGGCATCAGCGTTTCACTGACAAACCGCCCGCCGAACTGGCCGAACCGACCCTTTTCATCGGGGCCGGTCATGAAGGAATTGATCAGGTCTTCGGGCATGGTTCCCTCCCTTGGGACAGACATGGATCAATATCGCCGCGTCCCCGGTGACGCAAGCGGCTGCCGTCCCGGAAAAGCAAAAGGACGAACCCTTCGGCCCGTCCCTTCAAATCAGACTATACTGTCGTGTCAGCCCTTGCGGCGCCGCAGCAGCCCAAGCCCGGCAAAGCCGCCCAGAAGCAGCGGCAGGGAAGCGGGCAGGGGAACCGGCGTCAGATCGACCAGATCGCCGTCAAAAGCCAGGTCGTCCAGGTCGGAGTTGAATTCGGTATAACCCAATGCGCCACCGCCCTCGGTGCCCGTGTAATCCACGAGCATCCGGCGATAGGTCGACGATTGATTGGTGTCGCCATCGACGACGACAAGCCCCGAATACCTCACGCCGATCTCGCCGGTCAGCGGCGCAATACCGTTGTCGGTGTATTCACGAAACCGATAGCCCCATTTGGAACCCACGGTGCCGTACTTGGTGATGTCGAACAACGCACCGCCCGCCGCGGCGTCGAACATCAGCGTCGCCAGCCGCTTGGTGGTTTCCATCGCGAAGAACGCACGTTCCAGCGACATGGTGATGAACCCGCCGGACACACCGCCCGTCCAGCGACCGGTCTGTTCCCAGGTCAGCTCTTCGGACGTACCGTCAACATAGGTGGCCTTGATGATCGACCCCACGATACTGGCACCCGTGGCGGCGGTGTCTTCGTGAAGACCGTACATGCTCTTCATCACATGGCCGTCGTCGTAGTCGTAAGACACCGAGGCCGCCTGTGCCGAAAATGCGAATGTTGAGAGAAGTGCAGCGGCGACCAGCGCCCGTTTACCATTTGACATAGTCAGATACCTTTAACATTTGGGCAATACCTGCGCCATTTATCCGGGCGGTGCAAGGGAAAATCATGTTCCGGCCCGATATAAGACACGATCCGGCCACAATGTCGCGCCGCTGTGCCTTTGCAGCCACCTTTAGCGCACAAGCCCCACGATCTCAAAGGTCTTCGCCAGGATCGGCGCCGCGATCTCACTCGCCCGACCCGCGCCGTCACCCAGAATCCGGTCGATCTCGCCCGGATCGGCCAGAAGCCGGTTCATTTCCGCCGTGATCGGCCCCATCGTTTCCACGGCGACCTCCGCCAGATGCGGCTTGAACTGGCCCCAACCCTGGCCCGCGACCTCGCCCATCACGTCCTGAGGCGTGCGGTTCTGAAGCCCGGCGAGGATATCGACAAGGTTCCGTGCCTCCGGCCGGTCCTTCAACTCATCATAGCTGTCGGGCAGGGGCTCGGGATCGGTCCGCGCTTTCCGAAACTTCTGCGCGATGGTATCGGCATCGTCGGACAGGTTGATCCGGCTCATGTCCGAGGGATCGCTCTTCGACATCTTCTTGGTTCCGTCCCGCAGGCTCATCACCCGCGCGGCAGGCCCGCCGATCACCGGCTCGGTCACCGGGAAGAAATCCACACCGTAATCATGGTTGAACTTCATCGCCACATCGCGGGTCAGCTCAAGATGCTGCTTCTGATCCTCGCCCACCGGCACATGGGTGGCATGATAGGCAAGGATATCCGCCGCCATCAGCGCCGGATAGGCGAAGAGCCCCAGCGAGGCCTCCTCCGAGTTCTTCCCCGCCTTGTCCTTCCACTGGGTCATCCGCCGCATCCAGCCCATCCGGGCCACGCAGTTGAAAATCCAGGCAAGCTGCGCGTGTTCCGGTGCCTGGCTCTGGTTGAACAGGATCGCGCGCGCCGGGTCGATGCCCGAAGCCAGGAAGGCCGCCGCGATCTCGCGGGTCTGCCGCGTCAGATCCTGCGGCGATTGCCAGACCGTGATGGCGTGCAGATCGACCACGCAGAAGATGCACTCATGGGTGCCCGCATCCTGCATCTCCACGAAACGCTTCAGCGCGCCAAGATAGTTGCCCAGCGTCAGGCCGCCGGACGGCTGAATGCCCGAAAACACACGGGGGGTGAATGAACTGGCCGGCATTGCGGTTGGTCCTCTGGATTTTCGCGTCTGTGCGGCTTACCGAGAGGGGACCTGACCGTCAAGGAACCGCGATGAACGACCAAAAATACTCGCAACCGCTCTTCAACGCCCTGCCGCCCGCCGTGGTGGCACTGGCCCTGGCCATCCTCTCGGTCGAAGTGTTGCTCTGGCTCGGCGCCCGCGGCATCATCGGCGGGCCGGAGGCGATCGGCTGGCGGCTGGAGGCGCTCCAGGAATTCGGCTTTTTCCCGCAAGTGGTCACCTGGGTGTTCCAGACCGGCAACTGGACCTCGCCGGAACTGCTGCGCTTCCTGACCTACCCCTTCATCCATTACGGCTTTGGCCATGTCGCCTTCGTCATCGTGTTCCTGCTGGCGCTCGGCAAACTGGTGGGGGAGGTTTTCGGCAACATAGCCGTGATCGTGATCTTCATCGCCTGCGGCATCTTCGGCGCGTTGATCTATGCCGGTCTGGTCGGCGGCACGCAGCCGCTGGTCGGCGGGTTTCCCAGCGTTTACGGGCTGATCGGGGCCTATACCTTCATCCTCTGGGTGCGCTTCAAGGCGATTGGCGAGAATGAATGGCAGGCGTTTTCCCTCATCATTTTCCTGATGGGCATCCAGCTGTTCTTCGGGATTTTCTTTCAGGTCGGCTGGGACTGGGTGGCAGAGGTCGCGGGCTTCGCCTTTGGCTTCTTGCTCACGCCCGCGCTGGTGCCGGGGGCCTTCCGGCGGTTCCTTGACCGGATACGGCAGCGGTAAGAACCTGATTCAAGCCCCGCGCCTAGTGTGCAAAGCTTATTCACGCAGGTCGGCACTCACCCCCGCCGGAACACCGCCCTCAACTCAGCCACGGTGAAAGCCCGCAGCGCCATCCCAAACCCGGCATAGCTCACCATCCCGGCAAGACAGAGCAGCAGCAACTCACCGACCGAGGGTGACCCGCCAAGGGCCAGCCGGTCCAGCACCCAAAGCACGACCCCCATCAGCGCCGAGGCCCCGACGATCCGCAACAGCCGCGGACCAGTCGACGGCTCCAGTGCCGCTGCCTCGCCCATACCCCGCGACCCGCGCCACAGAAGCGCCAGCATCGCCCAGCCTGCAACCGTGGTCCCGATAGCCGCCGCAATATACCCGATCGCCCCCATTAGCCCGATGGCCACGCCCGCATTGATGACCATTGCCACCACCGCATAGTAAAACGGTCGCCGCGTATCCGCGCGCGCGAAGTAAAGCGGTTGCACCACCTTCTGCATCACGAAAGCGGGCAGCCCCAGCCCGTAGACTGCGCAAGCCAGCGCCGTCGCCGCGGTATCCTCCGCCACGAACGCCCCGCGCTCGAACAACCCCGAAATCAGCGAACCCGGAATAACCGCCAGCGCCACCGCCGCCGGCACCGCCAGCGCCAGCGACATCTCAGCCGCCCGCGACAGAGCCGCGCGGCTGCCCGCCACGTCGTCGGCCTGCAACCGGCGCGAAAGATCGGGCAAAAGCACGATCCCGATGGCAATCCCGACCACGCCCAACGGCAGTTGATACAGCCGGTCGGCATAGGACAGCCACGCCACCGCGCCATCGAAGAAACTCGCCACCTGCCGCCCGATCAAAAGGTTGATCTGTACCACACCGCCCGCCAGCATCGCGGGCGCGGCGATGATCGCCAGCCGCTTCAGTTCCGGCGTCCAGACCGGACGTTTCGGCCGCAGATCGAACCCCGCCCGCCGGACCGCCCACCAGACCAGCGCCAGTTGCCCGATCCCGGCGACGATCACACCGAACGCCAGCAAGGTGCCATGCGTCGCACCCGCGTCGGTGGTCTCGATGACACTGAAATCGTTGAGCAAATACTCCGCCGCCAGCAGCGCTCCGATCAGCACGATATTCAGCACCACCGGCGCGGCAGCGGCGGCCACGAAGCGACCGGAGGCATTCAGCACCCCCGACAGGCAGGCCGCGAGCGAGATGAACAGGATATAGGGGAAGACAATCCGCCCCAGCGTCACCGCGATAGGCAACCGCTCGTCCTCCGCAAACCCCGCCGCCATCGCCAGCACCAGCCACGGCATGAAGATCAGCGCCAGCACCGTCAGCACGATCAGGATGAAGGCCAGCCCCGCAAAGGCATCCCGCGCAAAGCCCTCGGCATCCGTGCCCGCCTCCAGCTTCTTCGAAAACATCGGCACGAAAGCCATGTTGAACGCGCCTTCCGCGAAGAACCGGCGGAACATGTTCGGCAGGGCAAAGGCGACCAGAAACGCCTCCGCCACCGGCCCGGTGCCCAGCCAGGCCGCGATCAGGATATCGCGCACAAAGCCCAGGATGCGGGACATCAGCGTCCAGAGGCCCACCGTCATGACGCCGGTAACCAGTCGGATGTTGGTCAAGTCAGCCTCCGTCCAAGCTCGTCAACCTTTGCCCGCTTGTCCCGTCGCACGCAAGAAGATGGGTGGGATGTCGTTCGCAAGGACAGCTGCAGAAAGAATGCCGTTCGACGTTGCCCCGGTGTCCAGGCATATTCTGTTGGGCTTTACGACCGGCTCGTCGCCCGGCGTGTGACCATGAACCACGACATATCCGTGATCTGCATCGCTCTCAAGAAAGCGACCCCTGATCCAGAGAAGATCCTTCGCCGCCTGCCTTTCAATCGGGACCCCGGGAGCGATTCCGGCGTGCACGAACAGATAGGACCCGCGCCGTACAAAAAGTGAAAGAGTCTTCAACCATTTCAAACGTTCAGGCCCAAGTGCGGCGGTCAGTTCGACCGGATCGTATCCTCCGAAACGCAGACTCACCCCGAGCGAATGAAGAGTTTCCTCCCCGCCATTCGAGAGCCACGTATACCAGGCCTGTCGATTGTCGGTTTCCGTGCACTCCAGCAACATCGCTTCATGATTGCCAAGCAGGCAGGTCGTGCGAAATCCCTCGATCCCATTCATCAACCTGTCGATAACGGCCACACTGTGCCGTCCGCCATCGACGTAATCGCCCAGGCAAATCAGTTCTCCATCCTCATCGTCATGTAGCAGAGCGTGATGATCGCGAATGTGACCGATCAACTGCTCCAGAAGATCGTCCCTGCCATGAATGTCGCCAACGGCGTAGATGACCGTCACGAAGACCGCGCCCGTTCCGCGCCCGCCGAGATCGCGTTCCGCAGCTTCTGTTCCAGCGTCTGCAACTTGCTGCGCGAGTGGAACTTCAGCCCGAACATGTCCTTGACATAGAACGTGTCCACCACCTGTTCGCCATAGGTGGCGATCACTGCGCTGTTGATGACAATATTCATCTCCGCCAGCGTCCGCGTCAGGTCATAAAGCAGGCCAGGCCGGTCGCGGGTGTCGACCTCGATGATCGTGTAGATGTCCGAACCGTCATTGTCGAAGGAGATCGAAGTCGGCACCCGGAACGCCTCTTCGCGCTTCTTCAGCCGGTCGCGATCTACCAGCGACACGCGCGGCAGCACCTCGCCATGCAGCGTCTTCTCGATGGTGGCTTTCAGGCGGGGCAGGCGGCTGGCCTCGTAAGGCGTGCCTTCGCCGTCCTGAACCCAGAACACCGCCGTGGCATAGCCGTCGGACGAGGTATAGGTCCGCGCATCCACCACATTCGCACCGACCAGCGCCAGCGCCCCGGCGAGGCGCGAGAAGATGCCCGGATGGTCGGCCAGCGCGAAACAGACCCGTGTCGCATCGCGGTCGTCATCCGGCTTCAGGTCGAGCCTGATCTCCGCATCCGTGATGTCGCGCAACAGGTTGGCGAAGACCAGATGCGTGTCGGTCGGCAGCCCCTGCCAATAGGGGCCGTAGTGGCGCGCCGTCTCCCGCCGCAGGTCTTTCGCCTCCCAATCGGTCAGTGCCTCCCGCAGCTCGCGCTTGGCCTCTGCCTCCAGGCTCTCGCGGTTGACCGCCTCCAGCCCGTGATCCAGCGCTGTCGCCGTTGCGCGGTAAAGCGTGCGCAAAAGCTCCGCCTTCCAGTTGTTCCAGGTCCCCGGACCCACACCGCGAATGTCGCAAACCGTCAGCACGGTCATCAGATCAAGCCGCGCCTTGGTCTTCACCGCCTTGGCGAAATCGCGGATGGTGCGCGGATCGGAAATGTCGCGTTTCTGCGCCATATCCGACATCAGCAGGTGATAGCGCACCAGCCACTCCACCGTCTCGCATTCCGATTTCTTCAGCCCCAGACGCGGTGCCACTTTCCGCGCGATCCGTGCGCCCAGAACCGAGTGATCCTCGTCCCGGCCCTTGCCGATATCGTGCAAGAACAGCGCGATAAACAGAACCTTCCGGTTCACGCCCTCTTTCAGGATCCGGCTGGCAATCGGCAGCGATTCCACCAGTTCGCCGCGTTCGATCTGCGCCAGCGTCGAGATGCACTGAATCGTATGCTCGTCCACCGTGTAATGGTGGTACATGTTGAACTGCATCATCGCGACGATCGGCGCGAATTCGGGGATGAAGGCGGCAAGCACACCCAGTTCGTTCATCCGGCGCAGCGCCCGCTCCGGGTTCCCGTGCTTCAGAAGCAGGTCCAGGAACAGCCGGTTCGCCTCCGGCGAGTTGCGCATCTCGTCGTCGATCAGGTCGAGCCGGGCGGTCACATGGCGCATCGCGTCGGGATGGATCAGGTAGCCGGTGCGCAGCCCTTCCTCGAAAAGATGCAGGATATTGATCTTATCCTTGAAGAAGCTCTTGGGCTTCGCGATATCCAGCCGGTTCTGCCGCACCTCGAACCCCGGCTTCACCTTCTTGCGCCGCTTCAGCAAGCTCACCAGCGACGGGGCCTTCTTGACGTGCTTCGCCTCCAGCGCCGTCAGGAAGATCCGCGTGACCTCGCCCACCTCGGTCGCATGACGGAAATAGTCCTGCATGAAATGCTCGACCGCCCGGCGCCCGCCCTTGTCGGCATAGCCAAGCCGTTCGGCAATCGCGACCTGCATGTCGAAAGTCAGCTGGTCCATCGCCCGGCCCGCCACCAGATGCAGGTGATTGCGCACCGCCATCAGGAAAGTCTCGGCAGCCCGGAACCGGTCGTATTCCTCCTGCCGGAAAAGGCCGGGTTTCACCAGTTCGGCGGCATTCTCCACCCCGTGGATGTATTTCCCGATCCAGTAGAGCGTCTGCAGATCGCGCAATCCGCCCTTGCCCTCCTTGACGTTGGGCTCGACCAGATAGCGCTGCCCGCCCTGCTTCAGATGTCGGCTCGCGCGTTCGGCCAGCTTCGCCTCGATGAAGTCCGACGCGGTGTCCTTGAACAGTTCCTTCGTCAGACGCGCATCCAGCATGGCGCAAATATTGCTGTCACCCACCAGATGCCGGTGCTCCAGAAGCGCGGTGCGGATCGTGTAATCCTCCCGCCCCAAGCGGATGCACTCCTTCACGCTGCGCGAGGCATGGCCGACCTTCAGATGCAAATCCCAGAAGACATAAAGCATCGACTCGATGAGGCTCTCCGCCCAGGGCGTGACCTTCCACGGCATCAGGAACAGCAGATCAACATCGGAATGGGGCGCCATCTCGCCCCGCCCGTAGCCGCCGACCGCAAGGATGGCGAGCCGCTCGCCCTCCGTCGGGTTGGGGTTGGGATGGATCAGCTCGGAGGCGACCCGAAAGACAGTGACGACGATCTGATCGGTCAGATAGCTATAGGCCTGCACCGCATCCCGCGACGCAAAGGGCTGCGCCTCGATGGCGGCTGCAATCCTGTCGCGACCCTTGGCCATGCTCTCGCGCAGGACGCGCATCGCGGCGGCTCGCGTCCCCGCACCATCGGCCTCAGCCGCGGCCGCGCGGATGGCCTCGAACGCCGCCTCGGCGTCGAAGATCTCCTCTCGGGTCAGGCGGAGGTCGGGAAAGCCCGGGTCTTCCTGAGCGGGTGCCGGATCAGAACCCGGCGCCGCCAAAACTTCTTGGGGCTGGGTCAATCACTATCACCTGGTTGTTCTGGATCTGCGCCACCGCCAGACCGCGCTGGTTGGTGCCGTCGGACAAAAGCCGGAAGGGTCCGTTCACACCGGCAAACCCCGCGCCTTGCGTTAAAGCACTCGTCGTCAGCGCATTCGCCTTGCCGCTGGCCACAAGGGCGCCGATCGCGGCAATACCGTCATAGGCCAGACCGGCCACGGGCGTCGGCTGCACGCCATAGGCGGCCATGTAGCGGTTGTTGAACTGCTGCACGAGCGCGGGCGACGGCGTTGCGTACCACGCCCCCTGCAATCCCTTCAGCGACAGGGCCGAAGACGGCACATCAAGCCGCTGCAATCCGATGAACTGGTTGGTCTCGTTCGAGATCCCGTTCTCCGGCAGCAACTCGGCCAGGAAGGGCAGGGCACCCGAATTGCCCGAGGTCATGAACACCGTCTGCGCCCCCGAGGCCCGGAACTCCCGCGAGATGGCGGGCACGGCATTGACCACGCCCTGCTGCGACAGCGGGAAGGTCGCCGATCCGGCTACCCGCCCGCCGGTCCTCTGGGCCGCGCGGCGAATCGCATCCGCTCCGATCTGCTCGGCCGGGTCGTTGGCATGAACGATAAAGACGCTGCCCTTGCCGCGGTTGACAGCGAACCGCATCAGCCGGTCGGCGGTTGACTGGAAGGTATTGCCCAGGATGAAGACATTGCCGCCCGCGACCGAGCTGTTGTTGGAAAACGACAACACATTCACGCCGCGCGATGCGGCCACCTGGCCGACAGCGGTGGCGTTCTCGGCGAAAAGGGGTCCGAGGAAGATCTGCGCCCCGTCGGCCAGCGCCTGCTTGGCGGCGCGGGTCGCGCCCTCCTGCGTGCCGAACGTGTCGTAAACCTTCAGGTCGATCTCGACCTCGCCAAGGTCGTTCACCGCCAGCCAGGCAGCGTTCTCCAGCGATCGCGCGAGACCGCCCGCGGCCTGCGAACTCTTCGGAATCAGCAGGGCCACCGGCACCGCCCGCGTCGTGTTGATCAGCGGACCGCCGCCGCCGGGCAGGCCAACATCGCAGGCGCTCACGGCCAACAGGGCCAGCACGCCCGCCATCCAGGCCAGCACCTTGCGGCGAAACGCGAAAACAGCGACCATCGGGTATTCTCCTTGGGCAATAGAACTGGCGCGACCCTATGCAGAAACAGGACCCAAGTAAATCTCGGGTGAAGCCATGAGCGCGAACGGGCCGCTGCCGCCGGGTTTGTATTTCGTGGCCACGCCTCTTGGCAATGCCCGCGATATAACGCTCAGGGCGCTCGACATCCTGGGGGCGGCGGATGTGCTGGCGGCCGAGGACACGCGACGGCTGAAACACCTCATGGAAATCCACGCCGTGGCCCTGAACGGCCGCCGAATCGTGGCCTATCACGACCATAACGGACCAAAGGTCCGGCCCGCGCTGCTGGCGGCCCTGGCCGAGGGCAAAAGCGTGGCCTACGCCTCCGACGCCGGCTCGCCGCTGGTGGCCGATCCCGGCTTCGTTCTCGCGCGGGAGGCGATCGCGGCGGGTGCCCCGGTCCAGTCCGCGCCCGGTCCCTCCGCTGTCATCGCCGCGCTGACCGTGGCCGGGCTGCCGACCGACCGCTTCACCTTCGCGGGCTTTCCTCCGACACCGAAAGGTGCTCGCAGGAACTTCTTCGAAGACCTCGCCACCAGCCCCGGCACGCTCGTGCTCTATGAAAGCCCCAACCGTATCGCCGACACGCTGGAGATCGCGAGCGAGGCTCTCGGCCCGGACCGCCCCGCCGTTGTGGCGCGCGAACTGACCAAGAAATTCGAGGAAGTCCGCCGCGATACGCTCTCTGCCTTGACCGAAAGCTGCCGCGCCGCGCCGCCGAGGGGCGAAATCGTCCTGCTGATCGGCGAAGGGAGCAACGAGGTCTCTGAAGAGGACATCGAGACCGCGCTGGTCGAAGCAATGGAGACGCAACGCCTCAAGGACGCCGCGCGGGAGGTGGCGGACCGCTTCGGCGTGTCGCGGCGCGACCTCTATCAACGCGGCCTCGACCTGCAGGACCGCAAGTAACGTTTTTCCAACACCTTCCATCTAGAACCCGCCCTATGCCCTTGGACATGCCCCTCGATATACCCTTCGATCAGGTCCCCGATCCCCGCACGCTCCGGGGCCTGACCTCTTACAACGATGGGCTTGCCGCCGAAGACATCGTGTCGCGCGACTACCTCTCACGGGGCTACCGGCTCGTGGCCCAGCGCTGGCGCGGTCGCTGCGGCGAAATCGACCTGATCTTTCAGGGCACCGGTGAACTGATCTTCGTCGAAGTCAAGAAAGCCCGGTCCTTCGACATTGCCGCAACGCGTCTGTCGCAGAAACAGCTTCTGCGCATCGCGCATTCCGCCGAAGACTATATCGGCACCGTCGCCGAAAACCCGCTGACGCCGATGCGGCTGGATTTCGCGATGGTCGATGACCGGGGCGACATTTCAATCCTGGAAAACCTCACCCTGTACTGAACACCCGCGTTGCGCCCGACCTCCAGTTCCGCCAAACAAGGCGGGACGATCAGCCGGAGACTCCCATGCGCGTGGCCTTTCAGATGGACCCGATCGGTCCGATCAACATCGACGCCGATTCCACCTTCCGCCTGGCCGAGGCCGCCCAGGCCCGGGGCGCGGAGCTTTTCTACTACACGCCCGACCACCTGATCTTTGACGAAACCCGCGTCACCGCCCGCGGCCATGCCCTGACGGTGCGGCGCGAAAAGGGCAACCACTTCACCCTCGGCCCGGAACAGACACTCGACCTCGCCACGATGGACGTGGTCTGGCTCCGCCAGGACCCGCCCTTCGACATGGGCTATATCACCACCACCCACATCCTCGACCACCTGCACGGCAAGGCGCTGGTGGTCAACGACCCGTTCTGGGTGCGCAACTACCCCGAGAAGCTGCTCGTGCTGGAGTTCCCCGACCTCACCCCGCCGACGCTGATCGCCCGCGATCTGGGTGCCATCAAGGCGTTCCGCGCGCTCCACGGCGACATGATCCTGAAACCCCTCTACGGCAACGGCGGCGCGGGCGTCTTCCGCCTGCCCGAGGCCGACCGCAACCTCGTCTCCCTCCACGAACTGTTCACCGGCATCAACCGCGAGCCGCTGATCGCCCAGAAATTCGTCCCCGACGTCTCCAACGGCGACAAACGCATCATCCTCGTCGATGGCGAACCGGTGGGGGCCATCAACCGTGTTCCGCCCGAGGGCGAGACCCGCTCGAACCTGCATATCGGCGGGACGGCGGAGAAGATCGGTCTCACCGCGCGGGATGCCGAGATCTGTGCCGCCATCGGCCCGCTCCTGCGCGAAAAGGGCCAGGTCTTCGTCGGCATCGACGTGATCGGTGACTACCTGACCGAGATCAACGTGACCTCGCCCACCGGCATCCAGGAACTGGAACGCTTCGACGGCATCGACGTCGCCGGTGCCATCTGGGACGCGATCGAGGCGCGTCTGGCCGGGTGAGCCGCCGCCTGTCAGCCGTCAATCTTCTGCTCCGCCGTGCGGTGCGCCCAATTCTGGCCCGCACCGGCACCCCGGACACCGCCCGCCGCGCGCTCAATGCCTCGACGCGTCTTGTCCTGCACGGTCCCGGCACTCGGACCCGGACCGATACCCGCAACGGCGTCCCGACAACCGAATTCTTGCCGCCTGCGCCGAAAGGCGACGGGACGATCCTCTACCTCCACGGTGGTGGCTACATCGCAGGCAGCCCGGCGACCCATCGCGCCATGCTCTCGGTCCTCGCCTGTGAGACCGGCCTCACCGTTATCGCGCCCGACCACCGGCTTGCCCCCGAACACCCGTTCCCGGCCGCCTTCGACGATTGCCGGGCCGTCCTTGACACCCTCGATCCGGCGAAAACAGTGCTCGGCGGTGACAGCGCAGGCGGCGGCCTCGCGCTTGCGCTCCTCGCCAACGTCTTGACAGAAAAGAGAAAACCAGCGGGCTGTTTCGCCTTCTCCCCCTGGACCGACCTTGCAGCGACCGGCCCCTCGCTCTCCGAGAACGCCAGGCGTGACGTCATCCTGCCGGTCGAGCGTATGCCCGAACTGCTGGACATGGTGCTGGCCGGAGCCGACCCGCGCGACCCCCGCATCTCACCGCTTTACGCCGATTTCACCGGCGCACCGCCCGTCCAGCTGCATGTCGGCCTGACCGAGATCCTGCGCGACGACACGCTCCGCCTGGCCGAGCGCATGACCGCGCAAAGCTGCGACGTCACCGTAAAAACGCTGCCCCACGCCCCCCATGTCTGGCAAATGCTGGTCGGCCTCGTGCCGGAGGCCCGCGCCTCGCTCCACCAGACCGCCGCCTTCGTGCAGACCTGCCTCAATCCACCCGGCCCGCCACCCGAAAACTGATCGCCTCGGCAATATCCGCGCGTCCCACCGTCTCCCGACCGCCCAGATCGGCGATGGTCCGCGCCACCCGGATCACCCGGTGATAGCCCCGCGCCGAAAGCCCCACACGTTCCGCTGCCGCCCTAAGCAGCGCCCGCCCGTCCTCGTCCGGCTCGGCCACCTCGTCCAGCACCCGCCCGCTGGCATCGGCATTCACCGTCACGCCGTCCAGCGCGGCATAGCGCGCCCGCTGAACCTCCCGCGCCTCGGCCACGCGGGCGGCGACCGTCTCCGAGCATTCGCCATCCTCTTTCAACTCCAGATCCTGAAACGACACGGGCGGCACCTCCACCCGCAGATCGAATCGATCCATCAGAGGCCCCGAGATCCGCCCCAGATAATCCTCCCCGCAGGCCGGCACACGGGCGCAGGCGCGGTTGGCATCGGCCAGATAGCCGCATTTGCAGGGGTTCGCGGCGGCGACCAGCAGGAACCGGCAGGGATAGCGCACATGGGCATTGGCGCGCGCCACCGTGACATCGCCGGTCTCGATAGGCTGGCGCAGGGTCTCCAGCACGCTGCGGGAATATTCCGGGAATTCGTCCATGAACAGAACGCCGTTATGGGCGAGGCTGATCTCCCCCGGCTTCGCCCCCTTGCCGCCGCCCACGATCGCCGCCATCGACGCCGTGTGATGCGGTGCCCGGAAGGGCCGGGTGCGGGAAATCCCGCCATCGCCCAGAAGTCCCGACAGCGAATGGATGGTCGAGGTCTCCAAAGCCTCCTCCGGCGACAGATCGGGCAGAATGCCGGGCATCCGCGCCGCCAGCATCGACTTGCCGGACCCCGGAGCCCCGATCATCAACAGGTGATGCCGCCCGGCCGCCGCGATCTCCAAGGCCCGCTTGGCCCGTTCCTGACCCTTCACCTCCGACAGATCAGGTGCCCGCACACCACGCTCCACCACCAAACCGGGCTGGCTGACCTCGATGGGCCGCGCCCCGGTCAGGTGCTGGATGATCGCTTGCAAATTTGCCGGCGCGATCACCGGAATACTCCCGACCCACGCCGCCTCCGCGCCCGAGGCCTGCGGGCAGACCAGCGTCCGCGCCGCCGAACCGGCTGCAATCGCCGCGGGCAACGCCCCCGCCACCGGCACCAAAGTCCCGTCCAAAGCCAACTCGCCCAATGAGACAAGCCCCGCCACCGCGTCCTTTGGCAGAATTTCAATGGCCGCGAGCAGCGCAAGGGCAATCGGCAGGTCAAAATGCGAGCCTTCCTTGGGCAAATCCGCAGGCGACAGGTTCACCGTGATCCGCCGCGACGGCAAAGCGATGGAAAGCGCGTTCAATGCCGCCCGCACCCGCTCCTTCGCCTCGCTCACCGCCTTGTCAGGCAGGCCCACCAGCGAAAAATGCGGCATTCCCGGCGACAGCGCGCATTGCACCTCCACCAGGCGCGCATCGACGCCCTCGAAGGCCACCGTGTAACTTTCCGCGACCATTTTTTCCAATCGGCAGGGATCCGCCTCCCTGTTGATCGGTTAACCTTAACAATGCGTTAACGGTGAGCGGTTTGGATTATCCGGTGTCAAAGCACGAAAATTTGAAATCGTCGGGCGATCCATTTTCGCGGTTCGTGCATATCATGTATTGAGAAACACGGAGGGAATGACGTCATGGCAAGCCAAAGCGCATACGACCAGACCCTGTCCCGGCGGGCAATGAAGGCCGAACTGCTGGATGCCGAGACCGAACGCCAGCTGGCCACCGCCTGGCGCGACAATCGCGACGAACAGGCGCTGCATCGTCTGATCACCGCCTATATGCGGCTGGCGATCTCGATGGCATCGAAATTCCGCCGCTATGGCGCACCGATGAACGACCTGATTCAGGAAGCGGGCCTTGGCCTGATGAAGGCCGCCGACAAGTTCGACCCCGACCGGGGCGTCCGCTTTTCGACCTACGCGATCTGGTGGATCAAGGCCTCGATCCAGGATTACGTCATGCGCAACTGGTCGATGGTGCGCACCGGCTCCACGTCCTCGCAGAAATCGCTCTTCTTCAACCTCCGCCGCGTGCAGGCCCGCTTCGAACGCGAAGCCGCGGCGCTGGGCGAACCGGTGGACCGGCAATGGATGCGCGAACAGATCGCCATCGAGGTTGGCGTCCCCCTCCACGATGTCGAGATGATGGAAGGCCGCCTCTCCGGCTCGGATTTCTCGCTCAACGCGACGCAATCGACCGACGAAGAGGGCCGCGAATGGATCGAGACCCTTGTCGATGACAACGCGATGGACGCCGAGAATGTCGAACAGGCCAAGGATATCGACACGCTCCGGCTCTGGCTGGTGGAGGCGATGTCGGCGCTGAACGAGCGCGAACGCTTCATCGTGCAGGAACGCAAGCTCCGCGACGACCCGCGCACCCTTGAATCACTTGGCCAGGAACTGGGCCTGTCGAAGGAACGCATCCGCCAGCTCGAAGCCGCCGCCTTTGCCAAGATGCGCAAGAACCTGACCGCGCAATCCAAGGAAGTGTTTGAGTTTCTGGGCTAAGACCCGACGTCTCGACCTCCGCACGCGGCATCACGCGCTTGCCGTCCGGCCTTGCGCCGCCTAACACTTGGCCCATGCTACAGGGAAAACGCATCCTGCTGATCATCGGCGGCGGCATCGCCGCCTTCAAGGCGCTGGAACTGATCCGCTTGATCCGCAAGGCGGGCGGGGCGGTTACGCCGGTACTGACGAAAGCGGGCGAGGAATTCGTCACGCCGCTCTCCGCCTCCGCGCTGGCCGCCGAGAAAGTCTATACCGACCTCTTCGACCTCACCGACGAGGCCGAAATGGGCCATATCGAGCTTTCCCGCTCCGCCGATCTCGTCGTTGTGGCCCCCGCCACCGCCGATCTCATCGCCAAGATGGCGAACGGCCACGCCAACGACCTCGCCTCGACCCTGCTCATGGCGACCGACACGCCCGTCCTGATCGCGCCCGCGATGAACCTGCGCATGTGGCTCCACCCCGCGAACCAGCGCAACATCACCACGCTGGAGGCTGACGGCATCGCCCGCATCGGCCCCGACGAAGGCGACATGGCCTGCGGTGAATACGGCCCCGGACGTCTGGCCGAACCGCAGGCGATCCTCGACGCCATCGTCGCGCAACTGGGGCAGGGCCCCCTCACCGGTAAGCACATCCTCGTCACATCCGGCCCCACGCACGAACCCATCGACCCGGTCCGCTACATCGCCAACCGCTCCTCCGGCGCACAGGGTACCGCCATCGCCAACGCGCTCATCCGCCTCGGCGCCCGCGTCACCTTCGTCACCGGCCCTGCTGATGCGCCGCCGCCGCAGGGCGCGGAGATCATCAGGGTCCAGACTGCCGATCAGATGTTGAACGCCGTCACCGCGACCCTGCCGGTCGACGCCGCCATCTTCGCCGCCGCCGTCGCCGACTGGCGCGTCGAAAGCGCGACCGACAGCAAGATCAAGAAGGACAAATCCGGCAATCCGCCCGCACTCAAACTGTCGGAAAACCCCGACATCCTCGCCACCATCGCCAAACGAGACAATGACCGACCCGGTCTCGTCATCGGCTTCGCGGCCGAAACCGACGACGTCATCGCCAACGCCACCGCCAAGCGCGAACGAAAACGCTGCGACTGGATCGTCGCCAATGATGTCTCGCCGGAAACCGGGATCATGGGCGGCGACGAAAACGCCGTGACCGTGATTGACGCCAACGGCGCGGAGGAATGGCCGCGTGCGTCGAAGGTGGACGTCGCCCGGCGTCTGGCCAACCGCATCGTCGATACATTGAAGTGACGCACTGCACCGATCAGAAGTTTCGCCCGGCGGCACGCCGGGCAGCGCCCGACCCGCCCCCCTCGGGGCGGGCGCTTCTCCACCGCTTTCCAGAAGTGAAGGTGTCGGGACAGCCCACACTGCATCAAGCTGAGGCAAACCGCCCCGACGGGTCGAGCGCTGCCCTTCCCGCAAGGCACCACCCATGACCCCCACCATCCGCCTCACCTGGGACGAGGGCGCCGACACCACCCTGCCGCTCCCCGCCTACGAGACGCTCGGGGCCGCCGGAGCCGACCTTCGCGCCAATTTCCCCGACCGCGCCCAGATCACACTGGCCCCCGGCCAGCGCGCCCTGATCCCCACGGGCCTGCGCGTCGAAATCCCACCGGGCTACGAGATGCAGATCCGCCCCCGTTCCGGCCTCGCCCTCAAACACGGCCTCAGCCTGCCAAACACCCCCGGCACCATCGACAGCGATTATCGCGGCCCCCTCGGCGTCATCCTCATCAACCTCGGCCAGACCGACCAGCCGATCCAGCACGGGGACCGCATCGCACAGGCCGTGATCGCCCCCGTCGTGCAGGCGACATTCGAACTCACCGACACCCTCACCGACACCGCGAGAGGGCAGGGCGGCTTCGGCTCCACGGGCAAGCAATGATCTTCGCCTTCGTCGCCCTCGCCGTCGCCCTTTGGTACGCCGGTCGCCTTCTGAAGGCTCCGCCCGCCGCGCGAGTGCTTATGATCGCGCTCCTCTATGTTGCTTTCACTGCAGTCCAGTTTGCCTTTTATGTGCGCCCGCCTGGCCCTGATGGCTTATCAAGTGCAGCTGAATGGCTGGCTGTCGGCCTTATAGCCCTCGGAATATGGGGTTATTCCAACTGGCTGAAATCGCTCAAAAAACGGGTCCGTTCCGAAAGCCGCCCTCAAACCGAACCCCGCACCAGCGCCACCGAACTGGATCGCAACGCCCGCCACATCGTCCTGCGCGAAATCGGCGGCCCCGGCCAGAAACGCCTCAGAGAGGCCCGCGTCCTCGTCATCGGTGCGGGCGGCCTCGGGTCCCCGGCGCTGCAATACCTCGCCGCCGCCGGGGTCGGCACAATCGGCGTGATCGACGACGACCGCGTGGAAAACTCCAACCTGCAACGCCAGGTCATCCACACCGACGCCCGCATCGGCATGCCCAAGGTCTTCTCCGCCCAGGCCGCGTTGGAGGCGCAGAACCCCTTCGTCACCATCCGCCCCTACAACCGCCGCCTCACCCGCGAGATCGTAAAAGACCTCTTCTCCGACTACGACCTGATCCTCGACGGCACCGACGACACCGACACGCGCTACCTCGTGAATGAAACCGTCGTGGCGCTGAAACTCCCGCTGATTTCCGCCGCGATCAGCCAGTGGGAAGGCCAGATCAGCCTCTTCGATCCCGCGCGCGGCGGCCCCTGCTATAAATGCGTCTTCCCCGAACCCGCCGCCCCCGGCCTGGCCCCCACCTGCGCCGAAGGCGGCGTTCTTGGCCCCCTGCCGGGCGTCGTCGGCGCAATGATGGCGGTCGAGGCGATCAAGCTCCTCGCCGGGGCAGGGGAGCCTCTTCTGGGCCGCATGATGATCTATGACGCGCTCTATGGCGAAACCCGGATCATCAAGATCCGCCGTCGCGACGATTGCCCGGTCTGCGGAGGTTAGCGAGCCCCTGTCCCGGACTTGATCCGGGATCTCTTTCGGCACCCAAGGCCCTGGATCAGGTCCGGGGCAGGGATCCATTTGTCGCCCCAACCGGCAACAACCCGCCCTTACCGTGAAACTGGCCCAAAAACCCCACGCCCGCACCTTGCCGCCGCCGCAAAACAGTCCTTACATATCCCCCATGACCAACCCATTGCTTGAAGAGTGGTCGGCCCAATTCGGCCTGCCCAATTTTGAAACTTTCAAAGAAAAAGATTTCGGACCCGCAATCGACACCGCCATTGAAGCGGCGCGGGCCCGGATCAATGAGATCGCGGACTTGGACGAAGCCCCAAGCTTCCAGAATACCATCGAAGCCCTCGAACGCGCGGACGAATCCCTCTCCCGCGTGGCCTCCGTCTTCTTCACGCTCGTCTCCACCGACGCCACCCCGGCGCTGGAGGCGCTGCAACGCGAAATCTCGCCCAAACTCGCCGCCTACAGCTCCGAGATCACCATGAACCGGGCGCTTTACGACCGGATCGACGCCCTCTGGGATCAGCGCGACCACCTCGACCTGACCGACGAACAGGCCCGCGTCCTGATGCTGACCCGGCGCGGCTTCGTCCGGGCGGGCGCGGAACTCGAAGGCGATGATCGCGACCGGCTCAAAGAGATTTCCCAACGGCTCGCCGAACTCGGAACCCGGTTCAGCCAGAATGTCCTGTCCGACGAACGCGGCTGGTCCATGGCGCTTGGCCCCGCAGCCTTCGACGCGCTCCCCGACTTCCTTCAATCCGCGTCGCAAGCCGCTGGCCGGGAACGCGGTGCAGACGGCCCGGTGATCACGCTTTCCCGCTCGCTGATCGTGCCCTTCCTGCAATTCTCCCCCGACCGCGAGCTGCGCCAGTCCGCCTGGACCGCCTGGGTCAGCCGGGGCGCCAACGGCGGCGATACCGACAACCGCGCCATCGTGACCGAAACCCTCAAACTCCGCTCCGAACGCGCGAAACTGCTGGGCTACGACACCTTCGCCGATTTCAAACTCGACGTGGAAATGGCCAAGACCCCTGCGGCCGTCGAAGACCTCCTCATGCAGGTCTGGAAACCCGCCCGCGCCGCCGCGCTCAACGACGCCGAGCGTCTCACCGAGATGCTCCACGCCGACGGGATCGAAGGCGACCTTCAGCCCTGGGACTGGCGCTATTATTCGGAGAAGCGCCGCGCCGCCGAACACGACCTGAACGAGGCCGAGCTGAAACCCTATTTCCAGCTCGACCGCATGATCGAGGCCGTCTTCGATTGCGCCAACCGCCTGTTCGGCCTGACGGCAACACCGGTGGAGCTCGCCCTTCACCACCCCGATGCCCGCGCCTGGGAAATCACCCGAAACGGCCAGCACATCGCCGTCTTCATCGGCGACTATTTCGCCCGTGGCTCCAAACGCTCCGGTGCCTGGTGCAGCGCACTCCGCCAGCAGAGCAAAACCCACGGCGATGTCCGACCTATCGTCCTGAACGTCTGCAACTTCGCAAAACCGCCCGAGGGCAAACCGGCACTTCTGTCCTATGACGACGCGCGCACGCTGTTCCACGAATTCGGCCACGCGCTTCACCAGATGTTGTCCGACGTCACCTATGAACGCATCTCCGGCACCTCGGTCGCCCGCGATTTCGTGGAACTGCCCAGCCAGCTTTACGAACACTGGCTGGATGTGCCGGAAGTGCTCGAACGATTCGCGACACATGCCGACACGGGTGAGGCGATGCCGCGCGAGCTCCTCGACCGTCTGCTGGCGGCCTCGACCTATGACATGGGCTTCCAGACCGTCGAATACGTCGCCAGTGCCCTTGTCGATCTCGACTTCCATCACGGCGCACCGCCCGCCGACCCGATGCAGCGCCAGGCCGAGATCCTCGACGATATCGGCATGCCCAAAGCCATCGCCATGCGCCATGCCACCCCGCATTTCGCCCATGTCTTCTCCGGCGACGGCTATTCCAGCTCCTATTACAGCTACATGTGGTCCGAGGTGATGGACGCAGACGCCTATGAGGCATTCGAGGAAACCGGCGACCCGTTCGACCCGGAGACCGCGAAACGGCTGGAGGCGCATATCCTTTCCGTCGGCGGTTCGGCCGAGGCGGCAGATCTCTACACCGCCTTCCGGGGACGGATGCCGGGCCCGGCGGCCTTGCTGAAAGGGCGCGGGCTTGCCGCTTGATTTCAATATCTTAGGTTAAGAACGCGCATTTCGTTCTTGGCAGAACGGGCGTGATCTGTGCTAGGGATCGTGCTGTAAACAGACCCAGCATGACGATACGCCAGACCAAACAACGCCGGTTGCGCCTCAGCGATGTCGGCAAGCGCGATGTCCGAACCCAGTTCGGCGCGCTCTGTTGGCGCGCGCGCGGCGACAAGGTCGAATTCCTGCTGATCACTTCGCGCGGGCGCAAGCGGTGGATCATTCCCAAGGGCTGGCCGGCACACAAGGCCACGCCCACCGAGGCGGCGATGACCGAAGCCTGGGAAGAAGCCGGCGTCGATGGCAAGATCGCCCCGATCTGCCTTGGAATATATAGCTATAACAAGGATCTGGACGGAAACTCGATCCTGCCCTGTGTCGTGGCGGTCTTCCCGGTCCGGGTGCGCGGGCTGCACGCGTCCTACCCGGAAAAACACCAGCGCCGCCGCAAGTGGTACGGGCGCAAGAAAGCGGCAAAACTGGTCGATGAACCGGAACTCGCCCAGATGATCCGCAAGTTCGATCCCTCCGTGCTTTAGACCTCGCCGTATATTGCAATCATTTATCAACCGCCCTACGTCATGATTGGGTTAAGGTGAAAAAATGATCCGGTTTGCGCTGAAATGTGACCATGACCACCGCTTTGAAAGCTGGTTCCAGTCGGGGACCGCTTTCGATGAACTGGCGGCGCGCGGTATGGTTCAGTGTCCCGATTGCGGCTCGGCCGCCGTGTCAAAAGACCTGATGGCCCCGAAAGTCAGCCCCGGCAAGGCCTCGGGCGACACCGCGCCGCAACCCGTGGCCAGCGGCCCGGACCCCGAACTGGTCAAGGCGATCGAAAAGCTCCGCACCCACGTCGAAACCCATTCCGACTATGTCGGTGACCGGTTCGCCTCCGAAGCCCGCGCCATGCATGACGGCGACACGCCGCACAGGCCCATCTACGGCGAGGTTCGCAAGGACGAGGCGCGGAAACTGATGGAAGACGGCATACCGGCCCTGCCGCTGCCGTTCATCCCGCGCCAGAAGACCAACTGACCGGATTTTTTCAGCCACCGCCAGAACCTCACCCGTCCCGGACCTGATCCGGGACCTCTGGCCCGGCGACGAGGCCCCGGATCAAGCCCGGGGCAGGGCAGCCCCTTATTCCCCCGGCCGCTTCAGACTGAACACTTCGGTAATCCGGCTGTAATCGCGATATCCCAGCCGCGTCAGCGGCTGGTAAGTCAGAATATCGAACATCCCGTCCTTCACGCAGTCGTCGCGCAGATGCACGCCGACCACCTCACCGATCACCATGAAATTCGCGTCCCCCTGCAATTCCACGATCTGGGTCATCCGGCATTCCAGGTTGGCGGGCGCGCGCACGACGCGCGACGCCGCGATCTGCTCGCACTCTGCCCGTTCCAGACCCGCTTCCTCGAACTCGTCCGTCTCCCGCGGATATGTGCCGGAGGTCACGTTCATCGCCTCCCGCATCGCGTATTCCACGATGTTGACGCAGAACACCCCCGTCTCCCGGATGTTGCCCACGCTGTCTTTCGTCCCGTCGCGATCCGGCTTTGTCGCGGTCGAGGCGAACATCACCTGCGGTGGCACATAAGCCACTGCATTGAAAAACGAATAGGGTGCCAGATTGTCCCGGCCGTCGGCATCCCGCGTCGAAATCCAGCCGATCGGGCGCGGCGTGACAATGGCGTTGAACGGGTTGTGCGACAGCCCATGCCCGTCCTCGGGTCGATAAAACATATCTGGCTCCGGTCGTTTGTCCTGCCCCGACCCATATGCTAACGCGAACGGGGCGAAAAGAGCAGGATCGCGCGGGTGGAACTGTCGGTCGAAAAACCGGAAGATTGGTGGGAGGTCGAGGCGCTTTACGACCTCACCTTCGCGCCAGGGCGGGAGGCGCTGTCCTCCTACCGTCTCCGCGATGACGTGCCCCCTGTGCGCGACCTCTGCATCATCGCCCGTGATCCCTCCGGCATCATCGGCGGCGCGATCCGCTACTGGCCGGTCCATGTGGGCGATCACGACGCGCTGCTGCTTGGCCCGGTCTCGGTCCACCCAACCCGGCAGGGCGAGGGGCTGGGGGCGTTTCTGATCGAGGAAAGCCTCTCCCGCGCCACCGGCTGGGACCGGGTGATGCTGGTGGGCGACGCGCCCTATTACGGGCGTTTCGGCTTCAACAGGCTGACGGGTGTGGAAATGCCGCCGCCCACCAACCCCGACCGCGTACTGGGGCGCGACCTTGTGCCGGGCGCATGGGGCGGTGTGGCCGGGCAGGTGAGACGCTGGGAGCGGTAGCGCAAGGCTTAGATTCCATGTTCCGCCCGGTGTGAAACACCGGGCAGCCCCCGACCCTCCCCCCGGGGAGGGGGCTACCGCCCCCACCCCAGGGCCGGGGGGCGCCCTCATTTCTGATTAGGCCCGCTTCAGCCCGCGTCTTCATCGCTCTCGCCAAGCAACTTCGACTTCTTCCGCACCAGCACGCTGCGCAGATCATGCATTGCCAAAAGCAGCCGGTCCGCCACCGCCTCCAACTCCTCCGCGCTGGCCTGCTGCTGCGCCCAGGCCGCAGTCAGGTTCAGGTGATCCACCGTCCGGTGAATGTCCTCTAGCGTCCGCGCCTGCAACTCAGCCTGCCGCGCCGAAAGCCAGCCCTCGATCTCCTCCCGGTCCCGGTCCGTCAACGCGCGGTCGCCATGCGGCTTGATATCGCCGTTCTTCACGTTCACGACCGCGATCTGATCCATCTCGATCCGCCGCATCCGGTTGGCGGTATCGACCTTGAACACCACCGCGCCATTCTCCCGCACCCGGAAGTAATATTCCGGCAGCGCGGTCACTTAAGGCCTGCGCAGAAATCCTGGATGCGCGACAGCGCTTCCACCAGAACCTCGTCCGCCGCGGCGTAACTGACCCGGAACGCGGGCGACAACCCGAAGGCCGCGCCAAAGACCACCGCAACCCCGGTTTCCTCCAGCAACGCCCGGCAGAAATCCTCATCCGACCCGATGGTGGCACCGCCCTTCGACACTTTCCCGATGCAGCCCGAAATGAAGGGATAGACGTAAAACGCCCCCTCCGGCACCGGGCAGGTCACGCCCTCCGCCGCGTTCAGCCCGGCCACCACCAGATCCCGGCGGCGCAGGAAATGGCCGACGCTCTCCGCGATGTAATCCTGCGGGCCCGTCAGAGCCTCCACCGCCGCCCACTGGCTGACCGAACAGGGGTTCGAGGTCGATTGCGACTGGATCTTGCGCATCGCCGCAATCAGATGCTCCGGCCCGCCCGCATAACCGATCCGCCAGCCGGTCATCGCATAGGCCTTCGACACCCCGTTCACCGTCAGCGTCCGGTCGTACAGTGCCGGCGCGATCTGCGCGGGCGTCCGGAACTCGAAGCCGGGAAAGGCGATGTGTTCATACATGTCGTCACTCATGACCCAGACATGCGGATGCCGCTCCAGCACCTCCGTCAGCGCCTTCAGAGCCTCGGGCTGGTACCCCGCGCCGGTCGGGTTCGACGGCGAATTGAAGATCAGCCATTTGGTCTTTGGCGTAATCGCCGCCTCAAGCTGCTCCGGTGTCATCCGGAACCCGGTCTCGATCCCGGCCTCCACCACCACCGGCTCGCCGCCCGCCAGCCGCACCATGTCGGGGTAGCTCACCCAATAGGGCGCGGGCACGATCACCTCGTCGCCAGGGTTCAGCGTCGCCATCAGCGCGTTGTAAAGGATCTGCTTGCCGCCCGACGCCACGCTGATCTGCGCGCTCGTGTAGCTCAGCCCGTTCTCCCGCGAAAACTTGTCCACGATGGCGGCCTTCAGCTCGGCAATCCCGTCCACGGCGGTATAGCGCGTCTTGCCTTCGTCGATCGCCCGTTTCGCCGCCTCCCGGATATGCTCCGGCGTGTCGAAATCCGGCTCCCCCGCGCCCAGGCCGATGATGTCACGCCCCTGCGCCTTCAACTCCGCCACCAGCCCCGTCAGGGCCACGGTGGGCGAAGGTTTTACGCGGTCCAGTGTCGCAGAAAGAAAGCTCATGGTCGTCCCTGTCGGGCATGTTGGTTGGGCTTATGCAATACGCGTGATAGGAACTGGCCCCGCAGACTGCAAGCAGATTGGAGACGCGCATGAGCGATACAGCCGACACCGACTGGTACGGAAACGATGCCTCGACCTTCGGGGACCGTGTCGTCGCCGCAAGGGAGGCGCGAAACCTCAACGTCAAGGCGCTGGCCCACCACCTTGGCGTGGCCCCCAAGACCGTGGAGAAATGGGAGAACGACATCTCCGAACCGCGCGCCAACAAGCTGCAGATGCTGTCGGGCGTGCTCAACGTTTCCATGCGCTGGCTCCTGACCGGGGAAGGCGGCGACATCGAGACCGATCCGGCGGATTCCGCCGAAATCGGCACGATCATGGCGGAGATGCGCGTGCTGCGCACAGAGCTTCTCTCCGCGGCAGAACGGCTTGGGGTGCTGGAAAAACGTCTGAGGAAACTCGGCACGTCCTGACGTCCGACCGAAAATGACCGAAATCGCCGCGTCACCGGACCCCGGTTGCGCGGCAGCGAAAGGAAGCCCGGCGCATGGGGATCGACGACAGAAACTGCCCTGAAAGGCGTTCCAATGGCGCAATGGCACCGGACAACGAACGGAAACACGACATCCGATGACTGACGCGGAAAAGCGGCTGAAACGACTCGGCATCCGGTCCTGGCGGCGCGGAACCAAGGAGATGGACCTGATCCTTGGCCGGTTCTGGGATGCCGAGGGGCAGGGCCTTGATGCCGTAACGCTCGACACCTACGAGGCGATGCTGAACGAGAACGATCAGGATCTCTATGCCTGGGTCAGCGGTCAGGCGGCAGCCCCGGCGCAATTCGCGGAACTCATTGATCGTCTTCGCGGCTAGGCGCACCGCGCGCCAGCTTCCGGCGGGGAAGGTTCAATAGATATACCGGATCTGATCGCTCCAGAACCGTTCGACCTGGGCAAGCGATTGGTTGAGCGTGCCAATCCGTTCGCCGCCAAGGATCGGGTGCCCTTCCAGCAGATCGGAATGCCGCTGGAACAGATCGGCCACCACCTTGTGAACGTCGCGCCCCTTGTCGGTCAGCCGCACCCGCACCGAACGGCGGTCGATCTCGCAGCGCTGATGATGCATGAACCCCATATCCACCAGCTTCTTGAGATTGTAGGACACGTTCGATCCCTGGTAATAGCCGCGCGACCGCAACTCGCCCGCAGTCACCTCGTTATCGGCGATGTTGAACAGCAAAAGCGCCTGTACCGCGTTGATCTCCAGCACGCCGAGCCGTTCAAACTCATCCTTGATGACGTCCAGCAGCAGCCGGTGCAGTCGCTCCACCAGTGCCAGGCTGTCCAGGTAATCTTTCAGATAGGTCTGCCCAACTCCTGGCGCGACGGCTTGATGAATACTCATGAGCTTTGATCTCCGGCCTGTTTCACTGCTCCGCCGGTGTTTTCAACAATATTTCCCAAGATACGGTTAAAAGCGCCGAAGATATTCGCGTCGTGGCGAAAGCGCGCCCACCGGGCGGGTCGCCAGCTCCCTCAGCAGCTTGCGCTTCATCGCACGGGCATAATCCTCGAACCCCCGCGCCACTTCCACGAAAGCGTCCGGTCCCCGGATGATTTCCGCCCGGAAATAGGCAGGCAACTCGCCCGCCTCGCCGCGATCCTCCAGGATGACGACCAGCGCGTTCACCCGCAGATCACCCAGTTGCGCCTGTCTCGGTGCGGGCCAGTCATTGTTCTTGCCATCGCCCGAGACATCGAGCGTCGCGGTCCAGCAGGCCGGCCCCCGGTCGATCAGTGCGCGGCCATATTCCATCGCCGCCGTCAGCCCCGTCGCCTCCGGCGCGGGCGCCCGCGCGACCGAGGTCAACCGGCCCGCCACCGCCCGCAGGTCCTCCGCGTCATTGATCAGAACCCAGTCCTGCAACAGCCGCTGATAGCGCGACGATGACCACTCATAAACGCTCAAAGCCACCGGGGCTCCCGGCACAGCGGTAACGGCGGCCTCGACCTCCGGGTCGGTCAACGCCGCGGCCAGCCCCTCAAGCTGCAACCGGTACTCCGTCTGATCGACCGAACCGGACACATCCAGCGCCAGCGCCAGCGCTAATCGGCAGGGCTCTGCCGACACGGGCGTCCCGATCAACAAAGCAAGCACCGCAAGAACCGCCCTCATGGCCGCAAATGCGAGACGGCCCGCCCGACCTCGCGCTCCAGCTTGCGCCGCATGGCCCGCTCGAAATCCTCGTAATCCCGCGCCAGTTCCACAAAGGCATTCGGCCCCTGGATCACTTCCGCCTGATAATACCGCGCCAGATCCCCCAGATCCGCCGCGCCGCCGATCGCCAGCGCGTTCACCGTCACGCCATCCAGCGGGAAATGCTTATAGGCATAGACCGGCGCAAACCCGTGATTGTTCTTGCCGTCGCCCGAGACATCGACCGTGTGCCGCTCGCAGCCGGGCGCCTCTTCCAGTTTCCCGGCGGCATAGCCCAAAGCCGCGCCGATGGCCGTCGGAAACCCCGTCGATCCGCGTTCGGCGGTGGCAAGGTCCTCCGCCGCCGCCAGCAAATCCTCGCCCGACCGGACCAGTCGCCAGTCCAGCATCACCCGCTGGTTCCATTGCCCGCTCCACTCGAAGGCCGCCAGCGCCACCGGCTCGGGCGCCGACAGGAACGCCGCCTGCACCTCCGGCGCGATCAGGGCGGCGGCCAGCCCGTTCCGCTGCCGCAGATACTCCTCCTGATCGACCGAGGATGACGCATCGAGCGCCAGAAGCAGGGCCAGCCGACAGGCCTCGGCGGGCAGGGCAGCACAGGCCAGCACGATTGCGGCCCCCAGCACCTTGCCCATGCCGCGCAGCTTGGGCAGATATGACCCATGCTCGAAAACTACAGCATCGACCGTTTCGGAGTGATCCATCAGAACAGGTTCACACCGATTTCCTATGACCGCAAATACCTTTCTTACTACGAAGCCAAAAGCGACCGGACCATCAAGCTTGGCTACCAGCGGCTCGGCTGGCTTCTGGGGCTGCTTGGCCGGATGCCGGAAAGCGTGCTGGAGATCGGCTACGGCACCGGGACCTTCATCGAAGCCGCGCAGATCGCGGGCGTGCCCGATTGTGCGGGCTGCGACATCGCCGATTTCCCTTTGCCGCCGGGCGTCCGGTTCCTCGACTGGGAAGCGGCGCTCTCAGTCACCTGGGAACTGACGGCGATGTTCGACGTGCTCGAACATGTCCCCGACCTGGGTTTTCTCGACCGCCTGAAAACACGCGACCTCGCCATCGCCGTGCCCTATTGCCGCTGGGCGGAACTGGGCGCGGCGGGCGACGCATGGCTCCGCGACTGGCGCATGCTCCTGCCGAATGAACACCTGCACCACTTCGACCCGGCCTCGCTGACGGCGCTGCTCGACCACCACGGGTTCGACTGCGTGACGCTCAACACCTTCGAAGACGGCCTTCGTCTCAGGCCCGGCGAAACCGGGCCCAACATCCTCAGCGGCCTGTTCCGAAAGCGCGACTGACGCCGCTCACCAGTGCCCGGTATTCTCCATGCTGGCCCAGGGCTCCTGCGGCTCCAGACTGTCGCCCGCCTGCAAAAGCTCGATCGAGACATTGTCGGGCGAGCGCACAAACGCCATGTGCCCGTCCCGCGGCGGCCGGTTGATCGTCACGCCCGCATCCATCAGGGTCTGGCACATCTCATAGATATTATCGACGCGGATCGCGATATGCCCGAAATGCCGGCTGTCGGCGGGCAACCCGTCATCGCCATCCCAGTTATAGGTCAGCTCCAGCGTATCGTGATCGTCGCCTTCCGCCCGCATATGCACATTGGTGAACCGCGCCCCGTCATTCACCCACCGCCGGTCCTCGACAAAGCCCAGCATCTCGTAAAACGCCTGAGACTTCTCCAGGTCCAGAACCCGTACCATCGTATGCAGATATTGCGTCGCCATCTTCTCTACCTCCTGTGATTGCCCCGAACCCTAGCGCCTCCCGCCCGCGCGTCCACCGCATTTCATCTTGTCCCAAATACGCACGGCCCCGACTTATCCACAAACCCAACATCTGGTGTTGAGCCACACCCATTCCCCCCTATGATGTAGCCCACAAAAGAATCGCGGAGGCAGGCATGAACATGGAAAACACCCCCCAGACACCCGAGCAGGAAATCGAGGAACTCCGCGCCACGCAAACCCTCACCCGCCGCGCCGTCTCGCCGGGGATGGAACAGCACCTCTACACCATCCACCCCGTCCTCGATCACGGCTTCGTCCGCGTCATCGACTACATGGGCGACGACGCCGCCATCACCCAGGCCGCCCGCGTCAGCTACGGCAAGGGCACCAAGGCCGTCTCCAATGACGAAGGCCTGATCCGCTACCTCATGCGCCACTGGCACTCGACGCCCTTCGAGATGTGCGAACTCAAGCTCCACGTCAAACTTCCCGTCTTCGTCGCCCGCCAGTGGATCCGCCACCGCACCGCCAACGTGAACGAATACTCCGCCCGCTATTCCATCCTCGACCGCGAGTTCTACATCCCCCGCGCGGAAGACCTCGCCGCGCAATCCACCACCAACAACCAGGGCCGGGGCGACAGCCTCACCGGGGAGGAGGCCCAGCGCGTCCTCGACTACCTCCGCGACGACGCCATGCGCGCCTATGACCATTACGAGGAAATGATCTCCCAGGACGGGCAGGCCGGCCTCGCCCGCGAACTCGCCCGCATGAACCTGCCCGCCAATATCTACACCCAATGGTACTGGAAGGTGGACCTCCACAACCTCTTCCACTTCCTGCGCCTGCGCGCCGACGCCCACGCCCAATACGAGATCCGCGTCTACGCCGAGGAAATCTGCCGGCTGGTCAAGGACTGGGTGCCCTATGCCTACGGGGCCTTCGAGGACTACCGGCTGGGTGGCGCGACCTTGTCGGGCAAGGCGCTTGATTGTGTGCGCCGGATGCTGGCGGGGGAAAAGGTGACGCAGGAGACGTCCGGGATGAGCAAGGGGGAGTGGCGGGAGTTTCGGGGGGTGGTGGATCGATAATCTGTGGACATAGATAAGCGAAATAATCTAGAAAATTAAGTATCTTGGGGTGATGAAAGATTATTAATGCATGAGTTTGCTCCGCTTCCAATTGAATTGAAGTATTCGGGAGAGCTTGCAGACGATCATCAGATCGATTTGTACGACTATTCACAGGCACTCTACGGTTTAGAGAGAAGCCTTGCACTAACAACACATTTAATACTGCACGATGAAGTCATTACCCAAGCGACAGCGCTTCGCGGAGCCAGAATAATTTGCGAGGCTCCGCGACCTGGAAGCTTAACGATCTTGGCCGGCATTTGTATGGCTGGGGCGGCTCTCTATAAGCTCGGGACTCTCAAACAGGATAGCCCGCTAGGGCATCTCGTTTATTCAGCATACGACTATGTCGTTCACAAAGTGACCGGACAGGATCTCGACTATGACAAGAGCCTACGAAAATTATATGAAGAAGGGCAGGAGGCTAATCGGCTCGACGTTTCGCTCCCAACAGAGAGCAAGTTCGACTCGCTAGCAGAGAAGCTTGAGTCGCCCTTGACGAAACTGCATCGCCCGATCATCCAATCTGAAACGGCAGAGAGTGCAGAACTCATTTTTCCATCTGGGGGGTCCAAAAAACACAGCCTGATAAAGCTTGATCGAGATTCTTATGGCCGAATAAAGTACAGGTCCCGATCTGAAGAAATATCGGTAATCAGAGCTAAAGTTTCAGTATTCAATCCGAATACATTTAACGGGAGGATGTTTGTACCATCAGAAGGGCGAACCATCCCATTCTACTTAACGCACGCTGGCAGAAGTTCGGAAGCATTCAATCTCATTGGCGAAAGTTATTCCAAGAATTTGAACGACAGAGATGATGAAGATGCCTTGCTAGAGTTCGATGTGCTCACGACGCGATCGAAACTTGGTCGACTAACAAAGTATTCCGTGATCAAGGTTCGACCATTCGATATTAGCGTGATTGAGTAGCTGAATGATCGTACACCGGGGTTCACCCCGGCACACTCCCGCCCCAACCGCCTTCGCAAACGGTAATCCCCGAAAATGCCGGGCTGAAGCCCGGCCTACATGCCGAACCTCTGCCTGTCCCGGTGATACGATGAATACGGCCAATCCGCCGGGTCCTCGACAAACCCGTGCTTCACCGGATTGAACCAACAATATTCGACATGGGCGCGAAGATCGCTGTCGTCCCGGATGTGATGCTCCCAGAACCGCCGCTGCCAGACCGCAACCTCGCGCTTCTCGACCCGTAGGCCGGGCTTCAGCCCGGCATATCTCCCCGAAGCAATACGCGGCAACGTGGTTGGCGGGCTGAAGCCCGCCCTACGCAACCTCATCACGAACCCCGCCTTGATCGCCCCCCACCGCATCGAATAATCCGCGTCCCCCTCCGGCAACGTCCAAACCGCGTGCAAATGATCCGGCATCACAACCCATGCCTCGATCCGGAACGGATGCGCCGCCCGCACCTCGCGCACCGCTTCCCGCAACGCCCCGATCTCGCGGGTCAACAAATCGCTCCCCCGCTCGGCAAGCACCACCGTGAAAAACACCGTCGCCCCGCCAACGCGAAGCCGCCTGTAATCCGACATGGGGCAAGCCCTGCCGGATCGCGGTTAACGCCTCGCTAACTTCGATGACAATGCACAAAAACCATCGCACGCGCCCGTTAACTGTGCATTCCCGCGCGAACGCTGGATGGTACAAAACGGTATTCCACCCCGCCGAAACGCGTACAAAAGTCCACGCCCCATGTACGTTCGCACCGGGTTAACCAACTGTAACCGGTACATCCGTTAAAGAAGAGACGGCAGGAACAGGATCAGCCCCGGAAAGACGATGGCGATCACCACGACCACCACGTCGGCCAGCAGGAACGGGATCACCCCTTTGAAGATCTGAGCCACCGTCGCATATTCGCTCGCCACGTTGCGCAGGACGAAGACGTTCAGGCCGACTGGTGGCGTAATCATCCCTATTTCCAATAGCTTGACCACCAGCACCCCGAACCAGATCAGGTCGATTCCCTGGGCGTTGAAGATCGGCAGGAGCACCGGAAGCGTGATCAGAAGCGCCCCGAACGGCTCCATGAACATGCCGAGCACGAGGTAGAGCACCACCACGATCAGCATCAGCTGGTAATACCCCAGCTCCGCCCCGCTCACGAGCCCCGAGATCGCCCCCGTCAATCCCGTAAGTCCTAGAAAACGCGTGAACATTGCCGCTCCAATGCCGATGATGAAGAGCGACGCGGAGGTGGTCAGAGTCTCCAGAAGCGCGGTGCGGAACATCGCGAAACTGAACCGTCCCGTCCCAAACGCAATGACAATCGACCCGACAGCCCCCACAGCCCCCGCTTCAGTGGCCGTGAAGATGCCGGAAAACAGCCCTCCGAACACGATCACCATCAACAAAAGCACCGGCCAGACTTTCTGTAAGGCACTGATCGCACTCAGGTTTTCAGCATCTATCGGCCTTGGCGGCGCGATGTCGGGGCGCAGCCATGAGATCAGCAGAACCACCACGGAATAAAGGAGCGCGGTCAACAACCCAATGGTGATCCCGCCCATAAACACTTTGATAACAGAGGTTTCCGCAAACACCCCATACACGATCATCAGGATCGACGGCGGTATCAAAGCCCCGATCGTCCCCCCCGCCGCAATCGCTCCGGTGGCAAAAGACGGGGAATATCCGGCTCTTACCATCTCCGGTACGGCCATTCTTCCCATCGCGGCAGCGGTCGCCAGTGACGATCCGCAGACGGCGGCGAAGCCCGAACAGGCAAAGATGGATGAAATCGCCAAAGCTCCGGGAACCTTGCGCAAAACTGCCTTCGCCGCCTCGAACAGCCCGGTCGTCAGGCCCGCGTGATATGCGACGAAGCCCATCAGCAGGAACATCGGCACGGCGGAGAGCGTCCAGTTCGAGACAAAAGAGAAGGGCGTGTTGGACAGGATGCCGATGGCCGGGGGCAGGCCCAGCCTGAACGTGACACCGCCAAAGGAAACCGCCACCAGGGCCAACGCCACCGGCACTCGAAGGATGAGCAGGGCGAAGAGGCACAAGACGCCAAAAATTCCGGTTTCCACGCTCATATTTTGGACCCGCGCGCATACGGCTCGAACAGCCGCAGGATTGTCACCAGCGCCGCAAGGAAGAACCCGAGAGGCGGCAGGAAATAGGCCGGCCATGTCGGGATCGGCACGCTTTGCGCCATCACGAAAGTGCCCGCCGAATAGGATTTCATCGCCGCCCCGAAGGTGACCCAGGCCAAAGCGCCATAGATCGCGGTGGAAATCAGCGCGACCAGCTTGTCCGACATCCAGGTCATGCGCGGGCTCAGAAGGCTGTCGATCACCTCCACGCTGACCATGCCACCCGTCCGTTCCAGCCAGGCCAGCGGGACAAAGGCGAGGGCGACCATGTAGTAGTTCGTCACGATCTCATAGGTCGCGGGCACCGGTTGATTGATCGTATTGCGCAGAACAACGTCGCTCATGATGTGGATCATGAGGAATAGGATCGCCACAGCGCCGATCACGGCAAGCAGTGAGAGCGACGCATCGCGGATGCGGGAAATCAGTCCCATCTGTCCCCAATCCCGTAAAAAATGAAGAACGGTGGCCCGGAAAAGGCCACCGTCTTCAATGGCTTATCAGCCGCCGTAGGTCGCTGTGTCGACCTTGGACCAGACCTCTTCATAGACACGTTCGCTCATGGCCTGGGGATCGTCGTTCACCTCTGCAGCTATCGCTTCCCACTTTTCGACCAGCGCGAGGAACGCCGCGATTTGCTCGGGCGCGTCGGCAATGCCGAACTGTTCCTGACTGAACGTCCCGGCGGTCTCGATATCGGCCTCGATGAACGCCTCGATGGCACTGACCAAGGACGGGTCGGCCTCAAGGAACTCGATGCCCTTTTCGCTGGCGGCCCCCTCCGCGATATCGGGGATCTCATAGCCCCAGCGGTTGGTGAAATCGGCATTCGCGCGGTTGGCCGCACGAACCATCGCGTCGCGTTCATCCTTGCTCAGGCTGTCCCAGGTCGATTTGGCCACCGTGAAGTTGGAGGTCGAGATATAGGCGCCGATCGGCACCTTTGTGATGTATTTCGCCACCTCGACAAGGCGGAAGGCCAACAGGTCACCGACCGAGGCCATCGTGCCGTCTATGGTGCCCGAGTTCATCGCTTCGAACTGATCGAAGACCGACATCTGCACCGGCACCGCACCGAAATTCTCTGCCAGACGCGCCCAGGGCGCACCGCCCGACCGCAGGCGCAGGCCTTCGAGATCAGCGGCGGATTTCACCGGCTTGGTCGTGATGAACTCGTAGAGGTCGGATGCCCCGGAGCCCAGATAGACGAAGCCCAGCGCGTCCATTTCGGCCTGGCAGGGTTCGCAATTCACCACGAACTCGGTGACCGCAGCGCCCATCGCGTGCGGGCTTTTTGCTGTCAGAGAGGCCTGGCCGGTGACTGACATCATCGGCAGGTCGGCGGGGAAGTAGAGCGGCAGAAGGTTGCCCACTTCGGCGATCTGGCTTTGCAGCGCGTCCTTCATCTGCGTGAGGTTCACCACCTCTGGTCCCAGGATCGTCGCCGTCAGGTCGCCGCCCGATTCCTCGGCGATGTACTTGGCGAAGTTGACATACATCACCCCGTTTGCCGGATGCGGCGGCGGTGCTGCGGGCGCGATACGCAATTCGCGGGCATCGGCAGTCGAGACGGCCAGCGCCGCCGCAAGGGCCAGACCCGTGGTCTTCAAAAAGGTCTTCATGTCATTCCTCCCATAAGTGTCGCCCTCGAAGCCGCTCTTCGGCCTCAGCGCGGTATTTTTCAGGACGAGGGGGCGAGCCTCGTCCCGAATCCGATATGTTCCTGCGGTTGCAGGAAGGTCAGTTTCCGGTCTCCATCCTGTTGAAAACCTGAAGCAATCTCACAAGGTCGCTATATTCCTGCTCCGAAAGCCCGTGTGGTTCGTGTTTGAGATAGGTGACGAATTCTCTTTTCTTTTCTTCGACAAACCGTTCGCCTTCGGCGGTCAAATGCAGTCGCACCGAGCGACGGTCATCTTCCGGCACGGCCCGGTCCACAAGGCCGGCCTCCACCGCCCGGCTCACCAGCTTGGTCATATGCGCGGGCTTGATCCGAAGGTGACGGGCAATGTCACCCTGCCGGGCATCGGGATTCAACCCGATCAGGCGGAGCATGGTGAACTCGCCAGGCTTCAGACCGTGATGCGCCAGCTTGTCGTAAAACAGGTCGAACACCCGGACCTGCGCGAGACGCAATTGCAAGCCGAGCGAGTCCCGCATTTCGCCGAAGTCCAGCGAGTCGAGCGGTGTGTCTGCTACGATCTGCCTGTTCATGTCGCCTCTCCGGGCTTCGCTACCTTGCCTGCCTTCTTGGCGAGGAACGCGTTCAGCCGCTCCTCCGCCTCGGGGCTGGTCGCGGTGAAAGACGCGATGAAGCTCTCGACGAAAAGCCCGTCATCGCTGGCCATGTCCTGGATGCGGGGCAGGGCGTTGATGACGGCATAGTTCGAAATCTCGGCATTGGACGCGGCCTTTTCGGCCAGCGCGATGGCCCGTTCCAGGGCCGTGCCTTCTGGCACGACATATTGCACAAGGTTCCAGGCTTCGGCGGTCTCTGCATCTACCGACCGCCCGGTCAGCATCATGTCGGTCATCCGTGCCACGCCCATCAGCCGCGCGGCGCGCACCGATCCGCCGCCGCCCACGAAAATGCCGCGCTGACCTTCGGGCAGGGCGAAAAATGCAGTGGTGTCGGCGACCCGAACATGGGTTGATGCCGCCAGTTCCAGCCCGCCGCCCACGACCGCGCCGTGAAGCGCGGCGAACCAGGGCAGGCGTCCGCGCTGGATGCGGTCGAAGACGCGGTGCCATTGGCGCGACCCGTGAACACCTTCGAACGGTGTCTTCTTGACGTGTTCCGCCAAATCCAGCCCGGCGCAGAAATGCGGTCCGATCCCGTGCAGCACGCCCGCCTTCGCGGAGGCTTCGGCTTCGATGATGGCGGTTTCAAGCTCCATGACGAAGGCGTCGGAGATCGCGTTGCGCTTCTCGGGCCGGTTCAGTCCGATCAGCGCAATGTCGCCGCGAGTTTCAACGGTCAGGTAATTCATGAGCCGGCCAACAGTCCTCCCTCTGCGCCGCTTTTTAGTATCCACGGAGATGGTTTCCGTGTAAACAAAATTCCTTGCAGCGGCAGGACCGCCTTAATTATCTGTATTTAAAAGAATTTCTGTCTGGCCCGGGGGTCGGCCTAGTCCACCTTGGCCGCGTCCTTGTACATGACCTTGTGCCGCCGTTCCTTGATCCAGCGCTCCAGTTCCTCGTCGCTGGGGCAATAGGCCGGGTCGTAGCGGTCCATATGCTTGATCTCCTCCATAGGCCGCCGCCATCGCTTGTAGGGCTTCGCATCCGGAGGCCCGAACAGCATGATATCCAACACGGAAATCTCCTTGGGTATCCCCAGCAAGGGTCGCATCGCCTCCTGCGCCTCTTCCTGCCCGATGGCCGTCACCCACCAAACCGTATACCCAAGCGCCGCCGCCGCCAGATGGGCCGACATGGTGGCCGCCGCGACCGATTGCAAAAGGATGCGCTCGGCATTCTCGTGATACATCCGGTCCCGTTCCGAGCCATCGTTCAGCACCGGGAACGCATTGGTCCAGCGCATGTCCGAACAGACCACGATGAAGCCCGGAGCGGTCGCCAGCCCCTGGTAGTTCGGCGTCGGGAACTTCATCTTCGCCTTGGCGCGGAACCGTTGTTCCGCCACGAAATAATCGCTGATCTGCTGCTTGGTCTCCGGATCGCGAACCACCACGAATTGCCAGGGCTGAGCATTGGCCCCCGAGGGACCGTGCCGCGCCGCTTCCAGGATCAGGTCGTAATGCCGGTCGGGAACTGTGTAATCCGCCTTGAACCGGCGCACGGTGACCCGGTTGCGGATCACCTGCATCAGCGCATCGTATCGGCTCTCATCGCCGATCTCGGGCAGGTCGACGGCCGCTTCCGCTTCGCTCAAATCGACGGCGGGTGTGGTGTCTGGGTTCTCGGACATGGCGCTCCTCCCAAAACGGCAGTCGCCTTCATTGGGGCGCGACGCGGACCAAAACACAAGTTGAAAGACGTCACCGTCTGGTGTTGGACTTGAGGTTCATCGCGCCGGGAGGAGCACGCCATGGGCCCCGCACGCCATTTCATTGCCGGAGAATGGGTCGCCGAGGGCCCGCTGGGCGACAGCCTCAACCCCGCCGATCTGACTGTTCTGGGGCAGGCTCACGGCGGGACTGCCGCACTTGCCGATCAAGCCTGTGCCGCCGCCCGCGACGCGTTCTATCAAACCGACTGGGCCGAGAACCCGCGGGCCCGCGCCGCCGCACTGTTCGCCGTCGCCGACGCGCTGGAGGCTGCAAAGGACGAAATCGCCGATCTCGTGGTCGCCGAAAACGGCAAGATCCGCGCCGAGGCGCTGGGCGAGACGATGGCCGCCGCCAGCGAAACCCGTTACTACGCCGGGCTTACCCGCAACATCCGGGGCACGACGCAGGAGGTGCTCCCCGGCCAGCTTTCGCTCTTCACCCGCGAGGCAGCAGGAGTTGCCGCTGTGATCGTCCCGTGGAACGCTCCCGTGACGCTGCTGATGCGCTCCCTTGCCCCGGCGTTGGCCGCAGGCTGCACGACGGTGGTGAAACCCGCCATGCAGGTCCCGCTTGCCCACGCCCGGATCATGGAGGCGATTGCGCCGCACCTGCCGATAGGCGTCCTCAACTCGGTCAATGAAACCGGCTCGGAGGTCGGGCAGGCGCTGGTTGCCAGCCCGCATGTCGATGTCATCAGCTTCACCGGATCGTCGCGTACTGGTGCCGCAATCATGGCTGCCGCCGCGCCATCGCTGAAGCGCGTCGGTCTGGAACTCGGCGGCAAGGCCCCTGCCGTGGTTTGTGCCGACGCCGATCTTGACCTTGCGGTGAAGGAACTCTGCCACGGCTCCATCGCGATGGCCGGTCAGATTTGCGTCGCCGCCGCGCGCTTCCTCGTCCACGAGAGCATCGCGGACGACTTTGCGTCGCGCATGGCAGACGCCTATCGCACTCTCCGCGTCGGCCCCGGTTCCGATCCTGCGAGTGAGATGGGCAGTCTGATCGACATGGACAATCAGGCCCGCGTCATGCGCCTGATCGAACAAGCCGGAGACGAGGGCCGCATGATCCTGAAAGGCGGGCCGCTGGATAAAGGCGCCTTTCTCACGCCGACACTATTCGCAATCGACGACGTTACCTCACCGCTGGTGCAGGAGGAACTTTTCGGCCCCATCGTCAGTGTCGAGACCTGGGGCGATGAGGCGGAGGCCATCGCCAAGGCCAACGCCACCCCCTACGGCCTTGCCGCCAGTGTCTTCACCACGAATGGCGAACGCGCCCTGCGGCTATCGCGCAAGATCCGTGCCGGAACCGTCTGGGTGAACTCGCACCTCCGCCTCTTTGCCGAGGGCGAGACCGGCGGTTTCGGTCGCTCCGGCTTCGGCCGGCTGCACGGGCCGGAGGGGTTCAACGACTTTCTGGAGACCAAGCACATCCACATTGAGCCGGGGCGGGTCTGAGCGATGCGCGACGTGGTCATCAACGGCGGCGGCCCGGTCGGAATGGCGCTGGCCATTGAACTGGGGCAGCGTGGCCACGCCGTCATGGTGGTGGAACGATACCCCGAACCGCAGCCCGTGCCCAAGGGCCAGAACCTGACGCAACGCACGGTCGAACATTTTGATGCCTGGGGGTGCCAGGAGGAACTTCTTACTGCCCATCCGCTGCCGAAAGGCGCAGGGATCGGCGGCATGACCAGCTATGGCACGCTGCTTTCGGGTCTCAACTACGACTGGCTGAACCGCGCGCAGGTGAAAGCCTTCTACGCCGCGCCCAACGCCCGCCTACCGCAATACGCCACCGAAGCTGTGCTCCGACGCAGGGTCGCCGACCTGCCCAATGTCGAAGTGCTGTACGGCTGGCAGGGCGTTGGTCTGACCTCTGACACCGATCGCGCGGAACTTACCATCGAGAACCGCGTCTCACGGGAACGCCGCACTATCGCCGCCCGCTACCTTGTCGGCTGCGATGGCAGTCATTCCTTCGTGCGGGAGGCCAGCGGTCTACCGCAGCATCTGAACGACCACGGTCGCCTGATGGCGCTCCTCGTCTTCCGATCCGAGGAACTCCATGCACTTCTCGAACGCTATCCGGGCAAGGCGTTCTACTGCGTCCTCCACCCGGATTTCGAAGGTTACTGGCAGTTCTTCGGGCGCGTCGATCATGGGGTGTCGTGGTTCTTTCACGCCCCGGTGCCGCGTGGCACGACGAAGGAAACGCTCGATCCGGAGGCCATGCTGACCCACGCCGTCGGCCAGCCCTTCGATTTCGAGCTTGAGCATATCGGTCTGTGGGATCTGCGTGTCGCCGTCGCCGAAAACTACGGCGAGGATCGCGTTTTCATCGCCGGGGACGCCGCCCATTCGCACCCCCCCTATGGCGGCTACGGCATCAATATTGGCTTCGAGGATGCCCGAAACCTCGGCTGGAAATTCTCCGCTCGGCTTCAGGGATGGGGCGGCGAGGGGTTGCTCCGCAGCTATACCGCCGAACGCCAGCCGGTCTTCGCCTCCGCCGCGTCCTCCTTCATCGAGAATTTCATCGAGGAGGACCGCGAATTTCTCGCGACCCACAAGCCGGGCGACGCGGATTTCGAAACGGCCTGGTCCAGCCGCTATGAGCAGGGCTCGGGCGTCTGGAACTTCGAGCCGAATTACGAAGGCTCCCCGATCATCGGCGGACCCGGCGCGCCCAGCGCGGTCGGCGATCACCGGGTTGAGGCGCGGGCCGGGCACCACCTGACGCCGGTCGAAGGTCTCGACTGGTCGGCGCTTGGTCCGGGTTTCACTTTGCTGACCTCCGGCGACGATGGCGGGTTCGTCGAGGCTGCGCGCGAAATGGGCCTTCCTCTGACTGTCCAGACGATCCCGACCGATACCGCCGAGGCGCTGGGTGCCCCTCGCATCCTCGTCCGCCCCGACGCCTTCGTGGCATGGGCGGGGGAGGGCGGTTCGCCCGGTGACATTCTGGCACGGGCGACTGGGAGGTTCTGATGCGCGTACTCGTAACGGGAATCGCCAACGGGATCGGAGCCGAAGCCGCCCGCATCCTCCGCGAACGGGGGGCGGAGGTGGTTGGCGTTGATGTGGCAGAGGGCGACTGGCACCGTCTGGACCTTTCCGACATGGCCGCAATCGATGCCTTCCAGCCGGAGGGCCGCTTCGACGCTTTGGTCAACGCCGCCGGTTTGCCGCCCCGCGACGGCGATCAGGTGCGAGTTCTGACCGTGAACTACCACGGCCTTGCCCGCTTCACCGAACAGGCCATCCCGGCGCTCAATCCCGGTGGTAGCATCGTCTCGATGGCATCGAAGGCCGGGTCGAAGTGGCGCGAGAATCTCGATCAGGTGCGACGGTTCATGGAGCTCGCCCCGGAGGATGTCGCGGAGTTCGTCAGCCGCGAATCCATCGACCCGGTCCGTAGCTATGACCTTTCAAAGGAGGCGCTGATCGTCTGGACGAAAATCAACATCGCGCGGCTGATGTCCCTCGACCTTCGCGCCAACACCGTCAGCCCCGCCGCCGTTGAAACCCGCATCCTCGGCGATTTCGTCACCGCCTTCGGCGAACGCGCGTCCCGTGGCATCGCCCTGACTGGCCGACCCGGACGACCCGACGAGGTGGCGCAGGCCATTGCGTTCCTTGCGTCGCCGGAAAGCAGTTGGGTTCGGGGCACCAACATGGTGGTGGATGGCGGTTTGGACGCGCGGTTGGACTGCGCGAATCTGGACCTGCCTGAAGCGGAGTAACCGAAGTATGTATACAAAATCATGATCGGAAACCGAAATATCGTCGAAATCTCCCGTATTGACTAAAAATTGTATACAGAATATGACTCCTCCAGCCTTTGGGAGGAGGTTTCATGTCCGGAAGCGAAAGAAGTCAGACGGCTCAGCGCGCGCTGATCGAACTTCGTACGCTTGTCCTGAACGGCGCTTTCGAGAATGGGGCCCGTCTCACTGAAACCTCGCTTGCAGATCGCCTCGGCCTGTCGCGGACACCGCTCCGGCAGGCGATGGACCGGCTGGTGGATGAGGGCTTGCTCGAACGTATCGAAACCGGCGGCTGCCGCGTTGCACGGTTCACCCTCGGCGATATCTGCGATGCCATTGAACTGCGCGGCGTTCTGGAAGGCACGGCGGCGCGGCTTGCCGCCGAACGCGGCGTGTCCCGCGAAGCAGCCGACGCGATGGAACGCACCTTGGCGAGGCTCGACCGGATCATGGAGGCACCCGGTCTCGATTTCAAAGCCTATGTCCGCGAGAACGAAGCCTTCCACAATCAGCTCGCGCATCTTGCCGGCTCAAATATCATCGCCCGCGAAGTGGACCGCGCGAACCGCCTTCCCGTAGCGTCTCCCACGGCTTTCCTGCAAGGGCAGGAGGCCATCCCGGAATTCGTCAAAAGCCTGCAGCGTGCCCAGCAGCAGCACCGCGCGGTCTGGGAGGCGATCCAGGCCCGCGAAGGTGCGCGCGCCGAGGCCTTGGCGCGGGAACATGCGCGGCTAGCCCGAAGCAACCTTGAATATGTGATGAACGACAATCCCGATCTCGCGGACCGCGTGCCCGGCCTGTCGCTTGTCGCCGAATGACACTGAAAACAGGAGAGAGAAATGCCAAGCTTGAATGACGTGATGGCCAAACACGCAAACCCCGTCGAGATGCTGCGCAACTCGAAAGCGGGGATGTATGTCTATCCGGTCGTCGCCCCGGAGTTCCGCAACTGGCGCGACGAACAGGCCGCATGGCGGCACGGTGCCGTGTTGTTCGATCAGACACACCACATGGACGAGGTGATCGTCGAAGGTCCGCAGGCGACCGAGTTCCTGTCGCACCACGGGATCAACTCATTCGCAAATTTCGACCTGAATCGCGCCAAGCATTTCGTGCCCGTGACGCCCAATGGCCATGTCATCGGCGACCACATCATCTTCCGCGAGCGCGAGGACAAGTACATCCTCGTCGGCCGCGCGCCGACATCGAACTGGCTGATGTTCGCCGCGGCCTGGGGCAAGTGGAACGTCCGGCTCCGCCACGATCCCCGCTCGCCGTCCCGGCCCGAGGGTGAACGCGTTCTGCGCGAACATTACCGCTACCAGATCCAGGGGCCGCTGGCACCCAAGGTCTTCGAAGTGATGAACGGCGGCCCGATCCCCGACATCAAATTCTTCCATGTCGACTGGATCAATATCGGGTCGAAGAAGGTGCAGGCGCTGCGCCACGGCATGTCCGGCGCACCGGGTCTGGAAGTCTGGGGTCCCTACAAGGACAAGGACTACATCCATTCCGTCATCCTCGAAGCCGCCGCGAAGGCGGGCGTCGATATCGTCCAGTGCGGCAGCCGTGCCTATTCGACCAACACGCTTGAATCCGGCTGGATTCCCTCCCCGCTGCCCGGCATTTATACCGGCGACGGGATGCTGGCCGATTATCGCGACTGGCTGGGTGCGGACATGTACGAGGCCGCGGGCGCAATCGGCGGCAGCTTCGTGTCCGACAATATCGAGGACTACTACGTCAACCCGTTCGAACTGGGCTATGACTTCTATATCGGCTGGAAGAAGGACGACTTCATCGGAAAAGCCGCGCTCGAGAAGATCAAGGCCGAAGGTGCGAAACGCAAGAAGGTCACTTTCGAATGGAACCGCGAGGACGTGCTGAAGGTCATCGCCAGCGGCTTCGAGGAGGGCACGCCGTACAAGTGGATCGACTTCCCACAGCCGAACTACGCCTCTTCCAGCGCCGACATGCTGATGAACGACGATGGAAAGATGGTCGGAATGAGCATGTTCAACGGCTATAGCTGGAACGAACGCTGCCTGTTGAGCCTTGGGGTCGTGGACAACGCCGTCGAGGTGGGCGACGTCCTGACGCTGAAATGGGGCGAGCCGGAACCGACCGGCAAGACGTCGACCGAAACCCACAAGCAGGCAGAAATCCGGGTTCGCGTTTCGCCGACGCCCTATTCCAAGGAAGCCCGCGAAAACTATGCCGACAGCTGGCGGACAAAGGCCGCGGCCGAGTGACGAGAGGCTGAAGATCATTCGCGGCGCATAGACATCGGTGCCGCGAATGCCAAATATGCCGGTCAGGGAGGACCAAAAATGAAACTATCCAAGATCATTGCGGCATCTGCCGTTGCTGCTGTTACCGCTTTGCCGGTTGCGGCGCAGGAACTGAAGTTTGCCAATTTCACGCCGCCATTCCACACGGTGAACGCCAGCGTCATCGAAAAGCTGAATGCCGACGTTTCCGCCGCGACCGGCGGATCGCTGACCGTCAAAGGCTATCACGGCGGCGAACTGGGCGCTGGCCCGGTCGAGCAATACGTGCGCGCGGTGCAGGGTGCCGCCGACATCACTTGGGGGTTGCCGGGCTATACCTCGTCGCAGTTCCAGAAGACCATGATCGTGGAACTGCCGGGCGTCGTCGCCGATGGCGACAGCGGGGCAGACGCGCTGTGCCGCGCCATGGACGAAATCTCGAGCGAGTTCCCGGGGACCGTGCCGGTCGCGCTCTGGACCTCCGAGCCGAACATCATGATCATGAAGGAAAAGGTGATCCGCGCGCCCGCCGACCTCGAAGGCCTGAAAATCCGTGTGGCCGGTGCAACCGCGGGGCAAGTGGCCGAGGCGCTGGGGGCCACACCGGTGCAAATGCCGATCAACCAGGTCTACAATGCTCTACAGACTGGTTTGATCGACGGGGTGTTTACCGGGTCGTCCACGCTCGATGACTTCAAACTCGATGAAGTCGCCAGCAGCTTCACCCTTGGTGCTCCGCTTGGCCGTCTCGCCTTCTTCGCCGTGATGAACGAAGGCACCTATAACGGACTGTCTGACGATGCCCGCGCGGCGCTCGATGCGGCCAAAGGCTGCGATCTGGGCAACAACGCGGAAACCGCCTGGAACGCCAAGGGCAGGGCAGGCGTGGAACGCGCGCGTGGAGACGCCAAGAACACCTTCGTCGATCTGACTCCGGAAGAGGCACAGGCCTTCGCCGATGCGGTGTCAGGTGTCACAGCGGAATATGTCGCCAGCGTCGGCGGCGAAGCCGCGCTTGCCGCGATGAAGGGCGAGTAGGCAAAAGGTGCTGACCACCTTGCGCAAAGTGGCGGACGGGCTCATCAGCCTGTCCGCCAGCATTGGTGCCATCGCGCTTCTTTTCACGATGGGCGTGATCGTTGTCGATGTGATCGGGCGTGCGATGGGCCACCCGCTCTACGGTGGCCACGACATCACCACGATGGCGATGGTCATTATTGTCTTCGGAGCGATGGCGCTGTGCGACCGCAAGGGCCAGCATATCGCGGTCGATCTTTTCGAGAATAAATACTCCGCCGCCATGAACCGGGTGATCGACATCCTTGTGGCACTGTCCGGCGTAGTGATCTTCGTCGCTCTCGCATGGGCCACCTATGACAGCGCCAAACTGTCGGTCATGCTGAACCTGAATACCAATCTGCTGAACTTGCCGAAGGCGTGGTTCCAATACGCCCTGTCGTTATTCAGCCTCGTCGCCGCCCTCGGCATGTTTCTGCGGGCGCTGGAACTGTCGTTGACCGGCTACGACACCCGCTGCGAAAAGGAAGACCTGTCATGATGCCATCGACCATCGGGCTGGTCGGACTGGTCGTGATGTTCATCCTTCTGTTGCTGCGGGTCCCGGTGGCTTTCGCCATGTTCGGCGTCGGCTTTGCGGGCATCTACATCCTGAACGGCTGGAACGCCGCATGGTCGCTGCTGGCGTCCGAGGCTTTCACGCTTGGCTCCTCGCCCGAACTCGTGGTCATCCCGCTTTTCATCCTGATGGGCAATGTCGCCAGCCATTCGGGGATGAGCCGCAAGCTTTATGATGCGGCCTATTCCATCATCGGGTCGGTCCGGGGCGGGCTTGCGTCTGCCACCATCATCGGCTGCGGCGGTTTCGCGGCCCTGTCCGGCAGTTCCGTTGCCTCCGCCCTGACGATGGGCAAGGTGGCGCTGGCGCAGATGGATCGCTTTGAATACGACACGCGGCTTTCCACCGGCGTCGTCGCCGCCGGAGGCACGCTCGGCATCCTGATCCCGCCATCGACCGGTTTCGTGATTTACGCAATCCTGACCGAACAGAGCATCGGGCGGCTGTTCCTTGCAGGTGTCCTGCCGGGTATTCTGCTGACGTTTCTTTTCATCGTCGCGATCACCGTGCTCTGCTGGTTCCGCCCGAGCTATGGACCTGCGGGACCGAAGACCAGCCACGGCGAGAAACTGCACGCGCTTCTGGGGGCGGGGCCCATCGTGGGCGTCATCATCCTGACTATTGGCGGCATGTATGTGGGGCTGTTTTCCCCGACCGAGGCCGCTGCCGTCGGTGCCGCCGTGGTCGTCATCCTCGCCGCTATCGCCGGGCAACTGACCTTCGCGATGCTTTGGAACTCCGCCCGCGACGCGGTGGTGACCACGGCAACCGTCATGCTGATCCTGATAGCCGCCCATATGATCAACCCGTTCATGGCGCTGAGCGGCATTCCCGAGGCTGTCGGCCATTTCCTTTCCGACCTAAACCTCGGCATGATCGGCACACTGATCATGATCCTTGCACTTTACCTCGTGCTCGGCTGTTTCCTCGAAGGCTTCGCCATGCTTGTTCTGACGCTGCCGATCTTCTTTCCGGTCATCGTCTCACTTGGCGTCGATCCGATCTGGTTCGGTGTGCTGGTCGTGCTTACCCTGGAAATGGGCCTGATTTCACCGCCCGTTGGACTGAACGTCTTCATCGTCAAATCGGTCGCGCCGAAAGCCGAACTGGGCCAGATTTTCCGGGGCGTATTGCCGTTCTGGTTCATGATGATCGTCTGCGTTGCCTTCCTGATCGCCTTCCCGCAAATCGCCCTTTTCCTTCCCAACACGATGTTCAATTGAGGCTGCCATGACCGAACCTTCCTTCGATATCGCGCATCTCGGGCACGTCGAGGTCTTCACCGACCGCTACGATGAAAGCCTCGACTTCTTCACCCGTGTCTATGGTCTGAAGCTCTCGGCGGAGGAGGGCGGCAGTGCCTATCTTCGCGCCTGGGACGATTACGAATTCCACTCGATGAAACTTACCGAATCGGACCGTACCGGGATCGGGCATGTCGGCTATCGCACATCATCTCCGGAAGCGTTGGAGCGCCGCGTCGCGATCATTGAAGCCTCCGGCTACAAGACACATGGATGGGTCGATGGAGATGCGGGCCACGGCCGGGCCTATCGGTTTGAAGACCCGTTCGGTCACATCTTCGAGATCTACTGGGACACCAATCGCGCGCCCAAAGACGACCCATCGGCCCTGAAAAACCTCTCAAGCCGCTTCCACGCGCAAGGGGCCTGCCCCCGCCGCATCGACCACGTGAACCTGCTGGGCGAGGACGCCACCGCATTCGGCAGCTTCGTCGAAACCTGCCTTGGCTCGCGGCTCACCGAATATATCCAGCTCGACAACGGACGGCGCGGCGGCGTCTGGTACAGCTGCAACAACAAGACCTACGACCTCGTCTGTTCCGAGGAACGCGGCGGCGGCACCGGTCGCCTGCACCACGTGACCTATGCGACCGACCAGCGCGAAGACATTCTGCGCGCCGCAGACATCATGCTGGAAAACGGCGTGCATATTGAGACCGGCCCGCACAAGCACGCGATCCAGGGGTCATTCTTCCTCTATGTCTGGGAGCCTGCCGGCAATCGGATCGAATTGGCTAATGCGGGTGCGCGTCTGATCCTTGAGCCGGATTGGGAGCCGGTCGTCTGGACCGAAACCGACCGCAAGAAGGGACAGGCCTGGGGGCTGAAGACCATCGAGACATTCCACACGCACGGCACGCCACCGGTGAAGGAGACGTCATGAGCGGCGTTGTCAGAACGAAGATCGAGCGGGCCGATTCCGCGACCATCGCGGCCTTGGGGGAGGCCGGTGTCGCCACTTGCCATGAGGCAATGGGCCGCCGCGGTCTGATGGCCGACAATATGCGCCCGATCCAGCAGGACAGGAGTATTGCGGGCAGCGCCGTCACCATCTCCGCTCCGCCGGGCGACAACTGGATGCTGCACGTCGCCATCGAGCAGGTGCAGGAGGGTGACATCCTTGTTCTCGCCCCCACGGCACCCTGCAACATGGGCTATTTCGGCGATCTTCTGGCGACCAGCGCGATGGCCCGCGGTTGCCGCGCCATTGTGATCGACGCCGGCATCCGCGACACGCGCGACCTGCGCGAGATGGGTTTCCTCGCCTGGTCCACCGCCGTCTATGCAGGCGGCACCGTCAAGGAAACCCTTGGCAGCGTGAACATCCCCGTGGTCTGCGCCGGAGCCGCCGTGCATCCCGGTGACGTGATCGTTGCCGACGATGACGGTGTCTGCGTCGTTCCACTGGCCGAGGCCGGGGCCACACTGGCCGCCGCGCGGCAACGAATGGATGCGGAAGAGGAAAAACGCGCCCGCCTCGCCTCGGGCGAGCTGGGGCTGGACATGTACAAGATGCGCGACCGTTTGAAAGAGAAGGGGCTGCGCTACGAATGAGCGGTTGGCGCGGCTTTTTCGATTTCCGGCTTGCAGGCTGCCCTGTCCTGACTGAGACGCTTACCAATCGTGAAATAATCCACTTCATCGTCATTAAGTTGTTACATTTTGATCGGGATGTGGATTAGGCTGACTACATGAACCGGATGTTCGCCCTTATTTTGTGGCTCGCGGTCCCCGGTACGGCTATGGCGACCACAACCATCACCGACGTGATCTGTTATGACCGCGAAACGATGTTGTTGCGCCTCAAGCAGACGCACAGAGCGGAAATCCAGGGTCGGGGGATGCGCGGACCCGAGGCACTTCTGGAAATCTGGTCGATTCCGTCCACGGGGGAGTGGACGCTCGTGCAGACCTATGCCAGCGGCAGGTCCTGCATCGTTGCGATGGGGGACAACTGGGAGGCGCTGGTTCCCGAGGATCCAGCTTAATCAGAACAAAATCAACCGGGTAGAGGCGGTTAGAGCGCCTGCAATTCCCCGGCGTGCTGCCGTCCGTCGCGGCCTTCGATCAGTTCGTAACTGACCTTCATGTCGTCGGCGAGACCGGTCAGCCCGGCCTTCTCGACAGCGGAGATATGCACGAAAACATCCTTGCCACCCTCATCAGGCGCAATAAACCCGTATCCCTTTGTGGTGTTGAACCACTTCACGGTGCCAGTCGGCATTAGTTCATTCCCTTGATCGTCTCCCCGATTTCTCGGGGTCTTCCTTTCAATTTACGCTAGGTCACTTTGCCTTTCGCACTTTCAAACTTGTGTGTTGTTCTGCAAAAAACAAGAAAAACTTATGTGAAAACGAGAACCGGCATATGATAGCCATTTACGGCCTCAAATCCTGCGACACTTGCCGCAAAGCCCGGCAAGCCGCCGAGAAAGCGGGCAAATCGGTGAATTTCGTCGATGTCAGGGAGACCCCGCTTGATCCCGAGACCCGCAGCCGCTTCCTTGATGCGTTCGGGGATAGCCTTGTGAACAGGAAATCCACGACATGGCGCGGACTGAGCGAAACGGACCGGTCAAGACCGGCCGACGATTTGCTGGCCGATTACCCTGCGCTGATGAAGCGGCCGGTCATCGAAAGCAAAGTCCTGACTTTGGGGTGGAATGCCGAAGTTCAAACCACGCATCTTGGATAGGCCTGCCAAGATCACTAAGTTGACATGAACGAAAAAGGACGGGGCAATGAGAAATTCGGCAACCGCATTGGGCATGATCGGCGGCATTCTGGCGCTGGTGATCGGGATTGTCAGCTTTGGCTACACGGAACTGACCGCAAGGGAAGAAATCAGGAACCTCGATTTCCTTCCCCTGCCTGAGAACCCTCAATTGCTGCGCGCTGTCAGCGTTATCGCGCCTCTCCTGGCGATCGCGGGGGCCGGCATGGCGCGGTATCGTGCGTTGTGGGGTGGTCTGCTCATGCTTGTCGCAGCCATCGCGATTTACACGACGTTCGCGTCATTCTTTGCGATCTTCCCGGCGGCGATGTGCGCCCTCGCCGCTATCCTCGCGATAGCCGCGGGTCGTCCGGATAGGGAGACGTCTCACTTCTGAGCAGGACCCGGTCCAGCGACAAGGGGCCGCCGCCCTTGAACACAAGGTAAAGCAGAAGGAACACCCAGAATGCCCGCTGATCGAGGATCGTGGCGTCGCTGAGGTTGTCGAACCATCGTCCCGCTTCTCCGCCATGACCGAAAATGTCGGTCAGGCTTTGAATGGTCACAAAACCGATCATGCCCAGGGCCGCAGCACGGGTGAACAGCCCCAGCACGACCAGCGTGGGCAACACAAACTCGGCCCAGGTGCCCGCAAGGATGACGAGTTTCTGGAACGTGCTTGCGTGCCCGATGTCATACCCGGCGGCCTCCGCACCTTTGGGGAAAATCTGGGCGAAAGCGTTGAAGCTGGGGGAGAAAAGGTTGCCGATCCCGTCGGGGAGCTTCGTCAGTCCGGAATTCCAGTAATACATCAAGAGGACAGCCGCGAAGACGAACCGCGCCAAAGTCGTCAGGACCGGTGTCGAGACCGGCTCGACCCACGATACCGCGCGGTCCGGGAGGGTTAGCAAAGCGCGGATCATGAAACGTCTCCAATGTTGGTGATGGCGTTCGCGGAAATGAGCAGGGCAAGGGACTGCGACAGGTCGAATTCGGGCGACGCGCCGGTCCCCGCCTCGAACGCTGCACCAAGAGATGCGCCTGATATAAGCGCCGCTATGAACGCGCCTCCACCGGGGGGAAGCAGAACCGGTTCGGGGTCGAGGTCGGGGCGCAGGACAACAACATCTTCGGCACCGTCCGCGGGCTTGGGCCCATCATCCATGTTGAAGCGCCAGATTGCGTGAATTGGCCAGTCAGACCGAACCAGTCGCACCGACGGGGCCAGCACAAGTCGGGCCGCCATCAGGTCGTCGGGGGCCATTGCTTGCAGCCGCGCGGGGTCAACCGCATCTGCATCCGCCGCGTGGTAGCTTTCCCGGAGCGCGAGTTCCAGACGCGCGATGTCGGGCAGATACCCCAGCGGCTTGGCTGGCTCGAACCCTGCAAGGAACTCGGGCATCTTCTCTCCGTACATCATCATCAGCGGCGATGACGGGGGATGCTGGCGCAGGAAGGCCCCGGCAAGAATCTTGAAATTCGCGTCACCGACAAGTTTGCGGATCACCGGGAATGCGGTTTCCAGCGCTTCCGTCAGGGAAACGGCGACATTGTTGCGATAGACATCGAACCGGCGTCCCGCCGGCGTCCCCCGACCATCCGACAATCCGGCGGGGCGGGTTGCATCGGGGTTCAGGATAGCGTCACGGAAAATGGTCTGGTTGACGGTCACGACACGGCTTCCAGCACTTGTGCGGCGCGGGCGGCCTCGGCCTCAAGGGCCGGCCAGTCCGGCACGTCGTTGTCCCATTCGATCAGGCTGGGACGTGTGCCGCCTTGCCGGATCACATGTTCGAAAAGGGTCCAGACGGGTTCGGCCACCTCGCGGCCGTGACTGTCGATCAAGAGCGGTTTGCCGTGATCGTCGTGATCCTCGTCATGCCCGGCGAGGTGGATTTCACCGACCAGATCGAGCGCGAAGTCGTCGATGTAAGTGACTGGATCCGTTTCCAGATTCGTCGCGCTGACGAAGACGTTGTTCACGTCGAGCAGGAGGCCGCAGCCCGTGCGTTTGGCGACCTCTTTGAGGAAGTCGGTCTCGGAGTAGGTGCTTTCGTCGAAAGCGAGGTAGGAAGACGGGTTTTCCAGCAGCATCCTCCGGCCCACGTTTTCCTGCACCTCGTCGATGTGGTCCGCGACACGCTTGAGGGTCGCACTAGTATAGGGCAGGGGAAGCAGGTCGTTCAGGAAGGCGCTGTCATGGGTGGACCAGGCGAGGTGTTCGGAAAAACTCGCTGGGTTCAGCCAGCCGACAAGATGTTTCAGGCGGGCGAGATGGTCGGGATCAAGGCGGCCTTCGCCGCCGATCGAAAGCCCCACGCCATGCACGGAGATCGGAAACCGCTCGGATAGGTGTCTCAGTTGCGCAAGAGGACGCCCCCCGTCTCCCATGTAGTTCTCGGCATGAATTTCCAGCCAGGCGACGGTCCCGGCATCCTCAAGCAAATCCGTGAAATGCTGAGGCTTGTAGCCAACGCCGGGTGCGTCGGGCAGGCGGTCGAAGCGGGGTCTGGAAGCATCGAGCATGGGTGTCTCCGGGTAGGTGCGGCGCCACCGACAGGATCGGAGGCGCCGAAGGTTTCAGGCGATCAGCCCTGCGGCAGGTCGCGCTCAAGCGGCTCGAGCGAACCCATGCGCTCGCCAGGCAATTCGATCTCGGCGCAGGTGCCTGCGTCGACCAGCGTCCAGGAGTTGCCCTGGTAGTCGACCGAGGACGTGCCGGCGCAGGTGGTGCCCGGTCCGGCGGCGCAGTCGTTCTTGCCGGCGAGCGAAACGCCGTAGCACTTTTCCTTGTCTTGCGCGTGGGCAGGCATGGACATGGAAGCGGTCAGGGCTGCTGCGAGGGCGCCGGCGACGGCGAGGGTTTTGGTGGTGTTGGACATCTGGAATGTTCCCTTGTGTGTTCAATGGTTTCAATCGGCCGTTTTCTCGGCACGAGGGGAACTTGCGAATTTCGCTGTTAACATGCCACTCACACCTCTGTGTGCTGACAGGCTCGTTAGGAATTGAAATATTCCGTCCGCCCGAACGCAACGTTCGCAGTCCTGTCGGGCGTCCGACGTGCAACAGGCGTTAACGCCTTAAAATGCGGGCGAATGGGCGGAAAGGCCACGTCGGTATCGCGTCGGTATTACGTCGGTATCACGTCGGTGCGTGCTGGTATGTAAACGAACGGGCGGCACAGGATACTGTGTCACCGTTAAGAAATGTTTCAATCTGGTTGCCTGGGCGCGCGGGCGAAGATGGCCGCCCGCGCCTTGTCGCGTGCTAGCGCAGGTCGGGAGGGCAGGCCTCGGCGGCGAGGTTGGTCACCACTTCATCCAGCGCGACGGTCTGAGTCGTCTTTTCGCCCAGCCGTCTGAGCGACACGGTGCGTTCTTCAACTTCGCGCCCGCCGATGGCGAGGATGACCGGGACCTTGCCGACGGAATGCTCGCGGACCTTGTAGTTGATCTTCTCGTTCCGCGTGTCGGCCTCGGCGCGGACGCCCGCCGCCTTCAGCGCCTCGACCACTTCATGCACGTAATCGTCGGCCTCCGAGGTGATCGAGGCGACGACGACCTGACGCGGAGCCAGCCAGAACGGCAGCTTGCCCGAATGTTCCTCGATCAGGATGCCGATGAAGCGTTCGAAAGAGCCCAGGCAGGCGCGGTGCAGCATGAAAGGACGGTGTTTCTCACCGTCGGTCCCGATGTAGCTTGCGCCCAGACGCTCGGGCAGGTTGGGGTCGACCTGGAAGGTGCCGCACTGCCAGGTCCGGCCGATCGCGTCCGTCAGGTAGAAGTCCAGTTTCGGACCGTAGAAGGCACCGTCGCCCGGCTCCAGAAGGTAAGGGCGACCAGTGGCCTTGACGGCGTTTTCCAGCGCGGCTTCGGCCATATCCCAGACTTCTTCCGATCCGACCCTTTTCTCAGGCCGTGTCGCGAACCGGATTTCGAAACTATCAAATCCAATGTCGCGATAGACGCCTTCAAGATAATCGACGAAACGGACACACTCGGACGAGATCTGTTCCGCCGTACAGAAAATGTGCCCGTCATCCTGCGTGAAGCCGCGTACGCGCATCAGGCCGTGCAGCGCCCCCGAAGGCTCGTATCTTGCACAGGAGCCGAACTCGGCAAACCTGAGAGGCAGTTCCCGGTAACTTCGCAGTCCCTGATTGAAGACCTGCACGTGACAGGGGCAGTTCATGGGTTTTAGCGCATTCACATGTGTGTGCGACGTGTCCTTCTGGTCGCTGGCGTCGTCGGTTTCGCCGTCGCGGCTTTCGTCCACTTCGACAAGGAACATGTGGTGCTGGTATTTTTCCCAGTGACCCGAGGCTTCCCAGAATTTGCGATCCAGAAGCTGCGGCGTGCTGATCTCTTTATAGCCGCCCGCCCGCTGCTTGCGGCGCATGAAATCCTGCAAGGTGGTATAGACGGTCCAGCCGTTCGGGTGCCAGAACACCTGACCCGGCGCTTCTTCCTGCATGTGGAACAGGTCCATCTCGCGGCCCAGGCGGCGGTGGTCGCGCTTTTCGGCCTCTTCGAGGAAGGTCATATAGGCTTTGAGGTCTTCGCGATTGCGGAAGCCGACGCCGGAGATCCGTTGCAGGTTCTTCGAGGTGTCGCCGAACCAGTGCGAGCCGGAGACGCCCATCAGCTTGAAGGCATCCGCCGGAAGCTGGCCCGTATGTTGCAGGTGCGGGCCACGGCAAAGGTCCTGCCAGTCGCCATGCCAGTACATGCGAATGTCGGCGCCCTCGGGGATGCGATCCACAAGGTCCACCTTGTAGGGTTCGCCGCTGTCTTCGTAGAACTTGCGGGCGCGGTCGCGGTCCCAGATCTCTGTCCGGACTTCATCGCGGGCGTTGATGATTTCCTTCATCTTCGCCTCGATCTGGCCCAGATCCTCCGGCGTGAACGGCTCCGAGCGGTCGAAGTCGTAGAACCAGCCGTGTTCGGTCACCGGGCCGATGGTCACTTTCACATCGGGCCAGATCGCCTGCACGGCGCGGGCCATGACGTGAGCGAAGTCGTGGCGGATCAGCTCCAGCGCCGGTTCTTCGTCCTTCATCGTGTGGATCGCGATTTCGGCATCCGCCTCGATCGGCCAGGCGAGATCCCAGTGTTCGCCGTTCACGGTCGCACTGATGGCTTTCTTGGCCAGTGAGGTGGAGATGTCGGCGGCGACTTCGGCAGGCGTCACGCCTGCGGAAAACTCACGCGCATTGCCATCGGGAAATTTCAGGGAGATTTGGGACATTATATATGTCTCCTCGTCGGTTTGGCGCCCACGGAACGCCCGGTTGCGGGTATGTGGGCGTGACATGGGGGAAAGCAGCGGCCGTGTCAACAAAATCGCCCGTCCCGCGTATCGAATAATTTACGCGGCCGACGGGACCGGTCGCATTTGAAATTTCCCGCTCATACGCTAGGTTTAAGCTCACCGAAGGGAATTGCGAATGCCGGGTACCAACTTCCCAACAGAAACGCGGCGGCTCTCCTATGACCAGACGACCGGAGCAGAGCCCGGGATCGTGTTTCTGGGCGGATTCAGGTCAAGCAAGAACGGCGACAAGGCGCTTTATCTGGAAGATTGGGCCAAGCGGCGCGGGCGGGCCTATCTGCGGTTCGATTACTCCGGGCATGGCGAATCCTCGGGCGAGTTCGAAGAGGGTTCGATCAGTCGCTGGACCGACGATGCCCATGCCATCATCGGTGGTCTGACGACCGGACGCCAGATTCTGGTCGGGTCGTCGATGGGCGGATGGATTGCGCTGCTGGTGGCGCGGCGGATGCCGGAACGGGTGGCGGGACTTGTGACCGTCGCCGCAGCGCCGGATTTCACCGAAGACAGGTATTGGGCGGGGTTCGATGCCTGCACGCGCGCGCGACTGGAAACTCACGGCCATGTCGAAGTGGCCAGTCCTTATGACGACGCGCCCTATCGCATCACGCGCAAACTGATCGAGGATGGGCGCAGCAACTTGGTGCTGAGATCCCCACTGAGCCTGCCCTTCCCGACCCGAATCCTTCACGGGACCAAGGACGAGGCGATCCCGGTGGAGACCGCCTATCGGCTGTTCGATCATGCGAAGGGACCGGATATCCGGCTGACCGTGGTGAAGGGCGCGGATCACCGGTTCTCGACGCCGGAATGTCTGAAGCTGATCGCCGGCACGATCGAGGGCCTGACAAATTAGGTCTCAGTTCCCGAAATCGCGGGCAAGGAAGCTGAACAGGTCGGTCAGCACATCCTCGGTCCACAGCGATTTGTGGCCGCTCCCCCGAACCTGCAGGAATGTCTTGTCCTGTGAACCGGCGGCCTCGAAGACCGCCCGGCCCATTGCGAAGGGGACAATCCGGTCCGCATCGCCGTGGATCACTAGCAGGGGCTGTTCCACGTCGCCAACCGCAGCCAGGCTGTTCCAGCGCTGAGTGATTGTCCCGCGCAGGTCTTCCGTGGGGAATTGAGCCGACACAAGCTCGGGAAGGGAGGTGAAGGGTGCTTCCAGCACAAGGCCGTGACCGATGCGTTCAACGGCCAGGCGGATTGCAACCGCCGCGCCCAGGCTTTCGCCGTAAAGGATTACCGTTCCCTGTAGCCCATGTGCCAATGCACGGGCATCGGCGACCAGAACTTCCTCGTCGGGCTTGCCGGTCGAGCCGCTCGACCCGCGATAGGCCAGGGCCACCACACCGTATCCGGCTTCGATCAGGCTGTTGAACCGGGGCGCACGATCCGTCAGGTTGCCCGCGTTCCCCGGCAGATAGAATACGGTCGGCAGGTTCCCCTGCGGCTCGGCTCGCCAGACGACAAGCCGTTCGCCATCCTCGGTTGCAAAAGCCGCCTCTTGCAGACCCGGCGCACCGGCCTCGATCGGCGTGGCATAGCTGTCATCGAAGGGATAGACCGCAGCCAGTTCGTGCTGTTCCATATACCAGACGATGTAACTTGTCGCCAGCAGGGGGAACAGCGACGTCATCATCTATCCCGTGACCTCATAAGGCAGGACCTCGCGTCGGGTCGGCGAAACCGTCAATGCGCGTTCCAGAGGCGGAACCGAGCGTTGATGGCAGTTGCGTCTTTCGCAGATCCTACATGAAATCCCGATTGGTTCAAACGCGGATGCGTCCTTCAGATCCAGCCCGTCGGAATAGACGATTTCGCTGGCATGCCCGATCTCGCAGCCCAACGCGATGGCGAAGCGGCGCACCGGGGCGCGGAAAGACGGCCCGCCCACGGTGGCGGAGATTTCGCGGGCGAGGCAAAGATATCGGACGCCATCCGGTGTTTCCGCCAATTGCCTGAGAAACTGTCCCGGTGTCTCGAACGCCCGATGCACGTTCCACAGCGGGCAAGCGCCGCCATAGCGGGCGAATTGCAGCCGGGTGGCGGAGTGCCGTTTCGTGATGGTCCCGGCCTGATCGACGCGGACGAAGAAGAAGGGCACGCCCTTGGCCCCCGGTCGTTGCAGGGTGGACAGGCGATGGGCGACCTGTTCCAGCGAGGCCCCGAAGCGGAGCGCCAATTGATCCAGATCGTGCCGGGTTTCACGGGCGGCGGAGAGGAAGCCGTTATAGGGCATCAGGGCCGCGCCCGCGAAATAGTTCGCCAGCCCGGTCTTCGCGATGTCCCTTGCCGTGTCGGACTGGAACCGGGCAAGGTCCAGCGTCGCCTCCAGCAGGTCGTCGTAGCGAAGCAGCGCGATCTGATGCAGGGCCTGGAACCGGCGCGTGGGCTCGCTGGAATAGGGTGACAGCCACAGCGTCCCTGTAGTTGCATCGAAATCGCGAAGCGCACCGTCGCGATCGGCAATCGCGACGGTGATGCCAAGGTCCGAAAGCGTCGCCTCGATCCCGGCTTCGACGCCCCGGCTGGCACAGAACTTCTCCGCCGCACGATCCACCGCGTCTATGTAATTGTCGCAATAGTGAAAGAAGTCGCGCACCTCGTCCCAGGGTAAGGCCCCTGCGCGCACCTCCTGCTGGCCAAGCGCTTCGTCGAGGGAGGCGAGCCGTTCGTTGGCCTGAAGATACGCATGGTGCAATGCAAGAAACGCGCGGGCGAAGGCGGGTCCGTTGGCCGCGATAAGGCGTAAATCTGCAAGCGGGACCTGGTTTGTGAACACAGGGTCGGCGAGGGCTTCACGCAGGTCCGAGACCATGCGTTCGCCATCGCCAAGGGCCAGTTCACCGACATCGAAGCCGAATTCCTGGACAAGCCCCAATATCACGGCGGAGGAAACCGGCCGGTGATTATGCTCCATCTGGTTCATGTATGGCAAAGACACGCCCAGACGTTCGGCAAAGGCCTTCTGGGTCAGGCCCTGTCTCATGCGGGTCTCGCGCAGCTTGGCGCCTGCATAGAGTTTCTGCGTGGCCATGGGTTGTCCGCTTTGCTAAGTTGCAAAAACTTCTCGCAAAACTGCTAATGGCGCAAGTCTGGCCGCTCAGGCCGGGCGCGATACGTGCTTTTCCCGCCAGACCACGTAAAGGATCGCCAGCAGGCCAAGAAGCATTGTCGAGGCCATGATCGCAAGAAGTTTCAGGCTGGCGTTTTCACCGTGGATGACGGACCCGGCAAATGCGGAAAGCACTGCGCCGCCACCGATCATGAATGCGCTGCCCAGCCCGCTGGCCGTGCCCGCCAGATGCGGGCGGACCGACAGCATGCCGGCGCTGGCGTTGGGGATCACCATGCCGTTGCCGAGGCCAACAAAGGTGCAGAAGCCAAAGAAGAGCAGGGGGGACGTGATGCCCGCAAGGTTCAGGGTCAGCGGGATGAGAAGTCCGCAGAACCCGACAATCGCCCCTGTCCGGATCATCCAGTTGACGCCGAAATGGATAGAGAACCGACCGGACAGGAAATTGCCGAAGGCATATCCCACGGCGGGCGCTCCGAAGCACACGCCGACCCAGACCGAGGGCAGCGCGAACTCGGTCGCGGCGACATAAGGCCCACCGCCGAGAAAGGCGAAGAAGGCACCCGAAGCGAAAGCTGCAGACAGGACGTATCCCCAGAAACGCCGGGACATCAGCAGTTCCGGGTAATCCCTGACCTGATCGCGGAACCCCACGCCTCCGCCGACCGAAGTCTCTCCCTGATCGAACCAGCACAGCGCCATGACGCCGACGCCGCCGGCTGTCAGGAACCAGAACACCGACTGCCATCCGAACGCCTGGTCGAGCACGCCGCCAATCATCGGTGACACCATCGGCACCAGCGCCATCCCCATCGTGACATAGCCGATCATGGATGCCGCCTCGTCCTGAGGCACCATATCCCTCACGATCGCGCGGCTCAGGACCAGCCCGACGGCAACGGCGCTTTGACACATCCTGAAGAACAGGAATGCCTCGACCGTCGGAGCGAACAGGCAGCCCAAAGTCGCGGCGATGAAGATGCCCTGGCAGATCAATGTGACGTTGCGCCTGCCAAACCTGTCGCTGATCGGGCCGATGACCAGTTGAAGCAGCGCGGTCACCCCAAGATAGCCGGAAACCGCAAGCTGCATGATCTCGTAGTCGGTGTCGAAATATTCCGTCATATGCGGCAGCGACGGAAGAAACGCGCTCATGTTCATGGCGCCCAAGCCAGCCATGAGCACCAAGGTCAAAATATGAGGCGGGGTTGTCCGGTCCAGAAAGCGGACCGTTGGGCGCGTCGTCATGCCCCAGACTTAGTGCGACCGGATGGAAAGTGGAATGGTCTGGAGAGGGAAAAATGCATGGCATTGGAGTTTGCGGATTTGCATTCGCTGAGATTAGCAATTCGCATTATTTGCAAATCTACCAGAAAGAACTTCCCTGCCGCGCTGCGGCACGTTAGGCGAAATCATTGAAAAGGGAGTGCCTCACATGTCCGAGATCCTTGCGGAACTGGAAAACCGTCGGAAAGCGGCGCGTGCGGGCGGCGGAGAAAAACGGGTCGCCGCGCAACATGCCAAGGGCAAGCTGACCGCGCGGGAACGCATCGATGTGCTGCTGGATGAAGGCTCGTTCGAAGAGTTTGACATGTTCGTCAAGCACCGGACCACGGATTTCGGCATGGCGGACCAGCGCCCCGATGGCGACGGGGTCGTGACGGGTTGGGGCACGATCAACGGTCGCATGGTCTATGTCTTCAGCCAGGATTTCACGGTGTTCGGCGGATCGCTGTCGGAAACCCACGCGCAGAAGATCTGCAAGATCATGGATATGGCGATGCAGAACGGCGCACCCGTGATCGGCCTCAACGATTCGGGCGGTGCCCGTATTCAGGAAGGGGTGGCATCGCTTGCGGGATATGCCGAGGTGTTCCAGCGCAATATCATGGCCTCGGGCGTTGTGCCGCAGATCAGCGTCATCATGGGCCCCTGTGCCGGTGGCGCGGTCTATTCGCCGGCGATGACCGATTTCATCTTCATGGTGAAGGACAGCTCCTACATGTTCGTCACCGGTCCCGACGTGGTGAAGACGGTGACGAATGAGGTGGTCACGGCGGAGGAACTCGGCGGAGCGTCCACCCACACAAAGAAAAGTTCGGTCGCCGATGGCGCGTTCGAGAATGACGTGGAGACCCTTGCTGAAGTGCGTCGCCTTGTGGATTACCTGCCGCTCAACAACCGGGACAAGGCGCCGATCCGTCCATTCTTCGACGATCCCGAGCGCACCGATCAAAGTCTCGACACATTAATCCCTCAGAATCCGAATCAACCGTATGACATGAAGGAGTTGATCCTGAAGGTCGCGGATGAGGGAGATTTCTATGAGCTACAGGCGGATTTCGCAGCCAATATCATCACCGGATTTGTTCGGCTTGAAGGGCGGACCGTCGGTGTCGTCGCCAACCAACCGATGGTTCTGGCGGGCGTTCTGGACATCGATTCAAGCCGCAAGGCTGCCCGTTTCGTCCGGTTCTGCGACGCCTTTGAGATCCCTATACTGACATTCGTCGACGTGCCGGGCTTCCTGCCGGGCACAAGCCAGGAATATGGCGGCGTCATCAAGCATGGCGCGAAACTGCTGTTCGCCTATGGCGAAGCGACGGTTCCGAAAGTGACCGTCATCACCCGGAAAGCCTATGGCGGCGCTTATGACGTTATGGCGTCGAAGCACCTTCGTGGCGACTTCAACTATGCCTGGCCCACGGCACAGATCGCGGTGATGGGTGCGAAGGGGGCCACCGAGATTCTCTATCGGTCCGAGCTGGGGGACGCTGAAAAGATCGCGGAGCGCACTGCGGAATACGAGACAAATTTTGCCAATCCGTTCCGCGCGGCCGAACGCGGCTTCATCGACGAAGTGATCATGCCGCATTCCACGCGCAGGCGCGTGGCGCGGGCCTTTGCGTCTCTCAGAACGAAGAGTCTCGCGAATCCGTGGAAGAAGCACGACAACATCCCCTTGTGATCCGATGCGCCCGCGTTTCCTCATATTGTCCGGAATTCTGGTCGTTCTTGTCGGCATCGCGGCATTTGGCAGCTTCCGAGCCGAACGGGTCGCCACGGGACCTCTCGCCGATTTGCAGGCGAGCTATTCCGGCATCGTCTTCACGGTTGTCGAGAGCGACGTGGTGAGTCTTGGGGGAATGGATCGCATCCGCGCCTTGCTTGAGCCTCTGCGGGGACGCGGGAACATTTCGGGCGACGAATTTCTGATGGGCTTGTGCGGTTCGGTCCTTTCGGCCAAAGCCGCCCTGGATAATCGCGGACTGGACCGCAACCGGGTGTTTCGCATCTCGCTGCAGGTGCGGCACGAAGATCAGAACCTTTACGAGAATTACATTCCAATCACGGTTTCGGAGGGGGCGTGCCGTCCCGACAAGCGACGGGGGCTATATGTTTTGCGGTATCCTGAACCGATCAGGGACTATATTCTGGACCGCATCAAACCGATGGATGGGCAGGAAGACGGCATCGAGCTTGTCTTCACGCATGACGCGGATACCGAAGCGGTCCTGAGTGACTTCTCCTTCCGGACGGCCTGCGCATACGTGGCGCTCGACCGACCGGCGGTATTGTCCGGGCTATTTCCGTACAATGAGACCCGACAGGTTCGGATCGTCGCGCGGACGGGAAACAGTTTCGGCATCCTCAAGACCTGGAGAAACCTTCAACAGACATTCAATTGGGCAGATGGGGCCTGTATCCCCGTCGGGTCGGGGGAGCCTGCGTGATGGGCAGCCACAATATATTGTGTTTTCAAGCGCGTTCGAAGTTGCAGCTTTCCTGCCACAGGCCGATGATAATTTGCGTTATGTCCTTTGGGGCTGGAAACAATCCAAAGAAATGCGTTAATCAGCATCTATCCGCCGTTACTCGTATCTATCTACTGGACACGGGTTTTCGGTCGGCTAGTGTCACTCCGCACGCGCTTTGCGTGCGGGACTATTGGAAAGGCCGAGCAGACAATACGGCCTTGACGGATCGAAGGAGACAGTCATGTCGAACACCCTCAAAGCCCTCCTGGCCCTCGGCCTCTTCACTGTTCTCGCTGCTTGCCAGCAAGAAGAGCCCATGGAAGAACCGATGGTCATGGAAGAGCCGGTTATGGAGAAGTACTGATTCAGTACTTTCTTGGTCGGGGCGCAAGCCCCGACCGAACCCCCGCATTGGGCTAAGATGCACCTTTTTCCCAAAATTCTGCTTATCCTCATGCTCACGCTGGCCTCAGGCTGCGTTGTGCAGGAAGATGTTGTCATGGTCGTGCCCCAAAGCGAATAGGCGCAGGTCCGCATGGGGTGTCCCATGCTGAAACACCGTGGCTTCCCCGGCCGGATGCCCGGCACAGATTTCCAGTTCACAATCCGTCGGGCCAATCCGCGCGGGGTCACCAAACTGGTGGCGCGGGAGAGATTTGCCGATCGGAAGAAGGCGGATCGGGATGCGGATGCCGCATTCCTGGCCTGCCTCTGGGATTACTTTGGCGATCAGCCCTTCGAGCGCGGCAATCTGGATGCGGGCCGATTGTCCTGGCTGTTCGGCCGCGAAGTGATTCCCGCCGAGGATCCGTTTGACCCGGAAAGCTATGAATCGCTGCTCAAAATTGATGAGAGTCGTGCTGCAGCATCCTTTCCCGATGCCTTTGACGGGACCTGGGTGGCATGAATTCGCTGCGATTTGTCCCATTTTGGCAAAGACTTGCCGGTTTTGATTGCGTTGGCAGCTTTCCCTTCCCGGAGCAGTCCGCGCAGTGCAATCTGATCCTAGAAGCGCATCCCTCCACTCAAAGATGCGGTTCCACACGCAAATACCGTTACCCTTCCCCTTCACGCGGGTCCGACCGGAATTACCCGGTCGGACCTTCGTGGCGTTCGGCTTGTATCCTCGGCTGGCGGGAACTCGCCAAAAACGCCGGAACACGTCAGGTTGTTATTGAATATCGCTCTGGTGAGGCGTTCCTGAAGGCAATGCGCGACCATCGCGCACCGACATCCAGAAGGAGTTCACCATGTCGAGACTTGCCCCGATCGCATTGTTCGCCGCGATCACTGCCATTTCAGCCTGTGATGAAATCGAAGGCGAGCGCGATGCCGCTCTTATCGGTGCCGCGATCGGATGCGCCGCCGGGTACACGCTGGTCAATGGCCGCTGCGTCGAGGGCGCCATTGCTGGCGGCGTGGCGGGCGCGGTGTCGCAGCGCTGAGCGTCGAAACCTAGATCTGCCAAATTGGCTGCTTGACGCCGATCCAGGTGCCGGGCAGCCGAATGATATTGAATATCAGCGGGGAAATGCGCTTTCTGCGGCGCAGGGAAACATCCCCAATATTTTCAGAGGCAGAAAAACATGCAGAAACAACTCTCATTACTCGCCATCGCGGCGATCCTGGGCCTTTCGGCCTGTAGCCAGGGCACCGATCTGGAACGCGCGCTTATCGGTGCGGGTGCCGGGTGCCTTGCTGGTGAAATCATCGACGATGGCGAATGCCTTGTCGGCGCAGCCGTCGGCGGTGCCGCAGGCGCATTGGCAGACGACGTCAACCGTTACTGAGAACCACGCAGGCCGGGCCTGCGCCACGATACATTCCAAAGCCGTCCGATCCTTCGACCGGGCGGCTTTTGCATTTCCGGGGAAATGTCCCCGGCTGGAGGGGCCATGTTCAAGAAAATCCTGATCGCCAACCGGGGCGAGATTGCCTGCCGGGTCATCAAGACCGCCCGCAAGATGGGCATTCAGACCGTCGCGATCTATTCCGATGCGGATGCGAACGCGCTGCATGTCAGCATGGCGGATGAGGCGGTTCACATCGGCCCTGCGCCTGCGAACCAGTCCTATATCGTCATCGACAAGGTCATGGACGCCATCCGCCAGACCGGGGCGGAGGCCGTGCATCCGGGCTATGGTTTCCTGTCGGAGAACCCGAAATTTGCCGAGGCGCTGGAGGCCGAAGGCGTGGCGTTCATCGGCCCGCCGAAGAAGGCCATCGAGGCGATGGGCGACAAGATCACCTCGAAGAAGATTGCGCAGGAGGCCGATGTCTCGACGGTTCCCGGCTATATGGGGCTGATCGAGGATGCCGACGAGGCGGTAAAGATATCGTCCGAGATCGGCTACCCGGTGATGATCAAGGCCAGCGCCGGCGGTGGCGGCAAGGGGATGCGGATCGCCTGGAACGACGCGGAGGCGCGCGAAGGCTTTCAGTCGTCGAAGAACGAGGCGGCGTCTTCCTTTGGCGACGACCGGATCTTCATCGAGAAATTCGTCACGCAGCCGCGCCACATCGAGATCCAGGTGCTTTGCGACAGCCACGGCAATGGGGTTTACCTGAACGAGCGGGAATGCTCGATCCAGCGGCGGAACCAGAAGGTGATCGAGGAAGCGCCTTCGCCGTTTCTGGACGAGGCGACGCGCAAGGCGATGGGGGAGCAATCCCTCGCTCTGGCCCATGCCGTCGGCTATTCCAGCGCGGGGACGGTGGAGTTCATCGTCGATGGCGACCGGAATTTCTATTTCCTTGAGATGAACACCCGCCTGCAGGTGGAACATCCGGTGACCGAACTGATTACCGGCGTCGATCTGGTCGAACATATGATCCGGGTCGCCGCCGGAGAGAAACTGTCTCTCACTCAGTCCGACGTTGGGATCAACGGATGGGCGATGGAAAGCCGGCTGTATGCGGAAGATCCGTATCGTGGCTTCCTGCCGTCCATTGGCCGGCTGACCCGCTATCGGCCGCCAGAGGAGGTGGCCGAGGAGACGCGGACGGTGCGCAATGACACCGGCGTCTACGAAGGCGGCGAGATCTCGATGTATTACGACCCGATGATCGCCAAGCTGTGCACCTGGGCCCCGAGCCGGGGGGAGGCAATCGAGGAGATGCGCATCGCCCTCGACCGGTTCGAGGTCGAGGGGATCGGGCACAACATTCCGTTTTTGTGCGCTGTTTACGATCATCCGAAGTTTATCAGCGGCGATATGACCACGGCCTTCATCGAGGAGGAATATCCCGACGGGTTTGATGGCGTGACGCCGGATGAACCTGTCGCCCGCCGTATCGCGGCGGCGACGGCGGCAATGCATCGGGTCGCGGAAATCCGGCGGGCCCGTATCTCCGGCAGGCTTGATAACCACGAACGGCAGGTCGGTACCGACTGGGTGGTGTCCGTGGGTGAGCACCGGTTCAGGGTCGACATGACGGCAGACCGGGACGGCGCGGATGTGAAATTCGAGGATGGAACGTCGCTGCGCGTCACCAGCGACTGGAAGCCGGGCCAGCCACTGGCCGAACTCGATGTCGGAGGAGAAGGGCTTGTCCTGAAGACCGCCCGGCGGACCAACGGGTATCAGGTGCGCTATCGCGGTGCCGATCTGCGGGTGACCATCCTGACGCCCCGGCAAGCCGATCTCGCGGCCCTCATGCCGGTCAAGACTCCGCCCGACACCTCGAAGATGTTGCTTTGCCCGATGCCCGGTCTGATCGTGAAGATCGACGTTGAGGAAGGCGAAGAGGTTCAGGAAGGTCAGGCGCTGTGTACGGTCGAGGCGATGAAAATGGAAAATATCCTGCGCGCCGAACGCAAGGGCGTCGTCGCCCGGATCAATGCCGGGCCGGGCGACAGCCTTGCCGTGGATGACCTGATCATGGAGTTCGAATGAGGGTATCGCCTGACAATCGGTGCATCGTTTGCCCATCGGAGGTCGGCGCAAAGTGGTGACAGTCCGGTCCGCCATCATCGCCTCGGTCCTGGCGGCGCAAACGGGGTTTGTGCTGCTGATCCTGGCGTCGATCTATCAGGCGGGCGGCGTGTTCGAATACGCGCTGGACGATGTCTACATCCATCTCGCCATGGCCGAGCAGCTCTACGCGGGCGGCTATGGTGTCAATGCGGGCGAATTCGCCTCCGCTGCATCGTCCCCGCTTTACCCCGTGCTTCTGCCGACCTGGGCAGGGATGGGCGCGCAAGCCTGGCTGCCGCTGGTCTGGAACATCATCGCTCTCACCATTGCGGCAGGTTTGATGGGGCGTGCACTGGGCGAAGCGGAACTGCCGAAAGCCGGTTACCTTTTCGTTGTGATTGCCCCCATTGCACTGGCTGCGGTCCTCGTCGCGTTCACGGGAATGGAGAACCTGGCGCACGGAGCCGCATCGCTTGCGATCGTCGTCGGGCTATGGCGTTTCGTAGAAACCGGGCGTGTCGGTATGCTGCTGATCGGTGGTGTCTTCCTTGCCCCGGCCTTGCGCCTGGAAGGATTGGCGCTTGCGCTGGCGGCGGCGGGCGTTGTCACGGCAATGGGCAGAGTGCGTTCCGGGATCGGGCTTGGGCTTCTGGCGGTTCTGCCCGTTGCGATATTCGTCGTGATCCTGTTGGCGCTTGGTCTCGATCCGCTGCCGAATTCGGTGAACGCAAAACTCTCCGGGGCGGAAGGGCATGGCATATTCGGCAAGTTCCGCCTCAACGTTGCGACCAACGGCGGACTGTTTGTGCTGGCGCTGGCGTCGGCGGTCCTCGTGCGCTGTGTCGCGTTGCTTCAAGACGGACGGAAAGGTCAGGCTCTCGTCGGGCTGGCTGTCGTGGCCGCTGCCATCGCGCATCTGGCCGCCGCATCGACCGGTTGGATGGATCGTTACGAGAACTATCTTGTCCTGTCGCTTTTCGCGGTCCTGGCCTTGCTTCTTGCCGGGATGGGCAAGGCGGCAAAAACCGCAATTCTCGGCGTCGCACTGGCCGGCGGCCTTGTCGCCTATGGTCCCGATCTCGACGATTTCGTCAACAATCCCCGCGCGATCCATCTGCAACAGGCGCAGATGGCACGGTTTGCGAAGGAGTATTTGCGGGCTCCGGTCGCGGTCAATGATCTGGGCCTTGTGGCCTGGAACAACCCGAATCATGTCCTCGACCTCTGGGGTCTCGCATCGCCGGATGCATTGGACGCCCGGCTTTTTCAACCGGAGCCCGGCTGGGCTGATCCGATTGCAGAAGAAAAGGGCGTCGAATTCGCAATGATCTACGACGAGTGGTTGCCGGAGGCCCTGGGCCCGGACTGGGTGATCCTTGGCAAACTGGCGTTGCTCGATCCGAAGGGCGCTTTCCTGGGTGGGGTCGATGTGTCGTTCTATACCCGGAACAGGGCGGAGACGCGGGAGTTGTTCGCGGAGTTGAAGGACTGGGCGGCGCTCCTGCCCGACGGTGCGCATTTCATCTTCAATCCGGGAGCTTTCGGGTCGTGATCTATTCCGCCACAGCTCCCCGCGCCGCGTCCTTGGCATCGAGAATCTCTTGCCGCCGGATCGGCATCTTGTCGATGGCACGCGTCAACTCACGCACATCCCACGGGAAGGGTTTGCGCAGTTTCACTCCGCCATCCTTGCCGATGACCGTCAGCATGAAACCGCGCGGACGCAGCTTGATGCGCAGATCGGAACGCGCATCGGGGTCTGTATCGGTGATCAGAACGACATCGCGTTCGACAAGTTCCTGTTTGCGCGATTGCAGAAGCTCGATCTGGCGCCGGAAGGCGGGGTCGTTTGCGCTGTCGGCGAAAACAACGATCGGCCGGGCAGTCCATTTGAACGTATCGAGCTCGATATCCGCGGCATCGAATGCGGTGGATTTGTCGGCCTGCCACGCCGCGAGAACATCCGGGGTCGTGCTATCGGTCGCTCCGGCGATGGCGGGCAATAGCAATAGCGGAAGAAACCCGAAAATTTTCAATGCGGTGGGCGTCATGGCTGCGTCTCCGTTCGTATTGAATATATGCCGAAAAACGGAAAATCGAAGGGCGGTGGAAAACTCTTCGCAGAGTTTTGACAAATTTCCCGAAAGAAGTTTGCCCGCATCGCCCCAATCGGAGGATGAAATATGACCGACTGGAAGTCACTGGCCGAGAAGGAACTGCGTGGGCGCAGCATCCAAGACATCGAGTGGGAGACGCTGGAAGGCATCCGCGTGAAGCCGCTTTATACGGCCGAAGACGCGGCCGGGCTGCCGCAAATGGGCGAAACACCGGGTTTCTCGCCCTTCACCCGCGGGGTGAAGGCCACGATGTATGCGGGCCGGCCCTGGACGATCCGGCAATATGCGGGGTTTTCGACGGCGGAGGAATCCAATGCCTTCTACCGTCGGAACCTGGCGGCGGGGCAGCAGGGCGTTTCGGTGGCGTTCGATCTGGCCACGCATCGGGGGTATGACAGCGACCACCCGCGTGTCGTGGGCGATGTGGGCAAGGCGGGTGTGGCCATCGACTCGGTCGAGGACATGAAGATCCTCTTCGATGGGATTCCGCTGGATCAGGTCTCTGTCTCGATGACCATGAACGGGGCGGTGATCCCGATCCTGGCCAATTTCATCGTGGCCGGCGAAGAGCAGGGGCATGACAAGGCGCTGATGTCCGGGACCATTCAGAACGATATTCTGAAGGAGTTCATGGTTCGGAACACCTATGTCTATCCGCCCGAGCCTTCGATGCGCATCGTTGCGGATATCATCGAGTATACGGCAAACGAGATGCCGAAGTTCAATTCGATCTCGATCTCCGGTTACCACATGCAGGAGGCGGGCGCGAACCTTGTGCAGGAGCTGGCCTATACGCTGGCCGACGGGCGGGAATACGTGCGCGCCGCCATCGCGCGGGGGATGGACGTGGACAAGTTCGCCGGGCGGCTGTCATTCTTCTTCGCCATCGGGATGAATTTCTTCATGGAGGCGGCCAAGCTTCGCGCCGCGCGTCTGCTTTGGAGCCGGGTCATGGCGGAGTTCGATCCGAAGAACCCGCGGTCTTCGATGCTGCGGACCCATTGCCAGACCTCCGGCGTGTCGTTGCAGGAACAGGACCCGTATAACAACGTGATCCGCACGGCCTATGAGGCGATGAGCGCGGTTCTGGGCGGCACACAGTCACTCCACACCAATGCGCTGGACGAGGCGATTGCGTTGCCGACCGATTTCTCGGCCCGGATCGCGCGGAATACGCAGTTGATCTTGCAGGAAGAAACAGGGGTCACCAATGTCGTCGATCCGCTCGCGGGGTCCTATTACGTCGAAAGCCTGACGGCGGAACTGGCGGAGAAGGCCTGGGCGCTGATGGAGGAGGTCGAGGAACTGGGGGGCATGACCAAGGCCGTGGCCTCGGGCATGCCCAAGCTTCGGATCGAGGAAAGCGCGGCCCGGCGGCAGGCGATGATCGATCGGGGCGAAGAGGTGATCGTGGGCGTCAACAAGTACCGCAAGGACAAGGAAGACCCGATCGACATTCTTGAAGTCGATAACGACAAGGTGCGGGAGTCTCAGATCGCGCGGCTCGAGCGTATTCGTTCCGAGCGGGACAATGCTGCCTGCGACGCGGCGCTCGCTGCGCTGGAGAGCGCGGCGCAAGGGGACGGCAATCTATTGGAAGCAGCGGTTGAAGCGGCGCGGGCGCGTGCGAGCGTGGGAGAGATCAGCATGGCGATGGAAAAAGTGTTCGGCCGTCACCGGGCCGAGGTGAAGACCTTGGCCGGGGTCTATGGCGCGGCCTATGAGGGCGATGAGGGCTTTGCGGCGATCCAGAAGGATGTGGAGGCTTTCGCGGAAGAGGAAGGTCGTCGTCCGAGAATGCTGGTGGTCAAGATGGGCCAGGACGGGCACGATCGGGGCGCCAAGGTGATCGCCACCGCATTTGCCGATATCGGCTTCGATGTGGATGTGGGGCCGCTCTTCCAGACGCCCGAGGAAGCGGCGCAGGATGCCATCGACAATGATGTGCATGTGATCGGGATCTCGAGCCAGGCGGCGGGTCACAAGACCCTTGCGCCGAAGCTGATCGAGGCGCTGAAGGCGGCGGATGCGGGCGACATCATCGTGATCTGCGGCGGGGTCATTCCGCAGCAGGACTATGCATTCCTCAAGGACAAGGGCGTGAAGGCGATTTTCGGGCCGGGGACCAACATTCCCGAGGCGGCGGCGGACATTCTGCGCCTGATCCGGGCCGCGCGTGGCTGAGGCCCGTCCGAACGCCCATAGGTAGAATTTGCCCTTGCGGTTCCCGCCGGAGACCGTGCAACTGAGGCTATGCTGTTCTCGCTCGCCCTCGATCATCTCGTGATAGCTGCCCGGTCGCTGGAGGAGGGGGCGGCTTATGTCGAAGCCGTGCTGGGCGCGCGGCTGTCTCGCGGCGGCAAGCATCCGCATATGGGAACCCATAACTTGTTGCTTTCGCTGGGACCCGGCGTCTACCTGGAAGTCATCGCCATCGACCCCGACGCGCCGGCCCCTCATCAGCCCCGCTGGTTCAACCTTGATGCCTTCCACATGGCCCCGCGCATGACCAATTGGGTGTGCAGGACCGACGATCTGGACGCCGCCGTTGATGCGGCGCCCCCTGGCTCCGGCACGCCGGTCGAGCTAACGCGCGGCGATCTGAGCTGGGCGATGGCGGTGCCGGAGGACGGGCGCTTGCCGTTTGACGATGCGATGCCGGCGCTGATCGAATGGGAGGCTGGCGGCCCGCACCCGGCGGACCGGCTGCCCGATCTTGGTCTGCGGCTGTCGCGGCTGGACGTGTTTCATCCCGAGGCCGATGCGCTGCGCGATGCGTTCCCGGCGGTGGATGCACTTGGCGAGGTCGCCGTCAGATCCGGGCCGGAAAAACGTTTGATCGCAACGATTTCCACGCCGGAAGGGACGCGGGTGCTGGCATGAAGATCCGCGTGGCTGAGGCGCGTGACGCGGAGCAGATCCTGGCCATCCAGAACCCGGTGATCCGGGATACGGCGATTACCTTCAACAGCGAGGAGAAGACGCCGGAGATGGTGCGCGATGCCATCGCGACCTCGCCCTGTTTCCTGGTGGCGGAGGCGGGCGGCACAATCCTCGGATTTGCATCCTATGTCCAGTTCCGGCGCGGTATCGGTTATGCGCGGGCTATGGAGCACACAATCGTCCTTGCCCCCGAAGCGCGGGGGCAGGGCGTCGGGCGTGCCCTGCTGATCGCCGTGGAGGATCATGCGACATCCGCCGGGATCGGGTCGCTCTGGGCAGGTGTCAGCGGGGAAAATCCCGACGGCGTCCGCTTTCATGCGCGCATGGGCTATGAGACAATCGCCCGTTTGCCAAAGGTCGGCTACAAGTTTGGGCGCTGGATGGATCTGGTCCTGATGCGCAAATGGCTTCTGGACGACGACTGAGCCTGCGTTATTCCGCTTCCCGACCCGAATGCGCTTCAATCCGAACCGGCGGCACTTTAGAGTTGTGCCATGACGATCTGGGAGCGCATTTCCGAAGCCATTGCAGCCCTTCGCGCGGGCGAGGGGCTGGGTGCCGTTTTCGAGAAGCTGCGCGCACCGCCCGAGCGAAGCGTGGCCTTCACAATCGCTGTCATTGCGCTGGGTGCCAAAATGGCGAAGGCCGACGGCCTTGTGACCCGGAACGAGGTGGCGGCCTTTCGCGAGGTTTTTCATATCCCTGCATCTGAGGAGGCGAACGCGGCCCGGCTCTTCAACCTGGCGCGTCAGGATGTGGCCGGGTTTGAGGATTATGCCCGACAGATCGCCGGCATGTTCGACAGGACGGACGGGACGCTCTGCGATTTGATGGAAGGGCTGTTCCACATCGCGGTCGCGGATGGGGACTATCACGAGCAGGAGGATGATTTTCTTGCGCGTGTGGCACGTATCTTCGGGCTGACCGACCGTCAGTTCCGCGCGTTGCGGACGCGTTTCGTCCCCGATGCGGAGCCGGATCCTTTTGACGTGCTTGGTGTCGATCCGGATATGGATACCGAGAAGATCCGCAAGGCCTGGCGTCAACTCGTTCGCGAAAGCCATCCCGACCGGATGATGGCGCGGGGCGTACCGGAGGAAGCGATCAAGATGGCCGAAAAGCGGCTGATCGCGATCAACCGCGCCTGGGAGGCGATCAGCGAAAGCCGTGCCGCCTGATGCGGATCGCGACGTATAATGTCGAGTGGTTCACAAATCTCTTCGATGACGAGGGAAACCTGCTGGATGACGGCGCCTGGTCCGCCCGGCACAATGTCACCCGCCGCGAGCAACTCGCGGCGCTTGCGATTGTCTTCACGGCGCTCGACGCGGATGCGGTGATGGTGATCGAAGCGCCGGACGGTCATCGCAGGCGCGATGGGGTGCGGGCGCTGGAAAATTTCGCCGCCACCGTCGGGATACGGGCGCGCAGGGCGGTCATGGGGTTCGTGAACGAGACCCAGCAGGAAATTGCGCTGCTCTACGATCCGGACAGGCTGACAGCGGTCCACGATCCGCGCGGAACGCCGCGATTCGACCAGGATTACCGGATCGACCTTGATGTGGATGCGGCACCGGAAAAAGTGCAGTGGTCGAAGCCGCCTCTGGAACTGGCGGTGGAGACCACGGAGGGCACGAAGCTGCGCATGATCGGCGTTCATGCGAAATCCAAGGCCCCCTACGGGGCGCGGCGGCCTGAACAGCTCATGCGGATCGCCATCGAGAACCGGCGCAAGCAACTGGCGCAATGCATCTGGCTGAGGGAGCGGGTGGACGAGCATCTGGACGCGGGCGAAGCGCTGATGGTGATGGGTGACTTCAACGATGGTCCGGGGCTCGACGAATACGAACGGTTGTTCGGGCGCTCAGGTGTGGAAATCGTGCTGGGGGATGAAGACGATATCCAGCTTTACGACCCTCATGCGGAGGCGGTGATCCAGCGTTCGATTGGCTGGATGCCGACCTCGGCTCGGTTCTGGATGGCCGAGAGGAAGCGCTGGATGCAGACCTTGCTGGATTACGTGATGGTGTCACCCGACCTTCGGGATCGGGCGCGTGACTGGCGGATTTGGCATCCGTTCGACGACCCGGCCTGCGACAAGGCGCCGGAGCTGCGCGAGGCGCTGCTGACGGCTTCGGATCATTTTCCGGTGTCGGTTGAGCTTAAAATCTGACCGCGTTCATGCGTTGTTTACCAAGGCGGACGCAGGTAGGTTCCGCGAAACGGATTCGGGGAGCAAGACGACATGGCAGGTTCGGTCAACAAGGTCATTCTGGTAGGCAATCTCGGGCGCGACCCGGAAGTGCGCACGTTCCAGAACGGGGGCAAAGTGTGCAACCTGCGCATAGCAACCTCGGAGAACTGGAAGGACCGGAACACCGGCGAACGCCGTGAGCGGACCGAGTGGCACTCGGTTGCGATCTTCTCCGAGCCGCTGGCACGGATTGCCGAGCAATACCTGAAAAAGGGCTCCAAGGTTTATATCGAGGGCCAGTTGGAAACCCGGAAATGGCAGGATCAGTCGGGACAGGACCGGTATTCGACCGAGGTCGTGCTGCGCCCCTATCGCGGGGAACTGACGCTGCTCGACAGTCGTGGAGGCAGCGGTGGCGGCGGTGGCGGCTATGATGACCGCGATCACGATCCTTATGGCGGTGGCGGTAGCGGTGGTGGCAACCCGGCACCGGGCGGCCAGGATCTGGACGACGAAATCCCGTTCTGAGACCGATCTTCTTGACCGATGGGGCGCTCCGGTTGCGCCCTTATCGGTGGCGCAAGTCACGTATTCTCGACAGAGAGTTTCCGAAGGCCGCGGCACAGGGAAAACCGCGGCCTTCGTGACGTTCGGGCGCTTCAGTGCCCGAGTTCTTCGACCGTTTCCGGGTCGAGACCGACCATACCGGAGGAGCGGTAGGCGCGGGTGATTTCCATAGCCCAGGCATCGCTGCGGGCGATCTGTCCCGGCAGGGCGCGAAGGCGCGTGCCGAGATCGGACTCGGTGGGAAGGTAGAGGCTTGCATGGCTCATGTTCGGTCCTTTCCCGGTCTCTCGGGCAGCGGCGCAATGCGCTGTGCCGCCCGTCTTGGGTTGGTATTTGGGACACCAAAGCAATAGTTTCAAATCGGGGCGAGATCGCCACGGTTGCCACCGGAGAAGGCTGTGCCGGTGTAATGGGTGTGGCGGTGATCGTGGTAGCGCTATACCGCGTCGGGCAGTTTTTCGTATTCGGACCCAAGGAGTTGGCGGAAGACGTCGCTCACCGCCGGGTATCCAGCGCGTCCTTCAGGACGGCGGCCAGCACATCACGCGGCACATCGTCGGTGACGAAGGCGTCGCCAATGCTGCGGGCGAGGATGAAGCGGAGTTTGCCGTCGACGACCTTCTTGTCCTGGCCCATGAGGTCGATGAGGGCGTCCATGTCGGGCAGGTCGCCGGGGATGTCGGCAAGGTCGGTCTTCATCCCCATGCGCTTCAGGTGCTGGCGGACGCGGCTTGGGTCTTCCTGACTGCATAGGCCCAGCCGGGACGACAGTTCGAAGGCCAATGCGCAACCTATTGCGACACCTTCGCCATGCAGCAGCCGGTCGGAATATCCGGTCGCGGCTTCCAGCGCGTGGCAGAAGGTGTGGCCGAGGTTCAGAAGCGCACGGTCGCCCTGTTCGGTCTCGTCGCGGGCGACGATTTCGGCCTTCATCTCGACCGAGCGCTTGACGGCATGGGCGCGCAGCGCGGGGTCGCCGGAAGCCATCGCGGGGGCGTTTTGCTCCAGCCAATCGAAGAAGCTGGCATCGCCGAGGAGCCCGTATTTCACCACCTCACCATAGCCCGCGAGGAAGTCGCGGGGAGGCAGGGAGGCAAGCACGCCGATATCGGCAAGGACAAGCGACGGCTGGTGAAAAGCGCCGATCAGGTTCTTGCCGACGGGGGAATTGATGCCGGTCTTGCCGCCGACGGAACTGTCGACCTGGGCCAGAAGCGAGGTCGGGATCTGCACGAAGCGGATGCCACGGCGGAGGATGGCGGCGGCGAATCCGCCAAGGTCGCCGATCACGCCGCCGCCAAGGGCGATCAGGATGTCGCGGCGCTCGATCCTTTCCGACAGCATCCACTCGACGCTGCGTTCAAGCATCTCCCAGCTCTTGGTCGCTTCGCCTGCGGGCAGAGTCAGTTCAGTCACCTCGATCCCGCCAAGCCCTTTCCGGAGTGCGTCGAGATGGGCGGCAGCGACGTTTTCGTCGGTCAGAACAGCAACGCGGGGGCGATGGAGAAGGGGGGCCACATGGGTACTTGCATTGGCGATCAGCCCCTCACCGATCACTACGTCATAACTGCGGTCGCCAAGGGCGACATGCACGGTCTCTGCGGTCATTCGACTGTCTCCAGAATGTCGGGATGGCGGGCAAGGGTTTCGATAACGCGGTCGGTCATCTGCTCGATCGTGAACTCGTGCTCGGCATCCACGATGATATCGGCCTTGGAATAGAAGGGCTCCCGAGCCTCCTTGAGTTCCCCAAGCGTGGCGCGGGGGTCGGCGGTATGCAGAAGCGGGCGGGTGGTCTTGTGTTTCACCCGTTGCCAGAGCAGTTCGAGTTCGGCCCGCAGCCAAAGCGCCGCGCCGCGCTCCGCGATCAGTTCACGGTTGTCGGCCCGAAGGTAGGCGCCGCCGCCGGTGGAGAGGATACAAGGTTCTCCGTCAAGAAGGCGCGCGATGACCTCGCTCTCGCGGTCCCGGAAGAAAGCCTCGCCGTCGCGGTCGAAGATTTCGGCAATGGTCATGTTCGCAGCGGCCGAGATCTCGGCGTCGCTGTCCAGAAACGGCACGTTCAGTCGGCGTGCAAGGGCGGTGCCGATGGCCGTTTTCCCTGCGCCCATCATGCCCACCATCGCGACGGTTTTCTTAAGCCGGAATGGCAATTGAGCCGCGTCCCCGAGTTCTTTTTCTTGCCGGACCCCTGAATGGCGTGATCTTCCTGAAAAGACCAGTTATAAATCCCCAAATGCCGCCGGAGAGCGGCTTTCGGGCCCGTTTCTGCCGGTCTGTGGGGCAAAGAGGTTTCGCGATGCTGAGATTGCTGAGATTCCTGTTCGTTATTGCCGTTCTGCTTGGCGCGGCCGTTATCGGCTATGCCTATCTGGGCGATCTGAGCCCCGAGCAGAGCGATGTCAGCGCGCCGGTGACGCTGGATGGTAACTAGATCCGTTCCATTTCTTTTGTTGGCGTGGGCCGCATGTGGCGCAGCGGTGGCGGACACCGTCCCGCTCAGCGCCATCGACTGGCTTTCGAATTCGGTGGAAGACCAGGCCGTGCCGACGGTGCCCGATGCGGAAGACCCGGTGGCCTCGGTGCCCGAAACCGTGCGTGTTCTGCCCCTCGACGCGCCTGTCATCGACGAGGCGGGGCTGGGTGAAGCCTCCGCATTCGATTTGCCGCGCGATATCTGGGGCAAGAGTTCGGCGGGGGATCTGGCCAGGGAACTGTCCCGCCTGAAGCTCGGCCCGGATACGCCCGCGTCGATCAGCGGATTTCTCTCCACGCTTTTGCAGGTGCGGCTCGATCCGCCGATAGATGCAGCCGTTGACGACAGGCTTTTTTATGCGCGTGTCGACCGGCTGCTTGAGATGGGCCAGCTGGACAGCGCCGAGACCTTGATCGAGGCGGCAGGGTCCAATGCGCCGCAGTTGTTCCGCCGTCGCTTCGATATCTCGCTCCTGACCGGGACCGAGACGGCGGCGTGCCGCGAAATCGAGGCAACGCCGGATCTGTCGCCGACCTATCCGGCCCGCATCTTCTGTCTCGCCCGTCTTGGTCAGTTCGACGTCGCTGCCCTGACGCTGGGAAACGCGGAAACGCTGGGCATCCTGACGCCGGAGGAAGACAGGCTGCTGTTGTTCTTCCTCGACCCGGAATTGTTCGAGGGTGACCCCCTGCCGCCGCCGCCGACCGTGCCCACGCCTTTGCAATTCCGTCTCTACGAAGCGGTCGGGGAGCGGATCTCGACCAAGGGCCTCCCGTTGCCCTTCGCCCATGCGGACATGTCGCCGGATGTTGGCTGGAAGACAAGATTGAGCGCGGCGGAACGGCTTGCGGCCGCGGGGGCGATTCCGTTCGAGCGGCTTCTGGAGGTTTACCGGGAGCGGTCGGCCTCGGCCTCGGGCGGGGTCTGGGAACGGGTGAGTTCCGTACAGGCGCTTGCGCGCTCCGTTGAAGACTTCGACGAGACCGGGATCGTCGAGGCGTTGCCCGCGGCCTGGGCGGCTGCGGACCAGGCCGGTTTCGAGGCTGCCTTCTCCGAATGGGTCATACCGGCGCTGCTGCGCCTGGAAGATCCGGGCCGGGCGTCTCATCTGGCCTTCGAACTGGCCCTGCTCGCGGGTCACCGGGAGGCGGCCGAACGCTTTGCCGGTGCATCGCGGGAGGATCGTTTCCTGATGTCGCTCGTGACCGGTCGGATCGGCGCTGAACCGGCGGGCGATGCCTTTGGCCGTTCGATCGTCCGGGGATTGTCGTCGATTCATGCAGGATCGGCCTTCGAGGCCCTGATCGAGGACGAGCGCAGCGGCGAGGTGTTGTTCCGCGCCCTTGACCAACTGGCCGAAGGCGCGGGCGGGAACCCCGACACGACGGCCCACGCGCTGGCGGCCCTTCGCAAGATCGGGCTGACCCGGCTCGCACGCCAGATCGCCGTGGAACTGGTGCTGGCGGAGGGCAGGGCATGAACGCCGAAGCGAGGATTGCCGCATTCCTTGAAGCCCAGGCCGCCGAACTCGATGCCGCGCGGAACACGCAACTGGCCTATGCCCGGGATCTGAAGGATTTCGCCGGCTGGGTGGCGGCCCGCAAACTGGATCTGATGACCATCGGGCAGCCGGACGTGGAAAGCTATCTGATCGGCCTCGATGCGGCGGGCATGAGCCGGGCGACGCGGGCGCGGCGGCTCTCCGCGATCCGCCAGTTCTACCGTTTCGCCTTTGAGGAGGGCTGGCGGCAGGACAATCCCGCGATCCGGATCAAGGGGCCGGGGCGCGACAAGCGATTGCCGAAGACATTGAGCGAGGAAGAGGTCGACCGGCTGCTGGAGGCGGCGCGGACCGGCGGGCGCGTGTCTGACAGGGTGCGGAACACCTGTCTGATGGAGCTGCTTTACGCGACGGGGATGCGGGTATCGGAACTGGTGTCGCTGCCCGTGGCCGCGGCGCGGGGCGATCCGCGGATGTTGCTGATCCGGGGCAAGGGCGACAAGGAACGGATGGTGCCGTTGTCGCCGCCCGCGCGCGCGGCGCTGGCGGAGTGGCTGGTGGAACGCGACCGGGCGGAGGATCTGGCGAAGGCGGAGAAGGGGGTGACGCCGTCGAAGTTCCTGTTCCCGTCGCATGGCAAAGCCGGACATCTGACGCGGCATCGGTTCTATGGACTTATCAAGGAATTCGCGGTGACCGGTGGTGTCAGCCCGGCCAAGGTGACACCGCACACGCTGCGCCATGCCTTTGCGACGCACTTGCTGGCGCGGGGGGCGGATTTGCGGGCGATCCAGACGCTTCTTGGCCATGCCGATGTGGCGACGACCGAGATTTACACCCATGTGCTGGAAGAACGCCTGCAGGATCTGGTGCTGGAGCACCATCCGCTTGCGAAGACCGGTTAGCCTTAGCGTCTGAGAGACACCGGCAGCACGTCTTCCGATGGCCAGAGTCCGGTCGTCATCGTCTTATCATAGCCCTGCACCAGTCCTGCCGCCTCCATCGCGGCGCGGGCATGGGCGTGGTCGTAGGACAGGCGCTCTATCACCACGTCGCCATCGGTGAGGACCGTGTAGCGGGTTTCGGGGCGGCCGTCATGAGGCGGCAGGCCGATCACCCCGGCATTGATCCAGCGGTGGGTTCCGATCCGGCGGTGGAAGGCGAGACCCGCGTGCCCGGCAACAACGCCGTCGATGGGGCCGAGGCGTTCTTCCAGGGCGTTGATCTCCTCGACAAACATCTCCTCCGGGCTGTCGGGCCAGATGAAGCGGTTGATCGCCGTGGCGCCGCCGTGGATGACGGCGAAGCGGCGGCCGTTCTGAGTGAAGGTGGCAAGCTCGGGTTGGGCGTCGAGCCAGGCGACGGTTTCGGCGTCGCAGGCGCGGGAGAGGTACTCGTACCAGCCCTTCGAGAGCAGATCGCAGGCGGTTCCGTCTTCGAAGCCGCAGCCGCAGTCGAGCGCGCCCTCTGCCACCTGGCGTTCGCAGTTCCCGGCGATGCAGGGGATGGCAAGATCGCGCATGAGCGCCACGGTCTCAGTCGGTTCGGCACCATAGGCCACGACGTCGCCCGTGCAGATGGCGGGGCGGTCGCCAACGAGTTTTGCCAGTGCCTGCAGGGCGGCGAGGTTCGAGTAGGGGCCGCCGAACAGCACGATGGGTTCGTCAAAATGGCCGAAATCGCTGACGCGCAAAGCCCGCTCTCCCTTGATTGCCGCCCCGGAGACCCCCATAAGATGGGATCGTCCCGCTTTGACAAGGAAAAATGGAAAACTCTGTCCCCATGATCGACGCCGCCTTCTGGATCATCTGCGGTGCGATCCTCTTCCTGCTGATCCTTTCCGCATTCTTTTCCGGCAGCGAAACCGCCCTGACGGCATCGTCCAGGGGGCAGCTCAAGTCGCGGGCCGAGAAGGGGAACAAGGGGGCCGAGCGGGCCCTGGGCCTGACCGATGACAGCGAGCGGCTGATCGGTTCGATCCTTTTGGGCAACAACCTTGTGAATATTCTTGCCACATCTCTCGCGACGGCGATGTTCACACGCCTGTTCGGGGAAAGCGGGGTGGCGCTGGCGACGCTGGTCATGACGCTTCTGGTTCTGATCTTTGCCGAAGTTCTGCCCAAGACCTATGCCATCACCAATCCGGAAACCGCGGCGTCCCGCGTGGCCGCGCCGATTGCGTTGATCGTCACCTTGCTTGCACCCATCGTCGCGGCGGTGCGGGCCATCGTGCGCGGCGTGCTTGCGCTTTTTGGTGTGCGCATCGACCCGGACAGTCAGATCCTGTCGGTTCGCGATGAGATCGCCGGAGCATTGTCGCTCGGTCATTCCGAAGGCGTGGTGGAAAAGGAGGATCGCGACCGCATTCTCGGCGCGTTGGATCTTGCGCATCGGACGGTGGAGGAAATCATGCTTCACCGCAGCCAGATCGAGCTGATCGACGCCGAATTGCCGCCGCAGGAGATCGTCGAGCTGTGCCTGAACTCGAACCACACGCGCCTGCCGATCTATCGGGGCGAGCAGGAAAACATCATCGGCGTTCTTCATGCCAAGGACATGCTGCGGGCCGTCTATGCGCGTTTTGCCGAAGCGGAGAGCGGAGAGGTCTTTGAAGGCTTTGATCTGATGACCGTGGCGATGGAGCCCTATTTCGTGCCCGAGACAGCGACGCTGGACGATCAGATGCGGCAGTTTCTGCGGCGGTCGACGCATTTTGCCCTGGTGGTGGATGAATACGGCGCGCTTCAGGGGTTGATCACGCTGGAGGATATCCTGGAGGAGATCGTGGGCGAGATCACCGACGAGTTCGACATTGACGAGGATCACCCGTTGCGGCGCACGGAAGCGGGCGATGTCATCGTCGACGGGGCGATGACGATCCGCGACCTGAACCGCGCGATGGACTGGTCGCTGCCGGATGATGAGGCGGTGACGGTCGCGGGGCTGGTCATTCACGAAGCCCAGACGATCCCGACGCGCGGGCAGGTGTTTTCCTTCCACAACCGGCGGTTCGAGGTGCTGGAGCGCAAGGCGAACCGGATTACACGACTGAAGATCCGGGCGCAGTAGAAGGGCGGGGAGGGGGCTCGCCCTTCCTCTCGGCCGCCATTTGACCGGCTTTCGCGCCCTTCCTTGAAGCAAAAGCACTTCAAAACAATGACTTGCGATTGCGAGAAATAATTTTGAACCGAAGTCCCGCCCGCCGCGACAGATGGATGTAACGCAATTGAAGGAATCATCCAAATGACCCGCACCACATTCATCACCGCCACCCTCCTCGCCTCGATCGCCACGGCGGCGGCGGCAGATCCTCTGCCCAACTATCGACCGGGTTTCAAAAGCAACACCGGCACTGTCATCGTAAAGAACGTCGGCGGAGCAGCGAAAAGCAGGTCCATCGTGACCGTGGAATGTTCCACCACCGTCGCAGGCGGCTGCCCCGACCCCACCCCCGCCCAGGCCGCACCCTATCAGATCGCGGGCTATCCGAACGTGGTTGCGATCAAGACACCGCCGCTCAAGGCGAACGGTTCGTTCGCGCATACCATCGGGTTCTTCAACAGCCTCGCCTGGACGCCCGGCACCTACTACTTCACCGTCTGCGTCGATGCGGGCGACCACGTGGTCGAGAAGACCAATAGCGACAACTGCCGGCGTTTCCGCAAGGTTGTGAAGAAGACCGGATTTGGCGGTCCGAATTCGTTCAAATCGAACTGAGTGGTTAATTTACCGCGATCGGGCGCAAAGAAGCGGGGAGAGGCATGTTGGCCTTTTCCCGTTTTTGCCGGTCGCCTAGCCTTATTTACGCTGGGTAAACGGGGAACCGGAATGAGGAGCAAGTCGGCCCTTTTCGCCGGACTTCTGGCCGCAGCGGTGGCCGGGAAGGGGTATGTCGCGCTGGCCCAGGAGACCGCAGATCAGGTCTTCGTGGCGTTCGACCAATCGGCCTATTCAGGCGACCTTGCCGTTGAAATCGACGGCATTGACATGACCGCCTTCGCCACGCTGGTGGATGGCGGTATCCTGATCGAGCCGAACGTTCCGCTGACACAGGGTCCGCATGAAGTGATCCTCTATCTCTGGACCGGAACGTCCTACGAGGTCATCGGGGTCGAACAGATCAACATTTCGGGCAGTCGTGGCGGTTCGGGTGGTGCGGCTTACAGCGTTACCGGCACTCATGAGGCCGGGGGGCTTTCCTATAACGGCGAGGAGGCCGAGGGGATTGCCAGTTCGACCGGCCAACTGGAATTCAAGAGCGCGGGCGGGCGTTTGAAGATGGGCGCGGCCTGGGTGGCCACGTCGCGGCCCGAAGACCAGATTGACGGCCAGCCGCTGAATCTGGGCGAGTATTATCTTGAGTTCAGCCAGACCGGCGAACGGTTCGACAGCACGACGCGGCTGGGCCACCAGATTCTGACCTATGACCGCAGCCTTGTCATGGATCTGAACCGGCGCGGTGTCTCCACGGCGATCAGGTCCACGGACGGCAAACTGGAGTTCGGCGCGTTCGCGGTGCAGGCTCAGGATGGCGCCGGGGTGGACAACTTCCTGGGACTCGACGAGCAGGACGACCGAATGTTCGGCGGAACGCTGTCCTATGCGCCCTCCGAGCAGACTGACTTGCGATTTGGGGTGTCGGCATTCACCGGGCGCGGCACCCTGCCTGAAAGTCTGGATGTCAGCGAAGGCTGGGGCGTGGCCGCCTTTGTCAACGGCAGCCTTGCGGACCAGAAACTGCGATATCGGCTCGATCTCGGATACAGTTCGTCGGACGCGGATGCCGAGCTTCTGACCTATGACGAGGTCGGGAGCACGGCGGTTCTGGCCGGACTGGATTACGATGCCTGGACCGGCGACAACGGCGAAACCCTGACGCTGGGTCTGGATTACGAGCGGGTCGAGGCGGACTATTACATTCTTGCCGCACCGGGCCTGCCGCGCGGGCGAGAGGATGTCAGGCTGCGGTTCGCCTATGCGGGCGAATACACGTTCATCGACGGTATGGTGCAGCATCAGATCACCAATACCGGTGGCCCGGCCACGCAGGAGACGGATCGGATCATCACCGCACAGTTGGACGGAACCCGCGAGCTTTTTTCGGAAGGAAACGGCCCGGCCTGGATGGGCGAAACGCCGATGCTGGAATTTGGAGCGCAACTCACCCTTCAGGACAGGCTTGAGACGCCGCCGATGGCCATCCCCCAGGAAGATTTCAGGGAAGTCATTCTTTATGCCGGACTGGCCGTGCAGCACGATCTTTGGGGATGGTCGACGACCTATACTTTCACGGATAACGATGACGACTCTGCGCTCAATGACGATTTTCAGTCGCATGAGCTGTTCGGTTCACTCGATTGGGCGGGGAACGACAGGTGGACGGTGAGTTCCAGTGCAACGTTGTCCTGGATTGATGATTTTTCAGGGACTTACCTGGATCAGGAATACAATCTTTCCGTGGGGTATGACATCGTTCCGGGGGATTGGAACCTGCAGACGACGCTGGCCTATTATGACTATGGGCTGCCCGGCATTGATGACGGGTTGAGCCTTGGAAGCGACCTGACCTGGACCTTTGCGCCGGCGACCGAGATGATTTTCAGCGGCGGTATCACCACGGGGGAACTGGCGACGGAGACGGCGGAGGATCCGGAATGGTTTGTCGGGTTCCTTTTGCGCAAGAACACCAATTTCCTGAAGGGAGCTCTCTGATGGTTCGGTTGGTTCTGCTTCTCGTCCTCATCCTGTCTGTCATGGGCGTGCGGGTGGATGCTGCGGTAACCGGCGTGACCGCGTCGCCGGGGCAGTTGGCCGTGAACGCGCAGGGATCGGCGCTGGCGCGGGTGCGCTGGACGGTGGAGGTCACGTCTTCGACGCCGGTCACGCTGTCTTCGCCCGTCGGCACGCTTGCGGGCGGACCGGTTTCGGACGCTGCTGGCCGGACATTGAGGAAATCGGTCAACACGTTGGGGGTGTCGACGCATCGTTTCACCGAGCGTATCCGCATCAGCCGCGCGGCAATTGACGCGCTGCGGTCCGGTGCGACTGTCACCTACACCCGAAGCTGGGACGATGGCGGCGGCGCAGTCGTTGGCATTGTCGGGCTGACGCTTGGCACCGGTGGCGAGCTGACCATCCAGAACGCGGCGCTGACCTTCGGCGATGACAGCACTTATGCGATCGTGCCGCAGGGTGCATCGCTGCGCGCCAATGCCGTACTGTCCACCTCCGGTCGAGGTCGGCTGAACGGGGTCTGGCAGGTGGCCGGGCCGACCGGACGCAACTTCGTGCCGGTGGGACGCATCCGGCAGACGCTGGCGGGTCCGCGCCGGACGGTATTCGAGAGCCCCGACCTGCCGACCGATCGTCCGGGGCTTCATCTGGTGCGGCTTCTGCCCGATCCGACGGCAAGCGATTTCACGGCCGAGGCGTTTCCGGTCATCCGCTATCTTGTGCAGCCGGGCGGGGGCAGCGCCTCGATCTCGCTGAGAACTCCAGCGGCGGGTGCGGAGATCACGCCGTCTTCGCGATTTTCCTGGAGCGAGGTGCCGGGTGCGGAAGTGTATCGGGTCGAATTCCTTGCCAGCGGTTCTGTCGGCTTGGGGCAGCGCGTGGCCGCGATCGACGTCGCCGCGCCCGCACAAGCGACCGGTATTCGTGGCTTCACGCTGGCGCGCATTTCGCGCGAGGGCGCACGGTACTGGCGGGTCGTCGCACTGGATCGGGCGGGAGCACCGCTTGGCGCATCCTCGCCCCGGCGCATCTCTGGCGGACGGGCTGCGGGACCTTCTCGATAGATGTCGAGTGCGGATCCAGCGTTTCTGATTGCGCAGATTTCGGCAGGCGATAAGGCTGCCTTTTCAGCGTTTTACCGGGAGTTCGAGCGCCCGGCCTTCAGATTTATCATGTCGAAATTGAACGATCCGTTCGAAGCCAACGACATACTTCATGAGGTCTTCATGGAAGTCTGGCGCTCGGCGGGAAAGTTCGAGGGCCGTTCGACCGTCAAGACCTGGCTATTTGGAATTGCCTACAGGAAGACAATGGACAGGTTCAGGAAATCATCCCGGGTCACGCTGACCGATGAAGTGCCGGAGGAGATCGACGAAAGCGTCGATACCTTCCGCGACGTGGCCGCTGCTCAGGAGGCGGGGCATGTACGTTTCTGCCTTGATGAGTTGAAGGTGGAGCATCGGTTGGCGGTCGAGATGGCGTTCTTCGAGGACATGAGCTACCGCGAGATCGCGGCGGCGACCGATGTGCCCGAAGGCACGATCAAGACGCGCGTGTTTCATGCCAAGAAACTGCTGTTGCATTGCCTGTCGGGCCGAATGGGAGACCGTGCGCCATGACGGAGATCGACGAAGACCGCCGCCGGATCGAGGAGCTGCTTCCGTTCTATCTGAACGGAACGCTGGACGGTGATGAGCGTGCAGAGGTGGAGCGTGCGCTGGCGGATGATGAGAGCCTGAGGTTCGAACTGGAGTTTCTGGGCGCGGTTCGGGACGACGTGAAGTCTCGCGATCCGGGGCAGTCTCCGGGCGAGTTCGGGCTGGCACGGCTTCAGCGCGAGATCGAGCGCGAAGGACAGGTGTCGAAGCCCGGGGAGCGTCGGAACCTGTGGCGTATCGCTGCGGCTTTTGCCTTTGCGCTGTTCGCGGCCCAGAGCATCTGGATCGTTTCCAGCACCGGACCTGATGTCGAATTGGCGGGCGGCAATGGTGGAACGGTCGAGGGCACGACTCTTATCGTCGGATTCTCCGAAAGCGCGACCGAGGCGCAGATCCGCATGTTGCTTTTGGATCTGGAACTTGAGATCGTGGGAGGGCCTTCGGCTCTTGGCCTATATTCGGTGCTGGTGCCGGAGGGTCTATCGGTTGACGACACTCTTGTGGCGCTTTCCGGAGCCACGGGTCTGGTCGAAAGTGCGGAGGTCGAATGACATGATCCGGCTTGTCCTCTTGCTTGTCCTGCTTGCGGTTCATCCGCTGTCCGCCGTGGCCCAACAGGCTGGCTTCCGGGTCGCGACGAATGCCTGTGTCAATCCGGGCCAGCAGGTTCGGCTGACGGGCCGGAGGATGGGAACCGCGCCGGTGGGTGACATCGTCATGCATCGGGGTGGTTCGCGTATTGCCATGCAAATCACGGGCTGGTCAGATCGCCGCTTGCGGGTGCAGGTGCCGAGGCAGGGTGTGCAGAGCGGCGCGGAATACGAAATCGAATGGATAAGGGCTGGCCGCGTGGTGGCGCGGTTCGGCGCAATGGAAGTTTGTGGCCGGGTGGCGACGCGGAATCCCGGACGCCGCGCCGGGCGTGACGAGGTTGCAGCGCCGAACGGTGCGGTGGAATACGTGGTTTCCGTCACCGCCGGACAGGCCAACGCGGCGTCGAATGCATTGCAGGGGCAGGGCGGGCAGCTTTTGCGCACCCGCCAGTTGCCGTCGCTGGGCCGTGTCCTGTTGTTCTTCTCGCTTCCGGGGAACTTGGGGGCGGCGCAGGCGCAGACGATCCTGAACGGCGTGGCGAACAGCGCCCGCATCGACGAACATAATATCTACGGCTATGCCGCCGGGCCGAGGCTCTATGCCGCTGCCGCGATCGGAGATCAGGCGAACAGTGCCTGTCGTTTGAGACGTCCCGTCGCGGTTGGGCTTATCGACGGACCGGTCAATCCCGGCCACCCGGCCCTGAGAGGTGTCAGCGTCAAGCGAGTCAGCGTCCTTGGCCAGCGTGACCGCCCGCCGGGGCCAGACCACGGGACGGCGGTCGCCGCGCTTGTTGCGGGCAACGGGAGCGGGTCGATCACCGGGTTCGCACCCGGCGCCCGGATATTCGCGGTTTCGGCGTTTTCGACTGGCCGGGGTGGTACGGGGGCGGACCTGGAGCATGTCGCCGCCGGGCTTGACTGGCTGGCGGGCAATGGCGTTCGGATCGTCAACATGTCCTTCGCGGGGCGGCCGAATGCGGCCTTCGAGGATATCCTCGGTGCGGCGGCCCGCAAACGAATGGTGATGGTCGGAGCTTCAGGCAATGACGGGAAGGCCGTCGCGGCTTATCCGGCCGGGTCGCCGAATGTCATCGCGGTCTCCGCCGTCGATGCAAACGGACGGCTTTACCGAAAGTCCAATCGGGGCAGGCATATCGAGTTCGCCGCGCCGGGCGTCGAGTTATACACGGCCAAAGGCAACGGGGGTGGCTACCAGACGGGCACGTCCTTTGCCGCGCCTATCGTGACGGCGATCATCGCGCGCCGCGCAAGCCGGGGCGCGGTCAGCTCCGATGCCGTGCGGGCGGCTTTGCGCCGGACGGCGCGCGACCTTGGTCCGGGCGGGCGCGACACCAGCTTTGGCTGGGGCCTCGTCCAGGCTGGCGGATGTTAAGAGGCTGAAATTCATAATTTTTTTTCGGTCGAAAATTTTCCAAAGATTTCTTTGAACCCTTTCCCTGACCCGAACGACCCATGGGTATGAAGGGCGGCGAACCCCGCCTGCGAACCAAGGGAATTTAGTGATGAATACCTACCTGAAAACCGCCGTCGCCGTCGCAATGGTCGCTGGCATGGCTTCGCCAGCCCTGGCTGATTTCGGCTCGACCTACGTGACGAACTTCGCACCGAAGCCGTTGGTCGTGAAGAGCAACGGTCAGAGCTATACCAAGTTGGACGGCGGTGGCCTCACAAACGTCCAGATCAAGTTCGAATACGACACCGGCTTCTCCGGCCGGGTCAAATCCTGGAAAGTCTGGCCCCAGATGACCACTGGGATCGGCATTGCCAATGACATCGGCAACCTGAAAACCTATGGCGTCGGCAAGTCCTACGGTGTCGGCAGTCGTCCGAAGGTCGTTTCGAAATACGTCTCCGCAAACGTGCCCTTCGCGACGCTCGCGCCCCACGCCGTGGCGATGTGCAACATGCTGCGAGACCAGCTTCGTGGGAACGGGATGTCCGACAAGCAGATCTTTTCGAAGGATCGGGAAGTCCATTTCAACGCAATCGCGAAATACGAGGTGAACGCGACGGGTCCCGGCGCTCCGGGTAGCGATGGTTTCTTCTGGGAGGCGCAGGCGCCCTACAAGATCAAGGTCCGTTGCGCGAAATGGCAGGGGTCGCAGATTCCCCAGGCCGGTGCCGGGCTAGCCAATCCGCTGCACGTCCTGAAGGCGACGATGAATCTTCAGGAACAGGCGTTAATGAACGGGACCTGCGCGGTGAAGCTGACGACGGCGATTTCCACCAACACCGCTGGCGCCACGATCAAGTATCGCTACGTCCACAGTTCCGGCAAGAAATCCCCGGTCTTCACGACCAAGACCGCCGCGAACAAGATCGCTGTGGTCACCCATACCTGGGACATTCCGAATGGCCCTGGAAGGGAACGTGGCATGATGCGGATGGAGGGCGTCAGCCCGAACTTCAAGTCCAACCTCCGGAAGTACCGGATGAACTGCAAATCGGCACCGGGCGGTTTCAAGCCCAATCCCAAGAAGCCGAAAGTTGCCATCCCTCTTGGTGGAAAAGGTCTGAAACTGAACTGAAGCCGGATGTAAACTGAACAGATGTGCGGCCCGGTTTTCCGGGTCGCATCTTTCTTGCGGTCTGGAGAGTGGGAATTTCTGTTCTGCCGAGGTGGAAGAACGGGCCTCGCCGGGTGTCACCCGACGACCGATCACATGTCGTCCGATCCGGAAACGGTCCATGCGCAAGGTGAAGAAACGAGAAGACCCGGAGAACAAGTTCTCCGGGTCTTCCCTGTCCTGGGATGCCAGGACTGGGATGCGTAAATGTGAGAGTAACCTGAACATACAGGTCCAAGATGAACCCCCGATTAACCCTGCCGAAAATTGTGCAAGATTGTTCCAGGTTGGCTTTTTCGGTGGAATTGCAAGACTTTGACGGTCTGTGCCGGGCTTGCTGTACGCGTCGCGATGGCGCGGGGTCATCCAGCCGGACGGCGTTGCCCGGCTGGATGGATGGTTAGTTCAGTTCACTCGGAAACCGCAGTCTCGGTCTCTTCGAGCGGATCGCCCTCGTCCAGAAGAGGTTCAACTTCTTCGACCGGCTCGATGCCCAGAAGCGTCTGAACGGCCAGTTCGACCTCATCGGTCACTTCCTTGTTGGCGGCCGCTTCGAGTGCCTCACGTGTCACACCCTCTTGAGCTTCCAGATCCGCCTCAAGCTGGCCTACCTCAGCGGAGGCAGTTTCGTACGCTTCGGTGTCGGAGCGTTCCTGCTGAAGAGATTCGATGTCTGAATCTGTCATGGCGATGTCTTCCATGACAGCCGAGATTTGATCTTCGATGTCGCCCTCGGTCCCTTCTTCCGCGTTTGCGAGGTCGTCCTGAAGCATTGCCAGCTCAGCTTCCAAAGCTGATTTGCTCTCACTTGCGGACATGATCGCGGCGTCGATGTCTTCGACCGAACGGGTTGGCTCTTCCATTGAATCGAGGATTGCCTGTGCCTCGGCCAGGTCTGCCTCGATTTCCCGAATGGCACCGACTTCCTGTGCGTAGATTGCCAGTTTCCCGACGCGGGAGTTCGGCGATGCGTTGGCGAGAGCCTGGGGCGACGCGTGCGCGGCGTTCAGGGCGCCGAGTTCGCTGGGGTGGACGCCAAGTGCCAGAGCCAGCGGGTTACCCTTCGCTTTGGGTTCAACGGCCTCTTCCGTCGCGGGCTTGGACTTCTTAACCTTCTTCACTTTGGTTTTCGAGCTGCGCGACTTGCTTCCGAAGAGATCCTTCAGGATGGAGCCGCCAGACCGGTTGCTTGTCGCGGATTTGCCGCCACCGCCGCTTTTGGCCGAGGCGCTTTTGCCGTTGTCGCTGCCACCGCCTTTTCCACCGCCATTGCCCCCGCCGTTTCCGTTCTTGGCATAAACCACGTCGGGGGTAACCGCTGTAGCCACGAATGCAACACTACCGAGGAGGGCGGTGGAGACCGTAGCAGCTTTCAAAATCTTCGAGATCATGGGTTCTTCATCCTATACAAGCGTCGCCCCCGCTTTATTTTCTTGGCCAATCCGGTTTGATTCGGTGACTGACGGCATGCAATCACGCAGCAGTTGAACGCCCCGACAACGCTGTATTCATCCACGGTTCACTTGGTGGATGTATAAGATTTGGCATGAAACGAGTGACAGTCATAACGAGTTTGATTCTTGCGATCGCAGCGGTCGGGCCTGCCAAGGCCGACATGCGCGAAATCGCAAGAAACGAGATCCGTCAGAACGTGCGTGCGGGCAAAAGCCTGAGCTTCTCCGACATCATGAATATCGTGGCGCAACGCGTCGATGGTGAAGTGGTCGGCGTGCGTGCGTTCGAATCCGATGCCATTTACTATCGGGTGCTGGTCAAGAGGCCGGATGGCAAGCTCGGGGCAATCATTCTTGACGCCAGAACCGGATCGATCGTGCCAAGCCGGTCTTCCACGGTTGCGCAGGTCATGGCTGCTGCGAAATCGAACAACGGAAAGAGCGCATCAGCGCGTGGTCGCGGCAGCAACAACGCTGGTGGCAACGGTAATGGCAATGCCGGTGGAAACGGTGGCGGCAACGGAAATTCTGGCGGTGGCGGCAATGGCGGCGGCGGTGGCGGCAATGGCGGCGGCGGTGGAAACAATGGTGGCGGGAAAAACTAGCTGTTGCCATAAAGTTGCCGTTTGAAGAGACTATCTACCATCCCATGAGAATACTTGTTGCTGAAGACGACAGCGCGCTTAGTCGCCAGATCAAGGATGCCCTTTCAGGTGAAGGGCGCGCCGTCGATACAGTTGCGGATGGTGCCGAGGCACTGTTCATGGGCTCCACCGAACCTTATGATCTGGTTGTTCTGGATATCGGACTTCCTCACCGGGACGGGATTTCCATCCTCAAGGAATGGCGGAAAGAAAAGATCACGACTCCGGTGCTGATACTAACCGCCCGCGATGGCTGGTCGGAACGGGTGGACGGTCTGGATGCGGGCGCGGATGACTATTTGACCAAGCCGTTCCACATGCCGGAATTGTCGGCACGAATCCGGGCGATGCTGCGCAGACAGGCCGGGCAGGTCCATCCGGTGTTCCAGCGCGGGCCGGTGGTGTTCGACACCCGCAGCAACAAGGTTCTGAACAACAGTATGCCGGTTTCCCTGACCATGCAGGAACTTGCCGTCCTCTCCTACCTGTTCCACAATGCAGGGCGCATGGTGAGCAGAACCGAATTGTCCGAGCATATTTACGAGAACGACGGTGATCGGGACTCGAACACTATCGCTGTTTTCGTGAACCGGCTGCGCAAGAAGCTCGGAAAGGACCTCATCGTCAGCGCGCGCGGGCAGGGTTATCAGATCGATCTCGACTGATGCACTCGCTGCAACGACAGGTTATCGTCGGGGGGGTGGTCTGGGCCATACTGGCGACGGTGATCGGCAGCATTGCCGTTTCGGCTGTTTTTGACCAGATCGCGAACCGTCGTTTCAACGAAAGTCTGAGCGAACGCCTTGTGCAGGTGATCGTCGCGCTGGGAGATGTGCAAACGCCGGATGGAGTGGAGGCGGTTCTGACCGATCCGGCATATGATCGGGTCTATTCCGGGCGTTACTGGCAGATCGTGGGAGAGAACGGCGAAGTTCACACCTCGGCATCGCTTTTCGACAGCGAATTGCGGGTGCAGCAGGCTGGTGCGGAAAAATTCTGGGAAGGCGTCGGCCCGGAAGGACCTGTGCGTGGACTGCGCGAAGAGATAACTCTGGACAGCGGATCCGTCTGGTCCGTCTTCGTTGCGTCGAGTCTTGCAACACTTGCCGAGGAACGCAGCGAAGTCCGTCGCAACGTCGCGTTGGCCTTCGGTTTCGTGGGGGTTCTCGGCATTGCGGGCGCGGCACTTCTGACTTCCGTGATTGTCGCTCCACTGAGAAAGTTGAGCGAGGATGTGAAGCAGCGGTGGAGTTCGGAGAACGCCCTGGTCGCAACGGAATATCCGGTGGAGGTCGCGCCGCTGGTGGAAGACATCAACGAGTTGATTGACCGCAACCGCGACATTCTGAACCGCGGCCGGCGGCAGGCGGCGGACCTTGCCCATGCGCTGAAGACACCTTCCGCCGTTTTGCGAAATCAATTGGAGATCCTCAGCCAAAAGACCGACGGGACCGAGCCGCTTTTCGAAGCGCTGGATCGGGTAGACGCGCAGATCGTCAGATCGCTGGCCCGCATGCGGGCCGCGACCGCGCAAAATGCGGTTCACACGCGAACCGATGTCGATCGCTCGGTAAACAGAATCGAGCGACTATTCCGGTCTTTACCTGATCTTGGCGAGAAAGAATTCTTGGTGGATTCGTGCCCTTCGGTTGCTGTCATTGATGCACAGGATCTGGAGGAAATACTCGGAAACCTGCTGGAGAATGCCTTCAAATGGAGCGACCGCGCCGTGCATCTTTCGGTCAAATGCAGCGATGGTCAGGTGCATCTGGTGATCGAGGACGATGGACCCGGCATCGATAAGGCAGAACGGGCAGAGGCCCTGAAGGAAGGCAAAAGACTTGATACCTCCGTGCCTGGCACCGGTCTGGGACTTGCGATTGCGAATGACCTGACCGAGGCCTATGGCGGGACGTTGCATCTATCTCGGTCGAAATCCCTCGGCGGCCTGAGCTGCCATATCAGCCTTCCCGTGCTTGGCGGGAAGCACAGTTAGAGCCATCAAGCCGGCTCCCGGAATCGGTTGAAAATCAGGGTGCGGGATGCCGCACGCAGGCCATTTGCCGCTGAATTTACCGGACTGCCAAGCCGTAACATGCGTTGCTCGCATCGCCAGCTGTGAGGTTTGGTGGATATGCGCTCTGGAGCGGCGAAATTCTTAAAATATGTCAAAAAAATGGCCAAGTTGTGGCGCAGGTTAAATTTCGGTTAATGTTGGGGCTGCTATGTAGAGCATGGACACATGATTTTTTTGTGTCCCTCACGTAGTTTGGTGAGTTGAACCTGGGAAGGGGTAAGTGATGTTGTTAAAAACGTTGGCTTCGACCAAGTCAGTGGCTGTTGCTGCTGCACTGTTGGTTGGCGCGTTGTACTCGGGAAGCGCGGTTGCTGCGACACTGAACGTTGTCGATGAATACGACGATACGAACGGTAGCGGCGGCAGCTATATCTCGATCACCTGCGACTGTTTTGGCTATGACCTGAATGGTGATCCCAGCGCCGTGAAAACGGAAGCTGTTGCCAGTTCTGGCGGCAACGATGCGGCTATCATTGCTGCATTTTCTGTCGCGACCGGCGTCGCCGAATCGGACATCTCGGTTGCCTACAAGATCGAAGACGATGCCGATGGTATCGCGGACAACCTGTTGTCTTTGGATATCGTGGCTGGCCTGACCTATTTCGTGAAGAAGGCGGACTATTTCGCGTTCTTTACGGCAACGGGTGACGGTCAGGCGACCTTCAGCGCGTCGATCAGCAACGGTGGGCAGTTGAACGCGGTGCCTGTCCCGGCATCCGGCCTATTGCTGGTGGCGGGTCTGCTGGGGCTTGCAGCGCATCGTCGTCGCAAAGCTGCCTAAGCGGTTCTCTGAATGACCGATGTGGGCGCGTCGTATTCGGCGCGCCCGCTTCATTTGTGCTGTTGCACATCAATCGTCCTCAGAATTTTCGCTGTCATGCAATTGCTGGCTTTCTCTTCTGCCTGACCTTTGGCAAGGTTTCCGGATTTGTAGGTGAAGGCAGGCAGGGGAATGACGATCAGACCAATAGCAGCCAAAGTGATGGCCTTGGCGATCGTTCTATTCGCAAGGGTCGTGACTGCGGTCCGGGGCATTTGGGATGGCGTGGAGCCGGTGGCGGCGACGCGTGTGTATTTCGCTAACCATACGAGCAACGGCGATTTCGTCTTGATCTGGGCCGTGCTGCCGCCGCATATCCGCAGAAGGACGAGACCGGTTGCCGCCAGCGACTATTGGCTGACCTCTGCGTTGAAAGCGTTTATCGGGCGCGAGGTGTTCAATGCGGTCTTGATCGATCGCAATCCGGAGACCCGAAAACAGGATCCGATAGAACAGATGGCCGAAGCATTGGATGGTGGTAGTTCCCTGATCCTGTTCCCCGAAGGGACCCGCAACCAGACCTCCGATGCGCTTCTGCCGTTCAAGACGGGCCTGTTCCATCTTGCGGAGACGCGGCCCGATGTCGATCTGGTGCCGGTATGGATCGAAAACCTGAACCAGGTGATGCCAAAGGGCGAGGTTTTTCCATTGCCGCTATTGTGTACGGTTCGTTTTGGCGAGGCGTTGCGGATATCGGAGGGAGAGGCAAAGGATGACTTCCTGACCCGCAGCCGTGCCGCGCTTCTTGCGCTCAAGGACACGGGAGACGCGGCATGAGCGCGCCGTTCGAGTTTGCACTTCTGCTGGCCGGTGTACTGTGCGTCCTTGTCTTCGCGTCGGTCGTGGCAGGAGTTCTGAAAGGGAGAGTGGAGCCCGGCACGGAGAATCCGGTGATCGAGAATCTCGTGGCGCGTATCAATGCCTGGTGGGGGATGGTGGCGCTTCTGTCCATCGCCATGCTGTTCGGCCGGGCAGGGGCCGTGACGCTTTTTGCGATACTGTCATTTGCAGCAATGCGCGAGTTCCTGACCCTGACGGCGAAGTCCCGTGCAGATCACTATGCGCTGGCGGCCGCGTTCTTCGTGGTGCTGCCTGCACAATATTACCTGATCTGGATAGATTGGTATGGTCTCTACTCGGTGTTCATCCCGGTCTACGCCTTCCTGTTCCTGCCGATCATTTCGGCGCTGAGGGGCGAGACCGACAATTTCCTGACGCGCGTCTCTGAAACCCAATGGGGATTGATGATCTGCGTTTTCGCGGCCAGCCATGTTCCGGCTCTGCTGACCCTGCAAATCCCCGGATACGAGGGAAAGTCGATCTTGCTCATCGCCTATCTCGTCGTCGTTGTGCAGGGCTCGGACGTGCTTCAGTACGTGTTCGGCAAGCTGTTCGGTCGCAACAAGATCGCTCCGGCGCTTTCCCCTTCAAAGACCTGGGAAGGGTTCCTGGGAGGCGTTCTGTCTGCCAGCCTTCTGGGGGCCTGCCTTTGGTGGATGACGCCGTTTGCGTTCTGGCAGTCCTTCCTCGTGGCGCTGATGATCGCGATCATGGGCTTTCTCGGCGGGCTGGTGATGTCGGCCATCAAGCGTGACAAGGGCGTGAAGGACTGGGGGCATCTGATTGCAGGTCATGGCGGCTTCATCGACCGGCTGGATTCGGTGGTGTTTTCCGCGCCCATATTCTTCCACATCGTGCGCTATTTCTGGTCAAGCGTATGAGCCTGCTACAAAGCAAGGCGGTTCATGCGTTTGGAGGTTTTGTTCTCATGGGGGCCTGGGCCGTGTTTGCCAACCGGGATCATCCGATGCCGGCGCCTGTTGTCGCGGGCGTGGTTCAGGGAGGGCTGACCGCAACGATCACGCTATTTCTGAAGGCCATCATCGAAGCCATCTTCCGACGCAGCGGCGGGTGGAAGAAGTTCCTTCTCCCTCCGCTTGCTGCCTTCCTGACGTCGGTTCTCCTGCTATCGGCCATCCACACGCTCGCCGGCACTCCAGCGCTGATTGCAACAATCTCGGTTCCCATTGCCGTGTCCACACTCTACGCATGTCTTTACACAATAACACTGAGCCGAAATGTCTGAACGTCGCCCCATCGCCAGCCGCAACACCAAGCTGGCCGCCCGGATTGCCCAGTCGCTGGTGCAGCGTGGCATTTCACCCAACCGGATATCGCAGGCCTCGATGGGGTTTGCTCTGTTGGCCGGGTTGGCGTTCTGGGTGTCGGGGTCGGTCGATGGCTTTCTGCGTTGGTTCTTCCTGATTGTTGCAGCTCTCGGGTGCCAGTTCCGGCTGCTTTGCAACCTGTTCGACGGGATGGTCGCGGTTGAGGGCGGCAAGGGCGAAGCCGATGGCGCGTTCTGGAACGAGGCCCCGGACCGGGTGGCGGATGCGTTGATCTTCGTTGGGATAGGACTGGGTGTCGGGAGTGCGGCGCTGGGCTGGGCCGCGGCGGCATTGGCGATTGCCACGGCCTATGTCCGAGGTCTGGGCAGCGAACAGGGATTATCGGCGGATTTCGGCGGGCCGATGGCAAAGCCGCAGCGGATGGCGGCGGCGACCGTGGGTGCGCTTTTGGCGATTTTCGTGCCTACGATTTTCGGCTGGCCGCTTCTGGGAATTGTACTTTGGATTATCGTGCTTGGGACCGGCGCAACCATATTGCTCAGAAGCCAGAGACTGATCGCATCGCTCAGAACCGCTTCGTCCGGAGACGTGTCTTAGACAGACCGCCGGGGCACCAGCGGGCATTCCACCTTGATCTGGTCGTGCGCCGATTGAAGGCCCCCGGCAATATCGAGCAACAACTCAGCCGCCAGGGCGCCCATGTCATAATGCGGCAATACGAGCGTGGTGAGCGGTGGCCGCATGAACTGCGCGATTTCCCGGTCGTCGAACCCGACGACTGAGATATCCTCGGGAATCCGGCGGCCCAGTTCGCGAAGCGCATCATAGCATCCGACAGCCATCATGTCGTTGGCGCAGAAGATCCCGTCGGGTGGGTTGTCCAGCTTCATGAACTGCATCGTCGCCTCGTACCCCGCCGAAGGCTCCCAGTTGCCAGGATAGACCAGTTCGGGGTCATAGGGGATGTCGGCGCTGGACAGAGCCTGGCGATAGCCGCGCAGCCGGTCGCGCGATGCGTCGATGCCTTGCTGCCCATTGATGAGCGCAATGCGGGTCCGACCGGCGCGGATCAGGTGATCGGTAGCGGTGTGGCCGCCCAGCAGTTCCCCCGGCAGGATCGAGGGCAGCTTCCTTTGCGCGTCATAACAGTTCACCAGCACCGAAGGCGTTTCGAACATCGCCTTGGGAGGTTCGACCAAACGCGTGAGCATCGTTGCATAGATCATTCCCACGCGTGGTTGCTGGGACATCTGGTCGATCAACTGGCTTTCCAGATCACCCTCGCCCCGGATGACGGCCATGGTCATGGTTACACCGAATTCCAGCGCCTTTTCGCGTGCGCCTTCAAAGATCAATGGCGTCCAAGGGTCGGTTGCGACTTCATCGGCGATGAAGCCGATCAGTTTATCGCTCGCCAGCGATTTTTTCTGCGACCTGCGGATCAGGTTGTACCCGATCTCTTCAGCGGCCTGGCGCACTCTCTTTTTCGTGGCGTCGGATAGACGTGCGCCAGCGCTGCCGTTCAGGACCAACGATACCGTCGCCTGTGACACGCCCGCGCGTGTGGCCACATCCATCATCGTTGGTTTCAACTTTCCCTCCGGTTGTTTGCCGAATTCGTGAATTCAGTGCTGCACCGTCATCCTCTTGCGTGGCGAATTCGGTCGAAGGAGACCGCGACCACGATGAATGTTCCGATAAACATTCCCTGCCAGAAGGTCGAGATGCCGAGCAGAATGAGCGAGTTTCGGATGACTTCGATGAGCAGTGCACCAACCACGGCTCCGAGTGCGGTGCCTTCTCCACCATTGAGATTGGCGCCGCCGATGACGGCAGCCGCGATGACGGTAAGTTCCATCGCCGTGCCAAGGTTGGTCGTCACGCTTCCCAGCCAGCCGGCCATAAGGATGCCGGTGATCCCGGCGGTGAAGGCCGAGAACATGTAGATCGAGACCTTGAGCGGTTTCACCGCGATCCCTGTGAGCGTTGCCGCTTCTTCGTTCGACCCGATGGCGAACACGTACTGTCCCCAGCGGGTCCAGCGGTAGACGATGCTCATGATCAGGGCGAGTGCGATCAGGGCAAAGAGCGGGTGGGGAAGGGCCAGTGTCGATCCGCCGCCGATCCAGAGGAGCAGGTCGTGGTCGGGGCCGAACTCCCAGATCATCTTGTTATTGGACAGAACCATCGCCGCGGACCGCGCCGCCGACAGCATACCCAGCGTGACAACGAAAGCGGGCATTCCGGCATAGGCGACGAGCACGCCGTTGATGAGGCCGACGAAAAGCGCGACGCCGAGTGCCGCCATGGCTGACAGCCAGAATGAATTGCCGCCCTCCATGAGGACCGAAATCACCATTGCGGACAGTACCACTGTGGAGCCGACCGAAAGGTCGATGCCGCCGGATGCGATGACGGTTGTCATGCCGATGGCGATGATGGCGACAAATGCGAAGTTGCGCGCGACGTTGAAGAGGTTGCGTTCTGTCGCGAAGGCGTCGGTCATGAATGTCAGGGCCAGACAGGCCAACACCGCTGCGATGAAGACCCAGAATACCTGCAAATTGGCCAACCGGGAGAAGGTGCTGCGATGCTGCGCCTGGCCGATGACTTGTTCCAAGGATTGCGTCATGTCTTTTCCCTCACGCGTGCTCGATTGCGCCGGTGATGAGACCGGTGACTTCTTCAGGTGAACTGCCCTCTGCTCGTTTGTTGGCGACCAACTGACCGCGTCTGAGAACGGCGATCGAATCGGCGACAGCGAACACGTCGGGCATCCGGTGGCTGATCAGGATCACGCTAATTCCGTGGTCGCGCAGGTTGCGGATGAGGTCGAGGACCTCGGCAACCTGTCGGACGGAAATCGCCGCGGTCGGTTCGTCCAGAAGCACGATCTTGGCATCCGAAAGCAGGGTGCGGGCGATCGCAACGGCTTGCCGCTGGCCCCCCGACATGCGCCGAACGACATCGCGGGGGCGCGTTTCGGACTTCAGCCGCGCGAAGAGCTTGCCAGACGTGCTGCGCATCTCGTCGTAGTCGATGATCTTGAGAGGGCCGAAGCGTTTTACCGGTTCACGGCCCAGAAAGACGTTGGAGGCGGCAGTAAGATGATCGCAAAGCGCCAGATTCTGGTGGACGATCTCGATCCCTTCGCGCTGCGCATCGATCGGCTGATGAAAATCGACAAGCTTGTCGTCGATGCGAATCTCACCGGCTGTCGGTCTGAAATTGCCTGCGATGATCTTGACCAGCGTGGATTTGCCAGCGCCGTTGTCGCCCATCAACCCCATGACCTCGCCGGGTCCCAGTTCAAGCGACACATCCTGAAGCGCCTGAATCGCGCCGAAACTCTTCGAAATGCCGGACAGCTTTAGCCGTGACATCCATTTCCTCCCTATTCGGCGTGCGCTGTTTTTTGTTGCAGCGTCACGCCCTTCGTCCCTCAAACCGATCCTTCCCAGACTGGAACTCGGCCCCTGACATGAAATTTATTACTTGACGTGCTAATATTAGTAAATGTCTATTATCACCAAATCGCGAGCGACTCTTGTTAGAGGGTCAGGGAGGAATATGCGACTGCTGCTGACGGGCGCGACCGGAAAGGTCGGGCAAAACTTTCTACCGTCTTTCCTGACGTCGGACAGGTTCCGCGACTGGGATGTTGTCGCCTTGTGCAACAACAGGACGATCCCTGAAACGGACCGGGTTTCGGTCGTGCGCGGGTCGATGGCGGATAGTGAGGTTCTGGCGCGGGCGCTCGAAGGCGTGACCCATGTCCTGCATATGGCGGCGGTGAAAGAATCTCCGGATCTTTGCATGGATGTGTCGGTCAAAGGCATGTTTTTGCTGCTCGAATCGTTTCGCCAATCGTCGGCGGCCCGTCAGTTCATCCTGATCGGTGGCGATTGTTCCGTTGGGCACGCGTTCCAGGCGTATCCCGGCCCGGTCACCGAAGAGTCGCCGCGCAAAGCCTATCCGGGCTGTTACGCTTTGACCAAGGTGATCGAGGAGGTGATGCTGGAGCAGTACCAGCATCAATATGGGCTGAACGGATGCATACTTCGCGCGCCCTGGATCATGGAAAAAGACGATTTCCGCTGTGCCTTGAGCTTTGGCGAAGATCAGTTCGGCGGGCCGGCCTGGACCGAGTATATGGACGGCGCGGAAGTCGCCGAAAGTGCGCGGTCGGGCATGGTGCCGATGATTTATGACCGCGACGGCAACACGTTGCAGCGCAATTTCGTTCACGTGGATGACCTTGTGTCGGCGATTCTCGCCGCGCTCGACAACCCGGCCGCGAATCAGCAGACCTTTAACATCACGATGGATCGGCCGGTGGATTACGGCCTGGTTGCCGAGCATCTGAAGCGGACACGCAATATCGCGGCCAAACCGGTGAAGACGCCGATGTATAGCAATTGGCTTGATAATGCCAAGGCGCGCCACTGTCTGAGATGGCGTCCGAAAGTCGACCTTGAGGAACTGATCGAGCGCGCATGGAGTTATCGGCGCAGTGCCGATGACCCACGGAAGATTTGGTACCCGGGATAAAACCCGGGGCCGGATATCTTGAAAGTCACAACAACCGGGAGGATTACAAAGTGACAAATAAGTTCAAACTTTTAGCAACCACGGCGGCTATCGCCGCGATCACCGCATCGGTGGCCGGGGCGCAGGACAAGAAGACGCTCGCCATCGTGGTGAAAGGGCTCGACAACCCCTTCTTCGAGCAGATCAACCTGGGCTGCCAGGAGTGGATGGCGAACAACCCCGACAGCGAATACGAGTGCCTTTACACAGGCCCTGCGTCTTCCGCTGACGAGGCTGGCGAAGTCCAGATCGTCGACGACTTGCTGACCAGCGGCGTTGCGGCCATCGCAATTTCGCCCTCCAACGCGCCGGCGATGGCGAATCGCGTTCGTTCCATCGCGCCGGACGTTCCGGTGATGACGGTGGATGCGGACTTCCTGGCTGAAGACCGCGACATCCGCGCGACCTATCTTGGCACCGACAACTACCTGATGGGCGTCAAGATGGCCGAGGAAGCCATGAAGCTGAAGCCGGAAGGCGGCTCGGTCTGCCTGCAGCTTGGTAACGTCGCTGCCGACAATATCAACGCGCGTGCACAGGGCTTCCGCGACACCGCGGGAGGCGCCGAGGGTATTGATCGTCTGGCCGGTGAAAATGGCTGGAGCGAGATCGAGGGTTGCCCGGTCTTTACCAACGACCAGGCCGATCTGGCCAACCAGCAGATGGCGGATACGTTCATCGCAAACCCCGATCTGGATGCTTTCATCCTTGTCGGTGGCTGGGCGCAGTTCGCTCCGCAGGCCTATACCCAGGTGACCGACCAGGTGATGGACAAGCTGAAGTCCAAGGACCTGATCATCATCGCGGGCGACACTCTGCCTCCGCAAACGCAAGCGTTCCGCGAAGGCCGGAGCCACGCGCAGGTGGGGCAGCGTCCGTTCGAGATGGGCCTGAAATCGCCTGACGTGATGATCCAGCTGATCAACGGCGAAACTGTCAATGATCCGCTCTTCACCGGTCTCGACGTCTGCAATCAGGACGATCCCGGCTTCTGCGCCGACAACTGATCTGAAGACAGCCCGGCCCTTTAGGGGGCCGGGCACCTCAGAATTCGTTTGCTAATATTACCAACTAATATAATCTGAGGCGCGCCTAGTTCAGGCAAGAGAAGAAAATTCTGGGAGGAATGAAATGAAATTCGCAAAGACACTTGCCCTTGCGGCACTGTCCACGGCGCTGGCCACCGGGGCCATCGCTCAGGAAAAGCAGAAGCTGGCCTTCGTGGTGAACGCCGCGTCGGACTTCTGGAAACTGGCTGAGGCCGGGGTGAAAGCCGCTCAAGCCGAATTGCCGGAATACGATCTGCAATTCCGCTATCCGGCACAAGGCACAGCAGCGCTTCAGAACGCGCTGATGGATGACCTTGTGGCTGCCGGAACGGACGCCATCATGATTTCTTCGGTCGATCCGAAGACCTCGATTGACGCGTTCAACCGCATTGCCGGTCAGGTTCCGCTCTTCACGACCGACTCGGATGCCCCCGACAGCGAGCGCATCGCCTATCTTGGCTCGTCCAACACGGCGGCAGGCATTCAGGCTGGCGAAATCGCGGTCGAGGCTCTGCCCGATGGCGGCATGTGCATGGGCTTCGTGGGCTTCCTTGGCGCGGATAACGCCATTGAACGGATCGCCGGATTCCGGCAGGCCGTGGAAGGTTCGGGAATCGAGCTTGTGGATGTGCGGGGCGACGACGTCGATTTCGCGCGCGCACGTTCGAATGTGGATGACGTTCTGGCAGCGCAGCCCGACATCAACTGCATGGTGGGCTTCTATTCCTATAACCCGCCGAAAATCTATGAAGCACTCCAGGCCGCAGGCAAACTGGGCGAAATCACGGTCATCGCGTTCGACGAGGATCCGGTGACGCTGGGCGCTGTGCGCGAAGGGTCCTTCGCGGGTACGGTTGTTCAGGATCCCTACCAGTGGGGCTACCAGGGCATGCACCTGATGGCGGATTTCCTGGAAGGCGACAAATCGGGCGTTCCGAGTGATGGCCTGATCATCGTTCCGACCAAGGTCATCGACCAGGGCAACGTTGATGCATTCGAGGCTGAACTTAAGGCCCGTATCAAAGGATAAGCGGTGTCCTCCCGCTTGAAGAGGGCTGCGCGAGGGGCGAAGGCTTTCTTGCGCAGCCCGATTTTTCAGGAAACCCCAATACAGTGACCAGCTCCGCCATTGATCTTTCGCTTTCACGCGTGACCAAGGTATATCCGGGCGTCGTGGCCCTTCAGGATGTGGACCTGTCCATCCGGGGTGGAGAGATCGTCGGGCTCATAGGAGAGAACGGCGCTGGCAAATCGACGCTGATGAAAGTGTTGGGGGGCGCCATTGCGCCCGACGGGGGAGAGATTGTCATCGACGGCGAAAGTTTCGCAGCGCTGACCCCCCGAACCGCCACCGATCATGGCATTGCCTTTGTCCATCAGGAACTGAACACATTTTCCAACCTCGACGTCACGGGCAACATTTTTCTGGGGCGCGAAATGACGAGACCGCCGTTTCGTTTTCTGGATCACCCAAAGATGGTCGAAACTGTGCGTCCGATTCTCGATTTGCTGGGCGCTCGATTCGGCGCGGAAGATCCGGTCGCCGATCTGTCGCTGGCCGACCAGCAACTGGTGGAGATCGCGAAAGCCCTGTCCATGAATGCGCGGCTTGTGATCTTCGACGAGCCGACCTCAAGCCTGACCCTGTCCGAGACGGAACTGCTTTTGGACGTTATGCGCCGGTTGAGGGCGGACGGCGTGGCGGTGCTTTTCATCAGCCACCGTCTTGCCGAGATCAAGGATGTGGCGGACCGCGTGGTGGTTTTGCGCGACGGCAAGAATGCAGGTGAATTGTCGGGCGACGAGGCCACGAAAGATCGCATGGTCGAAATGATGATCGGCCGAAATATCGGGCGCAACGTGCATCATCGGCTGGAGGCCTCCGAGGAGAACGTTCTCGAACTCAAGGGGATGGAGACCGCGGCGCATCCGTCTGCCAGCGTTGATCTGGCTGTGCGCAGGGGAGAGATCCTCGGGCTGGCGGGGCTTGTCGGCGCGGGGCGGTCGGAACTGGCGCGCGCGATCTTCGGCGTCGATAAGAGGCAGGGTGGCGAGGTGATCCTGAACGGCGAGCGATTGCCGCCAAACTCGGTCGCCGCAGCGATCGGAGCCGGGCTTTGCCTCGTGCCCGAGAACCGCAAAGAAGACGGGCTGATCCTGGACTTCTCGGTTCTCGACAACGTTGCGCTTCCGAATCTCGATTCGCTAAGCGGCCGGTTCTTTGTCGATCGGTCGGCGGAAGTCAGTCTGGGCGAAGCCTCGAAAGAAAAGCTAGGTATCAAGACGTCTTCGTTGAACGAAGCTGTCGCATCGCTTTCAGGTGGCAATCAGCAAAAGGTTGTCCTGGCCAAATGGCTGGCGATGGAACCCAAGGTGATCATACTCGATGAGCCGACGCGCGGGATAGATGTTGGGGCGAAAGGCGAAGTCTACGCGCTCATGCGCGATCTTGCCGATGCCGGTGTCGGTATCCTGATGATATCGAGCGATATGGAAGAGGTTATCGGCGCCTCCGACCGGGTGGCCGTGATGAATGCCGGGCGTGTGACTGGTATTCTGGGGCAGGATGAACTGACTGAACAGAACATCCTCCACCTGGCGGTTGCGTGATAGACTAGAGTCGATGGAGGGGCGTTAAGGTGCAGAAAAAGGATATCGGACTGGCGGTGCTGGTTCTTACGGTGGCGGCGGTTGTTGCGGTGTTGAACCCGCGGTTTCTGTCACCGATCAACCTTGCGAACACCGCGAACCTGATTGGATTGTTCGGGTTGTTCTCGATCGCGGAGGCGTTTGTCATCGTGACCGCAGGCATCGAGCTTTCGGTGGGTTCGGTCATCGCACTGCTGGGCGTTCTCTTCGTGGATATGATCGTGAACCAGGGCGTGCCCTGGCCTGTTGCAATGGTGATCGTCCTGATCCTCGGGGGCATCATCGGTCTTCTGCACGGCCTGCTTGTGACGCGGCTCAAGTTGCAGCCCTTCGTGGTCACGCTTTGCGGCCTTTTGATCTATCGGGGGATTGCGCGCTTCTACACGGCCGACGGGACGGCAGGTTTTTCCTTCGGGGATGAGTTTCCGGTCCTTGAATGGCTGGTCTCCGGGCGCACCAACGGAGTTCCGCATTCGATTCTCGCATTCTCCATTATCGCGGTTCTGTCATGGTTCCTGCTGCATCGAACGGTTTTTGGACGCCATCTTCTGGCAGTCGGGAAAAACGAGGAGGCGGCGCGGTTTTCGGGAATCAATACGACGCGGGTCATCATCCTGGCCTATGTCATCTGCGCCGTGCTGACCGGGCTGTCCGCGATCTTCTTCGCCATGTATACCCGTTCGATCCATCCGGCCTCGCATGGCAGTTTCTACGAGCTTTACGCCATCGCCGCAGCCGTGCTCGGCGGTTTTTCGTTGCGCGGTGGCGAAGGTTCGATTGTTGGCGTGGTTCTGGGCGTCATTCTGCTTCAGGTCCTGCAGAACCTGGTGAACTTGCTTGGGATTCCATCGTCGCTGAACTTTGCGGTGATGGGGGGCGTCATCTTGATCGGCGTGATCGCGGATACTCAATTCGCCCGCTACCGCAGCGCCAAACGGCAATCGCAGGCGCTCCAGGCTGTGCGGACCTCCGGGGCAGCTGAAACACCGTCTGGTTAGGTTTCGGGGCCGTTTCCGGCAGCGACGTCGAGACCCGCGACTTGGCGTCAGCGGTGACTTGAACGATGATTGGCACCAACGACGAAGGACCGCATCATCATGACCAGTACACCGAAGCTTGAACTCGGCCTGATTGGCGACAATATCGCAGCTTCGAAGGCACCGCTTCTGCATCGGCTTGCGGGCGCGCAGCATGGGATCGCCGTTCGATATCAACGGCTGGTGCCCCGGGAGCGGGGGCTGGACTTCGATGCCCTGTTCGAGTGGTGCGCGGATGAAGGGCTACGCGGGATCAACATTACGTATCCTTACAAGGAACGCGCGGCGAAAAAGGTTGCGATTGATGACCCTCTGGTCCGCGCCATCGGCGCGGTTAACACGGTTCTGTTTGAGCCGAATGGCGTGGTTGGGCACAACACGGATTACTCGGGTTTCGTTGAGGCTTACCGTTCGGTCCTGGGAGAGTCTGAGCCCGGAATAACGTGCCTTATCGGAACAGGCGGCGTCGGTCGCGCTCTGGCCTTCGGTCTAGTGGCGCTCGGCGCGTCCGAGATCAGGCTGTTTGACAGGGAAGTCGACCGGGCCGAAGCCCTGGCAGCGGATCTGCGCGACGTGGACGGCGTGCCTGCGGTGACCGTATTCGAAGATGTGCCCGATGCGGCGGCGGGGGCGGATGGGCTTTTGAACGGCACACCGGTTGGCATGGTCGGCTATAACGGGACGCCATTGCCGCGCGATCTCATGACCGGGGCGGTCTGGGCATTCGATGCGGTCTATACGCCCGTGGACACACGATTTCTTCGTGACGCCGAGGCGGAAGGATTGAAGATCGTCTCGGGCTATGAGCTGTTCTTCCATCAGGGCGTTCACGCATGGAAGCATTTCTCGGGACTGGGTCTGGACGAAGACAGGCTTCGGGCCGAACTGGCTGACCCTGCTGCGGTGGCATGAATACCTGCGTCGCCAGGGGCTCCATCTCCGGAGATCTGCGGGAAGGGCTCGACGCGGTCTCGAAGGCCGGGTTGCCCAACTGAAGGAGGTCCCGAGGCGTTAAGCCCTGCGTTGGCCGCTATAGGCATCATCCCGGAAGATGGCAGTCAAAGCGAGCCGCCGCCTGCCGCCAGACGGTCCAAGTTTCTGTCTTTACCGCGCAATCATGGATTGGGGACATCAACGTGGTCGATGTCCCTCAAAGTTTCCAATTGCTTGTGGCACCGCTTACATGTCTGGTGGTGTCGACTTCGAAACCGGTTCATCATCGCCGTCGCTACTCAGGATGATCGCACCCACAACGATCAGTCCGACGATAGGCCAGATGCCCAGGCCACGATCCCCCTCTTCGACAACGAGGTCTTCAACCTTCGGGTCGGCGAGTCCGTCTGCAAGCGATCCCGCCGATGCCATCGTGCCTACCGACAAGACGGAAAGCGCGACGCCCAAGCCTTTGACTACTGTCTTCAACATGTTCCCTCGCACTGTTGATTTCTACACGCGCTCTAGATAGCGGCGCATTTGGTGCAATGTATACCAAAATTGTGTAAAAAGTCTTGGCGTGTTGCAAGTCGGTGCGCTTAACCTGTCGTTTTCGCATTGCCGCCCTGAACCGCTTTGCACGACCCAAGGCTATCCCCAAGCGGTATTCTGACCGGGCCCTGATAGTGGAAGCGACGCCGCCGGATTGCTTAAGCGGCGGTATTGTGAGGGGCTGATCCGAAGCCGCGGAAGACGCGTCCGGTAGGCAAGGTCTGACCTTCCTGAAAACGAAAAAAGGGACATCGAACCCAATCAATGTCCCCCTCACTTTGTAGCGCCCGTAATGGGCCTTATTCTGGGGCGGCTTCTTCTGCCGCTGCCGGTTCGTCGTCGCTGTCGTTTGCCAAGATGATCGCGCCAACAACAATCAGGCCCACAATGGGCCAGATACCCAGGCCACGGTCATGTTCTTCGACCACAAGGTCGTCCACTTGCGGATCCGCGATCCCGTCTGCAAGCGATCCTGCCGATGCCATCGTGCCTACGGACAAGAAGGAAAGGACCACGCCCAGGTTTTTGAGAAATGATTTCAACATTTTCCCTGTACTCTCACTGATTTCTACGCCCGAAGCAGTTAGACCGGATTTCGGCTCCATGTATACCAATGTTGGGGCGAGAAAATTAGCCTGTTGTATATCCGCAATGACACAATCAGAAGAAGATTTTGTCAAGGTTGAAACAAGATATAGGGGTGCTTCGGTGCCAAGGATGTTCGCGATCTGTGCGAATTCGTGCCCATGAAATTTCCAAGACATCTGGGCATTCGAGTATTTCTGGAGTTTTGCGCCTGATGGCAACGACACCAAATGATGAGGGTTACCGCAACCCGCGGGGTTTTTGGGGCCGTTTCCCCAAGACCCTGATCGTGCATTCAGTTCGCTCGGGCGAAACGCTCGACCACTTGTCGCTTTCCACCCGGATTGCGGAACGCACGGAGTTCATCTCCCGAGCGATGCGCGGCGATCCAGGGCGGGTCGTGATTGAAACGCCCGATCCGATTCGGCGGCTTGTCGATCTGTTTGCGGTTTGGGAAGCCGGGTTTTGCGCGGTCATGGTCGGTCCGGACCTGTCAGGTGAAGAGAAACGGCGTGTCGCCGCGAAGGTTGACCCGGATATCTGGGTCGGACCGGATGGCGACCAGTTTTTGGAGGGGGAGGGGAAACCGCCTTGCTGGCAGGATGCGGCATTGGTCCTGATGACGTCGGGCACCACCGCGAATCCCAAGGGCGTAACCCTTGGCCTGGATGCGATTGAGAAGCGCCTGAAGCTGAACGTCGCGGAGATCGGAGCCGAAACGCTTGCGCGCAGTCTTTGTCCGTTGCCGCTGTATTTCGGACATGGGTTGATCGGAAACTGCCTGACGCCGCTCTACGCCGGTGGGTCGCTCAGTATCTTGGAAAGCCCGGATTTGCGGGAGGTGTCTGCATTCGGAGCCATGATCGACAAATACGAAATCGGGTTCCTGAGTTCCGTTCCCTCGCTCTGGCGGATGATCCTCCGCCTTTCGCCACCGCCTGAAGTATCGCCACGGCGGGTTCATGTCGGGTCGGCGCCTCTGCCTTTGTCCTTATGGGATGACATCCGAGCCTGGTGCGGCTCGGACAGCGTGTTCAATACCTATGGAATGACGGAGACGGCCAACTGGATTTCCGGGGGAACCCGACCGTCGGGCGACGCGGAGGGTTTTGTGGGCAGGCCTTGGGGTGGTCGCTTCCGCGTCCTGCGTGATGGAGCGTTGCGGGACCAGGGCATGGGTGAAGTCGCGGTTCGGTCGCCGGGTCAGATGCTGGGGCTTTGGGGAGAGAGCTCGTCCGAGTTTGTGGCAGATGGTTTCATGATGACGGGCGATATCGGAGAGTTGACCGACGACCAGAACCTTCGACTGATCGGCCGGGTCAAGAATGAAATCAACAAGGCCGGAATCAAGGTTCTCGCGGAAGAAGTGGACATGCTGCTGGAGCGCCATCCGGACGTTTTGGAGGCTTGCAGTTTCGGGATTCCGGATGAACTGTCGGGTGAACTGGTGGGCGCGGTGGTTGTTGAAATGGAAGGATCGGATCTGCAAGGCAGCGATCTGATCAAATGGTGCGCCCGGAATGCCCGGCCTCACGCGGTGCCACACCGTATCGAGGTCGTTGAAGAAATTGAAAAGACGGATCGCGGGAAGATTGACCGCCGGAACACTCGGAAGCAAGCATTGAACCGATGGCTCTGAGATTTCGCAAACCGACCGAAGTCGACCACTATCTGGCGAAAAGCGTTCGATCGGAACGGTTCGATCTGGTCAACTGCAATCGCGCGGAGGCGATCAAGGTCACATTGCCCTGGGCAGATGACCGCGAGATCCTTCACAATCTGATGTTCGATCGGGCCTCGTATTCGAAAGTTCAATGGGTCAGGAGACTCAAAAAGCCTGACGGGCGAACGACGTTTTACCACGCCATCGTTGCGCGGGAGATCAAAGGAACAATCGGTGCCCACAAGATCCGCATCGACAGATCCGGCACTGCGCGGATGGAGATCGCACTGACGGCGAAATCATGGTGGGGAAAGGGTGCCTTCGAGGAGGTCAGAACCGCCTTGATGGATCATTTCTGCCAGTCTCCGCACGTGATCCGCTTTGCCGGGCGTGTGCTGTCATCGAATGCGAGCTCGCTTTACAATTACAAGAAGATGGGGTTTCGCCTTGTCGGGTGGGAGAAGAAATCCGTCTATTCCCCTGTCACCGAGGAACACTGCGACACGTTGCTGTTCGAATACCTTGCGGAGGATTGGCGGTCCAAGCGCCAGTTGGAACTGAATGGTTGATCCGGTGGGCGCGCGGAAGATTCTGGCTGAGGCGTTGGGGCTCCCGGAGGAGGAAATTGCAACCAGCATGACGATTGATACCTGTCCGAATTGGGACAGCCTTGCACATATGCGCGTCGTTCGTGCGGTTGAAGGTGAGTTGAATCGTCCGCTGGAACCTGAAGAGATCTTTTCCATCGGTGGGGTCGCGGATGTCGAGAAGTTGTTGGCGGGCGCAAGGTGACGAAGGTCTCGGGCAGTTTGCGAGTGTTCCGGTTTACTGAGGCGGCAGGACCTGCAACAGTCCGGCAAACGAGTGTCTCGGATGGAAACAAGGTGACGGTGAAACAATTTCGGCAAGCCGTGGACGATGAAACGCGGCGTCTGGCGAAAACGCTTCTTCGTACGTCGCGCTATGGAGCCCTGGCGACGCTGGACCCTGTCTCCGGCACACCAATGGCCAGCCGAGTTTCGGTTGCCAGCGACGCGGATGGCTCCCCGGTTTTCCTGATCTCACGGTTATCCGGCCATTTCGGCGCCATCGAACGCGATCCCAGGATTTCCATTTTGCTTGGCGAACCGGGCCGGGGAGATCCATTGGCGCACCCGCGCATGACCGTTTTCGGACGGGCGGCGATGCTGATGGACAGCGATCGCGAAAGGGTCAGGTCGCGCTTTCTGGCCAGGCATCCCAAAGCGGCTTTATACGCGGATTTCGGAGATTTTGCCTTCTGGCGTCTGGAGATGTCGGGTGCTTCTCTGAATGGCGGTTTCGGCAAGGCATACGAATTGGAACGCGACGACCTGATCGCCCCTGCCGTAGGGGAGCTTGTTGACATGGAAGCAGAAACCGTCGCCCACATGAACGCCGATCATTCTGATGCTATTCGGCTTTTTGCGGTGGAACTCGCCAACCGAACGAGCGGGCCGTGGAGACTTGCCTGCGTTGACGCCGCCGGGTTCGACCTGATCCTTGCCGACGATGTAGCCCGGGTCTGGTTCGACCCGCCGCTTCGATCCGCCGATGAACTGCGCCCCAGGTTCGTCGCACTTGCCAAACGACTTCGCGTGAACAATCCCGAATAGGTAAGCTCAGATGTTCAATTCATTCTTTCCCAGTCCGAAACGCTTCGTGATCTCTGCCTTGATCTGGGCCGGGATCTGCATCGCGCTCTGGCAGTTCTTCTTCAAGGAATGGCAAGATCCGTTGGGAATTTCCGGGCTTACCGGCTGGGATGCGACGCGCGTCTGGCTTTATGAATATACCGCTTTGGGCTATGGGATCTTCGTGATCGCCTGGCTACAGGTGACGTCACATCGCTGGGCCAGATGGTCGGTGGCCGGATCGGCGCTGATCGTTTTCGTGACATGGTTTCAGGTTCAACTCGACGTCATGATCAACGAATGGTTCGGGACGTTCTACGACACCATCCAACAGGCCCTGGCCGAGCCCAATTCAGTCACTTCGGAGAACTACTACACGCAGCTCTTCACCTTCCTGAAGATCGCTATGGTATTCATCATTACCGCAGTCCTGGGGGCGTTCTTTACCTCGCATTACGTGTTCCGCTGGCGAACGGCGATGAATGACCGCTATGTGGAGCTTTGGCCAAAGGTCCGGCACATCGAGGGGGCGTCACAGCGTATTCAGGAAGATACCATGGCATTCGCGCGGATCATGGAGGCGCTGGGGTCGCGGTTCATCGATGCGATCATGACATTGCTGGCCTTTCTGCCGATCCTTTGGGGCCTGTCGTCCTTCGTGAAGGAATTGCCCATTGTCGGTGAAGTCCCGCAGGCGCTCGTATTCGTGGCCATACTCTGGTCTATTGTCGGCACGACCCTGCTCGCCCTGGCCGGCTGGCGGTTGCCCGGCCTTGAGTTCCGCAACCAGCGCGTCGAGGCGGCTTTCCGGAAAGAGCTTGTGCTGGGGGAAGACGACTCGGACAGGGCACAACCGCCAACGCTTGCGGAACTTTTCTCCAATGTCCGCCGGAACTATTTCCGGCTGTACCTGAACTATCTGTATTTCAACGTCGTGCGGTATTCGTATCTTCAGGCCGGGGTCATTGTGCCCTATATCGCCCTTGGGCCGACGATCATCAGCGCCGGGTTCACACTTGGTGTGATGCAACAGATCGCGCGTGCTTTCGGACGTGTGGAAAGCTCGTTTCAGTTTCTGGTCAGTTCATGGACAACCATTGTCGAACTGATGTCGATCTACAAAAGGCTGACGGCCTTCGAGCGCGCCATTGCAGGCGACGAGCAGGCCGCGATCGAATTCGAGGTGCCGAAAGCGAGTGCATAGCTGCCCGCGGAATGGGGCGCAGACCAAACTGAAGTGGCCGCACCATTTCGGGGCGTCCATTCCCGATTTTCGGTCGGTGCTTCGGATTGCCAGGCGTCAGAGACCCAGCGACCAGGGTGTCGCTCCGGGCCGGCTTTTACGCGAGTTCGTGCGAGCCTTGGTTGCAACTTTCGACATCGGACGAACCACGGATTTGGGCATGTTCTTTATCGCCATGGACAAGGTCCGCGAGGTGACCGTCGGAGGAGAGGCTGCGGCACCCAACATACGCGACCGCGAGGCGAGCTTGCCAAGCGGAACGGAATAGACCTGTTCGCGCAGTTGGGGCGAGCGAAGCTGTTGCATGACTTCTTCCGAAATGCCGGGAGGAAGCCCGTCCTCGTGGTCGTCGGAAGGTTCCACAGCCTCGTCGGCGTCATCGCTGTAGCGCAACAAAAGGACTTCGCTGGCGTCGAGCGAAGATTGCAGAAGCAGGTCAATTTCCCGCTTGATGGTCTTCACCAGTTGGGCACCGCCGGACTCCTTGAACTCTTCCTTATCGACGCCACCTTCGGCGGATTTGGCGGCCTGCGCACGACGAGGGTCGACGCGTAGAATCTCGACAAATTCCTGAGCGATCGGCTTCCAACTGTCGTAATCCATGTCCGGCGACAAGACGAGATAGCTGTGATGCTGGAGCCTGTCCGGAAGGCTTTGCCAAACGTTGTTCAGTTCGTGGGTCAGTTCATCGCCGGCGAATATCGCGATATCCGCCGGGGGCAATGTCTTTTCCACATCGGCACACAGCGACTTCGTGCTTTTTTCCGCCGCGACCAGGAGGGAAATTTTCTTCAAGACCGGGAGATCAAGATAGATACGGACCCGAGACGGACTATCGTCGAAGAGCCGTCTGAAATCCTTGCCGTCGATCCGCTCCTGCGAACCATCACGATATTGCAAGCGTGCATAGGCGGATTGCCCATGCAAAAACTGGATGCGCGCCCTCGAGATGTTTGGCGAAACGACCGGTTGACCGACCATCAGGTTGATCAGTTGGATCGCATGCTTAGGGTCTGTGCCGAAGACAGTCAGGCGCAACGGTTGTTCGAGACGGCGCAGGCAACGTTCCGCCATATAGCGGTCATTCCCGGAAAGATCACCATTATCGATCAGCTCCTTCAGGCGAAGCGCTGTTTCCGCTACTCTGTTGTCTTCGGACATGATCCCCTAGCCACCCGTTGCTTGCTGAGCGACATCCGGTTCCGATTTTGATCCGGTTTCGCTCTTACTCTCCATACCTTCCAAAAGTGCCTCGTCGGCAAGACGTGTCGAATGGAAATCCACTTCCGTGACATTGCCGCGGCGCTTGGGCCGGATGACCGGCTTTTCGTGGCGCACCTTGACCACCGCAAAGGAGATATTGTCCTGTTCGGGGTCGTCGAGGCCCTTCACCGCCTGAAGCAGCGCGTTCGCGATATCGGCGCTGGGCTTGCGGCGGTTCCGCGTGATGATCTTGGCAATGACTTTGTCTTCAAGGAATTGCAGACCGTCACTTGAAACAACGACAATGTCTCCCGCCTTCAGTTCCAGCGCCACGCCGCGATTGTCCATTCGGGCAATCTTGCCGCCGGCGACGGCGGAAGTCAGGCAGTTGCGATCCGGATGCATCTTGGCATCCTCGGGCCTGATGGCGCCTGCCGCGACCATTGCGTCGATCTGAGGTGCCATTGAATGGTCCTCGTTGATCTGGGTCATGGTGCCGGCGCGATAATGATAGAGCGGACTGTCGCCGACCGAACTCCAATACATCTTGGTGCCAGCCATCACCGCCGCCACGACCGTTGACCCCATGCCGCGCGCTTCCGCGTTTTCCAGCATGGCTTCACGCATACAGTCATTGGCATTCGTGATCGCGCTCAGCATCAGTTTGGGCAAATGGTCCGCGTGATCGAAGAACAGGTCGCTATGGAACTTCAGTTCGCTGTAAACCTCAGTCACGACGGTCTTGCTGGCGACGTCTCCGGCGGAGTGACCGCCCATCCCATCAGCCAGGACAATGATCCCGCAATCGTCGCCGACGGCAAAGTCGGAAACGAGGGTGTCCTCCTGGTAGTCGCGCCCCCCACGATCAAGAGCGGATGCGACGTCGAAGCGGGGTTCAGGCAATCTCCACATCATCGTCGTCAGTCCCTTCTTCAGTTTCAGCGCTTTCCCAATTGAAATCCTTCGAGCAAAGCGCAACGAAGCGCAGCTTGGTCTCGCCGATTTCGATCTCGTCGCTATTTGAAAGATCGCTGGTGCTGACGACCGGTTTACCGTTCAACCGCACAATGTTGGATTTGCCGCCGTGGCCCAGAAGGAACGTGTGTTCCTTCGGGTCATAAACGATAGCGGCATGGTTTTCGCGCGAGATCGCCTGGTCGCCGAAATCGAGCTGGATCGCCTGATCTTCGCCGCGCCCGATCTGCGACATGCCGGTCTTGATCGCGAAACATTCTCCCAGGCCCGGTCCCTTGACGACCATCACAAGACCGACCGGAAACTTGAAGTGACCAGTTTCTGTTGTGGCCTTGTCTTCGCCGAAAAGGTCCACCACACGCCCGTCGGACGTGTCGAAGCCCATGAGGCGCGTCTTGTTCCCGTTGTTCACACGGCGACGCTTGCGCAGAACCGGCTCATCGCCTCCAGGGGCAGCGGCCGGTGCAGGAGTGGGGCCCGAAACAGGCGCGGGCGCAGGTGCCGAGACAACGGCCCCCGGACGCTCGTCCGGATTCAGGATCAGCGGCTCGTCGATCTTCTTGCGGTTTTTTCTTCTAAAAAGGAACACGTTACTCTCCTTGTTAATCGTCGTCCGCCGTCAGTTGCCGAGCGCGGCAAGATTGAATGCTTCGATCCAAATCTCGCCATCGCGACTGACTGCAAAGCTAAAGCTGGATGTGCCGTTTGCCAGTTCCCGTTCCAGAATGCTCTGGAAGGTGTTCGGCCCGTCGATATCTTCCCAGGTCGATACAAAGGACACGAGCTTGTCCCCGACCTTGAAGTTGGATGCGTCCGGGGCTTCAGTGACCTCGGTGGTCCATCCGCCGCTGTGTTGCCGCGAGACAAACTGCAGCCCATTGAGCAGCAGGGTATGCTGCTCGCTGTTGATCGGCAGCATGCGTTCTTCCACGGCAGTGTTCAGACCCGTATCGACGCTGATCGCAACGCTGAAGCTTTCGCTCCCGTCTTGCGGCGCGAGGCTCAGGATCATCGCTTGAATGTCGTCGTTGGACGCCACCGGCTGTCCTTCGATCGAAACGATTCGGGAGTTCTTGGTCAGCCAACTCGGCGCGCCCTCAGCCGCGGATAGGACCATTCCAGGTGTCCAGGGCGACAAGGTGAACGGAAGGACCGGGACATATCGCGTGACAATGCCTGATCCAGTCAGATTGTCCTGGGTCGGCTCCGCCTCGGCAGGCGCAGGCGCAGGCTCAGGCGCCGCTGGTTGCCGTTGTGCGGCAGGAGCTACCGCGCGGGGAGCGCGTGCAGTGGTGATTTCCGGCTGGGACGATTCCGCCATCGACATGAAAAAATCAAGCGAGGCGTTGTTGGTTTCGACAGGCTGTATGGGTTTCGGTGGTTCAGCCTCGGCAACCTGGGGTTCCGGTGCGGCCGGTGCCGTCGTTTCGATGACGGGCTGCGCGGCGGCGCTTTCTGCGTCAATGTCGCGAAGCGGACGCGGTTGCGGCACGACGCCGGTTTTCGGAAGCGCGGCGATGATCGGGGCGACCACAAAGTCGGTGGTTTCTTCCACCGCCGGAACGGGCGGTTCCGCGATTGTGATGGCCACTTCCGGTTCCGCGTCGCTCAGGCCGACGGGTTCGACAGGTTCTGGTGTTTCAACCGGGGACGGTGTTGCCTCCGCCACAACCTCCGGCGCAGGCTGGACCGCCGGCGTTTCGGGTTCCGCTTCGGCGAGCGTCGGTGTCGACGGCTGCTCGGTTGCGGTGGCGGGTGCAGTTGGTGCAGTTGGTGCAGTTTCAGGCGCGGGCGTTGCCACGGCCACATCGGATTGGTCCAGCGTGCCGTTGGGAGCGCTGTCATCGCTGCCCGACATCATGAAGAATCCTGCGCCGACGGCAGCGGCGAGGGCCGTGGAGCCGAGCAATATCGGCAGCATCGGCTTGCTCGGTTTCGCGGTCACCGTAGCGGGTTCGGAGCGCGAGATCTTGCTGGTGACCGCCGGTGCAACCTTGCCGCCCTCCAGATAGGAGATCCACTCTTCGGCGCTTTGCATCCGGTCGCGCGGAAGAATTGCCATGCCCTTGTCCAGGGCAGATGTGAACGCCTTGGAATAGGCGTCGGTCTTGTTCCCGAGCGGTACATACGGGTCGTCATCACCCGCAGCACAGGCCGAAAGACGCCATTGACTGTCAGGCGGCAGATCGCCGGTGATCAAGTGATAGAAGCTGGCGGCAAGGGAATAGAGATCGCAGGACGGACCCTGATCGCTGCCCGCGATGTAGAATTCCTGAGGCGAATAGCCGTCTTTTACAACGCGCAGAGCCGACAACATGCGGGTGACGCGTTCGTTCGTGCTTTCGCGTGCGGCACCGAAGTCGATTAGGATCGGTTCGCCCTGTTCATTGATGATGATGTTGTCGGGCGAAATATCGCGGTGCAACATGCCCAACTGGTGGATGTGCTTGATCGCGTCGAGAATCTTGACGAGGTAGCCTTCGACGAGATCAGGGCGCAGGCTGTCGGGATCTTCCTGAAGAATTTCCAGAAGATCGCGGCCCTGCACGTAATCCAGCGCCATATAGGCGGTATTGTTTTCCTCGAAGACCTGATGCACGCCGACGATGTTCGGGTGGTTCGCCTTGGCAAGGGCCATCGCTTCCTGACTGAACAGGCGCACAATGGATTTCAGCTCATTCTGATGAGCGCGCGAGCGCGGTGTCACCGACGTGTTTTGCCGGCGGCAGAAGCTGCCCGGGAAACACTCCTTGATGACAACCCGGCGTCCCAGGCTGTCCTTTGCAAGATAAGTGATGCCGAATCCGCCCGCCGCGAGGAAATCCTCGATCGTATACTGCCCGAGCATCAGTTTCGTGTCCGGCTTCAGTTCGTCGACGAATTCTTCGTCTTCAACTTCCAAAGCGCTGTTTTCCCGGCTCATAGCCTTGCCCTCACATGAGTTGCACTCTTATTCAGGCTGCAAGCTGGAGGAAAAATCGGTCGCTTTTAAGGTTAAGCCTTGTTGAACCGTGGAAGATTATAAGGCGTTTGGCCCCAATCCCGTCACAATTCGCAACGCCCATGGAACTGATGCGGGCGGTCGAACGGGGATTGTTCACCAGACAAGACGCACCTGACCAAAGTCTGTTTCACTTTGGACAGGTGGCTTATCTCAAATCTCAAACAATGGCGCTCTCTGAATTTGAATGTCTCAGATTCTGTCGGCCTGCGCTGCGAAGGGATCGGACGCCGATTTTCTCGCGTCGCTTTCCTGCGACACGCTCGCCTGGCATTTCATCATGGAAGCGACAGCTTCTTCAGTGCCGGCCAGGGCGAGTTTCGCGATTTCCGAACCTTCGTGAGAGATGCTTACCGATCCGACCCCGGTAAAGTCCTTCATGAAGTGCGACGCCTGCTGGTCGGCCATGGGAACGGAAAGGACGAGGCTCGGCAAAATGTCGTTCCAACGGTGACCCTTGGCCATACCTGTCCAGATTTCGTCATCTCCAAACGCGATCTCCATATCGTAGTCGCGGCCGGTTTCCAGCGACTCCCACTGGATGTTTGCCACGATGAACTGGACGTTCTGCTGGGTCGTGTTGAACTGGAACCGCAGAAAGACGTTGTTGTCGAAGCCCGAGAAGATAAAGCAGGAGTCCTCGATGGTGCGATCAATCGCAACACTCCACCCTTCCACATTGTCTTGCCATATGACGGTATCCTGAGCAAATGCTGCCCCCGATACCAACGCAAACGCTGCGCCGTATACGAATTTTACCACTTAATCCACCTTTCAGCCCTTTGCCTATCTGGCTACCACATTTCTGCCACAAATGGCCCCGTGGTGGTGTAAACAAAGTGTTTCCCAGCGAGTTCAATCGCTTAAAAAACCGGTGCTGTCTGGCCCTCGGCGCGTGCCGCTACATTTGTTGGAAATTGATTAACTATTTGAAAGGTTTAACTAAAAGAAAATGTCTTGGGGGCGAGGCCTGTCTGTCTACGGTGGCATGGGCGGGGAAACTTTGCTTGGTTTGCCAGCCTGATGGCCAGATTCCTGTGTTTCGATTTTAGCGTAAATTCCACACATTTGCCGCTCTTTAATGACACTTTTATCTTTCATGAAGGGAGGACGTACCCGCTGCGCGCGCGGCAGTTAAGTAGTGGTCATACATATGAATTCAGAGATGACATCCGAAGAAGCGATCGGCGAAGTGTTCTCCGATGAGCTGAAACCCGGCACGAAATTGCTTCACGGTCAGTATGTGATCGAGCGGTTTCTCAACAATGGCGGGTTCGGGATTACCTATCTTGCCAAGGACAGCCTGGATCGTCTCGTTGTTATCAAGGAGTGTTTCCCGGAGTCGATCTGTAGCCGCAGCAATTCTACGGTCCGGGTGCGCTCACGCAATCAGGCGGAAGCGTTTCGGACCATCGTCGATCTTTTCATCGAAGAAGCCCGCAGCCTTGCGCGGCTGTCGCATCCGAATATCGTCGGTGTCCATCAGGTCTTCGAGGACAACGACACAGCCTATATGGCGATGGACTTCGTACAGGGCCGCGATCTTATGGCAATCGCGGACAGCTCCGAAAATCTCGATCCGTCGGCGCTGATTCTCATTACCCGGAAACTTCTCGATGCGGTGGAGTTTATCCACGATGTCGGTGTGCTGCATCGGGACATTGCACCTGACAACATTCTTCTGAACAACGAGAACGAACCTGTCCTGATCGATTTCGGCGCGGCTCGCGAGAACGTCTCGATCGCGACGAGTTATCTTGGGTCGATGCGGACAGTGAAGGACGGGTATTCGCCTCAGGAGTTCTACGCGAACAATTCCGAACAGCATCCCTCCAGCGATTTATACTCTCTGGCGGCATCACTGTATCATGTGATCACCAAGGAACTCCCTGCGAATGCACAGAATCGTCTGTCTGCGATCGCCGGGGGAGATGACGATCCTTATATCTCGATCAGGGACCTTGCCCACGGCTATCCCGAGCCTTTCCTGGACGCCATCGACATGGCGCTGAACGTGTTTCCGAAGGATCGTCTGCAAAGTGCCGCCGCCTGGCGGTCGATGATTCCGGGTCCGACGGATCGTGCCATGTCGCGCGGCTCGATTTCGCGTCCGACGCTTGCTGTCGACAATGGCAATCTCGTTGGAGTGGCCGGGCAGCGAGAAGCCGTGCAAACGTCGCGCAAGGTTCGTACCGTTTCCCCCAAGCGTCCCAGGAAGAGCAGCAATGCGAAGCCGAAAGAGGATCTGATGCGCCCTGCCGTCGCCGGAACAGGCTCGGGGGGCAAGGGCCTCTACATCGGCGTTGCCGGCGCAGCACTGCTGATCTTCGCCGCAGGGGGCGCATTCATGATGTCCCGAGGCGAAGACCCCGTGGCAGCGCCCGATCCTACCACCGGGACAGAAGAGATCGCACGTGCGGCCCCGACTGAAAGCGCAGGCGAGGCAACTCCGCCTGCCGAAACCCGTGTCGTCGAGCAATTGCCGTTCTTCCTGGCTGAGCCGCCGCTCGCGGAACAAAGCAGGTCGTCGGATACGGCGCGCCGACGCGCCGCGCAATCGAGTGGCCCCGGCACCGGAACGGACGTGGTGCGCGGACGCTCGGAGGACCTTCCGGAAACGACTTCGGTTGAAACCCCGACACCCCAAGACCAGACCCTGGCGGCGGCGTCACCGTCCACCTCCACTGGCGATGTGCAGGATATTGAGTCCGTCATCACTGCCCGGACGTTTGGATTTCCGGTCGTGCCCGATGCTGACAACCCGACGATCATTGCGTCGTCCGAAGGCTCCATCGCGGAACAACTGGCTCCCGGGTTGCGGGTTGTCTCGATCAATGGCTTTCCGATCGACACGCTGAACGATTTCCAGCGTGTCGTGACCGCGACATCCGATCCCTCAGCTGGCGATTCCGTCGCCGTGACCTTCGGGCTTGCCGAACCGGCGACCGGGAAGACGTTCGTCCGAAGCGTAGACGTGCCGGTGACGCATCAGACCATGCTGTTGAACGGCGTCAGTTTCGAGACAGTCCAGAGGGACGGTGTTTGGGTCACGACCGTGACAAACGGAGCCGGGCAGGGAGAAGCCGATCTCAGAACGGGCGATGAACTGATCGCATTCATGCCGGCGAACGAAATGATCGATGGCCATGATGCACTTCCCGATCTGCTGAAGCGTGAAATTCTGAGCGGGACGACATTGTTCAATTTCGCGGTCAAACGAAATGGCGAGATGTGGCTTGTGTCGATGAGCTACAAGGCTGCCGCAGGCTGACATTCAGCCCGCACGCCCAACATTAACATTCCTTACCACATGTTGGCGGGCCGGGATTGTTTCCATACGGCAGTTTTCAGATCGCACGGCATCTGTGCAAAGAAATCTGCTTGAAACTGCCTCATTTGCCAAGAAATGTTCTTTCTGTTTTTGTTTTTTTGTATTAATATCATTTAGTTACACTAATTCCCCTGAGTGCGTTTTTTGAAAGATACAATTTTCATCGTAATTTTCAAAAACCCAGATTTGAACACAATTTCCGCCCAATTTCCCGGTTTGTTTCCATTCAGAAATACCGGGATGGACCCGTCGTGGTCCCTGAACATTGGAGTGGAACTCGTGTCAAATAGACTAGCACGTCACCTTAAGACATCTGCGGCTGGGGTCGCACTCGCATCGGGGCTCATGTTCTCGACCGCGGCACTGGCAGACCAGGTCACGCTGAAATCTTCGGACGGAACCGTGAACCTTGTCGGCGAATTCGTCGACTTCAAAGACGACAACTACATCATCCGGACAGCTCTCGGCGATCTGCGTATCAGCGCAAGCCGTGTGCGCTGCGAAGGCGCCGCCTGTCCGACATTCGATTCCGTGACCGCCGATGTGGCGATTGCGGGTTCGGACGCAATCGGACTTGGCATGATGCCGCTCCTGATGACCGGCTTCGCCGCATCGATGGACGCGGATGCCGAGATCAGCAACCCGGCTGAAAACCAGACGCTGGCAACGCTCATCAGCGATGGCGGCTTCGGTGAAGAGATCGGCTCTTACCTGGTTTCGGCTACAACCGATGCCGACGCCTTTACCTCGCTTCTGGACGGCGACGCCACTGTTGGCATGTCCGCCCGTCGGATCACCAAGGACGAAGCCCGTGCGCTGCGTGCCGCAGGTGCTGGCAACATGGTTGATCCCAGCCAGGAACGCATTGTCGCCGTCGACTCGATGGTGATCGTGACGCATCCGTCGAACCCGGTTGACACGCTTTCGGTCGAGCAACTGCGCGGCGTGTTCTCGGGCCAGATCACCAACTGGCGCCAGCTTGGCGGACCGGACAAACCCATCAACGTGATTGCTCGCGATCCGGATTCGGCCAGCTACGACTTCTTCATGACCTACCTCTTCGGTGACGAGAAGCCTAACTTCATTCCGTCTGGTATCGCCGTTGACGACCAGCAGATGTCGAACGTGGTCTATCTTGACCAGAATGCCATCGGCTATGTCGGCTACGCCTTCCAGCGTGGCGCGAAGGGCGTGACCCTGGTCAACGAATGCGGCATCACGGCCAAGCCGGACGCCTTCTCGGCCAAGACCGAGGAATATTCGCTGAGCCGCCGGATGTATCTTTACAACCGTTCGGACAATCTCGACGACGCCAGCCGGTCCTTCCTCGACTTCGTGGTCTCGGAAGACGCGGACGGCGTGATCGGCAAGTCTGGCTTCATCGACCTTGGCATCACGCGTCAGGAGCAGACGCTGAACGATGGCCGGGCATTGGCTCTCGCTGAAGAAGCGTCCGCCTATGACGCCGGTTTCGAGGTTAGTGTCATCGATGAAATGCTGGACGAGATGGCCAAGTATGATCGTCTTTCGGCCACGTTCCGCTTCCGCACTGGCTCGTCCAAGCTGGACGAACGTGGTCAACTCGACATGCAGCGTCTGGTTGACTACCTCGAAGGTGCGCCGGATGGCACCGAAGTGACCTTTGTCGGCTTCACCGACGATGTGGGCGCTTTCGAAGCCAACCGTCGCCTGTCCATCGGTCGCGCTGGCGCCGTCCTGGACGAGATGCGGGCTGCCGCAGGAGGACGTCTCGACCACATCCAGGCCCGGACTGCCGGCTTTGGTGAAGTCTCGCCGTCGGCCTGCAACATCACGGATCGCGGCAAGGCAATCAATCGCCGTGTCGAAGTGTGGATCTCGAAGTCCGCGACTTAACGCAACCCCTTTGGATGCCCGTTCCGAACCGGGCGGGCATCCTAGAGGTTTGTTTCAAAGTGCGGTTGGCCGGTTGGGGGTTTGATTTGGACGGTCGCGCTTGAATTCAGGATACTGGACAGGAACCAAGAGATGAAAACCGAACGCCCCATCAGAAACCTGCTGCTAAGTGCGGCCACCGTATGCGCCGGGCTTCTTGCGCAGACCGGAGCCCCGTTGGCACAGTCCGAACCGGTCTTTGACGGTTCGAAGGCCCGCGTGAACCTTTCAAGCGAGCTGAGAATGTTGACCCAAAAGATCGGGTCGGCAAGTTGCCGCGTCCATGCCGGTATCGGCGTCGAGACGGCACAGGAAGAACTTGAAGCTGCCCGCGCCGATTTCAATACGATCATGCAAGGGCTAGAAAACGGAAGCCTCGCTTTGGGCATTCCATCCGCCGAGAAGAACCGCGTGGTGCTCAAGTCACTTGCGGCAGTCCAGGAAATCTGGGGCCCGGTGGACGAAGCCGCAGCGACGCTGGCGTCCGACTCGGCGGGAAAGACCCGTGCGGCCGACATAATCGCAAACGAAAACATGCGGCTTCTGGATGCCACGAACATCCTGGCTTCAGACGTGTCGGGCAAGTATTCGAACCCGCATGAACTGACCCAGGCCGATGCAATGGCACTCAATATTGCCGGTCGTCAGCCGATGCTGGGCCACCGGATCGCCAAGGAAGTCTGCGGCATCGTCGCCGGCACGACAGGCGGTACGGACGCGCTCGGGCAAAGCCTCGACATGTATACCATATCGCTGAATGCTTTGCGCGACGGGATGCTGGATGCCGGGGTCAACCCGCCGCCCAACGACATCATCAAGGATGAACTGGCAGCGGTGAATGCGACCTGGCAGGAAAGCAAGCCCGTTCTCGACGCGATCCGCGGCGGCATGCAGCCGACCGCGCAGAACGTCGAAGCTCTTGCGCAAGTGTCTTCTGGTTTGATGACCGACATGAGCAATGTGGTCACGCTCTACATGCTGGCGACGCCGGGACAGGAAGACGTCTATCGTGTTCCGCTTCGTGCCTATGCCGAGGCGCAGCTTAGCAAATGGCTGGAGAATGAAGAGCTCCTTCAGGCCATTCGCGACCAGAACGCTGCACATGCCGGACTGAGCCAGGCCGAGATCGACCAGCTCGATCTGGACTGGCGTGCGCAGCGCAAAGAGGCCAACAAGCCGCTGATCGACCGTCTCCTGAGCCACCCGAGTTCCGAGTGGCTGCGAGCCCAGCAAGCGGCGACGGCCAATTTCGTCACCGAAGTCTTTGCTATGGACAATCTCGGTCTGAACGTCGCGCAAAGCGTCGAGACCTCGGATTACTGGCAGGGCGACGAAGCCAAGTGGCAGAAGACCTTTGGCAACGGATCGGGCGAAATTCACATCAGTGAAGTCGAGTACGACGAAAGCACCGGTTCCTATCAGTCGCAGGTGTCCATGCCTATCAAGGATCCGAAGACGGGCGAACTGATCGGCGCAATCACTTTCGGCGTCAACGTGCAGTCGTTGCTCTGATCGAACGGGCCGCCCTCCGGCCCGATCTAAAGATACAAACCACGCCGTGCGAATTGAACGGCGTGGTTTTTTTGTCCGACTCGGAAGCCTTCAGTTCGTGCGAAGTTGCATCCAGAGCGGTCTGTGGTCCGAGATGTGGAACTTCACGTAGGCCGCGAACCGGGCAGTTGCCTTGCTGTGGGGCAGTTCGGCCTCCAGAGCGTCCCACTTCGAAGAAAAGACCGCATTGTCGAAATCAAAGACACCGAATTGGGAGACCTTGCCGCTGAGCGAAGTCGGAGCCAGCGCGATCTGATCATAGGTCTTGTCGTTTCCCAGATTCGTTCCCCCGACATGCGAAAGCTGGGTCGGATCGGTGCCGATGGTCTGATTTGAAACGTAGTCCAGGCTACTCCAGCCGAACTCCTTAAGCGCCCGGATGGTCGCTTCATTCTCATCCATGTTCGGCACGTTCAGATCGCCCAGAAGGATGATGTCCCGATCCCAGGCATTGCCGCCCTTGCTGACCCTGTCTGCCCATCGGGAGAGGGCGAAAATCTCGAGAACCCGTCGCGCATATTTCGCGCGTTTCGCGGGACTGGTGGAGTTCTGAAAACCGCCGAAATAAAGGTGAGCGTTGGCAAGAACGAAACCCAGATTTCCGGACCGGAAGCTGCCGATATAGGGGTTGCGGTCGAAGGGAACGAAGCGAAGGTCTTTGAATTTCTGAGTCTTCTGCTGGCCATTCTCTTGGTAATGCGCCGTTACCGTCCGTTTGGGGTATTCGTTCTTGTTCAGCGCCACTTCGCCCCAGAGTTTGTCGAGCGTGACCTTGTTCTTCCGGTATATGAAGGCAAGGCGCTCCTGGTTTCCGGCCCTGTCGGAGATCACGAAATCGAAGTCTCCGTCCATCTGACCGACGATCTTTTCGAAGGTTCGATAATTGTCGTTCACCTCCTGCACTGCGATCAGGTCGAAACGGCTGAGGACATGGGCGATGACGGGCAGAGCACGGGGCGGGCGGTCCTGCGCGCCCAGATTGGCGATGTTCCAGGTTGCGATCAGCAGCCGGTCATCCTGGCTGACCGGCACGTCCCGGCGGGTGAAATGCGCGTCGAGATCGTCGATCACGTCCTGCGACGCATACATCAATCTGGGGGAGGGTTCTTCGAACGGAATGGCCATGTCTGTCTCGCAATCGGATCAATGAAATATCGACCAGTTTGCGTGGAACATGCCCGTCTTGGCAAGTCCGGGGCTGCGCGAGACGGCCCCGGTGCAGTCATCAAACGTAGCGGTTGACGATATTCTCCAGCCGTTCCTGTCGGCCCGAACGCGGCTCGGGGTTGAGGCCGTTCGACATCACGTGATCGAAGCAGCCGTCCAGTCCGCTTTCCAGTAACGCACCGGCGCTGTCCCAACCGGCATAGCGTTCGTCGCGGGCCTTCTCCAACGCGCCGTCTTCCAGCATAGCATGGGCCGCCTTGAGCCCGCGCGCGCAGACATCCATCGCGCCGACATGGCCGAGCACCAGATCCTGCGGATCCAGCGATTGGCGCCGTAGCTTGGCGTCGAAGTTCGTGCCTCCGGTCGTGAAACCACCGTCCTTCAGGATCTCGTAATAGGCCAGAGCGACCTCGGGCACATTGTTCGGGAACTGGTCGGTGTCCCAGCCGGACTGATAGTCGTTCCGGTTCATGTCGATCGAGCCGAGAATGCCAAGCGAGGCGGCAAGGGACAGCTCATGTTCGAAGGAATGGCCCGCCAGGATCGCGTGCCCCTGTTCGATGTTCATCTTCACTTCGTTTTCCAGCCCGAATTCCTTGAGGAAGCCGTAGACGGTTGCCACGTCGAAATCGTACTGGTGCTTGGACGGTTCCTGCGGCTTCGGCTCGACAAGGATCGTGCCCTTGAAGCCGATCTTGTGCTTGTATTCGACCACCATCTGCAGGAAGCGCCCCGCCTGGTTCCGCTCTCGCTTGAGATCGGTGTTGAGCAGCGTCTCATAGCCTTCCCGTCCGCCCCACAGCACGTAGTTCTCGCCACCGAGTTTCAGCGTGGCATCCATGCAGGTTTTCACCGTTGCGGCGGAATAGGCGAAGACATCCGGATCAGGATTGGTCGCGGCACCCGCCATGAAGCGGCGATGCGTGAAGAGGTTTGCCGTGCCCCAAAGAAGCTTGGTTTTCGCGCTCTCCATCTTGTGGCCGATGTAATCGACGATCTCTTCTAGGTTTCGCGTGCTTTCCGCGAAATCAGCGCCTTCGGGCCGGATGTCGAAATCATGGAAGCAAAAATACGGCTGGCCGAGGATTTCGAAAAGTTCAAAGGCCACATCGGCCTTCATCTTGGCGAGGTCCATCGTGTCGCCGAACCACGGGCGGTCGAAGGTCTGGCCACCGAACGGGTCGCCGCCCGGCCAGGCGAAACTGTGCCACCAGGCGACGGCGAAGCGCAGGTGATCTTCCATGCGCTTACCGCCCAGCATCTCGTCTGGGTCGTAATATCGGTAGGCGAACTCATCGGATGAGTCCGGTCCTTTGAATTCGATCTTGGGAATGTCGTTGAAAAAGTCGCTCATAGTCAGTGTTCCAGTTTGATCCAGGCCGCGTTCCGGGCCGATGATTTCACGCAGGCCGAGACGAATTGCACGCCTTTCAGCCCATCGTAAACGGTGGGATAGATGACGTCTTCCGGGATGGGAGAGCCGTCGCGTGCGGCAAGGATGGCCTCTGCCGCCTCATTATAGATGTTGGCAAAGCCTTCCAGATAGCCTTCCGGATGCCCCGGTGGGATGCGGCTCATGCGGGCGGCGGCGTCGCCGGCCCCTGCGCCATTGCGGGTGATAAGTTGCTTGGGTTTACCGAACGGCGTGTACCAAAGGTAATTCGGGTCTTCCTGCTTCCATTCCAGGCCGCCCTTGTCGCCATAAACGCGCAGACGCAGCCCGTTTTCATTGCCGGGCGCCACCTGGCTGGACCAGAGCATTCCTCGTGCGCCACCTGTGAACCGGAGCATCACATGGGCGTTGTCATCGACCTGACGTCCGGGGACGAAGGCCTGAAGATCGGCGGCAAGGCTTTCGGCTTCCAGCCCGGTGACGAAACAGGCGAGGTTATAGGCATGGGTGCCGATATCCCCGGTCGAACCGCCCGCGCCGGATCGAGCCGGGTCGGTGCGCCATTCGGCCTGTTTGAAGTCTTGCTCTTCGGTCAACCAGTCTTGCGGATATTCGACCTGAACAACGCGAATGGTTCCGATTTCGCCACCAGCAACCATAGCACGTGCCTGCCGGACCATCGGGTAGCCGGTATAGTTATGGGTGAGGATGAACAGGGCTTCGCTGCTTTCGGCCGCTTTCACCATCTTCTTGGCGTCCTGAAGCGTCGAGGTCAGGGGTTTGTCACAAATGACGTGGATGCCGCGCTTCAGAAACTCCCGTGCGGCAGCGAAATGGACGTGATTTGGGGTGACGATGGCGACGGCCTCGATCCCGTCCTTTCGGCGGGCCTCACGGGCCGCCATCGTCTTGAAATCCTCGTAAATCCGCTTGAGACCAAGGGCTTCACCGCTGGCTCTGGCCTTTTCGGGGGTGGAGGAGAGTGCCCCCGCCACCAGTTCGTATTTGTCGTCGATCCGCGCGGCGATGCGGTGGACCCCGCCGATAAAGGCGTCATTGCCGCCGCCGACCATGCCAAGGCGAATGCGCCGGCCGAGTTGTTCGTTGCGTCCGGTCACCATCACGAAATCCCCAGCATTTTGCGATTGGCCGCCTCATCGGTTCCGCCATCGGCGAAATCGTCGAAGGCTTTCTCTGTGACGCGAATGATGTGCTCGGCCACGAATTGCGCCCCTTCACGCGCCCCGTCCTCCGGATGCTTCAGGCAGCATTCCCATTCGACCACGGCCCAGCCATCGAAATCGTTGGCCGCCATCTTCGAGAAAATTGCCCCGAAATCGACCTGCCCGTCGCCGAGCGAACGGAAGCGGCCTGCGCGGTCGACCCAGCCCTGGTAGCCGGAATAAACGCCCTGGCGACCTGTCGGATTGAACTCCGCATCCTTGACGTGGAACATCCGGATGCGGTCTTTGTAGATGTCTATGTTGTCGAGGTAGTCGAGGCATTGCAGCACGTAATGCGACGGGTCGTAGAGCATACAGGCCCGCGCATGGTTGCCGGTGCGTTCCAGGAACATCTCGTAGGTGATCCCGTCATGCAGGTCTTCGCCGGGATGGATTTCGTAGCACACATCAACGCCGCAGTCTTCGGCATGGTCGAGGATGGGTTTCCAGCGTTTTGCCAGTTCGTCGAAGGCTGTTTCGACCAGACCGGCAGGGCGCTGGGGCCACGGATAAACATAGGGCCAGGCGAGCGCACCGGAGAACGTGACATGCTCGGTGATGCCGAGGTTCTTGGATGCGGTCAGGGCCTTCTTGACCTGATCGACGGCCCATTCCTGCCTGGCGGCGGGATTGCCGCGAACCTCTTCGGCGGCGAAACCATCGAAAGCGGCATCATAGGCCGGATGAACGGCCACGAGCTGGCCTTGCAGATGGGTGGACAGCTCTGTCACTTCCACGCCATTGGCTGCGGCTTGCCCTTTGAACTCGTCGCAATAATCCTTGCTCTCGGCGGCCTTGGCGAGGTCGAACAGCCGTCCGTCCCAGCTTGGCACCTGGACGCCCTTGTAGCCGCAATCGGCGGCCCATTTGGTGATGCTGTCCCATGAATTGAACGGGGCTTCATCACCGGCGAACTGCGCCAGAAACAGCGCAGGACCCTTTATCGTCTTCATGTGTCTCCTCCCTCAATTGGCAAGTTTTCTTTCAGATAGATGTCAATGCGGATGCGTTCCTGTGTCCGGTCGAACGGAACGCTGTCAACAGTGGCGCGCAACAGCCGCGTGGCGGAGCGCACGATGTGCCCGGTATCCTGGCTGATGATGGCGTCGAACGTGCCATCCTGCAACGCCAGGCGCGAGGCCGTGGTCAGTTCATGCGCGACGACGACGATGTCGTCATGCGGACCGGTGTCCTTGAGATAGTCGATAAGTCCGGGGTTGCCGGCGGCCGACGAATAGATGCCGCGCAGATCGGGATAAGAGGCGAAAACCTCCGGCAGCATCCGGCGGATCAACTCCGGGTCATCGCGGCCCTCGATGGAGGCGACGACCTCCAGGTCCGGGAACTGCTCGGCCATCAATGCGTCAAAGCCTGTTCGTCTTTCCAGGTGGTCGCGCGCCAGACGAGAGCCTGTAATGACAAGAATGCGCCCGCCGCCGCGCACGAAACGTCCCATGAGCTGTGCAGCCGTTCGGCCGGCGGCAATGTTGTCGATGCCGATGAAATGATCCCGCTCCGAACTGGGCAGGTCGGAGACCAGCGCCACCACGGCAATGCCACGGTCACGGGCGCGCCGCACGGCGTCGCGGACGGGCGGCGTTTCCACGCCCATCACCGCAACACCGTCGATCGCGGCGGGGTCAAGCGCGTCCAGCATGTCCACGATGGATTGGGAATCGAAGGGCGGGACGAAGGCGCTTTCAAGGGAGGTGCGCTGATGCAGCAGACCTGCGCCCTGCGCCCGAATTTCGTCTGCCAGCTTCACCACGAATTCATTGGATGTCTCCGGGATGATGAAAAGCAGACGATACTGGCGCTTTCGTGCAAGGTTGGCCGCCGCGGTGTCGCGGACATAGCCCAGTTCGGCGATGGCGTTATTGACCTTTTCAATGGTCACGCTGCGCACGCCCGGTCTTGCGTTCAAAACCCGATCCACAGTCGCAAGCGAAACGCCCGCCACACGCGCAATGTCGTTGACGGTTGGTTTCTGCGCAGGTCTCACTTCGTTCTGGATCAGTCGCCTCCCTCCGTTGCGTTTGCAAGACCTTCAAAGAGAAGTGCGACCGCCTCCGCGCCGGGGTCGTTGTGTCCCTTGAGATTTTCGGAAGGAACATAAGCCGCCCGGCCCGCCTTGGCGGTGTGGATCGACGCCGTGCTGTCGGCCCCGGCCCGCGCCGCCGCGGCGGATGCGGGCAGCCCCTCGCTCAGAGCATCGAGCGCAGGCGCGAGAGCATCGACCATCGTGCGATCTCCGACCATTGCGCCGCCGACCTCCGAGACTCGTTTCAGTCCTTCCTTCAGCGCGTTTTCCACCGTCGCGCCACTCGCGCAGGCATCGCCGGCAGCGTTGAAAAAGATGGCGAGGATGACGCCGGATGAGCCGCCCATGGTCTGGCTGAGTTCATTGCCGAGCGCCGGGAAAAGCTGTGTCAGATCGGCAAGCGGCATCCGGTCCAGGCTGTTCTTCAGGGACCGGGCCGCAGTCGCCAGGGTGGAGCCGGTATCGCCATCTCCGGACTTGGCGTCGAGCTCGTTCAGGGCGCTTTCAGCAGCGATCAGAAGGTCGGATACGTTCTCGATCACTCTCCGCGTCCTCTGATTGGGCGAGGGGATTGGCTCGATCGGGGACAATCCGTCCGGCAGGGGTCTGACGGTCACCGGTTTCATTTCGTGCAGGCCGGGCCATGCCGGCATCGGCACCGGGGTCGCAAGCGCCGCAAGGTCGTCCTCGGTCGAAGGCAGAACGGAGACAGAAAAGCCGTGCATATCGAGCGAGGTCATCATGGGCGCCGGGCCGATCACGTGGCTCACGACGCCCTGCTTGGCCAGTGCATGGCAGAGGACCGACATCTCAAGCGGTGTCGTCGAACCGAGGTTGTTGATAAGCGCCACGCAGGGGCCGTCCTTCACATGCGGACGCAGTTTTTCGAGGACAATGGACATGGCCTGCTCCGCGCCGGTGAAATCCACCTGCTCCACGCCCGGTTCGCCATGAATCCCGAGGCCGAGTTCCGCTTTGCCGGAGGCAATACGTTCTTCCTTCGGAGAGCCGGGAACCGTGCAGGTGTCCAAGCTCTTGCCGATGGAAGCCACGTTGCCGATAATGCGCTTTGCTGCCGCCGTGATGTCTTCGAGAGAGGCACCATTTTCAGCCATCGCACCAGTAATCTTGTGAACGAAGAGCGTTCCGGCCACACCGCGCGGTTGCGGCAGGTCGGGCAGGGCAACGTCATCGTCAACGACGACCATTTCCACTCGGCGGCCCAAGGCGCGGGCGCGTTCCGCAGCGAGCCCGAAGTTCAGCCGGTCGCCCGTGTAGTTCTTGACGATCAGAAGGCACCCAGCGTCGCCCGCAACGGCAAGGATGCCTGCCAGCACCGCTTCGACAGAGGGGGACGCGAAAACCTCGCCACAGATGGCGGCGGTCAGCATTCCGGGGCCGACAAAGCCCGCATGCGCCGGTTCGTGGCCGGAGCCGCCGCCCGAAATCAGGGCAACTTTCGACCGGTCCCAGTCCGCGCGATAGACGACCTTGATATGCGGATAGCCGTCCAGCCGGGCCAGTCGTCCGCCGGAACAGGCGAGAAGCCCGTCGATCGCCTCTTTGACAAGGTCATCCTTGGCGTTGATGAATTGCGCCATCTCGTCCTCCCTCTAGATGACCCGGTTGCCGCTATCGTCGAAGAAGATCGGGTTCTGGGCCGCGATCTGCACCGTCTCTCCGGGGTTCAAAGTGCTGTGCGGGTCCGTCAAAGTGATCACGTCGTGGTCACTGACCTTCAGGTGAAGCCGGGTCTGGTCGCCCAGATGCTCGACCCGCGTGACCGTCGCGTCCTTCCCGTCGCCCTGCCGGATGTTTTCCGGCCTCAGCCCCATTTTCACGGCACCGGCCGGGGCGGGTGCATCGAGCACTCCGATCGGCAGCAGATTGATTCTGGGCTGCCCGAGCCTTGCTGCGACATAGGCAGTATTCGGATTCTCGTAGATTTCGCGCGGGCTCCCGAACTGGACAAGACGGCCTTGGTCCAACACACCGACATGGCTTGCCATTGTCATTGCCTCGATTTGGTCATGCGTCACATAGAGCAGCGTTGCCGCGAGCTCGGCGTGGATGCGTTTCAACTCCACGCGCAGGTCGGCGCGGAGCTTTGCGTCGAGCGAAGAGAGCGGTTCGTCCATGAGATAGATGGACGGATCGCGCACCAGCGCCCGGCCGATGGAAACGCGCTGCATCTCGCCGCCTGACAATTCGGTCGCCTTGTTGTCGAGCTTATGCGGGATGTGCAGCACATCGGCCACGTTCTGGACCTTGCGGGCGATCTCGTCCTCGGGTGTTTTCAGGATCGGAGACCGAAGCGGAAAGGCAAGGTTCTCCCGGACAGTGAGATGCGGATAGAGCGAATATTGCTGGAACACCATTGCCACATCGCGCTGGGCAGGGGTCAGGCCGTTGACGTTCTGGTCCGCGATACGGATTTCCCCAGCGTCTGGATTCTCAAGCCCCGCGATCAATCTAAGCGTGGTTGTCTTGCCTGCACCGGTCGGACCGAGCAGAACTACGAAAGCACCGTCGGGGACAGTCAGGTCCATGTCGATAACGGCTTCCGTTTTCCCGAAGGATTTGGAGATGTTGTGGAGACTGACTTCAGACATTGAGCACCCCTTCGTTGAGGCTGGAGCGCAACGCACGTTCGTCGTCCCCCCGGAAGAGGGTGACCGTTGCGCCATTGAAGGTCATGCCCACGGTTTCGCCCGCGCTGGCCCTCTGGCTTGCGCTCACACGCGCTTTCACCTCGCCCGCTGCGGTTTCAATTGTCACGATCTGCGTGGTTCCCAGGTACTCGACCGCGATGACCTTTCCACGGAAGGGCGAAGCGTCGTCGAGGCGGACATGTTCGGGGCGCACGCCGTAATCCATCTCGCCATCGTAGCCTTCCCGAAGTTTCGGCATGGGCAGGTCGATCCCGCCGACGCTGGCATGCGACGCACCCGGAGCAAGGGATTGAGTGAAATTCAGGAAATTCATTGCGGGCGAGCCGATGAAGTCCGCGACGAAGCGTGTGGCGGGTTTGTCGTAGATTTCCTGCGGCGTGCCGAACTGTTCGACCACGGCATTGTTCATCACAACGATCTTGTCGCCCATCTGCATCGCTTCAAGCTGGTCATGGGTGACGTAAACCGTGGTCGCGCCCATCCGGTCATGAAGCGCACGCAGTTCCTCCGCCATCCGCTCACGGAACTCGGCATCGAGCGCACCGAGCGGTTCGTCCATCATGAAGGCCTTGGGTTCGCGCACGATGGCGCGGCCGAGTGCGACGCGCTGGCGGTCGCCGCCAGAGAGGCCGCCCACGGGACGGTCGAGGATGTCTTCGATGCCAAGGATACGTGCGACTTCAGCAACCTTGTCCTTGATCTGCGCACGAGGCATTCCCTGTGACACCAGCGGGTATGAAATATTGCGGCGCACATTCATGTGCGGATAGAGCGCGAACATCTGGAACACGAAGGCAATGTCGCGTTCCGACGGCGGCTTTTGGCTGATCTCCTCGCCGTCGAGGATAATCTCACCGCTCGTCGGCAGTTCCAGCCCCGCGATCATGCGCAGCGTTGTCGTCTTGCCGCAGCCGGAAGGACCGAGCAGCATGAAGAACTCACCGTCTTCGATGGTGAAGGAGCTTTCCTTAACCGCGACGAATTCCCCGAATTCCTTGCGCACGTTTCTGACAATGATCTCGGCCAAAGGGGATTACTCCGGAAAGTGCGAAACGACGATGAACATCACAGTGCCGATCAGCGTGGTGATGAAGGAATAGGTGAAGGCCCACATCACGAAGGGTTGCATCAGCATGAAAACGCCAAGCGCGATCAGGATGGTCGCAACCATCTCCCAAGGGCCGCGCCGGAGGCGAAGGAGACCGGATATGAAACTGCTCATTTGCGAACGGCTCCGAATGTGATGCCGCGCAAAAGGTGTTTGCGAAGCAGGATGGTGAAGATCATCACGGGCAAGAGGAAGATCGTGACACCCGCGGCGATGGCCGGCCAGTCGAGCCCGCCGACCCCGATGATGGTTGGTATGAACGGCGGTGCGGTCTGTGCGCTGGCCGTGGTGAGAAGAACCGCGAAGGCATATTCGTTCCAGGCGAAGATCAGGCAGAAGATCGCCGTGGACGCGATGCCAGTTGCGGCTTGCGGTAGCACCACTTTGTAGAACGCCTGGAAGCGGGTGTAACCGTCGATCAGCGCGGCTTCTTCGTATTCGCGCGGGATCTCGTCGATGAAGCCTTTCAAGAGCCAGACCGCGAGGGAGATGTTGACCGCTGTATAGAGCAGGATCATGCCCAGATGCGTGTCCGAAAGGTTAAGGTTCCGGTACATCAGGAAGATCGGAATGGCTACGGCAATGGGCGGCATCATCCGCGTTGACAGAATGAAAAACAGCAGGTCATCGGCCAGCGGTATCTTGAAGCGGCTGAACGCATAGGCCGCCAGCGTACCGAGAAAGACCGACAGGAAGGTCGAGCCGAAGCCGATGATGACCGAGTTCAGGAAACGCTCGCCGAATTTGGAAGGGCCGACAATGACCATGTCATACTTGCGCACGATCTCGTCTGCCCAACTCTCCGGTGGGTTGGCTTCGAGAAAGTCTTGGGTTTGTCGTGTCCGGGTGGTGAACAGGTTCACATAACCTTCGAGCGTGGGCTGAAACACGACTTTGGGCGGATAGCTGATCGCGTCGGCCGGACTCTTGAAGCCGGTCAGCATGATCCAGGCGAGCGGGATCATCGTAACGACGGCGTAGAGGATGACCAGGACGCCCGCGATCCATTTCTGGCGGGGGGACGGCGCGTTGATGGCGTGGGCGCTCATGGCTGGACCTCCCGCATGTGAGGCTGTCGTGATGGCGTATTTGAGAAAAGGTGAAGGAGAAATCGCACGTTATCCTTAACGGACATTAAGGTTAACCGCGGCTTCAACTCTCCCATAATACGCGTTGTGAGTCGGCTGATCATCCTAGCGCTCCTTCACCTTGTTGAGCGCCTTCACATAGATCGAGGCGAGACCAAAGACCGTGACGAAAAGGATGATGGCATAGGCCGAGGCGTAACCGGTCCGCCACTTCTCGAACGCTTCGCGCTTGAGGTTGATCGACGTGAGTTCGGTGGTGGAGCCGGGACCGCCGCCGGTGAGCTGGACGACAAGATCGAACATCTTGAAATTTTCGATGCCGCGGAACAGCACCGCCAGCATCAGGAAGGGCAGCACCATCGGGATAGTGATGGTGAAGAACTGACGAAGCTTGGACGCGCGGTCGATCTCGGCGGCCTCGTAGATGTAGTCGGGAATGGAGCGGAGGCCGGCGAGGCATATGAGCATCACGAAGGGCGTCCACATCCAGGTGTCGACGATGACGATGGACCACGGCGCAAGATTGACCTGGCCCAGCATCTCGAAGCTGGACGCCTCGGCACCGGTAAAGAAGCTGATAATGTAATTGAACAGGCCGATTTGCGGCTGGTAGAGGAATTTCCAGAAATTCCCGACCACAGCCGGTGACAGCATCATCGGAAGCACGATCACTGTGGTCCAAAAGGGTGAGCCCCGGAAGTTCTTGTTGATGAGATAAGCCAGCGTGAACCCGATCAGCACCTGGAAGAAGATCGTCCAGAACAGGAAATGCGCAGTGGCCTGCATGTTCAGCCAGATATCGCTGTCGGTCAGGATGCGCTCGTAGTTGCGCAATCCGATGTTTTCGACTTCCCGGTTCAGCCGGTTGGCGCGGTAGTTGGTGAAGCTGAGCTGGATCGTCCAGATCAGAGGAAAGATATTGATGGCGAGCAGAAGAAAGATCGTTGGGGCCACGAATATCCAGGCGATGGCGCGATCCGACAAGCCTCGGATTTTGCGCGCAACCCGCCTGGGCGTTGCGTTGGCAACGCGATCGATCGTGTTGTCCGTCATTGGGACATCCTCGCTCGTTCCGATATGTGCGGGGCGGTCAGGCCCGGCACGAGGGGACCGGGCCCGATGGGCCCGGTCGGGAGTGAAGCCTTAGAGTTTGCCTTCATCCTCGAAGACCTCGGTCCAGTCTTCGATAAGCTTGTCCAGCGCCTCTTTCGCGGTGCCCTGATCGGCGACAACATAGTCATGAACGCGCTTTTGCATGGCCAGAAGCAGCTCGGCATAGGCCGGCTCCTGCCAGAAATCCTGCACATCGTTCATCGCTTCCAGGAAGTCTCCGGCGAAGGGCTGGCTGTCGACAAAGCCCGGATCGTTAAGAACCGAGTTATGCGCCGAATAGCCGCCAAGTTCCCACCATTTCGCCTGAACCCCGGGCTGGGCGAACCACTTGATGTATTCAAGCGCCGCGTCCTGTTTGTCGGAATAGGACACAACGGAGATACCCTGACCGCCAAGGGTCGAACCAGCCTGGTTCTGCGGAGGGTTAACGAAGAAGTCGATCTTTTCGCCGCCGATATCGGGGTCTGCCGCGAGCCCCGGGAAGAAGGCGAACCAGTTCATCGCCATCGCGACCTGACCGGATTTGAACGCGTCGAGGCTTTCGCCCATATAGCTGTTGGTATAGCCCGGCGGGGTCGCGGTCTCATAGAATTCCTTATAGAACTCAAGAGCTTCAACGGCTTCTGGCGAATTCACTGCGCCTTCCATGTCATAGGAACCGGGGGTGTTCTCGTACTTGAAACCCCAGGGGTACAGTGCGCCGGTCACACCCATCGTGATCCCTTCCGAGCCGCGCTCGGTGAAGATCGCGGCACCGTAGACAGTCTTGCCGTCGATCTCGCGCTCCTGGAAGAACTGGGCGATTTGCAGCAGCTCTTTTTGGCTCTGCGGTTCACGCAGGTCCTGACCGGTCGCTTCCTTATAGGCGGCCTTGATGTCGTCGCGTTCGAACCAGTCCTTGCGATAGAACCAGGCGTTCGCATCGCCCATCGCGGGAAGGGCGTAGTAGTTGGGAGTACCCTTCGGCCAGGTCGAATAGGCGTAGACGGTCGCGGGCGCGAAATCGTCCATGCTGATACCCTCGGCGTCGAAGAAATCGTTCAGCTTGACGTAGTGGCCGTTTTCCGCGCCGCCACCGATCCACTGGCTGTCGCCGATCAGCAGGTCGCAGAGTTTGCCGCCCGAGTTCAACTCGTTCAGCATCCGGTCGGCAAAGTTGGGCCAGGGCACGAATTCGAAATTCATCGTGTGGCCGGACTCGGCCTCGAAATCCTTGGAAAGTTCAACAAGCGCGTTGGCCGGATCCCATGCGGCCCAGCAAAGTGTCAGGTTTTCGGCAGCGGCCAGAGTTGGCAGGCTGACGGAAGCAGCAAGCGCCGCGGCTACGGCGGTTTTTCTCGTATTCATGAAATCCTCCCAGATACAGGTGCTGTTCAGGCATCCATGCATGAACGCTATTTGAGGGACGTACCTCACGTCAACGAAATTCTGAGGGGCGTGCCTCAAAACGGGTAATCATATGAAATTCATATGAAGATTGGATCACTGTGAGCATCTGTCGAGTTGCCTTGATCGGTGCGCCGATGGAATCGGTCAGGCGATCTGACCGAAACGGCCAAGTCAGTCAGATCGATATTTCCGAAGTCCGAATGGTGTCAAAGGCGAGGCTGACGCCGATCTGCGATCCCGAAGGTCGTCGCATGAAGATGTGGCTCCGGCAAGCGTTCGGAACCTGACGCACAACTTGAGGCTGGCGCGCAGAGTGGTTAAAGCCGTGCCAAGCCGAAAAGGATGTCCTTTGCCATGTCGTTCAACCGCTCCGTCAAGATTGCTCCGTCCATTCTGTCCGCCGATTTCGCCGATTTCGGCCGGGAGATCGAAGCGGTAGAGGCTGAGGGCGCGGACTGGATTCATGTCGACGTAATGGATGGGCATTTCGTGCCGAACCTGACCTTCGGACCGCCGCTGGTGAAGGCCATCCGAAAGCACATCAAGACGGTGATGGATGTGCATCTGATGATCGCGCCGGTGGACCCCTATATCGACGCTTTCGCCGAGGCAGGGGCCGATATCCTGACCGCCCATCTGGAGGCCGGGCCGCACACGCATCGGACACTTCAGGCGATCCGGGGCGCGGGCGTGAAGGCCGGGTTGGCGCTTAATCCGGGCACGCCGGTTGAGGCCGCCGCGCCGCTTCTGGACCTCTGCGATCTGGTTTGCGTGATGACGGTGAACCCCGGCTTCGGGGGGCAGAGCTTCATTGAGACACAAGTGGAACAAGTGCGGAAGCTGCGCGAGATGATCGGCGACCGCCCGATCCATATCGAGATCGACGGGGGCGTCGATCCGAAGACCGCACCTTCGGTGGTGGCAGCAGGTGCGGACGTGCTGGTCGCCGGATCGGCCGTGTTCCGGGGCGGTTCGGTGTCGAACCCCGCGCCTTATGGAGAGAACATTCGGGCCATCCGTGCGGCGGTCGCCTAGCCCGTGCCCGAATTTCTGGCAGCGGGTCTCGACCCGGCCATGGCGCTTGGCCTGATCGGGCTGAGTTTCTTGTCGTCTTTCATCACGATTTCCCTGGGCATTGGGGGCGGAGTGCTGCTTCTCGCGACGATGGCAAGCCTCGTGCCGCCAGCCGCGCTGATTCCGGTGCATGGCGTCATCCAGCTTGGATCGAACGCCTTCCGTGCTGCGCTGATGGCAAAAAAGACCCATTGGGCCCCGGTCGGTGCCTTCGCCGTGGGTGCGCTGATCGGCGCGGCGCTGGGTGGATTGATCGCGGTCGATCTGCCTGCGGGCATCGTCACCGTCGGGGTGGGGGTCTTCGTGATCTTCAGCGTGTTCTTCCGCCCGCCCGCCTGGCTGGGGCGGAATGGCGGGGCGACCGGAGCAATTTCCAGTTTTCTGACCATGTTCTTCGGGGCGACGGGGCCTTTCGTGGCCACCTATGTGAAATCCCTGGAACTTGGGCGGGAGGCGCATACGGGTACCCATGCCACGTTGATGACGCTGCAACATGCGCTGAAGGTCATTGCCTTCGGCATTCTGGGTTTCGCCTTCGGCCCCTGGCTTGGCTTCATCGCGGCGATGATCGTGTCGGGGTTCGTTGGAACGTTCACCGGCCGTCTGGTGCTGGTGAAGATCAGCGACCGCATGTTCAAGCGGGCACTGAACGTGATGCTGATCCTGCTGTCACTGAGGTTGATCTGGGTCGGGATCACGGATTTGACCGGCTGAGGCGACAGGCCCCTTCATCTCCTTGACAAATGCGCAGGTCAGGCCACCAGCGCCTCGGCCTTCTTGAGATCCACTGAGACCAACTGGCTCACGCCCTGCTCGCCCATCGTCACGCCGAACAGCCGGTCCATCCGCGCCATCGTCACCGCATGGTGCGTGATGATGAGGAAGCGGGTCTCGGTCCGGCGGCACATCTCGTCCAAAAGATCGCAAAACCGCGTAACATTGGCATCGTCGAGTGGCGCGTCGACCTCGTCCAGCACGCAGATCGGCGCGGGATTGGCAAGGAAGACGGCGAAGATCAGGGCCAGAGCCGTCAGAGTCTGTTCGCCGCCTGACAGGAGTGAAAGCGTCGAAAGCTTCTTGCCCGGCGGCTGGCACATGATCTCAAGCCCAGCTTCCAGCGGATCATCGGATTCGACCAAAACCAGCTTCGCCTCTCCGCCACCGAACAGATGCTTGAAGAGCATGGAAAAGTTCTTGTTCACCTCGTCGAAGGCCTGAAGCAGGCGTTCACGGCCCTCCTTGTTGAGGCTCTGGATGCCCGACCGCAAGGTGCGGATCGCGTCTTCGAGATCGGTCTTCTCGCTGACAAGGAGAGCGTGTTCCGCCTCCACTTCGTGCGCATCTTCCTCGGCACGGAGGTTAACCGCGCCGAGCGCATCGCGGGAGCGCCGCAGGCGCATCACGTCCGCTTCGATCCGCTCGGCTCCGGGCAGATTCTCCGGGTCGGCGTTGAGGGTTTCAAGAAGCGCCTCAGGTGTGGTTTCCTGTTCTTCTTCGATCCGCTCGGCGGCCTGCGCGACGGTTTCACGGGCGGCTTCGGCGCGGGCCTCCGCAGCGGCACGTTTCTCGCGGGTGTCCGATGCGCGTCGCTCCGCATCACGCTCGGCGTCCTTGGCATCGCGTTCGGCGGTCTCGGCCAGAGCCAGCGCGTCATCGGCGGCACGGCGACGGGCTTCGGCCGTATCAATGTCATCCTGCAAGTTTGCGCGTTCTGCGGCGAGCTTTTCCGGCGCGCCTTTCGCCTCTTCCAGTTCGGCCTCAGACGCTGTGCGTCGTCCGGCCAGTTCACCCAAACGTTTGTCGGCATTGGCCAGACGCTCGCGCCAGGTCGTCTGCTCCCGCTCGATCTCGGCCAGCCGCTTGGTTCTGGCCTCACCCTCGCGGGTCAGTTCGTCGTGTTGCGACCGTTTCGCCATCATCGTCATACGCGCAGCTTCGACCGTCACTTTGACGTCCTCCGCAGTTCGGCGAAGCTGGTCGAGATCGTCGAGTTCCTCCAGCGCGCGTTCGGCATCGGTCTTGCGGGTGCGGGCGGCAGTCGCCTCGTCGCCGTGCCGGCTGGCAGCAAGCTCGGAGGCTTCCAGCTTGCCGGCGGCGAGATTGCGATCGGCTTCGGCTCTACTCATGGCGCGGTTGGCTTCGTTTAGCGTGTGGTCGGCCACCTTGCGGGCTTCGCGCGCCTCTGCCATCTGGGCGCCGAGCTTGTCGAGTTCGGCCCTCAGAAGGTCATGGGCCTTGGTGGCACCGTCGGCGCGGGCGGTGGCTTCGATGAGATCCTGCTTGAGTTCCTGCAGCCGGTTGAGTTGTTCGAGCCGCAGCGCCGCGGAGGACGGAGCGTCTCCGGCTCCTGCGCGGAATCCGTCCCAACGCCACAGATCGCCCTCCTTGCTGACCAGACGTTGGCCGGGTTGCAATTCTGCCTGAAGCCGAGGGCCATCGGCTTTGTCGACCAGCCCGACCTGCGACAAGCGTCGGGCAAGAACCGGTGGAACCGAAACGGCTTCGGTGAGCGCGGTGGCGCCCTTCGGCAGGGGTGCAGGGGTGTCATAAGCCGGGAGCGAAGCCCAGCCGGAGGGGGCATCTCCTTCGATCACGGGCGCGCGCAGATCGTCTGCGAGGGCAGCACCAAGCGCCTTTTCAAAACCGGATTTGACGGTGAGCAGGTCCATGACCTGTCCGCCTTCCGCCGTGTCGCGGTCGACGAGTCTGGCAAGAGCCGCGACTTCGGCCTGAAGCGCCTTGACTTCGCCATCGGCGGAGGAGCGACTGGCGCGGGCTTCCGCTTCCTTGCTCTGCGCAGCTTCGCGGAGTGTTTCTATCTCGGCGAGCGACTCCTCGGCGGCACCTGCAGCCTCGCCTGCCTTTGCCAGCGCGGCTTCGGCGGATACCTGCGCTTGCTCGGCATTGGCGAGTTCGGCGCGGGCAGTCTTCGCTTCCTCGCTTGCCTTGACCTCCGCCTCCTCGCTGCGGGTGAGCGTCGTCTGCGCATCCTGCAACAGCCGTTCCGCCGATTGGTGGCGGGCGGCGAGACGGGCCACGTCTTCGGTCAGCTGCCCAAAGGCGTTTTCGCGGTCCTGAAGGATACGGGCCGCCTCATGCGCTTCTTCCGATGCCGCCTCCACTGCTTCGGCGTGGCCTTGCTCAGCGTCGCTAAGTTCGGCGGCTTCCGCCTCAAGTGTTTCCAGCGTCTTGCCCGCGTCGGCGTTCAGACCAGTTTCGCGCTCGGCATCATGGGTCAGCTGGGTGATCCGGGCCTCAAGCGTTTCGATGGTGCGCTGTGCGCGGGCTTCCTCGTCATCGAGTGCGCCCGCCCGCACCTGCAATCGGTTGAGAACGGCAGCGGCAATGGCGGCTTCCTCGCGCAGAGGCGGCAGCGCTTCCTCCGCCTTGGCGCGGTCACCAGTCGCCTGGCGGGAGAGGCGCTCGGCCTCGGCCGTGGCGCGGGCCAGTTCTGCAAGTGCGGCTTCAGCAGCCGTGCGAGCAGTCTCGGCCTCGCGCCAGCGGAGATAGAGCAGGAGGCCCTCGGCATGACGAAGTTCCGCGCCGATTTCGCGGTAGCGCTTCGCCTGACGGGCCTGTCGTGCGAGCGTCGCGATTTGCTGGCCAAGCTGTTCGATCACGTCATCGACGCGGGTGAGGTTGTTCTCCGCGCCTTTCAGCTTCAGTTCAGCCTCGTGGCGGCGCTGGTAAAGGCCGGAAATCCCTGCGGCTTCTTCCAGGATGCGGCGACGGTTCTGCGGCTTGGCGTTGATCAGTTCGGAAATCTGACCCTGACGCACCAGCGCGGGCGAATGCGCACCGGTGGAGGCGTCGGCGAAGAGCATCTGCACGTCGCGGGCGCGGACGTCCTTGGTGTTGAGCTTGTAGGCCGAGCCGGCGTCGCGGGTGATGCGGCGCACGATTTCCAGCGTGTCGCTGTCGTTGAAGCCGGCGGGCGCCAGCCGGTCGGAATTGTCGAGGATCAGCGAGACTTCGGCAAAATTGCGCGCGGGCCGCGTCGAGGCCCCCGCGAAGATCACGTCTTCCATGCCCCCGCCACGCATGGCGGTGGGCCGGTTTTCGCCCATGACCCACCGCAGCGCCTCCAGCAGGTTCGACTTGCCGCAACCATTCGGGCCGACAACACCCGTCAGCCCGTCCGCGATGATGAGGTCGGTCGGGTCGACGAAGCTCTTGAAGCCGTTGAGGCGTATCCTGTTGAAGCGCAAGGCTGGGTCCAGTTTTTGCGAATCCGGTGGCCGAGTGTCCGGTTTCGCGGGGCGTGAGTCAACGCGGATCACCCCAAGGACTGGGGTATTGGGTGGGTTATCCACAACATATTGTCAAACTGACGTTTGATTGTTTCACGAGGGCGTGCCGCCCTCGCGCTCCCCGCATTTTGCGTATTTTCGACAAGATGAAGATCAGGAAAGCGTGCTCGTATAGAAGCTTTCGGGGATGGTGTCGCGGTTGTCGAGGACGAGATCGAGCAGGGTTTCAGCGCATTTGGGGGCCATTCCGAAGCCGATCTTGAAGCCTCCATTGGCGATGAAATGCCCCGGTCGTCCGGGCCAGGGGCCAAGAAGTGGCGCACGGGAAGCGGCGCGGGGGCGGACCCCGGCCCAGCGGGTTCGCACCGGGGCGCCGTGGAGGATCGGAAGGAGGGTCGTGGCGCGGGCGATCAGGTCATCGGCCTGTTCGTCCGTCGCGGTCGGGTCGTCGAACTCTCGTTCGGAGGTGGAGCCGATGGCCACCGTGCCATCGAGATGGGGAATGATGTGGAGGCCATCGGCGTAGATCTGGGGCGCTCCGGCGGCGTTGTGGTCGAGGAGGACGGCCTGTCCCTTGACGCCGTTGCCTACCGGTTGGCCAAGGTTTTCGGAGAGGTCCAGCAGACCCTGCCAGCCGGTGGCCCAGACAACGGGGGCGGACAGCGGGCCTTCCGCGGTAATGGTGCCGCCGCGCGCCCGGATGGCGGCGGCGAGGCTTTCGGTGGCGCGTCGCGGGTTCAGGATGGCGGAGAGCGTGTCATGGATGAAATAGCCCGTGGGCGAAGGCGGGTGCCATCCCGGTTGGTTGGGTGTGTCGGTGATCCGCCACTCGAAATTGTCGCCCCAGTGCTGTCGCGCGGCTTCGGTTCGTGCCCGCGCCAGTTCGATCTCCCGATCCGTCATCAGAGGTTGCAGGCGACCCACGCGGGCGTAGCCGGTGGCGATCCCCGATGTGGTTTCGACCCCGGCCCAGAAGCTGGCAGCTGCTTGCAGGCTTTCCAGCTGGAACTGCTTCTTGTCGTTCCAAGGGTCGGGTGTGTGTGGCTGCAAGGCGCCGACAATGCCGCCGGACGCTCCGGCTCCGGACCCGGCGGGGTCGATCACGGTGACGGACGCGCCGCGCTTCAATGCCAACCACGCGATCGAAAGGCCGAATATGCCGGCTCCGCAGATAGTCAGTTCGGCCATGGACAAGCCCCCTTTCCCTTGGCAGTTTCGCGCGTCTGATGAGGTAGGCTCAAGCGTGCAGGAAGACCATCCCATTCTCGATTGGCAGGGCGATGTGCCGGTGGCGCGGACCTTTGACGATCCCTATTTTTCTCTCGGTGACGGGCTGGCGGAGACCCGCCACGTCTTCCTGTCGGGCAACGGTTTGCCGGAGCGGTTTCGGCCGGGGTTGCATGTGGCGGAACTGGGGTTCGGAACCGGGCTGAACCTGCTCGCGACATGGGCGGCGTGGCTCGAGTCGGGTGCCGAAGGACCGCTGCGGTTCACAAGTTTCGAGCTTTTTCCGATGCGGGCTGCGGATATGGCGCGTGCCCACAGGGCATATCCCGAACTGGAGGCTCTGTCGAAGAAGCTTCTGGGCGGAATGTCCGAGAACGGATTTTCCGACCCGACGCTGGAATTCGAATTGATCGCGGGCGACGCGCGGCAGAGGCTTCCGGCGTGGAGCGGGTGCGCGGATGCCTGGTTTCTCGACGGGTTTGCGCCAGCGAAGAACCCGGAACTCTGGGAGCCGGATCTGTTGGCGGAGGTGGCGCGGCACACAGGCCGGGGCGGCACGGTTGCAACCTATAGCGCGGCCGGCGCGGTGCGGCGGGGACTGGCGGAAGCCGGGTTCGACGTGGAACGGGTGCAGGGATATGGACGGAAGCGGCACATGACTGTGGCGCGACTGGCATGAGCGCGAAGGGCAACAGGGCGGGCATCCTGATGATGATCGCCACGACGATGGTCTTTGCAACCCAGGACGGTATCTCGCGGCATCTGGCTGCCGAATACAACACGTTGATGGTGGTGATGATCCGTTACTGGTTCTTCGCGGCCTTCGTCCTGGTCATCGCCGCGCGCCGTCAGGGGGGCATCGCCGCGACGGCACGAACCACGCAGTTGCTGGTCCAGATCGGACGCGGTGCCTTGCTGGCGCTGGAGATCTACGTGGCCATTCTCGGGTTCACCCTGATCGGGCTGGTAGAGAGCCATGCGGTTTTCGCATCCTACCCGCTGATGATCACCGCTCTGGCCGGGCCGGTACTGGGCGAGCAGGTCGGATGGCGCAGGTGGTCCGCGGTCCTTGTCGGTTTTGTCGGCATGCTGATCATCCTCTCGCCCGGTCGCGGGACGTTCGATCCCCTGGCATTTATCCCGGTCGCTTCGGCGGCGCTTTTTGCGCTTTACGGGCTGGCGACGCGCTATGCGTCGCGCAAGGACAGCACGGCCACGTCGTTTTTCTGGACAGGCGTGACCGGGGCGGTCCTGATGACATTCGCAGGACTACCGGCGTGGGAGCCAATGACCTCGGGGGATTGGGTCTGGATGCTGGCTCTTTGCATTACCGGCGTTCTGGGACACTGGCTCTTGATCAAGTGCTACGAACTTGCAGAAGCGAGCGTGGTTCAGCCTTTTGCCTTTTTCCATCAGGTTTTTGCCGCGGCGGTCGGCGTGTTCGTCTTTGCCGAGGTCATGCATCTAAACGTTGCGGTGGGGGCGGCGATCATCCTGATGGCGGGTGTCTTTGCGCTATGGCGCGAGTCGCGTGCGGCGGAAATAGCCGGGGAGTGATTGCAACGTGGGTGCAATCAGTTAAAAATGCAACTCTGACAATGGGGTGACAGGGATGCAACGTTTCGGGGTCGGCTGTCTGCTGGCGGTGATGGTGTTGTTTTGCACGGGCGCAGCGTATTCGCAGGACCTGCGGCTTGTGACGGTGACCCGGACGCCTTTTTCACATGTGGAAGACGGACAGGATGTCGGGTTCTCGCTCGAACTGTGGGCGGAGATCGCCGCAGAGTTGGGGCGCGGCTATTCGATCGACCGTGTGGAAAGCTTTCCCGCCATGCTCGACATGGTGGAGGCAGGGCAGGCGGACATCGCCGCTGCCAACATCTCCATTACTGCCGACCGCGAAACCCGGATCGACTTCAGTCAGCCGATCTTTTCCTCTGGCCTGCGCGTGATGGTGCCCGCCGGACAGGCCGAGGGGTCGCTTCTGTCGGCGATCTGGAACAGGGACTTTCTTTTCTTCACTCTGCTGGCCTTCGGTCTTCTTTTCGGCGGTGGCTTGCTGATGTGGTGGTTCGAAAGGAATGGCGGTCAGGAATACTTCAAAGGATCGGCGAAGGAGAAGGCATTCCCGGCCTTCTGGTGGGCGCTGAACGTCCTGGTCAACGGGGGGTTCGAGGAGCGGATTCCAAAATCTCCGCTGGGCCGGGTTTTCGGCACAATGCTGGTGATTTCGTCCCTGTTCATCGTGTCGATATTCGTGGCGAACATCACGGCGGCCATGACGGTGAATGCCATCACAGCCTCCGTTCAGTCGGTCAACGATCTTTATGGAAAGCGGGTGGGGACGACGACTGGCTCAACCGCCGCCGCGTTCATGGACGACCGGGATCTTGGATACCGTGGCTATGGGAATCTCGAGGAACTGCTGGCGGCTTTCGAAACGAGTGAGATCGACGCCGTGGTCTTCGACGCCCCGATCCTGTCATATTACGTGGCGCACCGCGCCCAAGGGTTGGCGGAACTGGTCGGTCCGGTCTTCCTTCGCGAGAATTACGGGTTCGTGCTTCAGGAAGACAGCCCGCTCCGGGAGCCCATCAACAGAATTCTCCTGAGAATGCGGGAGGATGGCAGCTATGACGCGATCTATCGTAAGTGGTTCGGAGCCGATATCGTTCGCTGAGGCCGGCACAGAGGTGAGCCGGCCCCGGTGATCGCGCTTCCAAACTTCGGACTGACGACACGGGCGCGATTGCTTTGTCAGCCGGCTTTCGACAAATCTGAGATCAGCGCGTCGATGTTGCCACTGCGGCGGTCCAGCATGGCTCCGATCTCGGCCCGCTCCGATTTCAGCAGACTGATGCCTTCGATCAGAAGGTCGAAGAACTTGTCGCGTCCGGACCGGTCCGAAACCATGAAGCTCACCGCGAAGGGAGATTTGCCCGGCAGTCGGGCGACGGCGCTGACTTCCTGGAAATTCTTGACGGTACGCGATCCGGTGACCTCGACAGTGCCGCCCGCGAAGTCGCGGAACCGCTTGCCGTATTTGCGTGCCATATAGCCCGCGAACGCCTTTGTAAAACTGCTCATCTGCGCACTCGACGCGGAACGGGCTGGGGGGCCCAGTGCGGAGCGCGCGATGGTCGGGACATCGGCGTATTTCGTGAAGATGCCTTCGAAGGACTTGTACATCCGTGACGCCGATTGGCCCGAATTGATCACTGCGTTGATTTCGGACACGGCTGCGCCGATCAGGCGGCGTGCCTCGGTTTCCGAAAGCGCGAAGACCTGGGTGGCGGGAGCGGTCAGTACAGCGGCTGTACCAAGAAGAACGAAGCGGCGGGAAAGATCAGAATTCATCATAAAGTCCTTCATAGACCTCTTCATAGAGGTTCTCATAGGGATCGAATGCATTCTCGGCAGAACTTTGCCCGGCCAGTTGGAACCGGCGACTTTCCAGATAGAAAAGACGCAGCTGCGCATAGCTATCAGCACTGTCGTACAACAGCCCGTCAACGGTGTCGGACAGTTCAAACCGCGAGTTCAGCACGGATGGGAAGGAAGTTGCCGCAGCAATCTCGGGACCGTCTTCCGCAACGGCGCTCAGTGGATTGGCAAGGACGTCCACAAACTGACCTACCGCATCGCGTTCTGTCGAAGGCCCGAAAAGCGGCAGTTCCAGATAGGCGCCTTCCTGAACACCCCAGATGGCAAGCGTGTCGCCAAAACCGGTGTCGCGTTCTTCGAGCCCGAAATCGCTGGCCGCAGGATCGAAAAGGCCGAACACCCCAAGCGTCGAGTTCACTAGGAATCGCGCCAGATTGTGACCCATTTCCTCCGCGTTGCCCTGAAGAAGGTTGTTCAGCACGTTTCGCGGACCGCTGAGATTGGCGGAAGCGTTGCTGAGGCTGCGGCGGACCGGATTGGGAACGACGTTTCCATAGACCTGGCTTGCCGGTCGGAAGACCAAACGGTCTGAGGCCTTGTTCACAGCGTGAACAGCCCGGTTAACCGGTTCATAGGGGTCATGAATCTCGCCCGGCGTTTCCGGAGCGGAACACCCTGACAGAAGCACGATTGCGCATACAGCGCCAAGCTTTTGAAACGGCAGCGTCACAACACGACCCATATCATTGCGTGTCGGCTTCACATATGTCGTTTGACAAATGATTGACAGGTCTCATGAACCCAGAATGAACGGATTTGCAAATGAGTGTTGCGCACATGATGCTTGCCCGCAAAATGAACGCGCTTCTGCAGGGAGACTGAATTGACAACGGAAATCGAAGAAAGACTGGCCGAGTTGGGCCTGAAACTGCCGGACGCACCGGCTCCTCAGGCGAACTATGTGCCATTCGTCAGCTCGGGAAAATCGGTCTACGTCTCGGGACAAATTTCACAGGACAGTCAGGGATTGATCCTGGGAAAACTGGGAGCGGACATGGAAACGGAGGCCGGTGCAAAGGCGGCTGAAACCTGTGCGCTGTCGCTTCTGGCCCAGGTCAGGGCGGCGTGCGGGGGCGATCTGTCCCGCCTGGCGCGGGTGGTCAAGCTCACGGGCTTCGTGAACTCGACGCCTGACTTCACCGAACAACCAAAGGTCATAAATGGCGCGTCCGATCTCCTGGTGGCTTTGCTGGGCGAAAAGGGCAAGCATACGCGCTCCGCTGTTAGCGCCGCGTCCCTGCCTCTGGGTGTCGCGGTCGAGATCGAAGGCATATTCGAAGTGGTGTAAGTCTATGCTGCACAAAGATTTTCTTTCCATACCGATTGCCCATCGCGGTCTGCATGACAAAACCGAGGGCCGGATCGAGAATTCGCGTGCCGCCGTAAGCGCGGCGATCGAACGCGGGTACGGAATCGAAATCGACGTACAATTGACCTCCGATGGGGCCGCCGTGGTTTTCCACGACGACACGCTCGACCGTCTGACCGAAGGTGTCGGACCGGTGCGAAACCGGACACGCAATGATCTCGCCAAGTTGAAGCTTTCGGGCAGTGATGAAACGGTGCCGAGCTTGCGGGAAATCCTCGAAATCATTGACGGCCGCGTGCCGCTGTTGGTCGAAGTGAAGGATCAGGACGGTGCGCTGGGGTACGATGCCAGACCGCTTGAAGCTGCTGTGGCGAAGGATCTCGAAGGATATCCCGGACCGGTGGCGGTGATGTCGTTCAACCCCTACAGCGTCTCGGCGCTGCAAACACTTGCACCCGGAATCCCACGCGGATTGGTGACGGACGCATTCGACTCCGCGCACTCCAATCTGCCGGAGAGCCAGCTGGAAAGACTGCGGCGGATCGAGGATTTCGACAGGGTGGGGGCGTCCTTTGTCAGCCACAATCACCGGCATCTCGACATGGGCGCGATCGGAGAGTTGAAGGCGCGCGGTGTTCCGGTTCTCTGCTGGACGGTCCGGTCGACCGAGGAAGAGGCAATCGCTCGTCGGATTGCCGACAATGTGACTTTCGAGCAGTATCTCGCACCACTTGGTGCTTGAAATTCTGCCTGTTCGAAGCACCTTAGGCGGGTGAACCGGAGCAACCCCCGAATGACCAAACCCACGCTGGAAGTTTCAGCGATCTCAACGCTGTCCGCGATCTCGGAACGTGAGTGGGATGCCTGTGCCTGTCCGGAATGCGCGGACGGTGGCAGGCCGGTCGATCCGTTCACGACATACCGTTTCCTGAAAGCGTTGGAGGACAGCGGCTCGGTCGGAACCGGCACCGGGTGGGAGCCGCGCTATCTGGTGGTACGGGACGGCGATGAGGTGATCGCCACCGCGCCGCTCTATGCCAAGGGCCATTCGCAGGGCGAATACATCTTCGACCATAGTTGGGCTCATGCATGGGAAAGGGCCGGGGGGCGGTACTATCCGAAACTGCAAATCGCGGTGCCTTTCACGCCCGCGACCGGACGGCGCTTTCTGATCAGGCCGGGTTCGGAAGCGGAAGGGACAGAGGCGTTGATTCATGGTGCCTTGCAGCTTGCGCAGTCCAACAACTTGTCCTCGGTCCATGCCACTTTCTGCACACCTTTGGAGGCGGAGCGGGGAGAACGGATCGGGCTTCTACATCGGATCACACAGCAATATCATTGGGAAAACAAAGACTACGCCGGTTTTGACGATTTCCTGGCGGATCTCTCCTCCCGCAAACGCAAGACAATCAGGCGGGAGCGGCGGGTGGCTCAGGCATTCGGCGGCGAGATCGTTGCGCTGACGAGCGACGCTTTGCATCCCGCCCATTGGGATGCGTTCTGGGCCTTCTACCAGGATACAGGGGCGCGGAAATGGGGCACGCCCTATCTGACGCGGGCGTTCTTCGATCTGGCGCAGGAGCGTCTGCGCGAGGACATCCTGTTGGTACTGGCGATCCGCGACGGGCGGCCGGTTGCGGGTGCGCTCAATTTCATCGGGCGGGAAACGCTTTTCGGGCGTTACTGGGGCGCGATCGAGCACCACGACTGCCTGCATTTCGAGCTTTGTTACTATCAGGCCATCGACGCTGCCATCGCGCTGGGCCTCAAGACCGTCGAGGCGGGCGCGCAGGGTGAGCACAAGCTGGCACGGGGGTATCTGCCGGTGGAAACCCATTCGCTGCACTGGATCGCAGATGAGGGGTTCTCGCGGGCGGTGGAGGAATATCTGGAACAGGAACGCAAAGCCGTGGGCGAGGATATCGAAATCCTCACAAGCTACGGTCCGTTCCGCAAGGTGACGGAGGAACCGGAATGAGCGACAAACTGGAAGGCGCGGTGCGGGACAAGGCGCTGGCTGATCTGAACTCGCGGGGCTGGATGCTGGTCGAAGGGCGGGACGCCATCGAGAAAACGTTCAAGTTCAAGAGTTTCGCCGAAGCTTTCGGCTGGATGTCGAAAATGGCGATTTTGGCTGAGAAGATGAATCACCACCCGGAATGGTTCAACGTATACAATCGGGTCGAGGTCGTGCTGACCTCCCACGACGTGGCGGGCTTGTCCCCGCGCGACCTGAAACTGGCCGAGAAAATGGACGCCTGAGACAGATGGATTTTCTGAAGAACTTCATGAATACGCCGATCTATGGCGATACAACCCTTGGCGATGTGCTGACCGTCGACTTCCTCGTCGGAGCGTTCGGGCAGCTGGTACTCGCAATTGCAATCCTGATCGCAGGCTTCGCCGTGGCCGCATTCGTCAGACGTCGGATCGTCGGCCTCTCCGACCGCTCGCGACATTTCGACAAGACGATGGGGCAGTTCCTGGGCAACGTGGCGCGCTACGGCATCCTGGTGCTGACGGTCATCTTTGTTCTGCAACAATTCGGGTTTCAGACCGCTTCCCTGATCGCGTTGCTCGGCGCCGCCGGCCTTGCCATCGGCCTGGCCTTACAGGGGGTTCTGAGCGGCGTTGCCTCGGGCGTCATGCTGGTTGTCTTCCGGCCGATCAAGGTCGGCGACTTCATCTCTGTCGGAGGCAATTCCGGAACGGTGAAGGACATTTCGATCTTCACAACCGAATTGGCGACGCTCGACAACGTGCAGGTGATCGTGCCGAACACGGAGGTCTGGTCGAACGTCATCACCAATTACTCCGTCTATGACACGCGGCGGGCCGAATGGACATTCGGCGTCAGCTATTCGTCAGACCTGAAGAAGGCGGAAGAGGTGATCCGCGAAGTGATCTTCAACGACCCAAGATCATTGTCCGCCCCGGAACCGTTCCTGCAAGTCAACAATCTGGGCGAAAGTTCGGTGGATTTCCTTTGCCGCTGCTGGGTGAAGTCGTCAGATTATTTCCAGTACCAGGCGGATATGAAACGTCAGGTTAAAGAAGCCTTCGACGCCAACGGGATCGACATCCCGTTCCCGACGCGGATGCTTGTGCGCTCCGGGGATGACGAGGAGTAGACAAGACATCTCAAGATGTCTTGCCCGTCCGATCAGATCATCTCCAGAAGCGCTTCCCCGGCGGTCAGGTTGCAGACGCCGTTGTCTTCCTCGAACTGAAGCAGCTTCACCTCGCCATCCTCAATCAGCATCGAACACCGCTTCATGCGATCCTTGAATCCCACGGCGGGCACGCTGAATTCCAGGCCCAGCGCCTTGGTCAGTTCCGAATCCCAATCCGCAAGCATCAGGATACCGGCCTTTTCCGCGCCGCTGGATTCGCCCCAATGGTGCATGACACGCACGTCGTTAACCGCGACGCAGACGATTTCGTCGATGCCCTTGGCGCGAAAGGCGTCCGCCGTGCGTATGAAGCTCGGCAGATGGGCGCTGGAACACAGGCTGGTATAGGCACCCGGCAGGCCGAAAAGGACCACGCGCTTGCCTGCACAAAGCTCGGCGATGTCGATGGACTTCACCACGTCCCCGATCTGGTTGACCAGCTTTACCGAAGGAATCCTGTCCCCAACCGAAACCGTCATTCCGCAAACTCCTGAATTTGCCATTGCTCTGCGGGAGATATAACTCAAGGATCAGCGGGAACCAGAGCGTATTGGCATGGACGATTTTCTGATTATCGGCGGCGGGCAGGCGGCGGCATCACTGGCCGAGAAACTCAGGTCGCTCGGGGCCGAAGGCAGGATCACCATAGTTGGCGAGGAACCGGTGCCGCCCTATGAGCGCCCACCGCTCTCCAAGGCCTATCTGCTGGGCGAGCAGGAGAAGGAACGGCTGTTCCTGCGGCCGGAGGCGATCTTTGCCGAGAAGAACATTTCCCTGAAATTGGGCACGCGGGTGACGTCGATCGACCCCGCGGCGAAGACGGTGCAAGCGGGGGGTGAGACCCTGTCCTATGGCCAGTTGGCGCTGGTCACCGGCTCCGTGCCGATCCGCCTGCCCGAGGCCATTGGAGGGGCGCTGGGCGGCGTGTTCACCGTGCGCACTCTGGCCGATATCGACGCGATGAAGCCGCGCTTCGTGGAAGGCGCGCGGGTGCTGGTTGTGGGTGGCGGATATATAGGGCTGGAGGCCGCTGCGGTGGCAGCCAAGCTTGGCTTGAACGTGACCGTTGTCGAGATGGCGGAGCGAATCCTGGGCCGTGTCGCTTCCGCCGAGACTGCGGATGTGGTGCGTGCCGCGCACTTGGCGCATGGCGTGGACCTGCGCGAAGGGGTGGGGCTGGTCCGGCTCGAAGGGGACGGCGCTGTTGGTTCGGCTGTCTTCACAGACGGCACGGAATTGCCGGTGGATTTCGTGATTGTGGGAATCGGGATCAGGCCCGCCACGGCTCTGGCCGAAGACGCGGCAATCGCCTGCGACAACGGGATTGCGGTGGATGAGTTCGGGCGTACCTCCGACCCGGCCATCTGGGCAGCGGGCGACTGTGCATCCTTCCCCTACAGGGGCAAACGGATGCGACTGGAATCGGTGCAGAACGCCATCGACCAGGCGGAGGCTGTGGCGGCCAACATGCTGGGCGCAAACGCGCCATATGTGCCGTACCCTTGGTTCTGGTCGGATCAATACGACCTGAAATTGCAGATCGCGGGCTTGAACACCGGCTTCACCGATGTCGTCAGACGGGGCGGGGGCGAGAGCGTCAGCCACTGGTATTTCGACGGCGACAGGTTCCTTGCGGTCGATGCCATCAATGCGGCGCGGGATTATATGGTCGGCAAGCGGCTCCTGGAAGCGGGCAAGCCGCTGGACAAGGCGGCGGTTGCCGATCCCGAGACCGACCTGAAGGCGCTCCTAAAAGCATGAGGATCATTGGCGGTCGGTTCCGGGGGCTGGGGCTGACGGCCGTCGGCAAGGGCGATGCCGGTGCGCATCTGAGGCCGACCACCGACCGTGTGCGGGAAAGCCTGTTCGGGATGCTCGAAGGAGGGCGCTTCGGTGCGCCGATCCAAGGGGCGCATGTGCTCGACCTCTTCGCCGGGACCGGGGCGCTGGGACTGGAGGCGCTGTCGCGCGGGGCAGCCCATGTCACCTTTGTTGAAAACGGGCGGGCCAGCCTTGCGCTTTTGAAGGGTAACATCGCCAAGGCCCAAGTGTCGGACGAAGTTCGCGTCCTGCGATCCGATGTCAGACGGATGCCGGTATGTGAAGGGCCAAAACCGGCTCTGGTCTTCCTCGACCCGCCTTATGGTTCCGCCTTGGGGCGTATTGCGCTGGAGGTGGCCGGACGACAGGGGTGGATCGCACCCGGTGCCCTTGTGGTGTGGGAAGACGAAACGGAAGCTGCCGCGCCGCAAGGGTTCGTCCGGCTGGATGCGCGAAGGTTCGGCCAGACCTGGCTCACTTTTCTGCAGGCGGCGGAAAAATCCGGGGCAACGTGATAGTAAGGTGCCATGTCGGTTCTCAGCGCCAGTGCCCCATACGATTTTCCCGTAAGCGGGACGGCGCGGGACACGGCACCCAAACGCGACTGGCCTTTGATGGGCGATGTGGCGAGCTTTCGTGCAGGCTTTCCTGACGCCCTGATCCTTTGGCGCGCGGCGCGAGGAGAGTTTGCTCCGCTCCCCTGCGATCCGGAATTCAGGCAAACCGATCAGAACTCGTTATAGGACCGCTCCCATTCCTCGCGCATTTTTTCTCCGATGAAACAGTCATAGCCATCCATCCGCCATCCCGACCGGGCGACCGGAACGACCTCCGGCGGGCCGACCAGTTCCAACACGATCTTGCGACGAACGGCCAGCGGGAACTCCTTCCAGTCGGTCACCGGGATAACGAAGGCGCCGGGGCCGCCGATCACGCAGGATTCGTAATAGAGGTCAAGGTCATCGAGATCCCAGAAGCTGCCGCCATCCACCGTCATCAGCGGCAAACCGTTGATGACATGGCCCTTCGCGACGGCCTCGTCGCGGGCCGCTTCGACCGAACCGCCCTGGTTGTTGGGACCGTCGCCGGAGACGTCGATCACTTTCCGCAGCCCCTCAAACTCGTTGGCCTCAAGGTCCTCCATAGCGAAACGGATCGCGCCCGTGATGGAGGTTCTGCGCATCCCGAATGAAAACTCTGCGGTCAGTTTCTCTGAAATCGCCTCCGCCGCCGCCCGGCTGTCCACCAGTGTCCAGGGAACGACGACGCGGTTCGAGCCGACCCCGGCCCATTCCACGTAAGTCAGTGCGATGCGACCGGTGAACCCGTTGAGGATCGCATTCACCACTTCGTCGGAAGAAATCGCTTGCGCATATCCGCGCCGCTGGATCTCAAGCTCCATCGGCCCCATCGACCGGGAGACATCCACCATCAGCGCAAGTTCCACATCCACCTCCGTCGCGCGGAGGGGCGAGGCGAAGAACAAGCCAAGGCAGAACAGCCAGCGCATGAGGCAAGCATGGCACAGAGTGACGTTTCGTCCAGTCCGAACTTGCCGGATCGTGCCCGACGCGCAAAGATGTGATGGGGGAAGGGCAGAAAAGGGCAGGAACATGCTCGGAAAACATGCAGTTCTCGGTGGTCTGGCGACCGCGCTACTGGGGTGGCGGCTGGCTGATCCCAAAGGGTCTTACGCCGCGCTTTACGATGCCTCCCACTATCTTACCGACGCCGTCGCGGGGTATGAGGTGCTGACACGCTTCATCTCTCTGGTTCTTGTCGATCAGTTCAACGGGCTGATGCTGGGCGTCGCGGTGACGGCGTTCTTCTATGTGGCGCTGGGCGCAGTTCGCCGGGCGGCGACATGGCCGATGCGGTATCGCAAGCGGACCCGAGTGCCGCTTACCCGCTATGCCGTGCCGAAGCGGATGGCGCGGGCCGGTTGAAGGCGCATCGTCTGCATCAACGGGCTGAAATCCCGATATTGCGGGCGCACTTGGAATAACGCGATCAACCCCGTTGACACCTGCGACGCTTGGCGATAATTCGCAGCTTCACGACACCTGCCCAGGTGGCGGAATTGGTAGACGCGCCAGCTTCAGGTGCTGGTGTCTGTATGGACGTGGAGGTTCGAGTCCTCTCCTGGGCACCAATCATCCAGAACAAGTTTTCTAAAATCCATTGAAATTAAATGGTTTTTAGGGTGTGCAGGTGGTTATAGATGACCGCCCGCTCCCAAGAATCCGCATCCATTCTTGGCTGCGGAACCGGGTACCAGCATGAACGATCCGAAGTTCTGATCCGGTACCAAGTTCGGCTCTCTCTGACCCGAAGATTCGTACGGCGAAAAGAGAGATAAGGCCTTTCGGCTGATGGATGGTTCGGATTTTGACTCTGAGTGCGGTTTCCCTTTGCGTCATGGGCGCTGTCCTTGCTCGCGACGGGTTGCGTTCATCGATTGTTAAGGGCGGCGGCCGGTGGGGATGTTGCGTTTTGTACCACTTTG
>JBNKWP010000008.1:0-27341 GCA_050299835.1 Silicimonas sp.
GATCCTGACCGACGCGCTTCAGGAGCGGGTGCTGGACACCATCATCCGCCCGACGCTGGCCGAGATGTCGAAACGCGGCACGCCCTATACCGGCATCCTCTATGCCGGGCTGATGATTGAAAACGGCACCGCCCGGCTCGTCGAATACAACGTCCGCTTCGGCGACCCTGAATGTCAGGCGCTGATGATGCGCTTGGGCGGACAGGTGCTCGACCTGCTGCAAGCCGCCGCCGAAGAACGTCTGGCGGAGAAATCCGTGCACTGGGCCGACGACCACGCCATGACCGTGGTGATGGCGGCGAAGGGCTATCCCGGCTCATATGAAAAAGGCACCGTGATCAACGGCCTCGACACCCTGCCGGAAGATTCCAGACACATGACGTTCCACGCGGGCACCGCCGAGACCGACGGCCACATCACGGCCGCCGGAGGTCGCGTCCTCAACGTGACCGCCCGCGCCGATACGCTACAGGACGCCCGCGATGCGGCTTACGCGATGCTCGACGGCATCGACTGGCCGGACGGCTTTTGCCGGCGGGATATCGGTTGGCGTGTGCTGGGCTAGGGCTCAGTCGAACCTGTCCTCCGGAACAAGGCCCCGAATGAAGCTCGCGAAATCCGGGGCCAATTCGGTGATCCGGTAGTCGTCTTCCTGATCCACATGGACAACGCTCGGCTCCCCCTCGGGCCCGCAAGCGCGATAATTCAACGCGATCATGTCGTGACCGGCCGATGGGCAATCGGCGAAATAGACAAGGTCCTCGGGATACCCCCATTCCGCCGGCCAGAACTTGCTGCCCATCTCCCCGGCGATTCCGTATTCAGCGAAGCTGATCGAAAAGATCGCGTGCACAGCCACATGGTCATGAGCCCAGCTTGTGGGCGTCGGTGAAGGATGGGCGTCCCTCACCGGTGCGCCACCGTTCTTGTTGCGCGCCAGCGTCAGATAGGCGGCAGGCAGCCGGACCCCAAGATGCGCCTCCACCCGCGCGAAGAGATCGTCATCCGGAAACGGCGCGACATAGCGCTCTTCCACATAGCTGTTCTCGGCCCAGAACCCGCTGAAATCGAAACTGGAAAGATCATTTGCCATGGGGTCCGCTAACATACGGACAACCTTCCGCCAATCCTGTAGCCCCGGAGGACAGGGCGCGTCTTGCATGATGCGGGCCGCTGGACTACATACCCCGCGACCGAAAGAAAGCCCGCCCCATGGAAAACGTCATTCTCATCGTCCACCTCATCCTGGCGCTCTGCCTGATCGGCGTCGTGCTGTTGCAGCGCTCCGAAGGCGGTGGATTGGGGATCGGCGGCGGTGGCGGCAACGGCCTCGTCAGCGCGCGTGGCGCGGCGACCGCCTTGGGCAAGGTGACCTGGGCTTTCGCCATCGCCTTCATCTGCACATCGATCACGCTGACGATCATCGCGGCCCAGAATGCGGCGGGCTCGTCCGTGCTCGACCGCATTGGTTCCGATGCCCCGGCCTCTTCGACAACCCTGCCCGAACTGCCGAGCGGGGAAACGCTCCTGCCGCCGGTGACCGGTGACGATGGCGGCCTTGGCCTGCCGCGCGCCGACCAGTAACGGCAGTCCGGCCCGGACCGCCCCGGCCTCTCCGGGCCGGGCGGTAAACTGACACCAGACTTGGGATTTTGCCACAGATTTTCTCAATATCTTGCGTCTACCGCCTTGGCAAAACCCGGCGAATCCTCTAAGGCTCAAATCCCGTGATGCTGTGACTTCGGACGCCCAGACGCGGCGAAAATCAGCCAAGAAATCGAGCGGTACGCGGGAGAAATCGTAAAATGGCAAGGTTTGTGTTCATCACCGGCGGTGTGGTGTCCTCGCTTGGCAAAGGGCTGGCGTCGGCCGCCCTCGGCGCGCTGCTGCAGGCGCGCGGCTATTCCGTCCGCCTCCGCAAGCTCGACCCCTATCTGAACGTCGACCCCGGCACCATGTCGCCTTTTGAGCATGGCGAGGTCTTCGTCACCGACGATGGCGCCGAAACCGACCTCGATCTCGGCCATTACGAACGCTTCACCGGCGTCCACGCCCGCGGCACCGATTCCGTCAGCTCCGGCCGCATCTATTCCGACGTGCTGGAAAAGGAGCGCCGCGGCGACTACCTCGGCAAGACGATCCAGGTCATTCCCCACGTCACCAACGAGATCAAGGACTTCATCGCCATCGGCGAGGATGAGGTCGATTTCATGCTCTGCGAAATCGGCGGCACCGTGGGCGACATCGAAGGCCTGCCCTTCTTCGAGGCCATCCGCCAGTTCAGCCAGGACAAGCCGCGCGGCCAGTGCATCTTCATGCACCTCACGCTCCTGCCCTATCTCGCCGCCTCCGGCGAACTCAAAACCAAGCCCACCCAGCACTCCGTCAAGGAACTCCGCTCCATCGGGTTGCAACCCGACGTCCTCGTCTGCCGCTCCGAACAGCCGATCCCGGAGAAGGAACGCGAGAAGATCGCGCTCTTCTGCAACGTCCGCCCTGACGCCGTCATCCCCGCCTATGACCTCAAGTCGATCTACGAAGCCCCCATGGCCTACCACAATGTCGGCCTCGACCAGGCCGTCCTCGACGCCTTCCAGATCGCCCCCGCGCCCAAACCCAACCTCTCCCGCTGGGAAGACGTGATGGACCGGCTTGAAAATGCCGAGGGCGAGGTCAAGGTCGCCATCGTCGGCAAATACACCCAGCTCGAAGACGCCTACAAATCCATCGCCGAGGCGCTGACCCATGGCGGCATGGCCAACCGCACCCGCGTCAAGGCCGAGTGGATCGACGCCGAGATCTTCGACCGTGAAGACCCCGCCCCTTATCTCGAAGGCTACCACGCCATCTTGGTGCCCGGAGGCTTCGGCGAACGCGGCACCGAGGGCAAGATCAAGGCCGCCCAGTTCGCCCGCGAAAAGAAGATCCCCTATCTCGGCATCTGCCTCGGCATGCAGATGGCGGTGATCGAGGCCGCCCGCAACCTCGCCAACATCAAGGATGCCGGGTCCGAGGAATTCGACCACGAGGCCGGGAAAAAGCGTTTCGAACCCGTGGTTTATCACCTGAAGGAATGGGTGCAGGGCAACCAGACCGCCCGCCGCAAGGTGGACGACGACAAGGGCGGCACCATGCGCCTCGGCGCCTACACCGCCAATCTCGCCGCCGGTTCCAAGGTGGCCGAGGTCTACGACGCCACCACCATCGAGGAACGCCACCGCCACCGCTACGAGGTCGACATCAAGTACCGCGACAAGCTGGAGGAACAGGGCCTGTGCTTCTCGGGCATGTCCCCCGATGGACGGTTGCCGGAGATCGTCGAGGTCAAGGACCACCCGTGGTTCATCGGCGTGCAGTTCCACCCGGAGTTGAAGAGCAAGCCCTTTGCGCCGCATCCGTTGTTTGCGGATTTTGTCAGGGCGGCGGTTGAGGTGTCGCGGTTGGTTTGAGGACTAAACATGGATACACTAAAGGAATTTCTTGAAAGCTTGTCCCAAAGAATAAAGTCGCCAATATTTGGGTCAGTTTTGGTCTCATTTTTTATAATCAATTGGAGAGCTATTGCGATTTTGCTATTTGATGATCGAGGTCTAATCGAAAGGATGGATCTCTTCGACGGCATGACTTCTTGGATGACACTTCTGTTGAGTCCGTTTGTTTTGGGCTTATTCTTGGCGCTAGTGGCGCCTTGGGTGGCTTACTTGGGAGCCTACTGGGCAGAGAAGCCAACAAATCTTCGTAGAATACGAGAAGTCAAAGCTGCAAGCGAGGTTGCCAGAATTAAAGCTCAACTAGGGGAGGAGTTGAACAGAGAGGTGGATACGCTGATTGCTTCCGCCAAGCAAGATGCCGAGGTGGCGCAGATTGAAGACAAGGACTTGAGAGAAGATCTTCAGCGGCAGATCGATGAGCTTCGAAAAAGCACCCTTTCACTAGGCCCTACTTACAATTCAGAAACTATGGAAAGCGCAGCCATAAGCGCATCCAATTCTACCGCGATTGATATTCGCACGCTTGTTGATCTCTTAAAAGAACAGGCCAGCCGATTGTACGAGACAAATGATTATACTGCCGCCGAAGAAAAGTACCAAGAGGCAGAAATGCTCCTAAAAAACCATCTCAAAATCAGTGACCAAACTTAACGCAAAGTTTCGCTGCGCGACCAATCGTGTGTTTTTCTCCTACACCGCACAAGCTCCCCCAACCGCCGCGCAACGGTGCGCGAAACCCCGCACCCTAAAGAGCCACGCCACCGCATGGCCGTGGACAGGCGCTCCGACGCCTGGGCGGGTGCGCTTTATGGCACCACCCACATTGCCTGCCCGAGGTCATCGCAAACGTCACCCAAGCGCATGTCCGTCGAACCGAAGGTTCGCCTCCGGCGAAACAACGGCCATGCGCTGGCGCGGCGGCTTCGCCTTGTCCCGCGCCCGGAGATCGGCTCGACCCGTAGGGTGGGTGATCAACCCACCGTCCCCGCCATCCACCCAAACCAAACGCCCGGAACACCCCGTACGCCGGGCTTCAGCCCGGCATGTTGCGCCTGTGCCGGGCTGAAGCCCGGCCTACATTTTTCCTCATCCCCTTGTGGCCCCCGATCAGGTCCGGGGCGCGCGCCACCTCCCACCGCAAACCACGCTGTCCCGGGCCTGACCCGGGACCTCCTACCCGCCCCCTTGCCACTCCCCCCAATCCATGCCCAACTCCCGTCACCAACTGGGACACCTGCCATGCACACCGCCCTCCTCTGGATCACCGGCCTCCTCCTCCTCGTCGCCGTCATCCTGATCTTCCGCCGCTCGCTCATCGCCTTCATCGTGGTGATGGTGCTGTTCTGGTGGGCGGGCGATCACTACACCGACCCGGCCGAGTTCGAGGCCCTTCGCGCCCCCCAGGTGATGGTCGCCAAAACGGTCGAGGGCTACGCGCTCGCCGTCACCACCGTCGTCGGCGCGGTCGAACATCAGGCCGAGGCCCTGGGCTACCCCATCGCACCCGCAACGTGACGTAGGCCGGGCTTCAGCCCGGCACGTCGCGCCGGTGCCGAGCCAAACCCCGCCCCGCATTCCCGCACAGAACGCCAAGCCACCGCCACAAGTACCTCCACCCCCGCACAAGGTACAAAACGTACAAACCGGTTTCCGACCCACCGTACGGTGGTACAAAACGGTCAAGAATCCGCTGTTCCCTCCGAACGCAGTGTTTATATTCCGCTCATGTTTGACGCCCTCCTCCGCCGCCTGACGGCCCCCGAACCCGACCCGCTCGACACCGGCGATGCCCGTCTTGCCCTTGCCGCGCTGCTGGTCCGCATCGCCCGTTCCGACGGCTCCTATGACGAAGCGGAGGTCGCCCGCATCGACGCGCTGTTGGCGAAACGCTACGGCCTTGGCCCGTTCGAGGTCGCAAGCCTCAGAAAAGACGCGGAAATTCTGGAAACCGAGGCCCCCGACACCGTCCGCTTCACCCGCGCCATCAAGGATGCCGTGCCTTATGAAGATCGCGCACAGGTCATTGAATCGCTTTGGGAAATCGTGCTGGCCGACGGCACTCGCGACCACGAGGAAGACGCGATGATGCGCCTTGTGGCACCGATGCTCGGCATCAACGACCGCGACTCGGCGCTCGCACGACAACGTATTGAAAACGCAGAATGATTGTCTCCCTGCCCATGTATGACCGGCCCGAGGTGCAGGCCGCGAACGACCGGTTCTACGACCTCATCCGCGCACATTTGCCCGACGCGCCCGAAACGCTCAGCCGCGACGGATACCACTGGACAGACCCCGATCTGCTGCTCTCGCAGACCTGCAGCCTGCCTTATCGCACGGGGTTGCAAGAGCACGTCTCGATCATCGCCACCCCGGTCCATGATTTGCCTTGCCCCGCAGGCACTTACTTCAGCGTCGTGGTGGTCCGCGAAGACGATCCGCGCGAGGATATCAAGGCGTTTCAGGACAGCCATCTCGCGATAAACGGCCCGGTCTCGCAATCCGGCTGGGCCGCGATTGACGAGCTTGCGGCGGAGAATGGCATCACCTTCGGCAGCATCACGGCGTCAGGTGGCCACGGCCCAAGCGCCCGCGCGGTGGCCGAGGGGAAAGCGGATCTGGCGGCCATCGACGCGGTCACCTGGGGCATGATCGAAAGATATGACAGCTTTGCCAGTGGGTTACGCGTCCTCTGTCAGACCCGCGACACCCCGGCCCTGCCTTATATCACGGCCATTGGACGCGATCCCGCGCCCATTCAGGAAGCGTTGATCCGGGCGGTGGACGCGCTGTCGCCGGAAGATCAGAAGACGCTATGCCTGATTGATCTCACGCATATCCCGGCCGAATATTACAGTTCCCTGCACATCCCGCCCGCGCCCATGCTGAACGAACCCTGCAAGTGACCAAACCCTTGTCCTGGCTCGAGGATTTTCCCGGAACCCGCACCGTCTGGACCGCGATTGCAGATCTCAACGGACAGGCGCGCGGCAAACGAATGCCCGCCTCGCGCGCCGGGAAACTCGACAGGGCCACCGCCAAGATGCCGCTTTCGGCCCTCAGCCTCGACATTTTCGGCGACGATATCGAGGATAGCCCCCTCGTCTTCGAGAGCGGCGACAAGGACGGCTTCCTGCGCCCCACCGACCGCGGCCCCGTCCCCATGCCCTGGGTTTCCTCACGGTCGGTGCTTGTACCGATGACCATGGAGCAGAAGCCGGGCAAACCCTTTCACGGAGATCCCAGACAGGCACTAAGCGCTGTTCTTGAACGATTTTCCACACGGGGCTGGCAGGTATTCGCTGCAACCGAGCTGGAGTTCTACCTGATCGACGAAAAGAGCCCGTTGCCCCTCGCCGAACGCCTTAGCGTCGGCGGCGATATCCTCGGCCTCCGCTCGCTGGAGGCTTACGACGCCTTTCTCACCGACCTCTACCGATCCTGTTCCCTCTTGGGCATCCCCGTGGAGACAGCAACGTCGGAATCCGGCAGCGGCCAGTTCGAAGTCACGCTGGCGCACGGCGCCGCCCGGAAAGCCGCCGATGATACCTGGCTGTTCAAGCAACTCGCCCGCGGTTTGGCGCATAAACATGGCATGGTGGCGACCTTCATGGCCAAACCCTTTGCCGATGACGCCGGGACCGGGATGCACATGCATTTCTCGGTCATCGACGCGCAAGGCCGGAACGTCTTCGATGACGGAGGCCCGAAGGGAACCCCGACATTGCGCCATGCCGTCGCCGGGTGCCTGGCCTCCATGCGCGAGGCTACGCTGATCTTCGCGCCCCATGAAAACAGCTATCACCGGCTTGTGCCGGGCGCCCATGCCCCGACCAGCGTTTGCTGGGGTTATGAAAACAGGACCGTCGCGCTGCGCATACCCGATGGCCCGCCAGCGGCCCGCCGGATCGAGCATCGTGTGGCCGGAGGAGACATCAACCCGTATCTTCTGTTCGCCGCCGTCCTTGGCGGGGCCTTGACCGGTATTGAAGACGAACTCGAACCGCCCCAGCCCATCGACGGCAATGCCTACGAAACCGAACTGCCGCAGCTCGCCTCCGATTGGCAGACCGCGATTGCCCTGTTCGAAACCGGGGACCGGATGCGGCGCGTTTTTCATCCCGACCTGACCCGCCTTTACGTGATGATGAAGCGCCAGGAGTACAGCCGCTTGGCTGAACTCGGAGAAGGCGACCGGCGTACCCTCTATCTGGACCGGGTCTGACCCTCAGCCGCAAGAATCGGCGCTCTCACAGTTGCGACTCATTGCACGCGCCTGACGCAGGGTCACACGCATAGCGTGAATGCGGCAGGCGCTTTCGCCACGAAAATTTCGCAACTGAGTCAGTTTCGGAAATGATTCTATGAACTTAGAGACTTTATTTCTTTAAACGCACCAATCACGGCAGCTCCGTCGGGTGTAAGTGCAAAATTGGATATGCCATGATAATGTGTCTGCTCAGGGGAACAGTATACTTAGTGTGGATGTGGTGAAAAATAACGACGATATCGACGTCGCCATCGTCGGCATGGCTGTGCGCTTGCCCGGTGGAATTGAGAATTCTGACAAATATTGGAAGAACCTTCGGGACGGCGTCTGCTCGATCCGAAAACTCGACCGTGCCGAATTGGAAGAGAACGGCGTCCCGGCTCACTTGCTGAGCCGTTCGGACTACGTGCCCTACGCGGCACCGTTGGACGATTTCGACCATTTCGACGCGGATTTCTTCGGTCTGTCGCCGAAGGAAGCGGTCATAATGGACCCGCAGCACCGTCAGGTTCTGGAGCTGTCCTGGGAAGCTATGGAACAGGCGGGGCATGTCCCCTCCACCTTTGATGGCAAGGTCGGTGTCTATGCCGGTTGCGGCATGGGGAGCTATTTCTATTTCAATGTCTGCTCGAACCCGGATCTTGTTGAAGAAAAGGGCATGTTCCTGCTGCGGCACACCGGCAATGACAAGGATTTCCTGTCGACGCGGGTCAGCCATGCACTGGATCTGAAGGGGCCCTCCGTCAATATCCAGACAGCCTGTTCGACGTCTCTCGTGGCCGTCCATTTCGCGGCCGAAGCGCTGCGCAAGGGCGAATGCGACATGGCGCTGGCAGGCGGATCGACAATCGAACTGCCGCAAGGCCAAGGCTACATCTTCAAGGAAAACGAGATCCTGTCGCCGGATGGACAATGCCGCGCCTTCGATCACCGGGCGCAAGGGACGGTCTTCGGTTCCGGTGCGGGCGTCATCGCGCTTCGGCGCCTGGACGATGCGATCCGCGACGGCGACCCGATCCTTGCAGTGCTGAAAGGCAGCGCGATCAACAATGACGGCGGGGACAAGGCCGGATACCTGGCCCCATCGGTCAGCGGTCAGGCCGACGCGATCCGGGCTGCACAGAAAAACGCAGGCGTCACGGCGGATACCATCGACTATGTCGAATGCCACGGCACCGGCACATATCTGGGCGATCCGATCGAAGTCGCCGCCCTCACAGAGGCGTTCCGGGCCGACACCGACAAGACCGATTTCTGCCGCATCGGCTCGGTCAAAACCAATATCGGCCATCTGGACACGGCGGCGGGTGTCGCCTCGCTCGCCAAGGCGACATTGGCCGTCAAGCACGGTCAAATTCCACCGTCGTTGGGCTATGAGGCCCCCAACCCGGCCATTCCTTTCGAGGGCTCGCCATTCCGGGTGAACGATACCCTCACCGATTGGCCGAAGACCGATCACCCGCGCCGCGCGGCGGTCAATTCGCTGGGCGTCGGCGGCACCAATGCGCACGCGATTGTCGAAGAACCGCCCGAGCTTCCGGCCTCGGAGGAAAGCGACTGGCCGTTCCAGTTGCTCACCGTCTCCGCCAAGACAGAAGCGGCGTTGAACGCAAACTCGGATCGACTGGCGAGCTATCTTGAAAGCAACCAGTCCGAAAAGCTGGCCGACATTGCCTATACGCTTCGGGAAGGTCGCCACGGGTTTGAAAAACGCCGAGTCGTCGTGGCCGACAGTCACACGGAAGCTGCCGAACTGTTGCGGGAGAACGACCCGCGCCGCGTCTTTACCCAAAGCGTCGTGGCCGAAAACCCCGACATTGTCTTCATGTTCCCCGGTGGCGGCGCACAATATGCCGGTATGGCACGGGATCTCTACGATACCGAGCCGGTCTTCCGCGAATGGATGGACAAGGGCCTCGACATCCTCCAGCCGAAGCTCGACTACGACGTCAGGTCAATCTGGCTCCCGGAGCAGGACGGCATCAAGGCTACCGATGAACGGTTGAAGACACCTTCGGTCCAATTGCCGCTCATCATGATCGTCGAATACGCGCTGGCGCAGCTCTGGATGAGCTGGGGCGTGAAGCCTTCGGCCCTGATCGGCCATTCAATGGGCGAAAACACAGCGGCTTGCGTGGCCGGAGTGATGTCGTTCGAGGATTGCATCGGTCTGGTCCACTTGCGCGGAACGTTGTTCGACACGGTGCCCGCCGGTGGAATGCTTTCGGTGGTTCTGCCGGAGGACGAACTGCGCAAGCACCTTTCGGACGATCTGGATATCGCCTCGATCAACTCGTCATCCCTGACCGTGGCCACTGGCCCGGCAGACGCGCTCGACCGGCTGGAACAGGCGCTGAGGCTGAAGGATATCGACTGCAACCGCATCGCGATCAACATCGCGGCTCACAGCCGGATGCTCGAGCCGATCCTGAAGGACTTTGGCGATTACCTCAATTCCATCGAACTGAAGGCACCTCACATCCCGTTTGTCTCGAACTTCACCGGCACCTGGATTACGGAAGAAGAAGCCACGTCGCCTGCATACTGGGTCAACCACCTGCGCAACATGGTCCGGTTTGCCGACGGCATCGGCGTGCTGGCCGAAAGCACCGATCGCGTGTTTATCGAGGTGGGACCGGGCCGGGCCATGGTCTCGCTTGCCGCGCAACATGACCGGGTGCAACGCAACCAGGTGATGGGCACGCTCCGCGATCCGTCGGACGCCATTTCGGATGACCGCTACTTCATCTCCGCGCTCGGGCGCCTCTGGGCGATGGGCGGTAAATTCGATTGGTCGCAACTTTGGGAAGGCGCGCGCCGCAAGCGGGTGGCGCTGCCCAGCTATGCCTTCCAGCATAAGAAGTACTTCATCGAACCCGGTACGAAAGCCGAACAATCCGCCGCCTCGCAGGAATGGCTGATGCGGATCGAGGATCGCTCCAAATGGGGGTGGAAGCCGTTCTGGAAGCCGACCTATGCCGATTGCACGGTGGACGTTGTAAACGGGCTGGACGAGGCTGAGCCTCGGAACTGGCTCATTTTCCTGGACGATGGCGCGCTTGGCAAGGAACTCGCAAAGACCCTTCTAAGCGCCGGTCACAATGTGACCACGGCCCGCCCCGGTGATACATTCGCCCGCGTGGGCGAAGACGAGTATATCTATTCTCCCGAAACCGAAGGCGACGGTTACGACCAGCTCTTTGCCGACCTCTCGGCGCGGTCGAGATTGCCGGACCGGATCGTGCATCTCAGCCTGGTGACCAGCAGCGAAACCTTCCGCCCCGGCTCTTCCTTTTTCCACCGGATTCAGGAGGCCGGATTTTGGTCGCTCTTCTACCTTGCCCGCGCCTGGACCGCGGTCGACGGCGGCAAGCTGCATATCGACGTGATGACCTCGGACGCGCAACGTATCGGCGACGAAGACCTGCGCTACCCGGAAAAATCGACCGTGTTCGGCCCGGTGAAGGTGATCCCGCGCGAGTTTCCCGAGATCACCGTTTCGCATCTCGATCTCAAGACGGCGGGTCGCGACAAGTTCAAGGATGCGCTCGGCCCTGTTCTGGAAGAGATCTTTGCGACGCCATCGAATACGGTCGCAGCACTCAGAGGCGGCAAACGTTTTGAGCAAACCTGGCAACCTGCCCGGCTGGGCGGGGACGCCCCCGTTGTCATCGAGAACGGCGCGACCATTCTGATGACCGGCGGCCTTGGCGGTATCGGCCTGACGCTGGCGGAGCGGCTGGCAAAGGACTATGGCGCAAAGATCGGGTTCCTTGCCCGAACCGCACTTCCCCCGCGCGAGGAATGGGACGACATTCTTCGCACCGTCTCGACCTCCAGCGCCACGGCGAGGCGCATTCGCGGCCTGATGGCCGTCGAGGAAGCGGGTGGCGAGATCATGGTTCTGGAGGCAGACGTCTCCAACCCTGTCGAGATGCGTGCTGCCGTCGATGCAATGACCGAGAAATGGGGCCGTATCGGTGGTGTGATCCACGCTGCAGGTGCCATCGAGGATGCGCCGATCCTGTCGAAGGATTCGCTGAGCATCGACACGGTTCTGACCGCAAAGGTTCAGGGCACGCAGGTGCTGATGGATCTGTTCCCGGACGGATCGCTGGACTGGATGGTTCTGTTTTCTTCCGCCTCCACCGTCACCGCGCCTGCAGGTCAGGTCGATTATGTCGCCGCGAACGAATATCTCAACGCCATCGCGCAGTCACGCGCAGGCGGGAAGACCAAGGTTGTCGCAATTGACTGGGGCGTCTGGGCCGAGGTCGGCATGGCCGCTCAGGCCATGGAGGACCGGACTTCTGCGGAAGAGCCCGACAAGCGCGCGGTTAAGCAGCCGCTTCTGGATACGCTCCACCTCGAAGATGGCGATACCCGCGTCTTCATGGCCAAATGGAAGTCGAAGGCACAATGGGTTCTGGATGAACACCGGACGCGTGCCGGTGACGCGCTTCTGCCGGGCACCGGTTACCTCGAACTTGCCGCCCAGGCGCTCGCCGCCCTGAAGCATGACGGAGCTTTTGAGATCCGCGACCTGACCTTCCTGCGTCCGCTTCGCGCCCTCGACGATGCCGAAACCACGGTAAGGATCGAATTGGTGCCCTCGGATCATGGCTATGACATGACTGTGAAAAGCGCGCTGGACGGCCAGACCTTCGAGACCAACGCGGTCGCGGAACTGAGAACACTGCCGATGGTTCCGCCGGCTCAGTTGAATTCCTGCGATATCATCGAACGCAGTCCCCGCTTCACCGCTGCGAAGGCGGGCGAAAAGCTGCTTGCCCCGCAGGACGCGCATCTTCTGTTCGGGCCAAAATGGCAAGTGCTGGATTCGTTTCGCTTCGGCGACGGGGAAGGACTTGCGGAACTGAGCGTCGAGCATGTGGAAAAAGGCTACCATCTGCACCCCGGTCTGATGGACATCGCGACCGGCTGGGCGATGGAACTGATCGACGGCTACTCCACCGACGAGATGTGGGTGCCCGTTTCCTATGGCGTGGCCCGTTTCTACGGGCAATTGCCGCGCCAGATCAAAAGCTGGATACGCTATGATGCCGAAAACAGCGGTCCCGGCGAAGCCCGTTTCGACATCACGCTTGCCGCCCCGGACGGCGTGGTCTGCGTGCAGATTGACGGATTTGCGCTTCACAAGCTGGAAGGTGATATCCGCTTTGCCTCTGCGCCCGCCGCAATTGCGAAACCGCCACTACGGGCGCTTTCACCGGCAGAGCAGCGGTTGTTCCACAATATCGGTCAAGGCATTACTCCCGAGGATGGTGCATCTGCCTTCCTCTCCGCGCTCGCCGCGGACGCTCCACAAGTGCTCGTGTCATCGCTAGATCTGCCGGGCCTGATTGCCCAGGTCAAACGCGACGCCGAGCCGAAGACCGGCGGCGGCCAGACATTCGAACGGCCTGACCTCGACAGTGAATTCGTCGAACCCGAAGGAGAGATCGAACGGCGATTGGCCGGGTTCTGGTCGGACCTGCTCGGGATCGAGCAAATCGGAGCCGAGGACAATTTCTTCGATCTCGGCGGGCACAGCCTGATCGCGGTGCGCCTCTTTGCGCAGGTCAAGTCGGTCTTTGCCGTCGACTTCCCGATCTCGGTTCTCTTCGAGGCACCGACGATCCGGAAATGTGCCGAATTGATCGCCGAACGCGGCGTGATCCCTGAAGGTGAGGAGCGTCCAAGCGGTGCCGCGCCAATGAAGAAGCCGGAGCGTCGCTTCACCCATCTGGTCCCGATGCATCAGGGCGATGGCGGCAAGAAAACGCCATTCTTCCTGGTCGCCGGCATGTTCGGCAACGTCCTGAACCTGCGGCACCTCGCGCATCTGGTCGGAAACGACCGCCCGTTCTACGGGCTTCAGGCGCGCGGCCTCCTCGGCGGTGACGAGCCGCATACCGATCTTGTCGAAGCGGCCCGCGACTATATTGCGGAGATCCGCCAGATTCAGCCAAAAGGCCCCTACATGGTGGGCGGGTTCTCCGGTGGCGGCCTTGCTGCCTACGAGATTGCCCAGCAGTTGAAAGCGGAAGGCGAGGAAATCTCCTCCCTCATCTTGCTGGACACGCCTCTGCCGCGCCGCGAGCCCCAGACCCGTGCCGACAAGCTTGGGTATCACCGGGTCCGTATCAAGGAGGAGGGTTTCCACTACTTCTGGGATTGGGCGGAACGGCGCATCAAGTGGGAATTGCAGAAACGTAAGGCCGTCCAGTTCGAAACCTCCACCGCCGAGTTCCACAACAAGGCCATCGAAAAGGCCTTTTACGAGGCGATCGGAAAATACCAAGTTTCGCCGTGGTCGGGGCCGATCACGCTGTTCCGCCCCAAACTTGACCTTCGCTACGAGGTGCAGCCCGGGCGCTGGTTGAGTTCTGCACGGGAGTTGGTCGATGAGGCCAATTACTGGCGCCCCTTCGCCGAGAACCTTGAGGTCTTCGAAGTTCCCGGAGATCACGATTCAATGGTTCTGGAACCGAATGTCAGGGTGCTTGCAAAAGTCATGAAGTCGGTCATCGCGACCGCCGAAACCGAAATGGAAAACAAAGTGAAGGCGGCGGAATAACGGGTTCCGCCGCTTTTCCGCAACGATCATGTCCGGCCGTTCGGGAAAGCCTTTCACAGGGCCGGACAGGGCACTAGAAGATTGGACGGGGCGAGCCGAAAGGCGCATTAGCCGCAGGAGTGTGTGTTATGGGGTTTTCTTGTCTGCTGCAGGGCAGCGATACGCTGACCATTCAATGCGGGTCGATGATCTTGGATGCGGGGCACAGTGTCGCCGCCGTTATCACGCGCGACGCGCGGGTCCGGGACTGGGCCGAGCAGAACGGATTGTCGGTTCACGACAATGGGCGTGACGCCCAGGGTTCCGCCGATTGGCTTCTTTCCATCGCGAACACCGATGTCATCCCGGACGAGGTTCTTGCAAAGGGCACGAAAGGCGCGGTCAACTTCCATGACGGGCCACTGCCGCGCTATGCAGGGCTGAACGCACCGGTCTGGGCTCTGATGCAGGGCGAAGCGACCCACGGCATCACCTGGCATGTCATCGAGGACGGCATTGACGAGGGGCGGATCGTCGCGCAGCGCTTGTTTGATGTCTCGGCGGACGACACCGCGCTGACGCTGAATGCCAAGTGTTTTTCCGCCGCGATTGACTGCTTTGGAGAGGTACTGTCCGCGCTCGAAGCCGGTCTGCCCGATGCGAAAACGCAGGATCTGACAGCGCGATCCTATTTCGGTCTGAACGACCGGCCCTTTGCGGGCGGGACGCTGGATTTTGACAAGCCGACTGTGGAAATTGTCCGCACCGTGCGCGCGCTTTACCACGGCGATTACCGCAATCCGCTGTCCGTCCCCAAACTGGTCATTGCCGACCGCGTCGTTCTGGTCCGTAACGCAGAACCCGCCGAAGGCAGTGGCGAGCCGGGTACGGTGCTGTCTGCGGACACAAAGAGCGTCACGGTTGCGACACAGGACGGAGCTGTTCGCCTCTCGGACCTTGCAGATCACATGGGAGCCCCGGTGGCCGCCGGCCTGGCCCCTGGGGCAATGGTCGATCTGCCGGATTTCGCTGCCCTCGATGCCGCCGTTAAGGCCGCGGCCAAGGGCGAGCGCCGGTGGCAGGAACGCTTCATTTCCTACCGTCCGGCAGAGTGGTGCGAGAAGCGTCGTCAGACCGGAACCATTGAAATCTCGCTGAGCGGCCCCCCCGACAAGCTCGCCATCGCTTTCTGCGCGAACGTTTCCGCGCTGACCGGAGATGCGGCCGTCGATCTTGCACACCATTTTCCTTCGGCGGTGACAGGCGCGCATCTGGGCTGGACACCCCTCCGCGTTGCCCCGAACCAGTCGCTGCAGGACGCTGAAAAGTCCGTTGCAGACGCTCTTGGCGCTGACCGCACGCCGGTGGCCATCGACCTGCCCGCGCGAACGCCAGAGATCGAGCGCCGGGCAATGCCGGACGCGGCCATATCGGTCACGCGGCCCATGCCCGGCGCGGCACTGACGCTGGCGACGGAAACGAAAACGCTCCACGCCAATCTTGGTCGTATCAGCGAGGCGGAGGCCCGTCTTATCGCCGCCAGGATCGAGCATCTGGCCGGACGGATTGATACGATTTCGCCAGATACACCTGTCGCCGACCTCCCGCTCATGCCGGATGCGGAGCGCAATCTTGTCCTGAACGAATGGAATGCGACCGAGGCGGACTATGCCGACACTCTCTGCATCCACCAGCATTTCGAGGCACAAGCCGACAAGACCCCGGATGCCCCGGCCCTGGCGTATCGCGGCGAGGCCCTGACCTATGCCGAACTCGACGCCCGCGCCAACCGACTGGCTCACGTCTTGCGGAACATGGGTGTTGGCCCGAACATGCCCGTGGGGCTTCATGTGCGCCGTTCGCTGGATCTGCTTGTTGGCGCATTGGGAATCCTGAAGGCGGGCGGCGCGTACCTGCCGCTCGACCCGGCCTATCCCGCTGATCGTATTGATCTTTACGTCGAGGACAGCGGGACAAAAGTGATCGTCGGCGAAACCGCGCTTCCGCTTGAGAGCAAGGCGGAAGTCATCAACATCGACGCCGATCCCCGCCTTGCCGCGGCGTCTGACGCCCGCCCCGAGCCGACCGCGACGTCTGCGGACATGTCCTACATGATCTATACCTCCGGTTCGACGGGCCGCCCCAAGGGCGTGATGCTGGAACACCGCAACGTCTCGAACTTCTTCACCGGCATGGATGCCCGCATCCCGCATGAGGATGGCAGCGTTCTGATGGCGGTGACATCGCTTTCCTTCGACATCTCCGTCCTCGAACTTTTTTGGACGCTGGCGCGCGGCTTCAAGGTCGTGCTGTCAGACGAGGAAAAGATGGTCGCCGGCGCCAGCGCGCCCGGCGCAGGCAAGGGTATGGAGTTCAGCCTCTATTATTGGGGCAACGACGATGGCGTCGGCCAGGACAAATACACGATGCTGCTGGAAGGCGCCAAATTCGGCGACAAAAATGGTTTCTGCGCCGTTTGGACGCCGGAACGGCACTTCCACGCCTTTGGCGGCCTCTATCCCAACCCGGCCGTGACCGGCGCGGCCATTGCCGCCGTCACCCAGAATATCGGTGTGCGTGGCGGCTCTTGCGTGGCCCCTCTTCACCACCCGGCGCGGATTGCCGAAGAATGGGCGGTGATCGACAACCTGACCGGCGGACGCGCGGGGATCGCCTTCGCCTCCGGCTGGCAGCCGGACGATTTCGTGCTGAGACCGGAAAATTCGCCGCCGAACAACAAAACGGCCATGTTCGAAGCCCTAGAAGACGTGCGCAAACTCTGGGTCGGCGAAGAGGTCGAATATGCCAAGGCCGATGGCACGAAGGTGCCGCGCCTGACCCAGCCGCGCCCCGTGTCCAAGCGACTGAACGCCTGGGTGACCACGGCGGGCAATCCCGACACCTGGCGACAGGCCGGGGAGAACGGGTGCCACATCCTTACGCACCTTCTCGGCCAGTCGATCGAAGAGGTTGGCGAGAAGATCAAGCTCTTCCACGACGCGCTTCGCAAAGCCGGTCACGACCCGGCGGAGTTCACCGTCACGTTGCTTCTGCACACCTACATTGCCGCTGATCGCGACACCGCCCGCGAGGTGGCCCGCGAACCGATGAAGAATTACCTGCGATCGGCTGCGGACCTCATCAAGCAATATGCCTGGGCCTTCCCGGCCTTCAAGAAACCTGAAGGCGCCGATACCGCCCACGACATCGACCTGGGCAGCCTTGAGAAGGATGAACTTGAAGCGATTCTCGATTTTGCGTTCGAGCGCTATTTCGAGCGGTCCGGTCTCTTTGGTACGATTGAGGATGCGCTGGCGCGCGTGGAGGAAGTTCAGGCGCTTGGCGTGACCGAGGTGGCCTGCCTCATCGACTACGGCATCGAGCGGCAGACTGTGCTCGACGGCCTCGTGCCACTGGCAGAGGTGGTGAAACGCGCGAATGAAGGCGTTGGCGAAGCCGACTATTCCCTCGCGGCCTCGATCAAGTCGCACGGCGTGACGCATATGCAATGCACACCTTACATGGCCCGGATGCTTGTCACCAACGAGGACAGCCGCGCCGCGCTTTCCGACCTGAAGCACATGATGATTGGTGGTGAACCTGTTTCTCCGGGTCTGGTCAGCGATCTGTCGAAAGCGACGGCGGCCAGCATCGAGAACATGTACGGGCCAACCGAAACCACGATCTGGTCGACCACCGCGAGTCTGAAGCCGGGCGTTCCGGTTCGAATCGGCACACCCATCGCCAATACGCATATCTATATCCTGAACGAAGCGATGGACCCCTGCCCCGTCGGCGTGCCAGGTGAAATGTTCATCGGCGGCGCCGGTGTTGCGCGGGGTTATTACGGTCGCGAAGACCTGACCGCCGAGCGGTTCCTGGACGATCCGTTCAAACCCGGCAATCGGATGTTCCGCACCGGCGACCTCGCCCGTTGGCAGGCGGATGGTCAGCTCGAATTTCTGGGCCGGATCGACACGCAGGTGAAAGTCCGTGGCTACCGGATCGAACTGGGCGAGATCGAGGCTGCGCTGGAAGCCCAGCCGGGCGTGACCCAGGCCGTGGTGATCGTGCGCAAGGATGCCTCCGGTGTCGGACAGCTGACAGGGTACATCACCGGCGACGCGTCGCATGGCGACCTGAAACAGGCGTTGTCCACCCGCCTGCCCGACTTCATGGTTCCCAACCGTTTCGTGACGCTGGACGTCTTCCCGCTGACACCGAACAAAAAAGTGGATCGCAAAGCGCTGCCGGAACCGGGCAAGGTGGCACGGTCCGAGGCCGTGAAACCGGCACCGGCTGCGTCAACCCCGGCGCCTCCCGAGGCGGCTGCGGATATCAACGTACCCGAGGCGATTGCCGAAATCTGGGCGGGAATCCTCGGGATCGACCGGATCGGGCCATCTGACAACTTCTTCGAGTTGGGGGGGCACTCGCTGCTGGCGGTCGAAGCGCATCGCGCTGTGCGCGATCGGCTGGGACTGCCACAGTTGTCCATTGCCGACATCTTCCGTTCGCCGACCCTTGGGGGGTTCATCGCCCGCGCAGAGGCGCTTTTGGCACCCACGGACAAAGCGTCGGCCACAGACGGGGGGGAAGCGGATTCTGCGGCGAGCGAAGCGAATGTCAGCCGTCGCCGCGCCCTCCGCGCCCAACGCGAGCGCACCCATTGAGCGAAACTCTTCTGGCCCGCCTGAAAGATCTGGCCGGGCCGGAGATCGCAGTTGCGATGGAACCGGTCGGTTCGGAAGACGGCCTGATCGGTTCCGAACAGGCCGCAGTGGCCCGTGCCATTCCGAAACGGCGGGCCGAGTTCGCCGCCGGACGGCGGGCCGCAAGGCTGGCTCTGTTACAGGCCGGGTTTCCGGCGGCGGAAATTGCCAGGGATACGAGACGCGCTCCGATCTGGCCCGCAGGTGCGATTGGCAGCATCACCCACGACAATGGCCTCGCCCTGGCATGCGTCGCCAACAGACGATCAGTCACTCATCTGGGGCTGGACCTGGCCGAGGCGGTCGACTTCCCAGACCACCTGCGCGGAGAAATCCTGCACACGCCCGCTGAACTCGCTCAGACCGGCCTTGAAGCGCGCATGAGCTTTTCGGCGAAGGAAGCTGTTTTCAAAGCATTCTACCCCGAAGTCGGCAGGTTCTTCGGCTTCGGTGCGGTCGAGATCGTGCCCGACATGGCTGGCGAAGCCTTCACGATTCATCTCCGCCAGCAACTCGGCACCGCCGATATCGGCACGCGGTATCGAGGCCGGTTCGTGATCGCCGATGGACGGCTTGCCGCGCTGGTCGCTATCTGAAGCATTTCGCCATAAAGATGAGCCGCCAATCGCTGCCTTTCGCCTTCGGTTCAAACGCAACTGGCGATGCGCGATACCTCAGGTGAAAGGCGAAACGCTCTAGGCCGCGCCGTACAAATCCGCTGCCCGGCGTTCAAATGCCCGCACGACCCTTTGCATCGCATCATTGAAGAAGATCGTCGCGGTGGTCTGAAGGAGCTTGTTGCGGAACGCGAAATCGACGTGGAAATTGACCTCGCATCCGCCATCCGCCGCCTCTGTGAATCCCCAGTTCGACACCATGGTCTCGAATGGTCCGTCCAGATACTCCGTGTCGATCTTGAGGTCCTTTGGATGCAGCGTCACGCGGCTGCCGAACCGTTCACGAAAGACCCGGAAGGAGATCACCAGATCGGCAAGCATCACGATGCTATCGCCCTCTTCGCGTGTGCTGCGAATCCGCGCAGCCGCCGTCCAGGGCAGGAATTCAGGATAGCGTTCCACATCGGCCACAAGATCATACATCTGCTGCGCTTTGTACGGCAGATGTCTTGTCTCGGAATGTGTCGGCATGGGCACCCTCTGGTCTCGTTCTGCCCTTTACTTTAGGGGGGAGAGGCTAGGGTCAAGGGGGAGCGTTTCGATGCCGCAGCCTTATGTGATTGACGAATTGATCTCCGCCAAGGCCATCGCGGCCCGGATCGAGGAATTGGCGCGGGAGATCCGACAGAGTTTCAGCGAAACCGACAAACTGATCGTGGTTGGACTGTTGCGTGGGTCGTTCGTGTTCATCGCAGACCTGGTCCGAGAGTTGGACATGAACGTCGAGGTCGATTTCCTTGAGGCGTCCTCCTACGGCGATGCGATGGAATCGTCGCGCGAGGTTCGGATCCTGAAGGATCTGCGCGGGGAAATCTCGGGGCGGGATGTGTTGGTCGTTGAGGACATCGTCGATACCGGTTTCACACTCGACCATGTGATACGGTTGCTGAACACGCGCGGCCCGCGACGGTTGGAGACCATAGCGCTTCTCGACAAGCCTTCGCGCCGCGAAACCGAGATCAGGGCATCCTGGACCGGTTTCGAAATTCCTGACGAGTTTGTCGTGGGTTACGGCATCGATTATGCCCAGAGAAACCGGAACCTGCCCTTCATCGGCCGCGTCAGGTTTCTGGAAGCTACCGACGGGGAGTGAGACCTTCAGGCCACAACCCGCCGACGTTTCCGCAAAATTAACCCTAACAGATGCACAATTTCGAACGACGCCATAAGCTCGACTTGGGTGCGGGCGTTGAAGGGATGTGCTGCCTGTGCGCCTATTCTTCGCCAGTCTGGTTGTTTGTCTTCTGCCCAATGTCCTGTTGGGCCAGAGCATTTCCGTCGAAGAATCAGCCGTGGTTCAAAGGCAAACAAGCACCGAGTTTCAGCTTGGTGGCGCAGCCATGCGTTCAGCCAGAGTCCCGAGCGCCTTGGTTGACGAGGCGGAGGCGACTTCGATCCCAAAACTGGCCGCCCCGAACCAGTTCAGACTGCGGGAGGACACGCGTCAGGAAAGCAACCTCGGCGCGGCGACCATATTCCTGGCCGAAGGCCTCGACGCCGGGCGGGATGCCTTTGAGTTCGGCACATTTCTTAAGCGCGGGCAGGCCAGGGCCGGCGTGAGCGTGACCTATCTGGAAGAACAGGCGGAGCTTGCCCGTTCGGAAGTTTTCGTCGATTACGCCCTGACCCAGAAGTTGAGTGTCGGTGTATCAGGTATCTTCGATTCCAATATCAGAAACGAGGACCCCGTGCGCCAGCTTGGGCTCAACGCGGAGTTCGAATCGTCGGGTGGCACCTTCGTTCAGGGCGGTATCGCGGGCGCCCCGGACTACGATCCCGTCATCGGGCTTTCAGTCGGCCTTCGGTTCTAAGGCGCGCTCCGCAACAAAATCTGACCATCAGAGACAAGCGCAATACGTTGATCGTATCGTGTGGGGGCCTATGCACTGGACAGTTTTTCCAGTCGGGCGGCCCGAAGGCGCGCGAAATCATCGCCCGCATGGTAGGACGACCGGGTCAGCGGTGTTGCCGACACCATGAGAAACCCCTTGCCGAACGCCGCATTCTCATAGGACTTGAACTCCTCGGGCGTCACGAACCGGTCCACCCGGTGATGCTTGGGCGTCGGCTGCAGATATTGGCCGATGGTCAGGAAGTCGATATTGGCCGCCCGCATATCATCCATCACCTGCATGACCGATTGACGATCCTCTCCCAGTCCGACCATGATCCCCGACTTGGTGAAGATCGCCGGGTCCATTTCCTTGACCTGCTGCAGCAATCGCAGCGAATGGAAATACCGCGCACCGGGCCGCACTTCCGGATAGAGACCCGGCACCGTTTCCAGGTTGTGGTTGAACACATCCGGTTTGGCATCCACGACAATCCCAAGCGCGTCTGGCGTTGCTTTCAGGAAGTCGGGTGTCAGGATCTCGATCGTGGTTTCCGGCGCACGGTGGCGGATTGCACGTATCGTCTGAGCGAAATGCTCCGCGCCACCATCGGTCACGTCATCGCGATCCACGCTGGTGATGACCACATGGTTCAAGCCCAGCTTGCTGACCGCATCGGCCACCCGTCCCGGTTCGAAGACATCCAGCGCATCGGGCTTGCCGGTTGCGACATTGCAAAACGTGCATCCGCGCGTGCAGATATCGCCCATGATCATCATGGTGGCGTGGCCCTGGCTCCAGCACTCCCCAACATTCGGGCAACCGGCTTCCTCGCAGACCGTGGTCAGGCGATGAGTGCGCATGATGTCACGTGTCGCTTCGTAACCCTCGCCCGAAGGCGCGCGGACACGAATCCATTCCGGCTTTTTGGGCTGTGCGTTATCCGGTCGATGTGCCTTTTCGGGATGCCGCTGTTCGGGCAATTTCAGGTCGCGCAATGGACAGAACCTCTCAAGAGCTGTCCGAAAGTCCTAATGGATATGTTAGGAAAATTCCAGTGGAGCCCGCCATGCAGCCATCGCATGGCGGGCTTTTCGTTCACGACGTTGCCGGCGCGTCTTCCTTGGTCGTTTCCTCATGGACAATTTCCAGCCGCACTTTGGCGAAAAAGGCCGCGAGGGCGCCAAGGATCGCCAATACCGGTGCGGCCAGCACCACGGCACCGCCTGCGATGGCGCCATAGGTCAATGGAAGTTCAAGCGCGATGTCTCCGTCCGGCTCGACGATGCGGACACGCTTTACCTTGTTGTCTGCGGCCAGTTGCTTGATCCGCGCCACGAGTTCTTCACCTGCAACTTCGATCTCTTCGACCCAGGTGCGCTTGCCTTCCGTATTTTTGTCTTCGGTCATCGGGAATCCTCCTATGTAACGACTATTTACATAAGGGGTGAAATCCGGAATTGAACTGATCGGGATCAAACTTTTCGCGTTTAGCCGATCAGGGGCGACCAATTGCCGTTTGTCTCGTCGTAATGCGCCCGCAACCGGATCAGCGCGATCCGCAACACAATCTTGCCGGATCGGGCGGACCAGCCCATGCGCCGCTCGACCGATTCCATGCCTTCCAGGAAACAGCAGGACCGCAGGACCACATCGCCTAATCCTGGCCCCAGATCGGCAAGTGCCGTCATCACCCGGTTTCGCGCCTTCTCCGATCCGCCCGGACCTGTATCGGCAACAAGATCGCCACGAGCCCCGCCGGTTAGGAACTTGTCCCAGTTCTGGGTGATACGCGGCCCCATCTGGGCAAGTTCAAAATCCTCACGCAGACGTTCGCCCGCGGCAACCAGCTCCGGCGCCAGAAAGGGTTTGCCGTCCTTATCCCTGCGCCGTCCAAGAGCCGAGAGCGGGCTTTCGGCAGCGTTGTAGCGGATTCCGCGTTTTTTGGTGCCGGAACGTGGCGTCGGCCGCTCAGCCCAGTCCCGGTGCTGCTCGGAGAATGGATCGACGATTTCATTCGCGCGGGCGGCCTCGTCTTCGGCAAGGAACCTTTTTAGCGCCATCCGCCCCGATGCGGTTATCCTGTACCGGGCAATCCGTCCTTCGCTGGACAGTGAGATCCAATCCTTCAGCGCCATCGCCTCGGCAATGTGACGCTGAAGCTTAGCCGTTTTCAGCGGTTCTCCCTCGCTGGTCTCCCGGACGATCACCGCATGGTCCATGTCACGGGCTATGGCCAGGCACGCGCCCGATTCATTCAAACGTCTCAGAAGGCGTGGTGCCTCCCGCCGCAATGCCTCATCGTCGATGATCTGGATGTCGCTTGTTTGACCGTCGTGCATAGAACTGGATCCCCCTTCGCTGGACTCATTCACCTCGGCAAGTACTGTCGCCTGCCCGATCCGTCGCAAGGCATGGTCGATCAACAGATCGTCCCGCCGCGCCTCGAAACGCCGAACCCTTCTCAAAATCGTCGATGCATGACACCCGGCTTCACGTGCGAGTGATCGCATGGACCGACCGGATTCGACATGAGCCAGATAGACCATCGCGCCGCTCGGAACCCAGTCCGGCACGGCGACACTCCTTTCGGAGTTCGTCATAATCTGCATTATTCTGCCCCTCTCCCCAAGAAGGATATGCACAACCTGTAATTGCATTCGTTACGAGATAGTTAATGCAACGTTGTCCGAGGCAGTCTTTCTTAAGATTGTAAACAAACAGAAATTTGACCGCCCTCTGGTAAGTCAGGCCACGCAACACCCGCATAGATTGCATAGGGTGTGGACAGATGTACTGCCAAACCGGAGGTTATCCACATGTCCAGCCCAATGATCCGCTTGTCCAAATTGTCCCGTCCCAGCCTTCTTGTTCGGGCAGCACGACTGGGAATGACGGAACTGAACCGCGAACGATCGCTGCGGCGGATCCTGCGGGATGAGCCTATCCCTTCACCGGGTCTGGCCTTCGAGCAGCTATATGGCCGGGAAGCCCAGATGGATGCAATGCGCCGTGGTGGCGAAGCCGCCTATTCCCCGGCGCGACACGTCGAGGTTCTTGCGGCTCTGATGCACGAAGCTCAGATCGCCACCTGCCGTCTGGCAGCCTGACAGCGACTCACTCAAAGGAGTTGGGCGCGTTTTCCTTGGTAACGGCGATGTATGCGTCCAGCTCTTCCAATTTAGACGGGTCTTCCAGCGCAGGTGCCTGGTACTGGGACAGCAAGGTTTCGACACGCTTTGTTGCCAGAGCCTGTGTATCCTGCGCACCATCTTCGAGCCATGTCTCGAAGGGTTTGTAATCCAGCAGACCCGTGCGCCAGAACGCGGTCTTGAAATTGGCCTGCGTGTGGGCACATCCAAGATAGTGGCCGCCGGGACCGACTTCGCGAATAGCGTCCATCGCCTGACCGTTCTCCGATATGTCCACGCCTTTCGCGAGCCCATGCAGCACACCAAGCTGATCGGCATCCATGACAAACTTCTCAAAGCTCGCCACAAGTCCGCCTTCCAGCCATCCAGCCGCGTGAAGCATGAAGTTGACACCGGAGAGAAGCCCGACATTCAGACTGTTTGAAGTCTCATAGGCAGCCTGGGCATCCGGCAGCTTGGAGCCGCAGAACGACCCTGCGGACCGATACGGCAATCCAAGACGCCGCGCGAGTTGCCCCATGCCGTAGGTGATGTGTCCAGCTTCCGGCGTTCCGAATGTCGGCGCGCCGGATCCCATGTCGATCGAGGTGACAAAGGCGCCGGCGATCACAGGAGCGCCAGGGCGTATCAATTGCGAATAGGCGATCCCCGTCATCACCTCGGCCAGAACTTGTGTCAGAACGCCGGCCACGGTCACCGGGGCCATCGCTCCGCCAACGATGAAGGGCGAGACGATCGCCGCCTGGTTGGCCTTGGCGTACACTTCCAGAGCGCCCATCATCGTGGCATCGAACGTCAACGGTGAGTTGATGTTGACGAGCGAAGTCATCACGGTGTTCTCGGCCACGAACTCCTTACCGAAGAGGATCTCGCACATCTCGACTGAATTCTGCGCCCGGATCGGTTCTGTCACCGACCCCATGAACGGCTTGTCGGAAAGCGTCATGTGGGCCCGCAGCATATCCAGGTGCCGCACATTCACCGGAATATCGGTTGGCTCGCAAACCGTACCGCCGGAATGGTGCAGCCATTTCGACATATAGGCCAGTTTCACGAATTTCTCGAAATCCGCCATCGTGGCATAGCGCCGCCCGCCCGCCGCGTCGCGCACAAAGGGCGGACCATAGACCGGGGCCAGGACAAGATTTCGGCCACCGATCTCGACCGACCGCTCAGGGTTCCGCGCGTGCTGGATGTAGCTCGATGGTGCCGTCTTGCAGAGTTCGCGTGCAAGCCCCTTTGGAATGTGAACGCGCTCTCCCCGCACATCCGCACCGGCATCTGCCCAACGCTTCAGGGCGTCGGGATTGTCGGTGAAGTTGACGCCGATCTCTTCCAGTACGGTGTCGGCATTGGCCTCGATCACCTCGATGGCCTCGTCATTCAGGATTTCGAAATTCGGCACCTCGCGTTCGATAAAACGTGCCACTTCGAAACTGACCGCGCTGCGCTCTGCCCGCCGGGCTGCGCCGCCGCCCCTGCCCCGTCTCGACATCCCTGGAAGCTCCCTTTTGCTTCATTAGTTTACACCAGAGATACAGACTCGGCACGGCAACACGCAGACGGAATGCGTCTCTTGCCACCGAAATGCGACATCCGAAGGATCTGAGGCAGATCAAAAGCGACCGGTTTCGACAATGGCAGACTTCGAAAGCCGGTCAGGAGAACAAAACGAAGCTGAAGGGAAAAACGCGGGCTCCGCATGGACTTGTCGGGGCAATCGACGTGACGATCGCCATTTTCGGTTTCGTTCGGGGGGCTTCACTCCGACAACGACCGTCGTGCTTTGCTTCGCCGTCGGGGCAATCGGCGCGACTTGGTCAACCTGATCGCAAGCTGACACTTGCTCCCGTCGTCCGCGCACCCTAATCAGCGATCATGACCGAGCCCTCACACGACCGCCTTCTTATCATCGACTTCGGCAGCCAGGTGACCCAGTTGATCGCCCGACGCCTGCGCGAGCTGAACGTCTATTGCGAAATTCACCCCTTCCAGACGGTGACCGACAGCTTTCTGCGTGAATTTTCGCCGAAAGCGGTAATCCTGTCCGGCGGGCCCGCGAGCGTCGTGAACCCGGACGCACCGCGACCGCCGGAGACGGTCTTCTCGATGGGTATTCCGATCCTCGGCATCTGCTACGGCCAACAGGTGATGATGGATATGCTCGGGGGCCGCGTCGAAGGCGGCAAGATCTCGGGCGGCGGCGGCACGGCAGAGTTCGGTCGCGCTTTCGTGGAGCCAGCGGGATCCCTGTCCTTGCTTGACGGCTGGTTCGAGGAAGGTCGCGAGCAGGTCTGGATGAGCCACGGCGACCATGTTTCCCGACTTGCTCCCGGCTTCGAGGTCTTCGGCACCTCTCCAAACGCGCCCTATGCCATCACCGCCGACATCGACCGGCGGTTCTATGCGGTCCAGTTCCACCCGGAGGTCCACCACACGCCCAAGGGCGCGAAACTCTACGAGAATTTCGTTCGACTCGCCGGGTTCAAAGGCGACTGGACGATGGGCGCCTATCGCGAGGAAGCGGTCGAACGCATCCGCGCGGAGGTGGGAGATGCCAAGGTCATCTGCGCCCTCTCGGGCGGCGTCGACAGTTCGGTCGCCGCGGCGCTGATCCATGAGGCCGTGGGCGACCAGCTGACCTGCGT
>JBNKWP010000008.1:27351-153543 GCA_050299835.1 Silicimonas sp.
CACGGCCTTTTGCGACTGAACGAGGCCGAAGAAGTTGTTGGCATGTTCCGCGACCATATGAACCTCTCTGTCATCCACGCGCAGGAACAGGAGCTGTTTCTTGGCGAGCTTGACGGCGTGTCCGACCCCGAAACCAAGCGCAAGATCATCGGGCGTCTCTTCATCGACGTGTTCCAGAAATACGCAGACGGGATCGAGGGTGCCCGGTTCCTTGCCCAGGGCACGCTCTATCCGGACGTGATCGAGTCGGTGAGCTTTTCGGGCGGACCTTCGGTCACCATCAAGTCGCACCACAATGTCGGCGGCTTGCCGGAGAAGATGGGCCTCAAGCTGGTGGAGCCGCTCCGCGAGCTGTTCAAGGATGAGGTTCGGGCGCTTGGCCGAGAGCTTGGCCTGCCCGACAGTTTCATCGGCCGCCACCCTTTTCCCGGCCCCGGCCTCGCGATCCGCTGCCCGGGCGAGATCACCCGCGAGAAGCTGGAGATTCTCCGCAACGCCGATGCGGTCTATATCGACCAGATTCGAAAGCACGGGCTTTACGACGACATCTGGCAGGCCTTCGTCGCCATATTGCCGGTGCGCACCGTAGGTGTCATGGGCGATGGCCGGACATATGACTTCGCCTGCGCGTTACGGGCCGTCACAAGCGTCGATGGAATGACCGCCGACTACTACCCGTTCGAGCATGGTTTCCTCGCAGAGACTGCCACACGGATCATCAACGAAGTACCGGGCATCAACCGGGTGACCTACGACATCACGTCGAAACCGCCGGGCACGATCGAATGGGAGTGAGCTACGTTCCGAAGGGCGAAACGGTCCAGCGGACCTTTTCGAGTTGCGAACGCCCAAGCGTAACGCGCGAGGGCAAGCGCGGTTTCGGATCCCAGGTCGATTACGACTCACGCTATTCAGCAAAACGCTTCAAGGAAATCTATCGGATGCCGACATGATCACCCTGCTCCGCTGGATCTTTTCCCTGACCATCCTTGCCATGTGGTTCGCCTTTGTCGGCACCGTGCTCTATGTCGCCATGCAAGAACCACCGGAGGAATTGCCAAGCGGGCAAGCCATCGTGATCCTCGGCGGCAATGCCGGGCCGGACGGAAAGCTGAACCACGACACGCAGGAACGCCTGGACCACGGGCTTGCACTTTACGAGGCCGGAGCCGCGCCCCTGATCATCGTGACCGGCGGCGGCGAACCTCCCGTCGCACGCGTTATGGCTGAGGCTGTGCGCAATGCCGGGGTGCCCCTCTCCGCGATCCTTGTCGAAGACGCCTCGCATTCCACGCTCCAGAATGCGCTTTTCACCGCCGATTTCGAACGGCTCGACAAGACATTGCCGATCATCCTCGTCACCCAGAGATATCACATGCCCCGCGCCGTGGCCTCGTTCCGCTGGGCGGGATTCGATGACGTGATCCGCGCCGATGCCGATGCCGGTCAGGGCTTCGTTTTCCATCAGGGACTTCTTTTGGAAACGGTGAAATGGCCTCTCAACGTGTTGCGTGCTGCCGCTGCCAGCGCGGCCAAGGCGGGCAACGTCCCGCGGGAAAATTACCTTAAGTATCTGGAATGAGCCCCGCGTTGCAGGCAGCCATATGGATGATCGGAGCGATCGTCTCATTCTCGTCCATGGCGGTCGCCGGACGCGCTCTGTCCACCGATCTCTCTTCTTTCGAGATGATGATGTACCGCTCCTTCATCGGGCTGGGCATCATCCTGATCGTGGGCATGATCTTCGGGAAATTCGGCGAGCTCCGGTTCGACCGCCTCAAACTCAACGCGCTGAGAAACATCTGTCATTTCACCGGCCAGAATCTTTGGTTCTCTGCCCTGCCCCTCATCACGCTTGCGCAGGTCTTCGCGCTGGAGTTCACCTCACCCATCTGGGTATTGATTTTCGCGCTTCTCTTCGCGGGGGAGGGTCTCAACCGCGCCCGGCTGGCCGCCGTCGCCCTGGGCTTCGTCGGCGCAATGATGGTGGCGCGCCCCGGCGTCGGAGGAGACCCGCTGGGGCTGGGACTTGCAGCGCTCTCCGCGGTCTTCTTCGCCGGCTCGATCGTCTCGACCCGAGTCCTGACACGCAGCGAGACGATCTTCGGCATCCTCTTCTGGCTGACCACGATGCAGGCGGTGATGGGACTGGTCACAACCGGATGGGATGGCGACATAACCTGGCCCAGCCTCGCGAACTGGCCCTGGGTCATCATCATCGCCTGCGCCGGTTTGCTGGCGCATACATGCCTGACCAACGCCCTAAAACTTGCGCCAGCCGTGGTCGTGACGCCGATGGATTTCCTGCGGCTGCCCGCCATCGCGCTGATTGGCGCAGCCTTCTATTCCGAACCGCTCAACATCTGGGTTCTGCTGGGAGCCGCTCTGATCTTCGCCGGCAATTACGCGAATGTTTGGTCCGAAACTCGCCGTAAAACGGCGTAAGGGCTTTGTAACGCTACGTCATAGTCACTTGATTACGTTCGGTAACGAATTGACCGATTGAAAGGTTTTTCTACCCTGCCCGGAACATTTTGACCCAAGGGAGGGGGCAGTTCATATGAGAAGGCTTGTTTTGGCGACCTCGGCGCTGACGGCGCTCACCGGGTACGCGACGGCGGGCGGGCTGGAGAGAACACCGCAGTCGATGGCGGCCCTGTTCGAGGAAGGCCGGTACATGGAGCTGAGCTTCAGCGGAGTATCACCTGATGTCAGCGGCACGGCCGGCACCGATCCGTCGGGAGACATCTTCGACACCTATGTCAATCTCGGCCTGTCCTACAAGAACGACCTGACCGAAACCCTGTCCTATGCGATCATTTTCGATCAGCCCTATGGCGGCAATACAAGCTATCCGACCGGCACCGGTCATCCCTTTGCGGGCAGCACCGCTTCGATACGCTCCAACGCCATCTCCGGAGTGCTGCAATACAATTTCGGCAATGGCGCCAGCGTTTACGGCGGCCTGCGCGGGCAGACTCTGCAGGCGGAAGCTGTTCTGACGCCGATCACGGGATACACGATCGAAAGCGATACGAATCTCGCATTCGGATATCTTGTTGGTGCTGCTTACGAGCGCCCAGATATCGCGCTTCGTGTGGCCCTCACCTATCATTCCGAGGTCACTCACGATCTGGAACTGCAGGAAAGCCTGTCCCCGACGCCAGAGACGCAGGACGTGAAAATGCCGCAGGCGCTTAACCTGGAGTTTCAGTCGGGCATTGCCGAAGACACGCTTCTCTTCGGATCGGTGCGTTGGGTCGAATGGTCCGTGACCGAGATCGATCCAGAGATCTACGACATTGCCACCATGGGCGCCCCGCCGCTGGTCTTCTTTGCCGACGACCGCATCACCTACACTCTGGGCGTGGGCCGACGCCTGAACGATACATGGTCGGTGCTTGGTTCCGTCAGTTACGAAGAGACGACCGGCAGCGCGACCGGCAACCTCGGCCCGGTGGACGGCTTCACGGCTGTTAGCGTCGGCGCCATTTACCGGAAGGACAACATGAAGATCACCGGCGGCATCCGCTACGCCGAACTTGGCGATGCAACAAGCTATAGCAGCGCGACATTCACCGACAACTCCGCCATCGGAGCAGGCATCCGCGTCGGCTGGTCCTTCTGATCAAGCTGAAATAGAGCGAAAAGCCCCGCCTCACGGCGGGGTTATTCATTTGCACAGGTTACGGGTCGCGGTAGGTCTGATCCGAGACTAGCACATGCTCCATGACCAACTCTCTCACCACCCGCGTCTGGCGTGACCTCTGCCTTCTCGCCCTGATCTGGGGCGGGTCGTTCCTCGCCATCCGCACCGCGCTTGACGAGATCACCTTCCTCGCCTCGGTCACCCATCGCGTCCTCTGGGCGTCGGTCCTGCTCTGGGCCATCGTCTGGTGGCGCGGTGAGACGATCCCGCGCCGCGCCGGCATCTGGCTTGCCTTTCTCGTCATGGGCCTTCTGAACAATGTCATCCCGTTTAACCTGATGGCCTGGGGCCAACTTCATATCGAAACCGGTCTGACCGCCATCCTCAACGCAGCCACCGCGATTTGGGGTGTACTGATTGCCGCTCTCGTGTTCTCCGATGAACGCCTTACCGCGCGTCGGGTCACAGGTGTGGCGATTGGCTTCCTTGGCGTCACCACCGCCATCGGGTTGGCGAGCCTCGCTGCCCTCGACCTTCGCTCCATGGCCCAAATCGCTGTGATCGGCGGCACGATCAGCTACGCAATCGCCGGAAGCTGGGCACGGGCTCGCCTGCGGGGCATCTCGCCACTGGTCTCTGCCGCCGGGATGCTCACCGGCTCGACCCTCATCATGCTGCCGCTCACGCTGGCCACCGAAGGAAGCCTGCCTTTCGCCCTCAACCTGCGCACTTGGGCCGCGATCGCCTATTACGCGCTGGCCGCCACCGCTTTCGCCTATCTCCTCTATTACCGCATCCTTGCCGAGGCGGGTGCGGGCAACCTCCTGCTCGTCACGCTGATGATCCCGCCCGTCGCCATCCTCCTCGGCGCATGGGCGCGAAACGAAGCCCTAAGTGCCAATGCCTTCACCGGCTTTGCCCTTCTCGCCCTTGGCCTCTTGATCCTAGATGGTCGCATTCTCCGCCTTTTCCGCAGGAGAGATTGACCAACACCGCCTCCCGTCTTACGCACGAGCCGGACGAGTGAGGACGGATATGCTCTACGACACCGCTGACGCCTGGGAAGCCGCACCTGACAAACGCATCATGCTGTTTGGCATGTCCGGGCTTGGTAAGACCCATATCTCAAACCTTCTCAGGGCGGATGGCGGTTGGTTCCACTACTCCGTCGATTACCGCATCGGCACCCGCTACATGGGCGAACACATCGCCGACAACTTCAAGCGCGAGGCCATGAAGGTCCCGCTCCTGCGCGAATTGCTGATGAGCGACAGCGTCTACATTGCGTCGAACATTACCTTCGACAACCTCGCGCCGCTCTCCACCTATCTCGGCAAGCCCGGCGATCCTGCCAAGGGCGGCCTGCCGTGGGAGGAATATCTTCGCCGCCAGGACCAGCACCGCGCGGCCGAAACCGCCGCCATGTTCGACACCGGTCATTTCATCGACCGCGCGAAGACGCTCTATGGCTACGAAAACTTCATCTGCGACACCTCCGGTTCGATCTGCGAGATCGTGAACCCGGATGACCCGACCGACCCCGTCCTCTCGGCACTGGCCGACAAGGTCCTGATGATCTGGCTCGAAGGCTCGGACGCCCACACCCAGTCGCTGATCGAACGCTTCGACGCTGCGCCGAAGCCGATGTGCTACCAGGCCGATTTCCTCGAATCCGCCTGGGCCGACTACCTGTCAGAGACCAGCCACGCCCCCGACAAGGTTGACCCCGACGCCTTCGTCCGCTGGACCTATGCCCGCGCATTGGCCCACCGCCAACCGCGCTACAAGGCCATTGCCGACAACTGGGGCCTCACCATCCCGGCCGACCGAATGTCGGGCGTCCGGGACGAGGCGGATCTCATTGCCGTCGTCTCGGACGCGATAGACGCCCGCGCCTGACCTCGCACCATCATCCTGTCAGAAATACTCCGGGGAGCGCGAGGGGCAGCGCCCCTCGTTTTGCGCGACGGGGCAGTTGGCACAACAGCTCTCTTGAGAAACCCGATCCGCAAAGCTATTTCCAACACCCAACCCTGAAAGCGAAACCAATGCCCATCAAACTCCCCTCCACCCTTCCCGCCTTTGACGTGCTGACGCGCGAAGGCGTGATGGTGATGCCGGAAGATGCGGCCTCGCACCAGGACATCAGGCCCATCCGCATCGGGCTTTTGAACCTGATGCCGAAGAAGATCCAGACGGAGAACCAGTTCGCCCGGCTCATCGGCGCGACGCCTTTGCAGATCGACTTCCAGCTCATCCGGATGAGCGAACATGAGACGAAGAACACCGCCGCCGAGCATATGGCCGAATTCTACCGACCCTTCCAAGAGGTGAAGGACGAGAAGTTCGACGGCCTCATCATCACGGGCGCCCCGATCGAGCATCTGCCGTTCGAGGAGGTGACCTATTGGGAAGAACTGAAAGAGGTCATGGAGTGGACCCAGACCAACGTGCATTCCACTTTCGGCATCTGCTGGGGCGGCATGGCGATGCTCTACCATTTCCACGGTGTTCATAAACACATCCTGCCCGCCAAGTCCTTTGGCTGCTACCGGCAGGACAATATGGCCCCCGCCTCGCCCTTCCTGCGGGGGTTTTCGGATGTCTGCTACACGCCCGTTTCGCGCTGGACGGAAATGAAGGAAGACGAAATCCGCGCCGCCGGCCTCACCACTCTGCTTGGCAGCCCCGAGACCGGCCCCTGCCTTGTCGAGGACAGGGACCACCGCGCGCTCTACATCTTCAATCACTTCGAATATGACAGCGGCACGTTGAAGGAAGAATACGATCGCGACGTTAAGGCGGGCACGCCCATCAACGTGCCGATCAACTACTATCCTGCGGACGATCCGTTGAAGTCCCCGCAGAACCGTTGGCGCAGCCACGCCCATTTGCTCTACGGCAACTGGATCAGCGAGATCTACCTGACCACGCCCTTCGACATGGAGCAGATCGGACGGAGCAGCACGGACCTGCGTCGGTGATTGGCCCATTCGACGGGCGCCGGTTCGCGCAATGTTGACCGGCGTGGCCGCTGTCGCCGCTGCCTTGGGTGTGTCTGGCCGCTACACGACCCGCCGCGCTTTCCGACGCATCCGTAGCATCGAAGACAGCCACCCACCGCAAGGCGTGTTCGTCGATGTCGATGGCCGCCGGGTGCATGTGGTCGTCCAAGGCACCGGACCCGACCTCGTGCTGATTCACGGCGCAGGCGGCAACGCGCAGGACTTCACCCACCGTTTTGCCAAAGCCCTCACCGACCGCTACCGCGTCTTCGCCGTCGACCGCCCTGGCCTTGGCTACACGGACCGCGTCCGCCCCGGTCTGAACGCTGCCTTCACCACCGACGCCGAGAGCCCCGCAGAACAGGCGCGGTTTCTGGCCGCCGCCACGCGGCAAATGGGCGCAGACAATCCGATCGTGCTCGGCCACTCCTATGGCGGAGCGGTGGCCATGGCCTGGGCGCTCAATGAAGCCGCTGCCGGGCTCGTCATCCTCTCCGGCGCCACTATGCCCTGGCCCGGCCCGCTGCGGCGCTATTACCGTGTCTTCGGATCGCAGCTCGGAAGTGCCCTAGGCGCGCCTCTCGTCTGCGCCTTCGCAACCGAAGCCCGCATCCGAAGGGCTCTGAGCAGCGTATTTGCCCCGGCGCCTGTCGACCCCGCTTACTATCACGGTGCCGCCGTCCCCCTCGCCGTCCGAACGCGAACCTTCCGCGCCAATGGCCGTCAGGTAAGAGCCCTGCGCGCAAATCTCGTTGAGATGTCCGCCCGCTACGGAGAAATTCAGATTCCTGTCGAAATTCTCCACGGCACCGCCGACACGACCGTGCGTCCCGAAATCCACGCCGAGCCACTCGCCAGGCTTCTCCCCAACGCCAACCTCGTCCTGATGGAGGAGATCGGCCACGCCCCGCACAATGTTGCACCGGAACCCGTCATCGCTGCCATCGACCGGGTCGCACAACGCGCCGGATTGCACCCGCGCCTTTGAGTGCCTAGGTTTCATACACCCAAGTAAAGGCAATAAACATGGCACTTCCGTTCGACGGCGCGATTTCCGGCTTCTACGAGAATGAAGCCCCGAGCGACATTCGGAAGGCTATTGATGAGGGTGGTAAGAAAGACATCCTGGCGGACAGCTATCCCTATGACAAGGAGATGGATAAAGACGCCTACGAAGAGGCAATCGAGGGTCTGCAGTTCGAACTGGTCCGGCTCCAGGCTGACGTGAGAGAAACAGGCAAACGCGTAGTCGTCGTGTTTGAAGGCCGCGATGCAGCGGGAAAAGGCGGTACGATCAAGCGCTTCCGGGAAAATCTTAACCCCCGTGTCGCGCGCGTTGTCGCGCTGTCAAAACCGTCGGATCGCGAGGCCGGCGAATGGTATTTCCAACGCTATATCGATCAATTGCCCACTTCGGGGGAAATCGTTCTCTTCGACCGTTCATGGTACAATCGCGGCGTGGTCGAGCACGTCTTCGGGTTCTGCACCCCTGAACAACGTGCCCAATTCTTTTCCCAGGTTCCTGCTTTCGAACAGATGCTGATCGATGACGGTATCATATTGAAAAAACTCTGGCTCAATGTCGGTCGCGCCGAGCAACTCCGCCGCTTTCTCAAACGAGAGAAAGATCCGCTCAAACAGTGGAAGCTCTCATGGATCGACGTCGAGGGGCTGAAGAAATGGGATGCATATACCGATGCCATCGGAGAAACCTTCGAGAAATCCCATACCAGTCATGCGCCCTGGACGGTGATCCGGTCCGATGACAAGAAACGCGCCCGTCTGGCGGCGATCCGCGCCGTCCTCACCGACATCGCCTATGAGGGAAAGGGCAAGGTGAGCGCACCGGACGAAAAGATCTGCGGCGGACCGGAAATCTGGAATGTCTAAGCGGGGATACCATCACGGTAACCTCGCTCAGGCGCTGGTCGATGCGGCCCTTGAACTGATCGAGAAAAGGGGGCCGACCGGGTTCACCCTGTCGGAAGCCGCAAAGCAGGCCGGAGTCACGCCGGCTGCCGTCTACCGCCATTTCGAAGGGCGCGACGACCTGATCGCGGAGGCGGCGCGGCAAGGCTACGCAATCTTCGCCGACCTGATGGAATACGCCTATGACACCGGCCAGCCCTCGGCTCTCGCGTCCTTCGAGGCAACGGGACGCGCTTATCTTGCCTTCGCGCGCCGCCATCCGGGCCATTACGTGGCGATGTTCGAAAGTGGCATCTCGCCCAACCGCACCCCGGAACTTGCACAGGCCGCGGAGCGGGCGAGCTCAATTCTGCAAAAGGCGGCCGATTCCCTGTCCGAACACATTCCGCCCGAAAAACGTCCACCACCGCAGATGTTCTCGGCCCATATCTGGGCAATGAGCCACGGCGTTGTCGAACTCTTTGCACGCGGGGCGCCCGGCACGCGATCACCCTTCACGCCGGAAGACCTCCTGGAGACCGGTATCGGCATCTATCTTCGTGGTCTGGGTCTTGTTCCCCCTGATAATTAGGCCGAATGTTAAGGAATTGTTCATCATAAACCCCTTATTTACTCGGTTTTTGCCTCAAAAATTACGCAAACTTACGTAATATTAGCTGCCGTGAGTGTAGTGTATGAGTGTTGTCATGTATGAGTTCTTCGCCCCTTGGGGCGTTCTGGTACCAGTAATTTCTGCGGCAATTTGTTACTTTTTATCTTCTTCGGCGCGGCGCAAAGCCAATCTGAAGGAGTTCGAAGTGGCCACACGGGTCGAGGTCTCCTCTTCCCGTGTGGTTCTTTCCCCCCTATCTATGATGAATGGATAGTGTAGACCTTCCTCGGCTCATTTATCTCGTCCTTCTTGGAACCGCGGTCGCTGGTTGGTTTATCGCGGAAAACCGCGGAAATCTGGGCAAGACCGCCCGCATGGCTGTTGCCTGGGCGTTGATCTTCGCCGGTGTGATCGCCGCATTCGGGCTTTGGGAAGACATCCGCGGCGAGATCATGCCTCGCCAGGCGATCCTGACCGAAGACCGCGTGATCGAAGTACCTCGTGCCGGCGACGGGCATTTCAATCTCGTGATGCACCTGAACGGCGAACCGATCGATTTTGTCGTCGATACCGGCGCGACGGAGATGGTCCTCAGTCTCGACGATGCACGGCGGGCCGGGATTGACCCCGACAGCCTGACTTTCTTCGGCACCGCTTCGACTGCAAATGGCGAGGTGAAGACCGCCTTCACTACAATCGACGAAGTCGCCATCGGGCCGGTGACATTCAACCGCGTCCGTGTGGCCGTGAATGCCGGAGAAATGCGCGGCTCGCTTCTGGGAATGAGCTTTCTCAACCGCTTCGACCGAATAGAAATCGCGGGGAGCCGGCTTCGGCTTGAATACTGAACTACGCCGGAACGGATTGCCGATGGCCCGAAGTTCTGATTGAAGCGGACCATGCCAGCCGATCTCGCGCCCCTCGTCACGGCCTTCGTGACCCTCCTCGTCATCATTGACCCGCTGGGGCTGGCGCCGCTCTTCGTTGCATTGACGCAAGGCGAAACCGCGGCCCACCGGCGCAAGATCGCGCTAACCGCCTGCCTTATTGCCGCGGGTGTGCTGACCGCCTTCGGCATTTTCGGAGATACCGTGCTTGCCATTGCGGGCATCTCCATGCCCGCTTTCAGGATCGCGGGCGGCGCCCTGCTTTTTCTGACGGCGCTGGATATGCTCTTCGAAAAGAGAACCAAAAGGCGCCAGGATCAGGGCGAAAGCGTTGAAGAAGCCCACGACCCCTCGGTTTTCCCGATTGCCATACCGCTCATCGCGGGTCCGGGGGCCATCGCCTCGATGATCCTGCTCACAGGACAGCGCGCGGGCGATCTGACCTGGGTGGTGTCGATCCACCTCGTCATGATCGCCGTCCTTGCCGTGACATTCCTGCTGTTCATTGCATCCGGCGCACTGGGCCGCGTCCTCGGCCCCCTTGGCATTAATGTCATCACCCGCCTTCTGGGGATGCTTCTTGCAGCACTCGCGGTACAGTTCATCCTCGACGGGCTTGCGGCCTTCGGTGTCTTTACCCCCCTCTAGGATGTCCCGCTCTCGGCCTTTTTGAGCCAGCGCCCGTCTTCCTCGGCCCAGTACTGTGCCGCCGCCCCGGCATCGGTCAGCGCACGCCACTGGCTACGGGCCGTCTGAACGGCCGTTTCATCGGCCGCGTTAAAAAGGATGCATACCCGCTCCAGCCCCGCGACCTCCTCGGGGGATACCGAGGCGCCATCCACGCTCATTACGCAATTCGCGGCATTCCCACCTGCCCCGGTGGTCAGAAGAACCGGCTGCTCCGCATCATGCGGCCCTCCAGCCGTCCCGTGTGGTAAAAACCCGTCCCCTTGCCAGAGCAGCGTGTCGAGCCGTGCCATGGCCGCCGGGTCGCGCCCACGCACCTCAACGCGCCAGCCTGCCTCCAGCGCCTTGCCGAGAAGCACCGGCAATGTCGCCTCAAGGGGTTTGCCGGTCAGATGATAAAAATAGGCCGCGCCCATATCACTCCCCGGTCTCCTCCTTCGCCTCATAGCCATCGGAAATCAGCCGATTCAGCGCCAGAACACCCCAGCCTGTTGCCCCTTTGGGTGCAAATGGGGTCCCGGTCTTCACGCTCGCCGTCCCCGCGATATCGAGATGAATCCAGGGCGTCTCTTCCTTGACGAAACGCGCCAGGAACTGGGCCGCGGTAACAGAACCCGCCGGTCGCCCGCCGACATTCTTCATGTCGGCCACGTTGCTCTTCAACTGCTTGTCGTATCCCGGCCCCAAAGGCAGCCGCCACGCGCCCTCGCCCTCGGTCTCCGCCGCGTTCAAAAACGCCTTGGCCAGATCGTCGTCGTTGGAAAACACCCCGGCATTCTCGTGACCCAGAGCGATGATCACCGCACCGGTCAGCGTCGCCAGGTCGATCATCGCAACCGGCTCGAACCGCTCCTGCGCGTACCACATCACGTCGCACAGGACCAAGCGGCCCTCGGCATCGGTGTTGATGACCTCCACGGTGTCACCCTTCATCGACTTCACCACGTCGCCGGGCCGCTGCGCATTGCCGTCCGGCATGTTCTCGACCAGCCCGACAAGGCCGACCACATTGGCCTTCGCCTTCCGCATCGCCAGCGTCTGCATGACGCCGGAAACGGTGCCCGCACCGCCCATATCCATCGTCATGTCTTCCATGCCCGCCGCCGGTTTGATCGAGATGCCGCCGGTGTCGAAGACAACGCCCTTGCCGACCAGAGCCACCGGCTTCTCAGCACCACCGCCCGACCACTCCATCACCACGACCTTGGAGGGGCTGACCGATCCCTGCCCAACCGCAAGCAAGGTGCGCATCTCAAGTTTCTCAAGCTCGTCCTCTTCCAGAACCTCGACCTTCAGACCAAGTTCCTTGAGACCTTCCAGCCGCTTTGCAAACTCCGTCGTGGTCAGCACGTTCGACGGCTCGTTCACCAAATCGCGCGTGAAATGCACACCGCTGGCCAGCGCCCGAATGGTCTCCACGCGTCCGGACACATCCATATCGGCGGTCATGACCGTCAGGCCGCCTCGCACCGGCTTGTCATCCCCCGTCTTATGGGCATCGAAACCGTAGGCCCGCAGCAGCGCCCCCAGAAGAACATCCTCCAAACCTTTCAGCCCCGGAGAAAGGATCAGCGCGCCGTCCTTGCCAAGCGCCGCACCAAGTGTCGCTCCAGCCTTCCGCGCGACATCCCCCTTTGCTCGCCGCTCCAGGCGCACAACATGCAAGGCCTCGGCAGCCATTCCGCCAGGATAGGCCAGCGTGATGGACTGTCCTTCTTTCAGTCTGCCGAATTTCTCCCCCTCCGCCAGCCGCGCCAGCGCACCCCGCGTCAGCCGGTTCACCCGCCGCGCCATCCGGTCCAGCTTGCCGTCTCCGGTGACGAAGACGCAAACATGGCCGGAGGCACCGGCAATGGCGTCAAGGTCGGGTTCGATGATGTCGATGGAAGGCAGGTCGGCCATGTCGGGATCTTTCGTTCAGCGAAGGGTTCGGGCGCAACCTAGAACGCCGATATCATAACGTCATCCGGTTTTTCCCGGAAGCAAATCTCCGCCACAGTCGGTTTTACTCGCCCGCGCCATCGTCTAACCTGCCGCCAACGCGTTAAGGCCGAGCATGACAGGACGATTCGACAGATACCTGCTTTCCCAGCTTCTCATGTTGTTCGGGTTCTTCGCGCTCGTGCTAGTCCTGGTCTATTGGGTCAACCGCGCAGTGGTCCTTTTCGACCAGTTGATCGCAAACGGCCAGTCTGCGGCCGTGTTCCTGGAATTCACCGCGCTAACACTCCCGAACGTCATCCGCATCGTTCTGCCAATCGCCGCATTCGCCGGCACCGTCTATGCTACCAACCGGCTGATGAGCGAAAGCGAACTGGTCGTCGTCCAGGCCACCGGGTTTTCGCCTTGGAGACTGATCCGCCCGGTTCTGTTCTTCGGCATCTTCATTTTCATCCTTTCCTCGATTCTCGCCCATGTACTGGTGCCGATGAGCACCGCGCGCCTTACGGACCGGACCGCCGAGATTTCCGAGAATATGACCGCGCGGCTTTTGTCCGAAGGTCGGTTCCTGCACCCCGCCGACGGCGTGACCTTTTACATTCGCGAGATCACGCCGCTCGGCGCTCTGTCCAATATCTTCCTTTCCGACAGTCGTGACCCTGCGCGCCGCGTCACCTACACGGCGCGAGAGGCGCTGTTGGTTCGGGGCGAAAACGCCCCCAGCCTCGTGATGATCGACGGCATGGCACAGGTCTATGACACGACTTCGCGCAGATTGTCCGTAACACGGTTCGATGACTTCGCCTTCGATCTTGAAGGGCTGGTTTCCGGGATCGCCAGCAGCCGCCGCAGCCCGAACGAACTGACCACGGTCGAACTCTTTGCCGCCAGCGAGGAAACGCTCGCCCAGACGCATACCAGCCGCGCCCGTCTGATTGCCGAGGCCCATGAGCGGATCAGCAACGCATTCAATGGGCTGGTCGCTCCGCTGATCGGCTTTGCAGCGCTACTGGTTGGCGGCTTCTCGCGCTTTGGTGTCTGGCGGCAGATCATGGGCGCAATCGCAGCCCTTATCCTCGTGCAGATGATCACGCAGGCCGGACAGGGCGCCGTCCAAAACGATGAGACCGCTTGGCCTTTGGCCTATGTCGGCCCGGCCTTCGGGTTCGTGCTGGCTATTGCTCTCCTGCTGCTCGCGGACCGACCGATGCTATTGAAATGGCGGAGGTGGCGATCATGACGCTTCACCTCTATTTCGGCCGCAGGTTTCTGAAAAGTTTCTTCTCCGTCCTGATGGTCTTTTTCGCCATTCTTATGCTGACCGGTCTGATCGACCAGATCCGCAGATACGGGGGCTCGGACGACGCAGGTTTCGGCACGCTGCTGCTTCTGGCGGTCTTGTCCGTACCGTCCGCGCTGTATCGCATTTTGCCACTAGTGATGATCCTCGCGACACTTGCGCTCTTTCTCAGCCTTGCAAGGTCCTCGGAACTTGTGGTGACCCGCGCCGCCGGGCGATCAGCAATGGCATGCTTAGTCGCGCCGCTCACGCTTGCCATCATCCTGGGCGTCGCCGCTGTTGCCGCAGGCAACCCCATCGTCGCGGCGACGAAGAAGCAATACGAAGCCATGACCACCCGGCTCTCCGGCGAGGTCTCGACCCTTTCCGTCAGCGAGGAAGGGCTTTGGCTCCGGCAAGGCTCGCGGGATGGTCAGACGGTGATCCGGGCCGAGCGGGCCAATCTGGATGGAACGACGTTTTACGGCGTCAGTTTCCTCGGTTTTTCGACCGAGGGGCGCCCGATCTACCGGATCGAGGCCGAACAGGCCGAACTCGTGGAAGGCGCGTGGAGCATCAGAAATGCCAAGGAGTGGCGTTTTGACACCGACAGCGTCATTCCGGAGGTGGACAGCTTTGAAACGGCGGCATTCAACCTGGCGTCGAACCTTACGCGCAATCAGATCCTCGACAGTTTCGGCACGCCTTCGTCCATCCCGATCTGGGAGCTGCCCGGTTTCATTGACCGGCTGGAGGCGGCGGGTTTCTCCGCCCGCGTCCACCGGACTTTCTTCCATATGGAACTGGCGCTGCCGATCCTGCTTGCGGCAATGGTCCTTGTCGGTGCGGGTTTCACCATGCGCCATACGCGCTTCGGGCGCACTGGCGTCATGGTTCTCGCCGCGCTTGGCCTGGGCTTCACGCTCTATTTCATCCGGAATTTCGCCGCGATCCTTGGGGAGAACGGCCAGATCCCGGTTATACTTGCGGCCTGGGGGCCGCCCGTGGCGGCCCTGCTCCTGCCACTCGGCCTGCTATTGCACCTGGAAGACGGATAATGCGCGGAGTTCTGGTGGCATTCGCACTGGCCGTTCTGGTCATTCTGCCTCGCGCCGCCGTGGCGCAGGACCTGGCGTCCCTTGTCGCAGACAGTATCACGGTCGATCCGTCCGGAAGTGTCACCGCCTCCGGCAATGTCGAGGTTTTCTACCAAGGCACCCGCCTGACGGCGACGGGCATCCGTTACAGCCGCCGAGGCGACCAGCTTACGATTACCGGTCCGATCCGCATCACGGATGAGGACGGCACCGTGCTGCTTGCCAGCGAAGCCCAGCTTGACCGCGACTTGCGTAACGGCGTCCTAGTCTCGGCCCGTCTTGTTCTCGATCAGCAATTGCAACTCGCCGCCAACGAGATCGCCCGCGTCGATGATCGCTATACCCGCCTCGACCGCGTCGTCGCATCCTCTTGCGTGGTGTGCGCCAGCAACCCGACGCCTCTTTGGGAGATCCGGGCCAGCCGCGTGATACACGATGACCTTGAACGCCAGCTCTACTTTGAAAACGCCCAGTTCCGGATTGGCGGCGTTCCGGTTTTCTACTTCCCGCGCCTCCGCCTTCCGGATCCGAGCGTGCGGCGGGCAACCGGGCTCCTCATCCCTCAGATCGGGTCTTCCTCGGACCTTGGAACCGGCCTGAAGCTGCCCTATTTCATCGCGCTCGGTGACCACGCCGACGTGACCCTGACCCCGTATCTTTCCAGTTCAACCACGACACTGGAATTTGATTACCGGCATCTCACCAGGAACGGCAGCTATAATGTAGAAGGCGCACTCACGCATGACGATCTGTTGGATAATCGTGGCTACCTCTTTGCAACCGGAAAGTTGCAGCTCCCGCGGGGCTATACCGCCTACGGACAGGCCGAATTTGTTTCTGACAACGCCTATCTCTTCGAATACGGCTACTCCGAAAAGGACCGCCTGACCAATCAGATTGGGATTGGCCGGGTGCGAAACAAAGATCGCTTCCGCGCCTTGGTCTCCGCCTTCAAGACACTGCGCGACGATGAGATACCGATCCGGGCTACACTGCCTTCGCAGTTCATCGAAGCCGAGTATCTCCGTGAAATTCCTGACCTCTCATTCGGTGGACGGACGACGGCTTCTGTCGGATTCTACGCGCTTGAACGTCCCTCCTCGGCAGATGTCCTAGGGCGGGACGTCTCCCGTATCAGCACCGCGATCAACTGGAAGCGCGGCTGGACACTGACACCTGGCATCATAGCCAACACCGAACTGGGTTTCCGCGCCGACGCCTACACCACGGCGCAAGACAGCAACTTTGAAAGCGGACTGGTGCGGACGGTTCCACGCGCCGCAGTCGAACTGCGCTGGCCGATGTCACGGCGCACTGGCACCGGCGCAACCGAAGTACTGGAACCGATTCTTCGCGTCGACATCTCGGATACCGGAGGCGACGTGGTGCCGCTAGAGGACAGCCGCGTCGTCGAATTCGACGAGGCTAACCTGTTCTCTCCCACCCGCTACCCCGGCTTCGACGGTGCCGAGGACGGTGTGCGCATCGCTCTTGGCGCGTCCTGGCAGCATGTCGATCCGAATGGCTGGGTACTGGACGTCGCCCTGGGCCGTGTCGCAAATCTCACCGGAAATCTCGGCTTCGGCGAGGGATCCGGCCTCGAAGGCGACCGGTCCGAATGGTTGCTTTCGGGGCGTCTTTCGGTGGGCGACGCGTTCCACATCATTTCGCGGTCGCTGTTCGACACGGACGTTCAATTCACGCTGTCAGAAACCCGCATCGACTGGCAGTCCGACCGGTTGCGGTTTGGTACAAATTACATATTTGCCGTACCTGAACCATCCGAAGAGCGAACAGACAGCCTGTCTGAATGGAGCCTGGATGGACAATATGAAATCAACGATCGCTGGACCGCAAGTGCCGACTGGCGTTACGACTTCAACGCCGACCGCGCCACCCGCACCGGACTGGGAATGGAGTACCGCACCGAATGCGCCGATGTCGAATTGACAGTTTCGCGTCGATTTGCCGACAGCACTAGTGTAGATCCTACAACAGAATTCCGGTTCCGGGTCTCATTGACCGGGATCGGCGGGCGCGGCACGGACACGGCCCGGCTTCACAGGTGCAGAGGATAAATGAAGTGCCGAAAGTTTTGTTTGTGATCACACTCCTGTTCCTGGCCGGGCTTCCGTTTGGCAGCCCCGTTGCGGCACAGGGACAATTCAGCCCTGAGATACGAGTTGGCACCTCCATCGTAACCCGATATCAGATCGACCAGCGCGCCGCCTTCCTGACCCTGCTGGGCGCGGATGGTGATATTCGCGGACTTGCCCGCGAACAGCTCATCAACGAGACCTTGCAACTGAAGGCCGCAAATGCCCAGGGGGTTCAGGTCTCACCGGAGGAAATCCGGTCCGGAATTACGGAGTTTGCAGGCCGCGCAAACCTGACCCCGGAACAATTCCTCGAAATCGTTGAGAGCCGCGGCATTTCGCCCGCCACAGTCCGCGATTTCTTCACCGCAGGCGTGGCCTGGCGCGAAACCGTCCGGGCGCGTTTCGGCGAAGAACTGCGTGCCATCGTCGATCAGGAAGACGCCCGGCGCGGCCTCGCCCTGAACGGAACCGCAGGCGGTTTGCGCATCCTTTTGTCCGAGATCGTGCTGCCCGCAGGCACCCCCGAGGACGAAAGGGCCTCCATGGCCCGCGCAAGTCAATTGACGACACTTCCCGATGAAGAAGCTTTTACCGCGGCGGCGCGTCGTTTCTCGATCACTCCTTCTGCACCGCGTGGCGGATCGCTTGACTGGCTGCCACCAGAAGAACTGCCGGACGAAATCCGTGGAACTGTTACTGCTCTGGCACCTGGCCAGATCAGCAGACCGGTCAAATTCGGTGATAGGATCGGGGTATTTCTCCTGCGGGATCGCGAAGAGGTCGCACCCGGCGCGCCAACCGATCTGGCCCTCGATTATGCCTTGTTCACTGTCGCGGGCGGGCGAGCTGAAGCAGCCGCTGTGGCGAACCGGGTGGACGTCTGCGATGATCTCTATGGTCTGGCCAAGGGATTGCCCGCTGACAGGCTTGTTCGCGAGACCCGCCAGCGAAGCACTCTTCCGCCCGATATCCGCGCCGCCCTGGCGCCTTTGGACGAAGGTGAGACCTCACTTGCAGTGACGCGTGGCGGCAACGCGACGGTGTTGATGCTCTGCCAGATCAAGCCCGTGGGCGAAAATACCGTGGACTTGCAAATCGCGGGAAACCGGATTCTGAATACCCGACTCGGGACCGCGGCAGTCCACTATCTGGCCCAGCTTAGGGCAGAAGCCGCTATCGTCGATCTGATCAACAACTAGGTCATGTCGAAGATGTCGCGCCTCCCTGTCGCCGTGACTTGCGGCGATCCTTCCGGAATCGGCATCGAGGTCGTCCTGAAAGCTTGGGAGGCGCTGAGGGACGAATTGTCGTTCTTCCTCATCGGTGATCCCGCGCACCTGCCCAAGGATGCGCCATTCGTTCTGATCGAAGATGCCAGTCAGACAGTCGATGCCATGACGAGGGGCCTGCCAATCCTGCACCATTCCTTTCCGCAGGCAGCGGTTTCCGGGAAACCCGCGCCTGAGAATGCACGCAGTATTGTCGAGGTAATCGAACGTGGTGTCCGGCTTGTGGAATCGGGACAGGCCTCCGCGCTTTGCACTGCCCCGATCTCAAAGAAGGAACTCGTCGATTTTGCCGGGTTCCAACATCCCGGTCATACCGAATTCCTCGCCGCGCTTACCGGTGCGGATCGCCCGGTCATGATGATCGCATCCCGCGAACTGCGTGTTGTCCCGACTACGATCCACATTCCCCTTTCTGATGTGCCTGGCGCCCTGACCGCCGGGCTGCTGGAAGACACGATCAGTATCACACATAGGGCGCTGGTCCGTGACTTCGGACTGGCGTCGCCCCGCATCGCAGTCTCCGGTCTCAACCCGCATGCCGGCGAAGGTGGCATGTTGGGTCAGGAAGACGCTGCGGTCATCGCCCCGGTCTGCGACCGCCTCCGCGAAGAGGGCCTGTCCATCACCGGACCATTGCCCGCCGACACGATGTTCCACCCCGAAGCCCGCGCGACCTATGACGCCGCCGTGATGATGTATCACGATCAAGCCCTTATCCCGGCAAAGACGCTGGCCTTCGACAGCGGTGTCAATGTCACGCTCGGTCTGCCCATCATACGAACATCCCCCGACCACGGCACAGCATTCGGTATCGCCGGCAAAGGGCTCGCATCGCCTTCCTCGATGATCGAGGCAATTCGAATGGCGCATGAGATCGGCATGGCCCGCGCCACATGATCGACGACCTGCCTCCGCTCCGCGACGTTATCCTGCGTCATGGTTTGCGCGCGAAGAAATCGCTCGGACAAAATTTTCTTCTCGACCTCAACCTCACTGCCAAGATCGCACGATGCGCCGGTGATCTGACCGGCGCGGATGTTCTGGAAGTCGGCCCCGGCCCCGGTGGCCTGACCCGCGGATTGCTCGCATCCGGTGCACGCAAGGTGATTGCCATCGAAAAGGACGAACGTTGCCTGCCTGCGCTTGCCGAGATCGCCGACGCATATCCCGATCGTCTGGTGATTCTCTCGGGCGACGCGCTGGAGATCGACGTCACGCAGCACCTGACGCCCCCCATCAAGATAGCTGCCAACCTGCCTTACAACGTCGGAACAGCGCTGCTGACCCGATGGCTCGATCCGCCGGAATGGCCGCCCTTCTGGGAAAGCCTGACACTGATGTTCCAGCGTGAAGTTGCCGAGCGTATCGTCGCGAAACCCGGCAGCAAGACGTACGGACGCCTCTCGATCCTCACCGAATGGCGCGCCGAAGCGCAAATCGTCATGGACCTGCCGCCTCAGGCGTTCTCGCCCCCGCCCAAGGTCCGTTCCGCCGTCGTCCACCTAAAGGCCCGGCCCAAGCCACTCTATCCCGCCAACGCGGATGTACTGCGTGACGTGGTTGCCCAGGCGTTCCAGCAACGCCGCAAAATGATGCGCGCCAGTCTCAAAAGCATCCCCGGGATTGAAGAGGCTTTTAAGGCGGCGGAAATCGACCCGAAGTCCCGGGCCGAAACGATTGATTTGGAAAGATTTTGTGCACTCGCTCGCGCAGTCGAACGCTGATTACTCCGCCGCGTCGGGCGTAACCGGCTGATCCTCCTCAACCACCTGCGGTTCCGCTTTCTTGCGGGGCTTTCGCTGGCGTGGCTGTCGGTTTTCCGGCGTTTCCACAAGCGGGCTCGCATCGTCATCGCTTGATGTGTCGATCACATCGTCATTTCGCCGCTCAGCCTGCGGCTGCTGGTCGTCCTGCTGACGTCCACCGCCTGGATTTGGCTGACTGGTGTTCTGATTGCCGTCGTTTTGCGGATTCCCGTCGTTCTGCGGGTTGTTGTTCCGCTGTTGACGGTCCTGATTGTTCTGCTGTTGCTGTGCCTGGCGCTCTGCCTGTTCCTTCTGCGCCTCAGCCAACATCCTCAGGTAATGTTCGGCATGCTGCTGGAAGTTCTCCGTCGCAACGCGGTCATTACCCAACTGCGCGTCCCGTGCGAGTTGATTATATTTATCAATGATTTGCTGCGGCGTACCGCGCACCTTACCCTCGGGGCCCGAGGAATCGAACACACGGTTGACGACATTGCCCATTGAGCGGTTGCGGTTGTTCTTCGACCGCGATCGTGACTTGGAAGATCTCATAAGCTTTTACAGTCCAGCCTTTGGTCTGGTGAAGCACGGTTCCTCTCAACAATAACGCGCCTTGCTGGTGCGTTCCGACCGTGCTTGGATTGGCAAGTAATCCGGGGGTGCCAGCAGCAACTCCGCCGTTTGCCCGGAAAGTGTTATCGGGTGAAACGGGCCTTGCCAAGTCATTTTTGAGGCAAAACAGGAGAATATTCGCCGATTATGGCCGGTTTCAACTGTCCCGCACAACGAGCCTGCGAGCAGAAACCACACGGTCCCGTCCATCGAGATCGGGATGAACGGCCATGTCTTCAAGCCCTGCCGCTGAAAAAATGCCGCAGACCGCCTCGGATTGCGTCGGCCCGATCTCGACCAGCAGCCGCCCGCCCTCGGTCAGATGGTCCGCCGCACCCGCAGCAATGACGCGATAGGCCGAAAGCCCGTCGCCCTCATCTGTCAGGGCCTTCCTCGGCTCATGGTCCCGCACCTCCGGCGACAACCCAGCCATCTCATCCGCCGCGATATATGGCGGGTTCGACACGATCAGGTCGTACCGCCCCCCCACATCCGCAAACCAGTCCGAGACCGGCAGCACCAGCCGGTCGTCCACACCGGCCATCGCGGCATTCTCGCCGGCGATCAAAAGCGCCTTGTCCGAAAGATCGGTACCCACGCCACGTGCCTCGGGTCGCTCGACCAATAGGGAAATCACAATGCAACCTGAACCGGTGCCGAGATCCAGAACCTTGGTGAACGGGACCTTCAGCGCCTCATGAACGAGCGATTCCGTCTCCGGACGCGGATCGAGCACATCGGGCGTCACCCGAAACCGCCCGGTCCAGAAATCGCGATAGCCCGACAGATGCGAAAATGGTTCACGCGCCGTGCGTCGTTGGACCAGCGATGAAAACTCCTCGCCTGTCTCCTCTGCCAGCCGCCAGAGCCTGCGCGCTTCCCCGCCGTCGACACCGGCTCGACGCAGCATTATGGCAGCGTCCGCAAGCGTCACGCGAAACTCCCGACTTCATCGAAGAGTTCGCCTCGAAGAATTCGAATTCCCAGTGCGCCGCTCATAACCCCTGCTCCGCCATCCGTTCCGCCTGGTCCGCAGCAATCAAAGCATCAATCGTCTCGTCGAGATCCCCCGCCATAATCTCTCCCAGCCGGTAAAGTGTCAGCCCGATCCGGTGATCCGTCATCCGGCCTTGCGGGAAATTATAGGTCCTGATCCGTTCCGACCGGTCGCCCGATCCCACCTGGGCCTTGCGATCCGCCGCGCGTTCATCCGCTGCCCGCTGACGTTCCATGTCGAAGAGCTTGGCGCGAAGATGCGCCATCGCAATTGCCCGGTTCTGGTGCTGGGACTTCTCCGAAGACGTCACCACAATGCCCGTCGGAATATGGGTGATCCTGACCGCCGAGTCGGTCGTGTTCACATGCTGACCGCCCGCGCCGCTGGCCCGCATCGTATCAATCCGGATGTCGTTAGCCGGGATGTCGATATCGACCTCCTCCGCCTCGGGAAGCACCGCCACCGTCGCCGCCGAGGTGTGGATACGCCCGCCCGACTCCGTCTCCGGCACACGCTGCACCCTGTGGACACCGCTTTCGAACTTCAGCCGCGCAAAAACCCCCTCGCCCGAGACATTGGCGATCACTTCCTTGATCCCGCCAAGTTCGGTCTCGGCCCGCTCGATCACGTTGAATTTCCATCCCCGAGCCTCGGCGTAACGCTGATACATACGCAGAAGGTCACCTGCGAAAAGCGCCGCCTCCTCGCCCCCGGTTCCGGGCCGGATCTCGATGATCGCGGGCCGCGCATCCGCGGCATCCTTCGGCAAAAGCGCCAGCCTGAGCTTGTGTTCCGCTTCAGGGATCGAAGTCTTCAGTTCCTCCAGTTCCTCCTCCGCCAGCGCCTTCATCTCCGGGTCAGCCAGCATCGCTTCAGCCTGTCCGCGCGCATCCAGCATCGTGGTATAGGCCTCGATCTCCGCCACCACCGGCTTCAGTTCGGAATATTCCCGCGCCAGATCCGCGATTTCATGCGCTTCCGCCCCCCCGGCCATCTTGGCCTCAAGGAACTGAAAGCGTTCGCGGATCTGAGCAAGTGTGTCGAGAGGAACCATGCTCTCCTCTCTCCGATTGCCCCGGTGCCGTCAAGCATGAGGCGTCTAGGAAAAGGGAGAGGACGTGCTAGACTTGCACCATGCAGCGCTTGACCACAGTGCTTGTTCTTCTGGCGTCGCCAGCTTTGGCTGACGAGGCGCGTCCGACCGGCCGGGTCATCGACTGTTATTGCACCGACACGCAGGGTTTGCGGGTCGAACTCGGGGAAACGATCTGCCTTGTGGTGGATGGTCGTGCCTTCATTGCCCGGTGCGACATGTCCCAGAATGTTCCGATGTGGCGCGACACGGGCGACGGTTGCATTTCCTCGTCCTTGAAACCGTCGCTATCGGAGCGTCTGATCCAGCTCTCCCAGCCACCGGTCTAGCCGTTTGGCGTTCGCGCCCCAGTCATAGACATTCATCCGGGGCCGTGCATAAACGGCCAGCTTCGAGCCACCGGGCTCATCCGTCGCCTTCACGGTGATGAAATGACGGAACCCGAAGACCGGCGAACGCGCGACAAAGGTGATCATCCCCTCGTCTACGCTGCCTTCAACCACGCCTGCCGTCCAGTCGCGCCGTACAATCCCAACCAGCGTTTCCAGCACCGTTTCGGCATCGGCGGGAAACCGGGGGGCCTCCCGGCCGATCAGCCGCACTTCCGAACGTTTATGTTCCGGCTCGGCCGGGTCTTCGTGAAAAGGTTCTGTGTCGACGGGAATCAGCCTCATCACGACGAGAGCGACAAGGATCAGTCCAAGTGTAGAAAGCAGCGTTGCCATGCGCCTCACCAAATACCTACTTCCTAATGGTAAGTAACTTCAGCGCCGGTTCCAGCCCCAAAGTGCAATGAGATCGTAAGCCACATGCGCGCCCGCAAGAGCGGTAATATTTGCATGATCGTAAGGCGGCGACACCTCCACCACATCTGCGCCGACGAGATTGATCCCTGCCAGCGCGCGCAGGATCATGCCAGTCTGCGCTGTCGTCAGCCCGCCCCAAACCGGCGTACCGGTTCCCGGCGCAAAGGCCGGGTCGAGCGCGTCGATATCGAAGCTCAGATAGACCGGTGCATCGCCCAGGGCCTCGCGCGCCTGTGCGGCCACATCAGCCCCGCCATGCACGGCCCGCGCGTCGATTCGCGTGATCTCTGTCGCTTCTTCGCCCTCGACCTCGACCCGAGTCCCGATCTGAACCGTCTTCGATGGGTCGATCAGCCCTTCCTTCATCGCCTTGTAAGCGAAGGTCCCGTGATCGACCCGCGCCGGATCGTCGTCGGTCCAAGTGTCGGGATGCGCGTCGAACTGCAAAAGCGCCAACGGCCCGTGTTTTGCGGCATGCGCGCGCAGGCTCGGAAGCGCAACGGAATGATCCCCGCCCAGGATAAGGCAAGCCGCACCCGTCCCAATCACCCCCGCAACGTGGCGTTCGATCCTCTCCGGTACTTCCGATGGTCTGGCATAATCGAAGGCCATATCGCCCGCATCGGCAATCTTGAACCGTTCCAGCGGCGAATACCCCCAGCCGTAAGGCACGTCCCCCGCCATCAGCGTCGAGGCTTCCCTGATTGCGCGCGGCCCGAACCGTGTTCCCGGTCTTTGGGTCACCGCCTGGTCGAAGGGAACGCCGGTCACCGCAAGGTCGAACCCGCTCACATCCTTCGCGTAAGGCCGTCGCAGAAATGACATTACACCTGCGAAGGGGTTCTCATACCCCAATCCCGTGTCCGCCCCGGAAATCGCCCGGTCCACCTCGTGTTTCGCGTCTTCCAGCGCCATGACTTGCCCTCCGGTGCTTTCCCGTGAGACGTAACCCGCAGCGAAACCGGAGCCAAGCCATGACAGACCCGATCTACGACACACCCCACGGCTGGCCCCGCCTGATCGAGGTCATGCGCCGCCTGCGTGATCCGGTCTCGGGCTGCCCCTGGGACATCGAACAGACCTTCGCCACCATCGCGCCCTACACCATCGAGGAAGCCTATGAGGTGGCCGACGCGATCGAACGCAACGCCTGGGACGAATTGAAAGGCGAACTGGGCGACTTGCTGCTGCAAGTCATCTATCACGGCCAGATCGCGGACGAGGCGGGACATTTCGATACCGAAAGCATCGCCCGGCAGGTCACCGAGAAGATGATCTCCCGCCATCCGCATGTTTTCGGCGACGACAGCAACGAAAAGAGCGCCGAACAGCAAACCCGCGACTGGGAAGCCGCCAAAGCTGCTGAGCGCGAGCGCAAGGGCGAAACCCGCACGCTTGACGGCGTTGCCCTCGGCCTCCCTGCGCTTCTCCGCGCCATGAAACTGCAAAAACGCCTCGCCCGCGTCGGATTCGACTGGGACGAGGTCGAACCGATCCTCGACAAGCTCACCGAGGAGATCGGCGAACTCCACGCCGCCCGCGACATCTCGCAGGATGCCATGGAGGACGAATTCGGCGACCTTCTCTTCGTCATGGTCAACCTCGCCCGCCATTGGGGCATCGACCCGGAAGCAGCTCTGAGACGAACAAACGCCAAGGTCGAACGGCGCTTCGCCTCGGTGGAGGACAGGTTGGCGGAAAGTGGACGCAATCCGCGTGACGCGACACTGGACGAGATGGACGCGCTCTGGAACGACGTGAAAGGCGCGGAGGGATGACCCGGCAAGGGTCTGCTTTGCGCAGCCGTCCTGCCGTTCGCCGAAGCGCCCAGAACCCTGCTGTGATGTTAAAGGCCGTGGCAATTTTGCTGTTGATCGCCTGGGGTATCGATGTCTCCGCTGGCCCACTGTCGGCGGCCTCGCAGGCAGAGGCACCGATCCTTTCTCCTTCCGTTAGCAAAGGCGAACGCGGGGCCGCACTGGACCGGTTCTGGCAGGGTTGGAAGGCCGTCTACCTGTCCCGGGGCTGCGGCGGCGCCTATGTCGATATCGCGGGCGACGGCAAGCCGACCTATGGCGACAGCGCGCTGAATACGCTCACCGTGTCCGAGGCCCACGGCTATGGCATGGTCGCCCTCGTGAGAATGGCCAGTCGGGACCCGCAGGCAAAACTGCTTTTCGACGACATGCTCGCCTATTTCCGGCTGCATCCCGCCGAGAGTGGGCCGGGCCTGATGGCCTGGAACCAGACCCGCGATTGCAAAGACGCCCCCGATGGCGCGACGACGGCCAGCGACGGCGACATCGACATTGCCCTGGCGCTGCAACTGGCGGAGGAGACGTGGGGCGGCTACGCAAACGATTCCGCCGAGGTCCGCGCGGCCATTCTTGACCGGGAGATCACCCGTCACGATCTGGTCAAACTGGGCGACTGGGTGCACTTCGATGTCTACGACGTGGCCTCGCGCTCATCGGATTTCATGCCTTATAATTTCGCCAAATTTGCCGAAGCGGCTGGCCCCGATGCCGCCCGTTGGCGGGATATCCGAAACGCGGGCTATGAAACCTGGAAGCGGCTTTCCGAAGCCCATGCCCGGAGCACCGGCCTCGTGCCGGATTTCATGGTCGGGATGCCTGACGATCCGCGCCCCGCCCCGCCGGGCTTCCTCGAAGGGGACTATGACGGGTTCTATTCGTGGAATGCCCTGCGCTTTCCTTATCGCCTGGCGGCCGATTACCGGGTCAGCCGCGATCCACGGGCTGCCGGCCAACTGCGGCGGATCAACACCTGGATTCGCGCCGCAACCGACGGCGAACCATCGCGCATCGCTTCGACCTACCGGCTGGACGGCAGCGTCCCGCCGGATGGCAGGTGGACAGGAGACCCCGGCTGGATATCCATGTTCGCGACCGCTGCAATTGCGGGCAGTGGCGATCCCGAAGCAGATCAGCTCTGGATGAACGCCCTTTGGGACGCCATGGTCGCTATCCCGATTGAGGAAGGAGACTACTTCGGCAACACTCTCAAGCTGCTCGCAATGATTGATCTGGCAGAGATGTAACCCGCGCGCCTCGTGAACAGCGCCTGCTGGAAACACATTTGAAAATAGCGCCTCGCCCGAAGCATTGGTGGCTGCGCAGACGACGGGTCGGGTCTCGTGCTTGTCAGACCGGCTCGATGTCCCCCTCAGCCCGCAGCGCGTGAAACCCCGCCTCGAACGTCGCAAAGTTTTCCGCGGCAATGGCCGCCCGCATCTGCTCCATCAACTCCTGAAAATAATGCAAATTATGCCATGTCAGCAGCATGCCCGAGATCATCTCGCCCGCCCGGAACACGTGATGCAGATAGGCCCGCGAATAGCCTCGACAGGCCGGACATCCGCAATTCTCGTCCAGCGGCCGGGGATCATCCGCATGGCGAGCATTCTTGATATTGACCACACCGCGTCGCGTGAAGGCCTGGCCCGTGCGCCCTGACCGAGATGGCAGAACGCAATCCATCATGTCGATCCCGCGCTTCACCGCGCCCACGATGTCGTCCGGCTTGCCGACGCCCATCAGGTATCGCGGCTTATCCGCGGGTAGCATGCCCGGCGCGTAGTCGAGACAACCGAACATGGCCTCCTGCCCCTCGCCGACCGCCAGTCCTCCCACGGCGTAACCATCGAAACCGATCGCCGTCAGCGCCTCCGCACTGGCCAGGCGCAGGTCTTGCTTAAGCCCGCCCTGCTGGATGCCGAACAACGCATGTCCCGGACGATCTCCGAAAGCATCGCGTGACCGCGCCGCCCAGCGCATCGACAATTCCATGCTTTCGGCAATCCTGTCCCGGTCGGCTGGCAGGGCGGGACATTCGTCGAAGCACATCACGATATCGCTGCCCAAAAGCCGCTGCACCTCCATCGAGCGTTCGGGCGTCAGCATGTGTTTTGAGCCGTCGATATGACTTGAAAACCGAACTCCCTCTTCCGTCAGCTTCCGCAGCCCGGCCAGGCTCATCACCTGGAATCCGCCGGAATCCGTCAGGATCGGCTTTTCCCAGTTCATAAACCGGTGAAGCCCTCCCAATTTTGCGATTCGCTCAGCCGTGGGACGCAGCATCAGGTGGTATGTGTTGCCAAGAAGGATATCTGCGCCGGTTGCCGCGACGCTCTCAGGCATCATCGCTTTCACCGTCGCGGCGGTTCCGACGGGCATGAAGGCCGGTGTCCGGATTTCGCCACGCGGCGTCCGGATTAGTCCGGTCCGGGCCTTGCCGTCGGCAGCGGACAGTGTGAAGGAAAACTGGGTCATCGGCACCAAATGCCCTGCGGTGACGCCCATGCCAAGCCCCGTTCCTTCCCGCCCCCGCGACACGGTGGCCCAAGTCACCCAGGACGACCTTTACCCATCCCGGCACAATCCCTATATATTCGGTCAACTAAAGGACCGTCCCATGACCGTTGACTCCGCCGCACCGATGGAAGGCACGCCGCTCATCAAACCCTCTTCGACCGAGCACCCGCTGCACGAAGCGGTGGTAGAGGCCTGCCGATCCGTCTACGACCCCGAAATTCCGGTCAACATCTATGACCTGGGACTTGTCTATACCATTGACATCACGGATGAAAACGCCGTCACCGTCACTATGACCCTGACCGCTCCCGGCTGCCCTGTGGCAGGAGAGATGCCGGGCTGGGTGGCCGACGCAGTGGAACCCCTGCCCGGCGTCAAGCAGGTCGATGTCGAACTCACCTGGGAACCGCCCTGGGGCATGGAGATGATGTCCGACGAGGCACGTCTGGAACTGGGATTCATGTAGACAAGCAAATTTGCTTGTAATTTTCAAAAACAAGTGTATTTACTTGTTGCGTAAGCAGCAGGTGCTACTCAATGCCACAGCGTGCCGTACTCACCGGCGATTTCATCCATTCTTCAAATCTGTCGCCGGACGATCTCGACAGTCACATGACGTCTGTCCAAATCGCTCTTGAGGACTGGAGAGATGCCGATGGCCCCGACGATCACCACTTCACCCGCCAAAGCGGCGATGGCTGGCAAGCCGTCATTCGTCCACCTGAAAAAGCACTAAGAGCATCGTTGTTCATTCGCGCCTGGCTCCGCCGAAACGGTGCAAAACGAGATACACGCATATTCATAGCCGAGGGCAATGTGACTTTGCCTGAAAACAGCAATCTGAACGAAGCAACCGGGCCTGTGTTCACGGCGTCAGGTCGTGGATTGGATAACCTTGGAAGGCGCGCCGAATTCGGGCATGCGGCGGGTGGGCCTATGGCGGCGACTGTCCGTCTTGCTGACCACATCAGCCGAAGCTGGACCGAAGCTCAAGCACGCATACTTGTCGAGACACTCAAGTTCCCCAGAACCCAGGAGGAGATTGCCAATCGGCTTGGCGTCTCGCAACAATCGGTGCAGCAGACCCTTTCCGCTGCAGGCTATCAGGCATTGTCGGAAGCCCTAGAGTTCATAGAGAAGGCCAACCATGACTGAAACCCTCACGGCCCTCCTTCTCGCCCATGTCTGCGCCGATTTCCTTCTTCAGACCAACAACATGGTGGCAACCAAACGCCGCCCGACCACGCTCCTCCTCCATGCGGTCATCGTCATCGTCACCGCCCAGATCGCTCTCGGCCGCGTTGATGTCTGGGAACCGCTGGCGCTGGCCGCCGCCCATATCGCCATAGATACCGTCAAGACCTTTGCCCTGCCCGACAAGCTCTGGGCCCTCCTCTCCTATCAGGCCGCCCACCTCGCCACGCTCCTTGTCGTGGCCGTTTACGCACCCGAGCTTCACGCAGGCGGTCTGTGGGCCCCGTTCGACTGGATCGCCCCGACGATGGCAATTGCTGCGGGCCTGGTCGCTGCAACCGTTGCAGGCGGACATGCGGTGGCCTGCCTGGTCAAACCATGGGCCGAAGATGACCTGCTGCCCAAAGGGCTTGAGAACGGAGGCCGCCTCATCGGCCTTCTTGAGCGTGGGATAATCTACATTCTGATCCTCGTAGGACACCCCGCAGGAATTGGCTTTCTGATCGCCGCCAAATCTGTGCTGCGCTTCGAGACAACATCGAAGGACACGCGCGCCGGAGAATACGTCATCATCGGTACATTGGCCTCATTCGGCTGGGCGATGCTGGCGGGTTGGGCCACACTGGCACTGCTGACTGCGCTCCCACCCCTTGGATTTCTGCCGCAAACCCCCTAGATTCAGGGCAGCACCCGAAAGAGGCACCCAATGTTCGGCATCCCCGGCAAACAGGCCGTGACCATGACACCCGCCGCGATCAGGCAGATCGCACGGTTGATGGAATCGAAAGGCCACAAGGGCCTGCGCATCGGCCTGAAGAAAGGCGGCTGCGCGGGTATGGAATACACGATGGATTACGCGGACGAGGTCAATCCCGCCGACGAGGTGGTCGAGCAGGACGGTGCCCGGGTGATGATCGCGCCGATGGCGCAAATGTTCCTCTTCGGGACCGAGATCGACTACGAGACCTCCCTTCTCGAAAGCGGCTTCAAGTTCCGCAACCCCAACGTGACCGACGCCTGCGGATGCGGTGAGTCGATCAAGTTCAAGGATATCGAGGAACTGGCGACCGAGCGCGAAGCCCGAGGCTGATCCCAACCGCCCGCATGGTCCGAAACCCGCCGAATTCCGAATGGCGGGTTAAAATCCCCTTGCCTTTGTTTATCCTCGCGCGCAAAGGCATTGGCCGTAAAACATGAGCAGCAGGACAAAATGCCGGGGCAAGTGCCGGAGTTCTCCATCGTCGTTCCTATGAAGAACGAAGCCGACAATATCGGGCACCTTGTTGCGGCGATCGAAACCGCCTGCGCAGGCCGAAGCTTTGAGGCGATCTTTGTCGATGACGGGTCCGACGATGGCACAGCAGAGGCAGCCAAGGCGCTCGGCAAACCCTGGCTCCGCATAGTCCAACACCCGAAATCGGCCGGCCAGTCGGCAGCTGTCCATTCCGGTGTCATCGCGGCCCGCGCGCCGGTGATCTGCACCCTCGACGGCGACGGCCAGAACCCGCCCGCCGAGATCCCGAATTTGGTTGCTCCCCTTCTATCAGAAAACCCGCCCGGCCTTGTTGCGGGCGAGCGGCAAAAACGTCAGGACACGCTGTCCAAACGCTGGGCCAGCCGTTTTGCCAACGGCCTCCGCGCCTGGCTGTTAAAGGACGGCACACGCGATACCGGCTGCGGCCTCAAGGCATTCCGCCGCGAGGACTTCCTGAGACTGCCGTTCTTCAACCACATGCACCGCTATCTACCCGCACTCTTCAAGGCATACGGCCTGAGCGTCATGCATATGCCGGTGTCACATGAAGAGCGTCACGCAGGCGCGTCGAACTACACGAATTTGCAGCGCGGTCTTGTCGGTGCCGTTGACCTTTTCGGCGTTATGTGGCTGATCCGGCGGGCCAAGCGCGTCTCACCCCAGGAAACGAAATGGCCCGATGATCCAGAGCCTTCTTGAATATTTCAAGGTCACCTCGACCCTTGACCTGATCTGGCTTTCCGTCGGGCTGTTCGCGCAACTCATGTTCTCGGCCCGCTTCCTGATCCAGTGGATTAGTTCCGAACGCGCCCGCAAATCGGTTATGCCGGTGGCCTTCTGGTGGTTCTCGATCATGGGCGGACTGCTCCTCTTGGCCTATGGCATCTACCGCGGCGAACCCGTCATTATCCTTGGCCAGGCCTTCGGGATCGTGGTCTATGCCCGCAACCTTGCTTTGATCTATGCCGACCGGAAACGCGCGGCGCTCTGAGGTGCGCAATGCCGCGCTCGTCATCCTCGCGGTCACCGCGTGGCGTGTCTTCACGCTCTTGTTCGACCAGACCGAGCTTTGGGTGGACGAAGCGCAGTACTGGCTGTGGAGCCAGAACCTCGACTGGGGCTATTTCTCCAAGCCGCCTCTTATTGCCTTCTGGCTGGCGGGCGTGACAGACTTGGCCGGGTCCGACAGCCAGTTCTGGATACGTGCCACCGGATCTCTTCTCCATGCTCTCACCGGCACCTTGATCGGTCTATCCGCCGCGCGTCTCTACGGAGGCAACGCCGGCCCCTGGGCGGCGGTCCTTTATGTGACGACGCCGTTTGTTGCGGTCGGAAGCTGGCAGTTCTCCACCGACACAGTAATGTTGCCTTGCTTCGCCCTTGGCCTCTACGCATGGACACATCTCCGAACCGGACGCTCCCTTGCCTGGGCGCTGACCCTCGGCGTGGCCGCCGGTCTCGGTATGCTCGGCAAATACGCCGCCGTCTATCTGCCGCTTCTGCTCATGCTCGCCGCACTCCTCCTGCGCTCTGCCCGCATCGACCGACGCGATGCGCTCGTGGCCACGCTCACCGGTCTGATCGTCCTGTGCCCCAACCTCATCTGGAACCTCAGAAATGGAGGCACCACCTTCCGCCATGTTGCCGAAGACAACGCCAAACTCGGGGAAGCCACCCTCGATCCCGCGCAAGCGCTCGAGTTCCTCGCCTCGCAACTCGCCGTCTTCGGCCCCATCCTGCTGATCGCCCTCTTCTACGCCCTCCTCACATGGCCCCGTCGCGGCCCCGAAAGCCGCGCCCTCGTGCTCCTATCCCTCCCAGTCATCTTCCTGATGACGGTCCAGGCCGCCCGCGCCGGAGCCAATGCCAACTGGGCCGTCACCGCATATGTCGCGGGCTCCGTTCTCGCCGCCGCCATGCTTGGCACGCGTCTTCTCAAGCTCTCACTGGCCTTCGGGCTGATCATCACCGTCGCCTTGCCGCTGGCCTATATGAACGCCAGCTGGATCAGGCTGCCCAATGGCGAGCTTCTTGCCAAACGCTATCTTGGTACGAGCGATATGAGCCGCGCCATTGTCGAGACCGCCCGCACGGAAGACCTGCCAACAGTCGTGGCCCGCCGCCGCAGTATCATCGCGGATCTGTTTCACCGGTATCGCGACAGTGAGTTTGCATTTCACGCCCCTCCTCCACCCGACGGCAAGCCCCACAACTACTATCAACAGACCTTCCCGCTCCCGGCCACAACGACCGGAAACGTGCTCTACGTGGCGCGGCAATCGCCCGCCTGCGCTGACATCGAGGAAGTCGGCGCCCACGCCTCGAATGACGGCCTATATGCCGGACAGCGCTACACCTTCTGGCGCGTTCCCGCTGCCTGTCTTCTTCCTTGACCTTTTGCTCCGGATGCCGGAAGCCCGATCCAGCAACGGAGGACCAAAGATGAAGAAACTCGCCGCCGGAAACTGGAAAATGAATGGCCTCGGACAGGCGCTGTCCGAAATCGACGCGCTGGCTGCCGCCCATCCTGCCCCCGCCTGCGAAATCCTCATCTGCCCCCCGGCAACGCTGCTTTCGCGAATGTCGGAACGCGCCCGAGGCACCGCCATCGCAACGGGCGCCCAGACCTGTCATGAAGGATCGACCGGCGCCCATACCGGAGACATCTCATCAGAGATGATCGCGGATGCGGGCGGCACTTACGTGATCGTCGGCCATTCCGAACGCCGCGCCGACCATGGCGAGGACGACGCCGCCGTGAACGCCCAGGCCGTCGCCGCCTGGCGCGCCAACCTGACCGCCATCATCTGCGTTGGAGAAACTCTGGATCAACGCGAGGCGGGCGACACCCTGAAGATCGTCGGCAGCCAACTGGCCGGCTCGGTCCCGGATGGTGCGACGGCGGCCAACACCGTCATCGCCTATGAACCCGTCTGGGCCATCGGCACCGGCAAGGTCCCGACGCTGGAAGAAATCGCCGAGGTCCATGACGACATCCGCGCCAGCCTCACCAAGCGATTCGGAGAAGAAACCGCCGGCATCCGCCTCCTCTATGGTGGCTCCGTCAAGCCGTCGAATGCGGCCGAGATTTTTGGCGTGTCCAACGTAGACGGCGCACTTGTCGGCGGAGCGTCCCTGAAAGCAGATGACTTCGGCGGCATCGTCGCGGCACTCGGATAGCAATCTCCGCTTGGCCGGACGAAATTTCCATTTGGGCGACGTGCTCGGGGAGCCCGTCAGTTTCGGCTGTCCCATTGAAAAACCGAGTTGGCCTGCCCATATAAATACAGGCCCCGGAAACTCCGGGCCTGTTTGATGCACTGTCTCGAAGGCCAGTCGCACATCCCCTTTTCGAAAATCGCGCCTTTCGCCACGACCGATCCGGTGTCCTGGCCCTCACGATCGATTTTCCCTGTCATGACCGCGAAAGGAACGCACATGGGCTATTCGTCCCCCAAGAAGCAATTGGATCTGAAAGAGTTTCTCAGCAAACCGGCCAAGCCTGGGCCCCGGCGAAACAGCTGGAAAATTGCGGCGAAGTCCCCTTCGAAGCCGACATCGACTGACAAGCCTGCAGCAAACGCGGGCTGACGCGGAGCTGCAAACAGCCACCGTTCCGGTGGTGTATGCAGGTCTGAAAAATTGCGAGGCGGCGCATTCTCCGCCGGAGGAAAAGACATGACTACTCCCGAATGGCTGAGACCCGGCATCTATGGTGCCATCATCGGCGCGGTAATCGTCAGTATCGCCGGTTTTACATGGGGCGGCTGGGTGACCGGCGGATCAGCCCGCGACAATGCCATGGCGATGTCGCATGATAATCTGGTTGCGGCGATGGTTCCGATCTGTCTCGACATGGCGCAAACCGACCCGCAACGCTTTGCAAAGCTCGCAACAATCCGGGCCGCGAAGACCTACAAACGACGCGATGCGTTGATGGAAGCCGGATGGGCCACCGTGCCGGGCGCGGAGTCACCGAACAGGGACATCGCACAAGCCTGTCTGGCGTCCCTCGATGTCGACGCCATGCCGGAAAGTTCGGGGGCAACGGTCGACGAAGGCTGAACCGTACATCGCCGATTGCCACCGAAGTAATGGTGAGTTTAGGGCTGACTAGGCCCGAAACCTCAATCCAGCTTCGGCGGCTCCACGAACAACCGCCCCTCGACCGCCTCAAGCAGGCGCTCGGGATGTGTCATCGGCAGCATGTGCCCCGCATTCGGGACCGTGACCCATTCGGCATCCGGTATCCGGTCGCCGATGGTGGAGATGATTTCCGAGATGACCGGGTGGGAGTCGCCACCGTCCACGAAGGTCACTGGCATATCCAGTTCCTCCAGCCGACCTTCCCGAAGCAGGCCGGGCCGGTCGTCGAACAAAAGCGTATTGCCTGGCGGAATCAGCGGAACCCTATCCACCATATAGGCGCGCTGCTCGCTCGTCAGGTCCGACCAGACGGAGCCGTCGCCCCATAGGGCATGGAATTCTTTCGCTGCCGTGGCGTGTTCGGCGGCCGCCATCTTCTTGGTGAAGGCCGCCATGTCGCGTTCGACTTTCTCGAAAGCCCACCGTCCCTTTACCGCCGCGAAAAACGGAGGCTCCACAAGAACCAGAGACGCCACGCGATAGGGCCGTTCGACGGCAATGCGCAGCGCAAGAACCGCACCGAATGAATGCCCCACCAAAGGAACCGGCTCCGACGGCAATTCGTCCAGCGCCAGTTCAACCGCCTGATCGGAAAAATCCCGCGACGTGTCATAGGCATCTGCCAGCCCGTGCCCCGGCAATTCGATCAGCAGGGGCGAAATCGGCCGCTCAATCATGTTCAGGAAGGGGCGCCAGTTGGCGGCGCGTCCCAGTCCGCAATGGATCAGAGCAAGAGGTTGCTTAACCGCCATGACTCAGAGCTGCCCCCCGAGATGCATGTCCAACTGTTCGATCCGGTCCTGCCCCCAGAACCGTGCGCCATCATCGGTAATGAAGAACGGCGCACCGAAAGCACCGGCATTCACCGCGTCTTCAAGGTTCGCCTCATACGCCACGGCCCCGGACAAGAGCCCGCTATCGGCCAGCGACGGGTCGAACCCCGCCCCTTCAAGGCAGGCTTTGATCACTGCATCCTCCGCTATGTCCTTCTCCTCCGCCCAACAGGCGCGCAGGATGGCGAAGAGCAACCCGGCCAGGTCACCCCCACCCGCCTTTTGCGCCGCGATCAGCGCATAGGAGGACGGCGCGGCATTGGTGGGGAAGTGAGCGGGCTTGAGGTTGATCGGCAGTCCCGCCAGCTTCGCCGCCCGCTCCATCTCCATCAGCCGATATTCCTGCCGCGACACATGTCTTTGTCCCGGCGGTGTCCCGCCGGTTCGGGCGAAAAGCCCCATCAGGTCCAGCGGCCTATAGGTGATCGTAGCCCCGTGCTTTGACGCCACTTCCGCTGGCCGCGCGCCCGCCAGATAGCAATTCGGCGAAAACGTGGAGAGGTAGTAGTCGATATGCGCCATTTTCCGGGGTTCTCCTGGGCGTTCGTGTTTGCCTGACCCTATGCGCGTGTTAAGCGGTGTCAACGTTACGAATCCGTTACGCGGAATGCACACGAGGGACAGTGCTGCCAATGCCTCAATCTCACGAACCGAAGATCATCTCCGGAAACGGAAACCGGAATCTCGCCACTGCCGTTGCGCGTCGAATGTCGATGCACCGCGGTGTCAGTGTCGGGCTGGTGGATGCCCGGGTCGAAAGGTTCAATGACGGCGAGATCTTCGTCGAAGTCTATGAGAACGTGCGTGGCGAGGATATGTTCATCCTCCAGTCCACGTCGAACCCCGCCAATGACAACCTGATGGAGCTGCTGATCATGACCGACGCGCTCCGCCGGTCTTCTGCGCAGCGCATTACTGCTGTTATACCCTATTTCGGCTACGCCCGGCAGGATCGCCGCACCAAGGCGCGAACGCCGATCACCGCCAAGCTCGTTGCAAACATGATGGTCAGCGCGGGAATTGAACGCATCCTGACAATGGATCTGCACGCGGCCCAGATTCAGGGCTTTTTCGACATTCCCGTGGACAACCTTTACGCCGCGCCGATCTTCGCCCTTGATGTGAAACATGCCTTCAAGGACCGGCTCGGCGATCTGACGGTGGTCTCACCCGATGTCGGCGGAGTGGCCCGCGCCCGCGAACTGGCGCAGCGCATCGGTGCGCCCCTCTCCATCGTCGACAAGCGGCGCGAGAAACCCGGAGAAGTGGCTGAGATGACCGTGATCGGCAACGTGAAAGACCGCGTCTGCATCGTGGTCGACGACATGGTCGACACTGCAGGAACTCTTTGCAAGGGCGCGGAAACCCTGATGGAAGCCGGAGCCGCCGAAGTCCATGCCTATATCAGTCACGGCGTCCTTTCCGGGCCTGCCATCGAACGCGTGACCGCCTCTGTGATGAAAAGCCTCGTCATCACCGACACGATCGAAGCGACCGAAGCCACGAAAGCGGCCAAGAACATCCGCATAGTGCCCACCGCGCCGATGTTCGCCCAGGCGATCATGAACATCTGGCACGGCACCTCCGTCTCCAGCCTCTTCGATCAGGAGACGCTGGAGCCGATCTATGACGGCATGTATTCGAGCTAGACCGTGTCCTGCAATCGGGTGAGCGGTGGTGGCACGACGAATCGCAGCATCATCCGTCGATGATGTGCAGCCGGAACGTCAAAATATGATGAGTAATTGCGTCCGTCCGCTGGCCTGACCGTCAGACACTCGAACCAATGCGCCGGACTCCACATCCCACCAAACCAGCAAGGATTCCGACGCTGATCGCGATGGACAGGTCCAGCAATTCGACCCTGGAAAAGTCGAACCCGTTGAAGATTAGTGTCTCGACGACACCGATCAGCCCGCCGAAAATGGCAGCCAGCACCGCATTACGTGTCATCATGCCGATGGCAAGGCCAAGTATGCCGGGCAGGCTCAGGATGTTGCCGCCGATGGTTCCGAGAATTTCCAGCATGATCTCAGGTTCCTCTACTGATCGGCCGTCTGCAGATAGGCCCTGACAGCGGCGGTATTGGCTGCCGTCATTCGGTCAGCTTCAACCTCTGAAGAAGCCGCGATGTCCCGGACTACCCGGTCGTATTCTTCGAGATATCCCGACGGAAGGTTGTGCGCGATGCCCTGATGGCAGTCGATACAAGTCATTCCGGTGTCGAGGGCGCGCTGATGCTCCGATGCGGCCCGGGTTTCCTGGATCGTGAAGTCCATGAAATCGAAGGCATGGCAGTTCCGGCATTCGCGGCTGTCGGACGCCTTCATCTTCTTCCAGACAAGCGAAGCCATGTGCAGCCGACGCTCCTCGTATTCTTCAGGCGTCGAGATCGTCCCCAGCACTTCGTGGTAGACGTCTTTGACGGCCATGATCTTGGCTTTGACCTTGTGCTGCCACTCCTTCGGCACGTGACAATCGGAACAGATCGCGCGAACGCCGGAATGGTTATTGTAGTGGACCGTTTCGCGGTATTCGCTGAGGTTGGTTTCCATCGTGTGGCAGGACACGCAAAACTCTTCGGAGTTGGTCAATTCCAGCGACCAGTGAAACCCGCCCCAGAACATGATGCCGGCAAGAAAGCCCGCGATCAGCGTGAAACCGATGCTGAGGACAGCGGTCGGACGCCAAAACCAGTCCCAGAGGCGGCGAAGTCGGCCAGGTTTGCCATCTGCCATGTCGAATGCTCCTCTTCCTAGGGGTCAGCGATCGCTGGAGGGCTGAAAGATGTTCTCGACCAGCGCCGGGGCGTCCGCCTGCGGGACATGGCACTGGTTGCAGAAGTAGCGCGTACCGGAAATGTAATCGAGCTCACGGCCTTCTCGGTCGAGGTAATGCGTCATGGAGAGCGTCGGCGCATCGCGTTCGCCCGCCTTGGTCCAGTCGTGGCAGGACAGGCATTGGTTGGTGCGCAGGTCGATCTGGTACTGCTCGATCGAATGAGGGATGAGCGGGGGCTGCTGCCGGTAATTGCGCTGCATCCGACCTTCGATGTAGCGATGAATGTCATCCATGGCGACGGGTTCATCGACCTCGGCTCCCCGCAAGGAGGACAGGGACTGCGCTTCTGCGTTGCCACCGAATGCGAGGATCGCAACCAGAGCAATGGTGCTCATTTGAAGCAACTTCTTCATGACGGAACTCCTTTGCCACGTGTCGGGCGGTGCGGCGTAAGACCCTGACCGTTTCATGCCCGTTCGACCTTGCAGGCGCATTTCTTGAAATCAGTTTCCTTCGAAAGCGGACAGGTCGCATCGAGCGTCAGCTTGTTTACGAGCTGGCCTTCGTCAAACCAGGGCACGAAGACAAGACCCCTGGGCACCTTGTTGCGTCCGCGGGTTTCTACCCGGCTGGTCATGTCCCCGCGACGAGTGGAAATCACGATCTCCTGCCCGCGCCTCAGCCCCCGGTCGCGGGCGTCTTCGGGATGCATGAAGACCACCGCTGCCGGGAAGGCCCGGTGCAGTTCCGGGACGCGACGGGTCATCGAACCGGAATGCCAGTGTTCCAGCACCCGACCGGTACAGAGCCACAGGTCGAATTCGTCATCGGGGGATTCCGCGGCAGGCTCGTAGGGCGCGAAAATGACCTTGGCCTTGCCGTCGGCATGGCCATAGAAACGAACCCCCTCGCCCTTGGGCACGTAGGGGTCATAGCCTTCGCGGAAACGGTAGAGCGTTTCCTTGCCGTCCACGACCGGCCAACGCAAGCCGGGCACCTCGTGATAGGTGGAGAAATCGGCTAGGTCATGTCCATGCCCGCGCCCAAAGCTCGCGTATTCCTCGAACAGGCCTTTCTGAACATAATAGCCGAAATGCTCCGACTCGTCGTTTTCGAAGCCTTCGGCCACTTCTGACGTCGGATACCGATTGACCGCACCGTTCTCGAACAGGACCTCGTAGAGTGTCTTGCCGGCAAGTTCCGGTTTGGTCGCGACCAGGTCCTCCCCCCAAGCCTCTTCGACGGTGAACCGCTTGGAGAATTCCATCAACTGCCAGAGGTCGGATTTCGCCTCGCCCGGCGCCTTGACCTGCTGGCGCCAGAACTGCGTGCGGCGCTCGGCATTGCCGTAAGCCCCCTCCTTCTCGACCCACATCGCGGTCGGCAGGATGAGATCGGCGGAAATTGCCGTGACCGTCGGATAAGGGTCGGAAACGGTGATGAAGTTCTCCGGGTTCCGATATCCAGGGAGCCCTTCCTCGTTCATATTGGGGGCGGCCTGCATATTGTTGTTGCACTGCACCCAATAGGCATTGAGATCGCCGTCCTTGAGTTTGCGGTGCTGCAACACCGCGTGGAAGCCCGGCTTTTCCGGGATCGTGCCCGCCGGGACGTTCCAGGCGGATTCGCAAATCTTCCGGTGTTCCTCGTTCATCACCACCATGTCGGCGGGCAAGCGGTGGGCGAAGGTGCCGACCTCGCGCGCCGTGCCGCAGGCCGAGGGCTGGCCGGTGAGAGAGAATGGCGAGTTCCCCGGCTCGGAGATCTTTCCTGTCAGCAGATGCACGTTGTACATCAGCCCGTTCACCCATGAACCACGCGAGTGTTGGTTGAACCCCATCGTCCAGAGGCTCATGACCTTGCGGTTGGGATCGGCGTATTGCGCGGCCATGCGTTCTAGACTGCCCGCCGGAACGCCCGACAGCTCAGCAACCGCATCGAGCGTATATTCGGCCACCGATGCGGCGTATTCATCCAGCGTAATCGGTTCCAGCTTGCCGGAGTTCGGGTTTTCGGCGGCCATTTGCAGCGGATTGTCGTCGCGCAGACCGTAACCGATGTCGGTTGCGGTTCTGGTGAAGTTGACGTGCTTCTCCACGAATTCCTCGTTCACCGCGCCCGACTGGATGATGTGATTGGCGATGTAATTCAGGATCGCCAGATCGGTCTGGGGCTTGAACACCATTCCGTTGTCGGCAAGCTCGAAGGACCGGTGTTCATAGGTGGAGAGCACATGCACTTCGCAGCCAGGTTTCGTCAGGCGCGTATCGGTCAGCCGCGACCAAAGGATCGGGTGCATCTCCGCCATGTTCGAGCCCCAGAGGACGAAGGTGTCGGCAGCCTCAAGGTCGTCATAGCAGCCCATCGGCTCGTCGATGCCAAAGGCCCGCATGAAGCCGACCACGGCGGACGCCATGCAATGCCGGGCGTTGGGGTCGATATTGTTGGACCGAAGGCCTGCCTTCATCAGCTTTGCCGCCGCGTAACCTTCCCAGACGGTCCACTGGCCCGAGCCGAACATACCCACGCTGGTCGGTCCCTTTTTGGCCAACGCCTCTTTCCATTTGGCGGCCATCACGTCGAACGCCTCGTCCCAGGACACCGGTTCGAATTCGCCGTTCTTGTCATAAACGCCGTTGGTTTTCCTGAGCAGAGGCGTGGTCAGACGGTCTTCGCCATACATGATCTTGGACAGGAAATAGCCCTTGATGCAGTTCAGCCCGCGATTGACCGGCGCATCCGGGTCGCCCTGTGTCGCAACGACACGCCCGTCCTTGGTGCCGACCAGCACCGAACATCCGGTTCCGCAGAACCGGCAGGCCGCCTTGTCCCAGCGGATATCGGGCGTGCCGATCTGCGCATTTACGGGACCGGTGGCCAGCGGGATGCCCGCAGCCGACGCGGTCGCGGTGGCCGCAGTCGCCTTGAGAAATGTCCGGCGCGATTCAGAGATGGTCATGGGGCTGGCCTCCGGCTTTTGATGTATCGGCTCTGAGGGTCGGGCGGTGTTTCGCCATCTCCTCGAAATGGTGAAAATTCAGCGTCAGGGAGACGACGCCGGGGATCTGGTGCAGATCCATGATGATCTCGGAGGCGAGCCTGTCCGTGGTGTCCTCCACGACCACCACGAAACGACCGTCCTCCGACTGGGCATGCACTTCGACGCCGTCGACCTTTTCCAGGCTGTGCCGCAGCTCGTTGGCCTTCTCAGGTACGGATTGAAGGAGACAGCCGCAGATATTCATGAACGGACCCTTTGAGGAGAAGTTCTTTCCTTCACTGTAATGGCGCTCACAGGGCAAACGGGAATACACGCCCCGCATCCCGTGCAGGCATCTATCTCGACTTTGATGCGCCCAACGGAGCCGCTGGCAAGCTCAAAACGAAGCGCCGCGACTTCGCAAACGTCAGTACAGGTCCGGCAGGTGACGCCCGAATTCAGAAGGCAGGTTGCCTGAACTTCTGCGGTCAAGTCCCAGGGCGACCGTGAAAGATCGAACACGGGTTCCGGGCAGGCCTCCGCGCAATCCGCGCAAAAGGTACAAGCGCCCGCCTCGAAATCGACAACCGGAGTCCCGGAACGTCCTTGGCTCAGAATATTTTCGGGACAGGCCCGGATGCAGGAGCCGCAGGAGGTGCAGGAGGAGCGAATGCTGGACTCGCTGCTCCAAGGTGGTCGCAACGAACCGTCTGGAGCAAACTGGGCACCGGCAGTCACCGGGCCATTCTGCAACGCATTCCTCATACCACCTCGCCAATCGGAGATCGATTTGTCGACAAAGTCGCCAAGCTGCCTGTTGTGGTGGCTGGCATGAATCACCTTCCGCACTGCGTTGCAAGCTACATAAGTCACCCTCAACAATAAACTCTTGACTTCGGTCAAGTCTGGTCAGGATCGTCGTGGCTCAAGCAGCCTCATCAGCGCCTTGCGGTCCCGCAAGATGATGTGCCGCCGGTTCAGCACCACGCCATGCGGCTCCAGCCGCTTGAATTGCCGCGACAATGTCTCGGGCTTCATCCCCAGAAGCGAGGCCAGGACCTGCTTTTCGAAAGGCAGCTCGGCCACGTCCGAATCCTTAAAGCCTTCCGTGGCCGCGATGATGTATCGGGCAAGGCGCTCAAGGCTGGAATTCGCCTTCAGGCTCTCGATCTGATGCACCAGTTGGTGCAGATGCGCATAGGCACCGGCAAGGATCGCCGGAAATGCCTCCGGATTGTCCTGAATGGCGGTCTGCACGACTGAACTTGGTGCCACAAACACCCTGCTGCTCACGAGAGAAACGGCAGAAGCCGGGTAGCGGTCAGCGCGGAAAGCAAGAGCTTCGGCAAAGCTCTGCCCCGGCTGAAACACATCGATCACGGCCTCGTCGCCATCGCTCTGATGCCGTGTCAGTTTGATCAGTCCGGAGACCACGCAGTAGACCGCATCGGATAATTCACCCTGATTGAACAGCGTTTGGCCGCCATCGAGCTCCACGATGTCCGACCGTTCCGTGATGAAAACGAACACCTCCTTTGGCAAAGAACCAAAGAACGGACTTCGCCGGACGATATCGAGGGACGGAGACGCGATGACAACACCTAAGCTTCGGGCACGATTGCGGGCGATCCTATGTAGGTAATCCAGCCCGTCAATAGTCACGGAGGCATCTGTCGGACCGGCCCGCAACATTAACACAACTGAGAGAGCCCTGGCCAAACAAACGAGGTCACGCAGTGCCACGGTTACAGCACTATCCACTCCAGGTGTCGGCGGAGTATCTTCCGGTGATTTGACCGGGATCAAACGTGCCGTGGTGCAAATGCGGTAGCGTTGCCGTGGGAGGAAACGACCATGACAACTCTGATTGCCTACGGGACCATCGAGGGTCAGACCGGCAAGATCGCCGAATTTGTGAAGGATCTTGCTGAACAAGCAGGGGAAGAGGTCCTGCTTTTCGATACCGGCGACAAGATCACTGATGTTTCGTTCGACGGCGTCGAAAAGGCCATACTTGCGGCTTCCGTCCACGAACGTCGTCATCCCAAGCCATTCGAAGTCTTCCTCAGCGCCAATAGATCAAGATTGGAAAAACTGAAGACTTTGTTGCTGTCAGTAAGTCTCAGCGCGGCATTCCCGGAAGGGATGGACGAGGCCCAGGACTATGCGGATGAAATGGAAATGCGAACCGGCCTTAAGCCAGATGACGAGCTTCTGGTCGCCGGTGCGGTCAAGACCGAACGTTACGATTTTTATGCAATGCAGGTGCTGAGGCACGTGGTGCTGCAAGGTCGGGAATTCGACTCATCTGAAACATCTCACGAATTCACCGATTGGAAGATGCTCGAAGCAAAGGTCAGAGAGTTTCTTGAGTCGTAGCGTTTCCGTCCCTCTCCCGGCTGCAGTCCGGGCAATCAGGCGTGCAGTAACGCGACCCGGGCACCCATGATGCCCGGATCGTTCTTGAAACAGGATCAGGCCAGATCGAACCGGTCGGCGTTCATGATTTTGACCCAGGCCTTGACAAAGTCGTCGACGAACTGCGTTTCCGCATCGTCCGAGCCGTAGAATTCCACAAGCGCCCGCAGCTGAGAATTCGAACCGAACACAAGATCGGCCTCGGTTGCCGTCCATTTCAGATCGCCCGACACCCGGTCGCGCCCCTCGAACACACCGTCTCCAACCGGCTTCCAGACGGAGCCCATGTCCAGAATGGCCGCGAAGAAGTCGCGGGTCAAAGCACCGGGGCGCTTGGTGAATACGCCATGTTTCGGCGCACCGCATTCCAGGCCGCGAAGCCCGCCGACGAGAACGGTGAGTTCAGGCCCGGTCAGACCGAGAAGCTGCGCCCGGTCGATCAGAAGCTCCGCCGGGGACCGCTGGTCATGGCGGTCCGCTTTGACATAGTTGCGGAAGCCATCGGCCTGCGGTTCGAGCCAGGACAGGCTTTCGACATCGGTCTGCTCCTGGGTCGCATCACCGCGACCGCCCGCGAACGGGACCGTCACGTCATGTCCGGCCGCTTTCGCGCCAGCCTCGATTCCCACGCAACCGGCAAGGACGATGGCATCCGCCATCGAGATGTCGCCGCGAATGGCGTCGAGGGTCTCCAGAACCTTGGCGAGTTGAGCGGGCTGGTTGGCCTGCCAGTCCTTCATGGGAGCCAAACGGATACGCGCACCGTTCGCGCCACCCCGCTTGTCAGATCCGCGGAATGTCGAAGCCGAGGCCCAGGCCGTGGAGACCAGTTCCTGCACCGTCAGATCGGAGGCCGCGATCTTTTCCTTCAGCGCCGCGACCTCGGCGTCGCTCGGCGTGTGGCCTTCCGGGATCGGATCCTGCCAAACCAGTTCTTCCGACGGCACCATCGAGCCCAGGTAGCATTCCTTCGGCCCCATGTCGCGGTGGGTCAGCTTGAACCAGGCCCGCGCGAAAGCATCTGCGAATTTCTCTGGATTGGCATGGAAATCACGGCTGATCTTCTCATAGGCCGGGTCCATTCGCATGGCCATATCCGCCGTGGTCATCATGATATGGGTCTTGCCCGCACCATCGGCGGTAGGCGCCATGTCCTCTTCCTTGAGGTTCTTCGGCTGCCACTGGTTCGCGCCGGCCGGGCTCTTGGTCAGTTCCCAATCATACCCGAAGAGTACGTCGAAATAGGACATGTCCCACTGGGTCGGCGTCGGCGTCCACGCGCCTTCGATGCCGGACGTGATGGTGTCGACGCCCTTTCCCGAGCCGTGCGTACTGATCCATCCAAGGCCCATTTGCTCGATCGGTGCCCCTTCCGGTTCCGCACCGACAAGCGCGGCATCGCCTGCCCCGTGTGCCTTGCCGAAAGTGTGGCCGCCAGCGACAAGCGCCACAGTCTCTTCATCATTCATCGCCATCCGTCCGAACGTGTCACGGATGTCGCGACCGGAGGCCAATGGATCGGGATTACCGTCAGGACCTTCCGGGTTCACATAGATCAGCCCCATCTGAACGGCAGCAAGGGGGTTATCGAGATCGCGGTCGCCGCTGTAACGGCTGTTCGGTTTGTCGGAGGTTGCAAGCCACTCGGTCTCGGACCCCCAGTAAATATCCTCTTCCGGTTCCCAAACGTCTTCCCGGCCACCGGCGAAGCCGAAGGTCTTGAAACCCATCGATTCCAATGCCGCATTGCCGGCAAGGATCATCAGATCGGCCCAACTCAGGGAACGACCGTATTTCTGCTTGATCGGCCACAGCAGGCGGCGGGCTTTGTCGAGATTGCCATTGTCTGGCCAGGAATTGAGCGGCGCGAACCGCTGGGTGCCTGTGGAAGCCCCGCCACGCCCATCCTGCACCCGGTAGGTGCCTGCCGAATGCCAGGCCATGCGGATCATGAACGGACCGTAGTGACCGTAATCGGCAGGCCACCAATCCTGACTGTCGGTCATCAGCGCTTTCAGATCCTCCATCACCTGATCGAGATCAAGATTCTGGAACGCTTCGGCATAGTTGAACACTTCCCCGGCCGGGTCCGGCGAAGCGCCGCCCTGATGCAGCATTTTCAGGTTCACCTGTTCTGGCCACCATGCCTGATTCTTGACCGTTCCGGTGTGCATCACCGGGCATTTTCCTTCGAAACCGCCGTCCATCTTGATCCTCCTGGGGCAATATATTGGGGTATTGTATGAGACGCGCGGCGCCTCAATCTGGAACTGTTCTAACCTCTTCATTTCATCAGTTGAAGTTGAATTTCTTGATAGTTTAGATAAGTTTCCCTGATGATAAATGTTACCCTCAAACATCTGCGTTATTTCGACGCTCTCGCCCGCTCCGGTCATTTCGGTCGTGCGGCTGAGCTCTGCTCGATCTCCCAACCCGCGTTGTCGATGCAGATCAAGGACCTCGAACAGGAACTCGGGGTGCAGCTTTTCGAACGCGGTGCACGACAGGTGCGCCTCACGCCATTGGGAGAACAACTCGACGCACGGGTGCGCGACATCCTGCGGGCCGTCGATGAGATCGGCGATCTCGCCCGCGCCTCCAGCGACCGTCTGGTCGGGCGCTTGCGCCTCGGCGTGATTCCCACCATCGCGCCGTATCTTTTGCCACGAGTGATGCAGCACCTCCAATCCAGCCACCCGGAACTGGATCTGTATATCCGGGAGACCGTGACCCCGAAGCTGATTTCCGAACTGGCCGAGGCTCGGCTGGATGCCGCAATCGTGGCCCTGCCCGTCTCGGAACCAAGCCTGACAGAGACGGCGCTGTTCTCAGAAGATTTCGTCCTCGTGCGCCCAGAGACCGAATCGAAAGCCCCTGTCCCGTCTAAGGAAGGGTTGCGAGCGATGCGGCTTCTGCTGCTGGAAGAAGGCCATTGCTTCCGCGATCAGGCTCTTTCTTTTTGTGACATGCAAAGTTCTGCGCCGCGGGAGATGCTAGATGGCTCCTCACTTTCAACGCTGGTGCAGATGGTCGGCGCGGGCATTGGTGTGACGCTGCTACCCGAGATGGCGCTTCGGGTTGAAACGACCTCCGCTGCGGTCGCCGTACAGCATTTCCCTGCGCCGCGCCCCTCCAGGACGGTGGGTATGGTCTGGCGGAAGTCCACGCCATTGACAGAGCAACTGACGCAACTGGCCGATGTGGTTCGCAGCGCGGGCATGGCCCTAAAATGAAAAACGCGGGCCAATGGCCCGCGTTTCCGTCAGAATTTCTTGCGGTGTCAGCCGCGTGCGTTGCCAACCAGTTTCCAGACGGCAGGCAAAAGCAGCGCCGCCAGCGCCAGTTTCATCGCGTCGCCGATCAGGAAGGGCGTGACGCCCCAGGTCATCGTCTGGTCCCAGAGCGAGCCATAAGTCGCAATGTCCAGTTTGCCGGTGTTCTCGATCCAGATCGAAAGCCAGGCCAGCCCCGGTATGTAGAGGATCAGGTTGCCGATCAGCATGGCCACCGCCATCATCAGAACCGAACGATCCCAGCCACGCTGCGCCAGAAGCCCCATCGCGCCAACGGCGAGGACATAACCGGCAAGATAGCCGCCCGTGGACCCCATCATGTACGACACTCCATTCAGTTCGGCTGTCGAACTTTGGAACACGTCGAAGCCGAGCGCGCCAATCAGCATGTATCCAAGGATCGTAGCCAGGCCGAGCCGCACGCCGTAGGCCGCACCGATCGTCAGGACCGCGAAGGTACCAAGGTTGACCGCGACGGGTGACGGCGGAACTGCCACTTTTATCTGCGCGGCGAGGGTCAGAAGCGCGATACCCGCAAGAACAAGTACCGCCCGTTTGATCCAGATTTGCGCACCCGGCGCATCCCAGAGAACTTCGGAAAGCACAGGCCGTGCAGTGAGAGTAGCCATGATGTGAGCCCCTTTTTCAGTTGTTGGCGCTGTTATGCACCGCAGCATGTGCTTCTGCAAGATGACCACCGACTTCCTTTGGCGTGAAGCGGCTCTCCATACGGTAGTCCTTGCGTGGACCTTCCACGGTCCAGATCGTCTGCCAGTTCGGCCAGCCGCAGAAATCATAGGCGACATGGTAGCGGTCGGGTGGACACAGATGGGTGGCTTCCGGATTGATTTCCCCCAGAGGTATGGAATGAAACGGCCTCATATCCGCAAACGAGACCTCCAACCGCCCTCCGTTTTCAGACCAAACATATCGGCGCGATGCCTGAAACCGGCCTTCCGGCGTTTCCAGCCAACCTGATTCATCCTGCAGCAGGCGTGGACCGCTTCGGCTAAAGACGCAGGCCCCCTTTAGTCGGTCGATCCGGCCATCTCGGTGATGGATCGTCCGTTCCAGGCTCCACGTACCGACCAGCGCCCAAAGTGAACCCGGTCCTGACACCGCGTCATTCAAGTGGCTTGTTCCCATGTCGTAGCCAGTCTAAACGCAGCCGCGTCCGACACGAAAGGCCCGACATGATCCCTCGCTACGCCCGTCCCGACATGGTTGCCATCTGGTCGCCCGAAACGAAGTTCCGCATCTGGTACGAGATCGAGGCCCATGCCTGCGACGCGCTGGCGGATCTTGGCGTGATTCCGAAGGAAAACGCGGAAGCGGTCTGGAAGGCCAAGGATGTTGAGTTCGACGTCGCCCGGATCGACGAGATCGAGGCTGTCACCAAGCACGACGTTATCGCCTTCCTGACCCATCTGGCAGAGATCATCGGTAATGATGAAGCCCGTTTCGTCCACCAGGGCATGACGTCGTCGGACGTGCTGGACACCACCTTCAATGTCCAACTTACTCGCGCCGCGGACATCCTGATCGCGGATATGGAGCAGCTTCTGGCCGCGCTGAAGCGCCGCGCGATGGAACACAAGATGGACGTCCGGATTGGACGAAGCCACGGGATACATGCCGAGCCTGTCACGATGGGCCTGACCTTCGCCCGCTTCTACGCCGAGATGGATCGCGGCTTGCAGCGCCTGCGCGCCGCGCGTGACGAGATCGCCACCGGTGCAATTTCCGGCGCGGTCGGGACATTTGCCAATATCGACCCGGCGGTTGAAGCCCATGTCTGCGAGAAACTTGGCCTGACGCCGGAGCCGATTTCCACCCAGGTCATCCCGCGCGACCGCCACGCCATGTTCTTCGCCACGCTCGGTGTGATTGCGTCGAGCATCGAAAATGTCGCGACCGAGATCCGGCACATGCAGCGCACCGAAGTTCTGGAAGCCGAGGAGTTCTTCTCCAAGGGCCAGAAAGGCTCGTCGGCCATGCCTCACAAGCGGAACCCGGTTCTGACGGAAAACCTCACCGGCCTCGCGCGCCTCGTCCGGTCTGCCGTGACGCCCGCGCTGGAGAACGTGGCCCTCTGGCATGAACGCGATATCAGTCATTCCAGCGTCGAACGCGGGATCGGACCGGATGCAACCATCCATCTTGATTTTGCTCTGGCCCGACTGACCGGCGTCATCGAAAAGCTTGTCGTCTATCCGGGCAACATGATGAGCAATCTCAACAAGTTCCGGGGACTTGTTCATTCTCAGCGCGTACTTCTTGCGCTCACGCAAAAGGGCGTGAGCCGCGAAGACGCCTACCGTCTTGTCCAGCGCAACGCGATGAAGGTCTGGGAAGAAGGCAAAGACTTCATGACCGAGCTCAAGGGGGATGCGGAAGTGACCGCCGTACTCAGCGAAGCGGAGATCGAAGAAAAATTCGACCTTGGCTATCACACCAAGCATGTCGACACGATTTTCGCGCGGGTGTTCGGCGCAGCCTAGTTCACGAAGTCGTGAGGTCGTGCCGCGGCGCGTCGTGATACCCTCCTCTTACTCAGACAGGAGGTTTTCATGCATGTAAGACTTCTTTTCGTGGCGATTCTGACGGTGATCTCCCCAAGCCTCGCTGTCGCGATGTGCGGCGGCCATGACGAGGTCACGATGTCTTGCCCGGAGGGCCAGAGCTTCGATTCGGAGACGTCATCCTGCAAGCCTGCACCGACCACGTGACCACGGTTTGAAATATTGCAGAAAGGCGGTCCGCTGGGCCGTCTTTTTCGTTTTGCGTCAGCCAAGTCTTAACCTGCCCGGACTATTCCGTTCTTCGCAATTCGTGAGGAATGAGAGATGTCGCTCGACGACCCCTTGGCCGACCTTCCTTCATTTCCGTCCACAGGCGGCGTGGCCGACAGCCTGACCTTCAAGGAAAAGGCAGCGATTGTCGTTCGCCTGCTTTTGTCACACGGCGCCATGCCTGCGATCGGCCAGCTGCCAGAAAGCAAGCAGACCGAACTTGCCATCCAGATTGCCCGCATGGCGCCGGTCGATCAGGAAACAGTCCATTCGGTTGCCGAGGAATTCGCAAATGAGATCGAGCGTATCGCATTGTCTTTTCCGCAAGGTCTCGAAGGGGCGATCGGTCTGCTCGACGGTCTGCTCAGTGACGGCGCCGCGTCCCGACTGCATAAAATGGCCCCGACAGATACGCGTCGCAACCCGTGGGAGGAGGTCAACAAGGCCGAGGTCGGGCGCCTGATTACCTGTATCGAAAGAGAGTCGCTGGAAGTCGCCGCAGTCATCCTGTCGAAACTCTCGACCGACAAGGCGGCCGCTCTGCTCGGACAATTGCCGGGGGATCTGGCACGCCGGATCGCAGTCGCCATCACCAGAACAAGCAGCGTCTCACCGACCGTGGTCCACAGGATCGGCTCCGCGCTGGCCGAACAGTTGGACGCCCGTCCGATCACGGCCTTCACGGACACTCCGGAAACCCGCGTCGGTGCAATCTTGAACTATACGCCGGCCAAGGTCCGCGACGACGTTCTCGACGGTCTTGAGAGCGAAGACGCGGAGTTCGCAAAAGGGGTTCGCGCGGCCATCTTCACCTTTGCCCATATTGCTGAGCGTATTGCACCTCGCGACGTACCGCGCATCCAGCGCGATCTGGACCCCGACGATCTGTTGATCGCCGTCGCCGGTTCAGAAAGTGAACGCGACAAGACCAGCGTCGAATTCATACTGGGCAACATCTCAAAGCGCATGGCCGAAGGCATCCGCGAAGAAGCATCGGAAAAGAAGGACCTCAAGTCGGACGATGTGGAGGCTGCGATGCTACGCATCGTCGGCGTCATCCGCGGCCTGGAACACCAAGGGGAGATCTACTTCGTCACGGAAGAGGAGTAGTCGCTATTTTTCGAACCGGGATTGCAGGATTTCGCGGACCGGCGGGAACCGTCGTGCCGCGCCCAGCGTCGCAACTTCGGGGAAAAGCGACAGAATCTCCGAAGCCGTTCTTACGCCAAGCGCCTTCAGGGTCGCGTCATCCGGATGGAAGCTTTCGGTCCAGGCGCCGTTGGCAAGAATGACCTGATGCGCATCGAGGAGCACGTGCAGGTAACTGACACCCAAAGCCCTGACTTGCCCAATGCCTCGCCCGTCCTTCATATGGCGCGCCGCAACCAGAACTTCACCGGTGCCATCCGGTCCAGGCACAAGCATTCGATGGTTCGGACTGACCAGCATGTCACGCTCAGGCAATCCCGCACCCAGCGACCCCTTTCGGATAAGGACCGGCTGCAGACCCGGCACCTGGGTCAGGTCATCGTAAGTCAGGTTTCTGCGCCCGACCCACGCAATCCGCTTCAGCCCGTTATCGCGCGTGACCAGACGATCTCCCCGTGCCAACCGCTCAACCGGTCGCCAGCCCTTGTCCGTGGCAAGCAACGTGCCTGGTGTAAAACATGGTGAAATTGGTTCCATTGCCCCCTCGCCACGGGGGCATTTGCAGATATCGGTACAAGCGAACGACGGGAATCGGCGACCGATATGACACTCTCCACCCAGAGCCGTAGCCATACGAGGTGCACCGATCCCCGCCGCGCAACGGCAGTACTCGATACCCACCTTCACAGTTGCCTGTGAAGTGTGTGCGGCTCCCCCAAGGGCCGCTCACATACCCCCCAGCGAGGTATGGAAAAAGGTAACCAATCAGCAGCCTCAGCCAAAGCGAAAAGAGGCAGAATAAGGGCACAGCGCCTGCTTTCATGGGCATTCACCCACACTGCTACCGTCTCGCGCTTCACAGGGATTGACGCCAGTCTGGAAACAATAAGCAGGCACTATCGGACGATAGAATTGCTTAAATCTGGATGCTTAGGCGGTATCGCCAAAGATCGTCTTCCGAAAGTTCCCGGTTAATCGTTGCACCGTGAGAGACAATTAACCATCAAGAACTCGAAGAATACGGCGGAATTACGGCTGAAACGCCTCAACAACTTTCGTTCCTTCAGCTTGGCCAATGCACTCCATTTGCGCATATTGACGACACTACCGGCGATTTTCCGCCGAATCGCTCTGTTCTGGCCGAGGCGACAATTCCATTGAAGAAAGCCAGATTTCGGCGCCCAGGGCATGGAGACCGACGGACGGCAGGACCAAACGTTGACCAAACACATCGACGACCAACCCCCCTTCGTTCTCAACGACGCGGCCAGGCACCTGAAGAACGGCATCGCTTCGTCCCGGCGCTGCGGCGGAGACCAGAAGGCTTTCTCTCCTTATGCCCAAACCCACAATCTCGCCCGGCTCCGCAATCCGCGAAATCGTGACAATGGCAGCCGCGTGGTTCTCTGGCGCACCAAGCAGGATCGCGCTGGCTGTCCTGCCCCGGACGCCGACAATACGTGCCTTGAGACGAACAGGTGGCGACAGCCAACCCGTGACCTGACCTTCCGCAATTCCCAGCACCCGGTCGGCGAGCGCCGCGATTTCAGCACGGGAATGCGTGACGTAAAGGGCCGGAACCCGAGCCTCGGCCACAGCCCGACCGATATATGGCAAAAACTCTTCCTTCCGAGCCTGATCGAGACCGCTGAGAGGCTCGTCCAGGAACAGGATATCGGGATCGGAGGCAAGTGCCCGCGCCATTGCCACCCGGCGCGCCTCCCCCCCGGACAGATTTCTGATTTCGCGTGCCAGCAAAGACTGAAGGTCGAGCGCCTCGATAATTGCATCGTAATTGACGACACCCCTTCTACGCGCACCGTAGCGAATGTTGTCTGAGACCGACAGATGCGGAAACAGGGAAGTGTCCTGAAACACGAAGCCGATACGGCGCGCCTCCGGACGCAAATGAACGGTTCCCTCGTCCCAAACGGTGGAGCCAAAACGGATCTTCGACCGTTCGCACGGGTCAAGACCGGCCAGCGCACGCAACAATGTTGTCTTTCCGCTGCCAGATGGCCCGGTGATTGCCGTAATGCCGGACAGGGGAATACTAACGCAGGCCTCAAGAGAAAAGGCATCGCCATGCGCCACGCGCAGATCCATTTGAAGCGTGTCATCCGACACGCGCGCCTCCTCCCCTACCGTTCAGCAGGTAGACCAGTGTCAGGACAATCAGCGAAGCCACCAGCAGCCAGATCGAAAGCATGTGTGCCGTGCCATAATCCAATGTTTCGACCGCGTTGAAGATCTCGATGGAAATGACCCTTGTCTTGCCGGGTATATTGCCGCCGACCATCAGGACCACGCCGAACTCGCCAACCGTGTGCGCGAAGCTCAAGACCGTACCGGTGATAAATCCGCGACGTGCCAAGGGGAGCGCGATCGTGAAAAGCGCATCCCTTGAGCCCGCCCCGAGAGTGCGCGCCGCGTCCATCGTCGATTTCGGCACGGCCTCGAAAGCGGCCTGCATCGGCTGGACCGCGAAGGGGAGCGAATAGACCACCGACGCCAGAACCAGGCCCGAGAAACTGAACGCCAATGTCGATCCGGTTGCACTGACCCAAAGAGCGCCGAACGGCGTATCGGGACGCATCAACACCAGCAGGTAGAACCCCAGGACAGTCGGTGGAAGGATCAGCGGCATCGCGGTGATCGCCTCGAAAAGCGGGCGCGTTTTGGCCTTGGTCGTGGCAAGCCACCACCCAAGCGGCACGGCAATCACCATCAGTATCACAGTCGTGACAGTCGCGAGCTGCAGGGTAAGCCAGACGGAGGCCCAGACGCTCACGGAACCGTATACCCATCCGCTGCGATCAGCGCGGCGGCCTCCGGGCCAGCAAGCCAATCCCAGAACGCTCTCGAAGCTCCGGTTTCCTTCAGAAGCGCTGCGTCCTGTCTGATCTCGGGCGCGAACCCGTCCAGGCTAAGGACGTGAAGCGCGGTCATGCGGCCAAGAAGCGACGACGCGACGAATGCGAGGTCGGCATTGCCCGTCTCGAAGATCGCGGCAACCTGCCCGACATTGGCAACCATCACGGGACGAAAGGTGGACGTGTCGAGCGAGAGGCGCTCCATTGCCGCTGTTGCTGCACGCCCGTATGGCGCGACAGTCGGATCCGCGAGTGCCACGGTATTGCCAACGAATGCGGCCGGCGCGCTATCCACAGAGACGGGCCCGCGCGAAACCAGGACAAGCGTTCCGATCGCGTAAGCGCGCGTTTCAATGGCCCTGCCCTCCTCCAACAAGCGTCGCGTACGTTCTTCATCGGCGGCAAGGAACACATCCACGGGAGCGCCACTCGAAATCTGCGAGTAGAGCAGCCCCGTAGATCCGTTCGTCAGGATAACGTCGTGGCCGGTCGCCTCGTGGAAAGCGGCGGAAAGCGTTTCGGCCGTTGACAGGAAATTCGAAGCGACCGCCACCGTCACCTCGCCCGCCCAAGCGAGCTTGCCCCAGAAAACGGCAAGAAGAAGTAACCCCCGATAGACCATAGGGACTTTCTGTCCATGTCTGACAGACATTTGCAAGTCCATCCGGCCAATATGCCAGCTGCGCCCGGCTGAAATTTTGAGGGGACCATCGGAAGATGTCATGTTAGCAGACGGACATGGACCTGTTGCAGATCACTTCCTTCCTTGTCGTCATCGCCGCTCTCTTCGGCGCGATTAACCACCTGTTCCTGAGACTCCCGACCGCCATCGGAATTCTGATCGTGTCCCTTGCGGCCTCCGTCACGATACTGGCCGTCGATCTTTTCCTGCCGGGACTCATCATCGACGATCGAGTACGCTCGTTCGTCGATGGCATCGCGTTTTCCGATGCGCTGCTGGAAGGCATGCTGGGTCTTTTGCTTTTCGCAGGCGCTCTGCACGTCAAACTGAGCGATCTGCGCGCTGAATGGATCATCGTGGCACTCATGGCCACCATCGGCATCGCCCTTTCGACACTGATTGTCGGGGTGGGATTTTCCTGGATCACCGGCATGCCATTTCTGATCGCGTTGGTGTTCGGTGCACTGATCTCTCCGACAGACCCCGTCGCGGTCCTTGGCGTTCTCCGCGAAGCCAGCTTGCCGAAATCGCTGGAAACCAAGATCGCGGGGGAAAGCCTGTTCAATGACGGAGTGGGTTACGTCGTCTTCCTCGTTCTCGTGGGACTTGCCTTTCCGCATGGCGACGCGCACGGCTCCGGGATTTCCGGCGCAGCGTCGCTCTTTCTTCAGGAAGCCGTGGGAGGTGCGGTGCTTGGCCTGGCGCTCGGCTGGGCAACCTTCCAACTGATGAAAAGGATCGACGAGTACTCGCTTGAAGTCCTGCTAACGCTTGCACTGGCCTTCGGTGGCTATCAACTGGCCGTCTGGATTCATGTCTCCGCGCCCATCATGGCGGTTTGCGCGGGCCTTCTGATCGGCGATGTGGGCACGGCGAAAGGCATGTCGGAGGTGACCCGGAGATATGTCGATGCCTTCTGGAAGCTGGTTGACGAAATCCTGAACGCCATCCTGTTCCTGCTGATCGGGATCGAGGTCTTCGCGGTCACGTTCTCCATGCAGACCGCAACCGCCGGGCTTGCCGCGATCGTTCTGTCGCTAGTCGCTCGCCTTGCTGCCGTAGCCGTGCCTGTCCTCGCGCTCCGTCCATTCCGGACGTTCTCGCCGGGGGTCATCCCGGTGATGACCTGGGGCGGTCTGAAAGGCGGGATATCCGTTGCCCTGGCGCTCAGCCTGCCGGACAGCGAATGGAAACCGATCATTCTGACAGCGACCTACATGGTCGTCGTCTTCTCCATCGTGGTGCAGGGCCTGACCATCAAAAGCCTTGCCAACCGCACAGGCAGGGAGCCCGATCTGGTATGACCGACTACCTTGTCTATGACGTGTTCACCCAGGAGCTATTCGGCGGCAACCCCCTTGCCATCATCCCCGATGCGTCAGGGCTGTCCGAGGAGATGCTGCCGAAGATCGCCCGTGAGTTCAATTTTTCCGAAACGACGTTCGTAATGCCGTCCGACGCCCCGGATTGCGATGCCAAAGTTCGGATATTTACACCCACGCAAGAACTTGCCTTTGCAGGCCATCCAACAGTCGGGACCGCCGTCGCAATTCACGCTCTTGGCTTGGTCGGCTCCGAGATGACGCTCGAACTGGGCGTCGGCCCGATTGCCGTCTCCGTCGAAGGCAACAGGGCGCGGTTCGTCACCAAAGTCCCCCTATCAACGGCGCCCGCCGCGAGTGTGGCTGTGCTGGCCGACTGCCTCGGCCTCGACGAATTTGCCATCAGGCGATCCAACCACGTGCCGGTCGAGGCGGGCCTAGGCACCAATTTCACGCTTGTGGAACTGAGCGACGGAGCCGCGCTTTCCGCTGCCAGCCCGAACATTGACGGGTTCCGAAAAGCGGCCGCCGACCCAGAACTTCTGGCAATCTTTGCCTATGTTCGCGATGGCGGACGGATCGATGCCCGCATGTTTGCGCCGCTCGGTGGGATTCCGGAAGATCCCGCCACTGGAAGCGCCGCGGCGGCACTCGCCGCATATCTGGGAAAGCTCGACGGCAGATCGCAGAGTTTCGAGATTTCTCAGGGCGTCCAGATGGGTCGCCCCAGCCTCATCGAGGCAGCGGTGACGGTGGAGGCCGGAACACCGGTCGCGGTCTCCATCGCAGGGCACGCGGTCAAAGTCATGGAAGGCCGCCTCACCTTTTGATCTTGTCAATGGCAACCGGTCGCAACAACCTGCAATCTAAAGGGAGGCGATCCATGCACGCATCTGCAACCCCGGCACATCGCAAAAGCCAGGTTTGGCTTGACGAAAATGCCGGCTCTTTCCAGGCGTTCAAGACACTGGTCGAGTGCGAGACGCACGCGGCCGACTGGCCCAACGCATCGGACATCGCGGACAACGTTCCCATTTATGACGGCAATATCGTGCGCGGGATTGCGGGCGACACCTCCGACACGTTGGAACTGATGGCCGAATGGAATGCGGTATTCGACAGCGGCCCCGGAGTAATCGCCATTCGCAAAGGCATTGCCGATCTCTCCGTCATTGACGCCGCGAACGAGATCTTTTCGCGCATCATCGAAAAGGAACGCCAGTCGGGCACCGGCGGCGGCGATCACTTTGCCAGGCCGGGTGCCAATGACCGTATCTGGAACACGGCGCAGAAACACTGCCTGGCGAACCCCGAGAATTTCGCCGCCTACTACGCCTCCGATGCCATCGCTTTGGCGGCACGATCCTGGCTTGGGCGCGGTTATCAACTGACAGCACAGGTCAACCGCGTGAACCCCGGTGGCGCGGCCCAGACCCCGCATCGCGACTACCATCTGGGGTTCATGAATGCCGACCAACTGGCAACATATCCGGTACAGGCGCACCGGTTTTCTCCCGGACTGACACTGCAGGGGGCCGTCGCCCATTGCGACATGCCCGTCGAGAGCGGTCCGACGATGCTGCTGCCCTATTCGCAACGTTTCCTTGAAGGCTATGTGGCTTTTCACCGACCCGAGTTTCAGAAATATTTCGCAGCGCACCACGTACAACTCACATTGGAAAAGGGCGACCTGCTCTTCTTCAACCCCGCGGTGATGCACGGGGCAGGCAACAATGTCTCATCCGACATTCAGCGCATGGCGAACCTGCTTCAGATCGGCTCGGCCTTCGGGCGCTCGATCGAAAGTGTGGATCGCCCGGCCATGTCGCGCGCGCTCTACCCGGTGCTTCAGCGGTCCAGCCTCACACCACGAGGGATCGCAAATGTCATCGCCGCTTCGGCGGAGGGCTACGCCTTTCCGACGAACCTCGACCGCGACCCGCCGGTGGGTGGATTGATCCCGCTCAGCCACGCGGAGCTGATGGCAAAGGCGTTGGAAAACGGTGACACACCCGAACAATGGGAACTGACAGTGCAAGAGATGGAGAGCAGGCGCACACCCTGACGGCCTAGTAAGCCGCGTCCTCAAGCACACCATCAGCCGACATCTGGGCGTAAAGCAGCCCCTCCCGCAGACCACGATCCGCAACAGACAACCGGTCCGTCGGCCAGACGCGGAGAAGCGCCTGCAGGATCGCGGCGCCCGACATGATGAGCGCCTGCCGGTCGCGCCCGATACGCGGGTCGGCGCGTCGCCCGTCCGGTCCGAGTTCCAGATACTTCCGGATCACCTTGTCGATCTGGTCCGAGGTCATTCGAAGCCCGTCCACTTTCGAGCGGTCATATCGTCTCAGCCCAAGGTGACTGGCGGCCACGGTTGTGACTGTCCCGGAGGTGCCGATGATCTGGAAACCCTCGCGTGCCTGCTCCAGTTCATAAGGTGAGAATTCCGAAAGGTTCTCCTCGAAATACCAGCTCATCAAAGCAAAACGCGCCGCATCGTCATCCACATCGTGAAATTGATCGCGGAGCGTGGCGACCCCAAGCGGCACGGAGATCCAGTCCACGACTCGAGCCACCGGGAAGGGCGATGCCGGATCGGGCGTAAAGCCGGTATGAAGGCGCATCAGTGCGCGTGGGCGCTCAACCTTCGGGATGTTGGATATGTCGATCCAGACAAGTTCCGTCGATCCGCCTCCAATATCCACCACCAGCACTTGTTCGGTCTTGCTTGACACCAGCGGGGCACATGAGACCACGGCCAGCCGGGCTTCTTCCTCCGGCTCGATGATCTTCAGCTTCAACCCGGTTTCCCGGGTGATCTCCTCAAGGAACTCGGGCCCGTTCACCGCCCTGCGACAGGCTTCGGTCGCGACGAGCCGATGACGGCTGACCTCGTGCCTGTCGAGCTTGGAGCGGCAAATCTTCAACGCCTGAACCGTTCTGCGCATAGCCGTGCGCGACAGGCGACCGGACCGCTCAAGCCCCTGCCCCAGCTGTACGGACTTGGAAAAACTATCGACGACATGGAATTGATTGCCCTTCGGCTGGGCAATCAACATTCGGCACGCATTCGTGCCAAGATCCAAAGCCGCGTATAGCCCGGCCGGATCCGTTATCTGCGGGGTCCCGTCATCGACCGCATGCGGGAGACGGCTGGCCCCTTTGGGCCGTTTGGGCGCCATTTCGCCCTCCGATGTCTGTTGGGTTCATCCTAGGAGAAGGGTCAGCGATGTGGCAAGGAATTACCTTCGGAAAGGCAAACTTAGTCGCGCAAGTTGCGTCGGAAGTCGAAATCCGACATCGAGTGGCTAAATGTTCCGATAAAAGCGCCGCCAAAGGAGCTATCATGGTCGACGTCACCATCGTCTATTGGCGGGATATCCCAGCGCAGGTCATCGTCGGCAAAGGCCGCCGGGGCACGAAAGCCCCGTTGCCCGAGCGGTTCGAACAGGCCATCGACCGCGCGGCGATGAAAACGGGCATGGGGGATACTGACGCCTACCTTTCCGAATGGCGCAAGGCCGATCCCTACAATGTCGAGGGCGACGCCGAAGAGGTCGCAAAACGCGAGGCTGAACGGATCGATTTGGAATACGACCAGAGCCGACTGAAAGTCTTGATCGAGAATGACGGATGGGCCTGACGCCCAAGAACATAGGAAACGCATTGATGGCGCTTTTGAACTTCCGGAAGAAGACCGAGACCACCGGAACGGTCGACCCGAAGGTTGAGACCTTCCTCGATGGGTACTCCATCGAAGTCATGCCCCGCACCGCCGAAAAGGTGGAAGATTTCCGTGCGCTTCTGCCGGAAGGTACGCGCGTCTACATCGCCCATATCGAAGGCACGCCCATCGAGGATATGGTGGCGACCGCCAAACGGCTCTCGGGCGACGGCTTCAATGTCATGCCCCACTTCCCGGCGCGGGTCATCAAGGATGAAGCGACGCTCGGCGACTGGATCGCCCGGTATCAGGGCGAGGCGAACGTGACCCAGGCCCTGCTGCTCGCGGGCGGGGTCGCGGAGCCGCACGGGCGTTTCGACAGCTCGATGCAGCTTCTGGAAAGCGGTCTGTTCGACAAGGCCGGGTTCAAGCGTCTCCATGTCGCCGGTCACCCCGAAGGCAACAAGGACATCGACCCCAAAGGCGGCACCGCCAATGTCGATGCGGCGCTGCGCTGGAAGCAGGACTTCTCTGAACGCACCGATGCAAAAATGGCGCTGGCCACCCAGTTCGCCTTCGAGGCTGGTCCGATCATTGATTGGGTCAATGGACTGCAGGAGGCCGGCATTGACCTGCCCGTTCATATCGGCATCGCCGGTCCCGCCAAGCTGCAGACCCTGATCAAGTTCGCCATCGCCTGCGGCGTCGGCCCCTCGCTCAAGGTCCTGCAAAAGCGCGCGATGGACGTGACCAAGCTGGTGATGCCCTATGAGCCGACCGATGTCGTGACCGAACTTGCGGCCCATAAAGCGGCCAATCCCGGATTTGGGATCGAACAGGTCCACTTCTTCCCGCTGGGTGGGATCAAGACCAATGCGACCTGGGCCATCGAAAACGGCGGCGCTTCGGCAGTTCCGGCGGCGTTGGCGGGCTGATCGCGCAGTCGGCGCTCATATCTTTCATGAGAAGTTTTCACGCCCGGAGCCCTCGCCCCGGGCGTTCGTTTTCTCTACACGTCTCATCCAATCCGCGACAGGTCGTTTCCCGCCCTGCACTATGCCGGGAATCGACCGAAGAGTGGCCAAACATTCAAGTGGCAAAGGACGCCTAAATGACCCGCACCGTTCTCGAGTCGAAATCCAAAACCGTCACCATCGGGTTCGAAGAACCCTTCTGCGTGATCGGGGAACGGATCAACCCGACGGGCCGCAAGCTCCTTGCCGCCGAACTGGAAGCGGGCAATTTCTCGACCGTGGAGAAGGACGCGCTGGAACAGGTCGCCTGCGGGGCGCAGGTGCTCGATATCAACGCGGGCGTCGTCTACAACTCCAACCCCAACCCGAACGAGACCGAGCCGCCGCTGATGACGAAGATGGTGGAACTGGTTCAGGGCCTCGTCGATGCGCCGCTCTGCATCGACTCCTCGGTGCCGGGCGCACTGGAAGCAGGTCTTGAGGCGGCCGAAGGCCGCCCGCTCCTCAACTCGGTCACGGGTGAGGAAGAACGGCTGGAACTCGTCCTGCCGCTGGTCAAGAAATACAACGTGCCGGTTGTGGCGATCTCCAACGACGACACCGGTATCTCGGAAGACCCCGACGTCCGCTTCGAAGTTGCCAAGCGCATCGTCAACCGCGCCGCTGATTTCGGCATCCCTGCCCATGACATCGTAGTTGACCCGCTTGTCATGCCCGTCGGAGCGATGGCAACCGCGGGTAAGCAGGTCTTCACCCTCGTCCGCCGCCTGCGTGAGGAACTCGGTGTCAACACCACCTGCGGTGCCTCGAACATCTCCTTCGGCCTGCCCAATCGCCACGGCATCAACAACGCCTTCCTCGCCATGGCCTCCAGCCACGGCATGACCAGCGCCATCATGAACCCTGTCGCAATGCCCAAAACCCTGAAATCGGCGGGCGAGCGTCTGGATGCGCTGAAAGCCATTGGTGCGGAAGCGCCGGAAGATGTTGATATGAAAGCCGTCCGCGCCCTGCTGGGTATGGCACCGGACGCCGATCTGATCGCGGAACGCGTTGCGCGGCTTGCTGATATCGGCGTAACGATCCCCGCTGACGTCGAGCCTTCGAAGCTCGCAACTCTGCTCGGCCTTGCCCCTGCCACCGGCGTTGCGTCGGAGGAAGTCCTGTCGATCCGCGCCGCCGATTTTCTCAATGCCAACGACCCGTCGGGCGGCAACTGGATCAAGCTGAACTCCGCAGGGGCCGGTGGCAGCCGGGCCCGCCGCAGCGGTGGCCGCAGGCGCCGTGCCTGATCCGGATCCGGTTCTCACGGAAGCGATACCTTGCGACGCTACTGCCTGCACGGCAGTCGCCCGATGAGGCATCGAAATGTATCCGCTTGAAGACATCACGGTTCTGGACCTGACCCATGTGCTGGCGGGGCCTTTCGCCAGCACCGGTCTGGCCCTTCTCGGCGCGAAGATCAAAAAAGTCGAACGCCCCGGTATTGATGACGACACCCGCGGATTCCCGCCTTTCGTCGGAGAAGACAGCGCGTATTTTTCGGCTCTGAACGCCGGAAAACAGTCCATCGCGCTCGATCTGCACGACGACAGCGAACGCGAACGCAACAGCGTGGCTCCCGGCCCTGCCGGCACGCGTCACTCGACGATCACGCCCTTTGACGCCTTTCACGCCAGCGACGGCCTGGTCGACATAGCGGCCGGGAACGACGCGCTCTTTGCCACGCTCTGCAGAACTCTCGGCCTGGAAGCGCTGATCGAAGCCCCGCGCTTTGCAACGAATGCCATATGGTGTGAGAACGAACGTTTGCTCAGACGCTACATCGAGCAGATCACGCTGGAAGAAACCCGCGCCCATTGGATCGCACTTCTGGAGGAGCACGGCGTTCAAACCGGAGCGATCCAGAATGTCGCCGAGGCAATGCAGGACCCGCAACTTCTGGCGCGCAACATGGTTCTCGACGTCCCGCGCTGGTCGGATGGTCACCATCGCGTGCCGGGCAACCCGCCGAAGATCACGGACATGCCAGACCCGTCCCGACTGGAGCCTGCACCGAAGCTGGATGGCGACCGCCAGGCGATCCTCGTCTGGCTGGCCGACGAAGAGGGCCGCAATGCGAATTGACGAATTCGGTCCCCGATCCGCAACTCTGATCCTTTCAATTCGAAATCAATGCGTTAAGGTGCGACGCACCAACAGGGACCGGCGCGAATGAGCGACACCGCACTCGTCATCTTCACCCCTTCCGGCAAGCGCGGACGTGTCCAGGTGGGCACGCCGGTTCTGGCGGCCGCGCGGCAACTGGGCGTGGACCTCGACAGTGTCTGCGGCGGAAGGGGTATCTGTTCGAAGTGCCAGATATCTCCGGGGATCGGGGACTTTTCGAAACACGGTCTGACCGTCACGGCGAGCGCGCTTTCGGAAATCAATGCGGTCGAAAAACGCTACGATGAGAAACGTGGCCTGAAGCCCGGCCGCAGACTGGGATGCCAGGCCACGATTCAGGGCGACATCGTGATTGATGTTCCGCCCGAAAGCCAGGTGCATAAGCAGGTGGTCCGGAAGGCCGCCTCCGCGCGAGAAATCACGATGAATCCGGCCACCCGTCTCTACTACGTCGAGGTCAGCGAGCCGGACATGCACGAACCCAAGGGTGATCTACAGCGCCTGTCCGATGCGCTGGAGCGGGACTGGGAACTTATCGGTCTTGCCGCGTCACCGCGCCTGCTCGCCAAAATCCAGACGGCTCTTCGAAAGGGCGGATGGAAAGTCACTGTCGCGATCTGGCGCGATCACCTGACCGACAAACCGAAGCTTGTCGATATCTGGCCCGGCTTTTTCGAAGGTCGGCTGTACGGGTTGGCCATCGACCTCGGATCGACGACAATCGCGGCGCATCTTTGTGATCTGAGAAATGGCTCGGTCGCTGCCTCGTCGGGCATCATGAACCCGCAGATCCGTTTCGGCGAAGACCTGATGAGCCGCGTCTCCTACGCGATGATGAATCCCGGCGGCGACAAGGAGATGACTGCGGCGGTCCATGACGCGATGAACGCGCTCGCACAGGAACTCGCAACCGAAGCCGATATTCCGACCGATCAGATCGTGGAAGCCGTGGTCGTCTGCAATCCGGTCATGCATCACCTTCTTTTGGGCATCGACCCGGTCGAACTCGGCCAAGCGCCGTTCGCACTTGCGACCTCAGAATCCGTAACCGTCCGAGCCGAGAATTGCGGCCTGTCCGTCATCAACGCCGACGCGCAGGCCTACCTCCTGCCGTGTATCGCAGGCCATGTCGGTGCGGATTGTGCCGCCGTCGCGCTTTCGGAAGAGCCCTACAAATCCGAAGATCTCGTGCTGATCTGCGACGTCGGCACCAACGCGGAGATCCTGCTCGGGTCGAAGGACCGCGTCCTTGCCTGCTCCTCCCCCACCGGCCCGGCCTTCGAAGGCGCACAGATTTCTTCCGGCCAGCGTGCCGCACCCGGTGCTATCGAACGGGTCGAGATCGACCCGGACACCAAGGAGCCGCGGTTCAAAGTCATCGGCTCGGATCTTTGGTCCGACGAGGCGGGTTTTGACCAATTCACCGCAACCACCGGCATCACCGGCATTTGCGGCTCCGGCATTATCGAGGCCGTCGCGGAGATGCGGATTGCCGGATTGCTCGATGCGTCCGGTCTCATCGGCTCGACAGAGGCCACCGGGACCCCGCGCATTATTCCCGATGGCCGCACATATTCCTATGTCATCTTCGACGGCACCGCTGAAGGCGGCCCTCTCATCACCGTAACCCAGGGCGACATTCGGGCCATTCAGCTGGCGAAATCAGCCCTTTACGCGGGGGCCCGGCTTCTGATGGACGAATTGGGGACCGACACGGTGGACCGCATCGTTCTGGCCGGAGCCTTTGGCGCGCATATCTCGACCAAACACGCGATGATCCTCGGGATGATCCCGGATTGCCCGCTCGACCGGGTCACCTCCGCCGGCAACGCCGCCGGAACCGGGGCGCGTATTGCGCTTTGCGATATCACGGCACGCGCGCGGATCGAGACAGAAGTGCTGCGGATCGAAAAGGTGGAGACCGCCATCGAACCCCGATTCCAGGAACATTTCGTGGCCGCGAATGCAATTCCGCACAAGACGGCGCCCTACCCGGAGCTTTCAAAGATCGTTTCTCTGCCATCCCCGACCTTCAATACGGGACCGTCGGGCCCCTCGGGACGCCGCCGCCGTCGCGGCTGACACCCCCAGCAGTCACTTGACCGCGCCTCACAGCAGGATTAATCCGAAGCGTGTTCTGCGGGTATGATGTAATGGTAGCCTGTCAGCTTCCCAAGCTGAACGCGCGGGTTCGATTCCCGCTACCCGCTCCAACCAGACCGACAAGATGACTGACTACCTGATCCCCCTCGACAGACATGCCCTGGAGGCGCTCGGGGTCACCGGCTTCGCCTATGGCTATGCCGACCGGGTGCGGTTCCACGAACTCGACGCGTTGAACCACGTCAATAACGTCACCTACCTGCGTTGGTTCGAGACGATCCGCGTCAATTACCTGCACGACTACGGCATTTCGACTTATGAGAGCGACGATGATCCGCAACTGGTCGTCCGCCGGGTCACAGCCGACTATTTCGCGCCGGTGCTGGTCAACCAGAGCTATGTGGTCACGGCGCGCACCTCTCTGGTCAAGCCGTCAAGCTTTGTCATGGAATATAGCGTGTTCGTGGACGGCAAGCTGGCCGCTTCCGGCGAAGCCGTTGGCGTCAGCCTGACCAAAGACGGCACCGCACGGCAGGCACACCGCCCCGAAGCGATCCGCCGGATGGTCGAGTGGGACGGCGCGGCAACCGAAGACATCTGACGACTCGCCGTTCAGACGCTTGCCATCGCCGCGAGTTTTCGGACCGTGTTTAGGTTTCGCCCCGTCACTTCCGTGCCACACACCACTTTCCCAAGCTTTTCGGCAAGTTTAGACCCGCCAATTCCGTTCGGGGCCAGAAAATGTACATGGCCTTCAACGATGCGAAGCTCTTCGTCGGGCGCTTTCAGATTTTGGTAAAGATCATTGTCAATCTCGGGCCGGTCCCAGCAGAAATAGACATGGCTCTGATTTCCCTTCTGTGGGGTCCACGGATGGCCCTGCAGGATCGCCCGCATGTCCGTTGCCTCAAGCACAAGCACAGGAGTATCGACACCCAACTCATCCCTGATTGCCGCCCGAAGGCTCCTGGCGAGATCGGCAGGGATTCCTTTCGCGGAAAACACCAGATTGCCGCTGGCGATATAGCTGACAACATCCGTCCACCCCAGGTTCTCGGCCAGCTCCCTAAGTGGTTTCATCAGCACCTTGACCCCGCCCACATTCACGCCGCGAAGTAGCGCAACATAGCGGGACGGGGCGGCGTCCGAATTCATCCGGAGTTCTTTTGAATGAAGTCCACCAGCGCTGCGGTCGAACCATCCTTGCCCTCGGCGCTCTCCTCCCCGGCAACAATCGGCTCCAGCGCCTTGGCCAGTTCCTTGCCCAGTTCGACACCCCATTGATCGAAGGAGTTGATGCCCAGTATGACCCCTTCCACGAAAACCCGGTGTTCATAGAGCGCCACGATCTGCCCCAGAACGAAGGGCGTCAGCTTCGGATAAACAAGTGTGGTCGAGGGCCGGTTGCCTTCGAAAACGCGGTGCCGCGCCTGCCGCCCCAGTTCCGCGCCTTCGAACCTGCCCGCGACCGACGCCCTGGCTTCCTCGAATGTCCGGCCCCGCATCAAAGCCTCGGACTGCGCCAGACAATTCGCCACAAGAAGCCGATGATGGATCGCGAGTTCCGGCTCGTGGCTTTCCGCGCCGACCATGAATTCGCAGGGGATCACGGCACGCCCCTGATGGATCAGTTGATAGAATGCGTGCTGTCCGTTGGTCCCCGGCTCGCCCCAGACCACGGGACCAGAGACCGTCTCCAGCATGGTGCCATCGAGCGCTACCGACTTTCCGTTGCTCTCCATTTCCAGCTGCTGGAGATAGGCGGGCAGACGTGACAAACGCTGCTCATAAGGCAGTACGGCACGGGTCGGGAACCCCATCCCCTGATGGTGCCATATACCCGTCAGCGCCAACATTACGGGCATATTCTCCAAGGGGTCAGCCGAGCGGAAATGCAGGTCCATCGCCTCGCCGCCGGCAAGGAAGGACCGGAACGCATCCTCGCCAATCGCAATCATTAGGGAAAGGCCGATCGGCCCCCACATGGAATACCTGCCACCCACCCAATCCTCGAAACCGAAGACACGTTCCGGCGCAATACCGAACGCGCCGGTCTTGTCGGCAGCCGTTGACAGCGCCGCGAAATGGCGTCCGACCTCTGCCGCGCCCATGTCTTCCGCCAGCCAGCGCCGCGCCGTCTCCGCATTGGTCATCGTCTCAATGGTAGTGAAAGTCTTCGACGCCACGATAATAAGCGTCGTGGCGCGGTTCAGCCCCAGCAGCGTGTCATTGATCTGAGCACCGTCCACATTGGAAACGAAATGCACCCGCGGCCCGTCATGGTAAGGCGCCATCGCGATCGTCGCCATCGCGGGACCAAGATCGGACCCGCCAATGCCGATATTGACCACATCCGTCACCTGTCCGCCGGATAGCCGGTAGACACCCGAACGCACGTCCTCGGCAAAGGCCGCCATCCGGTCCAGCGTTTCATGCACACCGGGCATGACATCCCCGCCATCCACCGTTACGGGGGTGCCGGACAGGTTCCGCAGCGCCGTGTGCAGCACGGCACGGCCCTCTGTTTCATTGATCTTCTGGCCGGAGAACATGGCATCGCGCCGCGCGGGAACGCCGGCGTCGGCATACATGGAGACGAGGAGCGCTCGGTCGTCCTCGTCCATCGCCGTCTTGGAATAGTCGAACAGCAGCCCGCCTGCTTCGACCGAAAAGTTCTGCGCCCGGTCGCTGTTTCCGAAACGTGCCAGAATCGGCGTCTTCGAGGCTCGTCTTGCAGCGGTTTCCAGTCGAGTCCAGTCCATCTTGTCCCTCCGCTCGTTCCCCGATCAGGATTCAGGGCGCCCAATGAAAATCCGCATGCGCCAGCACAAGATTGATCGGAGCTTCCGAAACACTGGCCTTCGATGCCTTTTCCAGCGCCGCTCTCTTCTCGTCTCCGGCGATCAGAACATGGGTCGCAATCGCTCCGCTCAAAACCCCGGCAGTCAATGTGATGCGCGGCTCAAGATCGCCCGAAGCCTGCACCTTCATCAGCGGCGGGGCGTCCCGGCGAAGCGCCGCGCCAAGATCCGGCGATCCCGGAAAGAGCGAGGCCGTGTGCATATCCGCGCCCATCCCAAGAATCATCACGTCAATCGGCAGGAGTGCCGCCAGTCGCTCGATCTCGGCCGACGCGTCATCTCCCTCGGGCACCAGCCGGACAAACTTCGCCGATCCGGCCCTGCTGACCAGCAGCCTCTCGCGGACCAGACGTTCATTCGAACGTTCATGCGTCGGCGGAACCTGCCGCTCGTCTGTAAGAAGAACGTCCACACGATCCCACTCCAAATCCGCCGCGCAAAGTTCGTCAAATACCGGCCCTGGCGTCGTGCCGCCGGGCACGGCAAGGCTCACGCGATCCGAATGCGACAGCGCCGCTCTCAGCTCTCCGGCCAGTTGGCTGGCCAGATCCACGAACATCATTTCCCTGTCAGGGTATTCAATAAGGTTCACGGCCGTATCTCCCGCCAGCGGCGACCATCGCGATGCATCAACATTGCGGCCTCTTCCGGACCGGTCGACCCTGTTTCGTAGGTGTGCGGTCTGTCGCCGCGCTCGGTCCAGCCGTTGATCAGCGGATCGGTCCAGGCCCAGGCCGCTTCAACCTCGTCGCCGCGCATGAACAATGTCTGGTTGCCCCGGATCACGTCCATGATCAGCCGCTCATAGGCGTCCGGCACATCCTCGGCTTCCGGACCAAGTGCATCGGCAAAGGTCATGTCCAGCGGCACGTCTACCAGCCGCATGCCCCCCGGGCCGGGCTCCTTGATGGTCACCAGCAGGTCCATACCTTCGTTCGGTTGCAGCCGGATGGTCAAAACGTTGCGGTGCCGGCCCTGTGCCTGCCCGAAGATCGAATGCGGCGCGTCCTTGAACACCACGGCAATCTCCGAATACCGCGCCTTCAGCCGCTTGCCGGTGCGCAGGAAGAACGGCACCCCGGCCCAACGCCAGTTGGAGATATCCAGCTTCATTGCGATGAAGCTTTCTGTGACACTGTCTGGGTCGTCCACCTGTTCCAGATAACCATAACCCTTCCGTGGGTCAGTGTACTGACCTCGGACGATATCCTCCGGCTTGACCGGCTCCAGCGCCCTGATCACCTTCAGTTTCTCGTCCCGAACCGCATCGGGATCGAAGCGCGAAGGCGGCTCCATCGCGGTCAAGCACAATAGCTGCATCAGGTGGTTCTGAATCATATCCCGCATCGCGCCGGACTTGTCGTAATAGGCGCCGCGCCCGTCCACGCCCACCGTCTCTGCCACGGTGATCTGAACGTGATCTACATATTGCGCGTTCCAGAGCGGTTCGAAAAGAACGTTGCCGAAGCGAACGGCCATCAGGTTCTGAACCGTTTCTTTTCCAAGGTAGTGGTCGATCCGATAGATCTGACCCTCGTCGAAATGGTCACGCAGCGTCTTGTTCAGCGCCTTTGCGCTCTCAAGGTCACGGCCAAACGGCTTCTCGACAACGATCCGGCACATTGGGCCGGCGCAGGAATGTTGGTGCAGACGCTCCGCGAGCGGACCGAACAGCGATGGCGCGACCGAAAAATAGAATGCCCGAACCAGGTCCGGTCGCAGCATCCCGGAAAGCTCCACCCAGCCGTCTTCGCCCATCGCGTCGATTGCCACGTAGTCGAGCTTTTCAAGAAAGCCTTCAATCGTATCCTTCGAGCGTTCGCCTTCAGGAACGAATTCCTCCAGAGCGGACTTCACCTCGGCCCGATAGCCGTCACGATCCATCTCCGACCGCGCAGCCCCGATGATCCGGGCATCGGGCGGCATCTGACCGGAATGGAACCTGCGGAACAGACCGGGCAGAATCTTGCGTCGCGCAAGATCGCCCGTCCCCCCGAAAATCACGAGATCGAAATCGTCGACCGGAATGACGCGAGAAACCAAGAGCGCCTCCTTCAGTGTATAGCTGATACCGCTAACATTTCTTCCGAGGCGCTTACTACCCGCGCATCGCAAAGTCCAGATAACACGTCCACATCACAACTTCGTCACGATGGCCAGCTTTTCCTTTCGTTCATCCTGTCAGCGGCTTACCCCTCCCTAAACGAAGGACGACAGCTTAGATGAAAGACACGATTTCCGAACTCGATCCGGGCAAGTTTAAAGATCCAGACGTGACTGCGAAAGGCGATATGCGTGCCGCGGTCGCCCTGACCAATCCCGAAACGCTTTGGTTCAACACCGGGACATTGTGCAATATCGAGTGCGTGAATTGCTATATCGAGAGTTCTCCGAAGAATGACCGGCTTGTCTATCTGACCGTTGCGGAGGTGGAGGAGTACCTCGACCAGCTCGAAGAACGACGCTGGGGCGTCACGGAGATCGGCTTTACCGGCGGCGAGCCGTTCATGAACCCCGACATGATCGGCATGGCCGAGGCAGCACTTCAACGCGGCTACAAGGTTCTGATCCTGACCAATGCCATGCGCCCGATGATGCGCAAGACCATGCGCGCAGGTCTCACTCGCCTTGCACAGACCTACCCGAATGAACTGACCTTGCGCATCTCCCTCGATCACTGGTCCGCCGCCTTTCACGACGAGGAACGCGGCGAAGGTGCCTTTGAGAAATCGCTGATCGGAATGCGTTGGCTGCGTGACGCCGGCATCCGAATGACGGTCGCGGGACGGACGATGTGGCACGAGACGGAGCAGCAGTCCCGCGCCGGCTATGCAGAGCTATACGCACAGGAAGGCTTCGGGATCGCCGCGGCCAGCCCTGCCGAGACCGTGCTGTTTCCTGAAATGGATGAAACGGTCGACGTGCCGGAAATCACGACGGAATGCTGGGGCATCCTGAACAAGTCGCCCACCCAGGTCATGTGCTCCTCCTCTCGCATGGTCGCAAAGCGCAAGGGCGCAACAAAGCCAACCGTTCTGGCCTGCACCTTGCTGCCATACGACCCTCAATTCGAGCTTGGAGAGACGCTGGAAGAGGCCGAAAAACCTGTCCGGCTCAACCACCCCCATTGCGCGAAATTCTGCGTACTCGGCGGGGCAAGCTGCTCCGCCTGACACCGGTTGCCTGCGAACTGCCGGAAGAGCCGACCACCGGGAAACGCTGGCAAAAGCCCCGAATTGTCCCGGCCTCAGGCCTCCAGTTCGGCATCCCAGTAGAGGAAATCAAGCCAGGTCTCGTGCAGGTGGTTGGGCGGAAACTTTCGACCATGATTTCGAAGCTCCTCCGCACCCGGCTGCCGGGGCGGCTTTCTCAGCGTCATGCCAGCCCGGTTCAGCGATTTCGAGCCTTTTCGCAAGTTGCACTTCGAACAGGCGGCCACGACGTTTTCCCAGCTGGTGATACCGCCCCGCGCCCGCGGCACGACATGATCGAAGGTCAGTTCGCCCTTCGCCCCGCAATACTGGCAACAGAATTCGTCCCTTAGAAAAAGATTGAAGCGCGTGAAAGCCACGCGCTTCTGAGGTTGAACGAAATCCTTGAGAACGACCACCGAGGGTATCCGTATCTCAGTCGATGGACTTCGGACCACCTCGTCATATTCCGCGATGATCTGCACCCGGTCCAGCCACGCGGCCTTGATCGCGTCCTGCCAGGGCCAGAGCGACAAGGGATAATACGACAAGGGCCGGTAATCCGCGTTCAGGACAAGCGCCGGATGATGCTTGAGATTGTTCGGCTCGCGCACGAAGCTTGTTCTGAATTCGCCGCTCATTCGGGACTCTCTCCTTGCCCTGCTGCCTCGACCGTGGCGTCAGAGCGGAGGGACCCGCCCCGACCGTTCAAGGGCACTATATCTGGCGTTTCGACCCTGACAAGCCCTTGATTTGAGGAAGATGTAGTCGCCATTTTTGAAATTCCGGTGACGGTTGTCCACCGAATTATCCACAGACGCCCAAATGCTGGGCAAGACCAGCTACTCGACAGCAAGTTGCTCACGAATGAATGCCAGGGCAACCGACAGGCCGTCCGGCGCGATCCCGTGCCCGGTACCCTCCATCACATGGGCAAACACTGTGAACCCAGCCCCTTGAAGCGTCTCGCCCGCCGCCTGAATTTCTTCGAAGGGGACAACGTCGTCGGCGTCGCCGTGGATCAGCAAAACCGGGGGCGTCGATTGCATCTCTTCCCCCAGTCGCTCCGGCACCATAAGGCGCCCGGAAAACCCGACAACCCCCGCGACAGGCTCGTTGCGCCGCGGCGCAACATGCAGGCTCATCATCGTTCCCTGGCTGAACCCGAAAAGGATAAGCCGGTCCGCTTCGATCCCCTCCTCCGCCAGAATGCGGTCAATCAGGGCATCGAGCAGTTTTGCAGAGCGGTGCATCCCCTCGGCAGCGGCAGCGTCGGTTGACCCGTCGATCCAGGGGATCGGAAACCACTGATACCCCATCGGGTTGGCCATCGACCGTTCCGGAGCATCGGCGGCAATGAAAACCGTGTCCGGCAGATGCGGTGCAAGCGGATCTGCCAGCCCAAGCAGGTCCTTCCCGTCCGCACCATAGCCGTGCAGGAACAGTACCACGGAACTGTCAGCGCCCGACTTGCTGGCCCGGCGCGAAAAATTCAATTCCTGTGTCACCGTATCCCCTCCCGCTCTTTCGCCACATGGTAGTAAGCCCAGAGGAGTCGCGCTGCAACGCCGCGCCAGGGCGACCAGGCCTCCGCCATTTGTCGCAGCAACCGCTCGTTTGGACGTGCGTCCAGTTCGAACAGAAGTCGTGCGGCCTCCTGCAATGCCAGATCGCCAGGAGCGAAGACATCGGCCCGCCCCAGCGAGAACATCGCGTAAATCTCGGCGGTCCAGCGACCAATGCCGGGCACTTGCACGAGCTTTTCGATCACGACCTCCGTCGGCGCAGTGCGCAAGTCGGGAAACCTGATGCCCGATGCCGACAATTCCCGCGCATACCGAATCTTCTGCCGCGACAGCCCGCAGGCCCGGAGTTCATCGTCGCTGGCCCATCGGATCTTGCGCGGCCCCGTCAAGCCGGCGGCCTTCAGGCGCCCCCAGATGGCATCGGCCGCCGCAACAGAGACCTGCTGCGAGACAATGGCATCGAGGAGTGCCGCGAACCCGTCCGGACGTCGCCTCAGCGGGGGCTGTCCGGTCAGTTCGAAAGCGCGCTGAAAACGGGGGTCGAGATCGACGAGGAAGACGACCCCCTCGGCCACGCAGTCCGGTGTCTCGATAATGCGCCCGACTATAGACATGGGGCACCTTGTTTCAGAATTGCCACGACTTGCCAATCCGGGCAGCGATGCGCCTATTGCAGCCCCTGACTGTCGGGCGTAACCGGGTCTCATGGAAGCTCCACCCGCCATCCAGAAACGAAACCTTGCCGTCCTGATCGCCGCGCAGGGGTTTCTTGGCGCGCAGTTGCCAATGATCTTCACCATCGGCGGCTTGGCGGGTCAGCAGCTTGCCCCGCACCCGTGTTTCGCCACGCTGCCCATCGCACTCATCGTCCTCGGCTCGATGCTGACGGCAACGCCTCTGTCGGGCTTCATGCAACGCTATGGCCGACAAGCTGGCTTCATGCTCGGCGCGGCAGGCGGAGCAGCGGGCGGCGCGCTGGCGGCCTGGGGCCTTATCGAGCAGAGTTTCGTAATCTTCCTGATCGGTTCACTTCTGACCGGTATCTACATGTCTTCGCAGGGCTTTTTCCGCTTCGCGGCAACTGATACCGCAAGCGAAAGCTTCAGGCCGAAAGCCATCAGCTACGTTATGGCGGCAGGCCTGGTCAATGCGCTGATCGGTCCGACTCTGGTAAAGCTGACGGCCAGCGCGATGGTCGTCCCATTCCTCGGTGCTTATCTCACGGTCATAGCGATCAATCTCATCGGCAGTCTTCTTTTTCTCGGGCTGGACATACCTAAACCCCCCGCCCCGAAAGGGCTGACCGGTGGTCGGTCTCGCCGCGAACTGCTCGCGGACCCCACGATACTCGTCTCCATCATCTGCGCAATGGTCGCCTATGCCCTGATGAACCTTGTGATGACCTCGACACCGCTTGCCGTGGTTGGCTGCGGCTTCACCCAGAACAATGCCGCCGACGTGGTCTCTGCCCATGTGCTGGCCATGTTCATCCCCTCCTTCTTCACCGGCCATCTGATTGTCCGTTTCGGAGCGGAGCGGATCGTGGCCACGGGCCTTGTCATCCTCGCTTTCGCAGGTGCCGTCGCACTGGCCGGGACGGAGCTGACGAATTTTTTCGGTGCGCTGGTCCTTCTCGGCCTTGGCTGGAACTTCGGCTTCATCGGCGCGACGTCCATGCTCTCGACCGCGCACACGGTCGAAGAGCGTGGCCGCGTGCAGGGCATGAATGACATGTTCGTCTTCGGCTGCGTCACCATCGCCTCCCTGTCATCGGGCGGGCTGATGAACTGTTCCGGCGGCAATCCCGAACAGGGCTGGACAGCGGTAAACATCGCAATGGTGCCGTTTCTGATGCTCGCCGGCTTCGCGCTGCTTTGGTTGATGTTCGGCAGGAAGAAAACCGACTCCCCAACCTGACCAAAAAAAACGCCCGCACGAAGCGGGCGTTAAGTTATTGAGGCAGGTTTCATACAGGCAAGAAACCTATCGAGCAGTAAGTTGTTTATACGCAAGGATTTGCCGCTGGCCAAGTTAAAAGTTTGAAAAGCCACGAAACGCCTTCTAGGCTTCAAACAAAGACCAAACGAGCAGGGGATTGTTGACGACTATGCGACCATTAGGGCTTGCCACATTGGTTTTCGCGGGCTTATCCGCCGCCTCATTCTGTTTTGCCGAACCGAAACATGGGATTGCCATGTACGGCGAACCCGCCCTGCCGCCCGGCTTCAACGCCCTGACATATGCGAATCCCGACGCGCCAAAGGGGGGCCGAATCGTGCAAGGCGAGGTCGGCAGCTTCGATTCGCTCAATCCGCACATCCTGAAAGGCCGCGTTCCGTGGCAACTTCGCTTTCTTGCACATGAAAGCCTGATGGGCCGCAACTATGACGAACCCTTCACGCTTTACGGGGTGTTGGCCGAATCTATTGAAGTGCCGGAAGACAGGTCCTGGGTCGAATTCACCCTCAGACCGGAGGCCCGCTTCTCCGACGGGTCGCCTGTCACCGTGGAAGATGTTCTTTGGACATACGCCACCTTGGGCACCGAAGGTCACCCGCGCTATCAGGGCTCATGGTCGAAGGTCGACACAGCCACCAAGGTCGGTGAGCGTACCGTGCGCTTCACTTTCAACACCCGCGACGATGAACTGCCGCTTATCCTCGGCATGCGGCCGATCCTGAAGAAAGCCCAATGGGACGGCATCGATTTCGCGGATTCCGGCGTGGACATCATCCCGATCTCGTCCGCCCCCTATGTCATCTCCGATTTCGAGGCGGGCCGCTACGTCACCCTCAAACGTAACCCCGATTACTGGGGCGACGGCGTTGTGCCCTACATGAATGGACAGGCGAATCTTGATGAAATCCGTATGGAATTCTTCACCGATGGCACCGCGATGTTCGAAGCGTTCAAGGCCGGCATCCTGAACACCAACCGGGAAACCAACGCGCAGAAATGGGACACGTCCTACGACTTTCCTGCCATGCAATCGGGTGAGATGGTCAAATCCACCATCCCGCACAAACGTCCCTCCGGCATGCGCGGTTTCGTGATGAACACGCGGCTTCCCAAATTTCAGGACTGGCGGGTGCGCGAGGCGTTGATCACCGCCTTCAACTATGAATTCGTCAATGAGACCGTGAACGGCGGCGAAGGCCTGCCCCGCGCCGTTTCCTACTACTCCAACTCTGTCCTGGGATATGAACCCGGCCCGGCCTCCGGCAAAGAAGCCGAGTTCCTTGCTCCTTTCGCAGACGACCTGCTCCCCGGCACCATCGAGGGATACGAACTGCCCAAGGGCGACGGCACCGAACGCAACCGCCGCAACATTCGCGCAGCGCTGGCATTGATGGCCGAGGCGGGCTGGACCTTGCAGGACGGTGCACTGAAGAACGAGGCGGGCGAGACCTTCGGCTTCGAAATCCTCCTGGCCGCCGGGTCCAGCGAATGGAGCCAGATCGCCGACATCTATGTCGCCGCGCTTCGCCGCATGGGGATCGACGTCACGGTGCGCAGTGTCGACAGTGCGGAATACAAGGAAATCGTCACCAAGTTCGATTTCGAGATGACCGATTTCGAACGTGGCCTGTCGCTCTCACCCGGCAATGAACAGAACCTCTACTGGAGCGCGGAGGCCGCCGACACAGAAGGCAGCCGTAACCTCATGGGCATGAAGAGCCCGGCAGCGGAAGCGATGATCGAACGCCTCCTCACCTCCAAATCCCAAGACGACTTCCTCGCCGCCACCCGCGCCCTCGACCGCGTCCTGACGGCCGGACGCTACGTGGTTCCGATCTGGTTCAACCCGGTCAGCCGGATTGCCCACGCCAAGGAACTGAAATATCCTGACCACCTGCCGATGTACGGCGACTGGATTGGCTTCCAGCCCGACGTCTGGTGGTATGAGGAGTAAGAGCACATGAAGACACTGGCAATATTCACCGCATTGATGCTGGCACTTGCCGGCTGCAACACGATCGAAGGCTTCGGAGAGGACGTCTCCGCCGGCGCGCGCGCGGTGGATCGGAATATCTGATGGCGGCGGGCACTTACACAGTGTCCGCACCCAACTCCAACTGACCGCGACAGCCCTCCGACCGGTCGATCTTTGCAATCACCGCTTCGGAAACTGCTTGCTCACCTCCCCGCTTCCAAGATCCATCTGCGCGCCTTCAGCGTCATAAAACCTTTACTTGAGGCAGCGTGCCGTATGCGTAGATACGTTGGGCGGGAATTCGAGGTGAGACAATGGCACGCATCGCTCTGAACGGACTCGGCCGGATCGGGAAACTCCTGCTCCGCCGCATGGTGGACGAAGGTCTTGCGGACCAGATCGTCCTCATCAACGAACCGGGCGGCGACCTCGACCAGCACGCGCTGCTTCTGGAATTCGACAGCGTTCACGGAGCCTGGCCCCGCGACATCGAAGCGTCTGGCGACACGCTGCGTATCGGGGACATCCGCATGGCCTTCCGTCAGGAGACCCGCATCGAAGATCTGCCGCTGAAAGAAATGAACATCGACCTCATTCTCGACTGCACCGGAGTGTTCAAGACCGAAGCCAAGGTGGCCCCCTATTTCGCCGCCGGCGTGAGGAAAGTCGTCGTCTCCGCTCCGGTCAAGGATACCGACGCGCTCAACCTTGTCTACGGCGTCAATCACGATCTTTACGACCCCGAACGTCACAACCTTATCACCGCCGCCTCCTGCACGACCAACTGCCTCGCGCCCGTCGTTAAAGTGCTGCACGAGGACATCGGGATAAAACACGGCTCAATAACGACAATTCACGATGTCACCAACACTCAGACCATCGTGGACAAGGCGCATAAGGACCCGCGACGTGCCCGCTCGGCGCTGAACTCCCTGATTCCGACTTCTACCGGTTCAGCCACCGCCATCACTCTGATCTATCCCGAACTCAAGGGCCGCCTGAACGGCCTTGCCGTCCGTGTGCCACTTTTGAACGCCTCGCTGACCGATTGCGTGTTCGAGATGGAGCGCGACACGACCGCCGAGGAAGTGAACACCTTATTCGCCAAATGGGCGGACGGCCCGCTCAAAGGCATCCTCGGGTACGAGACCCGCCCGCTGGTCTCAGCAGACTACCTCAATGATTCCCGCTCGGGCATCGTCGACGGACCATCCACGATGGTCGTCAATGGAACGCAAGTGAAGGTCTATGTCTGGTACGACAACGAATGGGGCTACACCTGCCGCATGGCCGATATTGCCCGTATGGTGTCGGAGCGCCTGACGTGAGCCAACCGAATGGCTTCAAGGCCTATCTGACCGTCACAGCCGGCTACTGGGCCTTCATGCTAACTGACGGTGCGCTTCGAATGCTGGTCCTCCTGCATTTCCACACGCTCGGCTTTTCGCCCGTCCAGCTTGCTTACCTGTTCCTGCTCTACGAACTCATGGGCATCGTCACCAACCTCTCCGCCGGCTGGCTGGCCAGTCGTTTCGGTCTTACTTCGACCCTTTACGCGGGCCTCGCCATTCAGATCGGCGCACTCCTCGCTCTGGCATCCCTGGAACCAAGCTGGAGTGTCGCGACCTCCGTCCTCTACGTCATGTCTGTCCAAGGCGCGTCCGGTGTCGCCAAGGACCTTGCCAAGATGTCCTCGAAAAGCGCGGTCAAAATCCTCGCGCCCACCGCCGATCGCGGCCTTTTTCGCTGGGTTGCGGCCCTCACCGGGTCGAAAAATGCGATCAAAGGCCTCGGCTTCTTCATCGGTGCGGCGATGCTTGGCCTCGCAGGCTTCCGACCTGCTCTCCTGTTGATGGCCACTATCCTCACCGCGATTCTGGTCGCCACGCTGGCTTTCATGCCTGCGGGCCTGCCGCGCGGGAAAAAAGGCACCAAGTTTTCTGCGGTCTGGCCAGAAGATCCCGACATTCGCGCCCTGTCGCTCGCCCGCGTCTTCCTCTTCGGGGCCCGCGACACGTGGTTTGTCGTCGGTATACCGGTCTTCTTTTACGCCGTCCTCTCGGACGGCACGGAGGCGGGCAATCGCGCCGCCTTCTTCCTCATCGGCAGCTTCATGGCCGCCTGGATCATCTTCTACGGCGCGGTGCAGGGCTTTGCGCCGAAGCTTCTCAAACGCCAGACCGGGAGCCTGTCCGCCACCGTCGCCGCCACCCGCCTCTGGGTCTGCGTCCTCACAATCATCCCCGCGTCCCTCGCCCTGGTCGCTGCCCTCGATATCCCCGGTCTGGTGCCTCTCATCGTCGCAGGTCTCCTCGCTTTCGCGGTCGTCTTTGCGCTGAATTCCGCACTGCACTCCTACCTCATTCTCGAATTCTCCAAATCCGAACGCGTCACGCTCGATGTCGGCTTTTACTACATGGCCAACGCCGCAGGGCGTTTGCTCGGCACGCTCCTCTCCGGCCTCTCATTCCAGCTTTCCGGGGTTGCCGGCTGCCTGACCGCCGCCGCCGCCCTTTCTGCCTTCAGTTGGTTCTCTGCGAAACGCCTGGCAAAGCGCCACCCTCCGCACTTAACCAAAGCTTAGGAAAGCTCGGCCTAGGCTGTCCTGTCCCCAGTGGAGGAAGCGCAATATGGCAAAAACGATCAGTTGGCAGGGTCTGGCAGACGAAGTGCAAATGAAGTTTCCCAATGTCGATGATGCGGTGGTTCGCGCCCAGGTCGGCGACGTTGCGGCGCTGATACACCATATCGCCACCACGCATGATCTGACCATCGCGGAAGCTGCCGAAGTCGTGACCTTCCGTCTGCCGCAATTCGTGGAGCCCGAGCGCATTTCGGCCTGACTTTGCCCTTGCGAATGCTAGACAGGCCTGCGAACGAGGGTAGGTCATGGTCAAGCTCGACATCCTCTCCGATCCGATCTGTCCGTGGTGTTACATCGGCAAGACGAACCTGGACAGGGCGCTGGAAAGCCATCCCGACCAGCCGTTCGCCATCGAATGGCACCCGTTCCAGCTCAACCCCGACATGCCCAAGGAGGGTATGGACCGGCGCGGCTATTTGAGTGCCAAATTCGGCGGTGCAGAAAATGCAGCGCAGGTCTATGGCCGGATTGCCGAAGCAGCCAGGGCAGCCGGACTCTCCATCGACTTCGACAAGATCCAGCGCACGCCCAATACGCTCGACGCTCACCGCCTGATCCATTGGGCCGGATTGGAGGGCCGCCAAACCGCCGCGGTCAGCCGCCTCTTCAAGGCCTACTTCGAAAATGGCGAGGATATCGGAGACCACACCGTCCTGCTCGACATTGCCGAGGGCGTCGGCATGGACCGCGCCATGACAGAGCGTCTTCTGGCCAGCGACGCCGACCTCGAAGAAATCCGGGCACGCGACCTTCATGCCCGCGAACGCGGCGTCACCGGCGTACCGACCTTCGTATTGGCCAACACCCATGTGGTTCCCGGCGCCCAGCCGCCGGAGCTTTGGAATCAGGTGTTGGATGAAATCGCCGCCCAAACGGACAATGCAACGTGACCGGACCTTTCCAACCGGCGCAACCGCCCGAGCGCCGCGTGCCACCCACCGAGAAGAAACTGCCAATCCCGCAGTTCGAGTTGATCTCGCTTCTCGCGATGCTGTCTGCCACGGTCGCCTTTTCGCTCGACGCGATGCTGCCTGCACTGCCGCAGATCGGTGAAGCCCTCACACCGGACACACCCAATCGCGTGCAACTCGTTATCAGCGCCTTCGTCCTTGGCCTTGGGATGGGCACATTCTTCACCGGCGCCCTCAGCGACGCCTTCGGCCGCCGTCCCATCGCGGTTGGAGGAGCCCTGGTATATTGCGCCGCAGCCCTCGTCGCCGCTCTTTCACCCAATATCGAGACCCTGCTGGCGGCCCGCTTCGTCCAGGGCATCGGGGCGGCCGGCCCCCGCGTGACCGCAATGGCCATCGCCCGTGACCTCTTTTCCGGTCGCCGCATGGCGCAGGTCATCAGCTACGTGATCTTCGTCTTCACGATCTTTCCCGTTTTTGCCCCGTCCCTTGGCTGGGCCATCGCCCAGGTCTTCGGCTGGCGCGGTATTTTCGCCTCCTTCGCCGTCTTCTCCGCCGTGTCCATCGCCTGGCTTCTGATCCGTCTGCCGGAAACCCTCCGGCCCGAGAATGTCAGACCGTTCCGCGCGAAAAGGCTAATCGAAGGGACTCGCGAGGTCCTCGGCAACCGGCGCGTCGTCATTGCGATCGCTGTTCAAACGTTGATTTTCGGGGCGCTGTTCTCGGCCCTCGCCAACAGCCAGCAGATATTCGACCAGGTCCTTGGCAAAGGGGAAACATTCCCGCTCTGGTTCGGGTTGATGGCCATCCTCGCATCGAGCGCTAACCTGATCAACGCGCGCATCGTCATGCGGCTCGGCATGAAAGAGGTCGTGCGCCGCGTGCTGCTCATCCAGGGCGGCTTCACCCTGATCTACCTGGTCCTGCAATTGGCCAATCTAGCACCGGAGGGACTGGTCTTCCCATTGGCCTTCCTCTGGCTCACCTCGATCTTCTATCTTGCCGGGTTCGGCATCGGGAACATGAACGCGCTGGCAATGGAGCCGCTTCCGCATATGGCGGGCCTCGCGGCTTCGGTCATAACCGCACTTGCGACAATCGGAGCGGCGCTCCTGACCGTTCCGATCGGTCTCGCATTCGACGGAACATTGGTGCCTTTGACCGCGGGAGTTCTCACGCTGGTTGGGACCGCAGTTCTGCTGCTGCGTCAGCTTGCCGATGACGAGGTCATCGAAGCCGGGTGATCCAGCCCCCACCCGGCGCTCTGCATCTCCCGCAAGCGGCTCGCGGTTCGTTCGAATTCAAAACTGCCTTCGCCTTCGATATAGAGACGCTCGGGTGCGTCGGCCGCGGTGGCGATCAGGCGCACTCGAGCTTCGTATAGCGCATCCACCAGTGTCACGAAACGCCGCGCCTGGTTGTAGTTTTCAGACGACAGGCGCGGAATGTCCTCCAGGATCAGAACCCGCACCGCATCGGCAAGCGCCAGGTAGTCTGCCGGTCCAAGCGGCTGGCCGCAAAGGTCGTAGAACCCCGCCCGCGCCACTCCGTTCGAGAACTCGGAGATGTGCACCTCCCGGGTTTTCACCCTTAAGATGAGCTCCCCGGATTGCCCATCCGACAGGTCGCTCCAGATGGCATTGACCACCTGCCGGGACTCGGCATTGGACGGATAGAAATAGACCTGCTCCCCAGACAGCCGATCCTGCCGATAGTCCCGCGGCGACACCAGTTCATGCACGACCAGACGCGATTTGATCAATTCGATAAACGGCAGGAACAGCGCCCTGTTCAGTCCGTCCTTGTACAGTTCGTCCGGCATCCGGTTCGACGTGGTCACCACGGTCACGCCCGCCTCCATCAACATACCGAAGAGTCGGCCGACGATCATCGCATCCGCAATATCCGTGATCTGCATCTCGTCGAGACAGAGAAGGTTCAGCCCCTCCGACAGGTCTTCTCCGACCGGCACCAACGCATTGTCCACTTCGGTCTGGCGCGCCAGATGGAGCCGCGCTTGCACATCCTGCATGAAGGCATGAAAATGCACGCGCCGGCCGCCTGCGACCTCGTGAAAGAGATCCATGAGCATCGACTTGCCGCGCCCGACGCCGCCCCAAAGGTAAAGTCCCGCGACCGGCTTCGGCTTCTTCGAAAACAGCGACTTCAGGCCGCCTGGATTTCTCGCCGCCAATCCTTCCGCAATGCGATCGAATTCTGGCAATACGGCCAGTTGCGCCGGATCGGAGTCCAGCACGCCCTCTGCAAGCTTCGCCTCATAGGCTCGTGTGACAATGCCCATTGCGGCTTGGAACCGATATTCTGGGAAGACTTCAAGCAAAATCATCGCTGAGGCATGCCGCCTGCGCATGACGGGAATGCGGAGTTCCCGGCTACTCGTCAAATGTCCCGGCCCATAGTTTGCGCATCAAAGGAGACGACCAATGCAAAACGACCGCATCGACATTGAAGCCATCGAACTCAAAGCCCGCCGCCTGCGCGCGGAATACCTGTCGGGTTTCTTCAAGCGGCGGACCCGCTAAGTCCCGCTTCCTTCGGACCGGTGGACGGGATAAGGGAGACCCATGTCATCCCGTCCCGTCATCCGGCTCCTTCCCAAAATCGACCCGCGCCCGCTGAAGCGTGGATTTCCCTGGGTTTACGCCAACCAGCTTGTCGTCGACCGACGCACCAAAGCACTGGCACCCGGAACCATCGTCACGCTGGAAGATGCCGCCCGCACGCCACTCGGCACTGCGACGATCAATCCGAACTCCAAGATCATCGCCCGCCTGCTCGACCGCGACCCCGAGGCCCAGATCGATGCGTCCTGGCTGAGTTCAGGACTTGCCCGTGCCCTGGCCCTGCGCGAAACGCTTTACGACAGCCCGCATTACCGGTTGATCCACGCGGAGGCCGATGGCCTGCCGGGATGCGTGATCGACCGATTCGGGGACGCAATCGTCGTCCAGCCGAATGCCGCGTGGATAGATGGCTTGATGCCAGTTCTTTGCGACACGCTTGCCGAGCTTACCGGGGCGACGACCGTGTACAAGAATGCGCAAGGCCGCGCCCGCAGTCTTGAAGGGCTGGATGACGCCTCGGAGGTGATGATCGGCTCGCTTGAGGGGCCGATACCCGTGCCGATGAACGGCGCGACCTATATGGCCGACCTGAAAGGCGGCCAGAAGACCGGCCTTTTCTACGACCAGCGCCCAAACCACGCCTTCGTCGCAAGACTGTCGAAAGGCCGCGACGTCCTTGACGTCTTCTCCCATGTCGGCGGTTTCGCGTTGGCCGCACTTGCCAACGGAGCAAAATCGGCGCTCTCGGTCGACGGATCGGCCCCCGCGCTGGCTTTTGCTGAACAGGGGGCGATCGCGTCGGGTGTCGGGGAGGCATTCTCAACACGGCAGGGCGATGCCTTCGACACGCTCGACTCTCTCGCATCCGAAACCCGCACATTCGGTTCGGTCATCTGCGATCCGCCGGCCTTTGCACCCTCGAAAAACGCGCGTGATGCAGGTTTGCGCGCCTATGAACGCGTCGCCCGCCTGGCTGCCCCACTGGTCGGGCCGGACGGGTTCCTCACGCTTTGCTCGTGCAGCGGCGCCGTCGATCTCGCCGCCTTCCAGAAAGCCTCGGTCCGGGGTATCGGCCGGGCCGGGCGCGCCGCGCAGCTGCTGCGCATCGGCTATGCCGGACCGGACCACCCGCGCCTGCCTGCGTTGGAGGAAAGCGGTTACCTCAAGGCCCTGACCTTTCGCCTGACATGAAGGTCCTGATTGACGCCTGCGTGCTCTATCCCACCGTTCTGCGCGAACTGGTGCTTGGACATGCCGCAACCGGCGCTTTCCAGCCCCTCTGGTCCGACCGGATTCTCGAGGAATGGAGGCGGGCCGCGCTGCGCAAATCCGAGCGCGATGGCATCATCGCCGAAGGGGAGATCGCGCTCGCGAAATCCAAGTTCCCGCACGCGTTAATTGAGGTGCGTTTGGAGACGCAAGCGCGCCTCACTCTGCCCGACCCCGACGACATCCACGTCTTCGCCGCAGCCATCGACGGTGCGGCCGATGCGCTCCTGACCCTGAACCTGAAGGACTTTCCGACCCACCTGCTTGCCGCCAAGGGCATCCTGCGACGGCACCCCGACGAATTCCTGCTTGAAGCCTTTCACCAGGACCAAAGGAGCCTTCGTCTGATCGTCGAGCATGTCCTGGCCCGCGCCGCCGCCCACGGCATAGACACCTCCAATCCCCGCGCAATACTGAAAAAAGCCCGCCTGCCACGTTTCGCAAAAGCGCTCACCGCCTGACATCGCAAGGCGGCTTCATCTCTTTCCAAATACGCGTCGCAACCGAAGACAAGGACAGGCCGCTTCAGGTTTCGGCCACCACGGCCCACCGCGCTTCCAGCGCCTCGATCGCCGCAATCCGGTCCTCGGTCTTGGGATGGCTCATCAGCCAGACCGGCATCCCTGCGCCGCGCATCCCCGTAAGCTTCCCCAGCTTCCGAAACAGCGATTTCTGCGGTTCCGTTCCGATCCGCGACTTGACCAGGAGAGCAGACGCATAGGCATCCGCCTCGAACTCGTCGCCCCGCGACAGCCGCGCCGCGAGGAGCGAGGTCAACAGATTTGCGATATAGACACCAAGCCCCGGCAGGAAACGCCCAAGCACCATGGCGAGCGCCATCCGGATCGCGTTCTGACCCGAAAAATCGATCATGCGCCGCCGCGAATGTCCAAGGGCGACGTGGCCAAGCTCATGGGCGATGACGCTTGCCAACTCCTCGCCGGACACCTCTCCGTCCCGGTATTTCTGGTAGAAGCCACGGGTCAGAAAGATACGCCCATCCGGTGCCGCCAACCCATTCACCGGTTCAACCTCGTAAAGATGCACCTTAATCCGCGGCAGATCCAACGCATCGGCCATCCGGTCGGTCAGGCGTTTTAGGCCGGGATCGGCCAGTTCCGTCGATTTCTCGTCTAGCTCCTTCTTCGTCCGCCAGGCGGAGAGCTTGTACATGATCAGCGCATAGACAATGGCCAGAAGGATGGGCGTGAATTTCAACATGCGTCATATATGGGACGTTCCGCGGCCACGTCCAACGTCTAGTCCTTCGTATGGCTTTTCAACCGTCTCACCAGCATCCAGCCGATCACGACCGCCCCGAATGCGGTCACCACGAAACCCGAGGCGTTGGACAACAGGCTGGCGAGCTGGGTGATTTCCGAAGAGAAGGCATACCCCAGGACCACATAGAACCCCACCCAAATCGCTTCGCCCGCGGCGTCCCAGAGCGTGAAGCGCATGGCGCCAAGGCCACCTGCCCCGGCGGCAAAGTTCACATAAGGCCCAAGTGGCGCCAGCGCCCAGGTCGAGAAGAATACCGCGTACTCTCCGCGCTCCGACACCCACCGACGTGCCTTGCCATAGGCCGCCTCGGATTTCCGCCGCCGCGACGCCAGGCGCTCCAGAGCCGGACCAAAGCCCTGCCCGATCCTGTATCCGGTCTGATCTCCAAGCACCGCACCTATCCAGCCAGCTGCCAGAACACTTGAAAGGGATAAGTCCCCGGACGCGGCAAAAGCACCTCCGGCCAGCATGACCAGCGCAGTCGGGATCGGGATCAGCAGGCAGGACAAGAAGGCCGACAGTGCTACAGCATAGCCACCCCAATTGGCGACGAGAGCCAGCAATGCCTCGGTCATTGTCCGTGCGCCGCGCGAAAGGCCGCGATCCCCTTTTCGATTTCGCGGATATAGTCCTCGACCGGGATACCCTTGTCTGCGGCAATGTCCTCCAATGTCTGCCGACCCGGAGGTGGCGGCTCCAGGCCAAGGATCTCCATCATCGCGTCGCGTGGCATATCCCAGCTATGGGCCACATAGCGCGGCGTCATCCATGCGGCGATAGGTTGCTCCTTTTCGGCATCGAAGTCCCGCGCCTTGCGAAATGCGCCAACACCGAAAAATATCGCCAGCCCGAGGAAGACGGCGAAGGCCAGCAAAAGTGTCCTGTGGTGTGTCCAAAGCCTCCGCATCAGCCCAACACTTTCATGCCCCGTGTCAGCCCCTCAAGCGTCAACGGAACCATGCGTTCCGGCCCGATGATCTCCCGAATGAGCTGAGTCGATTGAGTATATTGCCAGTGCCGTTCCGGCGCAGGATTGATCCAGAGAAAATCGGGCCACTGCTCCTGGGCGCGTCGCAGCCAGACCTCGCCCGCCTCTTCGTTCCAATGCTCGTTGGCTCCGCCCGGCATGATGACTTCATAAGGTGACATGGCCGCATCGCCCACGAAGATACATTTCCATTGCGACCCGAACCGGTTCAGCACATCCCAGGTGGGCGTCCGGGCATTCCAGCGGCGCCGGTTTTCCTGCCAGACGCCTTCGTAGAGGCAATTGTGGAAATAGAAGTACTCAAGGTTCTTGAATTCGGTCCGCGCGGCCGAGAACAGGTCCTCCACCATTTCAACAAAAGGGTCCATCGAACCACCCACGTCGAAGAACAGAAGGACGCGCACCGCGTTGCGCCGTTCGGGACGGGTTTTCACATCGAGATAGCCGTGTTCCGCCGTCGACCGGATTGTGCCGTTCAGGTCAAGCTCATCCGCAGCCCCCTCGCGCGCCCATTGCCGAAGCCGCTTCAGCGCCATCTTGATCGCCCGCGTCCCGATCTCCCGCGTATCGTCCAGGTCCCTGAATTCGCGCCGATCCCAGACTTTGACCGCCCGTTGGTGTCGTGATTTGTTCTGCCCGATCCGCACGCCTTCCGGATTGTACCCGTATGCCCCGTTAGGCGACGTGCCCGCTGTTCCGATCCATTTCGATCCGCCCTGGTGCCGCTTCTCCTGCTCCCTCAGCCGCTCTCGCAAAGTGTCCATAAGTTTTTCGAAGGACCCCAGCTTCTCGATCTCGGCTTTCTCTTCTTCGGTCAGGTACTTCTCCGCCATCTTGCGAAGCCAGTCGTCGGGGATATCGACCATCTCCAGAACCGCTTCCGCCGGGATGCTGTCCACGCCATCGAATGCCTCGGCAAAGGCGCGGTCGAACCGGTCCAGGTGCGCCTCGTTCTTCACCAATGCGGTGCGGGCCAGATAGTAAAATCCGTCAACGTCAAAAGTCACAAGGTCAGCCGAAACCGCCGCTAGGAAATCGAGATATTCCCGGGGGCTTGCCGGCACTCCGGCCCGGCGCAGCGCCCCGTAGAACGGGAGAAACATCAGCTGGCGAGACGCTCGACGAGGAGCGTCAGGAATAGCCCGAGGATCATGAAGGCGATTGCAAATCCGGCGGCATATTGCGCCATGTCCAGCCGGTTGCCGCCGCGTTTTCTTGCCGTGGCGACACCCACAAAAATGCCAAGGATCAGGCAGGCCAAGATGATCATGCCGGAATCTCCGCCCGTCGGCTTCTTGGGGAAATTGCAAGTATTTCAGCGGCACGATCCCGCACTTCCGACCCCGAACCAAAGCCATAGCGCCCCCAGGCCAATGCCTCCCGGCGCACACGCGCCGCCTCGCCCGGTTTCGACTGCAATTCCAGCGCCTCCGCCTTCACAAGCAGCAACAGCGACAGGAGCGAGGCATGTTCCGCCTGCCGCACGGTGTCCAGATGCTGATCCACCAATTGTTGCGCCAGCTCGGCATGTCCCGCCGACAGCTGGAACGCCGCGATCTGAAGCGCCACATGGGCTTCCTGCAAGGCACTGTCGGGGCGGCTGTGATAGATTCGTCCGGCGATCATAAATGCGTTCAAAGCCTCGCCCGGATCGGAAGCGAGGCTCTGGCGGCCAAGAACGTAATAGGAAAACGCCAGACGCGGATCGTTCGGACCCGCTGCCCCGGCCAGTTCCACCGCCCGTCTCGCCGCGGCAAGTCGCCGTGACGACGACCCGCGCGGCGAAGACGCCTGCACGATCGCGCGGCTCCACGCCCCTGTCTGGATAGCAGGCGGCGCTATATCGCCAAATCCTCCGCGCGGGTTCAGGCGCGCCAGAATACCCGGCAGACGTTGAGCGACCAACTGGCGGCTCATTCCCGACCTCAGCTCCCGGTCATAGCTCACCCGCAGCATCAACATGTCATAGCCGGTCAGCACCGCATGGAAATTGTCATCGTTGAAAACAGACATGGGCAGCCGGAACATGTCGTTCACCGGCCCAAGGCCCTGGGCAATCTCCTCATGAAGGCAGTCCCGCATTTCCTGCGGGCTGACATCGTTCGGCAGGAAAACCACCATTGATCGGCGCTCGGACAAACGGTTCCAGAAGGTTGCCGGGTCGTTGCGGCGCGAACGGTATTCTTTCCAGCTCGAAACATTGGGACGCACGAAGCACGCGGCCGCTGGCGCCACACGCTGTATCTGGCGCTGCGGCATTGGCTCGACGGTGATCGTCGCCGGCTGCGATGCCGGTACGCGTGAAATGTTCAGACCGGCTTCGCTGCGCAGCCGCCGGATCAATCGGTCCAGGTCCGGCGCGAGCGTCTGGGGGGCAGTCCCAAGGATACGCACCGTGATCGGACCCTCGAAACGGGTGAAGACAGGGACATTATCGCCATTTTCCAGCGTGAAGGTCAGATCGAGGTAATCGCGGGCCAATTGCGCGTTTGAATAGACCGGCGGCAGCGGGACTGTCCGCGCGAAAGTCTTCATCGGCGGCAGGGAAATATCGGGCGTGTCCAGCCGTGTCGTCTCACCGGATGAACAGGCGGCAAGCATGAATGCCAGCAGCATGCGAAACCGCCTCATGCCGGCCTCGCGTATTTGATGAAGGGTGTCAGTTGGCCGATCCGGTCATAGAGCTTGCGCGCCTCGGCATTGAAGTCCTGCGTCAGCCAATAGACCGACGGCGCACCGGCATCATCCGCCGCCGCATAGACCGCCTCGATCAACTTGCGACCGACGCCCTGCCCGCGCACCTCCGGCACGGCGTACAGATCCTGCAGATAGCAGACGTTCTCGATCTTCCAGCCATGACGATGAAACAGGTAATGCACCAGCCCAACTGGCGTTCCTTCAATCTCGGCAATCAGGCCGTGGAAGTCGTGCGGATCGTCGCCCAGCAGTCGTGCGAAAGAGCTTGCATAGACGTCTTCGGGCAATTCGGTTTCGTAAAATGCGAGGTAGTCGCGCCAAAGCGCGCGCCAATGCGGTTCGTCTTCCGCCACCAGTGGACGCACGGAACATTCCATTGCGCGGACACTAGACCGGGTATTCGCGATGCACCAGCCCACCAATGCAGGTATCGGCGGAAATCAGGCTGTTACGTCGTAGCCGTAGATCCAGCCAAGACTGTCTCGAACCCGGGAAGGGGCCACAGTGCCCGCGACGCGCAACGCCGAATGCGCTGCAATGCGCAGCGGCGGAAACTTCAGATGATAGTTACGGGCGTTCCGGGTCGCGGCATCGGTCACGCGGATACACCGCTCCTCCCGCTGTGCCTGATAGGTGGCCAGGGCCGCATCGACCGGCGCTTCCGATAGGCACCGCGCCAGGGTGAAGGCGTCCTCCAGCGCAAGGTTCGCCCCCTGCGCAAGAAACGGCAAGGTCGGGTGCGCCGCGTCGCCCACCAGGACCTGACGCCCTGAGTGCCAACGATGGGCGACAGAGTGCCGGAAGAGGCCCCAGAGAAAAGCCTCGTCTACCGCCTCCAGCCACCCGCGCACCGGCCCTTTGAACCCGTCGAAGGCCGCGCGCAGATTGGCCGGGTGATCGGAATGGCTCCATCCCTCCTCCGCCCAGGCGACTCGCTCCTCCACGGCAACGATGTTCCGGCGGCCCTTCGTCAGAGGGTAGCTCACCAGATGCCGCCCTCGCCCCAGATAGACCCTCGCCTCCGGCACGCGATCCACATCATCCTGAACGATCGCTCGCCACGCCACCTGCCGAGTGAAGAACGCCTTCGACGCCTCATCGACCCGCCCGCGCAGCTTCGACTTCAGACCGTCGGCACCAATCAGCAGATCGTCGCCCTCCAGGGCCCGGCCTTCCGGCGGTGGAGCCACCTCGACGCCGGTCCTAACTGCGGCACCCGCCTGGATCGCGGCATCATGAAGCAATGCGATCAGATCCGCCCGATGAACCGCGTACCACGGCACGCCCCGAAAACCGTCCTTGAGATCGAGTGTCAGAACCGGCTTCCCGGTCGGGCCGTCGATCAGACGGGCCCGCTCGATGCGAATGGCGCTTTCCGCCAAGGCCTCCTCCAGCCCAAGCGTCTGCAACACCCGAACCCCGTTGGGGCTGATCTGGATGCCCGCCCCGACTTCGCGGATTTCCGAGGCCTGCTCCATGACGCGGACGGCGTGTCCACGGCTGGCAAGAGCCGTCGCGCTGGCCAGCCCGGCAACACCGCCGCCCGCAATCGTGATTTTCAACAAATCTGCCATGAGCGACGATATCCCCCAAATTGAAAACGCCCGCCTTGAGCCAAATCAAGACGGGCAGTCATGGAACTCAACCTCTCCAACGGAACTCAATCGTCGCGATGCACCTTCTCGGCGCGCTCGTGACGCTCCTGAGCTTCGAGGCTCAGAGTCGCGATCGGACGCGCGTCCAACCGCTTCAGGGAGATCGGTTCGCCGGTCTCTTCGCAATACCCGTACTCGCCTTCATCGATGCGCCGCAACGCACTGTCGATTTTTGCGACAAGCTTGCGCTGACGGTCACGCGTCCGAAGCTCCAGCGCCCGGTCCGTCTCCTCGCTCGCGCGGTCGGCAATGTCGGGGATGTTGCGCGTGGAATGTTGCAATCCTTCAATCGTGGTCTTGCTGTCGTCCAGCAGTTCCGCCTTCCAGTTCAGCAACTTGCGCCGGAAATACTCCGTCTGCCGCTCGTTCATGAAGGGCTCGTCCTCAGCGGGGCGGTAATCATCCGGAAGGAAAACTTCGGCTTTCATCGCGTTCCCTTTTTTGTTGGTCATACAGACATACTCCGGACGCTCAGAAATCGTGAATCCATCGCCCGGCTCCTGATCTTGCGCGGCTGATACCGCATCGCTTACACGATGTCACTACACGATTGGGGCGTCTTGAAGGCGATTTGCACGCAGGCTACGGTCGCCCGGTCGCTCCCCCAGATCGAGGCCACAGGTATGAAATTTGAAGGCACGGAAAGCTATATTGCGGGCACCGATCTGTCCGTCGCGGTCAATGCCGCGATCACGCTCGAACGTCCTCTTCTGGTGAAGGGCGAACCGGGAACGGGCAAGACCGAACTGGCGCGGCAGGTGGCCCATTCACTGGGGCTGCGAATCGTCGAATGGAACATCAAATCCACGACGAGGGCGCAGCAGGGTCTGTATGAATACGATGCGGTCAGCCGGTTGCGCGACAGCCAACTCGGGGACGCGCAGGTCCATGATATCGCGTCATATATCAAGAAGGGAAAGCTCTGGGAGGCGTTCGAGGCGACCGAGCGCACCGTGTTGCTGATCGACGAGATCGACAAGGCCGATATCGAGTTTCCCAATGACCTTCTCCAGGAACTCGACCGCATGGAGTTCTTTGTCTACGAAACCGGGGAGACCATTCAGGCCCGGCAACGCCCTATCGTCATAATAACTTCCAATAATGAAAAGGAACTGCCGGACGCCTTCCTGCGCCGTTGCTTCTTCCACTACATCAAGTTTCCGGACGAAGAGACGCTGAAGTCCATCGTCGAGGTCCACTATCCCGGCATCAAGCAACGGCTATTGGCGTCGGCGCTGGAACAGTTCTTTGAAATCCGTGAAACGCCCGGTTTGAAAAAGAAGCCCTCTACCTCCGAAGTGCTGGACTGGCTGAAGCTGATCCTCGCCGAGGATCTTTCGCCAGAGGACCTCCAACGCGACGGCAAAGATCAGCTCCCCAAGCTCCACGGCGCGCTCTTAAAGAACGAGCAGGACGTGCAGCTTTTCGAACGGCTGGCTTTCATGTCCCGGGGGCGGCGCTAGGCCCCGCATCTGCCCCACGTCCTCAACGACGAACTAATCAGAGTCCTAGCCAAGATCTTCGCGTGCGCCCTGCGCCGTGGTGTTTGCACCGACCGTATCGCGTCGGTTGTCATATGAAGACCGATTCAAGTGCTGTAGATGCAAGAGTGGTTCGTCTTGCGGATTTTTTCCTGCAGCCACCCGACCACAAGCCGCACCCGCACGACTGTGGAATTGCGTCCAAATGTGTGATATGTTAGCGCTATCATAATTGCAGTCGATCCCGGAGGCTCCCATGGCCCTGCACGACACCGTTGCTAAAGTCACCGAGCGGATCATCGACCGCTCCAGCTCGGCCCGAAGCACATATCTCGACAAGATATCACGCGCGAAAGACGCCGGCGTGCAACGCGCCCACCTCGCCTGCGGCAACCAGGCCCACGCCTATGCCGCGATGGGAGAAGACAAGGAAGCGCTTGTGTCAGAACTTGCGCCGAATATCGGGATTGTCACAGCATATAACGACATGCTCTCGGCGCATCAGCCCTACAAGGACTATCCCGACCGCATCAAAGCCGCGCTGCGCCGTGTCGGAGCGACAGCGCAGGTCGCAGGCGGTGTGCCAGCCATGTGCGACGGCGTCACCCAGGGCCAGACCGGCATGGAACTTTCGCTTTTTTCTCGGGATGTCATTGCCTTGGCGGCTGGAGTTTCACTGTCTCACAACACCTTCGACGCAGCGATGTATCTCGGCGTATGCGACAAGATCGTCCCCGGCCTCATTATCGCCGCCGCTACTTTCGGCCACCTGCCCGGCATCTTCCTTCCCGCTGGTCCGATGCCGTCGGGCTTGCCGAATGACGAGAAAGCTGCCGTCCGCACCCGTTTCGCCGCCGGAGAGATCGGACGCGACAAGCTGATGGAAGCCGAAATGGCCTCCTACCACGGGCCCGGCACCTGCACCTTCTATGGCACCGCGAACACCAACCAGATGCTGATGGAATTCATGGGGCTTCATATGCCGGGCGCGAGTTTCGTGAATCCGGGCACCCCCCTCCGCGACGCGCTGACCGACGAGGCCGCCGAACGCGCCGCGCAGATTACCGCGCAGGGGAATGACTACCGTCCGGTGGCCGACATCCTCGATGCCCGCGCCTTCGTGAACGGCATCGTCGGGTTGATGGCAACGGGCGGTTCTACGAACCTTGTGCTGCACCTGCCTGCGATGGCGCGCGCCGCAGGCGTTCTGCTCGATATCGAGGATTTCAACGATCTGTCCGCCGCGACGCCGTTGATGGCAAAGGTCTACCCCAACGGCCTGGCCGACGTGAACCATTTCCACGCGGCGGGCGGGCTGGCCTATATGATCGGCGAGTTGCTCGAAGCGGGTCTGCTGCACCCCGACACCAAGACCATAGCGGGCGATGGCCTACACCTCTACACGACCGAACCGAAGCTGAAGGATGGCGCGGTGGTCCGCGAAGACGGCCCGAAGGCCTCCCTCAACGACAAGATCCTGCGCCCCGTGTCCGACCCGTTCCAATCGACCGGCGGATTGCGGGAACTGACCGGCAATGCGGGCCGCTCCGTGATGAAGGTCTCCGCCGTCGCGCCCGAGAACCGCGTGATCGAGGCGAAGGCCCGCGTTTTCCACGATCAGGACAGCGTCAAGGCCGCGTTCAAGGCCGGTGAGTTCACCGAAGACACCATCGTCGTCGTCCGCTTCCAGGGTCCTCGCGCCAACGGCATGCCGGAATTGCATGGTCTCACACCGACCCTTTCGGTCCTGCTCGGGCGCGGGTTGAAAGTCGCGCTCGTCACCGATGGCCGCATGTCGGGAGCGTCCGGCAAGGTCCCTGCCGCGATCCATCTTTCGCCGGAAGCAGCGGTCGGCGGACCGATCGCCAAGATCCGCGACGGCGACCTCATCCGGGTCGATGCCGAGGGCGGCACGCTTGAAGTGCTTGAGGCAGATTTCGAGGCGCGGGACGCAGTCTCCGCCGACCTCACCCTCAACGAGAGCGGGCTGGGCCGCGAATTGTTCGCTGCCTTCCGCGCCAATTGCGGTCTTGCCCAGGATGGCGCAAGTATCGCGGTGTAAGGGACGACAGGAGCAACAGTCATGACCCCCCAAGAGGCCAGTAAACAAGCGCGCGATGTCTGCGCCCTCGCCCCCGTGATCCCGGTGCTGACGATTCCCGATGCCAGCAAGGCGGAAGGGCTTGCCCGCGCCCTTGTGACCGGCGGCCTGCCGGCGTTGGAGGTGACGCTCAGAACACCCGCCGCTCTCGATGCCATCCGCGCCATGACCAAAGTCGATGGTGGCGTTGTCGGCGCGGGCACGATCATCACGCCCGATGACGTGGTGGCGGCGAAGGAAGCTGGTGCGCTCTTCGGCGTCTCGCCCGGCTCGTCGCCGCGCATTCTCGACAAGGCGGAAGAGGTTGGCCTCCCCATGCTCCCGGGAGCCGTCACCGTAACTGAGATCATGGCCCTTCTGGATCGTGGCTATACAATGCTGAAGTTCTTCCCCGCCGAAGCCTCTGGTGGCGCACCGGCACTGGGCGCTTTCTCCGGGCCATTGCCGCAGGCGAGCTTCTGTCCGACCGGCGGCGTCAGCCTGAAGAATGTGGGAGACTACCTGTCCCTTAAGAATACCGTATGTGTGGGAGGCAGCTGGGTCGCACCATCAGACCTGATCGCTGCGGAAGATTGGGACCGCATCGAGGAACTCGCCAGAGAAGCGGCAGCCCTCGAAGGCTGACATTCCGCGTACGTTTTGCCCGGTTCAGGATCTTCTTCCGCGAGCCCCGCCGCGTCGTCCTTTCTGCGCGGCGGGCGACAGTGCTTCCCTGAGAACAACCGTCATCGGGTGGTCCGGCGATGCGGGTGAATAGCGGTCCAGGAGCGCGCGAATATGCGCGGCGCTATCCTCGTCCGCAGGCACCGATATCGCCCAATCCAGAAAAATCGACCGGCATTCAGCCGCACCGATACCGTCGATCTGGTAGCTTTCCCGGATCAATCCGCGTGGATCGCTTTGGTCTTTGCCTGCCATGTGGAACACCGCGCCGCTGCAACAACGCGCAGGCTAGTCGCTGAGAATGCGATATACAATCTTTTCAACGACCTGACGGGTTTTCCCAATCTCCCTCTCCAAAAGTTCGAGATCGCCCTGCCCCGTGGCGCGGAGCAGGAAAGAGGCCGCCGCCGCTCCGATCTCTTCGCTGATAACGGCGCCGAAAACCAGCCGTGTGGCCGTGCGCACGGTCCAGAAGAATGTCTGGGCCTCCAAAAGTGCGTCCACCTCGGCCTGGGAGAGCTGCAAAGCAGATTTCGAGGCGTTGATCTGCAGGCTCAGGCATCTTGCGTCGGAACCGGCGACAAGAGTTCCCGCCTGTGCCAGCAGGTCGATTTCCTGAAGACCGCCGGGCCCGGCATTCACGTCCAGCCAATGCTGCCCCGGCTTGGCCTCGGCCAACCGTCTTCTCATCTCGCTGACGTCGTTCAACGTCTCCTTTGCATCGCGTGAACGGGCGAGCAACGAACGTCGGAACGTCTCGATCTCATCGCACAGATCCTGCCTGCCCACGACCGGTCGCCCGCGCGTCAGTGCCAGATGCTCCCAGGTCCACGCCTCTTCGGTCTGATAGGTCGTGAAAGAGGCCAGCGAGGTAGCGACCGGCCCCTGACGCCCCGAGGGCCGAAGCCGCATATCCACCTCGTAAAGCCGCCCCTCGGCAGTTGGGGCCGATAGTGCCGTGACAAGGGCCTGGGTCAGACGCGAGTAGTAACTGCGGGAGGCAAGCGGTCTCGGCCCCTCGGAATAGTCGATACCTTCGGCATCAAAGATTGCGATCAGATCCAGATCCGACGCCGACGTCAGCCGTCCCGCACCCAGCGAGCCCATCGCCAAAACACAGGCTCCCCGCCCCGGAGGCGGACCGTGGCGTCGGGAGAATTCCGCCACGACCACAGGCCAGAGCGCCCGAACCACCGCGCCCGCCAGATCGGCGTATTGATTGCCTGCCGTCTCCGCATCGATCAGTCCCCGCAAAAGGTGGACACCGGTCCTGAAATGCCACTCCCGCGCCCAGACGCGCGCATTGTCGAGACATTTTTCATAGTCTCCGACTTCCGAAAGTATGGCCGTGAGATTTTCCGCCAGAGCCCGCTGACCGGGCCAATCCGCGAAGAACTGGCCGCCGATCACGGCGTCGAAGACATCGGCATTGCGCGTCAGGTACTGCCCGAGTCCCGGCGCGGTGTCGACGATATCGACAACAAGGTCCAGGAGTTGCGGATTGGCCTCGAATAGCGAGAACAACTGCACCCCGGCAGGCAGGCCGGCGAGGAAGGTATCGAAATGCGCGAGCGCCTCTTCGGGATTTCCGGCTTCCGACAGACGGTTCTCCACACGCGGCCAGACCCGTTTCAGGATCTCCACGGCACGGGGGCTGCGAAGCGCCGGATATCCTGACCAGTCCGACGGGAAATCCTTTGCCGCCTCCCGCGGCGACCGACCGCCCGATGCCGTCGACGGACGAAAGAGTTCCTGCGTCAAGGCGGCCACGCGATGCAGCCGATCTTCGATCTCCGCGGCATAGGCCGAGGCTTCACTGCCGGAAAGTGCCGCCAGTCGCGCGAATTCCTCTTCGGTTTCCGGCAGGCAATGAGTCTGCTGATCGGCCACCATCTGCACCCGGTGTTCAGCTTCGCGCAGAGCCCGGTACTCATGCTGTAATTCAGCTGCGTCCTCGGCGCTGACCCATCCCTTGCGGGCGAGACTCTCCAATGCGCCCACCGTCGTGCTTCCGCGCAGGTCCGGGTCGCGACCGCCGGAAATCAATTGCCGGGTCTGAGTGAAGAACTCGATCTCGCGGATGCCGCCTTCGCCGAGCTTCAGGTCGTGGCCCAGATGCGAAATCGGCTTGGTCAGCTTCTTGTGATCGCGAATGCGCAGCCGCATGTCCTGCGCGTCCTGGATGGCCGCGAAATCGAGGTGACGGCGCCAGACGAATGGCGTCAGACCATGCAGGAATTCCTTACCGGCCCCAATGTCTCCGGCAGCCGCGCGCGCCTTAATGAAGGCCGCACGCTCCCAGGTACGCCCGAAACTTTCATAGTACCTCCCGGCTGCCTCCATCGACAGGGCCACGGGGGTGACTGACGCATCTGGCCGAAGTCTAAGATCCGTGCGAAATACATAGCCGTCAGCCGTCCGGTCGCTCAGACTGTGCGTCATCGTCCGAACTGCCGCCACAAACCCGGTGCGCGCCTCGGCGTAGTCACTTGGGTCAAAACGCGACTCATCGAAAAGGCAGATCAGGTCGATATCGGAGGAATAATTCAGCTCCCCCGCCCCCATCTTGCCCATTGCAAGAACCGACAGGCCAGCTGCGCTGTCGATATCGTCATCGGTCTGGCCGGGCAGTCTGCCGCGCCGAATCTGCGCCGCGATGGCGGATTTCAGGGCAATATCGACGGAATGATCGGCAAGACGGGTCAACGCCCCCGTCACCTCCTCCAGCGACCAGACTCCGGCCAGGTCTGACAGTGCGATCAGCACGGCAGCCCGTGCCTTCTTGCGTCGCAGATCAGGCACGATCTCCTTGACCGGCTCATGCAAAAGCGCGTCGAACGCCGCCTCCGGCTCACCGGAAAGCACTTCTTCCAGCCAGACCCCTTCCCTCCGGATCAGATCGCCCAGATGCGGCGAACTCCCGGCTGCGCCGAGTAACAACTCCGCCAGAACGCCCGACGCGCCTGGCAGGGCAGCCAGTGCATCACGGCCCCGCTCGACATCATGGGCAATTGGAAGGCGCGTGATCCGGTTTTCGAAGCTCATGCCTGAACCCTAACAACCGCCGCAACGGAATCGACCGAAATCGCCTTCATCCCATCAAAAATGCGTAACTCCACACTTGCTATCCCTGTCGAAGCCACCGAAATTCCGCGCATGAGCAAAAGCCTGAAACGGATCAAGGCCGCTTTGGCGGAGGCTGCCGTCGCCTCGGACGTCTTGGAGATGCCCGGTGAGACACGCACGGCGGCGGATGCCGCGCGGGAGGCCGGGTGCGAGATTGACCAGATTGCCAAGTCGATCATTTTCCGGGGCGAGAATACCGGGCAGACGGTTTTGTTCGTGACCGCAGGCGGAAACCAGGTGGACCCAGCCCGGGCGAGTGCGCTTGCCAGTGAGCCCCTGGGACGCGCCGATGCGGCATTCGTCCGTGAAATGACCGGCTTTGCCATCGGTGGCGTCGCACCGATTGCCCACAAGGTCGCGCCCCGCGCCTTTTTCGACCCTCGGCTTCTGGACTTCGGCACGGTCTTTGCCGCCGCAGGCACGCCGCGGCATATCTTTGCCATCGAACCAAAGGTTCTGCAGCATTTGGCCCAGGCAGAGACAGCGATTTTCACCACTTAGCGCGGAACTGAGCGCAATTATTTTTACGAATTTTCAGTGTGTTACAAAATAAATGTAAAATACATTCACATAACCCATTGACCGGAACCCTCCGAAAGCCGATATCGGTGATGTGAAAGGCATTCACATTAACCCAACCGACAGGAGCACAAAATGAACACCGCGACGATCACAGCCCCCCCCGACCACCGGGACAACTGGCTTCGCCGGAGCGAACGGTGGCTCGACGAGCGCGGCAAGCCCGCGTGGATCGTCGCCATGATCCTCGGCTTCGTCTTTTTCTGGCCAATCGGCCTCGCCCTCCTCGCCTATATGATCTGGAGCAAACGCATGTTCGCAGGAAATTGCCGCAATCGCGCGCGCCACGCGCATCACGCATTCAAATCGAGCGGCAACACCGCGTTCGACGCCTACAAGGCCGACACGCTGCGCCGTCTCGAAGATGAACAGGACGCCTTCGAGGCCTTCCTGCAACGCCTTCGCGATGCAAAGGACAAGGCCGAGTTCGACCAGTTCATGGACGACCGCACAAAGTCGGGCAAGTCCGACATGGAAGAACCTGCCTGACGGCACTCCAAATCCGGACCCCGAACCACCGGGCGGGGTCCGGCACAACCAATAGGGACTATTCAGAATGACTTCCGATTCATCCGGTGACCGCAGGTCGCAATTGCCCAAGCCCGCATTCGCCGTACAAGTTCTAGCGATTATCGGCTTTACCGGCTTCGCCATCCCGGTCTCGCTATCGGCCATGGATCAGTACGGCATCCTTGGCCTGCTGTTGGCCGTGTTTTTTGGCTTTCAATGGACCCGATTGGCCGGAATTGGTACATCCGACCCGCTTTCCCTTGCGGTGGACCTGCTGAAACCGCAGGTTTCAGACTCCGCGAGCAGTTCCGGAAATGCCAGTTTCGATGCCCATCGTGACGAACTGCTCGGGCGGCTTGCCCTTGAACAGGCGAATTTCGAGGGCTTTCTGTCCCGCCTTCGGGACGCAAAGGATCGCAGCGAATTCGACAGGTACTTGGTCGAACGCGAACGGGTGATCAGCGACAACCGCGCGGCGCTCGGGACGTAACGGCGGCCCATGCCCGGTCGGCCGCCCCGGCAGGCCGACCGAGTGACACCCCGCCTGATCCAGCACCTGCGATATCACCCCATGACATTCACCACCGACAGTGAAACACCGATGGAAATGACCGAACGCTACACGCCCCGCCCGTCCGGCCTTCCCGATCCGGACTACTACGCCGAGTTCTACGCGGATGTTCCTTCCAAGCGCCTTTTTGCCTGGATCGTGGATGTCTTGCTGATCTCGATCTTCACGACCGGTCTCACCCTGCTCGGCTTTCTCCTTCCGCTGTTCTTTCTACCGCTGCTCTACGCTGTCGTGAGTTTTTTCTACCGCTGGGGGACCATCGCGTCCCGTTCCGCCACGCCGGGTATGCGCCTGATGGCCATCGAGTTCCGTGATCGCGACGGGCAACGCTTCGACGGTGGAACAGCCTTCCTCCATACTGCCGGTTATGCCTTCTCGGTCGTCACCATGCCGTTGCAGCTGATCTCCATCGTGATGATGCTGATGACCGCCCGCAGGCAAGGTCTGACCGATACGATCCTTGGCACTGCGGCGCTTAATCGGCGCGTCACCTGACCTCACCCGTTTGGGGGGATTGGCGCGTGGCGCGGAGCTTGTTAAACTTCGCGCCAAACCTGCGTCTTCGCCCAAGGCTATGCTATGCGCCACACTCTTCCAATCGCGCCGCAGTTCTATGTGACAGCGCCGCAGCCCTGCCCGTACCTTGATGGTCGGATGGAGCGGAAACTGTTCACGGCATTGCAGGGCGACCATTCCGAACAACTGAACAATGCGCTTTCCAAGCAGGGCTTTCGCCGTTCTCAAAACGTCCTTTACCGGCCGTCCTGCGCGGAATGCTCGGCCTGCCTGTCAGCCCGCATCCGCGTGGCCGATTTCATACCGTCGCGAAGCCAGAAACGCGCCCTGCGGCAAAACCCCGACCTGAGGCGGGACGCGACCTCGCCCTGGGCGACTGAAGAACAGTATTCCCTGTTCCGCGCCTATCTGGACAGCCGCCACGCCGATGGCGGAATGGCGGATATGGATATTTTCGAGTTCGCGGCGATGATCGAGGAAACTCCGGTTCGCAGTCGCGTTGTCGAATACGCCGATCAGACCGATGGTGAACGCCGGTTGCGTGCAGTCTGTCTGACCGATGTCCTCGATGACGGTTTGTCGATGGTCTACAGTTTCTACGACCCGGAACTGACCAAGGCCAGTCTTGGCACCTATGTCATCCTCGACCATGTCGACATAGCGCGGGAGGCAGGCCTGCCTTACGTCTATCTTGGCTATTGGGTCGCTGGGTCTTCCAAGATGGGCTACAAGGCCAATTTTTCGGCTCTGGAAGTTTATCGCGGCGGCGAATGGCAGGATATCGGCGATCCGGACGATTATTCCGCCGATACTCATCCACTTTCGAACGACCCCATCGCCGAACAGGTGGCGCGGATCAGCCTGCCGGACACCCGGCCGACCGGGACGAAATAGTCACGTCAATTGGGGGCAAGCGCCCCGTAGAAGATCAAAGCGGGCGCGCTCGATGGCGGCTCCGCGTCAAGTCGTTCCGCCAGTTCGACAATTGTGGATCGATGAAACTTCTCGGCATCGGTGGAGACCCCTTCCGCCATCAGGGCCGGAGTGTCAGGGGACAATCCGTTCTCGATAAGAATCCGCACCAGTAAGGAAAACGTCCGACGCCCCATGAAAACCACCGTTGTCGCCTCTGCATCGGCTAATGCGGGGATGTTGAGGGATTCCGGCAGTTTCCCCGTCGCATCATGGCCTGTGATGAATTGAAGGCGGCGTGCCGTGATGCGACGGGTCAAAGGCATCTTGGCTGCTGCGGCGGCTGCACAGGCCGAAGGAATGCCGGGCACGATCTCGAACGGAATTTCCGCTTCGTGGAGCGCCACGAGTTCCTCTTCAAGCCGCCCGAAGATCCCGCCGTCGCCGGATTTCAACCGGACAATCCTGCCACCGCCCTTCGCATACTCAACCAGCAACCGGCTCACATGATCCTGCCGGGGCGACGCCCGGCCTGCACGTTTCCCGACGCTCACCAGATCGGCACCCTTGCGCACGTGATCCAGGATCGCACCTGACGAGAGATCGTCGTAAAGCACCGCATCGGCGCGCCCGAGCCGATCGACGGCTTTCAGTGTCAGAAGCTCCGGATCGCCCGGACCGCTGCCGACGAAGCTGACGAATCCCGTCATGCCAGGTCCTCCGCGATCATGTGAAAGAAGGTGCCGGTCACATGGCCCCGCCGCGACCCTGTTTCGGGAACAGCGTTGCCGTCAGCATCCGTAACATTTGCCAGCGGTTGGTCCGGCTCGTCGAGGATTGTCGAGTAATGGAACTCATGACCGCGAAGCAAACTGCCGACAGTAAATCCTGGCATGGGCTCTCTAAGTACCGCCTTCCGGTAGCCAAGGTGGAATTTGCGCTTCTCATAGGACGTCACGAGGCCGAGCAGACCCGCCATCTGGTGCCGCACGCCGTCTTTGTCTACCAGCGCTTCGCCAAGCGCCATATATCCCCCGCATTCACCGTGAACCGGTTTCGTTTCGGCATGGGATCGCAAGCCCGCGAGACAGGTTCCGGCAGCGGCGAGCCGGCCTGCGTGCAATTCGGGATAACCGCCAGGCAGCCAAACCAGATCGGCGTCCGGCGCCGGCGCTTCATCGGCCAGCGGAGAGAACGGCAAAACCTCCGCGCCTGCCCGGCGCCAGCCTTCCAGCAGATGCGGATAGGTGAAGCTGAACGCGGCATCCTGCGCAAGCGCGATGCGTTGCGCGGGCGGTTTGGGGAGTGGCTGACTGCTTTCGATGGACGTCGATGATGCCAGACCGCGAATAGCCGGCAAATCGACGTGCTCCCTAAGGAACCCGGCATAGCCCGCGATTGCCGCGTCCAGATCGGGATGTTCTACGGCCTGTATCAACCCCAGATGGCGTTCAGGCAAAGTCAGGTCGCCGCGACGTGGAAGCGCGCCCAGAACGTCTATTCCGGCCTTCTCCATGCCCAATCGTGTCAACCGCTCGTGCCGTGGCGATGCCACCCTGTTCAGGATGACGCCAGCAAACGGGAGACCATCACCGTAGTCGCGAAAGCCCTTCGCAGTCGCCGCTGCGGATTGCGCCTGCCCGCTCACGTCGATGACCAGCACCACCGGCCACCCCATGCGCCGCGCCGTCTCCGCGCTTGACCCGAATCCAAGTGCGCCCTTGCCCGCAACCCCGTCATAAAGGCCCATAGATCCCTCGCCGATGACAAGGTCGGCCCCCCTGGATTCCTGCGCGATGGTGGCGAACAGGTCGTGGTGCATGGCCCATGTGTCAAGATTGAAGCTTCTCCGGCCCGATGCCGCCTCATGAAAGGCCGGGTCGATATAGTCTGGCCCGCTCTTGAACGGCTGCACAGCAAGCCCGTCCTCGGCGAAGGCCCTCAGAAGCCCGAGCGTGACAGTTGTCTTTCCTGTGCCCGAAGACGGGGCTGACACCATGAGGCCGGGAGGAAGCACTGTTATTCCTCCTTCAGCGAGGAGAACGGGCTTTCCGCGCTTTGCGGACGATAGCGACGATCATAATCTGTGGAATAAAGCGCCGATCTGGTCTCGGTCTCGCCAAGGAGAGCCGGGCCAACGAGGATCAGGGCGGTTCGGTTGATCCCGTCTTCCATCCTTGCCGCGATATCTTTCAGCGTCCCGCGAATGACGCGTTCATCCGGCCAGCTTGCACGGAATACGACCGCGACCGGGCAGGCTTCGCCATAGTACGGGAGCAACTCTGCGACGACCGCGTCTAATCTGTGAATGGACAAGTGAATGGCGAGCGTCGCCCCGGTGGCGGCGAAGTTCTCCAGTCGCTCGCCCTCCGGCATGGCCGAGGCGCGGCCAGACGTGCGCGTCAGGACAACCGACTGGGCGACGCCCGGCAAGGTGAGTTCCGACTCCAGCGTCGCCGCGGCGGCGGCGAATGCGGGGACGCCGGGCGTTACAGACACGGGAATCTCCAAGGCCCGGAGCCGTGCCATCTGTTCGCCCATTGCCGACCAGACAGACAGATCGCCCGAATGGAGACGGGCCACATCAAGCCCGTCAGCATGCGCCGCCTCGCATTCGGCGATGATCTGGTCGAGATCCATCGGCGCGGTATTGATCACGCGGGCATTGTCCGGGCAATGAGCCAGGATGGCCTCCGGCACGAGCGAGCCTGCATAGAGGCAAACCGGGCACCGCGCGATCAGGTCACGCGCCCGCAGCGTAATCAGGTCAGGGGCTCCCGGCCCCGCGCCGATGAAGTGAACGGTCATCTTTCGCTCTCCGCAATCGCACAGGTTGCCATTCTGTCATGAGAAATCCGGCGGGGCGCGATCAGCCGCGCTTTCGGACCGGCAGCGATCAGCGCGACCGCTTCCGACAGGCTTCCGGTTCCATACATTTCCCTGCTCTTCTCCGATTGCGTTTCCACCACGGCCCAGGCCAAGGCGTCCTTTGCGACGGTCTCTACCGGCAGGTCGAGGTGATCCGCAAGGGCGTGGAAGACCGCGTCCGAAGCCTTGTCGCGTACCGTCGCGATGGCACCGACCCCGGCAGGGCCACCCGCGGCATCAAGGGCAGACAACAAGCTCTCAACGTCCGCACCACTGCGAAAACCGAAACCTGCGACCCTCACAACGTCACCGACCACTGCACGACCGGATAGGCTGACTTCCAGCCGCGATACCCTCCGATCGGTTGTGCTTCGGCTATCGAGAGTTTTAACAGCGATCCCCCGAGCCGTCCCGCTGCCTCGACCAACAGCGCCTCGGTTTCCAGCGTCACCGAATTGACCACCAGACGGGTTCCTGCCGGAAGATTGCCTTCTAGCCAGCCCAGAAGTTCTGCGCTGAACCCACCGCCGACGAACACGGCCTGCGGCTGCGGCAGCTCGGCCAGTACCGCAGGCGCACTGCCTTCCACGATATTCAACCGGTCAAGACCCATCTTCCGAGCGTTGCGCCGAATGTTCTCCGCACGATCCGCCCGGCTCTCGACCGCAACGGCCTGGGTCGAAGGGTCGCTCAAGAGCCATTCCAGTGAAATCGAGCCCGATCCGGCCCCGATGTCCCAGAGCGTTTCCCCCGGAATCGGTGCAAGGGTCGACAAAGTTGCTGCCCGGATCGGGCGCTTGGTCATCTGACCGTCGCTGTCGAACATCTCGTCTTGCTGGCCGCTGGCCTTATGAAACGCGCGCCCGTCGCCTGCAAATTCCAACGCAACCGCCACCGGATGCGCAACATCGGAAAGCGAATAATCGGAGGCCCGTGCCTGTCTGATGCGCTCTCTGCGGCCGCCAATGCTCTCCATCACATGCAGGATCGTCTCCCCGAACCCGATCGCAGACAACCACCCTGCCAAGGGCCCAAGCGCCTCGCCGTCTCTTAACGTGGCTATCACACGAACTCCCGGCGCAATATCAGGTCGCAAACGTTCGACCGGCGCGGCATGCAATCCCCGGCAATGCACCTGTTCCAGTGGCCAGCCCAACCGAGCCGCCGCCAGCGCGAATGTCGACGCCCCGGGATGGGCGATCCACTCTTCTTCCGCAAGCTCTCGGGCAAGGACCGACCCGACCCCGAACCAGAATGGATCTCCGGAAGCCAGCACGACGACCTTTTGCCCCCGAAGTTCCAATAGCATCGGCAGACCTTCGGAAAACGGCACCGGCCAAACGATTTGCCGTGCTTTCGTTTCCCCCAGCAGATCAATGTGCCGGGCCGGCCCCATCACGATTTCCGCGTCTTCAATCGCCCTACGGCTTGCAGAGGACAGCCCGTCCGGTCCATCTTCTCCAAAACCGACTATCGTGAGCCATTTACCCGTGTCCAAAGGTCCCACCCTTCTTATCCTCGGAGGAACAAGCGAAGCCCGCGCGCTCGCCAATGCGGTGTCCGAAGCCGGTATCGACGCACTCTACTCCTATGCTGGACGAACTGCGTCCCCTGTCACATTGCCCATTCCGACGCGGGTCGGCGGGTTTGGAGGCGCCGAGGGCTTGGCAGGCTACATCCGCCAGGTCGGTTTCACCCATGTCGTGGACGCGACCCATCCGTTCGCCGCAAAGATGTCCCATAACGCCGCCGCAGCCTGCGAAGCGACCGGAACGCCCCTGATCGCGCTCGTTCGCCCGCCCTGGCAGCCCGAGCTTGAGGATATATGGATTCATGCCCCCGATATGGAAAGCGCCGTCGCCTCGCTGGCGACCGATCCGCAGCGTGTTTTCCTGGCCATCGGCAAAAAGGAAGTCGTGCGGTTCAAGGCACAACCACAGCATCACTACCTGTTGCGGGTCGTCGATCCGCCGAAGTCGCCGCCGCCGCTTCCCGATCACGGGATTGTCGTGGCGCGCGGCCCGTTCGATATCGAAAACGACCGACGCTTGCTGGAGCAGCACGAAATCGGGTTGGTGATCTCCAAGAATGCCGGCGGCCCGGGTGCCTATGCCAAGATTGCCGCCGCCAGACAACTTGGCCTCCCGGTCGTCATGATCGATCGCCCCGACCTGCCGGAGCGCCGGGAAGTCGACAGCGTGGCCGACGTTCTCGACTGGATCGCTCATTCGGGCACCGATCTGGGCGTGTAGACAATGGGGGCTTGTCCCGGTCGAATGATCTGTCGGGTCCGACTTGATCCAAGCAAGACGACCGTGCGCATATCCGCCATGTCTGGGGTGGCGTCTGCCAGGGCGACAGTATGCAACTCCTCCTCTGGCGTGGACACTGCGCGCGCGAAAGTGATCAGGCGCTCAGGCTCGCAAGCGGCTTGCATGATAGACAGCGCCTTGCCGAACCCTTCTGGTCGCGTCTTGGAGCGCGGATTGTAAAACGCGCAGGCGAAATCGGCTTCTATCGCCAGTTTCAGCCGTTTCTCGATCAACGCCCAGGGCTTGAGATTGTCAGACAAGTTAATCGCGCAAAAATCGTGCCCGAGAATTGCCCCCGCCCGCGCCGAAGCCGCAAGCATCGCGGTTATTCCCGGCAAGACCCGGATATCCACGTCCTGGTAATCGTTCAACCTGTCTTCCAGCGCCTCGAATACCGCCGACGCCATTGCGAACACGCCTGGATCGCCCGACGAGACGACCACGACGCGCCGGCCCTGAGACGCCATTTCCAGAGCATGCTGCGCGCGGTCCAGTTCGACCCTGTTGTCGCTTGCGTGCTTGGTCAGGCCGTCGCGGTCGGGAACACGCGCGACATAGGGAATATACCCCACGACATCCGTCGCCTCGCGCAGCACATCTTCCACCTCGCTCGTCCAGAGGGTGCGACGGCCCGGCCCCAGACCGGCAATGGCAAGCCAGCCGATCATGGCCTTCGTCCCTGACCGTGAACGACGACGATGGAAAAATACGGCGCGCTGAAGTCCTCCGGCACATCTGCCAGCCGCCTGACCCTCTGATCGGGCATGGCCGCATATTCAACGAACCAGGCGGACTCCGCGCGACCGGCCGTACGAAGCGCTTCCCTGATCTTCGGCAGGTTGCGACCGATCTTCATGACGACGAGTGCATCGGCCCTACGCATGTGATCGACCAGTGTGGAGGCATCGAGTGTCCCCATCAAAACGGTCAGGACGTCATCGCCCCAAGTGATCGGCTGGCCGGTGGCCGTCCAGGCGGCGGACATCCCGGTCACCGCCGGAACCACTTCGACGCGGTCGGCGGGAAGCCGGCTGTGCAGGTGCATGAACGACCCATAGAAGAAGGGATCGCCTTCACACAGGACGACTACATCCTCCCCCGCTTCAATCAAAGCTTCAAGGCGCGCGACGCATGTCTGGTAGAATTCAGACAGCGCCTCGTTATAGCGCGGATCGCTAACCGGTATTTCCGTCGTGACCGGGTACTCCATCGGATGCTCGGTCGCGCTGGCTGGGATGACACTATCCGCCAGCTGCCGGGCCTGCCCCTTTCGGCCAGATTTGCGGAAGAATGCGACATGCCGCGCATCGGACAGAAGCCGGTGCGCCTTGACCGTCATCAGCTCCGGATCGCCCGGCCCGAGCCCCAATCCGTAAACGCGCCCCGTCATTCGTCGCGGCTCGCAATCGCGTTGATCGCGGCGACCGTGATGGCACTCCCGCCCAGCCGCCCCTCGACGATCATGCATGGCACCGGCTGATCGGACCACAGCGCATCCTTCGATTCCCGCGCACCGACAAAGCCGACCGGGCAACCGATGATCGCCGCAGGCCTTGGACAATCCGGATCTTCCAGCATATTCAGCAGATGGAAAAGAGCTGTGGGCGCATTGCCGATTGCCACAAGCGCGCCGTCCAGATGAGGCCTCCACAACTCCAGCGCAGCAGCGGAGCGGGTGTTCTGCATGTCCGCTGCAAGGTCGGGAACACGGCTGTCATGAAGTGTGCAGATCACTTCGTTGTCACGGGGAAGCCGCTTGCGGGTCACGCCCTCGCTGACCATACGGGCATCACACAGGATCGGCGCGCCAGCCATCAGGGCCTTGCGCGCCTCGGCCACACATCCGGGCGAGAACCGAATATGGTCCTCCAGACCGACCAGACCGGCGGCATGGATCATCCGAACAGCGACCTGTTCTTCGTCCTCTCCGAACCGCGCCAGATTGGCTTCCGAACGGATCGTCGCAAACGACTCCGCATAGATTGCAGCGCCGCTCTTTTCATAAGTATAGGTCAATTCGGATTTGCCTTTTCTTCGGAGCCTCGGTGGCCATCCATTTTTGGCCGGCTTTTCGGGTTTCGGCGCTCGAAATACGCAATCACCTCGCTTTCGGAAAGCCCGGTAAGCACCGGTTCGTCGCCCGCCCGGCCACCTTCAACGAGATCAAACGTTCCGCCTCTGCCAACAAGCGTGACCGCACAAGGCTCGCGGCGTGCGCACCCCTTGTCACAACCGGAGAGGTGGACGGCCCCCGGATTCAGTCTGGCCAGCGCACGCGCTAAGGCATGCGTGCCAACCGTCGCCTGACTGCAAGAAGGCGCGCCCGGGCAGGCATCGATCTGCCCGATCGGGTCTGATATTTCAGTGAGCAATGCGTCGTGATCCAACGCCGGTGCATTCTGACCTGATATATCAGTCGTCACCTTTCCTAGATCGACCGGCGCACCTGATATGTCAGTTAGAATGATCGCGCGCCAGGGTGTAAAGACCATCTGAGTAACGTCCGGAATGGCGCAAAGATCACGAAGCGCCTCGGCACTCACCCGACCGAACGCCAGACCCACCGTGCCCGCGTGAAGGTCCGGCCCCGCAAATTTCATGGTATCGGGCACCGGCTTAATCCGCCGAAACTCCTCCGGCACATGAGAGACGGCCACATGGGAACGCATGCGCCCATTCTCTGCGCCCCCCGATCGCACATACCATTCCGCGAGTTCGACCAGGACGTGCACCGCCGTGTCGACGGTCACCCTGCACCCTTTATCCAGCCCGTCGGCGCGCAGGATCAGGCCACCCTCGCCCCGTTCAAAACGGAAATCCCCCGACACATCGTGAAGACAGCTGCGATCGCCTGTATCTACGACAATGCCCAATTTCGGTGGCAATGCTGGCAGCACCGGGCCGGCTTTTCGCAACTGCTTCACAAGGCGGGCGGTCTCACCCGCAGCGTCCGGGAATGGGGTGACCGTCAAAGGCACCTCATTGACGGGGTCGTCTTCGACAAATCCGTCCTCGATCAAGGCCGCGAGAAGTGCCTCGTGATCGTAAGGTCTTGCCCCTCGAAGCTGCAAATTACCGCGCGATGTCAGATCGATCAGACCAGCGGTGAAGTGCAAAGACAGATTTGCCAGCTTTCGGCATTGAGCGGTCGTCAATCGCGCCATCGGGGGGCGGACACGCACAAGCAACCCGTCCCCGGACATCATCGGACGATGCGCCGAGGGGCACCAACCGCGCACGACGCTCACAGTTCGGCCTCCAGATCTGCGCGTATCGAATTCCGGCGGGAATTCCATAATCCGGATTCCAGCAACTGTGCGAACCGCGCTTCCATCGTGGCGAGTGCCTGCGGGTTTGCCTTGGCCAGGAACTCTCTCACGTCATCCTTGCCCAAGGTCTCATCATAAAACAGATCGAACAAATGCGGACCGACCGCCTGGGCGAGATTGGCGAAAACGGCCATATTGTCCAAAGTCGCGGCGATCTCAGCAGCCCCCCGATAACCGTGCCGCATCATGCCCTTGATCCATCCGGGCTGCGCCGCCCGCGCGTGAACAACACGCGCCACCTCTTCGGGCAGCAATCTGGCGCGGGGGCGATGCGGGTCTGTGTTATCAAGATGATAGAGCGCGGTCCTAATGCCACCAACCGCCGCCTTCGCCGCCGCAAAACCGGCCTCATGGCTGGCATAATCCGCGGCCAGAAGCAGATCGGTTTCGGGCAAATCCTGCAAATGCACGAATGCATCCGCCGCCGCCACACGCGCGCGCAGGTCACGCTCATTCGGCTGGGCCTCCCCGGTGTCGAAACTCCACCCGCTGGACGCCAGCCAGGCCTCACCGGCACGCTCGCGCGCCTCTTCAGAGAGGTCTTCCGCCAGATCGCCCATGCCGAGCCCGAAATCCCCCGGCCTTGGCCCGAAAACGCGCGCCCCACCCCGTTCGACATACGGGTTCCAATCCGCTGCTTCGTCGCGCTTTGCCAAAGCGGCAATCGCCTGACCAAACAGCACCGACAGAGACGGGAACACATCGCGAAACAAACCTGAGATCCGCAGGGTCACATCTATTCGCGGACGCGAAAGATCGGCAATGGGCAGCACCTCAATCCCGGTGACGCGGCCCGAGCCGTTGTCCCACAAGGGCCGAACGCCCAAAAGGTGCAGAGCCATCGCGAATTCCTCACCCGCAGTCCGCATGGTCGCCGACCCCCAGAGGTCGACCACCAGCCCTTGCGGATAATCGCCTTCGTCCTGCAGGTGGCGGCGAACGAGTTCCTCGGCCAGTTTCACGCCGTGCGCATAGGCGGCACGGGTGGGAACGCTGCGCGGGTCTGTCGTGAACAGGTTCCGCCCGGTCGGAAGAACGTCCGAGCGTCCGCGATAAGGAGAGCCCGAGGGCCCCGCGTCGACACGATGGCCGGACAAGGCGGCGATCAATCCGGCACGCTCGCCTGATTGTTCGGACCCGTGGCCGACATCACCTCCCCAGATATGCATTCCCTCGCCGAACTGACTTTCCTTGATATCGCAGACAAAGCGGTCGATGCGGGTGATCGCTTCGGCGATTGAGGTCTCCGGAAAGATTCCCAAATCATCTTCAACACCAGTCGCTTGCGCTTCGATCCTAATGTCGCGCTGCAGTGTGTCACGCCGCCTGGGATCAAGACCGTCGGCATTGGAAAATTCATCCAACAAGGCTTCAAGCGGCGCAAATCGCTCCGATATTTCGCTGGCAACCAGTGGTGGCGGCATATGCCCCAAAGTGACGGCACCGATGCGGCGTTTGGCCTGTGCCGCCTCTCCGGGGTCATTGACGATGAAGGGATAGATCACCGGAAGATCGCCGATCAAGGCGTCCGGCCAGCACGTATCAGACAAGGCCACCGCCTTGCCCGGCAACCACTCCAGAGTGCCATGCGCCCCGATATGAACGACGGCATCGGCGCGGCGGCGGAGCCAGAGGTAAAAGGCAGCATAGCCGTGCCGGGGCGTTCGTGACAGATCGTGGTAGTCGTCCTCTTTGCGCCCCGCAACACCGCGTTCCGGCTGTAGCGCGACGAAGACGGACCCTCGTCGAACAGCAGCAAAGCGAAATCCGGTTCCGTCAAATGCTGGATCGTCCTGAGGGCGCCCCCATGCAGCCGTCAGGTCTTCGCGCAGTTTCGCCGGAAGGTTGTCGACGGCCGAAAGGTAGTCTTCAAGGGGCCAAATCTCGGTCTCATTGGCAAGCGCATGCTCCAACGGTTCGGAGGCCCCCACCGAATATCCCGCCTGCGCCATGTCCGACAGGATGACCTCGGCGGAGGCAAGCGCATCAAGCCCCACCGCATGCGCCATTTGCCAGGGCTTGCCGGGATAAGACGACAGAACCAGGGCTACGCGCTTTTCGGGCGCCGGGCGTCTCAAATTGCCCCACGCCTCCACCCGCGCCGCAATCGCCTCAATCCGCTCCTCATGGGGTTCATGCCGGGCCAGCGCAATCTGAAGCTCGGGATCGAAGGCCCCTGCCTCCTTGAACGACGTTACACCCGCAAAAAGGCGACCATCCACTTCCGGCATCACTACATGCATGGCCAGATCGGATGGTGACAGGCCCCGTTCTGCCTCCTCCCATGCCGCGCGATCCGAAGTTGAAAGCGCGACCTGGAACACAGGTCCCGTACAGGCATCAAGCGGCGATTTGCCATCTGCGCCCTTGCCGGAGAACGCCGTGGCATTGACGATGGCGGCCGGGTTCAGCTCGGCGATCTGCAGTTCGAGCCATTGAGCGGCCTCGGGCATCTTGAGCGAAGGCACAAACACTGCAAGCGGTTGGAACCCGCGCGCGTCCAGCGCAGACATAAGCGCCTCGATCGGTCTTGTGTCGGCGGCTGTCAGATAGGCGCGGTAAAACGTGACTAATACAAGCGGTTTCGCGGTTCCTGCGACATCCACGTTAAGCATGCCCGGATGGCTGGCACTGTGATCGAAGGCGGTGAACGGGCCTGAGCCTGGCGTCCAGAAGCCGTATTCAGGGATGATCTTCTCGCCATGAACAGGAGCCGCATAAAACCCGGCCGCAAGGGCGAGCTGCGCCAGTGCAGCTTCCGCCGCAATGGCCCCGCCCTCGCCGATCAGTGCGTTCATCCGGTCCAGCGTTGCCTTCGGCACGGTCGACATGGCCTGCAACTGCGGGTCCGGGTGACCGTCCCCCGGCAGGATCGCCAGGACAAGGCCCTGTGTATCGGCCAAAGCACGCAACTGCTGCAACCCATAGCTCCAATAGGAGGCCCCGCCGATCAATCGTACGAGCACCGCCTTCGCCCCCGACAGCGTCGCCTCGACATACTGATCGACCGAAACCGGATGTTTCAGAGCGGACAAATTGGCGAGCCGCAAATCCGGCAGAGGCCGTCCCTGCGCCTTCGATCGATGCCAACCTGCAGCAAAAGCCGAAAGATCACTGTCGGAAAAGGACAGCACCACAAGCTCCGCCGGCGACTGCCCAAGATCGGTCGGCGTCTCGGTTTCTTCCAGTCCGTGGCTTTCCCGGAAGACGACATGCATGTCGTGTTACTCTGCAGCCGCTGAAACGTGAGGCATCAGGGTCGCGCGAATGGCCGCCTCGCTCACGTCATCATGTTCACCGATGACGACCAGGTGACCGGTACGATCCTCGCCTGGTTGCCACGGGCGGTCGTATTGGTGGCGAATGCGGGAACCGACTGCTTGGACAAGCAGACGCATCGGCTTGTCCTTCACGGCGACATACCCCTTCACCCGCAAAATATTCTGAGCCTCAGCCAGTCGCGTGATGCGCCGCACCAGATCACCGGGACTTTCCACCTCGTCCAAGTCGATCACGACCGTATCGAAATCCTCATGATCGTGGTCGGGCGCATTGTCATGATGTGACGGGCGCCCGGCGAGATCATCCTCCGCCGCAGCACCAAGCCCGAGAATGACGCGGGCATCCACAGCGCCTTCGGAAACTTCGATCATCGGCAACGGGCGCGGCGCTTCTTCGGAAATAACCTTCCTTGCCTTCTCGATGCCTTCAGGTCCCGCCAGATCGGGTTTCGTCAGCAGGATCACGTCAGCACAGGAAATCTGGTCTTCGAACACCTCCGAAAGCGGCGTTTCGTGATCCAGGCTTTCGTCCGCCGCGCGTTGAGCATCGACAGCGGCCACATCCGGCGCGAACCGCCCCGCCGCAACCGCCTCGGCATCGGCCAGCGCGATCACCCCATCCACGGTCACGCGCGACCGGATCGCGGGCCAGTCGAAGGCCTTCAGAAGCGGCTTGGGCAGCGCAAGGCCGGAGGTCTCGATCAGGATGTGATCCGGCAGGGGGTCGAGTTGCATCAGCGCCTCGATGGTCGGAATGAAATCATCAGCGACGGTGCAGCAAATGCATCCGTTCGCCAGCTCGACGATGTTCTCAGCCGGGCAATCCGGGATCGCGCAGCTCTTCAGGATTTCACCGTCAACGCCGACATCCCCAAACTCATTCACGATCACCGCCAGACGGCGACCTTCGGTCGTCTCGATCAGGTGCCGGATCAGCGTCGTCTTTCCCGAGCCAAGGAATCCCGTGACCACCGTGACAGGAATTTTTTTGAGGCCGGTCATGTCAAATCTCCAGGGAGGGCACGGGCGCATCGACCGGCGGAATACGGGCAATGCAATTCTTGCGAAAATGTTCTGGCCGCTCCCGCCAGGGAACCAGACCGTCAGTTGTCGCCGCATAGCGAAGGACGCCGTCCCTGACAATCTCGACCTCGGTCTCGGCAAGGTTGCCATAGACATAGGTCCAGCGAACAGGGCCACCCCGCAGAACCACGGAGCACCCGTGATCGCAGTTCGACAGGCACTCCACGGGCTTGAGGGCGACATTCTCCGGCAGGTTCGCAGCTGACAACGCCTCGAACAGCTTCGCACCGGGTCGCGCTGCCTCCGGGTCCATCCCCTCGCGTTTGCAGGTCGTGCACACCAGAAGTTCGACAGGCAGCAACGCGGTCAAAAGCTCATTCCTTCAAGGCGACGAAGGCAGGAACGAGTGGGACCACCGGTCCCCGACCCGCTCCCGGAACCCCCCGTCCGGTGACGTTTCCAAGGCTGGCAGGTCTCCCGGCTCGCGGATGATTGCGGATCGATCCGCGCCTTCCCGGGTGGCCCCAGTGGCTTGGCGGATCCCCTCTCCACTTACGGTCGCGGGGGCGGCTGCAATTGCATTCCCTTTTCACCTGAGTACACAGGCACCAGCACCGGAGGACACTCTGCCAATCGGTGGACCGAGTCAAGACAGCGGAGACGACCTGATGAGCGACGAAAACGACCGCCACCGCGCAAAAATGCAGAAGATCAAGGCGGCACGCGACCGGCTGATGGAGACCAAGACCGAGGAGAAAGGCCTGATCGTCGTCCATACCGGTCCCGGCAAGGGCAAGAGTTCGTCGGCCTTCGGGATGCTGACGCGCTGCATCTCGCATGGGATGAAGGCCGCCGTGGTCCAGTTCATCAAAGGAAACTGGTCGACGGGCGAGCGCGACTTCTTCACCGGACACTTCCCCGATGCCGTGGATTGGGTCACCTCCGGCGAAGGCTTTACTTGGGAAACCCAGGACAAGGAGCGCGATATCGCGGCAGCGAAAGCGGGCTGGGAAAAGGCCAAGGCTTTCATCCGCAACCCCGACTATCGATTCATCCTGCTCGACGAGATAAATATCGCGCTAAGGTATGACTATCTCGACATCGACGAAGTCGTGGACTTCCTATTGACCGAGAAACCCGCGATGACCCATGTCGTGCTCACGGGCCGCAATGCGAAACCGGAATTGATAGAGGCAGCCGATCTGGTAACCGAGATGACGCTGGTCAAGCATCCGTTCCGGGACGGCATCAAGGCGCAGTCGGGAATCGAGTTCTAATGATCGTCGGACATTTGCCAGCCGGTTACCTTGCCGCCTGCGGACTTGAAAAAGCGGGCGCGGGTCGGGTCGCGTTCTTCAGCCTTCTTTTGGGGTCGGTAATGCCGGACATCGACCTTCTCTGGTTCTACTTGATCGACAGCAGCTACCACCACCATACGCTGATAATGCACCGTCCGATCGTGTGGCTGACTGTCCTGCTTGCCGGGCTTGCACTTCGACGCCCGTTCATTTCCGGTCTGGGAGCGGGCGGTCTATTGCACATGGCCCTCGACAGTTTCGCCGGAGCCGTCGCATGGCTGTGGCCTCTTTCCGAAGCGTCCTATCCGCTGGTTGTCGTTCAGCCGACGCACAGTCATTGGCTGCTTTCCTTCATGAACCACTGGTTCTTCAAACTGGAACTGCTGGTTGTGGCATTTGCCGTCGTCCTGTTTCTCTATCGTCGACGGAGATCGAGTTGACCGGCCGCGCAACTGAGAAACGCATGAGCCGCGCGTTGATGATCCAGGGCACCGGCTCGAATGTCGGCAAGTCGATCCTGGTGGCAGGGTTGGTCCGCGCCGCCCGCAACCGTGGGCTTTCGGTTGCCCCGTTCAAGCCCCAGAACATGTCCAACAATGCAGCCGTCACCATCGATGGCGGCGAGATCGGCCGGGCGCAGGCGCTTCAGGCGCTGGCAGCGGGGCTGAGGCCGCATACCGACATGAACCCGATCCTTCTAAAGCCCGAAAGCGAAACCGGCGCGCAGGTGGTCGTGCAGGGCAAGCGGCTCACAACGGCGAAGGCTCGGGACTATGCAAAACTGAAGCCATCGCTGATGGCTCCGGTGCTGGAAAGCTTTCATCGCTTGAAAGCCACGCATGATCTGGTGATTGTCGAAGGCGCGGGCTCCCCGGCGGAAGTCAATCTGCGCGACGGTGACATCGCGAATATGGGGTTCGCGCGGGCCGCCGAGGTTCCGGTTGTCCTTGCCGGCGACATCGACCGCGGAGGCGTGATTGCACAGCTTGTCGGAACCCAGGCCATTCTCGACCCGGAGGACGCTGCGATGATCCGGGGCTTCCTCGTCAACAAGTTTCGCGGCGATCCATCTTTGTTTGATACAGGCTACGACCTCATCGAAGCAAAGACAGGCTGGGCAGGATGTGGCGTTCTTCCCTGGTTCAGTGACGCCTGGAAGCTTCCTGCGGAAGATGCGCTCGACATCCGCTCTTCTGACAAAGGCGAGTTGCATATCGTCTGCCTGCGTTTCTCCCGGATCGCGAATTTCGACGACATGGACCCCTTGGCGCAGGAACCTGGGGTGCGGCTAACGATGCTGGACGCCGGACATCCGATCCCCGGAGATGCCGCACTCGTTATCCTGCCCGGCAGCAAATCCACGAGAGCCGACCTGAACTTCCTGCGCGAACAAGGCTGGGATATCGACCTTGCCGCGCATATCCGCCGTGGCGGCCATGTGCTGGGACTTTGCGGCGGCTACCAGATGCTTGGACATCAGGTCCGCGATCCTGACGGACTAGAGGGCCCGGCTGGCGGCATGGAAGGTCTCGGGTGGCTCGACGTCTCAACGGAGATGACGGGCGACAAAAGATTGACCGAAGTTGCAGCAACCCATGCCGCATCCGGCGTGAGCTTTACGGGGTACGAAATGCACAAGGGCGTGACCGACGGCCCCGACCGCGCTCGCCCGTTCGCAATTGTGGGCGATCGGCAGGAGGGCGCGGTAAGCGCCGATGGTCGCATAGCCGGCAGTTACCTTCACGGCATGTTCCGGGACGACGCGTTCCGCCAGAGCTTCCTCACGGGTCTCGGCGCCGCGCCCTCCTCGCTGGCCTATGACGCGACAGTCGAGGCCACGCTCGAACAGCTTGCCGGGCATATGGAGGCTCATCTGGATCTGGACCGGCTTCTCGGATTGGCCAGTTGATTCTCAGATCACCGCCAGAACGAACAGGACCAGACCGAAACTCCCTACGGCCCGACGATAGAGCTTGAGGCCGCGTCCGATGTCCTCTGCGCGCGGATCGTTCGCGACCGGATTGAGCCAGGGATCGTCAGTCTCCCTGTCGTCATACACGCGGGGCCCCGACAGCCGCACGCCCAGGGCACCGGCCATCGCCGCTTCGGGCCAGCCTGCATTCGGCGAACGGTGGCGACCCGCGTCGCGCAACATCGTGCGAAAAGCCGTGCGCCGCACGCCAACCGCAGCGCCGCAGATCAGCAGGCCGGTCAGACGCGCCGGTATGAGATTGGCGAGATCGTCGAGCCGGGCCGCGGCCCAGCCAAAGTCGCGATACCGGTCATTGCGGTATCCGATCATCGAGTCGAGTGTGTTGATCGTCTTGTAGACCGCGATCCCCGGCAGTCCGAAAATCGCGCCCCAAAAGAGCGGTGCAATAACACCGTCGGAGGCATTCTCGGCGAGACTCTCAAGCGCCGCTCGACCGATCGCGCCTTCTTCCATGCTTTGCGGGTTGCGCCCAACGATCTTGGACACCTCCGCACGCGCGCCGTCAATGTCGCCGTGCTCCAGCGGTTGTCCCACATTCGCCACATGCACATGAAGCGCACGAGCGGCGACAAGGGGCCATGCCAGTATTCCCGTTAGGATAAGAGCGGCAAGCCCGCCGGGCAGGAACTGGCAGACACGCCATGCAACCAGCCACACAAGCCCGACGAGAACCAGCACAAGCAAACTGCCCTTTACGCGTCTCGCCGGGCCATTTCCCCTGTTCAGTGACCGTTCTGCCGCGGAAATGACGCGGCCGATCCAGCCGACCGGATGGCCGATGGCGCGGTAGAGACCGTTCGGCCAGCCGACGCAGACATCGACAATCAACGCCACCAACATGGCGGCCGGATACATCACGCCAGTGCCTCGTTCACTGAAGTCACGGCCAGACCTCCCGAATAGCAGCGCAGGCGTGTCGCCCGCAGATGATCTATTTCGAAGGCAAGGGCACCTTCGACATCGCCAGTCGCGCAAGCCAGCGCCGCCCGAACCGTGCCTGCATGCGCGACGATGACGACTGGCCACTGTTCGGACAAAGCGGTCTCTGCCAAAACCTCGACCGCCGGACGGACCCGTCGGACCATGTCACGAAAACTCTCGCCCCCGTCCGATTTGAGATCGGCCAGCTCGGCTCGGCTCAAATCGCCCAGATCAGGCAGCTCGGCATAGGCCATCCCGTCCCAAGAACCGAAATCCTGCTCCCAGAGCCGCGCATCCTCTTGTAGCGAGACTCCTGGAAACAGCGCCTCACCCGTCTGCCGCGCACGCCGCGCCGGACTTGTCCAAACCGTCGCAACGGGCATCTTCAACCGGCCGGGCTGCGCCGATAGACCAACATCCGTTCGCCCATTCAAGCGGCCCGGACTATCGGTCTTGCCATGCCGGATCAGGATGAGTTCCCCGGTCGTCACGCTTCGCTTCCCATTTCAATCGCGATCTGATTTGTCATGGCCGCATGGCGAAGTCGATACTCATCACCGGAGGCGCGCGTTCGGGCAAAAGCCTGATCGCGGAGAACTGGGCGCTCGCGATGGGTGAGAACCCCACCTATATCGCCACCGGCCAGGCTTTTGATGACGAGATGGCCGACCGGATTGCAAGACATCAGGCGCGACGGGGGCCGGAATGGCGGACGATCGCGGAACCGCTTGATCTGGTGGACGCGCTTGTCGCGTCTGACGGCACCGGCCCCCGTCTGATCGATTGCCTCACGCTCTGGCTTTCCAACCTGATGCATCACGACCGGGACTGGAAGGCCGCGGCCACCCGATTGGCAGTCACCCTGCCAAGACAGGCCAGTCCCGTCATATTGGTCACAAACGAAGTGGGATTGGGAATCGTCCCTGAAAACGCCCTGGCCCGCGCATTTCGCGATGCCCAAGGCCATTTGAACCAGACCATTGCCGCCGCCGCAGACGAAGTCTATCTGGTCGTCGCCGGATACCCCATGAAAGTGAAACCGAATGCCCTTTGAAGTCTCTTCTCTTGCCGAAATAGGGAACCTCGTTAAGCAACTGCCCTCGGCGGACGGCACGGCTGCGGAAGCGGCGCGCGCGCGACAGGCCCAGTTGACCAAGCCGCCGGGGTCTTTGGGCAAGCTCGAAGATATCGCGATCTTCATGGCAAGCTGGCAACGCACGGAACGACCGGCCATCAACACAGCGCAAGCCCTGGTGTTCGCTGGCAACCACGGCATTTGCGACCGTGGCGTAAACCCTTTCCCGCAGGAAGTTACCGCCCAGATGGTGGCGAATTTCGAGGCAGGCGGCGCAGCGATCAACCAGCTTTGTGCCGCCAACGGTGCGAAACTGTCGGTCGTCGCTCTCGACCTCGAAACGCCCACGCAGGATTTCACCACCGGTCCGGCGATGACGGAGGCGGAAACCCTCGATGCGATCAATCGCGGAGCCGCGGCCGTCGACGAAGGTGCCGACATCCTGTTGCTCGGCGAAATGGGTATCGGCAACTCGACCGTAGCCGCAGCCCTTGCCTGCGCCTGTTTCGGCGGGGCACCAGAGGATTGGGTCGGGGCCGGAACCGGATCGGATGCGGCAGGGATGGCCTTGAAAGCAAAAGTCATCGCCGAAGGCCTTGCGTTACATGGCACGCAAAGCCCGATGGGTCTGCTCGCAGCTCTCGGCGGCCGGGAACAGGCGGCAATCTGCGGTGCGGTTCTCGCCGCCCGGGCAACTGGCATCCCGGTCCTGCTCGACGGATTCATTTGCACGGCGGCAGTCGCCCCCCTCGTGGCCGTCAGCCCAAGCCTTATTGACCATTGCATGATCGGTCACGCCAGCGCCGAACCCGGCCACGCGCGCCTGACACTGGCGATGGACAAACCGCCGGTACTGGATTTCGCCATGCGGCTCGGCGAGGGCACTGGAGCGGCATTGGCACTCGGAATCGTGAGAAGCGCCCTCGCCTGCCATAACGGCATGGCCACATTTGCCGAGGCAGGAGTATCAGACGGGTGAGCCGTCTGGGCGAACTTCAGGTCGCCGGGATGATCCTCACCCGCCTGCCGATGGGCCATGTCAGCGGCCCGTTGCCCGCGCTTTCCAGATGCACATGGGCATTTCCGGTGGTGGGCGCAGGTATCGGCCTGCTCTCGGGCCTGACATTTGCACATTCGGTTTCGCTTGGAGTTCCACCCCTCGCCGCCGCCATGCTCGCGCTCGCGGTCGCGTCGCTCGCGACCGGGGGACTTCACGAGGACGGGCTGGCCGACATGGCAGACGGGTTCGGCGGCGGCAAAACGGTCGATGCCAAGCTCTCGATCATGAAGGACAGCCGCATCGGCAGTTTCGGCGTTCTGGCCCTGATCTTCATCCTCGGCGTGACGGCAGCCGGGATCGCAAGCACAGGCTCGCTTTTCGGGTTCGTCGCCATAGGTGCCGCCAGCCGGTCCGCCATGCTCCTTCCAATGACCTTGCTACCACCGGCGCGTTCGGAGGGGCTTGGCCATAGTGCCGCAACCAAATTCGATAATGGCGTCCTCTTTGCACTAATCGTCGGTGTGGTTTTGATGCTCCTCGCCGGGCAGGTCTCTGGCATATTGATGATGGCAATCGTGGCTATGGCAGTCTGCGGCCTTGCGAAGCGCCAAATCGGCGGACAGACCGGCGACATTCTGGGTGCGACACAGAAGCTCGCCGAATGCGCCGCGTGGCTCGCGGCATCGGCAGGGAACGTCTGAACACCTCCCCCTATCAGCTTGCATGCCCACCCGAACGCGGCTCTGATGCGGAAAACGGAGACCCTTATGACCGCGAACACGCTCACCGGCGCCGAAGCGATGGTCCGGATGCTGGACGCCTATCAGGTGCACCACATTTTCGGTCTGTGCGGCGACACAACCCTGCCCTTTTATGACGCGCTGTATCGGCTGGACCACGGAATCGAACACATCCTCACACGCGACGAACGCTCTGCTGCCTACATGGCGGACGGATATGCGCGCGTGACCGGCAAGCCCGGCATTTGCGAAGGCCCCTCGGGTGGCGGCGCGACCTACATCCTGCCGGGCCTGATCGAGGCCAATGAAAGCTCGGTGCCGGTCCTCGCCATCACCTCGGACGTGGGCACTCGGGCAGCCGGGCACTATCCGCTGACGGAGCTGGATCAGGCGGGGCTGATGCGCCCGCTGACCAAATCGACACAGGTCATTCAGCACGCCGATCAGGTTCCAGATGCCGTCCGCGCGGCCTTTCGCACAATGACCACCGGACGTCCGGGCGCCGCTCATCTGGGCTTCCCGATCGACGTCCAACGCGGCGAGGCTGATCCGGACACGCTCTGGCACGATCCGGCGCATAGCCGCTTTCCTGCCTACCGGACCGCCCCCGAACCGGATGCGGTCGATGCCTTTCTCGATGCGCTGCTCGCAGCGAAGAATCCCCTTGTTATCTGCGGCGGAGGCATCGTGCTGAGCGGCGGCGAGGCGGAGTTCCAGAAATTTGTTGAAACCCTTGATATCGCAGTCGCAACCACGATTTCCGGTCAGGGTTCCCTGCCCGAGACGCATCGCAACTGCCTTGGCGTTGTCGGCTCGAACGGCGGCGTCCCCGAGACACGAAGCGTCGTCGAAGCCGCGGATCTGGTCCTCTTCATCGGTTGTCGCGCGGGCTCTGTCACGACCGAGCTTTGGCGCTATCCGGCCAAAGGCACCCGCATTCTGCACATCGACAGCGACCCCGAGGTGATCGGCGCATCCTACAGGACCGAGGCCGCCCTCGTCGCGGACGCGCGTGCGGCTCTTGCGGCCCTGAACGGCGCTCTTTCAGATCGGGAAATCGTCAGTTTCGGTGGCGCGAGATTCATCGCCCCCGCCAAAGCCGCGAAATGGACCGGATTCCACGAACGCGCAGCCAGTTCCGACCGCCCGATCCGGCCCGAGCGCACAATTGCGGCCCTGCGCGTGGTGCTCGACGACGACGCGATCATCGTCGGCGACCCTGGCACACCCTGCCCCTATATCTCGGCCTATTATGAATTGCGCACCGCTGGCCGCACCCTGTTTTCCAACCGCGCCCACGGTGCCCTTGGCTATGCGATGTCTGCAGCGATGGGCGTGGCCATCGGCAAGCCCGGACACAAGGTCGTGGCCTTGATGGGCGATGGCAGCTTCGGCTTCACCTGCGGAGAGCTGGAAACAGCCGTTCGAAAGAACCTGCCGATCACCTTCATCGTCTTCTCGAACTCCGTCTTTGGCTGGATCAAGGCCGGGCAGAAAACCAAATTCGACGAACGTTATTACTCCGTCGATTTCGACCGGACGGATCACGCAGCCGTCGCCAGCGCCTTCGGTGTGAAATCATGGAAGGTGGAGGATCCCGACGAGTTGGAGGCAGTGCTGCGCAAGGCAATCGACCATCCCGGCCCGACGCTGGTCGATATCATCAGCCAGCCCCTTCAGGAGGCCACCGCGCCGGTCAGCGAGTGGATCGCCTAAAGCGCGTCCAGTTCCGCTTTGAGAGACGCCGCATCGGCCGCGGACAAAGGCCGCAAGGGCGGCAGGAGACGAAGCCAGGCATCGTTGCCGCTCCGCCAGGCCTCGCATTGCTTCATCGCAGCCATCGTATTGTTATATTTGGCAACGATCGCGCGAGCTTTTCCGGCCCGTGCCACGGCTTCCACCCGCTCGGGGCCATCTGGAGCCTGCAGAGCCGCCTTGGCCAAAGCCCCGAACGCATTTGTCGTGCCCGAGATCGCACCTGCGCTGCCAATCGCGATGCCGTCCCAAAGAAGCGTCTCTGTTGCGGGGAAAACGTCGAAATCTTCAGCAATTCCGCCGGTCGCTTCGATGAAACGACGGGAGACCTCGAACTCGCCTGTGCTGTCCTTCAGGCCCGCGACCACCTGACCGAACTCGCGCCGAAGCCGGGTCACGAGTTCGACCGAAAGCGGCGTCGCAGACATCTTCGGGAAATGGTAGAGGTATAACCTGAGCCGGTCGCAGCCGACACCTTCTATCAGGCTTGCGTAGCTCGCGAACAGACCTTCGTCGCTCGGGTCCTTATAATAGAAGGGCGGCAGGACGAGAACGTTTTGATATCCCGCATCCAATGCCGCCCGCGTCAGTTCAACCGCGTCACCGACCGATGGCGCTCCGGTCCCGATGATAACCCGGTCACTTGGCAGCCCGGCCTTGGCCAGTTGACCCGGCGCGGCCAGCCGGTCACGCATCGGGATCGACGTGCCTTCACCCGTTGTCCCGAGCGGTGCCACACCGTCGCAGCCGCCCTTCTCCGACATCAGGTGGCGGCAATACTCGACCAGTGCCGCACCATCCAGCCTGCCGTCCTCGGTCAGCGGGGAGATGGCGGCGGCATATATTCCGCGCCGCGCCTTGCCGGATGGCTGGGTCCAGAGATCGGTCATCGCGGTTCCTCCATCTTCGCCTGTTTGTTGGGGCGTCGTGAAGGTCGCGTCAAGAGCCGGGCCGATAGGCGAATCTCGTGAAGCGGGCTTCGCATCCTCGACCGGACGTGTCGAACGCCAACATGCCCACGAAGGCGCCGGTGAACGAGGCATGTTCCCCCCGCCCGCCTTCATCGGAGATTACCGCTGCATTGAGCGCCGGCCCCAGCGGTTCCCAGTCACCGTCCCCGCTCGCCCAGAAGAACTGTTGCTCGGCATGATCGACCTCGACCTTCAGGCGAACCGGCCCTTCCGGCACGGCCACCGGTTCCGCCGCGATGGTCATTTGCATATCGGGCCAGTTGCCCGGACAGGACAGCACCGTCACAGCACGGCCCAGCCCCGGCTCATGGGTCACAACCGCCGCATGGAACTTGTGCCGGTTGTAATAGGTCGTCAGACCGGCGGCCTGCTGGTAGCTGTCGGGCGCAATGTCGAGTTCGGTTTCGGCCGTGTAGGCAAGGTGTTCCTGCCTTCGGGCAACCAGAGACTGCTCGAACCAGCTTCCAATGCTCTCCCGCCCGATCAGAACAAGCGCATCCTCTTCCATGCGGAACAGACGTTCGGGATGAGGAGTGCGAAGCCATTGGAATTCAGACGGCAATTCACCGCCCAGATCATGCTCGATGTCTCTCAACGGTTCCGGTTCGACATCCGCCAGCCCCTTCACCTCCACCGGGGGCACCATCCCGCCACCTTCGAGGTAAAGCCAGTCGTCCTTCCACATCACGCGGGCAATCCCGGTCTCCCGCCCGAGCGGACAGAACCGCCCTTCCCCGTTCCGTCCCGGTATCGGCCGTCCCATCAGAAACGTGTGATAATGCTGCCCGTCCGGGGTTTCGACATATTGCCCGTGTCCGGTCCTCTGGATCGGATGATCGGGCGCGCCCGCCGTGCTGATGACGTGCTTCTCGGGATGGGTCTCGTAAGGTCCCCAGATATCCCGCGACCGCGCAAGGCTGACCGCGTGGCCGTAGCCGGTGCCGCCTTCCGCAGTCGTCAGATAGTAATACCCGTTCCGCTTGAAGAGATGCGGTGCCTCCGTCAGCCCCCGGTCGGTGCCGGGCCAGATGGATTTCACTGGCCCGATCAGCCCCTCATCCGGCGACCATTCCTGCAGGTCGATCCCGTCGAAGCTGGCATGCGCCGGGTTGCCGCCTGTGCCGGGACCACGATGGTTCCAGCGCATGTTGAGGAAATACTTCCGTCCGTCTTCGTCGTGGAACAGCGATGGGTCAAACCCGGTCGAGTTCACGTACCACGGATCGCACCATTCACCGTCGATGGTCTCGCAGGCGGTGATATAGTTGTGGGAATCCTTGAACGCCCCGTCCAGCCGCTTCACATCCGTGTAGACCAGCCAGAACTTCCCATCGGCATGAGAAAGGCACGGTGCCCAGATGCCGCCCGAGTCCTGATCGCCCCGCATGTCCAGCAAAGCAGCGCGGTTCAACGGACGCGACACCAGCGTCCAGTTCACCAGATCGCGCGAATGGTGGATTTGCACACCGGGATACCATTCAAAGGTGGAGGTCGCGATGTAGTAATCCTCCCCGACCCGGCAGAAGGACGGGTCGGGATTGAAGCCGGGCAGGATCGGATTTCGGATCATGCCTCCACCATCAGCGCACGGGCCTTATCCGGGCCAAGCGGCGCGGGACGCTCGCAGGTGGTGGTCAGTGTCACGAAGTTCCCGGTCTCCCCGGATTTCAGGACGCTCGTCATTACGTCCACCGCATGCAGCGCCAGTTCCAGCGAACAGCGATGCGGGCGTCCTTCGGCCAGACCGGCGGCCATGTCGGCCAGACCCGCCATCCGATAATTCGCCCGCGTGTCCTGGTTCGCGACGCCGAACGGGTGGTCCCAGTTCTCAAGCGGCGCGGTACCTTCGCCCGTACCAAGTTCGACCGGACCGCCGAAGAAGTTCGGATCGGGCAGGAAAAGCGTGCCTTCGGTGCCGTAGAGTTCCATGTTGCCATGCCGGTGCGCCGCAACGTCCCAACTGGTTGAGATATTGATGCTCGCGCCGTTCTCGAACTCCAGCAGTGCATGGATATTCGTCGGTGTCTCAACGGCCAGTTTTTCACCGGCACGGGGTTCCGACGTGATCGTCCGTTCAGCAAAGGCCGACGTTGTCAGCGCGCCGACCCGCTTTACCGGCCCCAGCAACTGGATCAGGTTGGTGACGTAATAGGGACCGATATCCAACATCGGCCCCGCGCCCGGCTTGAAGAAAAAGTCCGGGTTCGGATGCCAGTGCTCCATCCCCCGGCTCATCACATGGGCGGTTCCCGCGTGAATGCGCCCAACCTTGCCGCTGTCGATGGTGTGCCGGGCAAGCTGGTGCGCCCCCCCCAGAAACGTGTCCGGGGCAGACCCAACGCGCAGCCCCCTGGAGGCTGCCAGCGCCCGGATCGTCTCCCCTTCTTCCATCGTCAGAACGATTGGCTTCTCGGTGTAGGCGTGCTTGCCCGCCTCCAAAATTGAACTCGTCACCCGGAAATGCGCATCCGGGATTGTCAGGTTCACGATCACATCGATGTCGTCGGACCCGAGCAGATCATCTACGGTCCTTGCAGCGACCCCGTATTCCTCGGCCCGTTGCCTGGCAGCCTCCATGTTGAGGTCCGCAACCGCCCGCACCTCCAGCCCTTTGAACATGGGAGCAAGGCGGAGATAGGCACTGGAGATATTGCCGCAACCAATGATGCCGACGCCAAGATTATCCATTTGGGTGTTCCTTCAGTAGCTTTGCATCGACGCCAGCGACCGGGTCGCGAAGCGGTGGTGGTCATTCGGATTGTCATGTTCCGCTACGAAATAGCGGCAGGGAGTCTGGCGGGTGGCATCCATAATCGCCTGCCAGTCCAGCGTTCCGTGGCCGACATCGGCCCAGCCATCCTCGTCTTGCGCCTCGCCCTCCGGCGCGATGTCCTTTACATGGACACCCGCGATCCGGGCGGCATTCGCATTCATCCAGGCGACCGGCTCC
>JBNKWP010000009.1:0-140345 GCA_050299835.1 Silicimonas sp.
GAGGAACGAACGAATGAAAGACCAGTCCCGAAACGGCGCCCTCACGGCGGCGTTCGACGCGCATTCTCATTTCGCCGATCCGACGACCCTGACTGCGAGTGAGCGGGCATGAGCCTCGGTCTGTGCATAGCACATAGGGCAGCCCCCGACCCTGGGGAGGGGGTTACCGCCCCAGGGTCGGGGGCTGTCCGGCGAAAACGCCGGGCGGGAGGGTTGTGATGGGACCAGGACAATCCATTGCGAATGGCTTGAAGAACTCGTTGTCGGTCAATGGCCGTGCGTCGCGTTCCGAGTTCTGGTGGTTCGCACCTCCCCTCTTTGCGATGTTGATGGCGGTTGCTTGGTTCGAAGAACCCAGTTGGCTCACAGGAACGCTTTTAAGGCACCTCACTGTGCCACAGTATGCGGTCTTGCTCTTTGGCATCCTGGCTCTCCCCGTTTATTCCGCAATCATCCGACGATTGCGCGATGCAGGTATTCCAACAGCGCTGTCGCTCCTGCTGCCTGTCTATGTCCTTGCCGCGATTGTCACGGTCCCGATCATTGATGCATCACCAGCCTACGGCATGCACTCTCTCACGCGATTGATGCCGGAAGCCGGACTCGCCTTCATGGGATACCTAGCTTTGATCGCTATCTTTTTCGTACTTTGCGCAATTCCTACTCGCCACGGTCCCAACCCAGCAGAGGTGACCCCATGACCGACCAATCCCCGAACGACATCTTCCGCGCCTCGTCCTTTCTGCAGGGCCACAACGCCGAATATATCGAACAGCTCTACGCCCGTTACGCGAGCGACCCCAACGCGGTCGACGTGGCCTGGCAGCAGTTCTTCCGCGAACTTGGCGACACCGAGATCGACGCCAAGCGTGAAGCCGCCGGGCCAAGCTGGGCCCGCACCGACTGGCCGCCTCAGCCTGCCGACGAACTGACCGCCGCGCTCGATGGCCAATGGGGCGACCTCGGCCCGGCAGCACAGGCGAAAGCCGCCCACAAGATCACCGCCAAAGCGGCGGAAAAAGGCGTCGCCGTCAACGACGACGCGGTCAAACGCGCCGTGCTCGACTCGATCCGCGCGCTGATGATCATCCGCGCCTACCGCATCCGGGGTCACCTCGTCGCCGATCTCGATCCCCTCGGCATGCGGGACGAAACCCCGCACCCGGAACTGGACCCCAAATCCTACGGCTTCACCGAGGCTGACATGGACCGCCCGATCTTCATCGACCAGGTCCTCGGCCTCGACTTCGCCTCGATGCGGGAGATCCTGGCCATCGTCAAACGCACATATTGCGGCACCTTCGCGCTGCAATACATGCACATCTCAAACCCCGAGGAAGCCTCCTGGCTGAAGGAGCGGATCGAAGGCTATGGCAAGGAAATCGGCTTCACCCGCGAAGGCCGGAAGGCGATCCTGAACGCGCTGGTGGAAGCGGAAGGGTTCGAGAAGTTCCTTCACGTCAAATACACCGGCACCAAGCGTTTCGGCCTCGACGGCGGCGAAAGCCTTGTCCCGGCCATGGAACAGATCATCAAGCGCGGCGGGCAACTGGGCCTGAAGGAAATCATCATCGGGATGCCGCATCGAGGCCGTCTTTCGGTTCTCGCCAACGTGATGAACAAGCCCTACAAGGCCATCTTCAACGAATTCCAGGGCGGCAGCTTCAAGCCCGAGGATGTGGACGGCTCCGGTGACGTGAAATACCACCTCGGCGCGTCGTCTGACCGCGAATTCGACGGCAATTCCGTCCACCTCTCGCTGACCGCCAACCCCTCGCACCTCGAAGCGGTGAACCCGGTCTGCCTTGGAAAGGCGCGGGCCAAGCAGGATCAGCTCAACGACACCAACCGCACAAAGGTGCTGACCGTGCTGCTCCACGGCGATGCCGCCTTCGCGGGTCAGGGCGTGGTCGCGGAATGCTTCGGTCTCTCGGGGCTGAAAGGCCACAAGACCGGCGGCACGATCCATATCATCGTCAACAACCAGATCGGCTTTACCACCGCGCCGCATTTCTCGCGGTCCTCGCCCTATCCCACCGACATCGCGCTCATGGTCGAAGCGCCGATCTTCCACGTCAACGGCGACGACCCCGAAGCGGTCGTCCACGCCGCCAAGGTCGCCATCGAATTCCGCCAGAAATTCGGCAAGGACGTGGTGCTCGACATCTTCTGTTATCGCCGCTTCGGACATAACGAAGGCGACGAGCCGATGTTCACCAACCCGATGATGTACAAGACGATCAAAGGCCATAAGACTACGCTTTCGCTTTATACCGACCGGCTGGTGAAGGACGGGCTGATCCCCGAGGGCGAGATCGAGGATATGAAGGCCCAGTTCCAGGCCCATCTGAACGAGGAGTTTGAATCCGGCAAAGCCTACAAGCCCAACAAGGCAGACTGGCTTGACGGGCGCTGGAGCCATCTCGACCGGGAGGGGGAGAAATACCAGCGCGGTAAGACCGCCATTTCCAAGAAAACCCTCGAAAAAGTCGGCGCGGCGCTCACCCGCGTGCCCGAAGGCTTTACCACCCACCGCACCGTGGACCGGCTTCTCGAAGCGAAAAAGGAGATGTTCAAGACCGGCAAGGGCTTCGACTGGGCCACGGCGGAAGCACTCGCCTTCGGCTCGCTCCTCACCGAAGGCTACCCGGTGCGGCTGGCCGGTCAGGACAGTACGCGCGGCACCTTCAGCCAGCGTCACTCGGGCCTTGTCAACCAGGATACCGAAGAACGCTACAAGCCGCTCAACCACATCCAGGAAGGCCAGGCGCGGTATGAGGTCATCGACTCGATGCTCTCGGAATACGCGGTCTGCGGCTTCGAATACGGTTATTCGCTGGCCGAACCCAACGCGTTGGTCCTCTGGGAAGCGCAGTTCGGCGATTTCGCCAACGGCGCGCAAATCATGTTCGACCAGTTCATCTCGTCCGGCGAACGCAAATGGCTGCGCATGTCCGGCCTCGTCATGCTCCTGCCACACGGCTTCGAAGGCCAGGGACCGGAACACTCAAGCGCCCGGCTCGAACGCTTCCTGCAGATGTGTGCGGAAGACAATTGGATCGTCGCCAACTGCACGACACCGGCCAATTACTTCCACATCCTCCGCCGCCAGCTCCACCGATCTTACCGCAAACCGCTGGTTCTGATGACGCCCAAGTCACTGCTGCGCCACAAGATGGCTGTGAGCAACACGGAAGACATGGTGACCGGGTCAAGCTTCCACCGCATCCTCTGGGACGATGCGGAGAAGGGCAATTCGGAAACCACGCTCAAACCCGACGACAAGATCAAGCGCGTCGTCATGTGTTCGGGCAAGGTCTATTACGACCTGCTGGAAGAACGCGACAATCGCGGCATCGACGATGTCTACCTCCTGCGCGTCGAACAGTTCTACCCGTTCCCGGCCCAGGCCATGGTGAAGGAACTGAAACGCTTTAAGAATGCCGATATCGTCTGGTGCCAGGAAGAGCCCAAGAACCAAGGCGGCTGGACCTTCATGGAACCCAACATCGAATGGGTCCTCACCCGCATCAAGGCAAAACACACACGACCGATCTATGCCGGTCGCGCGGCCAGCGCCTCTCCGGCGACGGGCCTTGCCTCCGCCCACAAAGCACAACAAGCGGCGCTCGTGGACGACGCGCTGACGCTGAAAGGATAAACCGAAATGTCTACTGAAATCCGCGTCCCCACGCTTGGGGAAAGCGTCACCGAAGCCACCGTCGCCACCTGGTTCAAGAAGCCCGGCGAAAGCGTCGCCGTGGATGAAATGCTCTGCGAGCTGGAAACCGACAAGGTGACGGTCGAAGTGCCCTCGCCCGTCGCGGGCAAGTTGGGGGAGATCGTTGCGGGCGAAGGCGATACCGTCGGCGTCAACGCGCTTCTGGCGACGCTGGAAGAAGGCGCAGGCAGCGCCGCCCCGGCAAAAACGGAAGCCCCCAAAGCCGAGGCTCCCGCATCGAACGGCGCGTCGGCCAAGGGCGAAGCCGTGGACATCATGGTTCCCGCTTTGGGCGAAAGCGTCACGGAAGCGACTGTCGCCGACTGGTTCAAGAAGCCCGGCGACCGGGTCGAGGCTGACGAGATGCTCTGCGAGCTGGAAACCGACAAGGTCTCGGTGGAAGTCCCCGCCCCCGCGTCCGGCGTTCTCTCTGAAATCCTGGCCGAGGCAGGCGCGACCGTCGCCGCAGGCGGCAAGCTGGCCGTCATGACCACCGGGGAAGGCGGCGCACCAGCCTCTGCCCCGAAAGCGGAGGCTCCCGCCGCCGCACCGGCCGCGTCCTCCGGCAAGGACACCGAAGACGCGCCGTCCGCCAAGAAGATGATGGCTGAAAACAGCCTGACCCCCGATCAGGTCACCGGCACCGGCAAGGATGGCCGCATCATGAAGGAAGACGTGCAAAAGGCCCTCGCCTCGCCCACGCCCCAGGCCGAGGCCCCCGCACCTTCCGCCCCCCGCGCCCCGGTCGCTGCGGAGGATGCGGGCCGCGAGGAACGGGTCAAGATGACCCGCCTGCGCCAGACCATCGCCCGGCGGCTGAAGGACGCGCAAAATACGGCGGCCATGCTCACGACCTATAACGAGGTCGACATGTCCGGCGTCATGGGCCTGCGGTCCGAATACAAGGAACTGTTCGAGAAGAAGCACGGCGTCAAACTCGGCTTCATGTCCTTCTTCACCAAGGCCTGCTGCCACGCGTTGCGCGAAGTGCCGGAGGTCAACGCGGAGATCGACGGAACCGATGTCGTCTACAAGAACTTCGTCCATATGGGCATCGCCGTCGGCACGCCCACGGGCCTTGTCGTCCCCGTCGTCCGCGATGCCGACCAGATGTCGTTTGCCGCGATCGAGAAGAAGATCAACGAGTTGGGCGCCCGCGCCCGCGACGGCAAGCTCTCGATGGCGGAAATGCAGGGCGGCACCTTCACCATCTCCAACGGCGGTGTCTACGGCTCGCTGATGTCCTCGCCGATCCTGAACCCCCCGCAATCGGGCATCCTCGGCATGCACAAGATCCAGGAACGGCCGATGGTCGTGAAAGGCGAAATCGTCGTGCGCCCGATGATGTACCTCGCCCTCAGCTACGACCACCGCATCGTGGACGGCAAAGGGGCGGTGACGTTCCTTGTGAGGGTGAAGGAAGCGCTGGAGGATCCGAGAAGGTTGTTGATGGATTTGTAAGCTAGGATTTTCGGCGTGGCGCGACGTAGCAAAGAAGAGGTGCTGAGTGAGTTTCATCACCTCTTCGACTGCCTGGAAGCGTTTATGGTCGCCGAAGATCCCTTCATCGGAAAATCCAATGCGAGTTTGCGCCGAGAAATGATGGTTTCGCGCAAAAAGATGGTTGCCGCAATTGATGGTGGCGCAATGTCGGCATCGCAGGCCCTTTCGGGCGCAAAGTCCGCTGTTAGCGATCTCAGGCGAAATCTGAAACTCTATCGAACAGACGAGCCGGAAACTGCCGAAAAAATCGAGGAAGCATACGTTTCCGCAAGAGGAACCTTTTTCGAAACGGACATTGAGCGTTCACGCCTCAAGAAGGCTGTAGTGAACAATGACTGACACCCTCCCCCCACGCGACGCCACCCGCGCCCGCCTCTATGTCGGCTCCCTCTGGGGCATCGCCGCATTCTCCGCCTATCTCGCGAGCTATGGCAACGACCACATGCGCGAAACCGAGCTCGGCCTCGCCATGCTCTTGTGCATAGCCCTCATCCTCTATCTCGTCACATGGCGCGACCGGGGCGGGCACTGGCTCCTGGGCCTGTTCATCTGCGCCCTCAGTCTCTTCGAGGCCACCAACACCGTCAACGCCCGCCCCGCAGCCCCCGGCGTCCTTCTGACGATCGTCGTCGTCGCCTGGGCCAGCGGGGCCTTCTTCCTTGGCGAACAGCTTCGCCGTGCCGGATGGTTCGCACCATGAACACCCAGGCGGCTCGCCCTTGCACCTTCGCTTCCAGCTCAATAGTTCGGACAGTGGGGCACTGCCCCAAGCACGCCCGCCAAAAAGAGGAATACTCCCATGGCTAGTTATGACGTCATCATCATCGGCAGCGGCCCCGGCGGCTATGTCTGCGCCATCCGCTGCGCCCAGCTCGGCCTGAAAACCGCCTGCGTCGAAGGGCGCGACACGCTGGGCGGCACCTGCCTGAACGTGGGCTGCATTCCGTCCAAGGCGATGCTCCACGCGACCGAGATGCTGCACGAGGCAGAAGAAAACTTCGCCAAGATGGGCCTCAAGGGCAAAAGCCCCAGCGTCGACTGGACCCAGATGCTGGCCTACAAGCAGGACACGATCGACCAGAACACCAAGGGCATCGAGTTCCTGTTCAAGAAAAACAAGATCGACTGGCTGAAAGGCTGGGGCTCGATCCCGGAGGCTGGCAAGGTCAAGGTGGGCGACGAGGTACACGAGGCGAAGAACATCGTCATCGCCACCGGCTCGGAAGCGTCTTCGCTCCCCGGCGTCGAGGTGGACGAAAAGGTCGTCGTCACCTCCACCGGTGCGCTGGAACTGGGCAAGATCCCGAAGAAACTCGTCGTCATCGGCGCAGGTGTCATCGGCCTTGAACTCGGCTCCGTTTACAAGCGCCTCGGCGCGGAAGTGACCGTGATCGAGTTTCTTGACGTGATCACCCCGGGCATGGATGGCGAAATCCAGAAGACCTTCCAGCGCACGCTGAAAAAGCAGGGCATGGAGTTCATCATGGGTGCCGCCGTGCAGGGTGTGGAGGCCACGAAAACCAAGGCCAAGGTCACCTACAAGCTGAAGAAGGACGACAGCGAACACACCGTGGACGCCGACGCGGTTCTGGTGGCAACGGGCCGCAAGCCCTACACCGATGGCCTCGGCCTTGCCGAGATCGGGGTGGAGATGACGGATCGCGGTCAGGTCAAAACCGACGCGCACTGGAAGACAAACGTGAACGGCATCTACGCCCTCGGCGACGCGATCACCGGCCCCATGCTCGCCCACAAGGCCGAAGACGAAGGCATGGCTGTCGCGGAAACCATCGCGGGCCAGGCGGGCCACGTGAATTACGGCGTCATCCCCGGCGTGATCTACACCCATCCCGAAGTGGCGAACGTGGGCCAGACCGAGGAACAACTGAAGGAAGCCGGACGCGCCTACAAGGTCGGCAAGTTCAGCTTCATGGGCAACGGCCGCGCCAAGGCCAATTTCGCCGCCGACGGCTTCGTGAAGATCCTCGCCGACAAGGAAACCGACCGCATCCTCGGTGCGCATATCATCGGCCCGATGGCGGGCGACCTGATCCACGAGATCTGCGTCGCCATGGAATTCGGCGCTGCCGCCGAAGACCTCGCCCGCACCTGCCACGCCCACCCGACCTATTCCGAGGCGGTGCGCGAAGCCGCGCTGGCCTGCGGCGACGGCCCGATCCACAGCTAGGCAGCCTGACGCGCAGGCCCGGAACTTCCCCTTTTGGGCCTGCGCATTATCTCCTAGGCTAAGGCCGATGGCCCAAGGGAGGTTCCAAGATGCGGCTTCTGTCTTTCATTTTCGCGCTTGCGCTGGTCGCACCCGGCGTGGCTCCGGCGCAATCCATCGGCCTGATGGTCGGCAACGAGGATTACGAAAACCTCCCCGAGCTTGACGATGCCGCCCGCATCAACCGGGCCACGCGCGATTTGGAACAGGCTGGCATGCAGGTCACCATGCTTGAGGACGCCAGCCAGGACGACCTGACCGACGCCCTCGCCGCCTTCGGCCAGCAGATCGCGCAGACCGAAGCCGCCCTTGTCGTGCTCTCCGGCCGCTTCGTCAGTTCTGCGACCGAAACCTATTTCCTGCCAGCGGACGCCACCGCCGGACCTCTGGCAACCCTCCACCGCGATGCCCTGCCGCTTGCAACCGTCTTCGCGCTTCTGGCGGAGAAACCCGGCAAGGCCATTCTGATCCTGTCCACCGATGACCGTCAGGCCGATTTCGGCCAGGGCCTGTCGCTCGGCATCGGCGACCTCGCCATCCCGCAAGGCGTCACCGTCATCCAGGGCACCCCCCGGCGCACGACCGATGTGCTGGAAGACCACATCGCCCAACGCGGCCGCCCCTTCGTCGGCGCAGCGCGGCAGGGTCGCGTGACGATCTCCGGCTTCATGCCCGACACGTTGGTCTTCCTCGAAGGCAGCACCCCACCGCCGCAAACCCAGAACGACCGTCTTGGCGATATCCGCGACTGGCGGGCGGCCAGCGACGAAAACACCGTGGAGGCGTATGAGGACTATGTCGACGCCCACCCGGATGGCGATTTCACCGACATGGCCCAGAACCGCATCCGCGCATTGACCGATACGCCCGCAGCACGTGCCGAGCGCGAGGAACAGGCGCTCGACCTCAGCCGCGACGCCCGCCGGGACATCCAGCGCGACCTGTCGCTTCTGGGCTTCGACACCCGCGGCATCGACGGCATCTTCGGGCGCGGCACCCGCGCCGCCGTGACCGCCTGGCAAAGCTCTGAACGGTTCGATGCGACGGGATACATGACGGCGGAACAGATCGCGCTTCTCGACGAACAGGCCCGCCGCCGCGCCCAGGAACTGGAAGCCGAGGCCGAGGAACGTCGCCAGACCCAACGCGCCGCCGACCTTGCCTACTGGGACGAAACCGGCGCAGTCGGTGACGAAGCCGGGCTGCGCGCCTATCTCAAGCGCTTTCCCGATGGCGAATTCGCCGAACTGGCCCAGGAGCGTCTCTCGATCATCGAGGACAGCAAGCGCGACCGCGCCAGCCGCGTCGATCGCCAACTGTGGGACGAAGCCACGTCATTCGATACCGCGGAAGCCTATGAGGACTACCTCGTCCTGTCGCCCGACGGCGCCTTCCGGGAAGAAGCCCAGGCCCGCATCGTCGCCCTTCAGCGTGAGGCAGAGTTCCCCGATGCGGCCCGGATCGAAGATGCGATGAACCTGTCATCCGGCACCCGCCGCATCATCGAAGCCCGCCTGAACGGCCTCGGCCTGAAGCCGGGGAAGGTGGACGGCGAGTTCGACGAAGACACCCGCCGCGCGATCCGTCGTTATCAGGCCAACCGCAACCTGCCGGAATCGGGCTATCTGTCGGATCAGATGATGGTGCAGCTCATGGCCGACACGGTTCGCCAGATCTTCCGCTAGGAAAGGCTGCCTACTTTTTCTTGTCCATCTTGGACAACTGTTCCTGCATGGCGGCAAGCTGTGCACGTATCTCTTCGAGATTCGAGCTTGCCGCCTCATCCTCGTGGTCATCGTCCTTCGACGGTCCGGACCATTGGTTGCCAAGCCCGCCGGTCATCGCACTCAGGAAGGCTTCCTGTTGCGCCCGCATCGCCTCGAAGCCGGGCATGGCCGACATCGGGTTTGTCATGTTCTCGATCACCTTCGACTGCCCTTCGCGCAGCATGTCGAAGCTCATCGCCAGGAATTGCGGAACCACCGATTGCGCCTGTGTCGTATAGGACCGCACCAGATCGGTCAGCACGTCCAGCGGCAGCACGTTCTCGCCCCGGCTCTCATGCTCGGCCACGATCTGCAAAAGATATTGCCGCGTCAGATCATCGCCCGATTTCAGATCGACAATCTGCACGTCGCGCCCTTCGCGGATGAACCCGGCGATATCCTCAAGCGTCACGTAATCCGAGGTCTCGGTGTTATACAGTCGTCGGCTCGCATAGCGTTTGATCAGCAATGTCTCGGCCACGGCGATCTCCCTGTCTCACCTTTGCTGCAACGCAGCTTAGGCGAACAGACATATAAATCAAAGACTTTCTGCGCAGCATCGTAAACATGCTGCGCAGCGTCAGCCGCTATGCAGAAAACCTTGGCCTGCCCGCGCCAGCAAATCCTCGGCCAGGGCGCGGCCGACATCCGGCCCGTCGGCCACGTCGCCGGAAAGCTCGCCGCCCACGGCTTCCGAGCCATCGGTCCGCAGGATCTCTCCCCGCAGCCGCAACCGCCCGCCATCAAGTTCCGCCAACCCGGCAATCGGCGTCTGGCACGAACCGTCCAGTGCCGCGAGGTATGCCCGCTCCGCCGCCAGTCTCTCAGCCGTTGGTCCGTCCGCAATCGCCCCCAGCATCTCCGCCGCGCGTCCATCATCCGCCCGCCGCTCGACCCCGATGGCCCCTTGCGCCACGGCGGGCAACATCTCGTCAGGGTCGATCGCAGAGAACGGCAGTTCCGTCAGCCCCAACCGCCTTAACCCGGCCATCGCCAGGAACGTACCGGAGGCCACACCGTCCTCCAGCTTCCGCAACCGCGTCTGCACACTGCCCCGGAACTCCACCACCTGCAAATCCGGCCGCCGGTACAGAAGCTGCGCCTTCCGCCGCAGGCTCGACGTGCCCACCACCACACCTTGCGGCAGGTCAGCCAAAGCCCGACCGTCCAGCGTCAGGAACGCGTCCCGCACATCCTCCCTCGGCAGGTAACAGTCGATCACCAGCCCGTCGGGCTGCAAAACCGGCATGTCCTTCATCGAATGCACGGCGATGTCGATGGACCCGACCAGCAGCGCCTCCTCGATCTCGCGGGTGAACAGCCCCTTGCCCCCGATCTCCCCCAAAGGCCGGTCCTGCACCCGGTCGCCCGTGGTCTTGATGACGACGATCTCGAACGCCTCCGCACTCAGATCGAAGGCGGCGGCCAGCCGGTCGCGCGTCTCATGCGCCTGCGCCAGCGCCAGCGGCGACCCACGGGTGCCAATGCGGAAACGGTTGTCGGGATCGGGCAGAGAAATCATGGGGCAGGGTCTACGCGGTTGACAAAGAACTGTCTACTTGGGACCACGGCGCGACCCTAAGGAATGACCTTCATGGCCGACAAACTCCTCCTCCGCGCGCTGGCAGGCGAAACGCTGCCCGTGCCCCCGATCTGGATGATGCGCCAGGCGGGCCGCTACCTGCCCGAATACCGCGCCACGCGGGAAAAGGCGGGCGATTTCCTGTCTCTCTGCTACACCCCCGACCTCGCCGCCGAGGTCACACTGCAGCCGATCCGCCGCTATGGCTTCGATGCCGCGATCCTGTTTGCCGATATCCTGCTGATCCCCGACGCGCTTGGCGCCGATCTCTGGTTCGTCACTGGCGAAGGTCCGCGCCTGTCCACCATCACGACCGAAACCGATTTCGCCGCACTGAAACCGGCAGACGCCATCCACGATCACCTCGCCCCCGTCTATGAAACCCTCCGCATCCTCACCCGCGAACTGCCGGACGAGACTGCTCTGATCGGCTTCGCAGGTGCCCCCTGGACCGTCGCCACCTATATGATCGCCGGTCGCGGCACCCCCGACCAGGGTCCCGCCCATGCGCTGATGGCCGAAAACCGCGCGCTGTTCGACGCCCTCATCGACCGCATCACGGAAGCCACCATCGCCTATCTTTCCGCCCAGATCGACGCCGGGGCCGAGGTGGTGAAACTCTTCGACAGTTGGGCCGGGTCGCTGGAAGGTCAGGATTTCGACGACTACGCGCTGGCCCCCGCCAAGCGCATCATCGCGGCGCTGAAGGCGAAACACCCGAAGATCCCCGTCATCGCCTTCCCGCGCGAAGCGGGAGAGCGTTACATCGGTTTCGCCAAGGCGACCGGCGCCGATTGCGTGGCGCTGGACAACTCCGTCGATGCCACATGGGCCGCCGAGCACGTCCAGCCTGATGGTTGCGTGCAGGGCAACCTCGCGTCCGCCCACATGGTCACCGGCGGCGAGGCCCTGGTGCGTGAAACCCGCGCCATCGTCGATGCCTTCTCAGGCGGCCCCCATATCTTCAATCTCGGCCATGGGATAACTCCCGATGCCGACCCCGAAAACGTGCGGCTGATGATCGACACGGTCCGCGCAACCACGCAAAAGTGACTGGCCTGCGACAGCACGCCCGACACAAAGTCGCCGCAATCGCTGGCATAACTTGCCCCGAAACCCGAATCGACAACCGGAGCGTTGCTCATGTCGCCCAAGAATCTCCGCCTGCTCCTTTGGGGTCTCGTCGGCATCAACGTCGCCGCACTCCTCTGGGTCACCGTCGTCAGCCCCCGCATGAATGCCAGCGTGCTCGACACGCTCGGGCGCGGCGAATACACGCTCCGCACCACCGGCGGCGGCGAATTCACCGAAGCCACTCTGGCGCAGGGCCCCACCGCGGTTTTCTTCGGCTTCACCCATTGCCCCGATGTCTGCCCGACCACGCTCGGCGACATCCTGACCTGGCAGGAGGAACTGCCAGAGGCGAAGGACATGAACATCTTCTTCGTCACCGTCGATCCCGAACGCGACACGGCCGAGATCCTCGGCGAATATGTCGGCTGGGTCGAAGGGGTCGAAGGCGTGACCGGCAGCCGCGAAGAGGTCGACAAGGCCATTCAGGCCTTCCGCATCTACGCCAACAAGGTTCCTCTGGAAGATGGCGGCTATACGATGGACCACTCTGCCTCGGTCCTGCTTTTTGACGAAAACGGTAGCTACACCGACCGCATCGCCTATCAGGAGAAGCTGCCGCAAGCCATCGAGAAACTGAAGTCAGCCCTCGGCTCCTAAGCCCTCAGACCGGGGCCAGCCGCAGCGATCGGTGCCGCAGCACCGTGACGGGCGACACCCCGCTCGCTGGCTGGCAATCCTTCTGCCACTCCCCCAGCGACTGACGCGCGACCGCGATATCGTCCGTGGTCGCGCCGATATCCAGGGCAATCCGCTCGATCAGCGCTGGCGTCGTCTCCGTTGACCGCCGCGCCACGCACCCCATGATCAGTGCCGCCGCCAGCGTCCGCCGCCGCCCGATGCTGCTGGACACAGGCGGCATCCGGTGCCGGGGCTTTTCAGCCTCCACCATCGCCAGGTATCGCTCATAGGCCAGGTCCACCAGATCCTCGTCCAGTTCGTGCTCAGTCACGATCCGGAAGACATCCCTGATCTCCTCCCGCGAGGTCCGGCCCTGCGACGCTGCCACGATCACCATCGCCGACAGGATTGCCGCCTGCTCCTCCCCGTCCGGCGCCGACCGCCCTGCCTCTTCGCGTTGATGCTCCCGCGTCATCGCCCAGATCGCGGCCCCTGTCGCAGCCATGCTGAGCGCGATCAACGGCACCGGCTTCACCTCCATCGCCATGCCGCCCATGCCGCCCGAAGGCTCGTCTTCGAGAACGGTCCGGCAAATATCGGCCAGGAACGCGCCGCCACCCAGACCAAGCGCGGAATCGAGCGTCGCAAGAACGGCAATCCCCGCCAACCCGATCAATCCGTTTGTCTGAAATCTGTTCACGCCGATCATCCCGCAATCGCACCGTTTCGCGGATTTAAGGCATTAACTATGGCGGCTTTGTGGCGCACCTCTGGAAACAGTAAGTGCATGAAAAAGGCCCCGAAAACCGGGGCCTTCATCTGTGGATAACTCCGTGGATCAGCTCAGCGCGTCGCGCAGCGCCTCAAGGTCCGCAAGCCGCTTGGACGCATCGTCCAAAGCGGCGCCCTCGGCGCCCGATTTCGCCTCTTCTGCTGAAGAAATGCGCTCCGCGAGCACATCCATGGACACTTCGGCCCTCGGGTGGGCTTCGTCCGCAAGGATCGAAGCACCCTCCGCCGTGACCTGTGCAAAACCTCCGGTGACGGCGAATTCCTGCGTCCCGCCATCCATCTCCACAACCAGGATGCCCGGCCGCAAAGTTGTCACAACCGGTGCATGGTCCGGCATCGCCGTCAGGTCGCCGTCGGCACCCGGGATCAGCACGGATGTAGCCTGCCCGGACGCCAGTTTGCGCTCGGGCGAGACCAGATCGAATTGCATCGTGTCAGCCATGTCAGGCCTCTTTTCGTTCCTGTGTTGCCCCGGACTTGATCCGGGGCCTCAACGTTGAGCCAGAGGCCCCGGATCAAGTCCGGGGCACACCCTTCGCTTATGCCGCTTCCGCAGCCAGTTTCTCGGCCTTGGCTTTCACTTCCTCGATGCCGCCGACCATGTAGAAGGCCGCTTCGGGCAGGTGATCGTATTCGCCAGCCACAACTGCCTTGAAGGACGAGATCGTGTCTTCCAGCGGCACCTGAACGCCGTCCGAACCGGTGAACACTTTCGCCACGTCGAAGGGCTGGGACAGGAAGCGCTGGATCTTCCGGGCACGGGCCACGGTCAGCTTGTCCTCTTCCGACAGTTCGTCCATGCCGAGGATCGCGATGATGTCCTGCAGCGACTTGTAACGCTGAAGGATACCCTGAACGTCACGGGCAACCTGGTAGTGCTCCTCGCCCAGAACCGCCGGGTCCATCAGACGCGACGACGAGTCGAGCGGGTCCACCGCCGGATAGATGCCAAGCTCGGAGATCGCACGGCTGAGAACGGTCGTCGCGTCGAGGTGGGCAAAGGTCGTTGCCGGTGCCGGGTCGGTCAGGTCGTCCGCAGGCACGTACACGGCCTGGATCGAGGTGATCGAACCGGCTTTGGTCGAGGTGATCCGTTCCTGCATCGCACCCATGTCGGTCGCCAGCGTCGGCTGATAGCCCACGGCGGAAGGGATACGGCCCAGAAGCGCCGACACCTCGGACCCGGCCTGGGTGAAGCGGAAGATGTTGTCCACGAAGAACAGAACGTCGGTCCCGGACTGGTCGCGGAACTGCTCGGCCAGCGTCAGGCCGGTCAGCGCAACACGGGCACGGGCTCCCGGAGGCTCGTTCATCTGGCCATAAACCAGCGCAACCTGTGATTCCGACAGGTTGTCCGGCTTGATAACGCCGGATTCGATCATCTCGTGGTACAGGTCGTTGCCCTCACGGGTCCGTTCGCCAACACCGGCGAAGACCGAGAAGCCCGAGTGCACTTTCGCGATGTTGTTGATCAGTTCCATGATCAGAACCGTCTTGCCCACACCGGCACCACCAAACAGGCCGATCTTGCCGCCCTTCGAATAGGGCGCGAGCAGGTCCACGACCTTGATCCCGGTGACAAGGATTTCCGATTCCGTCGACTGTTCTGCGAATTCCGGCGCAGGCTGGTGGATCGCGCGGGTCTCGGTCGCGTTGACCGGCTCGCCTTCGTCCACCGGCTCGCCGATGACGTTGAGGATACGGCCCAGCGTCGCGTTGCCCACGGGAACCGAGATCGGGCCGTCCGTGTCAGTTACGACCTGTCCGCGCACCAGACCTTCGGTCGCATCCATGGCGATCGTGCGCACGGTGTTCTCACCAAGGTGCTGCGCCACTTCCAGCACCAGCCGGTTGCCGTTGTTGTCGGTTTCCAGCGCGTTCAGAATTTCGGGCAGATGGTCGTCGAACTGAACGTCGACAACAGCGCCGATGACCTGGGTCACTTTGCCTTTTGCGTTTGCCATTTTTTGTCTCCGGTCGGGTTAGAGCGCCTCGGCGCCCGAAATAATTTCGATAAGTTCGTTGGTGATGACCGCCTGACGCGTCCGGTTGAACTGGATCGTCAGTTTCTCGATCATGTCGCCCGCGTTGCGGGTCGCATTGTCCATGGCGCTCATCCGGGCACCCTGTTCGGACGCGCCGTTTTCCAGCAGAGCCGTGAAGATCTGCGTGGCCACACCGCGTGGCAGCAACTCGCGCAGGATCTCGTCCTCGTCCGGCTCATAGTCGAACACGGTCGAGACAGCGTCGCCCTCGGCGTCGTCGAAGGTGGCGGGGATGATCTGCGTCGCGGTCGGGATCTGGCTGATAACGCTCTGGAACGTCGAAAAGAAGATCGTCGCGACGTCGAACTCGCCTGCGTCGAAACGGTTCAGGATGTCAGCGGCGACGTCCTGTGCGTTCGTGTAGCCGATATACTTGACCTCGGAGAGGTCGATGTGACCCACCATATGGTCGGAGAACTCACGGCGCAGCTGTTCGCGGCCCTTCTTGCCGACCGTCAGAACCTTGACGGTCTTTCCTTCAGCAAGAAGTTTCGCCGCACGTTGCTTGGCAAGCTTGACGATGTTGGTGTTGAAGCCGCCGCACAGGCCCCGCTCCGATGTCAACACCACCAGCAGGTGGGTCTGATCGGAACCGGTTCCCGCCAGCAGCTTCGGCCCGCCCTCGCCCACCGACGCCGCCAGCCCCGCCATCACGGCGTTGAACTGTTCGGCATAGGGGCGCGCGGCACCCGCCGCCTCTTCCGCGCGGCGGAGTTTGGCGGCGGCGACCATCTGCATCGCCTGGGTGATCTTCCGGGTCGATTTGACCGAGTCGATCCGTGTTTTCAGGTCCTTGAGGTTGGGCATCTACCCTATCCTTTCGGGTGTCAGCTTGAACTCAGGCGAAATCCGCGGCGAACGCGTCGATCGCTGCTTTCAGCTTGTCGGCCGCATCGCCCTTGATCTTCGGATCCTCGTTGGTGATCCAGTCCATCACGTCGGAATGCTTCGCGTGCATATGGGCCAGAAGCTCTTTCTCGAAGCGTGCGACCTGGTTCAGGTCCAGCTTGTCGAGATAGCCGTTGGTGCCCGCGAAGATGACCACGACGATTTCGGCGTTGGTCAGAGGCGAATACTGCGGCTGCTTCATCAGCTCGGTCAGACGCGCACCCCGGTTCAGCAGACGCTGGGTCGCGGCATCAAGGTCGGAGCCGAACTGCGCAAACGCCGCCATCTCGCGATACTGGGCCAGCGACAGTTTCACCGGACCGGCGACCGAGGACATGGCCGAGGTCTGCGCCGAAGAGCCAACCCGCGACACCGACAGACCGGTGTTCACCGCCGGGCGGATACCCTGGTAGAACAGGTCGGTTTCAAGGAAGATCTGACCGTCGGTGATCGAAATCACGTTGGTCGGAATAAACGCAGACACGTCGCCGCCCTGGGTTTCGATGATCGGCAGCGCCGTCAGCGAACCGCCGCCATTATCCTCGTTCAGCTTCGCCGAACGCTCCAGCAGGCGGGAGTGCAGGTAGAAAACGTCGCCCGGATAGGCTTCACGTCCCGGCGGACGCCGCAGCAGAAGCGACATCTGGCGATAGGCCACGGCCTGTTTGGACAGGTCATCATAGATGATCAGCGCGTGACGGCCATTGTCGCGGAAATGTTCCGCCATCGCCGTCGCCGAGTATGGCGCCAGGAACTGCATCGGAGCCGGGTCGGAGGCGGTCGCGGCGACAACAATGGTATAGTCGATAGCGCCCGATTCCTCGAGCTTCTTCACCAGCTGCGCCACGGTCGAGCGCTTCTGACCGATTGCGACGTAGATGCAGTAGAGCTTCTTCGACTCGTCGTCACCGGCTTCGTCGTTATAGGATTTCTGGTTCAGGATCGCGTCCAGAGCCACGGCGGTCTTGCCTGTCTGGCGGTCGCCGATGATCAGTTCCCGCTGGCCACGGCCGATCGGGATCATCGCGTCGATGGCCTTCAGGCCCGTCGCCATCGGTTCATGCACCGATTTACGCGGGATAATGCCCGGCGCTTTCACGTCGGCGACGCGGCGCTCGGTGGTGGCAATCGGACCCTTGCCGTCGATCGGGTTGCCCAGACCGTCTACGACGCGGCCCAGCAGCGCGTCACCGGAAGGCACGTCCACGATGGAATTCGTGCGCTTGACCGTGTCGCCTTCCTTGATGTCCCGGTCCGAGCCGAAGATCACGATACCAACGTTGTCGCTTTCCAGGTTCAGCGCCATGCCCATGATGCCGCCGGGGAATTCGACCATCTCACCGGCCTGAACGCTGTCCAGGCCATGGACACGGGCAATCCCGTCGCCGACGCTCAGCACACGGCCAACCTCGGCCACTTCGGCTTCCTGGCCGAAATTCTTGATCTGGTCCTTCAGGATCGCAGAAATCTCTGCAGCTTGGATCGCCATTTATCCGACCTCTTTCATGGTATTCTGGAGAGCCGCGAGCTTCGAAGCGATCGACGTGTCGATCATTTTCGAGCCCACCTTAACGATAAGACCGCCGATGAGGCTTTCATCGACGGTTATGTTCATCTTCACGTCCTTGCCGACCGAGCCTTTCAGCGTCTCGGCAAGTTTCTGTTGCTGGTCCGCCGACATCGCGGTCGCGCTGCGCACATCGGCCGTCACCTCGCCCTTTTCGTCGGCGATCAGGCCACGGAGTGCGGCGACAAGCTGCGGCAGCACGAACAGGCGCCGTTTGCTGGCCATCAGCTTCAGGGTGTTGGCGACAGTGCCGGACAGGCCCATCTTCTCGGCAATCGCTCCGACGGCATTGCCCTGGGCGCTGCGCGAATAGACCGGCGAATGGATCAGGGCGCGGAAATCGGCACTTTCGCCAAGTGCTGCATCCAGCGCATCGACATCGGCCTCAAGCGATCCCAGGTCCTTGCCGTCTTTTGCAAGCTCGAACACCGCTGTCGCGTAGCGCGCTGCGATGCCGGTGGAAATAGACGCTGATTCTGACACGTGTCCCCTTTCCCACGTTTCTTTCTGTTCTTCGTGTTCGCAGGCTCGGCTTGGCAGCCCGGCAGCTTGTCACGGCCAAGCGGCTCGCGCTCGGCGAACAAATCAGCGGTCGTGTAGCAGAGGACCTATCGGCTCGCAACACTCAAGCGGCCAGCATATGGAAGGTCTGGATTTAATGATTTCAACGACTTACGGAAAGGTGCGACCGAATGCACAATTCTGAGGCGGTCTTGGGCGGTCGATTCCTTGTCCTTTGAGGGTAAAAGGCCCGCTTTCCGCTTCACACCGGCTTCGGGTCGGGAACGCTGATCCCCTCCAGAACCCGCAGGGGCTTGCGGATCGCCTCCTGCAATCCGGTGCGCGGTGGCGCGGGCACCTGCTTGGTCACCTCCACGATCAGCACGCCGCCCGCGAACCGGTTCGACACGCTGCCCCCCAGCTTCTCCCAGAACCCGCTGGTCTTCAGCCAGAACGGCTTGTCGGTGGGGGGATGGAACAATGCTCCCACATGGCGGCGCGGCTTCAAGCCGATGGCCGCAAGGTTCGATTCCAATTGCCCCAGCGTATATGGTCGACCAAACCCGAACGGCGTCGCATCCCGGCGTGCCCAAAGCCCGGCCCGGTTCGGCACGATGAAAAGGCCCCGCCCCTCCGGCGCAAGGACGCGATAACATTCGTCCATCAACGCAATCGGATCCTCGCTGGTCTCCAGCCCGTGCATCACGATCAGCCGGTCCACACTGTCATTCTCAATGGGCCAGTCCTTCTCCGGACACAGCACCGAAACATTCGGCATCCCGGCAGGCCAGTGCATCACCCCCTGCTGTGCGGGCATCAGCCCGATCACCCGCCGCGCGTCTTTCAGATAGGGCCTGAGCAATGGCACCGCGAAACCGAACCCGACAATATTCTCCCCCTTCGCCCCGGGCCAAAGGCCCAGCACCTGTTCCCGGATCGCCTTCTGCGCCGCACGCCCCAGCCGCGTCCGGTAATAGAAGGTTCTCAGGTCCAGCACGTCGAGATGCATTGCGGCGGGCGGCTCTTTATCCGATGGTCTGACAAACAATAACCGCAGGAGGCCAGAGATCCATGTCTTTCGAAATCGTCACCGTGCCCTGCCGGAGCGACAACTACGCCTTCCTGATCCACGGGGGCGGCAAGACTGCCCTCGTCGATGCGCCCGAGGCCGCGCCGATCCAGGCCGCGCTCGACGCCCGCGGCTGGACGCTGGACGAAATCTGGATCACCCACCACCACAACGATCACGTTGACGGGCTTGCCGCGCTGCGCGACGGCGCCACCGTGCGCGGCAACGACGCCGACGCCTCGCGCCTGCCCCCGCTCGACATCGCACATAGCGATGGCGACAGTTTCGACTTTGCCGGCAGCGAAGTCGACGTGATGGACGTCTCCGGCCACACCATCGGCCACATCGCCTTCTACATGGCCGACGCAAAAGCCGCCTTCACCGCCGACAGCCTGATGGCGCTCGGCTGCGGCCGTGTCTTCGAAGGCACGTTTGAACAGATGTGGGACAGCCTGTCGAAACTCGCCGCGCTTCCGCCCGACACCATCATCTGCTCCGGTCACGAATACACCGAAGCCAACGGTCGTTTCGCCATCACCATCGAACCCGAAAATCCCGCCCTTTTGTCGCGGATCGAGCGCGTCAAGGCCGCCCGTGCGGATGGCCGGCCCACCGTCCCCTCCCGCCTCGACGAGGAATTGGAGACAAACCCGTTTCTCCGCGCGGGGTTGGCACAGGTAAAATCCAACCTAAATATGTCAGACGCGAACGATGCTGCGGTCTTCGCCGAAATTCGACGCCGCAAGGATTCGTTCTGAATTCGCCACATTTTGCCTCAATTTCCTGACCAAGATCCCATGCAAGGAAAAAATGTAAGGGGTCGGTGGGAAAAAACCCTTGAAGGTTCGGAAATCTAACCGAACTCTAACACTATGAGGTCACGGTCCGTGAGGGGCCCAACCGAGCACCCTCCAGGACCCTTTGTTGAAGGAGCATGTAAGCGTGCCATCGTTTTCAAAAACGCTCGAGGATGCCATCCACGCCGCGCTGGCCATCGCAAACTCGCGCCGCCACGAACTTGCAACGCTGGAACATCTGCTTCTTGCGCTGATTGACGAGGTTGACGCGGCCAAGGTGATGCAGGCCTGTTCCGTCGATCTCGAAGAACTGCGAAAGACCCTCAACGACTTCATCGACGATGACCTCTCCACGCTGGTGACGGAAATCGAAGGATCGGAAGCCGTGCCCACCGCCGCCTTCCAGCGCGTGATCCAGCGCGCCGCGATCCACGTCCAGTCCTCGGGCCGTACGGAAGTGACCGGGGCCAACGTGCTGGTCGCCATCTTCGCCGAACGCGAATCCAACGCCGCCTATTTCCTCCAGGCCCAGGACATGACCCGCTACGACGCGGTGAACTTCATCGCCCACGGCGTGGCGAAGGACCCGTCCTTCGGCGAAAACCGCCCCGTGACCGGCGCGCCGGAGTTCGAGGAAGAAGAAGCCAGTACCAACACCGCCGCGGAAGAGGACGCCAAGGAATCGGCCCTCGCCAAATATTGCGTGGACCTCAACGCCAAGGCGACCAAGGGTGATGTCGATCCGCTGATCGGGCGCGAACACGAAGTCGAACGCTGCATCCAGGTGCTGTGCCGCCGCCGCAAGAACAACCCGCTTCTGGTGGGCGATCCCGGCGTGGGCAAGACCGCCATCGCCGAAGGTCTCGCCAAGAAGATCGTCGAGAAGGCTACGCCGGAAGTGCTGCAAGGTGCCACCATCTATTCGCTGGATATGGGCGCGCTCCTTGCCGGAACCCGCTATCGCGGCGATTTCGAGGAGCGGCTGAAAGCGGTCGTGACCGAGTTGGAAGAACATCCCGACGCGATCCTCTTCATTGACGAGATCCATACTGTGATCGGTGCGGGTGCCACTTCCGGCGGCGCGATGGACGCCTCCAACCTTCTGAAGCCCGCGCTTCAGGGCGGCAAGCTGCGCTGCATGGGCTCAACCACCTACAAGGAATTCCGCCAACACTTCGAAAAGGACCGCGCCCTGTCACGCCGGTTCCAGAAGATTGACGTCACCGAACCCTCGGTCGAGGACAGCGTGCAAATTCTCCTCGGCCTGAAGCCGTATTTCGAGGAACACCACTCCGTCACCTACACCGACGACGCGGTGCGCACGGCGGTCGAGCTTTCGGCGCGTTACATCAACGACCGCAAGCTCCCCGACAAGGCCATCGACGTGATCGACGAAGCGGGCGCGGCCCAACATCTGGTGCCGGAAGAAAATCGCGCCAAGACCATCGACGTCTCCCAGATCGAAAACGTCGTGGCCAAGATCGCCCGCATCCCGCCGAAGAATGTCTCGAAGGACGATGCGGCGGTACTGAAGGATCTCGAAACCTCGCTCAAACGCGTGGTCTTCGGCCAGGATAAGGCGATCGAAGCCCTGTCTTCCGCGATCAAACTCAGCCGCGCAGGCCTGCGCGAGCCGGAAAAGCCCATCGGTAACTACCTCTTCGCCGGCCCTACCGGCGTCGGCAAAACCGAGGTCGCCAAGCAGCTCGCCGACACGCTCGGCGTGGAACTGCTGCGCTTCGACATGTCCGAATACATGGAGAAACACGCGGTTTCCCGCCTGATCGGCGCGCCTCCGGGCTATGTCGGCTTCGACCAGGGCGGTCTTCTGACCGATGGTGTCGACCAGCACCCCCATTGCGTGCTGTTGCTGGACGAAATCGAAAAGGCGCACCCGGATGTCTACAACATCCTCCTGCAAGTCATGGACCACGGGAAACTGACCGACCATAACGGTCGCACGGTCGATTTCCGCAATGTGATCCTGATCATGACCTCGAACGCGGGCGCGTCGGAGATGGCGAAGGCCGCCATCGGCTTCGGCCGCGACCGGCGCGAGGGCGAAGATACCGCTGCCATCGAGCGGACCTTCACCCCCGAATTCCGCAACCGCCTGGATGCGGTCATCAGCTTCGGCGCACTCCCGAAAGAGGTGATCCTGCAGGTGGTCGAAAAATTCGTCCTGCAATTGGAAGCCCAGCTCATGGATCGGGGCGTTCACATCGAACTGACGCGACCTGCGGCGGAAATCCTCGCCACCAAGGGCTATGACGACAAGATGGGTGCCCGCCCACTGGCCCGCGTCATCCAGGAAGAGATCAAGAAGCCGCTCGCGGAAGAACTGCTCTTCGGCAAACTCGCCAAGGGCGGCATCGTCAAGGTCGGCGTCAAGGACGGCAAGCTGGAGCTTCGGATCGAACCGAAGACCAAGCGCATCTCCTCGAAGAAGAAGCCACCGCTTCTGACGGCGGACTGACACCCGGCACAGTCATACAAGCGAAACCCCGCCATCCCGGCGGGGTTTTTTCTTTTCCCCTGACGCAGGTCAATTCCCCACCCGCGCCAAAACCGGTAATCTGCGCCCCTCGGATGGGAGAAACCACATGCGGAAAATTCTGATCGCAACTTCGGCCCTGGCCGGTCTCGTCGCCGCCTGCACGCCGCAGAAGGAGTTGACCGGCGCCCAGCTCTATGGCGAATTCTGCGCCTCATGCCACGGCGCAACTGGCAAGGGCGACGGGGCCATGGCCGCCGGATTGGCGAAGAGACCGGCCAACCTCACCACGATCAGCGCCCGGAACGGCGGAAAGTTCCCGATGGCCCGCGTGCTCTCCACCATCGACGGATACACCCGCGCCAGGGCAGGCCACCCGGTCATGCCGGAATTTGGCGTGATCCTTCAGGATGGGCCGGTCGTGATGTACGACACCGGCGACGGCATTCCGACACCGACACCGGAACGCCTGATCGCGCTCGGGGAATATCTCCGCTCGATCCAGAAATAGCCGGACCGCACATTACGGAACCCGCCACACCCGCAAATCCGTCCGAGCGATCCTTTAAGGGACCCTGCGGTATATTGTTGGGTTGGGAGGGAGAGGCAACGCGCCCGACAATTCGCTTCGAATTCTTTGCATTCAAAACGAGAAACGCCGGACCTTCCGGCCCGGCGCTCCCGACATTTCCCTCGCGCGTGGCGCGTCGTCAGTTCGTCGGCGTGATGGTGATATCCACCCGACGGTTCTGCGCCCGTCCGCCCGCCGTCTGGTTCGACGCGATCGGGCGGCTTTCGCCCGCGCCCACCGTACGGATGCGCGAGGACGAGACGCCACCGCTCCGCAGCACCGAGGTGACCGAAAACGCCCGGCGCTCGGACAGATCCTGGTTATAGGCCGCGGACCCGGTATTGTCGGTGTGACCGGTCACCGTCACGATTGACTGCGGGTATTTGTTCAGGCTCTCGGCCAGCACGAACAGATCGGACCGAAGACCCGGGTTCAGCGACGCGCTGTCGGTCGCGAAAAGAATGGCGTTCGGCATCCGCACGATCAGGTCATTGCCCGACCGGATCACCTGGATGTCGTCATTGCCGAAATCGTTACGAAGCTCGGCCGCCTGCCGGTCCATGATGTTGCCGGCGATACCGCCCGCCACACCGCCGATCACGGCGCCACGAACGATGTCGTCGCCCCGGTTCCCGCTGCCAGTGATCGCCCCCAGCACCCCGCCAAGCGCGGCACCTGCGACGGCACCCTCACGGGTGCGGTTGCCTTCTGTTCCCGGATATTGAGACGGGTCGGAGGCACAGGCGGTCAAAGTCATGATCCCCGCAATGCCTATCGCGAATGTTGTCTTGTTACGCATGGTTTTCCTCATGGTTGCGCATCTCCTATTTGCCGGTCAACGCACCCGCCGTACAGATGGTTCCCGGACTTGGGCGAAGAAGCGCCGAAACGCGGCAGCTAAACAAGAACAGGCCCCTGTTATCCGATATCAGGCTGTCTCTGCGGCCTCCCAGGCCAACATAGCCCGTTTCACCGGCAATCCCCAATGATAACCGCCCAGGCCGCCCGATTTGCGCAAGGCCCTATGGCAGGGAATCAGCCATGACACGGGGTTTCGCCCCACCGCCGAGCCCACGGCGCGCACCGCCTTGGGGTGCCCGATCACACGCGCAATATCAGAATAGGTCGTCACATGCCCCGTAGGGATGAGCAAAAGCGCCTCCCAGACCTTGATCTGGAACGGTGCGCCAATCAGGAACAACCGAGCCGTCGCCTCGCCGGAGGCCGGGAAGGCCGCCTCCGCATGGGGCCGCAGCGCGGTGACATCCTCGGTGAATGTCGCCTTTGGCCAGCGCGACAGCAGGTCCGCCATGGTTGCCTCCGCCCCGGCCTCGGCGGCAAAGCCGATACCGCAGATGCCACGCTCGGTTCCCATGATCAGCGCCGGCCCGAACGGGCTTTCGAACCAGCCCCAGAGAATTTCCAGCCCCGCGCCCCCCTTGGCATAATCGCCGGGGCTCATCGCCTCCCAGCGCACGAACATGTCATGCAGCCGCCCCGAGCCCGACAGCCCCACCCGGTCGGCCGTTTCCAGCGTGGTGTGACGCTCGGCCAGCAATGCCTTGGCATGGTCCAGCTTCAGCCATTGCTGATAGCGCTTCGGAGACACACCCGCCCAACGGCTGAAAATCCGCTGGAAATGCGCCGGGCTCATCCGCATTTCTCCCGCGATCTCCTCCAGCGACAGATCGCGCCCCGCCTCTGCGTCGATCAGCTCGATCGCACGGCGCATCAGCTGGTAATGATATCCGCTTTCCATATCGGCCATGGCATTCATCTTGGCAGTCTCCCGTAACTTAGCCCAGAGATAAGCCGCGCCCCCGCGCCATGCGACCCGGATTTTGCGGGAACCGCTGGACGACCTGCGCCCAATCCGCCAAAACCACCCCGATGGCCAAACAACTCCCGTATAAGACGCTCGTCGAGATATTTACCCGCTTCCGCGAAGCCGAACCCGAACCCAAGGGAGAACTCCACCACACCAATGCCTACACGCTGGTGGTCGCGGTCGCGCTCTCCGCGCAGGCAACCGATGCGGGCGTGAACAAGGCCACTGCCAAACTCTTCGAAATCGCCGACACGCCGGAAAAAATGCTCGCCCTCGGTGAAGAGGGCCTGATCGAACATATCAAGACCATCGGCCTTTTCCGCAACAAGGCGAAGAACGTGATGAAGATGGCCCGCATCCTCGTCGACGAATATGACGGCCAGGTCCCCTCCTCCCGCGCCGCCCTGCAATCGCTGCCGGGAGTGGGCCGCAAGACCGCCAATGTTGTCCTCAACATGTGGTGGCACCAGCCCGCCCAGGCCGTTGACACCCATATTTTCCGCGTCGGCAACCGCACCGGCATCGCGCCCGGCAAGGACGTGGATGCGGTCGAACGCGCCATCGAAGACAACGTGCCCGCCGAATTCCAGCGCCACGCCCATCACTGGCTGATCCTGCACGGGCGCTACACCTGCGTCGCCCGTAAACCCAAATGTCAGGCCTGCCTGATATCCGACCTCTGCGAGTATGAGGAGAAAACAGTATGAGTTACGACGTCGTCGGCATCGGCAACGCCATCGTCGATGTCATCGCCCCCGCCGATGACAGCTTCCTCGACCATATGGGGATCGAGAAGGGCATCATGCAGCTTGTCGAACGCGAACGCGGCGAGTTGCTGTATGCCGCCATGTCGGACCGCGTCCAGGCCCCCGGCGGCTCGGTCGCCAACACGCTCGCGGGCCTTGGAAATCTCGGCCTCGCCACCGGCTTCATCGGACGCGTCCACGACGACGCGCTCGGACGGTTCTACGCGAAATCGATGGCCGATGGCGGCAGCGCGTTCGTCAATGCCCCCGTACCGGGCGGCGAGTTGCCCACGTCGCGCTCCATGATCTTCGTCTCGCCCGATGGCGAACGCTCGATGAACACCTATCTCGGCATTTCCTCCGAACTCGGCCCCGAAGATGTCAGCGACGATGTGGCGGGCCAGGCCCGGATTCTCTTCCTCGAAGGCTATCTCTACGACAAGGACAAGGGGAAGGACGCCTTCACCCGCGCCGCCCGCCTCTGCCGCGAAAACGGCGGTCGCGCCGGCATCGCACTCTCCGACCCGTTCTGCGTCAACCGCCACCGCGACGACTTCCGGCGGCTGGTCAAAGATCTCGACTACGTGATCGGCAACGAACACGAATGGGAGGCGCTCTACCAGGCCGATCTCTCCACAGCCCTCGAACAGGCCGCCGAAGACAGCGGCCTTGCCGTCTGCACCCGCTCCGGCACCGACGTGCTGCTGGTCGAAAAGGGCGACACGGTTTCGGTCCCTGTCACTCGCGTCACGCCCGTGGACGCCACCGGCGCGGGCGACCAGTTCGCCGCCGGGTTCCTCTACGGCTACGCCACCGGCACTTCGCTTGATGTGGCGGGCCGCATGGGCTGCGTCGCGGCGGCGGAAGTCATCAGCCATTACGGCGCGAGACCGGAAGCCGATCTGAAAGAGCTTTTCCGGGCGGAGGGTCTGCTCTGACCGGCAAGCTCCGCGCCCAGTACCATTCCCGATCTACGCCCGAAGGCCGCCTGATCTGGGATGTGCGCAAGCTCCTCAGACTTGCAGATAGTCTGCCGGTGATCCGGGTACCGCTCACCGACATCGCAGAAACAGACGAAAACTGGTGGTTTCAGGAAGGCGAGACGCCGTCCGTTCGTGCCATCCTCGACCACCTGCACCTGACGGAGGCGGTCGATCTCAGCTACCCGATCCTGCTCTGCGCCGAGGGCCGGTTGATGGACGGCATGCACCGCGTCGCCCGCGCCCTGCGGGACGGGCACGACACCATTGGCGCCCAACGTCTCAAGGTGACCCCGCCACCCGATTTCGTCGATGTGGCTTTGGAAGATTTGCCTTACGACTGAGGCCAGATTTCGTCGCCTGCGGCGACGACCAACTGGGGCTCCGCCCCAGACCCCGGAGTACTTTAACCAAGAAGAAAGACATTTGAGTCAAATTGTCCGAGCGGTACAGGCGGGAGCGCCGATGACCGCCCAAGGAGAAGGAAACTTCTTCCGGGGCGTTTCCTCCGGGGAACGCCTCTTCACTTTCTTCTTGGCTGAAATACTCCGGGGGCTTGGGGGCAGCGCCCCCACTCTACGCCAGAAGCCAGAGCATCAGCGGGATCGTCAGCACCGCCGCCATCGTCTGTGCCGTCACCATCCCCGCCATCAGCGTCCCGTCGCCCCCCAATTGCCGGGTCAGCACGTAGGCCGTCGGCGCCGTGGGGATGGCAGCGAAGACCACCAGCACCAGCGCCTCCACCCCGCCAAGACCAAAGGCACGGGCCACGACAACCGCAAGAACCGGCATCGCCATCAACCGCGCAAGGGAGGTTGCCGCCACCGCCGCGCCATCCGCCCTGAGCGTCTCCGGCCTGAGCGCCGCTCCCACGCAGAGCAACCCCAGGGGCAGGCTCGCCCGCCCCATGAGTTCCACGAAACTCCCCGTCCCGAAGGGCAAGCCGATCCCCGTCACCGCCAGCACCAGCCCGGCCAGACAGGCCAGGATCAACGGGTTCCGCATCACCTTGGCCAGCAGCGCCAAGGGCGCACCCGCCCCCTCGGTCAGCGCCATGATCGAAAGCACATTCACCAGCGGTACCGAGATCGCCAGATAAACCGCCGCCCGCCCCAAGCCCTCGACCCCGGCAACGCTCGCCACCACGGCCAGTCCGACATAGGTGTTGAACCGGATCACGCCCTGCAGCACGGGTCCGAACCGCGCCGCCGGCATAGGCCGAAACCGCCGGAACAGCGCGACAGCCGCCGCCGCCGACAGGATCGTCACCACCGCAGCCGCCCCCAGCCGCAAAAGCTCGGGATCATCGACCGGCGCCCGTGCCAGGCTGGAAACCAGAAGCGCGGGGAACAGCAGGAAATAATTGAGCCGCTCGGCGGCCGGCCAGAAGTCCACGCTTGGAAACCCGCGCCGCACCAGCACGAAGCCCAGGCAGATCAGCGCGAAAATGGGCCAGATGGTGATCAGCAGCATCGGCCCCCCGCCTCAGGCGGCGGACTTGGCGAGCCGTCCGGGAAGGTTGTTCGCCCAGCCGCTGATCGTCCCGGCCCCAAGGCAGACGACGATATCTCCCGGCCGCGCCTGTTCGCGCACCAGCCGTTCCAGATCGTCCTCGCTGACGACCGCGCGGGCATGACGATGCCCGTGCCGGATCAGCCCCGCCACCAGATCCTCGCGCGAAGCACCGGGGATCGGGTCTTCGCCCGCGGCATAGACCTCGGCAATGCCGACCACATCCGCCTCGTTGAAACAGCCGCAGAAATCGTCAAACAGCGAGGACAGCCGCGAATAGCGATGCGGCTGATGCACCGCGATCACCCGCGCGCCCGGCTCCACCGCCTGCCGCGCTGCTTTCAGCACGGCGGCGATCTCCACCGGATGGTGCCCGTAATCGTCGATGATCGTCACGCCCTCGACCTCGCCCACACGGGTAAAGCGGCGGTTCACGCCCTTGAAACTCTCCAGCGCCTCCCGGATCTCGGCCGATTTCATGCCCAGATGCCGCGCCACTGCCACCGCCGCGAGTGCGTTGGAGACATTGTGATCCCCCGGCATCGGCAGGGTGCAGCCCTCGATCACCACGCCATCGGCGAGTTCAATATCGAAATGCGCCACACCGCGCTCATATCGCAGGCCCGTGGCCCGCACATCCGCCTGCGCATTGAACCCGAAGGTCACGACCCGCCGGTCGGTCACACGCCCTACCAGAGCCTGCACCTCCGGGTGATCCGTGCACAGAACCGCCAGCCCGTAGAACGGAATGTTGGAGACGAAATCGTCGAACCCGCGGCGCAGGTTCTCGATTGTCCCCCAATGCTCCATATGCTCGGGGTCGATATTGGTGACGATGGCAATCGTCGCGGGCAGGCGATTGAACGTCCCGTCCGACTCGTCGGCCTCCACCACCATCCACTCGCCCGCGCCGACCCGCGCGTTCGAGCCATAGGCATGGATGATCCCGCCGTTGATCACCGTGGGGTCGATCCCGCCATGATCCAGCAGAGCTGCCACCATGGTCGTCGTCGTCGTCTTCCCATGTGTCCCGGCTACAGCGATATTCGAGCGAAGCCGCATCAATTCCGCCAGCATCTCCGCCCGGCGCACCACGGGCATGCCCAGCCGCCGCGCCTCATCGAGTTCGGCATTTCCCCTCTTGATGGCCGAGGAAATCACGATCACCTCCGCGCCTTCCAGGTTCTCCGCCCGCTGCCCTTCGAAGATGCGCGCGCCCTTCTCTTCCAACCGGTCGGTGATCTTCGAGCGCTTCAGGTCCGATCCCTGCACGACATAGCCCGCCTCCAGCAGAACCTCGGCGATCCCCGACATGCCGATGCCGCCGATCCCCACGAAGTGGATCGGCCCCATCTCGGTCGGCAGTTTGGTTGCGGCGGCTGCGTTCATGTCACTCTCCTGCCAGTTGCTCGACAAGGTCGGCCAGGGACCCGGCCGCATGCGGCGCACCCTGCGTCAGGGCACTCTCGCTCATTCGCTTGCCAACATCCGGCGTGCTGAGGATGAGCATCATGTGCTCCGACAGCCCCGCCGGGTCAAGTTTCGATTCCGGGATCAGCACGGCGGCATTGGCATCGACCAGCCCTCTGGCATTCGCCGTCTGTTCGTCTCTGATCGCGGCGGCCAGCGGGATCAGGATCGCGGGCCGCCCGATGATGCTGAGATCGGCGACCGAGGACGCCCCCGACCGGCTGATCACCAGATGCGCATTCGCCATCAACTCCGGCATATCCGCGAAGAATGGCTGGATATCGACCTCGACCCCGGCCTTTTCATACATGGCCCGCACCCGCTCCTCATCTTCCGGTCGCGCCTGGTGCCATACTTTCAGCCGCGTCCGCAGGTTTTCCGGCAACCGCTGAACCGCTTGCGGCACGGTGTCAGAGATCACGCGCGCCCCTTGGCTTCCGCCAAATGCCACGATGCGCAAAGGCCCGTCCGACGCGGGATAAGGGGACCGCGCCTTCTCCAGAACCGCCGCCCGCACCGGGTTGCCGGTATGGGTGCCGATCACGCGCTCCGGCAGAACCGTCGGCCATGTGCCGCAGGCCACCTTGTCGACATGGCCCGCGAAGACCTGGTTCACTCGGCCAAGCACCCCGTTCTGCTCATGGATCAGCCGGGGAATACGCAACACCCAGGCCGCCGCCAGCGCCGGGATCGACGGGTATCCGCCGAAACCCGCCACCGCACTCGGGCGCTTCACGACGAAACTCAGGATCGCTGTCGTCACGCCCCAGGCGATCCGGAACGGCGCCAGCACCTTGCCGAGTATCCCGCCCCGCGCCGGTGTCGCACTGACCACGCGCCGCACCGGCACCTCCGGCGGGAACCCGCCCGCATAACGTGCGCCCCGCGCATCAGTCGAAAGCGTGACATCCCAGCCGCGCGACAGCATCTCTTCGGCCAGCGATTGTGCCGGGAACATATGCCCGCCCGTGCCACCGGCCGCGATCACGAGCCTCCGCGGCCCGCTCACCGTCCGCTCCGGACAAGATAGTCGCGGATCTCGCCCTGCGGCCTGCTCCGCGTCAGCGCCAGAAGCATGCCCACCATGATCCCGCCGGCCACCAGCGACGACCCGCCATAGCTCACGAAAGGCAGCGTCATGCCCTTGGCGGGCAGCAGACGCACCGCAACGCTCATGTTGATCATCGCCTGCATGGCAAAGGTACAGGCCAGCCCGGTGCCCGCCAGCCGGATGAACGGATCGCGTTCCAGCATCAGCCGGAACAGCGACCGCAGAACGATGGTCGCGTAAAGGAAGATGATGACCAGCACCAGCAGCAGACCGTATTCTTCCGCCGCCACCGCGATGATGAAATCCGTATGGGCATCCGGCAGCGACCACTTCACCGTGCCCTCGCCTACGCCAACGCCCAGGAAACCGCCCTCGCGGATCGCGTTGGCCGCATAGCCAAGCTGGGTGGTGGGATCGACCTCGGCGGACAGGAAACCGTCGATGCGCCGCGCGAAATGTTCCGAAAACTCATAGGCCAGCGAACCGCCCGCCACCGTCAATCCGGCAATGCCCGCCAGGATCACGAAGGGCGCGCCGCCGACGAAATACATCACACCCCAGGAAAACAGGATCAGGCAGGCCTGTCCAAAATCCGGCTGCATCGCCAGCAGCACCACGATGATCAGGGCGATCCCGAAGGAATAGGTCTTGCCCGGCGGCCCCGCCACCTGGTTCGAGGCCGCGATCATCCAGCCCACCAGAACGATGAAACCGGGCTTCAGGAACTCCGACGGCTGCATCGACCCGAAGCCCAGCGAATACCACCGTACCGCCCCTTTTCCGAAATCGGTCCCGAAAAAAGGCAGAAGCGCCAGCAGCACAAAAGAAACCGCAAAGCCCAGCACCGCAAGCCGCCGAACCATCTTCGGCGACATCAGCGTGATAACGAACATGACCGCCAGCGCCAGCGAACCGAACATCACCTGCCGCTCGACATAGTGGAAGGCGTCGAACCCGTTCCGCTCAGCCAGGGGCGGCGAGGAGGCCAGCCCAAGCAGCAAACCGATCCCGAACAACAGCAAAACACAGCTCATCGACCAGCGGTCGATGGTCCGCCACCACCGGGGGAGAATCGGTTCGCCACTCCCCACGGGAGCCGCGCCATACACCATCTCAGTCATGTGAACTGCTCACTGCCTGTCGCCCGTTTTCCGGGTCTCATCCAATGATAGCGAAACAATTCCTCCAGCGCCAGTCTTCCGGGTTCCGGTTTCGCGACAGTCGGTTTCCGCCCAGACACAAAGCCGTCCCACACATGCCACATTTACTCAAGACGATGGCAAAATCGGACAGCGGAAAAACCAGCGCCGAAGGGGAAAATGATGGACCTGAGTCTTTTGAACGACGCCGCGCGTGCGGCCCACCTGATCGGATTGGCGCTCGGCTTCGGTGTAGCGATCATCGCCGATCTCTGCGCGGCACGTTCGCTCTTCCGCCCGCTGGCCGATCACGAATTCGACGACCTCCACCGGCACCACAGGACCGTTGCACTCGGTCTTGCGCTCTTCTGGGCCAGCGGCCTTGTCCTTCTCTGGCTCCGCACCGGCTTCGTGATCGAAAATTTCTCGCCAAAGCTCATCACAAAGCTCTGCGTCGTCGGCCTCCTGACCGTCAACGCCTGGCTCATCGGCCGCATCGGCCTGCCCACCCTGATCGCCTATGCCGGGTGCCGCTTCGGCGCGCTTCCCATCGCCCACCGCCTGCGCCTCGGCGCTTTGGCGGGCATGTCCGGCGCGGGCTGGATCGCGGCACTGGCGCTCGGCGTCTTCTCCGCCATGAAAACCTTCGAATGGGACGTGTTGAGCGAAATCATCGGCGCCATCTACATCGTGGGCCTGGGCGGCGCACTCGTCACCGCCATCATTGCGCCGGTCATCAGCTTCACGCTGGACCGCATCGGCGGCTATCGCCTAGCCCGATAACCCGGAGGCAAAGTCACGCACCCGCCCCTTGAACCGGCGGGTCAGCGTTCCCTTGGCCAGCCTCAGCGACTGCAGCAGCAACCGTGACGACAGGGTTGTCGGCTTCAGATCGACCGACACGAAAAGCCGCGTCCGCGTCTTCGACAAAGCCACCAGATCCACCGAGCTCATACAGTCGATCCCGCTTGCACGGCTGACAATCGCATAGCCTGTGCCGGGGTCGATCTCCACCAGCTCGGCGTCGATGTCATGCACCCGCCCGCGCCAGTTGAGCTTCGCCTTCCACTTCGCCCCCACCCTGTCCAGCCGCATCGCCTCGTCCCGCGTCACATCGACCCCGCGCCGCAGCATCCGGCGCTCGAACGCGTCGAAATCCGAGACGGCGGCGAACACGCTTTCAAACGGGGCGTCGATGTCTTCACGGGTCGAAAATCTCATGCCTTTTCATCGCACCTCGTCCAGCGCGTCCGCAAGCCACTTCTCGATCAGGAACCGCGCGATCGAGCCCTTCCGCGCCGGTTTCATCTCGGGCACCTGACCGGCCGTCGCCGCCATCATCTCTTCCCGCGTGACCCAGCGGGCATCCTCGATTTCCTCCGGGTCTATTTTGATCTCCTCCGACGTCGCAAAACCCTGGCAGCCGAACATCAGCGAGTTCGGAAAGGGCCAGGGTTGCGACGCCAGATAGCGCACCTCGCCCACCGCGATCCCCGCCTCCTCGAAGGTCTCGCGGCGCACCGCCGCCTCGATGGTCTCGCCCGGTTCCACGAAGCCCGCCAACAGCGAATACATCCCCTCCGGCCAAAACGGCGACCGCCCCATCAGCACCGAATTCCCCTTCGTAATCAGCATGATGACCACCGGATCGGTGCGCGGGAAATGATGTGCCTCACAGGCGGGACAGATCCGCTGCCACCCGGCCTCCGCCATCTTGCTGGGGCTGCCGCACTTGGCGCAGAAGCGATGCGTCCGGTGCCACTCCAGCAGCGCCTTGCCGCTCGCCACCAGTTCGGCGGCCCGCGGCGTCAGATGCACCATGCTCGCCCGCAGCTCACCAAACACCTGGCTCTCCGGCAGGTCCGGATGCCGCTGCTCGGACGCATCGGTGAACTGCCCCACCGTCTCCGTATCCTCCTCCGGCTCGAAGGCGGAGACGTCACGGGCAAACCGGGCCACGCCCTCGTCCAGTCCAAGGAACACCGCCCCTTCCTTGGCGCTCGCGAAGACCCCGTGACTGGCGGGCAAAAACACCGGCGCTCGGCTCTCCACGTCCATCAGCGGTTTGCCCCGCCAGATGGGCAGCACCCCGCCCTCCGGCGGCCCTTTGCGCAGATGCGCCGCCCGGTCCAGCCCCGACCCGCCAAATGTCACCGTTTCCGCATGTCTCATGAACCATCCCGCCTTGCAGAGCCCGAGATGTGCCACGGGTTTCCGAGCTTGGCAAACGCTGTAGGTTTGGCGCCTTGCTCCGCTCTCCCGCCCGGCCAATACCCGCGAACCTAACGTCACTCCCAGCATTTCGCGCTGAAGCGTCACACCGCTTTCATGCTAGGCTGGCATGGAATCAACAAAAGACCACTGGGAGAAAGTCATGCCGCGTTATATGGGTCCGGCCATGAGCCGCCGTTCATTCCTCGCCACCACATCCGGCGCCACCCTCGCCGCCCTTCACCCGTTCTCGGTGAATGCCGCCGCCGGTCAGGTCCACCTGCGGTTGATGGAAACCACCGATCTCCACGTCCACGTCCACCCCTATGACTACTATTCGGACAAACCCGTCGACACCGTCGGCCTCGCCCGCACCGCGTCGCACATCGCCGATATCCGGGCCGAGGCAACGAACTCGCTGCTGCTCGACAATGGCGACTTCCTGCAAGGCAACCCGATGGGCGACTACATCGCCTATGAGCGGGGCATGAAGGATGGCGACATGCACCCTGTCATCACCGCGATGAACACGGTGGGCTTCGACGCCTCCACGCTCGGCAACCATGAATTCAACTACGGCCTCGACTTCCTGATGAAATCGCTGGCTGGCGCCGACTTCCCCATCGTCAGCGCCAATGTGGTGAAGACCGAAGGCGCTGACCCCACGAAAGACACAACCCTCATAAAGCCCTACGTGATCCTCGACCGCGAGGTGATGGACGGCGCGGGCACCGCCCATGCGATCAGGATCGGCGTCATCGGATTCGTGCCGCCCCAGATCATGAACTGGGACCGCAAGCACCTCGAAGGCAACGTCACCGCCCGCGACATCCTAGCGACGGCCCGCGCCTACGTGCCCCAGATGCTCGAAGAAGGTGCGGACATCATCATCGCGCTGTCGCATTCCGGCATCGGGTCCGCCGATGAGACCGACCTGATGGAAAACGCCTCCGTCCCCCTCGCCGCCGTCGATGGCGTGGACGCGCTGATGACCGGCCACAGCCACCTCGTCTTCCCGTCCGAAACCTATGCCGATTACGCCGCCGTCGATGCTGCCGCTGGCACCATTCACGGCAAGCCCGCCGCGATGGGCGGCTTCTGGGGCTCGCATCTGGGCGTGATCGACCTGATGCTTGAAAAGGACGGCAGTGACTGGCGCGTGGTTACCACCAGCGTCGAAACCCGGCCCATCTCCAAACGCAACGAGGACCGTTCCATCACCGCGCTGGTCGAAAACGACCCGGCCGTGATCGAAGCCACCCAGGACGTCCACGAGGAAACGCTCGCCTATGTCCGCCGCGCCGTCGGCAAAACCGCCGCACCGCTGCATTCCTACTTCGCGCTGGTGGCCGACGACCCCTCCGTCCAGATCGTCTCGAAAGCTCAGACCTGGTATATCGAGGAGATGATGAAGGGCACCCAGTACGAAGGCCTGCCCATCCTCTCTGCCGCCGCGCCCTTCAAGGCGGGCGGTCGCGGTGGCCCGGAATATTTCACCGATGTCCCCGCAGGCGACGTGGCGATCAAGAACGTGGCCGACCTCTACCTCTACCCCAACACCGTCCGCGCCGTGAAAGTGAACGGCGCACAGGTGAAGGACTGGCTCGAACGCTCCGCCGGCATGTTCAACCAGGTCACCCCCGGCTCGAAAGACGGCTCGCTCCTGAACCCCGATTTCCCGTCCTACAATTTCGACGTGATCGACGGCGTCAGCTACCAGATCGACCTCAGCCAGCCGTCCAAATACGGCCCCAAGGGCGAACCGCTCAACCCCGATGCCAACCGGATCAAGAACCTCACCTTCAACGGCGCGCCGGTGACCGACGACATGGAATTCGTCATCGCCACCAACAACTACCGCGCCAGCGGCGGCGGATCCTTCCCCGGCGCCGACGGCTCCACGGTGATTTTCGAAGCGCCCGACACCAACCGCGACGTCATCGTCCGCTACATCGTCGAACAGGGCACCATCCAGCCCTCGGCGGATGCCAACTGGACCTTCGCGCCGCTGCCGGACACCGAGGTCCTGTTCGAGACCGGCCCGAAAGCTGCGGATTACGTGGACGACGTGAAGGGTGCCGCCATCGAACCCGCAGGTGAAGGCGCGGATGGCTTCGCGTTGTTCAAGCTGAAGCTGTAGGGCAGCAGAACCAACAATCCAGGGCGGGTCGAGGCCCGCCCTCACGATTTGCGATGCCTGAGCCATCCGCGCCAGGCATCATATAGGCAAGGCAGAAGTCATGTGCGGAGCGCGCCACACAAAACGCGCCCCGCGGCGGCAATTCAGTTGCGAACCTGCCTGAGGAAGGCCGAGCTGGCCATCGACAGGTGGATCGCCGAATTATCGAGCCTGCATGAATTGCTCTGCACCCAGACCCTGCGATGGTCGACGGAAAGCAGGGGATCAGGCTTGATTGCCAGCGTCGGGCAGGCACGGTCGCTCTGCCGAACATCGACGATTGTTCCAAGAACTACCTTGTCAGATGCGACGACACGATGACCCACAAGCCACTGCTTCTTGATCTTGAAGACGTCGCCCGGATCGACGGGGTTGCCCATCGGATCGGTCGGCGCACCGGCTCCGCCGCCGGAGGAGCCGATCTCCACCGAGGCTCCGACGCCCCCCTCGCTTCCGCCAAGCTCGACGCTGGCGGAGGCTGATGTCCCACCAAGCCCCAGATCGACGGAAGCCGAGCCTCCCCCACCAAGCAACCCCGTGGCACCGACAGGTGAAACCGCAATTCCGGATGCGACGAGTGCAGTCAACAACGTACGTTTCATTCGCTTTCTCCAACCAAGATTCCTGGCAATTCCTCCATGCCCGAAACTCCGTGAAAGAGCATCTCGGACCGGTGCGGGCTTGCCGACACTGGTTAATTTTCAACGGAAGGGCGTCGGTTTTTGGACGATGGAGAAAAAAATCTGAACAAAATTTTCGATGATTTCTTCACACAAACATTTCCTGCAAACACTCCTGAGCCGCGGTCAAATGTTCGCATAATGTTGATTGATTGCCGAAATCAAATCATGGGCTGTGGCACTTCGAAACAATAGGCAAAATAGCGGCTGATTTTAGAGCATCCGCACCAATCCGAAAAATCCGCCCTGTGGAAACGCCCCTAGATTCCCTTCAGGCTCGGCCGGTCCGCGTTCAGTTTCATGAGAATCTGCGCCAGGCTCAACTGTTCTTCCGGCGTGAGCGAAGACAAAAACCGCTCATTGCAATTCCGGACTTCGGGCGCGGCGGCGCGAAGGGTCTCCATCCCGGCTTTTGTAACGGCAACGGTGATCTGCCGCCCGTCGTAACTTGTGCTCGACCGTTCTACGAAGCCCGCTTTTTCCAGTTGCCCAAGTGCCCGCGAAACGGTCGGCCGGTCCACTCCCATGAAATCGGCAATCCGCGACGGCTGCGAAAGCGAATTCGCCCCCAGCGCGACTAGGACCCCCCACATCATCCGGGTCAGCCCGCGTTCGGCCAGAACACGGTCGATCTCGCGTTCGTTCACACGCGTTGCCGTGGTAAGCTGATACCCGACCGAACCCAGCAGATCATAGATCATGAATGTTGCTTCTGAATATGCGTTTTTCGTTATGCTGCCATAGGTTGACTATCAGGAAACACCTCCCGGTCAAAGGCGCGAATTGTCCTGCGGCGAATGCACCCGGTTTCCCCTTAGAACCTTGCCAACCCTCCCGCAAACCCCTATCTCCCTTCCTGAGAGGTTGGCGCGGGCGAGCGCCTCGCCAACCCGGTCAGGTCCGGAAGGAAGCAGCCGTAACGAGCCCCGCTTGGGTCGTTGTCCAGCCTCTCACCTAAAGCGTCCCGCCGAAACGGGTCGCGGCAACACTGAACGGAGGGTTCATGGCCATTGTGACATCCCTTCGGACCGCGCTCTAACCAGCCCCGGTCCGACGCATTCCGACACCGCGCCACACCGCGCGGCCCGTTGATTTACGTTCAGGATACGACCCACAATGACCAATCCCTCCTATGCCGATCTCGGCTGGACGACCCATTTCGCACGCCAGGCCGAAGCCGGCACGGCCCACCCCCTCCGCATCGCGGAGATTCACCGCAGCCGGGTCACCGCATTCTCTCCCGACGGCACCGTCTCCCTCGACGCACCCGAAGGCACCGGCACGCTCGCTGTCGGCGACTGGGTTCAGGCCGACGACACCCGCATCACCCACATCTACACCCGCCAGAGCCTGCTCAAACGGCGCGCGGCGGGCGAAGACCGCAGCGAACAGCTCATCGCCGCCAATGTCACCACGCTGGGCATCGTCACCTCGTGCAATGCCGACTTCAATGCGGCCCGCATCGAACGTTACCTCGTGCTGGCCGCCGACGCCGGCTGCCTGCCGCTGGTGATCCTCACCAAGGCCGACCAGACCGACGACCCCGACCGCTACGTGGCAGAGGCCGAACGCCTCTCCCCGTTGCTGACGGCCATCGCCATCGACGCCACCGACGCGCTTGAGATCAAACGCCTCCACCCCTGGTGCCGCCCCGGCGATACGCTGGCCCTCGTCGGCTCCTCCGGCGTCGGCAAGACCACCATCCGCAACGCGTTGACGGGCGAAGCGGCGGCGACGCAAACCATCCGCGAGGACGATGCCAAGGGCCGCCACACCACCACCTCCCGTGCATTGGTGCAAACCACCGCCGGCGGCTGGCTGATCGACACACCCGGAATGCGCGCCCTCCGCCTCACCGACGTCGCCGACGGCATCGAGACGGTCTTCTCCGACATCGAAACCCTCGCCCGCGCCTGCCGCTTCTCGGATTGCGGCCACGAGACCGAGCCGGGCTGCGCCGTCACCCAGGCCATCGAACACGGCACCCTCGACCCCGACCGCCTCCGCCGCTGGCGCAAGTTGCAGGCCGAGGACCGGCATAATTCCGAAACCCTGGCGCAGGCCCGCGCACGCGGCAAAAGCTTCGAAAAGATGGTCAAAGGCGCGAAACAGCTCAAACGCTGGGACCGGGGTGACTGACCTGTCCGGCCGTGTTTGGCTCGGGCATCAGACGGGATGCGGTCAGCGAAGGCTGTCCCGCAACACCATGGCGGCCAACACGGCCACCAGCAAAAGGGCGAGCAGCAATGGCAGACCGCCCAACTGGCGCGTTGACGACCCCCTCGGCCAAAGCCGGGAGACCCCGTTCACCGCAAAGGCGATCACCGCAGCGACACCCTGCCATCCAAGGAAATGCACCGCTTGGGACAGGTCCAACCCCCCGACCGCTGCCCGCGCCGCAAAAAGCGCGGGCAGTCCGAACAGCGAATAGCAATAGACCATCACCCACGCCGCCAGAAATACCGTCAGCAAAAGCCGCGCGCCCTGCCCCGGCCCGGTCATGGCGTCCACCCAAGCCGCTCAAACATCGGGATCGCCGCCCAGGCCATCTGGCTGTCAGCCTCCACAGCGCAGGGCCGCACCTCGCGCAACCGCGCCAGCGCCGGATCCGCCTCCTCGCCTGCCTCGACCATCAGCCGCAAAAGCGCCATCCCCGACCGCCCGCAGCCGCCATAGCAATGGGCGAACACCCGTCCGCCGCCCGCCAGCACCTCATGCGCCACGCGGGAGGCCTCCGGCCAGAGTGCCGCCGTCTCGGGCGGAGGTGCCCCGAAATCCGGGATCGGCAAATGCCGCCATTCCACGCCCGCGAGCGCAAGTTCCTCCCCCAGCCGCGCAGCGCCGCTGCGCTCCAACTCGTTCCCGGTCGTCATCGTCAGAACCAGCCCCGCGCCCCAGCGCAGGATCACCGACAGATCGGCCTCGAACGCGCCCGTTCGCCCCGGCATCGGCCCGATGCCCAGCCAACCGTCGTCCTGGGGAAGTTCCGCGATCCGGTACATGGAGTTCACCATAGCGACGCGTAAGACACCGGCAAGCCGGGGTTGGGGGCCTTAGCCCCCGATCTCGCAAAGTGGCAACAACCGGCTGTCTTTGACCGCAGCCGTTCGATGCGCCAGCGCCGCCTGATAGCCCGCGTCGGAGGCAAAGCCGAACAACACCGCCACGCTCGGATGCCGCACCAGAAGCGCCCGATCCCACCGCTCGGCTTCCGGCCCGATCAGGAACGCCCCGCCTTCGCCGTCGAACAGGATTTCTCCACCACGCTCCCGCAAAAACGGCATGGTTTCAGCAATATAACGGTCATATGCCGCTGCCCCGCTCACCGGCTCCCCCGGTGCAAATTCCTCTGCGCCCGAGTAATCCGCAACCTCCCGGAACTGCAGCAGGTTCAGCATGACCACCGGCCCTTCAATCCCCCGCCGCATCAGCGCCGCACCCTGCTCATATGTTGGCTCGTGATACCCCATCACGCCACCCCCTGGTCCACGACCTGCCCCGGATGCGCCTCCGCCCAGTCCTCAAGGAATGCCGCGACCTCCGGCACTCCAGTGAACTCGACGACCCGTCGCGGCAGGGCCACGCCCGCCTCCAGTGCCAGCGTCAGACAGCCGATATAGTCCCGCCCCTCCCGGTCCGGATTGTTCTCCGAACCGTGGATGATCGTGGACAACAGAGTGCCCCCGTAATTGTTGACGTGGGACAGGTCGGGTCGCTGCGACAGCAGATAGCCCATGACCTCCGGCAAACCCTCCCAACCCGTGATCTGAACCGGGGTGACGCCCGACCCGTCCGGCGTATCGAAGGGGGCCCCCGCCTCGACCAGCCGTTTCAGGTGATCCAGCTTCCCCGGCAAATGCACGATCACCCGCACGATATTCGCCGCCGCCTCCGGCAGCTTGGCCGGATCGATATAGATCCCTTCCGCCAGCGTTCCATCGGCCACATCCGCCAGCACCTGCTCCACTTCCGAAAGTGACGTATCCACGCCCCGCGCCGCCAGCGCCTCGGCCACCTCCCGGTTGCCGAAAGCCCGCGCCAGCGCATAGGAACTCATTCCCTCATGCACGCGGTCCGTCGCCGCCCCGTGGTCCAGCAATAGCTCCACCATCTCCCGCGAGCACATCCGCCGCGCCGCCTGATGCATCGCCGGGAAGACCACGGGAAACTCCCCGCCCAGCGGTCCGGGATTGTAATCGTCGGGATCGGCGCCCGCCTCCAGCAGCATCCGCACCGCCTCCACATCGCCGAAATCCATCGCGCGGAGGAGCGCATTCGTCCCCTTCGGGTCCGCGCCGTGCTTCAGAAGCAGCCGCAGCCCCTCATGATGCCCAAGCTCCGTCGCATGATAAAGCGACTCGTTGTCATTCGGATCGGCCCCATGCTCCAGCAGCCACCCGCCCAGTGCCATGTTGTTGGCATGTCCGATGGCTCCGTAAAGCGCGGATAACTGGTGATCGTCACCCTCGGAAAGACGATAGCCGTCATTCACATCAGCCCCATGCGCGACCAGAAGCTCCGCAACGGCGAGCATGTCCGCTTCAAGATCGGGCCGCGCATGAATCCACTTCGAGAACGCAAGATGGACGATCGGCCGTCTCGGTCCCGCCAGACGCGTCGCCCGCGCCGGATCCTCCGCCAGCATCGCCTCGACCTCGGACAGATCGTATAATGCGCAGGCCAGCCCGAAACTGCCCTGGGCCAGATCGGGCGTTTCCGCCAGCAGCGTTTCCACCCGCCAGTTCTGGCCATGCGCCAGCGCGACCTTCAACCGTTGCAGTTTTCCCGCGCGATCCAGACCGATGGTTTCATGCGCCCAGGCCAGCCGTGGCCAGCTTTGAAACCCGTTTTCCTGCGCAATCACGTGAAGGAAATCGGCATGTTTCATGGCCGAGTGATCGCGCCCCGTCAGCACCATCTCCACCCGCTGCCGCGCACGGATTTCACCAGCCTCGAAGGCCTTCCTAAGCGACTTCGCGTCACGTCGCAACTGTTCGATGGATGTCATTCTCGGGCTCCTCATCCAATCGCCCGGTGGTTCGCTGGAACGGGCATGAGAAACACCGAAGGTGTATCTGGTCGTCTCAAAAGGGGTGCCGTCCTCGGCTGTCCGCGAACCTGGATGCCGCCCCGTGCGGCGACACCAGAGCTACGCCACAAACCGCCCCCGTTCAAGCGCGGATGAAATTGATTCAGATCATGGTGGAACCATGTATCTTCCCCGAAGTTCACCCTCAAAGAACAGGAGAATAACATGGGTCACACCCCGCACGAACTCGCCGAAGAATTCCCGGAATACGCCGAACAGATGCACGAGCTGAAGGCCAACGACGCGCATTTCGCCCGGCTTTTCGACAATTACCACGAGATCAACAGGCAGGTTCACAGGGCCGAAACCAACGTTGAGCCGATCGAGGAACTGGCGGAAACCGACCTGCGCAAGCAACGCGCCGCGCTCAAGGACGAAATCTACCGCTACCTCACCACCTGATCCGGTGGACGCTCCCGCGTCCCCGGTCTCGAGCGTTTCCGGGTCAGTGGGAAACGCGTATTGCTTTTCACGTTCGAGGCGCAGCCAAGAGGCGGAGAAAAGCGATTCAATCTGTCCCGGAATTGCACTAACCTCGGCGGGTCACGAATCCCGCCGAGGCCCATGAGCGACACGTCCGAACAGAACTACCAGGTGCTGGCCCGGAAATACCGGCCCGAAACCTTCGCCGATCTCGTCGGCCAGGACGCGATGGTCCGCACGCTGAAAAACGCGTTCGAAGCCTCCCGCATCGCCCAGGCCTTCATCATGACCGGCATCCGCGGAACGGGTAAGACAACGACCGCAAGGATCATCGCCAAGGGCATGAACTGCATCGGCCCTGATGGCGCAGGCGGCCCCACCACCGACCCTTGCGGCGTCTGCGAACATTGCGTCGCCATCGCCAAAGGCGCCCATGTCGATGTGATGGAAATGGACGCCGCCTCCCGTACAGGCGTGGGTGACATCCGCGAGATCATCGATTCAGTCCACTATCGCGCCGCCTCCGCGCGCTACAAGATCTACATCATCGACGAAGTCCACATGCTGTCGACCAGCGCCTTCAACGCGCTTCTGAAAACGCTGGAAGAACCGCCCGCGCATGTGAAGTTCATCTTCGCCACGACCGAAATCCGCAAGGTTCCTGTCACCGTCCTCTCCCGCTGCCAGCGCTTCGACCTGCGCCGGATCGAGCCCGAGGTCATGATCGCCATGCTCCGCCGCATTGCCGACGCCGAGAATGCACAGATCGCCGATGACGCGCTCGCCCTCATCACCCGCGCCGCCGAAGGCTCCGCCCGCGACGCGCAATCGCTCCTCGACCAGGCCATCAGCCACGGCGCGGGTGAAACCACCGCCGAACAGGTCCGCGCCATGCTCGGCCTTGCCGACCGGGGTCGCGTCATGGATCTCTTCGAGAAGATCGTCACCGGCGACGCCGCAGGCGCCCTGTCAGAGATCGGCGCGCAATATGCCGACGGTGCCGATCCCCTCGCCATCCTCCGCGACATCGCCGAGATTACCCACTGGATCAGCGTCATCCGCATCACGCCCGAAGCCGCCGACGACCCGACCGTCTCCCCCGACGAACGCGCGCGCGGCACCCAGATGGCCGACCGTCTCTCCATGCCGGTCCTCACCCGCATGTGGCAAATGGGCCTGAAGGCGCTGGAGGAAGTCGCCCAGGCCCCCAATTCGATGATGGCCGCCGAGATGGCCGTGATCCGCATGACCCATGTCGCGGACCTGCCGACGCCCGGCGATCTGGTCGCCAAACTGAAGGACGCGACGCCCCCGCCAGCGCCCCCCGGCGGCCCCGCCCCCTCCGGTCACCAAAGCCCCGGCGCCCAGGCCGTCGCCTCCCGCGCCCACGCGCAGACCACCTCCTCCGGCTCCACCGGCCCGCAAGCCGCGCTTGCGGTGACCCCCGAAGACGCCCTCGCCCGCTTCCCGACCTTTCAGCGCGTGATCGACCTGATCGCCGCCAACCGCGACCAGCTTCTGAAGGAGCACGTCGAAAGCGGCGTCCGCCTCGTCTCCTACCAGCCCGGCCGGATCGAATTCGAACCCTCGGCCTTGGCCCCCGCCGACCTCGCCCAACGCCTCGGCCAGCGCCTGCAAAGCTGGACCGGCGTCCGCTGGGTCGTCTCCGTCGCCTCCGGCGGTGCACCCACCATCCGCGAAGCCCGCGATGCCGAGATAGAGGCTCTGAAGGAAAAGGCGAAAGACCACCCCACGGTGGCGGCTGTGCTCAAGGTCTTCCCCAATGCGAAGATCGGAGACCTGAAATCCGCCGACGCACTGGCCGCCGATGCCTCGGAGGCGGCGCTCGGCGAGGTGAACGAGGAATGGGACCCGTTCGAGGACGAGTGAGGGGCGCGCGTTCGTCTTCGACGCGGGTGACGCCATGGTTCACCCAGGCCGTGCACCTGATGACAACCAAAGGTCCGCTATGCGGGACAAAGCTGCCGTCTGTTGCAACGATGCGAATGTCCGATTTAGTGGATTTTCAGAAGTCTATTCAAGAAATATTCCATCAAGATAATACCGAACGCGGTCGTGATATGCTCCGAAATCGAAATCGAAGATGTCGTGCGGTCCTTGGATGACGAACCTATACTGAACAAATAGGTCCGGGCGTGGCGCGTACCTTCCAACGCATCGTCTGGAACCGTCATCGAGAAGTCGAGAAAGTTGATCACATGAAAGCGTCAATGGCCGAGCCTCCGGGGTCGCAGCTTGTGGTCGCCGGTCAAGTATTTTGAATGCCCAATCCTTGATCGGCTCATCGCTTTCATAGCAGTAACCCGGCCTGCTGCGGTCTTCCGGACAAGAAGCGCCGCAGTATTCGAAGCCGTTCGTTGCTGTTTGACAGAAGGCCGGAACTCTTAACTTCCAATTCGGACCGGTTTTCAACCTATAAAACCGCTCTACTTCGCTTTCATAGATGAGAGATGCACCTTCAAACGCGCTTAACGAAAGCGATGGTGGGGAAGCGGCACCCCAATCGCCAGCGTCAATCTCACCTGTTCTGGCAAGATACTGAAGAGCGATGCCCACAGATGTCATGAGCACTTCTGTACGCCCGCATACCACGTCCAGATTCTCGAGAAGCACTTCTAGTCCATTTCCGAGCAGCACTTCCGGTGGCAGTTTGAGCCGATCACCGGAGTCCATCCGCAGGATCACATATGGTGAAGAATTGTCGTAGCAGGCAACGTCGGAATCTGCATCTGCCGGTTCAACGTTCAGTAGTAAACTTGCGCTCAGACCCAAAAGGACGCGTCTTATAAGGTCATGGGTCCCTCTTCGACGTTGAAAGTAGCGCTGCGATGACAAAGGCGAGGTCCCAAGTTTGCCGCAGGATAGCAGACATCTGTGATCAGCGCAGCATTGGTCAAAGCGGGTTCAAACCTGCCGTTTGCCGCATCTGCATATTGTGCCTCGGATCAGGAGATGTCGTTAAGATCAGAACCATCCAACGCCCAGCGAAAAGGCGACACCCACCGAGCCGCTCAACACCTCTCACTTCACCTTTTCAGAAATACGCACGCGTGACTTAGCCGTCCGGGCAGACGTCAGTTCATTGCGCAAAAACGCTCCCATTCAGAAACGAGTCGGCCTCAACCTGGCTCGAAAAGACTCCCCGAAAAACCACTCCGCCTTAACCAACCCGTAACCCACCGCCCGCTAAGTTAGGGGTGGGAGGACGGGGGAACACGGGCGCGCGAAAATTCGATTCGAATTTGCCGAAACAGCGCCATTTCGGAGCCTCTTGCTGCCCAAGTCACCGAAACACCTACCGGCAGGCCCCACACCCAAATCAAGTGATTCACCTCTTGCTAACCACCACGCACGCCCCGACGTACAAAACGGTTTTCCACCTCTCGAAAACGCGTACAAATCTCCACCGAACCCGCAATCGGCGAACGTACGCATAACCTCGCGCTAACGCCCTTGCCGCTCCGCACGCCGCTCCGTATCTAATGGGTTAACCTCGAAAGGAGAGCAGGATGTTCAAAGGACTCGGCAGCCTCGGCGACATGGGCAAGATGATGAAAGCCGCGCAGGAGATGCAGACCAAAATGACGGCGCTGCAGGAGGAACTGGCCAGCATGACGGTGGTCGGCGAAAGCGGCGCAGGTCTTGTCAAAGCCACGTCAACGGCCAAGGGCGAACTCGTCGGCCTCGATATCGACCCCTCGATTTTCAACCCGGACGAAAAGGAAGTGGTGGAAGACCTCATCCTCGCGGCCATCAAGGACGCGCAGTCGAGAGCCAGCGACAAAAGCCAGGACGAGATGCGGAAACTGACCGAAGGCATGGGGCTGCCGGCAGATATGAAACTGCCGTTCTGATCTCCGTGCGCTGGTCAATTTTCGCAGGAATTCTATATCTTTACGCCAGTGCGGCCAGCGCGCAGGACTGGGCCACGCGGGACTATTGCGAAGTCGATCTGCGCCCCGTCACGGCCGAAGATTTCGCTCCGTTCGATCTCGATGCGCTCGAACGGGCGGCGGCCGAAATTCCCAACGGCCACGGCCGGTTCTGGCGGATCGAAAGCCCCGACGGCGCGGTCTCTCACCTCTGGGGCACCTACCATGTGTCCGCGCCGCAGATCCTTGACCTGCCGCCTGAACTGAAGACCGCCATTGACGAGGCGCGCATTCTGGCGGTCGAACTCGATTACACTTTCTCCGACCGCGAGGCCTTCCTCACCCAATATGATGTGCCGGGCCGCTATGCCGATCCGTCCGACCCCTTCTCCGGGCAGGACCCGCTCGACCTCACCTTCCTCGGCGAAGAGGCCGAAGGCTGGGTCTATGACCGCATGTATGGCTGGGGCACCTCGGAAGACAGCCTCTACGTCCTGACCTATGCCGGCCTCGCCGAAATCCTGCTCTCGGACCCCTGCGAGGACTATTACCACGGCACCATTCCGGTTCAGGACGACTACATTCTGACGCTGGCCCATATCGCCGGGGCGGAGATATTCAGCCTGGAACAACCTTCTGAATTCTTTACGGATTTATCTCAGGACGAAGACACTGCCAAGGCCATCGTCCAGGTCTATGCCAGCTACCTTTCACCGCCTGAAGACCAGGTTTGGCGGATCGTCGATTTCCAGCTCTATCTCGATGGTCGGCTCGGCCTGCTTGCCGCGCTGGAGGCGGCTGAAGCGGGGCGCACGCAAGGCACCGAGGCGCTTGAGCGCACCGATGGCTACCTTCTCCATCGCCGCAATGAGCGCTTTGTCGAACGCATCGCCGCCGAACTGGCGCAGGGCGGCGTTCTGATCGCCGTCGGCGCAGGACATCTGCCGGGCGAACAGGGGCTGGTCACCATGCTTCGTAACCGGGGCTACGACGTCTCGCGCGTTCCGACCGAAGGAGAGGTCCGGTGAGCACCCCCCGAGATCTCGAAGACCTGATCGACCTGATGGCCCGCCTCCCCGGCCTCGGCCCCCGCTCGGCCCGCCGCGCCGTCCTGCATCTGGTGAAAAAACGCGCCCTCGTCCTTATGCCGCTGGCCGATACGATGGCGCGCGTGGCGGAGACGGCGCGGGAATGCCTGAACTGCGGGAATATCGGAACGACCGACCTCTGTGACATCTGCGAAAGCGAAAAGCGGGCGAATGGCGAGCTTTGCGTGGTCGAAGACGTGGCCGATCTCTGGGCCATGGAGCGCGCCGCGGTCTTCAAGGGCCGGTATCACGTACTCGGCGGCACGCTATCCGCACTCGACGCTATCGGGCCCGAGGAATTGCGCATTCCCAAACTGATGGACAGGGTTGAGACGGAGGAAATCAGCGAGGTGATCCTGGCCTTGAACGCGACCGTCGACGGCCAGACCACGGCGCATTACATCGCCGATCAACTACAGGACCGTGTGACGGTAACGTCGCTGGCGCAGGGCGTGCCGATTGGTGGCGAGCTCGACTATCTTGACGACGGCACCATCGGCGCGGCGCTCAGGGCGCGCAAATCCCTGTGACATTGAGCGACCGCGAAGAGGTCCATTCAGATTTCTTCAAATCTGTCGCCAAACTCCCGAAACTCTCCGAAAAGAAGCCATCCTAATGACACATTAGATATGTTAATGGGACATGAACGTCATGGTCTGACGGTCAAGTGAGTGTGGCCCCTAACGAGTATCTCCGGTGTCCCCGACACCGCTCTACCTTCAGTTTTTCAAGTGGAGCGGTGTCGGGCTTTGAACCACAGGAGTTCGCTCAGCTATCTTCTTCTTCGTCGTCACTGTTGTCCGGCAGGTTGAAGAATGAATCCGCGTCCGGCACCGGACCATCCCTGTCGTCATCGTCATCGCTGTCGCCCAGCGTAAAGGTCTCAAGCCCGGAAATCGCCGTCGGCATCTTCGGCTCTGTATCACCACCCAGCGACTGCTCGGTGGAGACCAGCTTGCGCCGCTCTTCATCCGACATGACCTCGCCTTCCTTGGCCTTTTTCGCGGCGGCCTTCTGAACTGCGGCGTCCAGTTCCGACTGCTTGCAAAGGCCAAGCGCGACCGGGTCGATTGGTTGAATGTTCGAGATGTTCCAATGCGTCCGCTCGCGGATCGACTGGATCGTCGGCTTGGTGGTGCCGACCAGCTTGGAGATCTGGCCGTCGCTCAACTCGGGATGGAACTTCACCAGCCAAAGGATCGAGGCCGGACGGTCCTGCCGCTTCGACAGCGGTGTATAACGCGGACCGCGCCGTTTTTCTTCGCCCACCGCAGCGGCGTTGAATTTCAGCTTCAGCTTGTGGAGCGGGTCCTTCTCGGCCGCGTCGATCTCGTCCTGGGTCAACTGGTTGTTGGTGACCGGGTCGAAACCCTTCACGCCCGTCGCCACGTCGCCATCCGCGATCCCCTGCACTTCCAGCTCGTGCAGTCCGCAGAAATCCGCGATCTGCTTGAAGCTGAGCGTGGTGTTGTCGACCAGCCAGACGGCGGTCGCTTTGGCCATGATGGGTTTGTTCATTTGACTGTCTCCTGACAAATCTCTCACGCTGCCGGAAATCGGCTGGTCCCGGTGGACCTATCCTCGAATTTCGGGGAATTGGGGGCTATATAGTCGCCAAAGAGCCGATAGGGAAGAGTGAATGCGGGCATTGGTCATGTTGCTGCTGGGCGCCGGAGCCGCGATGGCCGAAGGCGAGACGGCGGGCGAGTTCGACTATTACGTCATGTCACTCTCGTGGTCGCCGACCTGGTGCGCGCTTGAGGGAGACCGTCGCAACTCGCCGCAATGCGAGGATGAAGCCGATAACGGCTGGGTCTTGCACGGTCTCTGGCCGCAGTATGAGACCGGCTGGCCCAGCTTCTGCACGACCACGGCCCGCAACCCGTCCCGCGCCGATACCCGCGACGAAGCCGATCTTTTCGGATCGTCCGGCAACGCCTGGCATCAGTGGAACAAACATGGCCGCTGTTCGGGTCTGACGGCGGAGGATTTCTATGCGCTGGCGCGGGAGGCCTATTCGCGGGTCGAACGCCCGGAAATATTCCGCAAGCTGACGAAAGCGGTAAGTCTGCCGGCCTCGGTCGTGGAAGACGCCTTTCTTGAGGCCAACCCGAATCTTGAACCCGACCAGATCACCATCACCTGCAAATCCGGCCGCATTCAGGAAGCCCGTATCTGCCCCACCCGCGCACTGGAACTCCGCGACTGCGGAGCTGACGTCATCCGCGATTGCCGGATGGATGACGCGCTCTTCGACCCGATCCGGTGAACCGTCCTCAACTCACCTTGAGCACGATCTTCCCGATGTGATCCGCCTCCAGCGCCCGGTGCGCGTCCGCCGCCTGTTCCAGCGGAAACTCTTCCGCTATCACCGGCGCGACCCGACCGGCGGCAACAAGCGGCCAGACTTCGCGCTCCAGTTCCTCGGCGATCCGGGCCTTGGCCGCGACCGATTGCGGACGCAGAGTTGAGCCGGTGACCGTCAGCCTTCGCACCATGATTTCGGAGAAATTCACCTCCGACATCGGCCCGCCAAGAAACGCGATGAAGACAAGCCGCCCCTCGTCCTTCAGCGCCTTGAGATCACGCGGGATATACGTGCCGCCCACCATGTCCAGGATCAGATGCGCGCCACCCGCGCCCTGCATGATCTCGACGAAATCCTCGGCCTTGTAGTTGATCCCGCGCTCGGCACCCAAGTCCTCACAGAACCGGCATTTTTCATCCGTCCCCGCCGTCGCGAAGACCCGCGCCCCTCGGGCTTTGGCAAGCTGAATCGCCGTCGTGCCGATCCCGCTCGTGCCACCATGCACAAGGAACCGTTCCCCCGCCGTCAAACCACCTCGCTGGAAGACATTCGTCCAGACTGTGAAAAACGTCTCCGGCAGGCAGGCCGCCTCGCGCAGGCCGAGACCCGTGGGCACCGGCAGGCAATGCGCTGCGGAGGTCACAACCTGCTCCGCATAGCCGCCGCCGGGCAACAACGCGCAGACCTCATCGCCGGCATTCCAGCGCGTCACGCCCGGACCAACCGCGCGGATGACGCCCGAGGCTTCCAGCCCCGGCAGGTCAGAAGCATCAGGCGGCGGGGCATAGCTGCCCGCACGTTGCAAGGCATCGGGCCGATTCACACCGGCATAGGCGACATCGATCAACACCTCGCCATATCCCGGTTCTGGCGCGGGGCGCTCGACCGACCTCAGAACCTCTGGTCCGCCGGGCTTGCTGATCTCAATGACACGCATTCAGCCGGGCGTTCCCGGCACATCGTCGCGGGCAACCGGCGCCTTCATCCGCCCGAAAAACGCCGCTTGCATATCCATGAGCGGTTTCGTCAGCGGGTTCTCCCGCAACCGTCCCTTCAGCGCCTCGAACTGCATGACGTCCTCGATCCGGCGGTCGATGAACGCATGGGTGTCCACATAGTCCGGGCTGTCATCTCCAAGCCAGTACAGCACGGTCGACGCCCAGACCCCCGACAGGATGACGCGCTTGGAATACCAGTTGCCATCGCGGCTTTCGTCGCCCAGCGCGGTCCAGATGCGGTCCGCCGTCTCCCAGACCAGCTTGCCGCCCTCCGCCGCGTGGTTGGGCCGGGAGAACAGTGTCGAGGCACGGCGTACCGCCTCACGATCCGTCATCACCTCGATCCGATACCCCAGGGCCGCGGCGACTCGGTCGCGGAACCGCATGCCGGACAGGTCGGTCTGTTCCAGCTTCGCCACCATCGCTGCGTCGCCCCGCCGGTGGAAGGCCACGGCCAGGTCAATTGCGCCGCGCGGGGCCAGGGCCTTGGCCTCGGCCTCGCTCATACCGGCATCCCCCACGGCGGCCCGAAAGCTCGTCTCCGTCCAGCCGTCGAAGGCGACATGGGGCAGCATGGCGTCGAGCAGGGTATCGAGTGACATGTAGGATACTCCTCTTTTACAGGTGGTAGACAAGTCAGGGCGACCTTGCTATACGCCCACTTCCTGCAATTTTTGCAATTCTAACCTAGAAAGGTGGTGACAACCACATGCAGGTCAGTGTTCGCGACAACAATGTCGATCAGGCGCTTCGTGCCCTGAAGAAAAAGCTCCAGCGTGAGGGCGTCTTCCGTGAAATGAAGCTTCGGCAACATTTCGAGAAGCCCAGCGAAAAGAAAGCCCGTGAAAAGGCCGAAGCTATTCGCCGTGCCCGCAAGCTAGCCCGTAAAAAGGCCCAGCGCGAAGGCATGCTCTAAGCAGAGCGAGACACTGGGACGGTTCGCCGTCCGCCCGACGACCCCCGTGCATCGCCCGGGGGTTTGTCATTTTCAGGCCGTGAGAATCTTGCTGGCGACCCTATAGCCGTTGGCCGCGCGGGCATGCAGCGTGCCCTTGTGCCGTCGAAGCAGGTCCTGGCGGGCGCGTTCAGCGGTCTCGGCCAGATCCCTGGCCCGCCGCTTCGCTTCCTCCGCCTTCTGCCGCTGCCGCGCCTCTTCGCGCTGGCGCTGCGCCGCGCGGGCCGCCCGTTGGGCCCGGTATGCCGCACGGTCGATTTCGGCTTCCTTTGCCGCCTTGTCCCTGGAGCTCGGTTGATGGCCTTGCAGCGCATCGAAAGCCGCATTGATCTCGGCAAAGCGCTCCGTGGCCTCGGCCGTGTTGCCCACCACGTCAGGATGCAATACCCGGACCTTCGCGCGCCAGGCCATGCGGATCGTCGTCATGTCGTCAGCGGGGGTCACACCCAGGATATCGAAAGGGGATCGTTTCTCTTTCATCGCCGGAAACTCGCCAGTTTAGTAAAATTATTCTTAAACCTGCCCGATCTCCCCGCCTAGCCGCTATCCGACATCAGGGTTAACGCGGGCTGGCCTTTTCCGCTGCGCCTGCCTATCGAGACGAAAACGGAGCAAGACCGATGAAATCCCGCATCACCTGGATCAAGGACAAGACATTCACCGGCCAAACCGAAAGCGGCCATTCCATCGTGATTGGCACGGCGGAAGGGGACTCGCCCAAACCCGGCCCCTCGGCCATGGAACTGGTTCTGATGGGGTCCGGCACCTGCTCCGCCTGGGACGTGGTGGAGATCCTGCGCAAGGGCCGTCAACAGGTGGAGGACGTTGTCGTCGAACTCGATGCCGACCGCGCACCCGAACCGCCCAAGGTCTTCACCCGTGTCCACATGCATTTCATCGTCAGGGGACGAGGCGTGGACCCGGCCCGAGTGGAGCGGGCCATCGCCCTTTCGGTCGAGAAATACTGCTCGGCCACCATGATGCTGGAGAAGACCGCGACAGTGACCCATGACTTCGAAGTCATCGAAACCGCGTAAGGCAAAGAGCGTCACCGCTGCCCTAGACCGGCAGGGCCGTCGTCTGCCGCACCTTGCGCAGCGCGAAGGAGGATTGGATCTGCGCCACACCGGGCAGGCAGGCCAGCTTCTTGCGATGAATGCGGGCGAAATCCTCGGCATCGGCGGCGACCACCTTCAATAGGTAATCCGCCTTGCCCGCCATCAGGTGGCATTCCAGCACGTCGGGCACCCGCGCCACCTCGCGCTCGAAAGCATCCAGCACTTCGTCCTTCTGGCCCGATAGAGTGATCTCCACGAAGACCACCGTCGCCCGCCCCAAAAGACGCGGATCAAGCAGCGCGACATAGTCGCGGATGTAGCCGACTTCCTCCAGCCGCTGCACCCGACGGTGACAGGCCGAGGCAGAGAGGTTCACTTCCTCGGCGAGATCGGCGTTTGAAATCCGTCCACGCCTTTGCAGGACGGAGAGGATACGGGCATCGGTCGGGTCAAGTTCGGGCATGGCAGAAGCTTCTTGCGCATTGAAGGGAAAATTTCGACGAAGTTTCGAAGAAATCGCCCTGTGGATCAACCATATGCAATCATTAGATACAATCGCGATGTATACCTTCCATCAAGGAGGACCCAAACATGAAAATCGGATGCCCAAAGGAAATCAAGGCGCAGGAATACCGCGTCGGGATGACACCCACCACGGCTGGTGAAGCCGTGCGCCACGGCCATGACGTTTATATCGAGACGGGAGCGGGCCTTGGCGCGGGCTTCCCCGATGTCACCTATGAAGCGGTAGGCGCGACGATCCTGCCCGGCGCGGAGGAGGTCTTCGCGGAAGCGGAGATGATCGTGAAGGTGAAGGAGCCGCAGCCGAAGGAGCGCAAGCGGCTGCGCGAAGGACAGATCCTGTTCACCTATCTCCACCTCGCCCCCGATCCGGACCAGACACGCGACCTGATGGACTCAGGCGCGACCTGTATCGCCTACGAGACCGTGACCGATCCCTCTGGCGGACTGCCATTGCTTGCCCCGATGTCCGAGGTGGCCGGCAAACTCGCCCCCCAGGTGGGCGCATGGACCCTGCAAAAGGCAAATGGTGGGCGCGGCGTCCTTCTTGGTGGCGTCCCCGGTGTCGGACCAGGCAAGGTCGTCGTGATTGGCGGCGGTGTCGTCGGCACCCATGCCGCGCGCGTGGCCGCGGGCATGGGCGCGGATGTGACGGTACTTGATCGGTCTCTGCCACGGCTGCGCTATCTCGACGACACGTTCGGCTCGGTCTTCCGCAACCGCTATGCCAGCGCCGCCTCGACGGCTGAACTGATCGCGGAGGCGGACATGGTGGTCGGTGCGGTTCTCATCCCCGGCGCAGCGGCACCAAAGCTCGTCTCGCGGGCAGACCTCTCAACCATGAAACCGGGTGCCGCCATCGTCGACGTCGCCATCGACCAGGGCGGGTGTTTCGAGACCTCGAAGGCCACCACCCACGAGGACCCGATCTACGACGTCGATGGCATCATGCACTATTGCGTCGCCAACATGCCCGGCGCGGTCGCCCGCACTTCGACCATCGCGCTCACCAACGCGACCATGCCCTACCTTCTGGCGCTGGCCGACAAGGGGTGGCGGCAGGCCTGCCTCGATGATCCGCACCTGATGGAAGGATTGAACGTCCATGCCGGCAAACTGACCTATTTTGCTGTTGGCAAGGCGCTTGGCATCGACGTCACCTCACCTGGCCTTGCCGTGAAGGCATGAAAAAAGCCCCGCTGACCAGCGGGGCATTCCAGACTTTGCGATGCTGTTCAGCTGGCTTTCAAAGCGTCCCGAATCTCGATCAGAATGTCTTTCTCGGATGGACCGGCATCCGCTTCCGGCGCCGCTTCTTCCGGCTTCTCAGCCGCCGCTTTGACCCGGTTGACCATCTTGACCAGCAGGAACACCACCCAGGCGATAATCAGGAAATTGATAACCGCCATGATGAAATTTCCGTAAGCGAAGATTGCTCCCTCTTCGCCATCACTCAGCCGGAAACCCAAACCAGAAAAGTCGATCCCGCCCGTGAAAAGGCTGATGATCGGGTTAATCAGATCGTCAACCAGCGACGTTACGATGGCCGTAAAAGCCGCACCAATGATAATACCCACGGCCATGTCCATGACATTGCCCTTGGCAATAAACTCTTTGAATTCCTGTAGCATTGGTTCCCTCTCTTCCGAATGCGCGAATGGATGCGCCTCCTGACAGGAAAATTCGTAGCCACAAAAGGGGGAAACAACAAATGTTTGTGTCAGATCTGGAAACGTCTAGTCGGGCAGCTTTCCGGTGAGAACAAGCGCAGGATCGCCACCACCTGCCCGGGATCTTCGGCCACCGCAAGCGCGGCCGCGTGCACTTCCTTCAGGGCATGGCCGTGTTCCGGCGGGTTCAGAACGATCAGCGATTTCCCAAGGGCCGCCGCATATCCGGCATCGAACGCCGCGTTCCATTGCTTGTATTCGGTGCCGAAGCGCACGACCACGACATCCGCGCTCTCGATCCCGTGTCGGGTTCGGATGGCGTTAACTTTAGCGCCCTTGTGATCGTGCCAGAATTTCTTGTCTTCGGAGCCGAGGATCGCCACCCCACAATCGTCAGACGCCGCGTGATCGGTGACCGGGCCGGAAAAGGAGAGGTTCAGACCTGCCGCTCCGGCGATGATCTGTTCCCGCCAGTCGGTGTGAATTTCACCCGAGAGATATACTTTCAGATCCATACCCGTCGCCCCTTGCAGCCAGGGTTCAGTGGTAGCCTCACATGTCAGAACTGCAAGTGCGCATCTTGAGAGAGTTCTGTTGAATTTTGCAGCTTTGCCTTCGATGAGAGTCGCTTATGTTCCCTTGCGAACACTCAAGGAATTCAAATGACACTCGACCATCCGATCACCAAACGTTGGCCGCCCGTCCGAAAGGACGTGATCCAGCTTTACGCCTTTCCGACCCCGAACGGCGTCAAAGCCTCCATAGCGCTGGAGGAGCTGGGCCTCGATTACGACCCGCATCTCGTGACCCTCTCGGACGTGGACGTGAAAAGCCCCGAATTCCTGGCGCTGAACCCCAACAACAAGATCCCGGCACTGATCGACCCCAACGGGCCGGACGGCGAGTTGGTGGAGCTTTGGGAATCCGGCGCGATTCTGATCTATCTTGCCGAAAAGACCGGGAAGCTGATGCCAGCGAACGGCGCGGCAAAATACGACGTGATCAAATGGGTGATGTTCCAGATGGGCGGGCTCGGTCCGATGCTGGGCCAGTTGGGCTTCTTCGTGAAGTTTGCCGGATCGCAAATCGAAGACCCGCGCCCCCGCGACCGTTACGTGGCCGAGGCGAAACGCCTGCTGGCCGTTCTGGACGGCGCTCTTGATGGCAAGGAATGGATATCTGGCGATTACTCGATCGCCGATATCGCCATCGCACCCTGGCTGCGGGCACTCGATTTCTATGGCGCGAAGGAGATTGTCGGCTGGGACGATCTCAAGAATGTCCCAGCCTATCTTGATCGGTTTCTCGAACGGCCTGCCGTTCAGACAGGTCTGAATACTCCGCAGCGCCCGGCCTAAAGCGTCAGCCGCCAGAAAATCGCCCCCTCCTTCCTGAGAATGGAAAGCGCCCTCCGGCGCTTCCGCTCCAGAAACGAGGGGGCATCGTCGGTCGCCGTGAAACAGAACGATTTCGGCAAATCGGTATAGATCGACCTTGGCGGTTGGGTGCCTTGGATGTGTTTCAGGGTCGCGCCGGTCTTCGGCATGTGCATCCAAATGGTGCGACAGCCGATGTCAGCGACGATGACCTGAAGCGCCGCCAGAAGCGCAGCGCGCGGCCAGATACGGGCATAGGCGTTCTGCAAACCGGCCTGATACTGCTGCAACACCCTCAGGTCACGCGAACGCGGCGCCTTTTTCTGAAGCCGGATCACCTGCCGGGACACGTAGCGCAACCAGTCGCTCTGCACCTCCTCGATCAGCGCTTCCCCCGTGTCCATGTCGATGTCGAGCCGCACCCAGGCGAGCGTCGGGCAACCGGTCTGGCGCACGGGATGCAGGTCGAATTCGCATTGCTTCCGGATGTTCCGGTTGACCGTACCCCCCATCAGCCGTGCGTGATCGCTCGGGAATCCCAGTTGCAGCACAAGGTTTCCGCCCTTCCGGCTGATCTGAGACCATGCCCAGCTCCCTGCCTCACCCCAGGCATCGCAGGTGAGCGTAAAGTCGAACCATTGCCCGCTGGCCGCCGCTTCCGCCCCCGCTATCGCAACCGCGCTCGCGCCCGCAGGCGAAATGTCGGTCTTGGCAAGCCGCGCAAAGTCGTCGCGGCGCAACACACCGTCCGCCGCCGCGGCAGCCATCGGCTTGACGACAGGCCGGTCGAGAAGCTTGCCGAATCGCCCGCCCCGCAGGTCACGAATGCGCGTGGTCGGACCCAGCCCATGCGCCAGCAGCCAGACGCTTTCCTGTCCGGCGAAATACGGGAACGGAATAACCTCCGGCAGGCATTGCCGGATCAGGGAGATCTCTTGTGGTGTCATTGTTCTGTCGGGGCAAAAGGAGACAGGCGCCCCCGACAGTGTCAGAGGCGGTTATCGCAGGGCGTTCGGACCGCCCGGATGGCTGTATGGCACACGCATGGTGGCCTCCTCAGACTGGGTTTCGAGCCGCCCGCATACGCGATAGCGGCGATTCGGTTCAAGAGAATTCTGAATGTCGGTCGGGAAACGATGTCTTGCCGCCAAAGCGTGGAAGGGGGGCATCGCCCCCCTCCTCACCGTAAATTTCCGGGCCCTTGGATCGCCTAACCGCGCAGGACGCCGCCTGTGGCCTTGCCCACTTTCTCGACGATGGACCTGCCGACAGCATCGATTTCGTCTTCGGTCAGGGTCTTGTCCGACGGTTGCATCCGCACGGTGATCGCCAGCGACTTCTTGCCCTCGCCAAGCGAACCGCCGACGAACTCGTCGAACACGCGCACCTCCTCGATCAGCGCCTTGTTGGCACCCTGGGCGGCATTCACCACGTTGACGGCCTCCACGTCCGCGTCCAGCACGAAGGCGAAGTCCCGCTCCACCGCCTGAAGATCGCTGATCGCCAGCGCCGCGCGGGTGGACGAGGTGTTCTTCGGTTGCGGGATCGCACCGATATGCACGGCGAAGCCGACTGCCGGACCCTTTACATCCATCGCCTTCAGCACCTTGGGATGGATCTCCCCGAAAGCCGCCAGCGTGATCTTCGGCCCCAGCGTCATCCGCGCCGACCGGCCCGGATGCCACCAGCCCTTCGCGGGCCGGGCAAACTGCGTCCTTGCAGGTGCGCCCAACGCCGACAGGATCGCTTCGGCATCTGCGCGCGCGTCGAACACATCGACCGCGCGCCGCTCACCGTGAACATCCTTCGGCCCGGTTGCGCCGACGCGCAAACCGCAAACCAGAATCTCATGCTCCTCCGGCTCGCCACCGTGGAACACCGCGCCCACCTCAAACAGCGACAGTTCTGCGAAGCCCCGCGCCTGGTTCCGCGCCGCCGCCTGCAACAGCCCCGGCAATAGCGAGGGCCGCATATGCGTCATCTCGGACGAGATCGGGTTGGCGACGCGCCGAGCCTCGTCCCCACCGCCGAACAAGGCCGCCGAGGCCTGATCGATGAAGCTGTAGGTCACGCATTCGTTGTACCCCAGCGCCGCCGCCGTCCGCCGCGCGATCTGTTCGCGCTTTTGCATCGGTGTCAGAATCGGCTTCGGCACTCCCGCCGTCGCCCGTTTCATCGGCTTCGGCTCCAGATTTGTCAGCGACGCGATCCGCGCCACTTCCTCGACCAGATCGGCCTCGCCCTGCACGTCACCGCGCCATGTCGGCGGCATCGCCATGTCGCCATCGAGCGTGAAGCCCAGGGCCTCCAGCGTCGCCCGCTGCGTCTCCGCCGGGATGTCCATCCCGACCAGCGAGGAACAGCGATCCGTGTCCAGCCGATAGGCGCGGGTCACATCGGGCACCGCGCCCGCTTCCACCACCTCCGATGGCTCACCGCCGCAAAGCTCCAGGATCATCGCCGTCGCCGCTTCCAGACCGGGCCGGGTGAAGGCCGGGTCCACGCCGCGTTCGAACCGGTATTTGGCGTCCGAGTTGATCTTCAGCTTGCGCCCGGTATGCGCGATGGTGATCGGGTCCCAATAGGCGCTTTCGACAAAGACATTCACCGTCTCCTCGGTACAGCCAGACTCCTCGCCGCCCATCACGCCCGCGATGCTCTCCGGCCCGCGCGCGTCGGAAATCAGCATCATCCCCGGCTCGAACGTATAGGTCTTCTCGTCCAGCGCCAGCATCTGCTCCCCGCCGGTCGCGCGGTGCACCCGCAGATCGCCCTGCACCTTGTCGGCGTCGAAGACGTGCAGCGGGCGGTTGCGGTCATAGGTGAAGAAATTGGTGATATCGACGAGCGCGGAGATCGGGCGCAACCCGATGGCCTTCAGCCGCGCCTGCAACCACTCGGGGCTTGGCCCGTTCTTCACGCCGCGAATGACGCGCCCCGCGAAGTACGGGTTACCGTCCAGTGTATCGGCGTCGATGCTCACCTTGATCGGGCTTTGATACGTCCCCGCCACCGGCTCCGGCGCCTTCGAGATCAGCGTCCCAAGCCCCCTCGCCGCCAGATCGCGCGCGATCCCCTCGACACCCAGCGCATCCTGCCGGTTCGGCGTGATCGCGATCTCGATCATCGGGTCTATCTTGGCCGGCTCGTTCTGCGCCAGCCAGTCCGCGAAACTCTCGCCCACCTCGCCCGAGGGCAGCTCAATGATACCGTCATGCTCGTCCGACAGTTCCAGCTCGCGTTCGGAGGCCATCATGCCATGGCTCTCCACGCCGCGGATCTTGCCGACCGACAGCGTCACGTCGATGCCGGGCACGTAATCGCCCGGCTTGCAGACCACGACCGTGATCCCCTCCCGCGCGTTCGGCGCGCCGCAGATGATCTGTTTCTCGCCCTCGTCGGTCGCAACCATGCAGACCCGCAGCCGGTCGGCATCCGGGTGCTGCTCGGCCTTGACGACCTTGCCAAGGGTGAAGGTCTTCAGCTTGTCGGCCGGGTTCACGACCTCCTCGACCTCGAGTCCGAGATCGGTGAGCGTCTCCGCAATCTCATCCACCGAGGCGGTGGTGTCGAGATGTTCCTTGAGCCAGGAGAGGGTGAATTTCATTTCTGTTTCCTCCAAGCTGTATGTGACTGTTTCTTCCGTGTCAGGCGGTCCATGAATCCATAGTAAGTCCATCCCAACGCGTCTCTGCGCATGGCTTCGTTCAATTCTGCGTAGAAGTTTTCAAGTTCAGAAATCTTTGCTTGATATGCTCCAAGATCTTTTTTTGGATCCATTCTGACGATTTTTGAGATCATCCCAAGATATTGACCAGCCAACGAATCCACACGCGGACTTGAATACAGTCCAAGATTAGATGCTCCCCGTCGCAGCGATGAAAAAAGCTTCCAGTAATCCTCGTCGGACTCTCGCATCAAAAATTCATACAATGTCGCGCACTCAGCGAGAAATGCGGAGTATGCCTCCTGACGCATTAGAAATATTCTACTAGAAGCCTCCCAGAATCTCCCCAGCAGAAAAGTTGCCAGACCGGCAATGACCGTCAAAACCCAGTGGTCTCCGATAGGTTCCAAGGTTAAAGCCCCCCATGCAGCGTAGGCACCTGCAACGCGCTGAACCCATAATGCCGCAACCACCGCAAATCCGAGTCGAAGAACGCCCGCAAATCCGGGATGCCGTATTTCAGCATCGCCATCCGGTCGATCCCCATCCCGAAGGCAAAGCCCTGCCACTGGCTCGGGTCGATCCCGCCCGCTTCCAGCACCTTGGGATGCACCATGCCGGAGCCGAGGACCTCCAGCCAGCCGTCGCCCTCGCCGACGCGCACCTGACCGTCTTCCCATGAACACTGGATATCGACCTCCGCCGACGGCTCGGTGAAGGGGAAGTGACTGGCGCGGAACCGCGTCTTCACCTTGGTCCCGAAAAAGGCGGAGAAGAACTCCTCCAGCACCCATTTCAGGTTGGCCATGGAGATGTCCTTGTCGATGGCCAGCCCCTCGACCTGGTGGAACATCGGCGTATGCGTCTGGTCGTAATCCGCGCGATAGACCCGGCCCGGACAGATGATCCGGATCGGCGCGCCGTGCTCCTGCATCGACCGGATCTGCACCGGGGAGGTATGGGTGCGCAGCACATGCGGCGGGCGATTGTCGCCCTCGCCCCGCGCCATATAGAACGTATCCATCTCCGTCCGCGCCGGGTGGTGGTCGGGGATGTTGAGCGCGTCGAAATTGTACCAGTCGCTCTCGATCTGCGGCCCTTCCGCCACGGCGAAGCCCATATCGGCGAGGATGGCGGTCACCTCCTCCGTCACCTGGCTGACGGGATGGATCGTGCCTTGGGGCCGTTGCCGTCCGGGCAGCGTCACGTCCAGCCACTCGCCCGCCAGACGCGCATCCAGCGCGGCATCTTCCAGCGCCACCTTCTTGGCGGCCAGCGCCGAGTTGATCTCATCCTTAAGCGCGTTCAGCTTCGGCCCTGCGACCTGCCGCTCCTCGGGCGTCATGCCGCCCAGCTGCCGCATCGCCAGCGACACCTCGCCCTTCTTGCCGACCGCTTCCAGACGCAGCGCCTCCAGTGCGGATTCGTCCGCCACCTCGGCGATGCGGGCCAGGTATTTCTCTCTCAGATCGTCCATCGTGACGCCTCCTCTTTCATCCCGTTTCCCCTACCGAGTGAGCGCCCGCGCCACAAGGGTACCAATCCGCTCCGACCCCGCCGGCGAGGGGTGAACCCGGTCATCGTCGTAAAGCGCGGGCCGCCCGGTGATCGCGTTGCGGACGACCACGACCTGCACATTGGGCCTTGTCGCAGCGAGCCGGGCCAGCCGCCGCTCCATCACCTGCAGCTCATCGTTGCAGATGCCGTAGGCGCCCGGCCTGTCGCCCGCAGACCCGTAATAACCCACGATATAGACCGGCGTGTTGCCCAGCCGGTCGAGAAAGGCGGGGTAATCCTGCGTCACCAGCCGATCGAGCACCGCATCGCAGCCATCGCAGCCGCAGGCGCGGTAGAGATCATTCGCGCCGCCGTTCATCACCACCGCATCCCAGGCTCCGCGGCGATACTGGCCGGGAATGGAAAACCCGACCGCGCCCCGCACGCCGCCCACCCGCATCTGAGCACCGGGAACCGAGGCGTCGAGCACAGGCGCGCCCAGCCGTTTCTCGATCACATCGGCGACCGAGGCGCCCTCCCCCCGGTTCCAGGCCAGCACGCTGTCGCCCAAAACGATGATCTTTGCGCCCCGCTCGCTTCGTTCGGGCAGCGCACCGCAGGCGGCAAGAAATAAAAGTACAATTAGGGCGAGATATCTCATCTGTGGTCTCCGCGCAGATGCGGGATCAGCCATATCAGGCAGGAGGCGTTCCAGACGATGCTGGCCGCGATCACCAGCCAGTCGCCGTCGCGAACTCCAATGGCGACGAACAGCACCCCGGCAATGATAAAGCCGACCAGCCCCAGCGCCTGACAGGTTCTTTCGTCCATCGTCTCTCTCCAAACAAGAAAAGCCGCCGACCCTTTTCAGGTCCGCGGCTTCCCAAAACTGTTCCTCGATGTGAGGTGTTACGCGAGCGCGGCCTTCGCCTTATCGACGATGGCTCCAAACGCATCCGGCTCATGCACGGCCAGATCGGCCAGAACCTTACGGTCCACCTCGATCCCGGCCAGCGCCAGACCGTTGATGAAGCGGCTATACGTCAGCGCTTCGTCGTGCGAACGGACTGCAGCGTTGATCCGCTGGATCCAAAGCGCACGGAAGTTACGCTTGCGGGCCTTCCGGTCGCGCGTGGCGTATTGGTTGGCCTTGTCGACCGCCTGGCGGGCGACCTTGAAGGTGTTCTTGCGGCGACCGTAATAGCCTTTCGCGGCGTCGGTGACCTTCTTGTGACGGGCGTGGGTAACGGTCCCACCTTTAACGCGTGCCATGTCTTAAATCTCCTTACCGGTCGTAGGGCATGAACTGCTTCACGATCTTCTGATCGGGCGCGCTCATTTCCGTTGTACCACGTGCGTTGCGGATGAATTTCTTGGTCCGCTTGATCATGCCGTGCCGCTTTCCGGCCTGGCCTGACATCACTTTACCGGTCGCAGAGACCTTGAAGCGCTTCTTGGCGCTCGATTTCGTCTTCATCTTGGGCATTTCCATCTCCTTCAGTCAGACGGTTCACGGCCCACTCGGCATGCCACTTGGCCGGCGGACCCGTCGGAGAGGGCCGTTTATACGTGCCCGTGTAATCTGGCAAGAGAAAAGCGGCGGAAACGACGCGTTCCGCCGTCACATCAGGTCATGTGCCTCAGGCGCCCGTCAGAACCTTCATGAACAGCTGCGGCATCTCCGCAACCGAATAGCCGCCCGGGCGCGAGGAATTCGCATAAACGATCATAGCGCCGCCCACTGCCAGGGCGAGAATCGCCATCGTCGGGGGGGCACCCCGGGAGAAAGAGCTGACGGCGGCCGGAAACGCTAGAAAGATTACCAGCACGCCGATGCACATGATGAGATCGGTATATTCCGCCATAACGAGCGGATTGTTTCCACCGATTCTGGCAATTTTTGGGCGTTATTCCGGATCTGCGGGAATTATCAGACGTTCGTCGCAGGGTGCAACACGCAGGATATTCGTTGTCCCCGACTTCCCGAAAGGCACCCCGGCGGTCACGACAAGCTGGTCTTCCGGCCCCGCGAAGCCCTCTTTTACAGAGGCGCGGGCCGAATTCAGAACCGCTGTCTTGAAGCGATCCACCTCGGAGGTCTGCACGCAATGCAAGCCCCAGGTCAAAGCCATGCGCCGCGCCGTTTCCAGCTTTGATGTCATCGCAATAATCGGCACATGCGGACGCTCACGCGCCACCAGCGAGGCGGTGCTGCCCGACTGCGAGTAGCAGCAAATTACCTTGATATCGGCGGTTTCCGCGATTTCACGGGCCGCCGAGACGATCCCGTCAGCGACGGATTGCTTCGGTCCGCCACGGCTGGCGTCGATCACTTCGCGATAGGTCGGATCGCTCTCGACCTCCTTCGCGACATCGCTCATGGTCGTCACGGCTTCGGTCGGATACTGGCCAACCGCGCTTTCCGCCGAAAGCATCACCGCATCCGCACCTTCATAGATGGCCGCAGCAACGTCCGAAACCTCGGCCCGCGTCGGCATCGGGCTTTCGATCATCGATTCCAGCATCTGGGTGGCCACAATGACCGGCTTCGCGGCATGGCGACATTTTCGCACCATTCGCTTCTGCATCGGCGGCACTGACGAGATCGGGCATTCCACGCCCAGATCGCCGCGCGCCACCATGATTCCGTCCGACGCCGCAAGGATGGCTTCGAATTCCTTCACAGCCGCCGGTTTCTCGATCTTGGACATGATCGCGGCGCGGCCCCGCGCCAGTTCTCGGCCCTCATGGACATCCTCTGCGCGTTGGACGAAGGACAGCGCCAACCAGTCCACGCCCATTTCACAGGCAAATTCCAGGTCCACCTTGTCCTTCTCAGACAGCGCTGCCAGAGGCAGCACAACGTCCGGCACGTTCACGCCCTTGCGGTCGGAAATCGTGCCGCCGACGACCACGGTGCATTCCGCGAAATCGGGCCCGAATTTTTCCACCCGCAGCCGGATCTTGCCGTCATTCACCAGAAGCGTGGCGCCTTCCTGCAAGGCAGCGAAAATCTCGGTATGCGGCAACTGAACCCGCGTGGCATCCCCCGGCTTATCGTCCAGATCGAGCCGGAAGGATTGACCTTCCTCCAGCTCTTCCGACCCGTTCGCGAACGGACCCACACGCAGTTTCGGCCCCTGCAAGTCGGCCAGAATGCCGATTGGCCGCCCCACGTCCTTTTCCACTTCGCGGATCACGCTGTGGCGAGCCTTGATGTCCTCATGGGTGCCGTGGCTCATATTGAGCCGGAACACGTCCGTCCCAGCTTCGAACAAGGCACGGATCATCTCATAGCTCGACGACGCGGGGCCGAGCGTGGCTACGATTTTGACATTCCGGGTACGTCGCATGTGAGCTTGATCCTTTTCGGGCAGGCGGCGTGTTAGCGTATGACAGGTCTATGGCAGAATACGGGGTTGAAGGACAACCTACGACCGTTATTTATCGGTGTAGGAACAGTCTGAATGCCATCCGAACAACAACACATTGCCTGGGTACCGGCCCATACATTCGGCGAAGACCGGCGCTCGCGCTGGCTGATCCTGTGCGATCACGCCACGAATGTGGTGCCGCCCTTCCTGAACCCTGCCGGTCTGGGCGTGGCTCCGAAGGAACTGGAACGGCATATCGCCTATGATATCGGCGCCGCAGGCGTCGCCCTGCGCCTTGCGGAACGGCTGAACGCGCCGATTGTGATGTCGAATTTCTCCCGCCTGGTGATCGACCCGAACCGGGGCGAGGACGACCCGACGCTGGTGCGCCGTCTCTACGACGAAACGATCATTCCGGGAAACCGCTATGCCACCTTTGAAGATATCGAGCATCGCCTCGAACTCTGTTACCGCCCCTATCACGCCGCCATCGAACGCGCCGCCGCACGCCATCCCGACACGGTGATCGTTTCGATCCACTCCTTCACACCACAACTGAGGCACAAGGATATGCGGCCCTGGCATGTCGGCCTGCTTTTCGCCGACGACACCCGCCTGTCGTTGCCGCTCGCCAGCCTGCTTGAGGCGGAAGGCGACCTGGTGGTCGGGTTGAACGAACCGTATTCCGGCTACCTGAAAGGTGACACGATCGACCGGCACGCCCTTGGACCGGGCCGCCAGAACACACTGATCGAACTCAGAAACGATCTGATCGAAGACGAGGCCGGGCAGATCGCCTGGGCCGACCGGCTTGGCGAATTGCTGCCACGGGCGCTAGACTTGGCCGAAACACCTTAGGGAGTGTGAAAGAGATGGACGACCAGACACGGATCGAGCTGGAGGCCGCGGCGTTCAGGCGGCTGCAGAAGCACCTTATGGAAGACCGGAACGACGTGCAGAACATCGACATGATGAACCTGGCGGGCTTCTGCCGGAATTGCCTGTCGCGTTGGTATCAGGAGGCCGCGGCCGAGCGTGGCATCGAGATCGGCAAGGACGAGGCGCGGGCGACCTTCTACGGTATGCCCTATGACGACTGGAAGGCCGCGCATCAGACGGAGGCCACGCCCGAACAGCGCGCCGCTTTCGAGAAATCGCACGACTGAGGCACTTTTGCCATCGCGCGGGGTATGTCCGGGAGGATGGGACGCGGAATGCTTGCGACACAGTTGTTGAACATTGGCGATATCCAAACGGTCGAAGTCCCGACGCCGGAACCCGGTCCGGGCGATATCCTTGTCCGTGTCGAAGCCGCGGGCATCTGCGGAACCGACCGGCATCTTTTCAAGGGAGAGTTCCCGTCGGTGCCCGGCAAGACGCTCGGCCATGAGTTTTCCGGCATTGTTGTCGATAGCTGCGGCTCGGGCATTGCCGAAGGGACGCGGGTGACCTGCGATCCTAACACCTGGTGCGGCACTTGCGATCAATGTCTGCGTGGACGCGTAAACCTTTGCACAAAAAACATTGCCACCGGAATTCATCGCGATGGCGGCTTCGCGGAGTTCTGCGCCTTCCCCGCCGCCAAAGCGGTTGAGCTTCCGCCCGATCTCGATCCGCTGCACGGCGCGTTCTGCGAGCCGCTGGCCTGTACGCTGCACGGCATGGATCTTGGGGCTGTGAAATCCGGGGAACGGGTCCTGGTGATTGGCGGGGGCGTCATCGGCCTCCTTGCCGTTCAGCTTGCCCGTCTGTCCGGCGGCGCGGTGATGCTGATGACGCGGAGCGCTGAAAAACAGACCCTTGGACTTCAGACAGGCGCTGACCAGGCAGTTGGATCGGAAGCGGAGGTTCGGGAGGCCTGGCCGGATGGCGCGGATCTGGTTGTTGAATGCGCCGGCGTCGCCGAAACCGTGACCGCTTCATTCCGCCTGGCGCGGACGGGCGGGCGCATCGTCATCCTCGGCGTTCTGCCAAGCGGCGTGCAGGTGCCGATGGAGCCGCTCGACCTGCTTTTCCGGGAGATAGACCTGAAGTTCAGTTTCCTGAACCCGTTCACCCACGATCGTGCCGCCCGGATGATCGCCGCTGGTTCTATCATCCTGGACCCGCTCATCAGCCGCCGGATTTCACTTCGTCAGGCCGCCGAAGCCATTGCCGCTCCGCCCCCGAAGGGCGAGGTTCGGGCCATTGTGGTTCCGGGCGGCATCGACTGAACCCGCAGGGCATCATCCTGTTGTCGACCGTCTGACCTGGACGGGGAACAGCTGTTTGAGCGTGGTCGGTCGCGCGAAATAGTAACCCTGCCCGATGTCGCATCCCAATTCCCGCAACAGATCGGCATGTGCCTGCGTTTCGACGCCGACGGCGGTCACACCGATTTCCAGCGCCCGTCCGATCTCGATGATGGATCGCACAAGCCGGGCGGTGCTCGTCGTGTCGGTCATGGGTTGAATCAGACGCTGGTCGATCTTCAACCGGTCGGGCGCAATTCGCCGCAACCCCACTATGCTGGCGCGACCGCTTCCGAAATCATCCACTTCGAACATCACGCCAAGGCCGCGTAGCGCATCGATCCGTTCGGCAACCGCCTGTTGTTCGTCTTCCAGGAACACGGTTTCGACCAGTTCGAACGCGATCTTGCCGTCGAAATTCAGATTTACGATGTCCTGCAGCAGTTCCGCATCCATCAAACGGTTCAAGCTGACATTGAAGGACAATGTCGGGGCAATTCCCTCGAACGAGGGCGAGATTTCCGAGAACTCCGCAATCGCCTTGTCGAAGACCATCTTGTCGATCTGGCCATCGACATGGATCTCCTTCGCCTCCATCAGAAAGTCACCGGGCGCCAGAACTCCCTTCTCCGGATGCCGCCATCTTGCCAGAACCTCGACCGCGACCACCTCTCCGTTCGACAGGTTGACCTGGGGTTGGAACACAGGTTCGAATTCGCCCGCTTCCAACCCACGCAGAATATCGTCCGACAGCATCTTGGCGGATTTCAGATTCTCAAGGTCGACCGCATCGAACACCACCGCCGCGGCCCGCCCGCCGGATTTGGCCTTGTACAGGGCGATATCGGAACAGGTCAGCAACTCTTCCGGGCTGATCGTCGGGGTTCGCGCAATGCCGACGCTGGCACCAAGACGACATAATCTGTCTTCAAAAGGAATTGGCTTGCACACTTCTTCGATCACCCGCTCCGCCAATTCCTCGGGAGCATTGGAATTCCCGGTGCAAAGCATCAGGATAATGAATTCATCCCCCCCGATGCGGGCGACCACGTCGTCTTTGCGAATCCTTGATCGCAAGATTTCGGCAACGGCTCGCAAGACGTAATCGCCGGCACCGTGCCCCATCGTATCGTTGATCTGCTTGAACCGGTCGAGGTCGATGTGGAGCGCGGCGATCTCAAACTCCGAGCTTTCGCGAGCGGAGATAAGTTCGTCGAGGCGCGCGTTCAGATAGCGGCGATTTCCCAACCCGGTCAGTTCGTCATGCAGCGCCTGTTCGCTGATGTCCCTGTTGGCCTGTTCGAGGCGTTCTGCATAGACCTGCAATTCGCGCTGTTGCCGCAATTGCTCCGAGATATCGACCCGCAAGATCACGCGATCCCCGTTCGGGGCCTGTGAATGGATTTCCTTATAATCACGGCCCTGGATGCGCGTTATCGGGTAGGCAACCTCACCGGACCGCCAAGCCGCCATCCATTCCGCCAGATACTCTTCCTCCCGGCCAACTGCTTCTTCGATGAACCCGTTGTCCAGGGTCATGCGCAGCACCCGCTCTTTCTTGATGCCCGGTTTCAGCTGCTCCGCATGGGCGGTCACCGTGTCGGCATAGGCGGGGTTCCAGATCACCAGCCGGTCGCGCGCATCGAAGATGCCGAACGGATCCGGCGACATGTTGATCGCCGACATCAGACGCGTCTGAACGGCCTCGATCTTTGACAGCAGATGTTCGTTTTCGATCAGGGCAAGTTCTGCCGATTGTTCGCGGTTCTTCAGATTGTCGATGTCGCGCAGCACATGAAGACCGTATCGGCCATCGCCGCTTTCGTCATAGATGATGACCAGGGAAAGCCCGCCCCAGAATGAACTCCCGTCACCGCGCAGACACAGGGTGTCACGCTGAAAACAGCTCTCCCTCGCATCGAACACCTCCTCAAGTCCTGCGTGGAAATCATCCGAGTAGTCCCAGTGCAGAAGCCTCGCAGGGTCCATCCCCATCGCCGCCTCCCGCGAGATGGCATACATGCGGCAGAAGGCATCGTTCACCCAACAAATCCGGGCAACAGCATCCCCGTCGTCACGACGCGTGATGTACATGGCATCGACAGCCATGTGCGGAAATTTCTTCAGGACGTCTTCAAGCAGCATGGGTCCAGCCCTAAAAGGCCTGGAGGTTCTACAACTGCGCACCTTTCCGGAACGCTAAGTCATCCCGGGTAGTTGGTATTTTACCTATTTAGACGGCCGCTTTGCGGCTCTCTTCCAGGTAGATTTCACGCAACCGCGCCGCGACCGGCCCCGGTGTACCGGCACCCACCGGCTGCCCGTCGATTTCCACCACCGGCATTACGAAAGAAGACGCCGAAGTCACGAAGGCCTCTGTGGCATCCTGCGCCTCCTCCAGGGTGAAGGGCCTCTCCTCCACCTTCATCTGCGCTTCCCGCGCAAAGCGCAGCACCGCCGCCCGCGTGATCCCGTGCAGGATCTCCTCGCCCAGATGGCGGGTGATGATCGTGCCATCCTTGACGATATAAGCATTGTTCGACGTGCCCTCGGTCACGAACCCGTCCTCGACCATCCACGCGTCGTCGGCCCCGGCCTTTTTGGCAGCCATCTTGCCCATAGACGGATAGAGCAACTGCACCGTCTTGATGTCCCGCCGTCCCCAGCGCCGATCCTCTATCGAGATGACCTTGATCCCCGTTTTCGCCACCGGACTGTCGGCCAGCCCCGGCTTGGACTGGGTAAAAAGCACGATCGACGGTTCAGCCCCGTCAGGATAGGCGAAATCCCGATCCGCCGCGCCCCGCGTGATCTGAAGATAGACCAGCCCATCCTCGATCCCGTTCTTCGCCACCAGTTCCCGGTGGATCTCCAGAAGCTCATCCTTCGTCACCGGCGAGGTCATCTCCAACTCGCCCAAAGACCGCTCCAGCCGCGTCGCGTGACCACCGAAGTCCAGCAACTTGCCGCCCAGAACGCTGGTGACTTCGTAGACGCCATCGGCGAAGAGAAAGCCACGGTCGAAGATGGAAATCTTCGCCTCTTCCTCGGGCAGGTAGTCTCCATTGACGTAAACGGTGCGGCTCATGGGCTTTTCCTCGATATATTTGGGGCCGGTCATGTCGCGGGTTGCGGAAAGGGTCAAGGCAAAGCTTGCCTTACCCCCAAAGCTCCCGCTCCGGCGGATGCACGCCCGCCTCGTCATAGACAAGCGGCACGTCACGGTCTTCCGACAAAAGAAGCGGCGGATCGAGATCCACAACTTCCGCGCCTTGCGCGACTATCTGGGCAGGAGCCATGGCAAGCGAACTTCCCATCATGCACCCGACCATGATCCCGAAACCTTCAGCGCGGGCAGCGTCCCGCAGTGCCAGTGCCTCGGTCAGGCCACCGGTCTTGTCGAGCTTGATATTCACCATGTCATATTTGCCCCTGAGACCCGGCAGCGAGGCGGTGGTATGGCAGCTCTCGTCGGCGCAGACCGGCAGCGACCGCTCAATGCCCGCAAGCGCGGCATCGTCTGTCGCTGGCAAAGGCTGCTCCACCATCGTCACACCGAGCGCGGTCAGAACAGGCGCCATTTCGGCATAGCTTCCGGCAGTCCAGCCCTCGTTGGCGTCGATGACGATGCGCGTATCGGGGGCGCCTTCGCGCACGGCCCGCAGCCGTTCGATATCCCCGGCACCACCCAGCTTGATTTTCAGTAGCGGACGATGCGCGTTCTCCTGCGCCTTCTGCAACATCTCGCCAGGATCGCCGAGCGACAGCGTATACGCGGTCACCACAGGCTCCGGTGCAGGCAATCCCGCCAACTCCCAGACCCTTTTGCCCGCAGCCTTCGCTTCCCAATCCCAAAGTGCACAATCGACGGCATTCCGCGCCGCCCCGGCTCGCATCGCGCTCAACAGCCCTTGCCTGTCGAGACCGGCGGCAAGCTGCGCCTCGATGGCGCGGATCTCCGCCTCAGAACTCTCCAGCGTCTCGTTATAGCGCGGATAGGGCGTGCATTCGCCGCGCCCGGCAATTCCGTCGCGCTCTATGGTCAAGGTCAGAACCCACGCCTCGGTGCGCACCCAGGGCTTGTCATCGCCGCGACCGGAAATGACGAAGCTGCCCGCGATCGGGAACGCTTCATGCGCGATGTCGAGCTTCATCGGCCTGTCTCCAACGCTGGTCGAGACCTCTTACAGCGCCATCAGCGCATCGACCAGCCGCCCGGCCCCGTGCCGGTAGGGATCGACCACCGGCAGGCCCATCCTGTCCTCGATTTCAGCGCAAAGCTTCGCCGCCTCGTCATCCGACAATGCCTTGGTGTTGACTGACACACCGATGACCTCGCAGGCCGGGTTGGCGATCCGTGCCGTCTGCAGCGCCCGCTCCCGCAACTCCTCCAGCGATGGCAGCGGATAATCCGGCAACCCCCGCATATGTGTCCGCGTCGGCTCATGGGCCAGGACCAGCGCATCCGGCTGCCCGCCATGGATCAGCGCCATCGTCACACCGGAATAGGACACATGCCAAAGGCTCCCCTGCCCCTCGATGTGATCCCAGTGATCCGGCTCGTTGTCCGGCGTCAGCCATTCGACCGCACCGGCCATGAAATCCGCCACCACGGCATCCAGAGGCACGCCCTTCCCGGTGATCAGAATCCCGGTCTGCCCGGTCGGACGGAACGTGCTTTTCAGCCCGCGCTCCCGCATCTCCGCATCCATCGCCATGCCGGTATACATCTTGCCCACCGAGCAATCCGTGCCCACGGCCAGGCACCGCTTGCCCGTCCGCTTCTTCCCGTTGGCGATCGGATAGGCCACCGTCGGAATGCGCACATCATGCAGGGTCGCCCCGGTCCGCGCCGAGGTCGCCTTCAGCACCTTCTCGTCCCTGAGCAGATTATGCAGGCCGCTGGCGATGTCGAACCCGATCTCCATCGCCTCGGCCAGCACTTCCACCCAGGCCTCCGAGATCACGCCGCCCCTGTTCGCAACACCCACGACGAGCGTGCGTGCGCCCTTGTCCCAGGCTTCCTGCAGGGACATGTCCGGCGCTTTCACATCAGCCTTGCATCCCTCCATCCGGAACTGGCCCACGACACTTTCCGGCCGCCAATCCTGAATGCCCTGCGCCACCTTCGCAGCAAGCTGGTCCGGCGCATCGCCGAGGAAAAGAAGATAGGGTGTGCGAATCATGTTCCGGCCTCCACTGGTCGCACGAGTTTCCGCCCCAATCGCGGAAATCTTCTGTCGAATTGAGCCTGTTTCCGGCATTTGATCGAAGAATACCCGGAGAACAGGTAAAACTGCCGAAGATTCTTGCAACCGACACGCAATAGGCCGACCGTTCCTCCGATTTTCAACTGGCATTGCGTCCCACGTAGCAACGATGTTGAGGCTGCCACCGAACGGCACCGAGTTTCAGGATGCTGCACCTGCGAAATGACGCTTGCCAGCCAGAACGCAAGAATATAGCCGTATGGCAGCCAGAAAGATAAGAAAGTTGCGCTCATGTCCTTCCGTCTCCAACCCAGCCCCCCGGCCCGCCCGAACCGCTGCCAGTTGTTCGGACCCGGGTCGCGACCGGCGATATTTGAAAAGATGGCGGGTTCGTCGGCCGACGTCATCAATCTCGACCTCGAAGACGCCGTGGCCCCCGACGACAAACCGGAGGCGCGAAAGAACATCATCCAGGCCATCGGCGATATCGACTGGGGCACCAAGACGCTGTCGGTCCGGATCAATGGTCTCGACACGCCCTACTGGTATCGCGACGTGGTGGAGCTTCTGGAGAACTGCGGCGACCGCCTCGACCTGATCATGATCCCGAAGGTCGGCTGCGCCGCCGATGTCTACGCGGTCGACGCGCTGGTCACCGCTATCGAGACCGCCAAGGGCCGGACGAAAAAGATCGGCTTCGAACTGATCATCGAAACCGCCGCCGGCATTGCCCATGTGGAGGAAATCGCCGCTTCCTCCCCGCGCCTTCAGGCCATGAGCCTCGGTGCCGCCGATTTCGCGGCATCGATGGGCATGCAGACCACCGGCATCGGCGGTACGCAGGAAAATTACTACATGGCGCATCAAGGCCAGAAATACTGGTCCGACCCCTGGCACTGGGCGCAAACCGCCATTGTCGCCGCCTGCCGGACCCACGGCGTGTTACCGGTCGACGGCCCCTTCGGCGACTTCTCCGACGATGAAGGGTTCCGCGCCCAGGCGCTCCGCTCCGCCACGCTCGGCATGGTCGGCAAATGGGCGATCCATCCCAAGCAGGTCGCGCTCGCCAACGGGGTCTTCACGCCATCGGAGGCCGCCGTCACCGAAGCGCGCGAGATTCTCGCCGCGATGGAGGAAGCCCAGAAAACCGGCTCCGGTGCGGCCGTTTACAAAGGCCGGCTCGTAGACATCGCCAGCGTGCGCCAGGCCGAGGTCATCGTGCGGCAGGCCGAACTCATCGCGGAATAGATTGCGCCGCCTTCGGCGCCGCGATGCTGGGGGAGTTTCACTCCCCCAGACCCCCTGGAGAGTATTTTCACCAGGAAGAAAGCCAAAGGCCCATCATCCTGTCCGAAATACTCCGGGGGTGAATGGACCAAAGGTCCAGAGGGGGCCGTGCCCCCTCCCGCCGCGCCGACAAAGTCGGCGCAACACCCGTCAGGAAGCGGCCTTGACCGCCCGCTTCGCCATCACTTTCACGAGATTGGCGCGATAGGCCGCATCACCGTGAATGTCCGACAGCATCCCGGCCGAGCTGACTTCAATAGAGTCGAGCGCACCCGCCGAGAAGTCCGACGCCAGCGCCGCCTCCATGTCAGACGACCGGTAAACCCCGTCGTCGCCCGCGCCTGTCACCGCCACGCGGACACCGTTCGCGCCCTGCGCCACATAGACCCCGCACATCGCATAGCGTGATGCCGGGTTCGGGAACTTGGCATACGCGCCCTTCGACGGTGCCTCGAACGACACGCTGACGATCATCTCGCCCTCGTCCAGAGCGGTTGTGAACATGCCCTGGAAGAAGTCGTCCGCCGCGATTTCCCGCTTGTCGGTCTTGATCGTGGCACCCAGCGCCAGCATCGCGGCGGGGTAATCTGCCGCCGGATCGTTATTGGCGACAGATCCGCCAAGCGTGCCGCGATGGCGCACTGCCGGGTCGCCGATATGACTCGCCAGATCGGCGAGCGACGGGCAGACATCGCGCAGATCGCTGCTCAACGCCACCTCGGCATGGGTGGTCATCGCCCCGATGGTCACGGTCGATCCCGACACGGTGATCCCCCTGAGGTCCCCAATCCCGGAGATGTCGATCAGGTCCGACGGTGCGGCAAGCCGCTGCTTCATCGTCGGAATCAGCGTCTGCCCGCCCGCAAGCAAGGCGCCATCTTCCGCGCCGGAGAGAAGCGAGGCCGCTTCCGACGCGCTCGATGCCTTGTGGTACGTGGTATTCTGCATCTCTCTCTCCTTATTCCGCAGCGATATTGCTTGCGCCGAGCGCCGCCCACACTCTGGACGGTGTGGCGGGCATGGCAAGGTCATTGTTGCCGATCGCATTGGTGATCGCGTTGATGACCGCCGGGGGCGATCCGATGGCCCCCGCCTCCCCGCAGCCCTTGATGCCAAGCGGGTTGGTCGTGCATTTGGTATTGTGGTGCATCACGTCATAGCTCGGCACGTCATCGGCGCGCGGCATGCAGTAATCCATGTAACTCGCCGACAACTGCTGGCCGTTCTCGTCATAGACGACCTCTTCCAGCAATGCCTGGCCCACGCCCTGCGCGATCCCGCCATGCACCTGCCCCTCGACGATCATCGGGTTGATGAGGACCCCGAAATCGTCCGAGGCGACGAACTTCAGAAGCTGTGTCTTGCCGGTTTCGGGATCGACCTCCACCTCGGCGATGAAGCAGCCCATCGGGAAGGTGAAGTTCAGCGGATCGTAGAACGCGCCTTCCTTCAGCCCCGGCTCCATGTCGGGCGGCAGGTTGTGGGCGGTGTAGGCCGCAAGCCCGATCTCGTGCCAGCCCAGCGACTTGTTGGTGCCTGTGGCCTTCACGGTGCCTTCTTCGATCTCGATGTTTTCTTCCGGTTCTTCCAGAAGATGCGCCGCGATCTTCTTGACCTTGGCCTCCACCTTGTCGAGCGCCTTGACGATGGCGCTCATGCCCACCGGGCCGGAGCGCGAGCCATAGGTGCCCATGCCGAACTGCACCTTGTCGGTATCGCCGTGGACGATCTGAACGCTATCCAGCGGCACCCCGAAGCGATCCGCCACGACCTGCGCAAAGGTCGTCTCGTGCCCCTGACCGTGAGAATGCGAGCCAGTCAGGATCTCGATGGTCCCCACCGGGTTCACCCGCACTTCCGCGCTTTCCCAAAGCCCGACACCGGCCCCGAGCGAGCCGACGGCCGCCGAGGGCGCGATGCCGCAGGCTTCGATATAGCAGGACATTCCGATCCCGCGCAGCTTGCCCTTCGCGGCACTTTCCGCGCGACGCGCCTCGAAGCCCGCCCAGTCGGCGGCCTTCATCGCCTGGTTCATGTTGCCTTCGAAATCGCCCGAGTCGTAGTTCATGATAACAGGCGTCTGATGCGGGAACTCGCGCACGAAGTTCTGTCGGCGAAGCTCGGCGGGGTCCTTGCCCATCTCGCGCGCCGCCGTCTCCATCATCCGTTCGATGACAAAAGACGCCTCGGGACGGCCCGCACCGCGATATGCGTCCACCGGTACGGTGTTGGTGTAGACCGCCAGCACCTCGCAATAGATGTTCGGGATGTTGTAGGTCCCCGACAGCAGCGTCGCATAAAGGTAGGTCGGCACCGCCGAGGAGAAAAGCGACATATAGGCCCCGAAATTGGCCTTGGTCGCGACCTTGAAGCCGACGATATTACCATCCGCATCGAAGCCCATCTTCGCCGTCGTGATGTGGTCACGCCCATGGGCGTCGGTCAGGAACGCCTCCGTCCGGTCCGCCGTCCACTTGATCGACCGCTTGGTCTTCATCGCGGCCCAGAGACAGACGATTTCCTCGGGATAGATATAGATCTTCGATCCGAACCCGCCGCCCACATCAGGCGCGATCACCCGCAACTTGTGCTCGGGCGCAACCTGGTAGAAGGCACTCAGAACCAAACGCGCGACATGCGGGTTCTGGCTTGTGGTGTAGAGCGTGTAGTGATCCTCCGCCGCGTCATACTTGGTGACGGCGGAACGCGGCTCCATCGCGTTGGGCGACAGACGGTTGTTGGTGATGTTCATCTCGGTGACATGCGCCGCACCGGCAATCGCGGTGTCGGTCGCATCGAGTTCGCCGATCTCCCAGTCATAGATCACATTGCCGGGCGCGTTGTCATGGATTTGCGGCCCACCTTCTGCCAGCGCCGCCCCCACCGTCGCTGCAACGGGCAGTTCCTCATAGGACACGTCAACCGCCAAAGCCGCCTCCGCGGCCTGATCCTTCGTCTCCGCGATCACGGCAACCACCGCGTCGCCCACATAGCGCACCTTGTCGGTCGCCAGCGCCGACCATGCCCCCATGTTCATCGGGCTGCCATCCTTCGAGGTGATGGCCCAGCCGCAGATGATGTTGCCGATCCCGTCACCGGTCAGTTGCTGGCCGTCCAGCACGGCCAGCACGCCAGGCATTCCTTCGGCGGCGGACTTGTCGATTCCCGTCACCTTCGCATGGGCATGCGGGCTGCGCACGAAGGCCGCATAGGCCTGGTTCTCCAGACGGATATCGTCGGTGTACCGACCTGCTCCCGTGATGAAGCGCTTGTCTTCCTTGCGCTTGACCGGGGCTCCAATTCCTTCACTCATCAGTGTCTCCTCCCTGGTCCCTCGATCACATCTCGCCAGCGGCCTGTGCGATCGATTTCACGATGTTGTGGTAGCCGGTGCAGCGGCAGATATTGCCCTCAAGCTCCGCCCGGATCGCCGCCTCGTCGAGCGTCTTCCCCTCGGCCTTGTAGCGGTTCACCATGTCGATCCCCGACATGATCATCCCCGGCGTGCAGAAGCCGCATTGCAGCCCGTGATTGTCGTTGAAGGCCTTCTGCATCGGGTGCAGTTCTCCATTGGCCACGCCTTCGATGGTCGTGACCTCCGCGCCATCGGCGGCAGCCGCCAGCATGGTGCAGGACTTCATCGCCTTGCCGTTCACATGCACCACGCAGGTCCCGCACTGGCTGGTGTCGCAGCCCACATGCGTGCCCGTCAGGCGCAGGTTCTCCCGAATGAATTCGACCAGAAGTGTCCGGTCCTCGACCTCGGCGGAAACGGATTTCCCGTTCACCGTCATTGAAATGGATGCCATGTGCGTCCTCCCTGGATTTTGTTCTTGGTCAGCCGGATACAAACCGGCCCAGCCATGACTTTTTTTCGGTTTCGCCATCTTCCGCAGGCGCGGTGTCGGCGTCGGTTGATTGGGGATCGATCACCCCCTGGAATGTTTCAAAGAACTGATCGGCCATTTTCCGGGCAAAACTGTCGATGATGCGGCTTCCCAATTGAGCCAGCTTTCCGCCGACGCTTGCCTCCACATCATATTCCAGCCGCGTCCCGCCATCGTCAAGGTCGCTCAGGCGGACATTCGCGCCACCCTTGGCAAAACCGGCGGCCCCGCCTTTGCCCTCACCCGAAAGCGTCAGGCTTTCCAGCGGCACGATGTCGGAGAAATTCACCGCCCCCTTGAAGGTCGCCTTCACCGGCCCGACCTTCTGCACCACCGTCGCCTCGAACCCGTCTTCGGGCGATCCGGTCATCTCGGTACATCCCGGCACGCATTGCGCCAGCACATCGCGATCCAACAGCGCCGCCCAGACCGTCTCGCGGTCGCGGGCAATATCTCGGCTTCCCGTCAGGTTCATGCACTCCTCCCATGCTTGCGGAACAAGTCTATCGCGGCTGCGCCGGATCGCCAGCACCGAGATGGGAGGTGTCTCCCCGGTGAGACAGTCCTCGCAATTTTTCGAGACCGAGCCGCTTCATGTGACGGTAAAGCGTGGCCCGCGACACGTCCAGCGCCTTTGCAGCCTGCGAGACATTGCCCTTTTCGCGAGTCAAAGCACGGACCACGGCGGCGCGTTCGGCCTTTTCGAAACCCCGGTGTGCTTCGTCGCGTCCAAGCACATCCGAGGCAAGGAAGGGATCGAATGCGCCACTTGGCGACAGTCCCAGCGCCTTGCGTGCCGCGCGGGTTGCACCGATCACGATGTCATCGGAATCCACCGCCAGAAGCACCGCGCCTTAAAAGCCTTCGTCATGTCATTTCCCGAAGACGATCCGGGCCGAGGCATGGGCGGCGCGGAAGTTTTCAAATTCGATCTTGCGCGCGGTTTCCAGAACGATCGCAGACATCAGTTCGTTGATCGCCTCCGTATGATCCGCCCGCGTCGAAGATCGGCGCGTCGATGCGGCTCATTGCCCGCTTCCCCGCTTGCCCTGACTCACAGGGCGACTATCGTGAGGGCATGACCGGTTTCCTCCTTCTCGCCTTTATCTTCCTCTTCGCGGGCATCATCGCCGTTCCCATCGCGTCACGCCTGGGCCTTGGTTCGGTGCTTGGCTACCTGATCGCGGGCATTCTCATCAGTCCGCTGCTCAGGCTTCTCGGCGTGGATGTCGTCTCGATCCAGCATTTCGCTGAATTCGGCGTGGTCATGATGCTGTTTCTCGTCGGCCTGGAATTGGAGCCGCGACAACTCTGGAAGATGCGGATGCATCTCCTCGGCCTTGGCGGCGGGCAGATCGTGCTGACCTCGGGCGCGATCATGCTGATTGCCATGGCCTTTCACCTGGAATGGACCACGTCGCTGGCCATCGGACTTGTGCTGGCCCTGTCCTCGACCGCCATCGTCCTGCAAACGCTGAACGAGAAAGGCCTGATGAAGAACCCCGGTGGAGAGGCGGGCTTCTCCGTCCTTCTCACACAGGACATCGCCGTCATCCCGATCCTGGCGCTCATTCCTCTTCTCGCGGTTCCCGAACTGGCCGATTTTGCGGAATCCATCGACCTGCAACCCGGCGTCGAAGCCATCGACGCCGAAGCTCACGCTCTGGATACCGGAGACGACCACGGCGACGACCACGGCAGTTCCATCAGCCTCGTCGATGGGATGAACGGCTGGCAAACCGCTCTGGTGACGCTGGGCGCTATCGGGGCCGTGATCCTGGGCGGCAACTTCCTGACCCGTCCCGCGTTCCGCTTCATCGCCACTGCCCGACTCCGCGAGCTTTTCGTCGCCACGGCGCTCTCCATGGTGGTCGGCATCGCGCTTCTGATGTCGATGGTCGGCCTCTCCCCCGCGCTCGGCACATTCATTGCGGGCGTGGTGCTGGCCAACAGCGAATACCGGCACGAGTTGGAAAGCGATATCGACCCGTTCCGGGGCCTTCTTCTCGGTGTCTTCTTCATGACCGTCGGCGCGGGCATCAATTTCGGGCTCCTCTGGGCGGAACTCGGCATGACCATCCTGCTGACTGTGATCCTGATCGTCATCAAGATGGGCGTGCTCTTTGTGCTCGGCACCCTCTTCGGCCTGCGCGGGACCGAACGCTGGCTTCTGACCTTCAGCCTCGCTCAGGCGGGCGAATTCGGGTTCGTCCTTCTGTCCTTCACCGTCGCCAACGACGTGCTGCCAGCCTCCGTCTCCGACCAGCTTCTGCTGGTAATCGCGCTCTCCATGCTCCTGACGCCGCTCCTGTTCATCCTCTACGACAGGGTGATCGCAGCCCGTGAGATCGCCGGAGAAGTTCGCGAAGAAGACACGATCGACGAACCGGGTGAGGTCATCATCGCGGGCTATGGCCGGATCGGTACGGTGGTCGACCGTATGCTATTGGCCGCCGGTTTCAAAACCACCGTTATTGATTTCGATTCCAACCAGATCGACAGCCTGCGCCAATTCGGCGCGCGGGTCTATTACGGCGACGCCACCCGCCCCGACCTGCTGATGGCCGCCGGAATCGAACGCGCCAAGGTTCTGGTCATCTGCATCGACAACCCGGATCAGGTCACAAAGCTTGCTGAATACGCGCTCACCCATTTCCCGAACCTGCATGTCGTCGCCACGGCCCGAAACCGCCACCATGTCTACGAACTCTGGGGCGTCGGCTGCCGCGACATCATCCGCGAAACCTATGACTCTGCGCTGCGCATCGGCCGATCCGCGCTGGAAGCCACCGGCATCCCGCGCGAGAAAGCCGATCAACTGGTCGATGCCTTCAACGAAATGGACCGCAAGGCGATGCTGGAAGTCGCCGACGCCTACGACCCGGCCATTCCCGTCGTCGACAACGAGGAATACGTGGCCCGCGTCCGCGAAATCCGCGGCCCGTGGCAGGAGGACCTCGGCAAGCAGATGGCCGAGATCCTCCGCCGCTGACGTCAGATCGCCGCCGCCACGGTCTGTTCCAATGTCGTGGTCGGACGTCCGATCAGCCGCGACAGGTCTCCGCCGTCATCAAACAACGCCCCGTCAGCCGCCCGCGCATCCGCATCGGCAATCATCTTGGCGACGATTTCGGGCAGACCGAAGGTGCCCAGAAGGGCAGCATACTCCGCCTCGCCCAGGTTGCTGTAGGGCAGCGCAACCCCCTTCTTCCGCCCCGCCTCGGCGGCAAGATCGGCCAGGGTGATAGATTGGTCCCCGGCAAGCTCATAGACCTTGTCGTCATGCCCCTTTGAGGTCACCACAGCCGCGATCGCCTCGGCCAGATCGGCCCGCGCCGCTGGCGACACCAGACCCTCGCCCGCCGCTCCGACGAAAGCACCGGCTTCCAACGCGCCGGGCAGGGCCCCGGTCCAGTTCTCGAAATACCAGCCATTGCGCAGGATGGTCGTGGTCAGGCCCGACGCCTTGAGTGCCGCCTCGGTCGCCTTGTGATCCTCCGCGATCAGCAGGGGCGAGTCGGTCCCCTTCAGGATCGAGGTATAGACGATCCTCTCAACGCCAGCGGCCTTCGCCGCCTCGATGACGTTCCTGTGCTGGTCGGCACGACCTTCGAAGTCGCTGGCCGAGATCAGGACCAGTGTGTCGATGCCCGCCAGCGCCGGGACCAGCATGTCAGGCTTGCTGTAATCGAACGCCCGCGCCTCGATGCCCAGATCGGCCACTTTCTCCGGGCTTCGCACAAGCGCCACGATGTCCTTTGCGCCGCGCGCGATTGCTCTTTCGACGGCAATCCGCCCGAGTTGGCCGCTGGCGCCGGTGATTCCGATGGTCATTGGGATGCTCCTTATTTTGAATCGGATATGTTGACGCCACCTGATATGCGTCCATACTTACAAAAAGGAAGTACCAACATTTTTGTAAGTATACGGAAACCCGCCGCATGACCGCACAGCAGAACTTCACAGATGAACAGAAGCCCGATGTTCTCTCGGAAAAATGCCCCTCCCGCGAGGTGCTGAATCATGTCACCAGCCGCTGGGGGACCCTGGTGCTTTTCGCCCTGAACGGGGAAACGCTGCGCTTCAGCGCCCTGCGTCGCCGGATCGGCGGTGTCAGCGAACGGATGCTGACCCATACCCTGAAACTACTGGAAGGCGACGGACTGGTCCTGCGCCAGGCCTACGAGGTCGTGCCGCCGCATGTCGAATACAGCCTGACCCCGCTGGGCCAGAGCGCCGCAAAGCATGTCATCGCGCTTGCCCGCTGGGCCGAGGAAAACGTCTCGGAAATCGCAGCGTCCAAGCGGCAGAAAAGTTAGGCCGCCAGCCCCTTCTGCCCCATATTCAGGAACTTCTCGCGCCGGTCCTTCACAAGGTCTTCGCGCGACAGGTGGGCAAGCTGGCCCATTATATCTTCGATGCATTTGCCCACGTCGGTGATGGTCGTGCCCGGATCGCGCTGCGCCCCACCGACAGGCTCACCTATGATCCGGTCGATCACGCCAAGCTTGTGCAGGTCCTGCGCGGTCAGGCGCAAGGCCTCCGCCGCTTCCTTCATCTTCTCGGCATCCTTCCAAAGGATCGACGCACAGCCTTCCGGCGAGATCACCGAATAGATGGAATGCTCCAGCATCGCGACCCGGTTCGCCGTGGCAAAGGCCACCGCGCCGCCGGAGCCGCCCTCGCCAATAATCACCGAAATCATCGGCACTCCAAGCTTCAGGCATTTCTCCGTCGATCGCGCAATCGCCTCCGACTGTCCGCGTTCCTCGGCGCCCTTGCCGGGAAATGCGCCCGGTGTGTCGACCAGCGACACCACCGGCACATTGAAACGATCTGCAAGGTCCATAAGCCGCAATGCCTTGCGATACCCTTCCGGCCGCGCCATGCCGAAATTGCGCTCGATCCGGCTGGTGGTGTCATGCCCCTTCTCATGCCCGATCACCATGACCGGCCGCCCGTTCAGGCGCGCCAGCCCGCCCATCACCGACAGGTCATCGGCAAAGTTCCGGTCCCCGGCAAGCGGTGTGTATTCTGTGAAAAGCGCATTCACATAATCGGCGCAATGAGGTCGCTTGGAATGCCGCGCCACCTGGCATTTTTGCCAGGGGCTGAGGTCTTTGTAGAGCGCCACCAGCATGTCGCGCGCCTTCTTGTCGAGGGCGGCCGCTTCCTTCTCGACATCCATTTTCTCATTGGCCCGCGCCATTGCGCGCAGCTCTTCCGCCTTGCCTTCGATCTCGGCCAGGGGTTTCTCGAATTCCAGGTAGTCCTTCATGTCAGCTCACCTCAACATCAGGAGCCTATATGGCGGGCGACGACGGGAACCGCAACAATCACGGGGCAACCGCCTGGAAAATATGGATCGTGGCGGGGATGCGAAGCGCCCCGTCGGTCTCGTACTGCGCGAAAGCCGCAGCCGAGACGTCGCGAAACGCCAGACGCATGTCCTCAGAGGCCTCCATCTCGTTAAGCGCTCGTGAGGCAGGGCCAATCTCAAGCCCAAGATCGGCAAGACCGATCGCCCCGCCCTCATGCACAAGCTCAACCTCCCGCGTATCCACCGAAACCTCGGCCAGCCCACCACCGCGCAGTTGTTCCGTCGCCCATTCCGCATTTGCCAGCCCCATCGGTCCGGGACTTCCCGGCTCCGAAACCGGCTGCGGGCCGATATGCTCCGCCACAAGATCGCGCGCGAGCTTCCAGTACGGGTTTTCCTCTGCCGACGCCCAGGCCGCGAACGCGATCCGGCCACCCGGACGCAAGGCCGCGCGAATGTTTCCGAACGCCACCGGCGGGTCGGAAAAGAACATCACCCCGAACCGCGAAATCGCAATGTCGAACCCGGTTTCCGGCCAGTCCGCGACCTGCGCATCGGCCACAAGGGTTTGCACCTGAGGCAACGCCGCCGCCCGCTCCGCCACCCGCGCGATAAACGGCGGCGCGATATCCGTCGCCAGAACCAGCCCGTCCGGCCCGACTGCTTCCGCCGCCATCAGCGTGGTAGCCCCTGCGCCGACACCAATGTCCAGAACGCGTTCCCCACTCCGCGGCGCGGCGACCTTTAGCACCGCCTCGGCCACCTCGCGCAGAAACCGGTCCTGAACCGCCTCGTGTTTGAGCCACCTCGCCCCGGAGGAGCCGGACCAGAATTCGCCTTGGGACAGATCGTCACTCATCGCCGTTCGCTCCCGCTACCAAAGGCTTTTCTTCGCCCGCTCCGGCCAGTCCCTGTCGTAACTCTCGCCACCCACCTCGCCGGAAGTCATCTCCTTCAGGATCTGCCCTGCCGAAGGCAAGCCTTCGCTCTCATCACCGCTGGTCCAGAGCCGCGACCGCATCAGGGCACGAGCGCATTGGAAATAGATCTCGCCAATCGTAATGACGATGACCGAGCGCGGCACCTGCCCGTTCCGCTCGAACCGCGCCAGCAAGGCCTCATCCGCCGAAACCCGCGCCTGCCCGTTCACCCGAACAACGTTGTTCGATCCCGTCACCATGAACATCAGCGACACGCGGCCATCCGTCACGACATTGCGCAGACTGTCGATCCGGTCGTTCCCCCGCCAGTCCGGCATCGCCAGAGTGCGCTCGTCCAGTTCCAGCACGACCGGCCCGTCATCGCCGCGCGGCGAGCCATCGGTGCCCTCCGGTCCCACCGTGGTCAGAACGCAGAACCGCGACGCCTCGATCCAGCGGCGGTACACCGGCACCATCCGGTCCGCCACCTTGGCGGTCGAGGTGACCTTCGGCTCGCCATAGAGCGCCTCCAGATCTTCTATCGTCTCCACATATTCCATTACGACTTCGCCTCTTCCAGAAGCGCATCCGACCGCGTCTCAACACGATCCTCCAACACTCGCATGAACTCTTTCACCGGCAGCCCGGCAGGGATCGGCTCGAGAAACTCCACAACCGCCTTGCCGGGTTTCCGCAAAACCCCGCGCTTCGGCCAGAAATACCCGACATTGGCGGCCACCGGCACGCAGTCCTGTCCAAGCTGATCGTAGAGCACGCCTGTCCCGACCTTGTAGGGCCGCTTCACCCCCGGCGCGACGCGTGTGCCCTGCGGATAGATAATCAATTGCCCCGGCTCCGCCCGCCCTTTCTCCACGTCGCGCTTCATCTTCTCGATGGCCGCGCCGCGCTTGCCGCGATCAACCGGCACGCAACCGATGCGCAAAGCGTATTGGCCAAGGATGGGCGCATACATCAGTTCGCGCTTCATGATGAATTTGCCGCGCGGGACGCTGTTGTAGATCATGATGATGTCGAGAAAGGACTGGTGCTTTGCGGCAATCACCACTTCTCCCCTGGGCGGCGTTCCACGCACCTCGGTCTCCATCCCCACCATCCACTTCAACGCCCAGCGCACATAGGCGCACCATGCGTGACACGCCTTGAATGCCCATTCCCTGCTGATGAGCGCGGGGATGAAGAACAGAACCGCGTAAACCGCCATCATCAGATAGATCGAAAAATTGAAGATCAGCGACCGCAGAAGCTGCATCAGCCGTCCTCCTTCAGCCGTCGCGCCGCTGCGAGCCATGTCGCGCCGAAGGCCAGCGCCGCCGCGCCGAACGGCACCAGAAGCGGCCAGAACCATTCCGCCCCATCAAAGCCAAGCCCGCTCAGCACGCCTGTTTCAATGCCCCCGGGGATCAGCGCAACGGCGAACATCCCCAGGACGGTGCCTGCAAGAGCGCCGATGAATGCCCGAACCGTGTACCGGCGGGTGAACGCAGCCGCGATCCACTCATCCCGCGCGCCGACGATACGCAAAACGTCGATCACCTGACCGTTCGCCGCGAGAGCCGAGGATGCTGCAAGCGCGATCATCACCGCCGTCACCCCTCCGATCAGCAGCAGCGACAGGCTGCCAAGCTGCCGCAGTCTTCCCGCCGCCTCGCTGAGCGGTATGCGCCATCGGCTGTGGTTGTCATAGACCGCGCCCGGCACCTCGGCATCGAGCCGCGCGGAAAGCCCCACCACATCCGGCCCCTCTTCGGTCTCCGCCACCTCGATCAGCACGGGCAGGCGGAACTGGTCGAGCGGGACATCTTCCCCGAACCACGGCTCCAGCAGGATCGCCTGTTCCTCGTCGCTGACCCGGCGCGCATCCACGATCCCCGGCGTCTGGCCCAGCGCCGTCATCACCGCCTCGACCCGTGCCTCCACATCGTCGCCCGCCGGGAACCGCACCGTTGCAGTTCCGGTCAGTTCCGCTTCCCACCGTGACGCCAGTTCGCCCGTGGCGAGTTGCACCGCGATGGCAAAGACCGCCAGAAACGCCATCGCCGCGGCGCTCGCCACAGTCAGCCCCGCAGTGAAGCCCGAAGGCGGCACGATCCGTTGCGCCGTCTCGTCGCCAATCAGCAGGTTACGCCAACGGCTCACAACCCGGCCCCCGCCTGCATCACCAGCCCATCCTTGATTCTCAACACCCGCGAGGAGACCTTCGATTTTACATGCCGGATCAGATTCAGATCGTGGGTTGCGCACAGCACGGTCTTTCCCAGCCGGTTCAGCTCGATCAGAAGATCCAGTAATTTCATAGACATGTCCCAATCGACATTGCCGGTCGGTTCATCCGCCAGAACGATCTCCGGGGACAGGATCAGCGCCCGCGCCAGGGCCACGCGCTGCCGCTCCCCGCCGGACAACTCCGGCGGACGGCGCTCGGCCACTTCGCGCAGGCCGACCCAGCCGAGGAGTTCGGATATATCCCCCACCGTCGAGGAATCCCGACCGGTGACCGCCAACGGCAGTGACACATTGTCTTCCACCGAGAGGTGATCCACGAACCGGCTGTCCTGATGAACGATCCCGATCCGCCGCCGCATCGACGCGATCCCATCCCGGTCCATTCCGGTCACGTCCTGACCCAACAGGCGAACGTTACCCGAATCTGCCTTCAACTCCAGCGAACACAACTTGAGAAGTGTGGTTTTGCCCGCGCCCGATGGCCCGGTCAGGAAGTGAAAACTGCCCTGCGGAAGCTCCAGCGACACGCCCTTGAACAGGCTCCGCCCGCCATAGCTCATCGCGACATTGTCCAGCTCGATCACGTCGCCTCCCCGCGCCCTTATGGTGCTTTTGCCCGAGTTGCGAGACATGATCAACGCTGCGCCTTCCCCGCGCCGCACCGAGATGCTAGAAACCCCCAAGGCAGGGGGCCCCAAGAAGCCGGTCAACGGCGGGTTTGGTCAGACGAGGATAGGTAAGATGCGGCTGGTTTGTCCCAATTGCAGCGCTCAATATGAAATCGACGGGTCGATGATCCCGGCGGATGGCCGGGATGTGCAATGTTCGAATTGCGGACATACCTGGTACGAACTGCCAGGTCCCTCGGCCGAAACGAAAGCAACTTCGCAAAACCTGTTTCATGAGGATGCAGACAAGTCCGGCGGCTCCGGTTTTGATCCCGACGAAGAAGACGCATTCGACGAATCGGCCGAAGAAACGCTGTCCAGCCGGGCCGCAACGCGCCCGACCAGTCTGAGCCGCACGGATTTCGCCGACCTTAGCGCGGAGGACTTCGCTTCGGATTTCCTGGCATCTGATGACGACGAAACGGTCGACGATCAGAGGGAAGAGAACGAACCGGAGCCCGAAACCTCGCTGGATGAGACATCGTCGGCAATGGCGGCCCTTGCATCCGCTGCAAGGGATAGCGCGGAAGACGATGACGACTTCGCCGAAGAAGATGAGGTCTGGGGCGACAGCGACGAACCAACCTGGAACGACGACGATCCGGACGACGACACTGACGTGATGCCGATCGCTCCTTCTCCGGGCACGCCGCGCCGGCCCGCCGACATGGCGGCGCTCGACATTCTGCGCGAGGAAGCCGAGCGCGAATTGTCCCAACGCCGCGCTCCGCCGTCCGACTCGCTTGAAACCCAGACCGATCTGGGCCTGGACGACATCCGAAACCGGCGCACGCCATCGCGCGCGCTCCGTGCCCGTATGGCGCATCTGGGCGAAGAGATTCCGGAGGAGGACACCCCGGAGGAAGAGTTCCGCACGGAAGTGTCCGACAGGATGACACGTCTGGCCGAACCCTCTTCGGAACCGGACGACGATGATGACGGATATGAAGAGCCACGCCGCGACCTTCTTCCAGACATCGAGGAAATCAATTCCACCCTGCGCAAACCATATGCCGACGCCGGGGGGGCAGACGCACGGCAACGCTCGGGATTCCGGGCCGGTTTCCTGCTGATGGTCCTGCTGGCCGGTGCTGCAATCTTCGCCTACGCTCAGGCCCCGGCCATCGCGCGTGCGCTGCCGGAGACTGAAAGCTCGCTCATTTCCTATGTGGACTGGGCGAACGGACTGCGGGACCAGGTGGACGACCTGATCGGGAACTGACACCCCGCTCCATTGGTCGTGGGAAAGTATCGGATAGCAAGGCAGGCTGCTCAGCCTGCCTTTTTCCTTGGAAAAGTACTCTTCAGGGGGCCGGGTAAGTGAAATTCCCCGGGACGAGCCCTGATCTCAGAACCTCTCAAGCAACCGCTTGAGATATTCCAGTTCCTTCGTCGGCCGATCCTGCTCACCCGAACGCCGCCGGATCTCGTCCAGCAACTCCCGCGCCCGGCGATAGACGTCCTCGCCCTGAAGGAGCTGTTCTTCGGTGCCAATCCGACCGTTCTCTCCCAGGTCGCGGCCAAGCGGATCGCGGCTGCCGTTGGGATTGTTCCGCCCTATCTGTTCGCCCTGCTGACCGCCCTGTTGCTGTTGCTGCTGCTCGGCCATCTGTTCGGCCAGTTCGCGCATGCCTTCGCGCAATTCCTCGATGGCCTCGGCCTGATTGTCGAGCGCACCGGCAAAATCCTCGTTCCTCAGCGCCTCCTCGGCATCGTCCATCGCCTCACCCGCGCGTCCAAGCGAATCCCGTGCCGCGTCGCCACCGGCCGTCCCCGCGCCGGGGAGGTTCTGCATCTGCCGGTTCAGCTCGTTCCGAAGTGCCTGCTGGCGGTCGGCAAGGCTCCCCGGTTGATTGCCGTCGGGCTGCCCGTTCTGACCCTGCTGCGGTCTGCCCTGTTGCCCCGGTCGCTGTCCCTGGCCCTGCTGGCCCTGTTGTCCTGGCTGCTGCTGTCCCTCACCCTGTTGGCCGTCCTGGCCCGGCTGCCGCTGGCCCTGCTGTCCGTTCGGATTGAACTGTTCCTGCAAGTCCCGGAAGGCTTCGTCGGAAAGGCCCTGCTGTTCCCGCAAGGTCTCCGCCAGACCCTCCATCGCCTGCTCGCCCGGGCTCTGCTGCCCCTGCTGGCCCTGAGTGACCTGCATGTTCTCCATCATCTGGCGAAGCTGCTCCAGCAATTGCTGCGCCTCCGCCGTCCGGCCCTGCTCCATCAGTTCCTGCAGCCGGTCGAGCATGTCCTGCAAATCCTGCTGGGACATCTCCTGCATTTCGCCCTCCGCGAAATCCTGCTGCTGCGAGGGATCGCTCTGCTCGGCCAACTGGCGAATGTAATCCTGCATCGCCTCTCGCAGTTCTTGCATAAGCTCGGCGATTTCCTGATCGGTCGCCCCGTTCTCGATGGCCTCTGACAACCGGTCCTGCGCCCGCCGCAACCGTGCCAGAGCATCCGAAAGATCGCCCTCCTCGATCTCCAGCGCGAGATCCCAGAGCGCCGTCGCAATCTCGTCGACTGTCTCGTCATCAAGCTTGTCGAGCGACACCCGCGTCTCCAGCCGCCGCACCATGAACCTCAGCTTCAGATAGGCCGTTTCCGACCGGAAGATGTCCTCGGGCGTGAACGACACCGCCCGCAACACCTGGGCCACACGCGTCCCGTTATTCCGGTTCCAAAGCAGATCCCGGCGTTGTTCGATGATCGCCTTGGCCAGCGGATCGAAGAATCGCCGCCCTGGCAGAACCGCGAATTGCGGCTCCGAAACGCCCTCCTGCCCGGCGGCATCGCTTGCGTACAAGGTCGCCTCAACCGGCAGGTTCGCCCAGGGATGCTGGGAGAAGTCCTCGATCACCATCTCGGTGAAATCGGTCCGGTCGCCGGAGATCGTCATCGGCAGGTCAAGAACGATGGTCTCCCGTGCCTCAGGCTCCGGTTGCAGACCGTAACTGCGATCCACCTGGCTCAGGTCCAGCGTGATCTCGATCCGCCCGGCGGTGACCCCGTAATCGTCTTCGGCCACGAACGGCGCTTCCATCCGCCCGCCTTCGCCCTGCGCCATGGGGCCATCGAACTCGATTTCCGGCGGCATGTCGCCCTCCGCCTCGATCCGCCAGCTCTGGCCACCCGGCCCCTCGATCCGGACCTCACCGCTTTCATGCACTTCGAATGTCTGCACCGGATCGGTCGCCGCCGGTACATTCTCGGTCCGGTGGGAGACGGTTTCGTGCAGCGCAAGCTCGCCCACCTCACCATAGAACCGAACGGTCACCCGCGATCCTGCGGGGACGGCGAATGTCGGTTTGTCGATGTCGTTCAGGTAAAGACTCGGCCGTCCTGTATAGAGCGGCGGCTCCACCCAGCCTTCCCAGGCCGGACCCGAGGCCAGAGTCTGCCCGCCGCTGCCCAGTTCCGAAACGCTGGCCACCCGCAGAAACGATCCGAAGATCAGGGCGACCACGAAGACCAGAAGCGCCATGTAGCGCAGCCCGAACCGGTCCCGCGTCGCAAGCCGTAAATCCGGCTCGGCCCGCTTCACGCCCTTGAGCCGTTCGGTCATCCGCCGAATATGCGCCTGCCAGACCGCCTCGGACGCCGCATCCCCCTGGCCGATCGCCTGGGTGTCCGACAGCGCGGTAATGGGCCGTTCCGGCAGGCTGTGGTCGAGCCGCTCCATCGCGTCGGCTCTGCCCGGCCAGCGGAACCGGCGCACACCGATGGCGAATGTCACCAGCAGGGCGAGCACCGCAACGACACCGAAGCTCCAGACAAGTTCCAGCGGGAATGCCTCGTGCAATCCCAGCATCATGCCAGCCAGCACCGCCAATGCCACGGACCACAGCGGCCAGAAGGCGCGCACGACGCGTTCAGCAAGCAATCCGGCAAAGGTCAGGCGCAGCGGCCATCTCAGCCGCCGGAGAGCCTCTTCCGGAAGATCACGCGTTTGGGTCATACGCCCTATAGATAAGGCCCGGCCAGCAATTGACTAGCCCTCAAGCCACGATGGTATGCTATCGCGGTTTATCATGTCTTCATAGCTTGGTCTGGGCCGAATGACGGCGAATTGATGCCCATGCACCAGAACCTCCGGCACCAGTGGCCGGGAGTTATATTCCGAAGCCATTACAGCACCATAGGCCCCCGCAGACCGGAACGCGACCAGCTCGCCCGCCTGCATCGTCGGCAACAGGCGCTGCTTGGTGAACGTATCCCCGCTTTCGCAGACCGGTCCCACCACGTCGATGGGGTGGATTTCCACCCCCGCCTCCGGCTCGATCACCGGCAGAATATCGTGATAAGCGCCGTACATGGCGGGCCGGACCAGATCGTTCATGGCCGCATCGAGGATCAGGAAATTCCGCCCGTCCCCTTCCTTCACATAGATGACCTCGGACACCAAAATACCTGCATTCCCGGCGATCAGCCGCCCCGGCTCGATCTCGATCTCGCAGCCCAGATCGCCCACAGTGCGCTTCACCACCTCACCGAACTCCATCGGCAACGGAGGTGCTGAGTTGGAACGCTCATAGGGAATGCCCAGTCCGCCACCAAGATCCAGACGCCGGATGTCATGCCCATCCGCCCGCAGCGCGTGGGTCAGGTCTGCCACCTTGTTGAAGGCCAGTTCATAGGGCTCAAGATCGGTCAGTTGCGACCCGATATGCACGTCGATCCCGACCGCCTGCAAACCCGGCAGCGCGGCGATCTCCGCATAGACCTCGCGCGCCCGCGCGATGGGAATGCCGAACTTGTTCTCCGCCTTGCCGGTCGCGATCTTCTCGTGCGTCTTGGCATCCACATCCGGGTTCACCCGCACCGTCACCGGCACGGTCACGCCCAGCCGGGTCGCGACCTCCGACAGACGCCGCATCTCCGGTTCGCTTTCCAGATTGAACTGCCGGATGCCGCCGGTCAGCGCCGCTTCCATCTCGGCGACCGTTTTGCCGACGCCCGAAAACACGATCTTCTCGCCCGAAAATCCTGCCGCCTTCGCCCGCGCATATTCGCCGCCCGAGACCACGTCGACACCGGCTCCGAGCGAGGCCATCAGCTTCAGCACCGCCTGGTTGGAATTGGCCTTCATCGCGTAGCACACGAGATGGTCAAGCGGGTCCAGCGCCTCGTCGAACAGCCGGTAATGCCGCGTCAGGGTCGCCGTGGAATAGACATAGAACGGCGTACCAACCGCCGCCGCGATCTCGGCGATAGGGACATCCTCGGCGTGAAGTGCGCCATTCTGGTACAAGAAATGATCCATGTGCGGCTCATATCAGAAGCCACAAAGGGAACAAGGCAAACTCCGACGCGGAGTCTGCCCGCGAAAATCACGCATTTTCGCGCCACCCGGAAACCGCGGCGGATCCTGCTACCCAAGAGGTTAACCTTTCCTCAACCTACATTAATCACCCCTACCGCCCGGTGGCTCTCAAAGCGCCTGCACCGACGTTTCCACCGACGTAATACCGACGTGATACCGACGCAGTACCGACGTGGCGATTCCGCCCGGATTCACCTTGTTTTCCTGCATTAACCTATTGGTCCCGTTGCGCAGGGTCGCATTCGCCCGCCCGCCGCGTTAATCGACGGCCCGCGTTCGCAGAAAGAGATAAAGCGGCAACCCGCAACTCACGCCGATGCAAAACGTGGCCGGGATCGCCCAAAGCGCCGACCAGTTCTTCCGCACCCAGGTTTCGGCAATGATCCAGACCGTCAGGGCGATGGCGGAAATCGTCAGATCCCAGGTCAGCCCGGTCGAAGAAGCGTTGACATACCAGGCACTTATCAGGCCCGACAGCCCGGATCCCGTCTCGTTCATGTAAGCGATGAACCAATACATCGGATGCACCGCACCCCAGACAGCCAGGGCAAGGTAGATCATCCGCAAAGGCGACATCAGAGGCTGCCCACGACCCCGATCCGCGCCGACCCGTCAACCTGGATACCACCATCGGGCTTCGACGGCGGCCCGTCGATCCCGCAGGCCCCCAGGGCCAACAGCGCCGCTATCAACGCCAGTCGTTTCAAGGACTTACCGCCACGCCGACATCGCCCACGCGGCCCGAGACAACCGGCGAGACACGGGCTCCGTTGCTGTCGAATGTGGTCGTAAGGCCCAGCGAGGGATCCTCGCAGCCGGCAAGGACCAGCAGAGCCAGAACCATCAATCGTTTCATGCCAGTTCCTCCTTCCAGCGCGCGATCTGCTCCCTCACCCGTGATGGCGCCGTTCCGCCGTAGGATGTGCGCGATGCGACCGAGTTGTCCACACCCAAGACCGTGAACACATCGTCCGTGATCGCCTCATGAGCGGATTTCATCTGCTCTAGGGTCAAGTCCGGCAGGTCCGAGCCGTTCGTCTCGGCCATCGCCACAAGACGCCCAGTGACATGATGCGCCTCGCGAAACGGCAATCCCGCCTCCCGCACCAGCCAGTCGGCAAGGTCGGTCGCGGTCGAGAAACCCGACGACGCTGCAGCACGAAGCGCCACGGGATTGGCCGTCATGTCACGCACCATGCCCTCCATCGCCGCCAGTGCGAGCATTAAATTATCAGCCGCATCAAAGACTTGCTCTTTATCTTCCTGCATGTCCTTGGAATAGGTAAGCGGCAGCCCCTTCATCACGGTGAACAGCGCCACCGTCGCCCCGAAGATGCGCCCGATCTTCGCCCGCACCAGTTCCGCCGCATCGGGGTTCTTCTTCTGCGGCATGATGCTCGACCCGGTCGAAAACCGGTCCGACATGGTCACGAACCGGAACTGCGCCGAGGACCAGATCACCAGTTCTTCAGCCAGCCGCGACAGGTGCATCGCACAGATCGACGCGGCTGAGAGATACTCCAGCGCGAAATCCCGGTCACTCACAGCGTCCAGCGAATTGGCCGCGGGACGGTCGAAGCCCAGCGCCTTTGCCGTCATCTCCCGGTCAATCGGAAAGGACGTCCCCGCAAGAGCAGCAGCGCCAAGCGGGCTTTCGTTCATCCGCTTGCGCGCATCGGCAAAACGCGAGGCATCGCGCCCCAGCATCTCGACATAGGCCAGCATGTGATGGCCCCAGGTCACCGGCTGCGCAGTCTGCAAATGGGTGAAGCCCGGCATCACCCAGTCCACGCCTTTTTCGGCCTGCCCAACCAGCGCCATCTGCAGCGCCCGGATCGCCGGACCTGCCGCATCGCACTGATCGCGAACCCAAAGCCGAAAATCCGTCGCCACCTGATCGTTCCGGCTCCGCGCCGTATGCAAACGCCCTGCAGGCTCGCCGATCAGGTCCTTCAGCCGCGATTCCACGTTCATGTGGATATCCTCCAGCGCGGTGCTGAATTGAAACGACCCACCTTCGATCTCTGACAAGACCGTGAGCAGGCCTTCCCGGATCGCTTCCGCATCGCTATCCGTAATGATGCCCGTCGCTGCAAGCATGGCAGCATGGGCGCGCGACCCTTCGATGTCCTGCGGGGCAAGGCGCCGGTCAAAGCCGATGGATGCGTTGATCGCTTCCATGATGGCGTCCGGCCCGGCGGCAAACCGCCCGCCCCACATCGAATTCGCGTTGTCGGTCATAAGGAGAAGTCCATGCGTCTGTTTCTTGCCGTCCTTTACACAGGGTTCAGCCTTGCTGCAAACGCTGCCCTCGCCGACACCGCCGCACTGGAGGCGATGCGCGAAGGCACAATGAAGAAACTTCTGTTTTCAGAGCCGACCGAAGTCTCCGACGCGACCTTCACCCATGCCGATGGCGGAGAGTTCACATTGACCAGCTTTGAGGGCAAGCACGTCCTCGTCAATTTCTGGGCCACCTGGTGCGCCCCCTGCCGGAAGGAGATGCCCATGCTCTCCGAGCTTCAGAGCGAGTTCGGTGGGGATGCATTCGAAGTCGTAACCATTGCCACCGGGCGCAACTCCGTGCCGGCCATCAAGGCATTCTTCGAAGACGAAAAGGTGCAGGTCGACAACCTGCCGCTCTATCTCGACCCGAAACAGGCGCTCGCCCGCGACATGGCCGTCCTCGGCCTGCCGATCACTGTCATCCTAAACCCGGAGGGCCGCGAGATCGCCCGGATGCGCGGAGATGCGGAATGGAACAGCGAGAGCGCTAAGGCGATTATCAAGGCGTTGGTCGGGGGTGAAGACTAACCCCCTCCCCAATCCCCTCTCCCACGGGAGAGGGGAGGAACTGACTGCCCAGGTACCGCCTCCCCCTCCGAGACGGAGGGGGACCGAGGGGGATGCAGCGCAAATCTGGCCCTATCCACAGAACCCCTCTGGCCCTACCGTCCGAGTCTCATTTATTCAATCTTAGGCATCAACCCTGTCAGAGGATTCTCTCCCATGACCACCGTTCCGAACGATATCAGCGACGTGATCGAGGCCGACCGCAAGAATGTCTGGCACCACCTGATCCAACACAAACCCTTCGAGAGCATCGACCCCCGTGTCATGGTCGAAGGCAAGGGAATGCGGGTCTGGGACGCAACCGGCAAGGAACATCTCGACGCCGTCTCGGGCGGGGTCTGGACGGTGAACGTGGGCTATGGCCGCGAACGGATCGCCAACGCGGTCCGCGACCAGCTTCTGCAAATGCCCTATTTCGCAGGCTCCGCAGGCTCGATCCCCGGCGCACGCTTCGCCGAAAAGCTGATCGAGCGGATGCCGGGCATGAACCGGGTTTACTACACAAACTCAGGCTCGGAGGCGAACGAGAAGGCCTTCAAGATGATCCGCCAGATCGCGCACAAGAAATACGGCGGCAGGAAGCACAAGATTCTGTTCCGCGAGCGCGATTATCACGGCACCACCATCGCCTGTCTGTCTGCCGGTGGACAGCCGGAGCGGAACGCGCAGTACGGGCCATTTGTGCCGGGATTCGTAGAAGTGCCTCACTGCCTCGAATACCGCGCCCAGGTAGAGACCGAGAATTACGGCGAATGGGCTGCGAATCAGATTGAGGAAGTTATCCTCCGCGAAGGTCCCGACACCGTGGGCGGTCTCTGCCTTGAGCCAGTCACCGCAGGCGGCGGTGTCATCACGCCCCCAAAAGGCTACTGGGAGCGGGTTGGCGAGATTTGCGCCAAATACGACATCCTGCTCCATATCGACGAGGTGGTCTGCGGCGTCGGCCGCACCGGCGAATGGTTCGGCTACCAGCAATACGGCATCAGGCCGGACTTCGTGACAATGGCCAAGGGCGTGGCCTCCGGCTATGCCGCTATCGCCTGCATGGTGACCACCGACGAGGTCTTCGAGATGTTCAAGGACGCGGACGATCCGCTCAGCTATTTCCGTGATATCTCCACCTTCGGCGGCTGTACCGCAGGTCCGGCGGCGGCGCTCGAAAACCTCGCCATCATCGAAGAAGAGGGCCTGCTGAAGAACACAACCGCAATGGGCGCCCGCTTGATCGACAACCTGAACGTCCTTCAGGAGAAGCACCGCGTGATCGGCGACGTGCGCGGTAAAGGCCTGTTCTGCGGGGCCGAACTGGTCTCCGACCGCGCCACCAAGGAACCGGTGGACGAAAAACGCGTTCAGGCCGTGGTCGCCGATTGTATGGCACAAGGGGTCATCATCGGCGCGACCAACCGTTCGCTGCCCGGTCTCAACAACACGCTCTGCTTCAGCCCCGCCCTGATCTCATCTGCCGACGACATTGACGAGATAACCACAGCGGTCGACAAGGCGCTGACAAAGATTTTCTCCTGATCCCGGTCGGGTGAGCAGCCCCTGCTCACCCACCCCCCCACAGTTTCCGTTTGCGAACTCGATTGTTCACGCCAATTGTGGCGGGATTGCCTTGTTCATCTCCGGTTAATGACATAATTTTGCCATAGTCGGCAATTGACCAGCCGGCTTTGGGTTAGTTGTGTATCCGGGGGTCTCAATGAGCGATTTTCTTGTCGCCTTTCTTGTACTTGTGGCCTTAGCGTCCATCGGCAGCTTTGCCGCCGCGCCTGAGGTTTTCAACACACAATGCGCCGGGAACTGGTTCCAGCTCTGCTGGTAGGCTAGAGCGCGTTCAGCAATCCGGTTGTCGGCCAGGCATCTGCCGGCAGACCAAGCCGTTCCTGTTCCAGCTGCACGGCCCTTCGGGTCCTTGCCCCCAGAATGCCGTCCACACCGCCGACATCGTGGCCGAGGTCCTTCAGTTTCTGCTGAAGCGACTTCATCTGGCCTTCGTTCAGCGCTGGCGTCGGGTTGCCCGGCTGATAGATCGGCGCCCCTTCCAGCCGCGTCGCGAAATAGGCTGCCGTGGTGACGTAGATAAAGCTCTGGTTCCACTCAAAGAACACGTTGTAATTCGGATAGACCAGAAAGGTCGGTCCCTGCCGCCCCTGAGGCATAAGGATCGCCGCCTCAAGATCCGGAGCGGCCAAAGACCCGGATCGCGGCTGCACCCCCGCAGCGAGCCACTCGCTCGCGGGGCGCCATGTCTCAAGCCCGGTTTGCGACCAGTCGAAATCCGCGGGCATGGTCACTTCCTGCATCCAGGGCTCGTTCTTGCGCCAGCCGAGGCTGCTCAGAAGGTTCGCACCGGACAGCAGAGCATCGGGAGCAGAGGTTTTCAGGGTCACATGCCCGTCACCATCGCCGTCAACACCGTTGCGGATAATGTCCTCTGGCAGCATCTGCACCATGCCGATCTCCCCGGCCCAGGCTCCGGTGGTCCGCGCCGGGTCGAGATCGCCGCGATCAAAGAGTTCGAGCGCCGCGAAGACCTGAGGCCGGAACAATTCGGGTCGCCGGCAATCATGCGCAAGTGTGATCAATGCGTTCACCGTGTTGAAGTTTCCCTGCACCGCGCCGAAATCGGTCTCGAAGGCCCAGAACGCCAGCAGGACACCGCGGGAAACACCGTATTCGCTTTCGACCCGATCAAAGACGCTGTCCCATTTCTTGCCGTTCTGAATACCGGCGTTCAGCCTGTTCTGGCTGATCAAACGACGGGAAAAATCGATGAACGGCATCTGGAAGATGCCCTGAGCGCGGTCCGCTCGGATCACCTTGGAATCCTGTCGCGCACTCGCAAAGAATCGCTCGACAACTTTGGCGTCAAAGCCCTTGGCGACAGCTTCGGCCTTCAATCCGTCGATGAAGGAACCAAAGCCGCCCCCGCAGGATTGCGCATGTGCCGATGCGAAGCTCAATGCGAATGCGACGAATGAAACTGACAATATGCGCATGAAAGCGAAATCCTTTTTGGTTCGGCGGGATGCTATCCACGCTGGCCAAACTGGCAAGCAGATGCGGCAAGCTTTCGCCGAGCGTTAACCACATTGCCAGCGAAGTTAACGATCCATTAATGATTTCCGCGCAATGTTAATCAAGCTGGGGGGCGTATTTTTGGCTGGTCTGCGACCAGAGGGTCAGAACTTGATACTTATCGTTGCTTCCAATCGAGTACTTTCGGCGATCTGGGCGCGCCATCTGAAGCGTCAGGATCACGAGGTCCATGTCGTCACCAGCCAAGACGACTCAGTCGCATTCCTTTGCGAACACGAACCCGACGTCATCGTTCTGGACGTGATGCTCGAAGATGGAAGCGCCATAGCGACTGCCGATTTCGCCAGTTACCGCAGACCAAACACGCGGATTGTCTTTGTCACGCGCAGTACGTTCTTTGCCGATGGATCGCTGTTCCAGCACATCCCGAACACGGCGGCCATCATTCCCGAACGCACCAATCCAACCGATCTGGCAGAGATCGTCGCCTATCACGGGCGCGCGTCCTAGTCCGACAGCGCGGGTCCCGTTTCGCTCACAAGTCCGGCCGTCAGGTGGCGGAGGCCTGTTGACCCGGATTGTATTTGGTATCCTGGTCTATGGTGAACTGACCGCGTTCGAGCTTTTTGAACGTACCGTCCCGCAACAGCTGTCCGAAGGATCGCAGGCTTTCCTCCCGCGACAGCGACAGGGACGGGTCCATCCGGGTGATCAACTGCATGATCTCAGGCCGCGTGAATGACGACTGCCCAACGGAAAACACGGCGAATGCTGCGGCGGCTTCCATGAGTTCATGCGGTTCCTTCGCTCCGAAATCCTGTGCAAACTTCCGGATGTCGGCGGCATAGACCACCGGTTCGGAATCAATCCGCTGGGAGGAAACAAGGACCAACGGCGGGGTCGACGCGTCGCGGTCCGTCTCGGCTTCTGAAGCACCGGCGAGCGAGCTATCCTCGACCGCCTCGGACAGGTCTTCCCGATAAGGGTTCTTTTCGGCCTCCTCCGCAGCCTCGCGAGACACCTGCGAAGATACGGCGCGGTCTGCCTTGGTTGCGGCGACGGCAGCTCTCATCTGGCTGATGACCCGCCGACGACGCACGGTTTCGTTGTCGTTCAGCTTACTATCCGTTTCATCGAGCAAACGCCCGACATCAACCTCAGATTTCGGTCGCAACGCGTGTGCCAGAACGTCTTCTTCTTCGTCGTCCGAAGCGAGCGCACCCACTTCGGTCTGATCATCCTTGATCCGGTCAGAAACGCTGCCGATCATTTCAGTCAGAGTCCGCTCCCGTTTTTCCTCCGGCTCTGCGTCATCTGCCCCGAACGCTTCCTCTTCGTCCCACTCGTCGCCATCGGTCGGCAATTCGTCGCCGCCAAAGGTCTCCGGCACCGATGTCGCATCCTTCTCATCGGAGCTCGCCTCGGCGGTGTCCTCGCCATCGTCGATGTCAGCCTGGATTTGCTGGATCGTTTCGCTCAACGCACGATCCCGCAAACTCGGGCTGCCTGCATTGGGGGTCTGTTCGCGTCGAACGGCCTCATGGTCAATTTCGATATTTCGTGAAACGACCTCGCGGATACGCCGCAGTTTCTCGGCCACCGTTTCCGCAGGCTGAGTCGCTTCTATCTTCGCATTCGGGTCCACCGGCAGAATATCTTCCGGCTCGTCCGACATCATGTATTCGTCGTCGTAGGCCAAAGGACCGGTGTCACGAGCCCTGACGGCCTGCACCGGCTCTTCATTCGCTTCCGCGTCTTCGGCATCGACGGGCGGTGCCGGTTTCGCGGGGGCTGCCACAAGGGCGACGCCGGAGGCCGTGACGCGCGCATCGACACGTCGCTGCACTTCCTTCTCGGCGATCCGTTGCAGCATTTCGACATCCGGTGTCGGCGGCTCGGCGCCGAAATAGCGATCGTCGGCGGCAAGGTCGCGGAAATACTCCGCCATCTCACGCATCGACCCCAGAGGGTCATCAAATCCTTCAAGCGTGCAGCTGAAAGTCCCGTAGGAAACCGTGAGGATTTTCGTCGAACCATTCATCGGCAGGATCGCTTTCTCCCATAATTCAACACTGTGTTTACCAAACGGGCGTCCGAAAATAGGAACGGATCTAGGGAAATCACAAGATATTTTCGGGTCAGAATTATGGCGTTTACCGCGGATTTCGGAGACAGTCAGGCATGAGCGCAGGCAATGTTCAATCCTCGCGGGGGGTTACCCTTGTCGGAGGTGGCAATCCGAAGGCGGACGACATCCGGCAATTGCTGGCATTCGCCCCCGATCTTGTTGCCATCGACGGTGGTGCGAATGCCTGCCGCGAACACGGTCTGGTGCCCCTCGCCGTCATCGGCGATTTTGATTCGCTCAGTCATGAGACAAGGGCCGCGTTGCCCGAAACCGAATTCTTCCATGTGGCCGAGCAAGACAGCACAGATTTTGAGAAAGGCTTAACAAGAATCGAGGCGCCCTTCGTTCTCGCCACGGGAGTGGCCTCCGCGCGGCTCGATCACACGCTTGCGGCCTTTTCGACTCTGGTCCGGCAGGTCGGGCCCCCAACGCTGATCCTTGGAGAGGACGACGTGGTGTTCGCCGCGCCATCGCGGCTTCACATGGAGCTTGAGGCCGGAACGCGCGTCTCGCTTTTCCCGATGACGAAGCTGACCGGGCGGTCCACTGGCCTGAAATGGCCTATCGAGGGGCTGTCCTTCGACCCGCTGGGGCGCATCGGGACGTCCAACGAGGCGACCGGCCCGGTCACACTTCACTTCGACGCGCCGGGCTGCCTTGTGATCATGCCGCGGGCGGCGCTTGCGGCGGCACTTGCGGCACTGACCGGCTCGCCCGCCGCTCCCGCAGGATGATGTAAAGACCCGCCCCGATCGTCACGCAGATCCCCGCCAGCGCCAGCCCGTTGGGGAAATCGCGGAAGATGAGCCAGCCCAGAAGGGCCGCCACAGGGATCTCCAGATATTGCATCGGCGCCAGTGTTGCCGAAGGCGCGAAACGCAGCGCCCAGCTCATCAGCAAATGCGCCGCTGTGCCAAGCACACCCATCGCGATCATCAGGACCCAGGCCAGGCCCTCCGGCCAGGCGATCTCGAACCCAGGCAAACCGCTGAGGAATGGCAACAGCGGCAAAAGTAACCCGCAGGCGAACAACCCGGAAACCATCTGCATGGCAATCGGATCGACCGCCCTTGCCAACTGTCGCGTCACCAGCATGAAGAACGCAAAAACAATGGCGACCCCAACCGGCAACAGAGCCGGCCAGCCGACCTCGGCAAAACTCGGCTGCATGACCATGCAGGTCCCGACAAAGCCAACGCAACAGGCGATGATCCGCCGCGACCCGACCTCCTCGCCGAGGATATAATGGCCGAGCAACAGCATGATGAACGGCATGACGAACGCAATCGCCACCGCATCGGCCAGGGGCAGGTATCGCAGCGACAGGAACATCATCCCGATCCCGGCCATGTGCAGCACCGCGCGGACCGCGGACAGGCGCAGATCGCGCCCGCTCATCGCCATCGGGATCGCGGCGAGATTGATGATCGGAGCCAGAACGATGACCTGCAAAGCCATGCGGATCGCCACCAACTGCCCCACAGACATGGAGTCGCCCAAGAGCTTGGCCAGCGAGTCGCCCAATGGCGCAGTCAGGCAAAAGCCGAGCATCAGAAGGATGCCGAGCACGGGGCGGTCTTGTGTCATTCCCGCACCCTACACATGCCGGGTGCGGCGGAAAATGCGCATTTTCCATTGCGATTTCTGCGCAGAAATCGCTTGCCCGAGAGGGTCAGACCCGTTTTAACCCTCCCGACCTTTTCAAACCCGATCCCCCTCCCATGTCCCAGACACAAGGCCGCGTGACTGCGGTCCTCGGACCGACAAACACCGGCAAGACCCATTATGCCATCGAGAGGATGCTGGCGCACCGCACCGGTGTGATCGGCCTGCCGCTCAGGTTGTTGGCGCGCGAGGTCTATGACCGCATCGTCTCGGTGCGCGGACCGTCGGTCGTCGCGCTCTTGACAGGAGAGGAGCGCATCGTGCCGCCACGCACGCAGTATTGGGTCTGCACGACGGAGGCGATGCCCAACGGCATGGGTGTCGATTTCCTCGCCGTCGATGAAATCCAGCTCTGCGCCGACCCGGAACGCGGTCATGTCTTCACCGAAAGGTTGCTCAACGCGCGCGGACTGCACGAAACCGTCTTCATGGGCTCCGACACCATGCGGGGCACCATCGCCGCGCTGGTGCCCGAGGCGCAGTTCCAGCGGCGCGAACGGTTTTCCACTCTGGCCTACACCGGCTCGAAGAAGATCAGCCGGATGACGCCACGCGCGGCGCTGGTCGGATTTTCGGTGGAGAATGTCTATGCCATTGCCGAACTGCTCCGCCGCCAGAAAGGGGGAGCTGCCGTGGTCATGGGCGCGCTTTCGCCGCGCACCCGCAACGCGCAGGTGGACATGTACCAGAACGGCGATGTCGATTACCTCGTCGCGACCGATGCCATCGGCATGGGGCTTAACCTCGACATCAATCACGTCGCGTTTTCCGGCCTGCGCAAGTTCGACGGGCGCCGGATGCGCGAGCTTCAGCCGAACGAATTGGCACAGATCGCCGGGCGGGCCGGGCGGTATCAGAAAGACGGCACTTTTGGCGTCACAGGTGAAGCTGCGCCGCTGGAGCCACGCGTGGTTGAGGCGATCACCTCTCACAGCTTCACACCGCTGAAGAAGCTGCAATGGCGGAATTCGACGCTCGAATTCGGCAGCATCGACCGCCTCGTCGCCTCACTCGAAGCGCCGCCAACGCTTGAACACGTCGTCCGGGCGCGTGAAGCCGATGACCTGATCGCCCTTAAGACGCTGGGCGAAGACGTGGAAACCCGCGCCCGCGCCAGCGATGGACCGTCGGTGCGGCTGCTCTGGGACGTCTGCCGCATCCCCGATTTCCGGGGCATCAGCCACCAGGAACATGCAAGCCTGCTGACAGCCATTTTCGGCTTTCTGCATGAGCACGGAGAGGTGCCCGAAGACTGGCTCGCGCGACAAATCAAGCGCATCGACCGGAACGATGGCGACATTGATGCGCTGTCCAAACGTCTCGCTTTCGTCCGGACCTGGACCTATGTCGCCCAACGCAAGGGGTGGACGCGGGACGAAGACCATTGGCGTGACGCCACTCGCGCTGTAGAAGACCGCCTGTCGGACGCGCTGCATGACGCGCTGACGCAAAGATTTGTCGACCGGCGGACCAGCGTGCTGCTTCGCCGGTTGAAACAGAAGGAGGCTCTCGTGGCCGAAGTGAATGACAAGGGCGAAGTGACCATCGAAGGTCAGTTTGCGGGCCGGCTGGAAGGGTTCCGCTTCCACCAGGATGCCAGTGCGACCGGGGACGAGGCGAAAACACTAAAGGCCGCTGCCACCGCAGCCCTGCAGCCCGAATTTCACCTGCGCGCGGATCGCTTTTATAACGCGCCCGACACGGAGATGGATTTCACCGAGCAAGGCGGCTTGATGTGGGGCGAACACGCGATCGGCAAACTGGTGGCGGGCGATGACCCGATGAAACCCCGCGCGGTGGCTTTCGTGGATGAGGAAGCGGGGCAAGACGTCGCCGACAAGGTTCAGCGACGCCTGCAGCATTTCATCGACCGCAAGGTCGCGGCACTGTTCGAACCGCTCATGGAAATCCAAAGGGATGAAACTCTGACAGGCCTTGCCCGGGGCTTCGCCTTCCGCATGGTCGAGGCCATGGGCGTGATCGACCGGCGCGATGTGGCGCAGGACGTGAAGAGCCTCGATCAGGACGCACGCGGTCAATTGCGCAAGCACGGCATCCGCTTCGGTCAGTTCACGGTCTTCATGCAGGCGCTGCTGAAACCCGCGCCGACCCGGCTTCGCCTGGTGCTTTGGTCGCTGGCCAACGGCGCGGACGAGTTCCCCGAAAGCCCGCCGCCAGGTCTTGTGACAATCCCGCATATCAAGGAGATCGCCAGCGAGATCTACCTGATGTCGGGCTACAAGCCTGCCGGCGACCGCGCGATCCGCATCGACATGCTGGAACGCCTTGCCGACCTCTTGCGCTCCGAAGACAGCCGTGGCGGGTTCGAGGCGAACCCCGACATGCTGTCGATCACCGGCATGACGCTGGAACAATTCGCCAATCTGATGGAGGGGCTGGGCTACAAGGCCGAGCGCGGGGAACGGGAAAAGCCGCTGCCCGCGGATGCGGGCGCCGGCGCGGCGGAACCGCAGGCGGCTGATGACACCGCCGAGCGGCCGAATGACGAGGGTGAAGTTTCAGTCGCCGAGACTGCACAGGCACCCGAAACCGGGGAAACGGCGGCTTCCGACGGGTCCGCCACTTCCGACGTCACGAATGGCGAGACGAAGGCCGGCGAAATCGCGGAAGCCCCCGTGGAGGAGGACCGGACCGAGGTCTTCTACACCTTCACCTGGGGCGGCAACCGTGGCGGCAATCAGCAGCAGCGTCGCGGCAAGCCGCAGGGCAAGCGCGATGGCAAGCCGAAAGGCAAGGGAAAGCCGCAGCGCGACGGCGGCAACAAGCCCCGCAGCTTTGAAGCGCGGCCCCAGAAGAAAGACAAGATCGACCCCGACAACCCCTTTGCTCAGGCACTCATGGGGCTGAAGACCAAGGACGACTGATGGGAGTGCTGCGGAGCCTGCTATGAGCGACGACACCCAACGGCTCGATCAGTGGCTCTGGCATGCGCGGTTCTTCAAAACGCGAAGTCTGGCGACGAAGTTGGTCACCGGCGGACATGTCCGCGTGGATGGCAACCGCGTCTCCAAGCCGGCTCACGCGCTGCGCATCGGTGTCACTCTCACCTTCCCGCAGGCAAAACGCATCCGCATCATCCGGGTCGAGTCGCTCGCCACTCGGCGCGGCCCCGCGCCGGAGGCCCAGTCGCTCTACACGGATCTCACGCCGGTCGAAGACAAGCTCCCGCCAAACCCGCGTTTCGAAGGAAAAGGTCGCCCCAGCGGGAAAGATCGTCGCAACGCCCGTCTTTCCGGGATGTCGCCGCTTGAATGACCCGGGAAGGCACGCTACCTCCCGGTGGCTGACCGATTGAGAGAACCGCATGACCTATATCGTCAATGACAACTGCATCGCCTGCAAATACACCGACTGCGTCGAGGTCTGCCCGGTGGACTGCTTTTATGAAGGCGAGAACATGCTGGTCATCCACCCCGACGAATGTATCGACTGTGGCGTCTGCGAGCCGGAATGTCCGGCTGACGCGATCCGCCCCGACACGGAGCCGGACATGGAGAAATGGGTGGAGTTCAACCGCAAGTACTCCGAACTGTGGCCGGTCATCATCACCAAGAAGGACCCTCTGCCCGATGCCGACGAGATGGACGGCAAGGAGGGAAAGATGGAGTTCTTCTCCGAAAATCCGGGCGAAGGCGGTTAGATTCGCGCGTCATTAGCCTCCCTGACCCAACGTCAAGGAGTGTTATAGACCCTTATTTTCTTGGCCGAATGAGCCGCAACTCACGTGTCGCCTTGGAATCGCCCTAATTTTTTGCTATATTTCTGTGACATAGGGCTGAATTGGACCGTGACGGTCCGGTTCCAAAACCGGCAGGGCTGCTTCGACGGGAGGATACATTGTGTTCCCGGCGGGGCTTTCTTGTCGGAAGACAGTCTGCGGCTTAGTAGGGATGACGCTTGATGAGCAAACCCAAGAAGATGGAATTTCGACCGAACGACTATGTGGTCTACCCGGCCCATGGCGTAGGTCAGATTATCTCGATTGAAGAACAGGAATTCGCCGGCCTCAAGCTGGAACTGTTCGTGATCTCGTTCGAGAAAGACAAGATGACGCTTCGCGTGCCCACGAATAAGGCCGCCGAAGTCGGTATGCGCACCCTTTCCTCGCCGGACGTGGTGTCCAAGGCGATGACGACCTTGAAGGGCAGAGCCCGGGTCAAGAAGGCCATGTGGTCGCGCCGCGCGCAGGAATATGAACAGAAGATCAATTCGGGCGATCTGATCGCGATTGCAGAAGTCGTCCGCGATCTGCACCGTGCAGACGATCAGCGCGAGCAAAGCTATTCTGAGCGTCAGCTCTATGAAGCTGCGCTTGAACGCCTCACCCGCGAGGTCGCGGCTGTCAACGGCGCGGATGAGCTTGATGCACAGCGCGAAGTGGGCGAGGTTCTGCTCAGCCGAGCTGCCTGATTTCACTGAATAAATCCTGAAAAGCCGCGCCTTCGTTGCGCGGCTTTTTTTATTTTCTTCCGGTCTTCTGAAATTTTTCGCGGGCCTGACACGTATCTCCGGTACGACCCAACCAGATGGAGGTTACCATGAACCGCGCAATTATTCTTTCAGCACTTCTTTTGACCACTTCGACATTCACCGCATTTGCGGCTGGCGGCAGCAGCAGCACGCCGCCGAAGAAAACCCAGACCAGTTCCGAATGCACCGGCGGCCAGATATTCGACGCCAAGACCGAAACCTGCGTCGATGCCGACAAGCAGTCCTTCAACGACGATCAGCGCTACAACGCCGTGCGAGAACTGGCCTATGCCGGGGCCTATGACCGTGCCGAAACCATCATCGCCAGCGCCGACCGGCCGGGCGATGCGCGCTTTCTGAATTACCGTGGCTTCATCCAGCGCAAGCAGGGCAACATGGAAGCCGCGATGATTTTCTACACTGCCGCCCTGACCAAGGACCCCGATCTTCTTCTTGCCCGTTCCTATATGGGACAGGGCCTTGTGGCCGATGGCAACATCGACGGTGCCAAGGCGCAACTGGTGGAAATCGCGTCTCGCGGCGGGCGTGATACCTGGGCCTTTGAAGCCCTGGAAATGGCCATCATCGGCCAACACAGCGACTACTGATCCTTCACCTGGGCGGGGCCGCTGCGGCGGCCTCGCCCAGAACAAGTGCGAACCCCTGTCCCGCGTTCATAGCGGTCGACGCGACCCGCGCGTATGTGTCGGCCAGAGTTACGCCAGCGTCGGGTCGTCCAGATACATGCGCCAGCTGTGCTTGGGCTCGAAACCGACCATCCGCTTCGCCTTCTCATTGGCGTAGAATGTATCGTTCTCTCCCATCTCCCGCCTAACCGGCACACCGTCATAGAAGTCGCGCAACAACTCCGGCGTCGTCGCGGCAACCGAGTGATCGTTGTTCGAGACGTTGAACACCTCATAGCCCAGCCCATCCGTCTTCAAACAACAATCGACCATCTGGCCCAAATCGCGCGCGTCGATATAGGCGAAGATATTGCGCTCTCTCAGCCCCGGATCGGCGATGTAGGCGGGGAAGTTCTGCTTGTATTCGTGCGGCTCGATCACGTTGTTGATCCGCAGGCCGTAGATATCCGCACCGCTTCGCGCTTGAAAACTCCGCGCCGTGGCCTCGTTCACCACCTTCGACATGGCGTAGCTGTCCATCGGAAGCGTGGGATGGTCTTCGTCAATGGGAAGATACTCGGGTTTCTTCGGCCCATCCCAGAAACAGACACCATAGGTCGTCTCGGATGACGCGAAGATGACCTTGCGCACCCCGGCCTTCAGCGCGGCGTCTATGACATTGTACGTGCCCATGACATTCGTGCGGTAACATTCGTTGTCACCGGTCACCAGAATGCGGGGAACGGCCGCAAAGTGGACCACGGCATCAAAGGAGGGCACGCCGGTGCCGGGCACCAGTTCGTCGAACCCCATATAGGACTGCATGACATCGTGCATGTGCCCCGGATCGGTGATGTCGGCGATTCTGTTCTCGACACCCGCCATGTCGAGCGGCACTTGGTCGACATTCAGAACCCGGTGCCCTTGCGCCACCAGATAGGCGACCGCGTGTTTGCCAGCCTTGCCGGACCCGCCGGTAAACAAGATGCGCATGGTTGGTTTCTCCCTCGTTCGATGTGCCGGTCTGCCCGGCATGGTTCAAATTCGATGTCGACGTTCGATTGCCTGGCGGCTCCCGTCAGTCGCTCGGCTCCAGATCGTCCGGCTGGCCAACGACGACAAATCGCAGATCGTCCGGCTTATAGAGCCGCCGGGCAACCCGCTGAATATCCTCCAGCGTCACGGCTTCGATCATGCTGTTCCGCTTTTGGATATAGTCGGCCTTGCGCCCGTCCTGTTGCATCCCCACCAGTATCTGCGCGATTGACGCATTGCTGTCAAAACGCAGCGGGTAAGCGCCGGTGAGATAGGTCTTTGCCGCCTCAAGTTCTTCGGCGGTGATCCCTTCCTCGGCGACCAACGACCATTGCTGCTTCACCACCTCAATGGCCTCGGCCACCCGTTCATTGGCCGAGGCGAACTGACCCATGACAAGATCGGCATGATCCGAATTCACAATTTGGGAGCCGATCCCGTATGTCAGACCCCGCTTGTTCCGAACTTCCAGGCTGAGACGGGATTGCAGACCAGACCCACCGAAGACCTCATTCAGAACGAAGGCGGGGAAGAAATCCGGATCGTCGCGTGGCAAGCCACCATGCCCGAACAACACGACGGATTGCGGGACGTCGTGCGGCACAAGCGTAACCCCACCCGAAAAGCGCGTTTTGGCCGCATTCGGCAATGGTGCGCCCCCGCTCGGCAAGTCGCCGAGAAGCTCATCCATCAGGTTCGCCAGTTCCTCCGCCGAAATATCGCCTGCGGCACCGACGAAGACCCGGTCCGCGACCACCACGTCGTTGAATGCCTGGACCAGATCGTCGCGTGTCAGTGCAGCCACACTGTCCACCGTCCCGTCCGGGCTGCTGCCATAGGGATGATCCCCGAACACCTGGGCGTTGAAGGTCTGGCCTGCCATCACATAGGCGTTCGTCTCATCGGCGCGCAAAGTCGAAACGATCTGCCTGCGAACCCTGTCGATGGCCTCCTGGTCGAAACGGGGATCGGTCAGTGCGAGTTTGATTAGCGCAATGGCCTCATCCCGGTTTTCGGTCAGGAACCGCGCGGAAATCGACAACGCATCCTGGGAAACACCAAACCTGATCGACGCCGCAAGGTCGTCGCGGGCAATCGAAAAGGCCTGCGCATCAAGATCCCCCGCGCCCTCCTCAAGGGTCGCGGTCATCAGATTGATCGCACCGCGCTTGCCCGCCCGGTCAAGCGACGCGCCGCCCGTGAAGCGAAGCTCCAGAGCAGTGAAGGGCACCGCGCCCTCTTCGACGAGCCAGGCCTTGAACCCGCCCGGCGATGTCACTTCCTGAATCTCGGTCGCCGCGAATCCGGGCACCGCAAGACAGATCGCGATGGCAAAAGCCAGAACAGCGCGGATCATTGCGTAACCCCCTCCACGGCTCTGCGCGCAAAACCTGTCACCGCCCGACGCCGGTCGAACAATCGGTGAGCTGCGGCGATGATGTCATCTTCGGTTACGGCCTGCAGGATGTCGGGCCAGGCCTCGATATCCTCGATGGTGAGGCCTGAAGCGAGCCCGGCACCGTAGCGGTTTGCGAGACCGTGAACATTGTCCAGCGCGTAGATTTCCGAGGCGCGGATCTGCGACTTGATACGGGCCAGCTTCTCCGGGTCGACCCCCTCTTCCAGGAACTCCGCAATCGCCGCGTCCAGATCGGCTTCCGCTTCCTCAAGCGAAACACCAGGCGCTGGAATGTTTACGAGGCTGAAGACCGTAGGATCGAGTGACAGACCCCGGTACCAGGCGGTTGCGTGGACCGAGCTTTTGTCTTCATGCTGCAGCTTGGCGGCAAGGACCGAGGTGGTCTGCGACCCACCCAGAAGCTCCGCCAGCAGCGCCACTGCCGCTGCTTCTTCCTGCGCTCCGGCGTCGCGCTCGGGCGCAAGATATGTGCGCAGCACAAGATCCTCGCCGACAAGCGGATCGGAAAACTCAAGCCGCCGTTCCGCCAACTGCGGCGGTTCGGAGGGCCGGTCGCGTTCCTCGATGAAGGGATTTGGGGGAATGGTGCCGTAATATATTTCAGCAAGCCGCCTCACCTCTTCGGGGTCCGTATCGCCCGCGACAACCAGGATCGCGTTGTTCGGTCCGTAATGCGTCTTGTAGAAGCTCTCTGCGTCTTCCAGCGTCAACGCATGTGCCTCGTGCTTCCACCCGATCACCGGGACGGAATAGGGATGGTTGAGATACTGTGCCGCGCGCATCTGTTCGTTGAAAATGGCGATCGGCTTGTTCTCCACCCGCTGATTGCGTTCCTCGATGACCACATCGCGTTCGGTTCCGATGTCCTCGGGCTTCAGTCGAAGCCCATCCATCCGGCTCGCTTCCATCGACATGACCAACTCCAGCCGGTCTGACGCGATCCGTTGGAAATATCCGGTGTGATCGAAGGATGTGAAAGCGTTGTCGCTGCCGCCGTTCCGGTTGACCGTCTCCGACAACTCCTCCGCTTCCAGCTCGTCGGTGGCCTTGAACATCAGGTGCTCAAGGAAATGGGCGATGCCCGAAGCGCCAGGCGGTTCGTCCGCCGCCCCGGCCTTGTACCAGACCATATGGACGACGACAGGAGCGCGATGGTTTTCGATCACGACCACCTCCAAACCGTTGTCCAGTGTGAAATAGGTGGCTTCGGCGGCGCGGATCGGGCTGGGGCCCAAGGCGACAACGGCAAGCAGGGCCAGAGCGGCGGTCCGCATGGGCATCCCTTTCAATTGGTTCCCGGAAGACATGTGCCCCAATCCGCACAGTTCAAGGCGTTGATCGCGCAGGCTTGAGCGGTCACTGATCCTGCGCAGGATCAGGCGGTGCGGCGGACGTGCGGATACCGGCACGGCGCAGACGTTCAAGCTCCCGGTGCTGGTCGAGCGACATCGGCTCATAAGCGCGGAAATAGACGTTCACGTTGAAAAGCCGTTCGAGCAACCGACCATCGTTCTGCCGGCGATACTCCAGGTCCGCCGCGGCCAGGCGAGGCCGAATGTCGGGTTCAACGCCGAACCGGCCAGCATAGGCAATCAGGGCCCCATCGCCGGAAGCACGGGTCAGCACGGCAGGGTTGCCGCCCAGAGCACTCGCCACGTCAGCTTCAGGGGTCGGGTCGGTCCGGTTGGTCCCGCCCGGCGTGGGCTGGGGCAGGCTGGCCAGATCTTGCGGCATTTCAAGCGGCTTGGTCGGAAGAACCGCGAACTCATCCGGCCCCTCACCGCGTGGCTGGGAAATATTGAGCAAATCCGGATCCTTGTCGCCTCCACCGCAGGCGGACAGGACACTCACCAGACCCAGAACCAAAAACGCGCGTTGCATGACCTCTCCCATTTCGCCCCTTTTACGTCAGTCCGACCGCTCTGGCGAGTCGGCTGTCGACTGGGTGTCGTTGGTCAAGAGGATCAGGCCGATGGCCCCAAGAAAGATGGAAATGTCGGCGACGTTAAAGGAATACGGATTTTCCCAACCGCAGCACGACATGTTGAGAAAGTCGGCCACGGCTCCATAAATGATCCGATCTATGACATTTCCGACCGCGCCCCCGATGACCAGCCCCGCCATGACCTGAACGATCAGTCGCGGCCGGTCGCGGTTCATCCACCAGACGACCCAGGCACAGATCACCAGCGCCAGCGCGATCAGAATCCATTTGTCTCCCAATTGAATGCCGAAATTGATGCCATCGTTCCACGCCATGCGGAAATTGATGAACGGATCCCAGATCAGCATCCCCCCGCGGTTCTTCAGATCCAGCGCATGGACGACGATCAATTTCGTGAACTGGTCGAAGACCAGAACGACCACTGAAGTGATCCAGAGGGGGAGAAGCGCGCGCATCAGTGCCGGAAATGTCTCATGCCGGTGAAGACCATTGCAAGCCCGGCCTCGTCCGCCGCCTCGATCACGGCATCGTCGCGCATGGAACCGCCGGGCTGGATCACCGCAGTTGCGCCCGCTTCCGCCGCCGCGAGAAGCCCGTCGGGGAAGGGAAAGAACGCATCCGACGCCACGACGGAACCGACTGCCGGGCTTTCCGGCAGTCCGAGTTCCTCGGCCATGCGTTTGGCCTTCAAGGCGGCGATGGTGGAACTGTCGACCCGGCTCATCTGGCCTGCGCCGATGCCGACTGTTGCGCCGCCCCTAGCGTAGATGATGGCGTTCGATTTGACATGTTTCGCGACGCGCCAGGCAAAAAGCAGATCGGCAATCTGGTCGTCGCCCGGTGCCTTCTTCGTTACGACCTTCAGATCGTCCGCCGAGATATGACCGATGTCATCATCCTGCACCAGCCATCCGCCGGAGACCTGCCTCACTGCCAGCCGCGCCGCATGAGGATCGGGCAGGCCGCCCGTGGTCAGAAGGCGCAGGTTCTTTTTGGCGGCGAAAACCTCTTTCGCTTCATCGGTCGCCTCGGGAGCTATCACGACTTCCGTAAAGATCTCCGAAATGGCCCGCGCGGTATCCCCGTCCAGCGTCCCGTTCAGCGCCACAATCCCACCGAAGGCCGACGTACGGTCGCAGTCGAAGGCCTTGCCGAACGCGGCGGCAAAGGTGTCCCCACGGGCGACGCCGCAAGGGTTGGCATGCTTGATGATGGCAACCGCAGGCCCGTCGCCCGGCGCGAACTCGGAAACCAGCCGGAAAGCAGCGTCGGTATCGTTGATATTGTTGTAAGACAGTTCCTTGCCCTGATGCTGCACCGCCGTCGCGACACCGGGCACGTCCTGTCCGTCCTTGTAAAAGGTAGCCGATTGATGCGGGTTCTCGCCATAACGGAGCGTCTGCGCCAGAGTTCCGGCGAAAGCCCGGCGACGAGGTGCGGACTCTTCCAGCGTCCCTGCCATCCAGGCAGAAACGGCGGCATCATAGGCACCGGTCCTCGCATAGGCGGTCAGGGCCAGCTTCTGGCGGAAAGGATAGCTCGTCTGACCGTCATGGGCGTCGAGTTCTGTCAGGACAGAGCGGTAATCCTCCACATCGACGACGACATTGACGAAGCGATGATTTTTGGCAGCCGCCCGGATCATCGCCGGGCCGCCGATGTCGATGTTTTCAATGGCGGTGTCGTAATCCGCACCGGCAGCAACCGTCGCCTCGAACGGGTAGAGATTGACCACCAGCAGGTCGATCGGACCTATTTCGTGCTCATTCATCGACCGGACATGATCTTCATCATCCCGAAGCGCCAGCAAACCGCCATGAACGACCGGATGCAGCGTCTTGACCCGCCCGTCCATCATCTCCGGGAACCCGGTCAGATCGGCGACATCGGCGACCTTCAGCCCGGCCTCGCGCAGGGTCTTTGCCGTACCACCCGTAGAGATCAGCTCTATGCCGCGCGCGGCAAGCGCCGTTGCGAAATCTACCAGCCCAGTCTTGTCGGAAACGGAAAGAAGGGCGCGGCGCACCGGTTGCAAATCGTCCATGTCGTCTGAAGTCCTCTCAGGTCACACTTGCCAGCGCCGAGGTCTCCTCCACCTCGAAGTCGCGGACCGCGTTCGGCGTGTCCTGAGTCTTCGCAAGGGACCAGCTGACGCGGGTGGCATACTCCACTACGTGGCCGGATAGAACCACTTGTTTGGTCGCACGCGGGCTCAGGCGGCTTTTCTCAAGATAAACGCTCGATTCCAGGCTCAGTTCCACCGGTCCCTCGAAGCGAAACACCCAGACTTCACTGCTTTTCAGCACCATCGAGACCGCGTGACCATTCATATCGAGCGTCGCATCGACGTCCGGATGAAGATGGAACCGGATCGTGAAGGGGATGCCGCTCAGCCGCGATTTGTCGAACATCATGTCAAACCGCTTCTTGCCGTTGTTCTCCCGCGCGATCAGCACATCTTCGCCACGCAGGGCGCGCCCGTCGAACCCGACATGAAGGGTGCGGATATGCGTCAGACCATGGGTCGATATATAGCCGTCATGGCCAACCACGACGCGCGTACCGCCTTCGACTTCGGCACGCTCGAACCCGACCTCCTTCGGCACGTCGATCAACAATTCGCTGTCATCGGAATTCTTGTCCCCGGCCGCGCCGAGCCGGGACGAGGAATAGCCTTCGATGCCGAGCGTAGAATGACTTGGCGTCGCCCGCCCGGCCCTTCGCCAACTGCGCCCGAAAGTGGCGCCCGAGCCGCAATTAACGATCAAGGGCCTGCGACCGGACGTGACCTCCATCGCCAGCGTCGACGCATGGGCATTGGCCGAGGCTGCCTGGGCGGGGGGAGGGGCGGCGTCGATGATGATGCTCGTGCGCCCGTGGGAGATCCGGGCGTACCCCATCGCCCGATCATGACTGGGTGCGCCCCGGACGCCTGCGGTTGCCAGGGCGCGGTCAAGCCGGCCGTCCATCCCACGTCCGCCACCGTGGAACCGTGCGAGGCTGCCATCGGAATGGCGGAGCGCCCGCAGAACGGGTGCGATGGCGACGATCGCCTTCGTCACTTCCTCGGGAGGGACACCTCCGGAATCGCGCAGCGCATCCGCAGCCCAGTTTAAAAGCGTAAAGACTTCAAGCAGTTCCTCGGGATTGCGCGTAACCAGACCGCCTTGCGGGTCAACCTCTGTCACGCATTCCCGTGCCAGTGCCCGTGCCGCCGATCCCACATACCGGTCCATGCCTTCAAGTGAGAGGCCCGCATAGATCAGTCCCGTCAGAGCCTCGAACCGGGGAAGGCCCGGCGAGGCGGCCTTCCAGCGCCGGGACAGGAACACCGTTTGCTGTGACAGGGCTTTGAAGAACGCGGTGCTGACCGCGCCCTCTTGACCGTTTAACAAGAGAATTGAATGGTTTATCCATCGGATGAGCCGCCGCCCGGTCAGGTCAGGTGTCCAGCCCGGCCCCTGCCCGCCCGCGAAACGCCGGACCCATTCATGGGTCCAGTCTTGAGCGTTTTTCGCGCCGTGCATGTCGCCCACCGCCGCGAGATCGTCGAGCCAGGTGAAACCGTGGAGTTCGGTCTCAAAAGCCTCGTCCGGCATCGGCAGATCCCAAATCGAGGTCTTCTGCGCCTGAACGAGGTAGCCCGCAAAAAGAAAATTGCCGCCGTTGATCTGACGACCACGGGAATAGCTGCCGATGGTGCGCGGCTCGGGAGTGGAGGTAAATGCCTTTGCGGCATGAGAAAATCGTGCCCGACGGGCGTGCCATCGGTTCAGGAATTTCGTCTTCTTCGTGGACCAGCTTTCGTTGTTTGCCAACGTCCGCCCCGCCTCTGCTGCTGCCCGTTTTTCAGGTCTTGGCAGGGAGAATACCTGCTTCCTGCGGGCCTGTCATGGCTGTTTTTCAAGGAGAGCGATGAAAAACCCGTCAATGCCGCCCTTGTCTTCCCACTGATCGGGACGGATGCGCAGGCCCTGCGGGACCGGCCATAGCGGGTCATCGGTCTCTGGCAGGGCAGTTGTAAACAACTGATTTCGCGAAAGAAAACTTTCGATCTGCTCTTCCCCTTCCTCTGGCAGAAGAGAGCAGGTGCAATAGACCAGCCGTCCTCCGGGGCGGACCAAAGTCGCCGCCTTGTCGAGCATTCGGGCCTGAAGTTCGACCAGTTTGGCGATGCCAGATCCGTCTCGGGCATAGCCCAGATCCGGGTGGCGTCTGAGGGTTCCGGTGGCGGAACAGGGGGCGTCCAGAAGCACCGCGTCGAAGGGGGTTTCCGGGGTCCAGTCGAGGGCGTCTGCCACGATCGTTTTGGCGTAAAGCCCTGTTCTGGCAAGGTTTTCTGACACCCGCACCATCCGAGATTCCGAGATGTCGAGGGCCGTCACCTCCGCCCCTGCGGCTGCAAGCTGCATGGTCTTGCCGCCGGGCGCCGCGCAGAGGTCCAGAATTTTCTCGCCTTTCCGGGGGTTTAGGACCCTTGCAGCGACGGCGGCGCCGGCGTCCTGCACCCACCATGCGCCTTCGGCGTAGCCCGGCAGAGCGGAAACGTGAACGCCGGGGGCCAGGCGCAATGAGCCTCCAGGCATCACTGTGGCGTCAAGTTTTTCTTTCCATGTCAGTGCGTTAGCCCGACACGTCAGGTCGAGTGGCGGGCGCGTTGCGTGGACGCGCTCCATGGCTTCGACCGCTTGTTTCCCCCATGCCTTCACCAGTTGCTTGCGTAGCCATTTCGGCGTCTGCGGGATGGGAAGTGCGGACCAATCGACCTCACGACGCAAGATGTTGCGGAGGACGCCGTTGACCATACCGGATTTGGAGCGCGTGACGTTGGACACTGCGGCATCGACCACACCGTGGGGCGCGGACTCTTCGACGTAGAGTTCATAGAGGGCGAGACGGAGCGCGTTCATTACCGGATCTTCAGGTTTCATCCGGACATGCGGGCCGAGAACGCGGTCGGAGCGGTTGGCCCAGCGCAGCGCCTCGGTCGCAAGGCGGCCGGCGCGGGCGGCCTCTTGCGGGGCTAACTTGCTGGTTTCACGAGACAAAACATCGCCCAGTGTCGCGCCCTGTTCGGTCACGGCGGTCATGGCGCGGATTGCCGCGGCCCTTGCGTCTCGTCCTTCTTCGCTCATGCGTCCTGCCTTGATTGCAACCGCGCGAGCGTTATACCAATCGCTCATGAGCGACAAGAAACCCGAAGTGCCCCCTGAAGCGACACGCGCGTTGGCGGAAGCCGAGGAGCGGCGGAAGAAAGCCGAAAACGTCAAACTTCCCAAGGAGTTGGGTGGGCGCGACGGGCCGGAGCCGGTGCGTTATGGCGATTGGGAGAAGAAGGGCATCGCGGTCGATTTCTGAGGCCGCGTGAAAGTTACCGGTGTCTGAAGGGATGTACCGGCAGGAATTTGTTCATGTCCTCGAACGTACAAGTGCCGTGCACTTTTGTACCACTTTTCGAAGGTCCCCAAACCGTTTTGTACCATCGACCGTTCGCTGGAATTAGCGAAGGGTAAAAGCATCTCTTCGAAGAGATGCTTCACGAGTGTTCGAACACTCGTGTCTATTCGGCGGCGATGGTGATGACGGGTTCCATGCCGTTCAGTTCCTCTTCCGAGAGGTGGCATTTGATCTGGTGACCGCCCTGGATCGTGCGCATCGGCGGCACGTCCTTTTCGCAGAGACCGCCCGGCACTTTCGACTTCCAGCCGCAGCGCGTCTGGAACGGGCAACCCGGCGGCGGGTTCATGGCGGACGGAATGTCGCCTTCGAGCACGATGTGCTTTTTCTTCACACTGGTGTCCGCGATCGGCACGGCGGAGAGCAGCGCTTCGGTATAGGGATGATAGGGCGGGGCGAAGACCTGATTGGTGTCGCCGATTTCGACCACGTGCCCCAGATACATGACCATCACCCGGTCCGCGAGATAGCGCACGATGGAGAGGTCGTGGGAGATGAAGAGAAGCGTCGTCTTCTGGGTCCGCTGGATGTCCATTAAAAGGTCGGTGACGGCGGCCTGAACGGAGACATCTAGGGCGGAGACGGGTTCATCGGCCACCACGATCTTGGCGTCACCGGCAAAGGCGCGGGCGATGCCGACGCGCTGTTTCTGGCCGCCCGACAACTGGCGCGGCATCCGCGTGGCGAATTCGCGGGGCAGTTTCACCAGGTCGAGCAGTTCGAGCATCCGCTGCTCGCGGTCTGCTTCACTGTTGCCGATGCCGAAGATCTCCAGCGCGCGGATGATCTGCCGCCCGACGGTCATTGACGGGTTGAGCGTGTCGAACGGGTTCTGGAACACCATCTGGACGGAGGAAACGGTGCGCGTGTCGCGGTTTTCGATGGGGGTATCGTGGATCGACTGGTTGTAGAGCAGGATCTTTCCATCGGTCGCGGTTTCCAGCCCCATGAGGACCTTGGCGAAGGTGGATTTGCCGCAGCCGGATTCGCCGACGATGGCGAGGGTTTCGGATTCGCGGGCCTCGAAGGTGAGGCTTTCATTGGCCTTGACCACCTTGGTGTCGCCGCCGAAGAGCGCGTTGGCGTTAACCTCGTAGTACTTGCGCAGGTCCTCCATTCGGAGGACGACTTCGCCCGGTGCGACTTTTTCGGTCGTCACGCTGGCAGCGATGGGGGCGTTCCAGTCGATTTCCTGGAACTTCAGGCAGCGGGTGGTGTGGCGGTCATCGCCGGACACTTTCTGCATCTTGATGTCATGGGCATCGCAGCGCCCGGCCTCGAAATAGTCGCAGCGGGGGCCGAAATTGCAGCCGGGCGGGCGTTCGTGCGGGAGCGGGAAGTTGCCGGGGATGGCGACCAGTGGCCTTGCGTTCTTGTCGGCGCCCGGCAGCGGGATCGAGCGGAAGAGCGCCTGGGTGTAGGGATGCTGCATCTCGTCGAAGACGTCTTCGATGGAGCCGGTTTCCACCGCTTCGCCGGAATACATGACGCAGAGGCGGTCGCAGGTTTCCAAGACCAGCCCGAGGTTGTGGCTGATAAACAGCATCGAGGTGCCGTATTTCTTGCCCAGATCCTTGACCAGATCGACCACGGCGGCCTCCACCGTCACGTCGAGCGCGGTGGTGGGTTCGTCGAGGATCAGGAGCGAGGGGTTGGCCATCAACGCCATGGCGATGACGATGCGCTGCTGCTGGCCGCCGGAAAGCTGGTGCGGGTAGCTGTTCAGCATCCGCTCGGGGTCGGGCAGGCGCACGTCGGTGACGACTTCGAGGGCGCGTTTGCGGGCCTCAGTCTCGTCCACGCCTTCGTGGATCATCGGCACTTCCATCAGTTGCTTGCCGATCTTCATCGCCGGGTTCAGCGAGGCCATGGGCTCCTGGTAGATCATGGCGATCTCGTTGCCGCGAATGTCGCGGAGTTCTTCGGCGCTCATCTCGTTCAGGTCGCGGCCCTTGAACTTGATGGTGCCGCCAACGATGCGGCCGTTGACGCCGAGATCCTGCATGACGCCAAGGGCAACGGTGGATTTGCCGCAGCCGGATTCGCCGACAAGGCCCATGGCTTCGCCGGGTTGCACGGTACAGGAGAAGTCCATGACGGCGGGGATTTCCCTCAGCCGGGTGAAGAAGCTGATGGAGAGCTGGTCGATCTCGAGGATCGGGCCGTCATAGTCCCGTTTGGTCATGCTGTGGTTCCTTTGTTGCGCCGTGCCTGCGGCACGTCGCCTTGCCGGGGAGGCTCTGCCTCCCCGGACCCCTCCGGGATATTTTCGGGCCAATAATAGAGCATCAGTCCCTCAGACTTTCTTCGCGGAGGCCGTCGGCGAGGAGGTTGAGGCCGAGGACGAGGCTCATCAGGCTGAGGGCGGGGACGAGGGCCGGGTGCGGGTAGATGGAGAGGAGTTTGCGGCCATCGTTGATGGTGGAGCCCCAGTCGGGGGATTCAGGGCTGAGGCCGAGGCCGAAGAAGCCGAGCGTGCCGAGGAGGATCGTGGTGTAGCCGATGCGCAGGCAGAAATCGACGATCAGCGGGCCGCGGGCGTTGGGCAGGATCTCCCAGAGCATGATGTACCAGGGGCCTTCGCCACGGGTCTGGCCAGCCGCCACGTAGTCGCGGGTCTTGATGTCGAGCGCGATGCCCCGGACGATGCGGAAGACCGTGGGGGAGTTGACGAAGACCACCGAGACGAAGACGACGAGGAGGTTGGGCGGGAACTCGATGATCCCGAGCGGGTCGGCGTTCCAGGCGATGCCGGCATAGAGCCAGAGGCCGATCACCAGCGTGATGGCGAGGTAGATGTTGCGCTTGGTCGGCTGGACGTAGAAGCGCGAGTTGATGAGGATCACCAGGAAGATGATCGGGAAGATGAAGAGCACGGCGGCCATGTAGACCGGGATGCCGGTGGCCACGATCTCGGGCGTGACCAGCAGGTAGAAGAGCAGGATTACCGGGAAGGCGAGGATCAGGTTCGCCAGGAAGGTGAGGAAGGTGTCGAGCTTGCCGCCGTAATAGGCAGCGGGCAGGCCCAGCGTGATGCCGACCATGAAGGCGAAAAGGGTGGCGAAGGGGGCGATGCGGATGACCTCCCACGCGCCCTTGATCACGCGGCTGAAGACGTCGCGGGCGAGGTTGTCGCCGCCGAGGAGATAATAAGGGTAGAGGCCGTCGCCTTCGGGTGTGGGCGTTCCGGGAACCTTGTTCTTCATGCCCGAGACCTGGGCGAGCGGATCGTGGGTGACGATCAGGTCGAGTGCGCCGAAGATGGCGGTGAAGACCCAGAACATGACGATGGCGAAGCCGATCATGCCTACGGTCGAGTCGAAGAGTTTCCCGTAAAGGCCGAGCTTTCGTTTGAAGGTGATCGACAGCGCGAAGGTGGCGGCCAGCGCGATCCAGACCGGCAGGAAGCGGGCGGCGATGGTGCCGATGATGCCCTTGTTTTCCAGTCCGGGGAGGACGATGCCGCCGATGATGTAGGCGAGCGTGACAAGGACGACGCCGAGGAAGCTCCACTTCACGGCCTGCCCTGCGAGCGCGTTCGGGGTCTTCTTCACCACGAGTTGGTCGCCGACCACGTCAACTTCGGTGGCGAAGAAGCTGGTGACGATCTGGGCGAGGACGGCGACGGCGAGCAGCGCCCAGAGGCCGAGGAAGATCGGGTTGAGGAAGGAAAGGCTGCCGGTCCAAGTTAGCGGGTCCATCTGAAGTCCTCCTCAAAATTTCGTGGCACCTGAGGTAGTGTCAGCCGCCCGGAATCGGTCTGCCTGTAGATCCAAGCCTGTCCTTCTGGCGTAAAGCCATCCCGACACGCGAATGCGCTACCGGGCACGCCATCGAAATCTGGGCCGAGACGGATGCACTCAACGTAGTCTAATGGAACCGAAGTATGGTCGCTATGGTGGTGCTCGACGCGCTCCAATTTCCGGACGCTTCGATCATACCACCAGTACAAGGAGCCAAGGATAAGGAGGAAAACCAACATCCGCATGTTCTCCCTATGCGATCCGGATCCGGGGGTTCAGGAAGACATATCCGATGTCGGATATGAGCTGCGTCACCAGTACCACGAAGACGGCGGCAACCGAGCAGGCGAGCAGGAGCTCGATGTCGTTGTTGCCCGCCGCCTGCACCAGCGTCCAGCCGAAGCCTTTGTAGTTGAAGAGCGTCTCCACGATGACCACGCCGTTCAGGAGCCAGGGGAACTGCAGCATGATGACGGTGAAGGGGGCGATGAGCGCGTTTCGGAGCGCGTGTTTGAGGACGATGTTGCGGAAGCTGACACCCTTGAGACGCGCGGTGCGGATGTATTGGGCGGTCATCACCTCGGTCATGCTCGCGCGGGTCATGCGGGCGATGTAGCCCATGCCGTAAAGCGCGATGGTGAGGACGGGGAGGAAGAAGTTTTCGAAATTGGCGTTGTCGGCGGCGCTGGTCGCGGTGCCCTTGAAGATTTTCCAGCCCGCCGAGGAGGCCAGCACGGTGATGAAGATGACGCCGGAGACATATTCGGGGGTCGCGGTCGAGGCGATGGAGAAGGTCGAGAGCGAGCGGTCGAGCTTGGAGCCTTCGCGCATGCCCGCGAGCACGCCGATCAGAAGCGCGGAGGGGACCATCAGGACCATGACCCAGAACATGAGCTTGCCGGTCAGCGCCAGCCGCTTCTCGATGACGGTGCCCACTTCCTCCTTGAAGACGGTGGATTCGCCCCAGTCGCCTTGCAGGAGGCCGCAGAAACTGGGGGCCTCCTCGGCGGGTTGGCCGGGAGCGATGCAGCGGCCTGTCGTGTCGCCGGTTTCCGGGTCGGTATAGGTCCAGCCGGGGAGCACGCCGAGCCAGCGGCCGTATTTGACCGGCAGCGGGTCGAGATAGCCGCGCTTCGACAGCCAGCTTTCGACCTGCTCGTCCGACATCCGCATGTTGCCTTGCGTTTTCGCCAGCTTTTCGAGGTTGGGATAAAGGTTCGTCAGGAAGAAAACGATGAAGGTCAGGCATATGGCGGTGAGGATCATCACGCCGAGGCGCCTGATAATAAAGAGACCCATGGTTTTCCCCTGTTATCGGAGGCTGGCGTGATCGCTGGCCCCCTGCCCCATGGCGTAAGGGCCGCCCCATTCGGTGCGGCCCCTGCCGGTTTCGTTAAGCCGCGAAGCCGAACTTGTAGAGATGGAACTCGTGCGCCGGGTGCTTTTCGGCACCGACCACGGTGCCGTTGTGGTGGTTGTAGAGCGAACGCCAATAGGGCTGGATGATGACTCCATCGTCCCGCATGATCTGTTCGAGCTTGGCCATCACCGCGCTGCGTTCGGCGGCATCGGCGACAGAAAGCGCTTCGCCCATCAGCGCGTCGAACTCCGGGTTGGCATAGGCGGATTCGTTCCAGGCCTCGCCAGAGCGATAAGCCAGCGCCATCACCTGCACTTCCAGCGGTCGGTGATTCCAGGTCGTGGCGCTGAACGGGTATTTCGTCCAGTCGTTCCAGAAGGTCGCGCCCGGCAGCACCGTGCGCTTGACCGGGATGCCCGCATCACGAAGCTGGGCCGCAACCGCGTCGCCGGAGTTGCGTTCGAAATCGTCATCGACAGTGATCAATTCATGCTCGAAATCGGCGAATTCGGTGCTGTCCATCAGTTCCTTCGCCGCCGCCGGATCGTAAGGCGCGGGGCCGATATCGGCATAGGCGGGATGAATCGGGCAGACATGGTGGTTTTCGGCGACCGTGCCACGACCGGAGTAGCCGAGTTCAAGCACGATCGCGTTGTCGACCGCCAAGGCGAGCGCGCGCCGCACCTCCGGTGTTGCATAGGGCACGCGGCCATCGACTTCTGCCACCTGGTTCGGACGGAAGACCAGCGTGGCGGCTGTGACCGCTTCGGTCCGCGTCCAGCCGAGGCTGTCGAACACGTCGATAAATTCGCCCACGGTCTCGTAAAGCAGGTCGACCTCTTCGGCATCGGCTGCCGCCATCCAGGCCGCCGGGTCGTTGCCGTAGTCGATGAACTCGATCCGGTCGAGATAGGGGCCGCCCCAGCCTTCGGCCTCGGTGCCCCACCAGGTGTGATCGGTGTTGCGCTCGATGACCGCCTTTACGCCGACCTCCAGAGAAACCGGACGGAACGGGCCGGTTCCGATGCCATGATCGTAAACGTCGCCGCCGTCATAGCTTGAATGCGTAATCGCCGCCGGGTAATCGGACATGTTGGCAATGACCGAGATGTCAGGCGAAGAAAGGTTGAGGACGACGGTCAGATCGTCCACGATCTCGATCGCGCCGTCGCGCGCCTGGCCGGTTTCGCTGTCGATGAGACTGGTCATACGGCTGGCCATCGAGTTGTCTTCGATCGTGCTGTCGCACCAGCCGGTGATATTTCGGGCCACGTCCTCCGCCGTGAAGGCGTCGCCGTTGTTCCATGTCACGCCGGGGCGAACGTTAAGCGTATACTGCGTGGCGTTGTCATTGACCGACCAGCCTTCAAGCAGCATCCCCCGAAACGTCCCGTCGGCATTGTACTCGACGAGATATTCCAGGAAACCACGCGACTGATTGCCGATCTCGGACCAGTCATAGGTCCGTGGCTCCTTCATCGCTTTGACCAGCATCTGAATACGAAGCGTGCCGCCCTCTTGCGCGTGGGCCGCGGCCTGCACGGGGGCCGTTGCCCCGATCAGTCCGTACGCCGTGGTGGACGCAACGCCGAGCGCGGTTGCCCGGGTGAGGAACTCGCGGCGGTCGATCTTGCCCTGGCGGAATTCGTCGGCGTGCATCCTGGCCGCCGGGTGAATCCGTGACGGATTGTTCTTGGTCATGTCTCAACTCCCTGTGAAACGTCTGTCTTTGGTGCTTGTTCTGGCTGTTCTTCCGACAGTGCACCTTGTCCCTGCCGCCATTTCTTCACGCCTATGGCGTTGCGTCAACGGCTGCTTCCGGCAAAAGGTGTAACAAAAACGACAGCCACCTAATCCGAAAACGACATCTGCGGTCATTCAGGCGTCGTTGCGGAACTCCGACGGGCTTTGACCCGAACGCGAACGGAAAGCGCGGGTGAAGTAGGCGGCGGAGGCGAAACCGCATTTCCGGGCCACTTCCGCGATCTGGATATTGGTGTCGCGCAGGAGGCGGCGGGCTTCGAAATGCCGCCGGTCGGAAAGGATGTCGAGCGCGGCGCGGCCCGCCACCTTGCGGCAGACGCGGCTGAGATGGGTCGGTGTCACACCAAGGAGACCGGCATAGTGTTGGACCCCCGCAGGCTCGCGGAAATCGCGTTCCACCAGCGCCGTAAAGGCTTCCGCCAGACGGTGCGCGGCGGTGTCCAGGCGGGTAGCCGAGGACGGGTTGGAGATATGCGCATAAGCCTCGCCGATCCGGGACAGCCAGATGGAGAGCAGGCCCGCATGGTAGGTCAGCGCGCGGTTGGTGAACTCGGCCTCGCCGGACAGCTCGCGCTGCATCGCTTCGATCATGCCGGTGAGTTCGCGCTGCTGCTGGGCTTCCTGGACGCGCAGGTGCATCGGCTCGACCGGCCAGTCGAGGGCGGGATCATCCGGCAGGAAGACGACGGAGCCAAGGACGGGGCCCATGGTGGTGAAACCGTGCATGGTCTGTTTCGGCAGGAAGACAAGGTTGTGGGGCCCGTAGCCGCTGTTGCGCCCCGCCACGGTCAGCCGTCCCTGCCCCCGCGTGAACCAGATCAGGACCGGACGGTCATAGCTGCGCATCGCCTCCGTGCGCCAGCGCCCGCCCTGAACCATGCGTCCGACAGATGTGATTTCGACCGGCGCAACATCCGGTTCCGGCAATACGACAGGCTGTGCCAAAGGCTCTGCGCGCACAGGTTGCGGCAGCAGCGTTAAACGCGGCAATGACATACTGGTACCCTACCCCCCAGGCGGTTTATGGCAAAATTGTGGCAAAATCGCTTGGCCGGAGTCAATCTCGCTACAACTTGCGAGGGATGGTCTGGCCCGATCGGGTGACCTTTCGGTGACTCCGGACAGGACCCTCCACTTCAAGATGATGTGGTTTTCCGACGATTCTCCGGTATCGGCGGCAAGATGTTGGCTGACACGGGAACCTCAACTTGCAGGAGACTTGCAGGACGGGTGCCCGACGGGACGCGCGTGCGCGCCCGGCAACCGTCAATAATCGCGGCCCGAGTGCCTTTTTGTTCGTTCATCTTCGGTATTCGGCGAATCGGAGTTTGGCCGGAACGGTCAGGCCGCCTTCCACTTGATCGAACATCCCATGGACGGGATCTGATCCTGCGGGCCCTTCGCCGTCTCTGCCACCTGCTTCATCGCGTCGTAGAGATCGCGCGGCAGGTCTTCCTCGACCGGTTTGGCACGGGAGGCGTCGAGGCGGCCCCGGTATTGCAGGCCCTTGCCGGCGTTGAAGCCGAAGAAATCGGGCGTGCAGACCGCGTCATAGGCGCGGGCGACGGATTGGTCTTCGTCGTGAAGATAGGGGAAGGGGAAGCTGCGCTCCTGAGCCATCTTTTTCATGTTTTCGAAACTGTCGGCGGGATGCGTGGTGGCGTCATTGGAGCAGATCGCGGCCACGCCGATGCCGAGGTCTTTGAGGTCACGGGCATCGCGGATGATCTTGTCGAGGACCGCGAGGACGTAGGGACAATGGTTGCAGATGAACATGACGAGCGTCCCGTTCGGTCCGGCGATGTCATCGTAGCTGTAGGTCTTGCCGTCGGTGGCGGGGAGGGTGAAGGCCGGGGCGGGCCAGTCGAAGTCGCAGATGGGGGGTGTGGCGGCCATGGTCTCTTCTCCTTACCAGAATTTCGACCACGATTTGCTGCGTGGCTTTCCGGCCTAGCTTAGGTTGGTCTGAGGCAAGTCTCGTGCAATGCAAATCATCCCAAAATCCTTAAAGTCTAAGTTTGGTCCTTCATACAGTACGAGCAGCGGCCAACGTCTTTGTATCGTTCTCCGAGCGAGTCCATAAACTCCTGAGCTTGTCGGACCGATGGAAGACCGGGATCAGGATAGGCTGGATGCCAGTATGTCGGACCTGTGCCCATGTCCTGATTTTCCATGCCTTGACCAAAGCGGCAGAACTTGCATTCTCCGAAATGAATTCGCGCCCTTCCATGAGGTGGGATCACTTTGACAAAATAGCTCATGCGTTCTCCAATAGGGTTCAAGGTGAGATCGATACCCTACCCCTCCATCGCCTCCAGTTCGTCAATGAAGCCCGAGATCATGCTCAGGCCCTTGTCCCAGAACGCCGGGTCGCTCGCATCCAGCCCGAAGGGGGCCAGCAACTCCTTGTGGTGCTTCGAGCCGCCCGCTTTCAGCATGTCGAAATACTTCGACTGGAAGTCGGCGTCGCCTTCTTCGTAGACGGCGTAGAGCGCGTTCACCAGCCCGTCGCCGAAAGCATAGGCGTAGACGTAGAAGGGCGAGTGGACGAAGTGGGGGATGTAGGCCCAGAAGCTCTCATAGCCTTCCATGAAGCGGAACGCGGGGCCGAGGCTTTCGCCCTGGACGCTCATCCAGAGGGCGCCGATGTCGTCGGGTGTCAGTTCTCCGGCGCGGCGGGCGTCGTGGAGTTTGCACTCGAAATCGTAGAACGCGATCTGGCGGACGACGGTGTTGATCATGTCCTCCACCTTGCCGGCCAGCAGCACCTTGCGTTCAGCGGGATTGGGCGCGTCGGCGAGGAGTTTGCGGAAGGTGAGCATTTCGCCGAAGACCGACGCGGTCTCGGCCAGCGTCAGCGGTGTGGAGGACAGCAGTTCGCCCTGCCCTGCCGCGAGGCGTTGGTGGACGCCGTGGCCGAGTTCGTGGGCCAGCGTCATCACGTCGCGCGGTTTGCCGAGATAGTTGAGCATCACGTAGGGGTGCGCGTCGGCGACGGTTGGGTGGGCGAAAGCGCCGGGGGCCTTGCCGGGTTTCACCGGCGCGTCGATCCAGCCCTTGTCGAAGAAGGGCTCGGCGAGGCGGGCCATTTCAGGGTCGAAGCCGCCATAGGCATCGAGAACGGTCTTGCGGGCCTGTTCCCAGCCGATCTTGCGGTCGCTTTCCATCGGCAGCGGCGCGTTGCGGTCCCAGACTTCCATCACATCGAGGCCGAGCCAGTTGCGCTTCAGTTCATAGTAACGGTGGGACAGCTTGGGGTAGGCTTCGACCACGGCGTTGCGGAGCGCTTCGACCACCTCGGGTTCGACGTGGTTCGAGAGGTGACGGCCGGTCTGGGGCGTGGGCATGCCGCGCCAGCGGTCCTCGATCTCCTTCTCCTTGGCGAGCGTGTTGTGGACGCGGGCGAAAAGCTTGATGTTGTCGCCGAAGACCTTTGCCACCTCGCGGGCGGCGGCTTCGCGCAAGGCGCGGTCCTGGTCGGTGAGGTGGTCGAGGGCGGCCTCCAGCGGCTTTTCCTCGCCATTGACGGTGAAGGTCAGGCCCGCGACGGTTTCGTCGAAGAGACGGTTCCACGCGGCAGCGCCGACGGTGGACTGGTCGTGGAGGAATTTCTCCAGCTCGTCGGAGAGCTGGTAGGGGCGCATGGTACGCATCCGGTCGAAGATCGGTTTGTAGCGGGCGAGGTCGGCGTTTGCCACGAACCAGCCGTCCAGCGTGGCGTCCTCGATCCTGTTCACTTCGAGGGAGAAGAACACGAGCGGCGTGGTGTAGGCGGTGATCTTGTCCTGTGCGTCGGACATGGCCTTGGCGCGGATCGGATCGGTGGTGATCTGGTAATAGCGGAGGCCGTGGTAGGACATGATGCGGCCCGCAATCAGGTCGATCTTTTCGTAGCGGAGGACGCAGTCGAGCATCTCCTCGGCGGAAAGACCCGCGAGCTTGCCTTCGAAGTCACCGGCGAAATCGGCGCAGGCCTTCTCCAGCCAGTCCATGTCGCGCTTCAGTTCCGGTGCGTCGGGGTCGGCATAGAGGTCGGCCAGATCCCATTCAGGGAGGTCGCCGAACTCTCCGGCACTGGTGTTGGCGTCGAAGACGGGCTGGGGGGTGAAGCGCATGTGGGGCGTCCTTTTTCGGTTCAGGACTGAGTTAGCCGTGGGGGCCGGGTGGTTCAAGGTTTTGGGTGGGGGGAGGGTGAATGATGGACGTCGACGCTCAAATTACCGCGCCGGGTTCCACATCAGGCAACTGCCGTGATGACATTGGATACGTGCGGGGCACGCATCGCAGCGCCATCGAGGCAATCACCAAGACCCGTCAGAAATGCGTCAACTGCGCGTTCAATGGCACCCTCTTCCAGCCCGGACAGTTTGTCGCCAGTGTGCATTCCCCCCATCGCGCCTTCGGCAAATGCTCTGGCGTCGGGGTGCTGTACTATCAGAGTCGTCGCTTCGACTTCGACATCCTGAAAGCCTGCCTCTTCGAAAAGTCGCCTGATCTCATCACCGTCCGGCCATCCGCAGATGGCCCGTACGGCATCTCCGGCTCTCTTGCCGACATGGGCGTCAAGCGCAGCTGACTGGGCTTTCAGCATCGGATTGATCTCCAGTTCTTTCTGAACGCAACAGGCCACCCGGCCACCCGGCTTGAGCACGCGGTGCAATTCGGCGAGGGCCGCAGGCTTGTTGGGGAAGAACTGCAGGGCCTGTTGGCAGAAAGCGAGATCGAAGTAGTTATCATCGAATGGCAGCGCACCCGCGTCGGCTTCGATCCACCGGGCTTCCAGATCGGCTTCGGCCGCAAGGACGCGTGCCACATCAAGCATTTCGCTGCTGTGATCCGCGCCGGTGAGGCTGCCTAGATTGGCGACGTACTTGGCCAACTGTCTTGAAACCACGCCGGTTCCACAGGCCAGATCGAGAACATGCTCCCCTTCCCGTGGATCGGCGCGTCGGATCAACTCCCTTGCCCAGGGCTCGAAAATGACCGGAACCAGAACGGACTGATAGCGGTCGGCAAATGTTGCTGTCGCCATTGCCACCCCTCCGACTTGAAGCCTACGCCGATTCGATGCTTGGGCAAGTCTTTTGCAGACGCAGCAGCAGCAAATGGCGCTATCCGGCAAAGAAGAACACCCGTCGATCCGAAGACTGACGGGCGTTCATGGGGCACGTCTTTCAGTCGTGCACATGGCACTGGTGTTGGCGTCGAAGACGGGCGGTGAAGCGCATGTGGGGCGTCCTTTTTCGGTTCAGGACTGAGTTGGCCGTGGGGGCGAGGGGTTCAAGGTTTGGTGGGGGATGTGTGGGGCTTTGCTTTTTTGACTTGTACGGATGCTATTCGAACACCTTCAAACTAAAGCACCGGAGCCAAGAACGCGAAGATGGAAATGACCGCACCAAGATAAACGCAAATTGCTCCAAAAATTCGTGCAGCTCGCCGCTTGACCAGCAGCAAACAAAAACCAAAAAAGACAATCCACCCGGTGGGTGGCGAGAATAGGAAATTCAATGATCCTAATGAGCGGTAAATGTGGACGAAGTAGGACCTCGGACTGGTGGCAATAAAGATGTCCGGGATGAGCATTAGAACGCAGAGGACCAGCGCAAAGCCCATTGTGAAGTAGCGAAATGCACGGCTCATGGTTTCGCGTCTCCCACAGGTCTAGCAAGCCAATAGCGCGCTCGCGCGATTCCCTCTTTGAGAATGAGTTTGCAGTGCCACTGTCGCGACAGATGCGGCGAATGGCAACTTGCGAGGAAAGATCGAAGAAAACGAAGCTCACGACCAAACCAACCCGCGCAAGCGCTTGGCCGGGGACAGGCGCTCCGACGCCTGAGCGGGTGCGTTTTATGGTGACGTCCACATTGTCTGCCTGAGGTCTGCGCAATCGACCCTCTCCCCCGACCCCTCTCCCAAGGGAGAGGGGAGGTGCTGGCTTTGACGGTACCGCCTCCCCCTCCCGTCGGGAGGGGGATCGAGGGGGAGGACGCCGTCTCACATCTTGCGACGCCGCCGTTCCAGCGAAACCCGGCGGAGTTCGGTCGCGGCATCCACCGAGAGCGGCAGGGCGGAGGCGTATTGCACCTCGCCCCTTGTAACGCCGATGTCGTCGAGCATGTGGTCGTCGAGGTTGTTCAGCCGGTTGAAGCCCCGACGGCGGCGGATCGCCCGGATGCGGTCGACGAGCGCATTGGAAAGACTTTGGATCGGGTGGCCGGTCTGGGCGCGGCCGAGGTCGTAATGGGTCATGTCTGGTCTCCTGGTTCATGTTGCTTCGGCGTCGCGACGGCCTGATGCGTTGAATATGCGGGCTGGACATTCATCAATCAAACGAATAGATTTGATCACATCTTTCAAAAAAACTGACAGGCCGCCATGAACGCCCCTTCCCATCCCCGCATTCCGCTTCTGGACCTCGACCTGTTGAAGACGCTGGTGGCCATTGCCGAGACCGGCAATTTCTCCGCTGCCGCGGCGGAGGTGCATCGCACGCCGTCCGCTGTCTCCATGCAGGTGAAGAAGATGGAGGAGGTGCTGGGGCGTCCGATCTTCCTCCGCGACAGCCGGTCGGTGGAACTGACGGCGGATGGGGCGTTCCTTTTGGAACATGCGCGGCGGATGCTGGCGCTGAACCGGGAGGCGGTGGCGCGGTTCGTGATGCCGGATGTGCAGGGCGTGGTGCGGCTGGGCGCTCCGGATGACGTGGCGGAGCGGTATCTGGTCGAGACGCTGCGGCGGTTCAACGAGAGCCACCCGCAGGTGACCGTGAATGTCTTTGTCGATACGACCTCGCGCATGGTGGAGATGCTGGACCGGGGGCAACTGGACCTGACGCTGATCACCTGCGATGTTGGACGTCCGGAGACCCGGGCCGAGATCCTTTATCGCGAGCAATTGGTCTGGGCGGCCTGCAAGGGCGGGGTCGCCGCCGAGCAGACGCCGCTGCCGGTCAGCGTCTGGGAAGAGGGCTGCGCCTGGCGGACGGCGGCGCTGTCGCGGCTGGAGGAAGAGGGTCGACCCTGGCGGGTGGCGTTCCAGAGTGCGCATATCTCGGGCCAGCGGGCGGCGGTTCTGGCCGACCTTGCCGTGGCCCCGATCCCGGTGTCATCCCTGGGCGGTTGCGTGGTCGAGGCCTCGCCCCAGTTCGGACTGCCGAAGCTGCCGAAATACGCGCTTGGGCTGATCGTGGCCGACGATCCGAACCCTGCGGTCGTGGCGGCGGTCGATCACATCCGGGCCAGTTTCGCGGATCGCTGACCGAAATTCGGGCGTTTAACGGAAGACCAAGATTTCCATGAAACCTCTGAGGTGCGCCGCTGGACTGTTGGACTCGACGGGTGCGAGACTTACCTAGGTGGCGTGGGGTCGGACTGACATGGGAGAACGGATGTGATGAGAAGCTGGCCCGGAAAACGGTATTGGGTGATCGGTGCGTCTGACGGGCTTGGCCGTGCCGTGGCGATGGAATTGTCGAAGAAGGGCGCGGAAGTGATCCTGAGTGGCGGCTTTGAGGGGACGCTCAACGAGGTTGCCGAGACGTTTCCCGGAAAAACCGAAGTTGTCCCGGTCAACCTCTCCGATGCGGCCAGCGTCGCGGCCGCGGCGGAAGCGGCGGGCGAAATCGACGGGTTGGTCTATCTTGCCGAAGAATACTGGCCGATGGGCGCGACGGAATACGAGACCATCAAGATCTCCGCGATGCTGGAGATCAACCTGGTCGGTGCCGCGCTCGTCCTGGGCTCCGTCCTGCCGGGGATGGTCGAACGCGACCGGGGGCATATCGTGCTGACCGGCTCGCTTTCCGGGTACCGGGGTCTGCCTGGGGCGGTAGGCTATGGCGCATCGAAGGCCGGGGTGATGTCGCTGGCGGAGACGCTTTACGCCGATCTGCGGGAGACGGGCGTGGACGTGCAACTGGTCAATCCCGGTTTTGTCCGGACGCGAATGACCGACAGGAACGCCTTTACCATGCCGTTTCTCATGGAGCCGGAAACGGCGGCACGGGTCTATGTCGATCACATGCAGGGCGATGATTTCTCACGAAATATTCCGTGGCACTATGCGGCGATGTTCCGGGTCGCGCAGTTCTTGCCGGATTGGCTCTATTACCGGTTGTTCTGCTGACCCGCCGCGCCGGGCATTTGCGTATTTTTGAAAAGGTGAAGCAGGGGGCGGGTCAGAGGCCCAGCCGGTCGCGCAGCGCGTACCAGGTCATGGCGAGTGTGAGGAGCGGCGCGCGGGCGTGTTTGCCGCCGGGGAAACTTGAGACCGGGAGCCGGGTCAGCAGGTCGAAGCGGCCCGCCTGACCGGCGATGGCCTCGGCCATGACTTTGCCCACCAGCGTGGTGAGCGCCACTCCGTGGCCGGAGAAGCCGCCCGCCGCCAGCGTGGTCGGGCCGATGCGGCGGACCATGGGCAGGCGGGTCATGGTGATGCCGAGCGTGCCACCCCAGCTGTAATCGACGCGAACGTCGCCCAGTTGCGGGAAGAGGTGGAGCATGCGTTTTTTCAGCGCGGTGTTGATGTCTGCCGGGAAGCCGATGGAATAGCTTTCGCGGCCGCCGAAGAGCAGGCGCTTGTCCTCGCTCAGGCGGAAGTAATTCACGACGAACTTGTCGTCGGCCACGGCGATGTCGCGGGTGAGGATCGACCCGGCACGGTCGCCCAGCGGTTCGGTCGCGGCGATGAAGCTGTTGATCGGCATGACGCGGGCGGAGACCTGGGAGGAGATGTCGGAGAGGTAGCCGTTGCCGGCGATGACGACGTGGGCGGCGGTGATGGTGCCTTTGGGCGTTATCACCTTGCCGTTGGAGAGTGCGGTGGCTTCGGTCATCTCATAGATGCGGGCGCCTGCGGCTTCCGCCGCCTTGGCGAGGCCGAGCACGTAGCGGAGCGGGTGGAGGTGGCCGGCGTCGGGGTCGAGGAGGCCGCCTTCGTAGACGTCGCTTTTGACCACGCTTCGGATCGCGTCGCGGTCGAGATATTCGGCCTCATGCCCGTAGTTGTCGCGGAGCCAGTCGCCGTAACGACGGGTATCCTCCGCCTCAGCCGCCGACCAGTGGCCGTGGAGGACGCCCGGTTTGTAGGCGGCGTCGGGGGCGTGCCGGGCGACGAGGTCGCGGGTGAGCGCCTTGGCTTCCAGCGTGAGGTCCCAGAGCTTGCGGGCGTCGTCACGACCGAGCCGCTTTTCGAGCCAGTGCTGGTCCTTGTTCCAGCCGGTGCCGACTTGCCCGCCGTTGCGACCCGAAGCGCCGAAGCCTGTGCGGTGGGCTTCGAGGACGGCCACGGAAAGCCCGCGTTCTGCGGCGTGGAGTGCGGTGGAAAGGCCCGTGTAGCCCGCGCCGATCACCGCGAGGTCGACGGAGATGTCGGTATCGAGCGGTGGACGATCCGGGCCGGGTTCGGCGGTGGCCGCGTAGTAACTGCGTGGGAAGGTGCCGGGTTGATCGTTGCGGTAGAGCGGGTTCATGTCAAAGCTGTATGTGGATGTGATCGTCGTGACGGGCGGCGCGGCAGCCCTGGAAGCGGATCGTCGGGTGGCTGACGCCGAGGCGGTGGGCGAGATGGGGTTCGATGAAGATCCTGCCGCCCGGCGGAGCGTTGGTGGCCAGCCAGCGGAGGGCCGCGCCGGTACGGGTTTCGTCGAGGGCGCGGACGGGGAAGAGCGGTTGCAGCCAGTCGAGATCCCAGCGCAGCGTCAGCCGGTCTTGCCGGTTGGCGCAGGGTTGGGGATCGCCCGGGCGCGGGGCTTCGAATTTGAAGTAGCCGAGGGGCGATGACGGCGGGCCGTCGTAGAAAAAGGCAATGTCGGCCTTGTCGCCATCGTCATGGGAGACGTGCGGCAGGAGCGGGAAGCCATCGACGAACGGAAAGCCCGCGTCGAGCAGATGGGTGCGGGTGCCGGGGAAGCGCGCCTCCATATGGCTTGCGAGCGCGTCGAGATGGGCGGCGAGTTCGGGGCTCGCATAGATTCGGTTCAGCACGCAATAGATCGGATTGAGCGCAGCGATCCGGCCGGGTCCGGGATCGGCGCAGGGCAGCGCCACGCGCCCATAGGTCGGCGCGATGGCGCGGGCGGCATAGACGCTCCCCGTGTAGGCCGTGAGGAATGCCGCGAAGAAGACGAGCGTGCCAGCGCGCCGGGTCAGAAGGCGGGCGGCGATCCAGGCGAAGCCGCCGATCTGGGTCAGCACGGTCAGGGTGGCGACGGCCAGAAGATCGGCGGTGAGCCTGAGCATCAGACGCTGAGCAGCAGGTGTTCGCGTTCCCAGGGCGAGATGACCTGCAGGAACTCGTCATATTCGGTCATCTTCACGCCGCCATAGACGCGGCAGAAATCTTCGCCCAGCACTTCGCGGAGCGGTTTGCAGGCCTCGAAATAATCGAGGGCGGCGTAGATGCCGCGGGGCAGTTCCTCTTCCTCGTCATAGGCGTCGCCGGTAAATTCCTCGCGGGGTGTGATCTTCTCGACCATGCCGAGATAGCCGCAGGCGAGCGAGGCGGCGATGCCGAGATAGGGGTTGCAGTCCATGCCCGGGATGCGGTTTTCGACGCGGCGGGCCTGAGCCTCGGCCACCGGTACACGGATGGCCGTTGTGCGGTTGTCGCGGCCCCATTCGGTGTTGATGGGGGCGGCGTGGTCTTTCACGTAGCGGCGGAACGAATTGACGTAGGGGGCGAAGACGATGGTGGCGGGCGACATGTAGTGTTGCAGACCGCCGATGAAATGCATGAACTCGGGCGTTTCGTTTTCGCCGTCATCGGTGAAGATGTTGCGCCGCGTCTTGGTCGACAGCACCGAGTGGTGAATGTGCATGGCCGAGCCGGGTTCGCCTTCGATCGGTTTGGCCATGAAGGTGGCGAAGCAGTTATGGCGCAGCGCGGCTTCGCGGATCAGGCGCTTGAAGTAGAAGATCTCGTCGGCGAGTTTCACCGGGTCGCCGTGGCGCAGGTTGATCTCAAGCTGCCCTGCCCCGCCTTCCTGGGTGATGCCGTCGATTTCGAAACCCTGCGCCTCGGCGAAGTCGTAGATGTCGTCGATCACCGGGCCAAACTCGTCCACGGCGGAGACGGAATATGCCTGTCGCGCGGCGGCGGGGCGGCCGGAGCGACCGGTCATGGGCTTGATCTCCTGGCCGGGGTCGGTGTTGCGGGCGACGAGGTAGAACTCCATCTCGGGGGCCACGACCGGTTTCCAGCCCTTTTCCCTGTAGAGATCGACCACGCGTTTCAGCACGTTGCGGGGGGCATAGGGGACCAGTTCGCCGGACTTGGTGTAGGCGTCGTGGATGACCTGGCAGGTCATGTCGGCGGTCCAGGGCGCGGCGCTGGCAGTGGAATAGTCGGGCTTCAGCACCATGTCGGGTTCGGTGAAGCCGTCGATGGCGGCGGCATCGGCCCAGCCACCGGTGATCGTCTGGTAGAAGATCGAGTTCGGCAGGTGGAAATGCGGTTGCCGTGCGAATTTCGACGCGGGCATGGCCTTGCCGCGAGCAATGCCGGAGAGGTCGGGGACCACGCATTCGATTTCGTCGAGCCTGCGGCCGTCGAGGTAGTCGCGCGCGGCTTTCGGTGCTTCTTCGAGCCAGTCAGACATGGGCGGGCTCCTTGAAGAAGGCGGTGATGCGGGCGGCGAGATCGTCATTGGAGAGCGGTTTGCCGATATTCCTGGCGACATGTTCGGCCTTGTCCGGGTCGAGCGCGGCGCGGCGGACCTTGAGGAGAAGTTCGACCTCGTCGTCACCGAACTCGGGATGGCCCTGCACCGACCAGGCGCGGCCCTTGTAGGCAAGTGCGGCAAAGGGGCAGAAATCGTTTGCGCCGATGGTTGTGGCCTCGGCAGGCGGGGTGACGATCTGGTCCTGATGCCAGGCGTTGAGCGCGACGGTCTGGCCTTCCAGTTCGTATTCCTGGCGACCGAGGGACCAGCCCCGGTCGACCTTTTCGACCGTGCCGCCCAGCGCCTGCGCGATGATCTGGTGGCCGAAGCAGATGCCGACGAGGGGGACCTCTGCGGCATAGGCTTCGCGGATGAAGTCTTCGAGCTTCTTGATGAAAGGCAGGTCTTCGTAGGCGCCGTGCTTGGAGCCGGAGATCAGCCAGCCTTCGGCGTCGTGGACGGAGTTCGGGAACTCCATATCGACGACGGACCATGTGGTGAAAGTCAGGCCGCGACCGGCGAGGAACTTGGAGTAGAGATCGCCATAGGTCTGTTCGGGATAGCCCTCAGCCGTTGGGAAATGCCCGCATTGCAGGATGCCGATATGCATGTGTCACCTTGGAGTATTGCGTACTTGGGTAAATCAGATTGCGCGCCGACTGAAGTGGGATCCTGCGGGGAGACCGAAAATTCCCTTCGAACGCGCCGAAATTGGCGCAACCTGTGGAAATTGGGCGGTTTATAAGTGTCAGGCCTGACGGCGCGGACCCATCAGGTACCAGCCAAGGAAGGCAAGACCCGGCAAGAGCAGAAGCGCGATGGCCCAGAAGGTCTTGGCGGTGAGGGATGCCTTCGCCTGAAGCACGGAAAGCAGCGCCCACATGTTCAGGGTGAGGGCCAGAAGCACCCAGAGGCCGAGATATTCCACCATTTCAATCGAGTCGCACGTTGGAAGACGATTGCCGTTCGCCGGTGCCGAAGCCCGCGTTTTGCAGGCCGTAATATGCGCCGACCGCGATCAGGCCCATCACGGCAAAGGCGCTCAACATCGCTTTCATCTCGGTCTCCTTCAAGTATTGCCTTTCAGGAAGGCGATCAGGTCGGCCCGGTCCGCCGGTTTGACGATCCGCTGCATCGGCATCTTGGACCCCGGAATGAAGTGGTCGGGCCCGAGGTCGAAGAGTTGATCTATCGTATCCTCATCCCACTGAAAGCCCAAGCCCGCGACAGTGTCGGAATATTTGTATCCCGAGACGCTGCCCGCGGGTCTGCCGAAAAGGCTGCCCAGATGCGGACCGGCGCGGCGGGCGCCGTCATCGGTCAGGCTGTGGCAGATCGAACATTTGCGGCGGAACTGGCGTTCACCGTTTGACATCTCTTCGGGGGCTTTCAGGAATCCGCGTTCCTTGGTGGCCATGATCGGGGCTTCGAGGTCGTTATGCGCGGGCCAGATATAGGCGGTGTCGTCGATGCCCCCGGCAAGCAGGCTTTCGCCATCACCGCTATAGGCCAGCGTCCAGACCGGGCCCCTGGCAGCAGCCTGAAAGTCGCCGGTGATGGTCCAGCTTTCGGTGGAGACGGTCATGACGAAGCCTTCGCCATCGCCCACCGCGATTTCGCCCGCATCGGGGCGGAGCGCCATGGCGAGGATCGGGCGGCGGTCGAGGGTGAGGTCGGCGATCTCATCGCCCGTGTCGGCGTCGATGACGCGGGTGCCGCCATCGACCGCGCCATAGGCAAGCCAGACCTCCCCCATGAGCAGGCGGTTGACGCCGAATCCGTGGTTGACGAGTTGGCGGGTCTCGGTGGCTTCCGACACGCGCCAGACGCGAATGGTGCCATCGGCGGAGGCGGAGTAGAGGAGCGTGCCGTCGGCGGAGAAGGCAACGTCGTTCACCACGCCGCCATGGCCGGTCATCATGGCGATGTTCTGGCCCTCGGGCAGCGACCAAAGGCCGACCGAGCCGTCCCAGGATGCGGAGGCGAGGATTGTGCGGTCGGGGGAGACGGCGAGCCCCGCGACCTGGCCCTTGTGACCTTCGAGGCGGGCAGATTCGGTGCCGCTTTCGAGGTTCCAGAGGGTTATTGCGAAGTCGTCTCCGCCTGAAGCCGCGAGCCGGTTATCGACGAAGGTGACCGATTTGACCGCCGCGCGGTGGCCATCGAGCCAGACGACATCGTCTGAGCCGAGGGACCAGAAGCCGACGGCGTTATCGAAGCTGCCGGTGAGCGCGGTGCGTCCGTCTTCCGAGACTTCCGCGTCCATGACGGGGCCGCCGTGACCGACCAGCAGGCGAAATTCGGCGGCCTCGGCGGATGTCGTGAAGAGCAGGCAGAGCAGGAGATGACGTAGCTCTTGCAACGGTCTTCGACGCGAAAACCGCCGCGACGAGACCGCGCCGGACTTCGCCGTCATTCCGCCGGGGTCGCGCCCGTCGGGCGCTCGATCGCGCGGCCTGACGCCTCTTCCTCCTCGACCCAAAGGCTGTGGTGTTCCTTCGCCCAGTTCAGATCTACTTCGCCGGACCCCATCGCGTCATAGGCACCCTCCATGCCGAGCGTGCCGATATAGATGTGGGCGATGATGATGGCCATCAGGACAAACGACACGGCGGCATGCCAGATCTGGGCGTGCATCATCTCGCTATGCGGAGTGAGTGCCTCGGGTATGGCTCCATAAACGGGAAGCTCCGTGACGCCGAAGTCGCGCAGGATGGCGAAGGATTTCTCGAAGAGGTGCAGTTCGAAGGGGAAGAGCAGTTCCAGACCGGAAGCGGAGATCGACGTGCCGAGCAGAATGACCGACCAGAAGATGATCTTCTGCCCTGCGTTGAACTTCTTCGCCGGTGGATGGCCGTGACCGACGATGCCGCCGCCCTTGGCGAACCAGACGAGATCGGTGCGGTTCGGGATGTTGTGGATCACCCACATCACGAAGACCATGATGAGTGCCAGCATGAAGGCCCAGGACACGTTGTTATGGACCCATTTCGACGCGATGATGATGGTCGAGTTGAGCTGGTGCGCGCCGTCGCCGTCTGAAAAACGTTCGAAGAGCGGGATCAGTGCCACACGTCCGAAAAGCGACAGAAGACCGGTGAGGCCGAGCAGGATGAACGACCCCGCCAGCAGCCAGTGGGCGAAGCGTTCGATGAAGGTGAAGCGGAGGATGGTGAGGCCCGAGCGGCCTTCGCCGATGCGGATACGACCGCGCAGCAGGTAGAAGAGCGCAAGGATTGCGATCGTGCCAAGCAGGAAATAACCACCCCATTCCCGCAGCGGGCCCTGGCGGAACTGCAGCCACTCCATGCCGCCGTCCTGCACCATGAGCGTGGCACCCGGTGTGCGGACCTGGCTGGTGATGTTGGCCTCGCCATAGCGGAGCGCCCGCCAAAGCTCGGGGTCCGAGGCGCCGCCGCGCACGCCCAGTTGGTCGGTGATGTCAGCGCCGCCATCGGGATCGCCGATCTCGTCGGCCCGGAATCCAAGATCGACGTCTTCGCCGCTCTGGCGCCTGAGAATGTCTTCAAGCGTCGTCGCCCCGCCCGTTTCAGCGCGGGGGTTCGCCTGTGTTTCGGCCTCCTGCGCCACTGTGCCCGTGGACAGGCCGAAGAGGGAGACACAGAGTAGTACCAGAATCCATCGAAGCATTGCGCCCTCCCCGGTCTCAGCTTAATCGCGTCTCATTCTGCAATCGCCACGCGAGCTTGTGTTGTTGCACGGCGCGCTTGTAATCCCGCAACTCTTCGAACAGGTCGGCCAGCTGCAGCGCGATCCTTTTGCGCTCGAAGGACAGTCCGAGCTTGGCGGCCAGTTTCGAGGCGGCGTCGAAATGGGCTCTCGCGTTGTCCAGCGAGCCCCGGCTGATTTCGAGCAGGCCCAAATCTCTGAGGATAAAGCAGCGAACCCGGTCGTCTCCGTCCATCTCGGCGAGCCGAAGGCCCTCGGTCAGGCTGGCTTCCGCATCGTCGGGGCGGCCGAGTCTGATGTCGCAGGCACCGAGGAGCGAGTACATGTAGGGCAGCACAGTATGGTTCGATTGCGTGCGTGCGGTTTCCAGCGCGGTCACGCCCCGGATGCGTGCGCCTTCGGCATCGCCATCCGCGAGAAGCCATATTGCCGTGCAATATTCGACGGAGGGAAACATCTCCTCGGTGCAGATATCGCTTGCCCGGCCGAGCGTAATCCCCGCGCGCGCGCGCTCGCCGGTGTGGCGCTGCACGATGGCGCGGGCGAGGAGCAGCTCGACGATGGCGTCCTGCACGTCCATCTCGGGGATGTCCCTGAGCAGCCAGAATCCGCGTTCCAAGGCGCACTCCGCCAGATCGAAGCGATTGCGGGCAAAATGGATGCTGCCGAGCAGCGAGTAGACCAAAGCTCGGCACTCGGCGTTTTCCCGTTCCGGCAGGTAGGTTTCCGCACTGAGGCAATATTCCATCGCCTGGTCCAGTGCGCCGCGCCATTTGGCGTGCCAGGCCAGGGTCGTCAGGGCCAGGCCGTGCTGAACCCGGCTTCGTTTTCCGGTGCCCTTCGCAGCGGTGGCACGAGCCGTTTCGGCAAAATTCATGCTGGCATTGCGGTCTGTCCAGCGGCGGGACCAGGCCAGCCTGTTCAGCAGCGTGGGATCCCCGCTGGGAAGTTCAGATCTTTTGCGGAGACTCGGTTGCTCCATGTTCGCCCTAGCTGCTCCATAAGCCGTTTCGCGCCCCGAACTTATGCCCGGAGCGCGGATATCGCCAGTATACGGACCGTTTCTCAGCCGCCCTTCTGGTCGTAGGCGGTGCCCCAGCCCCAGGCGCCGGAGCCGAAACCGCGGGCCACGACACGTTCGCGGTAGATGTCAGACACATCATCGCCATCGCCGCCGAGAAGCGCCTTGGTCGAACACATCTCCGCACAGATCGGCAGCTTGCCTTCGGCCAGACGGTTGCGGCCGTATTTCTGGAACTCGACGGTCGAGCCGTCCTCTTCCGGGCCGCCCGAACAGAAGGTGCACTTGTCCATCTTGCCCCGGCTGCCGAAATTGCCGGCCTGTGGGAACTGCGGCGCACCGAAGGGACACGCGTAGAAGCAATATCCGCAGCCGATGCAAA
>JBNKWP010000010.1:0-121718 GCA_050299835.1 Silicimonas sp.
ACCCTCGTCTCGACCGACTGGCTGGCGTCCCACCTTGCGATGCCCGATCTGCGCTTGATCGACGCATCGTGGTACCTGCCCGACATGAAGCGCGACGGGAAGGCCGAATACGACAAGTCCCACATTCCCGGCGCCCGCTTCTTCGATATCGACGAGATCAGCGACACCCGTTCGTCTCTGCCCCACATGGTCCCGCCGGTGGAAAAATTCATGAGCCGTGTCCGCGCCATGGGCATCGGCGACGGGCACCAGATCGTGGTCTATGACGGCGCGGGCATGTTCTCCGCCGCGCGGGTCTGGTGGCTGTTCCGCCTGTTCGGCAAGACCGACATCGCAGTGCTGGATGGCGGCTTCCCGAAATGGCAGGCCGAGGGCCGCCCGACCGAAGACATGCCGCCAATGATCCGCGACCGGCACATGACCGTCTCGATGCAAAACCAGATGGTGAAGGACGTGACCCAGGTCGCCGCCGCCGCAAAGCTGAAGGACTGGCAGATCGTCGACGCCCGCTCCGCCCCGCGCTTCAGGGGCGACGAACCCGAGCCTCGCGAAGGTCTGCGCTCGGGCCATATCCCCGGCAGCCATAACCTGCATTACAAACGCCTGTTGAATGACGACGGCACCATGCGCCGGGTCCCGGAACTGAAGACCGCGTTCGAAGCGGCGGGCGTCGATCTGGACAAGCCCGTCATCACCTCCTGTGGCTCCGGTGTGACCGCGGCCATCCTCAGCCTTGGCCTCGAACGCATCGGCCACCGCCGCCACGCGCTCTATGATGGCTCATGGGCTGAATGGGGCATGTATGGCGACCTGAAGGTCGAAACCGGATGACCGTTCAAAAGGCAGGAACCGAGGTCGCCTATACGATCACCTATCTCGAAATGGAGGCGCGACCCGATTTCGACTACCCGCATCTGCCGGTCGGGTCGTCCGCCGCACTTTTGAAGGCGCAGGACCCGCCCGCCTGGTATCTCATGATGCTCTACGACGCCGTCGGGCGCGACTACGCATGGGAAGACATGCACGCCCGCGACGAGCCCGAGATCGCGGAGCAACTGGAAACCGGCGCGCTCTATACCCTCATCGACCACGGCTGGCCACATGGGTTCTTCCTGCTGACCGGGCCGGACCAAGACGGCGCCACCGAACTCGCCTATCTGGGACTGGTGCCCGAAGCGGTCGGCTCCGGGCTGGGAAGCTGGCTGTTGAAGACGGCGATCCTGACCGCCTGGGACATGACCGGTACGACCCGCATGACCGTCAACACCTGCACGCTCGATCACCCGCGCGCCCTTGCACTCTACCAGAAAAACGGCTTTGTCCCCGTCCGGCGGGAAGAGAAAACCCGAATCCTCACCCGCGACCGCGACCTGACCCGCATTCCAAGCTGAGGCGACCCATGCTCACCGACCTGACCCCACAGCCCGCCGACAAGATCCTGGCGCTGATGCAGACGTTCCGCGAAGACCCGCGTGAACATAAGATCGACCTCGGCGTCGGCGTTTACCGCAATGCCCAGGGCGTCACCCCGGTTATGCGCGCGGTCAAGGCGGCGGAACGGCAACTGGTCGAAAGCCAGAGCACCAAGGCCTATACCGGCCTTGCGGGCGATCCCGCCTTCGCGGCGGCCATGCAACGCCTGATCCTTGGCGAAGGCTTTGAGGCCACCCGCTGGGCCGCCATCGCCACGCCCGGCGGGACCGGCGCGATCCGGCAGGGGCTGGAGCTGATGAAATACGCCGACCGCGACGCGACCATCTGGCTGTCCTCGCCCACCTGGCCGAACCATCCCTCCATCGTGAAGTATCTCGGCATCCCGACCAAATCCTATCGCTATTTCGACAATGCCACCCGCAGCGTCGATTTCGGCGGCATGATGGCCGATCTCGAACAGGCGAAACGCGGCGACCTGATCCTGCTCCACGGCTGCTGCCACAACCCCACGGGTGCAAACCTGACGCAGGCGCAATGGGGCGAGGTGGCCGACCTGCTGGAAAGAACCGGTGCCATCCCCTTCATCGACATCGCCTATCAGGGCTTTGGTGACGGGCTTGAGGAAGATGCCTTTGGGCCCCGTCTGCTGGCCTCTCGGATGCCCGAGATGATCGTGGCCGCGAGTTGCTCCAAGAACTTCGGCGTCTACCGCGAACGCACCGGCCTGCTGATGGCGCTGGCCCCGAATGCGGAAGCCAAGGCGCAGACACAGGCGACGCTCAACTTCCTGAACCGCCAGAACTATTCCTTCCCGCCGGATCACGGCGCGCGGGTGGTCCAGATGATCCTCGACGACGCAACCCTCCGCAGCGACTGGGAAGCGGAGCTGGAAGACGTGCGCAGCAACATGCTGAAACTGCGCGAGCAACTGGCCGCCGAGCTTCGCCAGCGCACCAATTCCGACGATTTCGACTTCATCGCCCGGCATCGCGGCATGTTCTCCCGCCTCGGCATCGCGCCCGAGAAAGTCGATCAACTGCGCGAGGAACACGGCATCTACATGATCGGCGACAGCCGCATGAATATCGCCGGGCTGAACAGCGAAACGGTTCCGATTCTGGCCGAAGCCATCGTGCGTGTGGGCGTTTAGCGCCGCAGAGCGACCTTCAGATCACCGATGGCGGAGACCTGGCCGGGCGACAACTCGTCCTGCGCCAGTCCCATCAGCATGTCCTGCAACAGATCCCAGGACTGATCCTTGTCGATCTTGTAAAGCCTGCGCCCCAGCCGCGTCACCGCCGCGGTGGGGTTGTTGCATTGTCCCACCAGCCAGCGGCCCAGCACTTCCATCTCCTCGGCTTCTTCCTCGGACGCACGCAGCTTCGTCCGCACGTCGACATGCAGCTTGTCGCGCTGCTCCCGCGTCGGCAGATCGTCCAGTTCGATAAACGCCTGCGCAATCCCGCAAATCGCGATCCTCGGATCGTCGATCCCTTCGACGGGATGCTCCTTGGTCTGCTTGCGAAACGCCAGCTTGCGCGGCGCATTCCGGGCGGTTGTCACGGCATCGGCCGCAAGGTCCAGCGCTTCGCGCGGATTGCTGCGCACCCACCACCAGATGGCACCGCCAATCGCGGTCAGGATCAGAATAACTATGGGCATCGCTCGGCCTCGGAAAATTGTCTCTGAGCGATAAAATACCGGCGAATCTGGCAAAAATACGAATGAAAAACGTTTTGGGGGTTCGATTTGGAACGCTTACCCGTTCTCGCGCAACACCACGCCAGCGAGGTAAAGCGATCCGCAGATCAGCACCCGCGCCGTCGGGTCCTTGGCCGTGATGTCTGTCAGCGCCTCCTCGACCGAACCCGAGACAACGGCCTCCAGCCCCACCGATTTCGCCGCCTCGGCGGTTTCTTCCGCCGGAAGCGTCGCCGTCTCGCCTGGGATCGCCACCGCGTGCAGATCGCTGACCGCGCCCTGAAGCTCGGCCATATAGCCCGAGACATCCTTGGTCGACAGCATCCCGCAGATCGCGTGGGTCGGGCGCTCGGGCAACTCGGACAATGTCTCCGCCAGCGCCGCGCCCGCCGCCGGGTTGTGGCCGCCATCGAGCCAAAGCTCGGCCTCGGGCGCCAAGTCCACCAGCGGTCCCTTCACCAGTCGCTGCATCCGCGCGGGCCAGAAGGCACGGCTTACCGCGCCTTCACACGCGGCCTCGTCGAAGCCCAGATGGCGCAGGGCGGCAATCGCCATGCCCGCATTTCCAAATTGATGCGGACCCCGCAGGTTCGGTTTCGGCAAATCCAGAAGCCCGGTTTCGTCCTGATAGATTAGCCGCCCGCGTATTTCCCAGACATGCCAGTGCTGGCCATGAGCAATGACGGGCGCACCGAACCGGGCCGCCTCCGCCTCGATCACCTCCATCGCCTCGTCATGCTGAGGCCCGACCACGACCGGCACGCCGCGCTTGATGATCCCGGCCTTCTGATAGGCAATCTCCGCCACCGTCTCGCCCAGAAACTGCTGGTGATCCAGATCGACCGTGGTGATGACCGTCAGCTTCGGATCGTCGATCACATTGGTTGCATCGTGCCGCCCGCCAAGTCCGACTTCCAGCAGCGTCCAGTCGGCCTCCGTTCGCGCAAACGCCAGAAACGCAGCGACGGTCGTGATCTCGAAATAGGTGATCGTCTCGCCGCCATTGGCCTCGTACACCTCGTCGAGGATCGCCGTCAGCGCCGCCTCCGAGATCGTCTCACCAGCCACGCGAATGCGTTCGTGAAACCGCGCCAGGTGCGGCGAGGTATAGGCATGGACCCGTTTCCCCGCCGTCTCCAGCCCGGCCCGGATCATCGCCTGGGTCGAGCCCTTGCCATTGGTCCCGGCCAGATGGATGACAGGCGGAATGGCCAGATGTGGATCACCAACAGCCGACAGGCAGCGGCCCATGCGATCGAGCGTCAGGTCGATCACCTTCGGATGCAGGCGCATCATCCGCTCAAGGATGGCGTCAGAGGAACCGGAGCCGCTCATGTTCCGATCAGATCAGCTTTCCGCCGCCTTGGCTTCGGCACCTTCCGCCGCAGCCTCGGCCTCCGGGGCGGGCTCTGTGGGCGCGGGAAGATCGCCCCTCACGGCAGGCGGAAGGCCCAGCAACATCCGGGTGATCGTGACCAGTTCGTCCTTCATCTTCGTGCGATGAACCACCCGGTCGAGCATGCCGTGATCCAGCAGATACTCCGCCCGCTGGAACCCCTCCGGCAGCTTCTCCCGGATCGTCTGTTCGATCACGCGCGGGCCCGCGAAACAGATCAGCGCGTTGGGCTCGGCAATGTGAACATCGCCCAGCATCGCATAGGAAGCGGTCACGCCCCCCGTCGTGGGATGGGTCAGCACCACGATATAGGGCAGACCGGCTTCCTTCAGCATATCCACCGCGATTGTGGTGCGCGGCATCTGCATCAGCGAGAGAATGCCTTCCTGCATCCGCGCGCCCCCGGCGGCGGAAAACACGATCAGCGGGCGCTTCAATTTCACCGCCCGCTCGGCAGCCGCAATGAAGGCGTTGCCCACATACATGCTCATGGACCCACCCATGAAGCTGAAATCCTGAACGGCGACGACGATGGGCGTGCGCCCGATCTCGCCCTCGGCCACCAGCATCGCTTCCTTTTCGCCGGTGTCGCGCTGCGCGGTCTTCATCCGGTCCGGATAGCGTTTGGAATCGCGGAAATGCAGCGGGTCGGCCACCGGCATCGGCACCTCGACCTCGACGAAAACGCCATTGTCGAACAGCGCCGTCATCCGATCGCGCGCGCGAAGCGACATGTGATGATCGCAATTGGAACAAACGCCCAGATTGTCCGTCAGTTCACGGTGAAACAGCATCGTGCCGCATTCGGGACACTTGGTCCAAAGGTTCTCCGGCACTTCCCGGCGCGAGAAGAGCGAATTAATCTTCGGTCGGACGTAGTTCGATATCCAGTTCATGGGCCTGCCCGTTGTCGTTGGCCTCAGTTAAGCAGGTGCAACCGGAAATGCAATCAACCGGAAGTCCGGGGCGCAGAACTCCGACCAGCAGTTCTGAATGTCCATCATCCTGTCAAAAATACTCCCGGGGGCGGAGCCTCAATGGCACAAAAGCGCAAGGGCAGAGCCCGCTCCACCTCTTGCCGACCCGCGCAGGCTTCTCTATGCCTGCTGCGATCAGTTCCGGGAGGCCGCCATGCTCAAGAAAAAGTTCGACAAATCCAGATTGCCCAGCCGTCATGTGACCGAAGGCCCGGCCCGCGCGCCGCACCGGTCCTATTATTACGCGATGGGTATCTCGGAAGAGGAAATCGCCCAGCCCTTCATCGGCGTCGCGACGTGCTGGAACGAAGCCGCGCCCTGCAACATCGCGCTCAACCGTCAGGCGCAGGCGGTGAAAATGGGTGTTAAGGAAGGCTTTGGAACTCCACGGGAATTCACCACCATCACCGTGACCGACGGGATCGCGATGGGGCATGAAGGCATGCGCTCCTCGCTGGCCTCCCGCGAAGCCATCGCCGACACTGTGGAACTGACCATGCGCGGCCATTGCTATGACGCGATCGTTGGCCTCGCAGGCTGCGACAAGTCGCTGCCGGGCATGATGATGGCGATGGTCCGCCTCAACGTGCCGTCCGTCTTCATCTATGGCGGTTCGATCATGCCGGGCCGTTTCCAGGGCAAGGACGTCACCGTTCAGGACGTGTTCGAGGCTGTCGGCCGCCACCAGGCGGGCCAGAACTCCGACGACGAACTGCGCGCTCTGGAGAAAGTCGCCTGTCCCTCCGCCGGGGCCTGCGGCGGACAATTTACCGCGAATACAATGGCTTGCGTGTCGGAAGCCATCGGCCTCGCGCTCCTCAACTCTTCCGGCGCGCCCGCGCCGTATGAGAGCCGCGACGCCTATGCCACCGCCTCCGGCCTTGCGGTCATGAATCTGGTGGAGAAGAACATCCGCGCCCGCGACGTGGTGACCCGAAAAAGCCTCGAAAACGCGGCCCGCGTCGTCGCCTGTACCGGTGGCTCCACCAATGCCGGACTGCACCTGCCGGCCATCGCGCACGAGGCGGGGATCGACTTCGATCTCGACGATGTCTGCGAGATCTTCCGCGACACGCCCTATTTCGTCGATCTGAAGCCCGGCGGGCAATATGTCGCCAAGGATCTCTATGAAGCGGGCGGCGTGCCGGTGGTGATGAAGGAACTGCGCAAGGCGGGCCTGATGCACGAAGATTGCATGACCGCCAGCGGTGAGACGATCGGCGAGGCGCTCGACAAGATCGAAGGCTGGGCCGATGGCCGGGTCATTTATCCCATTGAAAAGCCGATCACCAAGACCGGCGGCGTCGTCGGACTGAAAGGCAACGTTGCGCCCGAAGGTGCCATCGTGAAGGTTGCAGGCATGAGCGAGGAGGAACAGGTCTTCTCCGGCCCGGCCCGCGTCTTCGAATGCGAAGAAGACGCCTTCGAGGCGGTCAAGGCCCGCACCTACAAGGAAGGCGAGGTTCTCGTCATCCGCAACGAAGGCCCGGCCTCCGGTCCGGGAATGCGGGAGATGTTGGCGACCACGGCGGCACTCTCCGGGCAGGGCATGGGCAAGAAGGTCGCGCTTATCACCGATGGCCGCTTCTCAGGCGCCACCCGCGGGTTCTGCGTCGGCCATGTCGGCCCGGAAAGCGCCCGCGGCGGTCCCATTGGCAAGCTGCGCGACGGCGACATCATCACCATCGACGCGATCAAGGGTGAAATCTCCGTTGATCTGACGGATGAGGAACTCGACGCCCGCGAATACACGCCCCGCGAGACCATCTATGCCAGCGGAGCCCTCTGGAAATACGCGCAGCTTGTCGGCTCGACCCGTCTGGGCGCGGTGACCCATCCCGGAGCGAAGGAAGAAAAGCACGTCTATGCGGATCTCTGACATCGCAAAGCTCGCGGCGGGGTGTCTGATCCTCGCCGCCTGCGGGGCCAGCACGACGCGCAATGCGCCCAGCAAGATCGCTCTGCCCGACGGCACTGTCGTCGCCGGGGCGGAAGGCTGGTGCATCGACGAAGCGACAACCCGCGCCGGGGGCGACACCGCCGTCGTGGTGCTGGGCAACTGTGCGGCGATTGCGGGGGATGCCTTCCTGCCGCAACCGCCGGTGCCGGGTGTTGTCACCGTGTCGCTGGAATCCCATCCGTCCGCCATGCCGGACGGCGAGACGCTGCAAAAGTTCTTCGCATCCGATGCCGGCCGCGCGGCCCTGGCCGTGAACGGCAAGGCGGGGAGCGTCTCCGTCCTCGACACAAGGTTGGAGGATGATCTGCTCTATCTCCATGCAACCGACAGCAGCGCCGCCCCCGGCGCCTCCGGCGAGGTCTGGCGGGCGCTGTTCGGAATGGGCGGGCGCTTCGTTGCCGTGTCCTTCTACGCGCCATCCGGCGATGAGATCGACGCCGACGAAGGCCTGGCGACGCTGGAAGAGCAGGTCGCAAGCTTGCGGGCCGCGAATCAGGGCTAAGACACCGCACGGGGCAATCGGAGGCGAGAGAACGGGCGTTGCCTGACGCGGGTCTCCGTGACTATTATCCCAACCACAACAAGACGGGCGGAAACCTTGTTCGGGCTGCTAGAAAAAGGGACCCTCCGGCGCTGGGATCGTGCGGCACGCGCGGCCGAAACGCTGGATCTGAATGAACTGAAGGCGCTGCGCAACCGCGCGCGGTCTCTGTCCCGCCATGTCGACAGGGTTCTGCATGTCGCCGAGGGACGTTTCGCCCAACCTCTGGACGGCAAGGCCGGCATCCGCCGCCCGATGCATTCGGACTGGGCGTGGCGGCCGGAGCTTTGGGCGGGGCCGGTCAAGGCCTCTGGCTTCGCAACGGTCGAAAACAGGACGGCCATCGGCGGGGAAGCCAAGATCTTCCACGATTGCAGTCTGAGCGAACTGTCGGTCCGTCAGGTGCAGAACATCCGGCCGGAAGACATCGCGCCCTATGGCGTGCGCATGGATGTTTTCAAATTCGACGGCTCTTTTCTGAGTCTCGCCATTGATCTGCCGCCGGAGGGCGTCGAAGGTCTGACCAAGCGCCACATTCTCCGTCTTGAGATTCGGGTGGAAACCGAAAAGCCGCTTGAGATTTTCGGCCGCATCAATGTCCGCCACGGGCCGAATGTCGAACAGCTTGTGCGCGAATTCGAAGGCTCGAACGGCGAGATGTTCATCGAGTTCGACATGGCCTCGACGCGGTTGAACGCGACTCGGATCGAGCGGGCCTGGATCGATCTGATCTTCGAGGGGCCGGAAATGAATGCAATCCAGTTGCGCGACGTGACGCTGTCGCGGCGCCCGCGCGCGGAATTCTAGGGGGAGACGGGACACTGGCCGAGATGACGCTGACACGGATGCGGCTTGCCGGAGGTGTCTGGGAAGGGCTCCTGTCATCCCGCGACAGGGCGGCCCCCAGTCTTCGTCTGCGTCATCGCGACGAGGTGCTGGGCACACCAGAGACGTTGGAAACCGAGACCACGCCGGGGGAGCCGGGCCGCTGGCTCGTCCGGTTCCGGCTTCCGGTCGAACGGCTGTCGGATGGCGTGCAGACCTTCGTGATCGAGGATGCCGATACCGGCGATGCCCTTGCGCATGAGACGATCTTCGCCGGGGAAATCATCGAGGACGACATCCGCGCCGAAGTCTCGCTTCTGCGGGCCGAGCTTGACTTGCTCAAACGCGCTTTTCGCAGGCATTGCTCGGAAGAGTGATTTCGTATTGACGACTACGCCCCGAAGCTAGTCCGTCTTCAGAACGAACCTCTTGTCGCAATAGCCGCATTCGACCCATCCCAGCTTTTCATCCATCGAAAGCCACACGCGCGGGTGACCCAGGGCCCCTTCGCCGCCGTCGCAGGCAATACGGGTGGTCTCCACGATCTCGGTTTCAGGCGGGGGATTTTGGGTTTTCTCGGACATTCGTGAAACTCTGGCTGACGCCGCGAGGATAGCGGCTCTGGTTCTGAAGGAAAAGCTTTCTCAGGCGGGCTGCAACATACGTCCCAGGCCACGCCCACCAAGGATATGCAGATGGAAATGCGGAACCTCCTGCACCCCGTCCTCACCGGCGTTGGAAATGATTCTGTAACCGCCGCCTGCATCGGGTGTCACGCCCAGATCGGCGCAGACCTTGCCGACGGTACGCCAGAAATCGGCGATCTCCGCATCGCTCGCCTCGCAAGCAAAATGATCGGCGGTCACATAGGCACCCTTGGGAATGACCAGGACGTGCTGCGGTGCCTGCGGGTTGATATCCGCAAAGGCCAGCGTGTGCTCGGTTTCGGCAACGGTATTGTTCGGGATCTCGCCGCGCAGGATTTTGGCGAAGATGTTCTGGTCGTCGTAATCGTAGGCCATGTCACTCCTCAATCGACAAAGAGATATTCCGTCTCGGCGATTTCTCGTGCCTTGCTTGCGTCGATTCCAAGGAACTCTGCAAGGGGTCCGGTGTTCTCGGACGGCTCGGCGCGTTCGCGCATGCGGTAGAATTCGGCGAAGTTCTGGTCCCGGATCAGCTCGCTTTCCCGGTAGACGTCGTTGCGGATGGTCGGCAGCAGGGTCGCGAATGTTTCCTCCGACGTGTGCTCACCGGCCAGCCCGACACGTTTGGCGTGACCCTTCATATAGGCGTCGGTGTAGTTGCACTCGATTTCCAGAAGCCGGGTTTCGCTCCGGTCGGAATAGAAATCCCGGAACAATTCCAGATTGGACGGATCGAGGCAGATCAGAAGCTGATCGGTCTCATAAAAGTCAAACAGCATCCGCATCATAGCGCGGCGGTGCCGGGTCCGCTTGGCCAGCGTCGCCTGGATGCCGCCAAGATCGGGCAGGGGGGTGTCTTCCTCGTCGAAGAGATATTCGATCGTCGGCAGATTCGAGACAGACCCAACGCGATCCAGCAGCCGCTTGGCCACATGCCATTTCTTGCAGGTGACGATAAGCAGCGACCGTTCGCGGCCGATGGTCGAATCCTTTTCCCAGAACCGTGGCGCGAATCTCTCCCCGATCCGGCCGCGACCGGTAAGGAATTTGAACAGCCGGGGGCCTTCGTCGGAGGTCTGAAAGGTCACGCCGGTCCGGGAGTAGAGATTCCCAAGCCGTTCCTTCAGCTCGCTGGCTTCCTCGCTGATCTTGCGTGCGAAGAGGAAATCCTGCGCCAAAAGCAGGTCGTAATGGTCGTTGTAAAAGGTCACCGGCATTCCGTAATCGGTGAACATCAGAAACGTCAGCGTCCGGCTTTCGATTTCCGTCTCCGGCACCAGATGGCGCACGAGCGTCTGAAAGAACGTCTCATCCGGTATCCATGTTGTCCGGAAGAACCGCGTGATCCGGGGCTCACGTTCGATCATCTCCAGGATCGCCTCGATCGTCTGCCGTCTCAGGCACCACCACTGACTGCCGATCATGATCTGAAGCCCGTCCGGCGGGGATCGCGTAAGCCCAAGGCGTTTCTGCGCATTGAACGACGCATAGAAGCGTTTGGCCTGAGTCCTTTCGTTGAACCAATGCCGATAGATCAGCCGCTCTTCCTTGAACCCCGTCTTGATCCAGTCGCTTTCATAGAAGTCGAAACTCTCGATGAAATCGACGTCGCGGTTCTCGATGAAATCGTGGATATGTTCTGCCGTCTTGGTCGGCATGCAATCACCGGACAGCAGGTAGAAATGCGTGGCCCGCGGAAACGCATCGACCGCGGTCTTGATCGCCTCCAGCGTCGCGGCAACCAGGCTCCATTCGCCCCATCCGCATTTCAGGCGACGTTTCGAAAAGGCGACCCGCGGGTTGTCGACCAGCCCCGAACGCAGGCGCTCGAATTCTGCCTTCGGTGCGCTTGCATCGAAATGTACCGCAACGGTGTCCCCGGGCGCCGTCAGTTGCTCGACCTGAGCGATGACCGCATCCGCATTCTTGTGACACAGAAGAATATAGGCGATCTGGCCCAATATCCGCCGACCTCTCGTGTAGGAGCACCCGTCCGAACGGTCTAGCGCGCGACGAGGATTGAAGAAACCTTCGAAGTTTGCTTTTTTCGCCCTACCTGAGCGTAGTCACTCGCTCAGGTAGAGAATTTCAGAAGGTACACACTCAATGGGGTTTCCCGGGACATGGATGACACTGAGCGAAAGCATGGTGTACCGTGTTGTTCCCAAATGCGCCTGCTCGACCATCGGGCAGATCATGTATTTCTCTGACCACGGGGAATTCTTCGACGGCGATATCCACGACGCGAAGGAAGGGCTGCATAAGTGGGCACAGGACCACAGCCACGGGCCCATCGCCAAGAATGTGCGCGACAAGGGGACCTTCGCCTTCACCTGCGTGCGCAATCCCTATTCGCGCATCCTGTCGTCGTTCTTCGACAAGATATGCGGCATCCAGCGCAACGGTCAGCGCTATCGCGGCAACCTGATCCCGCAACTGTCCCAGCAATACGGCATCAACGTGGATGGCGAGTTCGACCAGATCGCGATGTTCCGCCGCTTTCTTCTCTTCGCTCGCGACACCATCCGTTTCCGTAAGCCGATGGACCCGGACATTCATTGGTCCGCCATGTCCGGGCATGTTTCGACCTTCATCGTCAATGGCGGTCACTATGATCGCATCTTCTGGACCGAGAAATTCAACGAAGGCATGCAGGACGTCCTCGACCAGGTGGCGGTTTCGGTGCCGGTCGATCTGGCCACGATCCCGCGCTTCAACGAAAGCTCCGGGCATGGGCCGAAGCGCGCGCATCCGGTCGAAGACTACTTCGACGATCTTTCGATTCACCTGGTCTATGAGATCTACAAACGGGATTTCGAGCTGTTCGGATATGACTTCGAAACACCGGGAAACCCACTGCCCACCCGCGAGATCGACCTCGACCGGGTGCACAGCGCCCTTGGTGATTGAGGGTGCGAATCGCCCGGCCTAGCTGCGCCGCAGCATTGGCGCCATGTTGGTCACTCACACGGCAATGTGACGAATGGCTACAAGTTTCTCCACCGAATTCAGCGTATTAGTGCCAGTTTTCCACTAGATTCGGGCTTAAGGCGTATTCCTCAACCAGACTCTTCATCCTATAGTTCGCGAGGTTTCCGCCGGAGCGGCGCAATAACATTTATACGGGGGGAGAGATGATACGATCCGAACTGGTGCAGAAGATTGCCGATGAAAATCCTCACCTGTACCAACGCGATGTTGAGCGGATCGTGTCGACGATCTTCGATGAAATAATTGAAGCGATGGCCAATGGTGACCGGGTGGAGCTGCGTGGCTTCGGCGCGTTCTCGGTCAAGCAGCGCGATGCCCGCGTCGGGCGAAACCCGCGCACCGGCGAAAGCGTGTCCGTGGAAGAAAAGCATGTGCCGTTCTTCAAGACCGGGAAACTTCTGCGGGATCGTCTGAACGGAAAATCCTGATGCTTCGCGTTTTGAAACTGATCTTCCTTGGGGTCGTCTGCGTCCTGCTTGTCACGGTCGCATTGGGGAACCGGGAAACCGTTACGCTTCAGCTTTTGCCAGGCCCGATCGGCGATGCCGTCAATTTCAATCTCGACGTCACGCTGCCGCTCTTCCTGATGGTCCTGCTGATCTTCTTCACCGGTCTGATCTTCGGCTTCGTCTGGGAATGGGTGCGCGAGCACAAGCACCGCGCCACCGCCCGCACCGAACGGCGCGAGCGCGAGCGGCTGGAGCAGGAAGTCCGCAAGGTGGCCCCGCCTGCGAAAACCGGCGACGACGTGCTCGCCATTCTGGACGGCAACTGAGCCAGCCCAATGTCCGACACACGTGTAAAGATTTGCGGGCTGAAGACCCGCGAAAGCGTCGCGGCTGCGGTGGAGGCGGGGGCCGCCTATCTGGGCTTTAACTTCGTCACCCGCTCCAAACGCTATGTGGATGTGCCAGCGGCCCGCGATCTGGCGATAGATGTGCCGCCCGGCGTGGCCAAGGTGGCGCTGGTGCTGGACGCGGATGACGCCACGCTGGATGCGATCACCGCCGCCGTACCGCTCGACATGCTCCAGCTCCACGGGGAGGAAACGCCCGAGCGTGTGCTGGAGGTCAAGTCTCGCTACGGTCTGCCGGTGATGAAAGCGGTGGGCATCGGGGACGAGGCCGATCTTGCGGCGCTCGATCTTTACGGGAAGGTGGCCGATCAGCTTCTTGTCGATGCCAAGCCACCAAGGCAAGGCGACCTGCCGGGCGGAACCGGGGTTCCCTTTGACTGGCGCCTGATCGCCAACCGCCGCTGGCCGGTGCCGTGGATGCTGGCGGGCGGGCTGACACCTGACAATGTGGCCGAAGCCATCGCGCTGACCGGCGCGCGCCAGGTCGATGTGGCCTCCGGCGTTGAATCCGCGCCCGGCGTGAAGGACATCGACCTGATCCGGGCGTTTCTCGCCAACGCATGATCCTTCCCGGTGCGGGCAGGGGCGCTCAGTTGCCGAAGATCTCGTTCAGCACGCCCCGGATCACCCTGTCGACCACCGGCTCGTTCGTCGGTGCGCGGCGGCGCTGGGTCGTCTGGTCCCGAATCTCCACGTCATCGGGCTTCATCATCGGCAATTCGCGGATCGGCAGACCTTCGTGGACCCGCACCATCGTCTCCCGCCAGATCTCTGCCGGAAGACCGCCGCCGGTGACACCGCTGAGCGGCGTGTTGTCGTCATAGCCAATCCAGACCCCGGTCACGTAATCCGCCGTGAAGCCGATGAACCACGCATCCCGCGAAGCCTGCGTTGTACCGGATTTGCCCGCCGCCGGGCGACCATCGGGCAGTTTCGCCCGCGTGCTGGTGCCGCGTTCGATCACCTGGCTCATCATATAGACAAGCTGATGTGCCGCAGGTTCGTTGATGACCCGCTCGCCGATGCCGCCTTCCTGCTCCAGCAGCGGTTCATCCTCGCCCTTCAGCTTCAGTTCGACCAGCCCATAGGGCTGGACCGAGGAACCGCCGTTCAGAATGCCCGCATAGGCCGCCGTCATTTCCAACAGGCTCGATTCCGAGGTGCCGAGTGCCACGGCCGGACCAGATGCCAGATCGCTCTCGATCCCGAAATCGGTGGCGATGTTCACAACCGCCTCCCGGCCCACGCGGTCGAAGACCTTCACGGCGGGAATATTGAGCGAACGATAAAGCGCCTCCGTCAGGGTCACCGTCCCGTGGAACTTCTTGTCGTAGTTCTCCGGGCACCAGCGCCCCGATCCCGGCACGTCCCAGCAGGTCGGTTCATCGTTGACCGTCGTGTTGGGCGAAAACCCAAGGTCGAGCGCCGCTGCATAGACAAAGGGCTTGAAGGCCGAGCCGGTTTGCCGCTTGGCCTGGATCGCGCGGTTGAACTGGCCCGCGACGCCGCGGAACTTGCGCCCGCCGACCATGCCGCGCACCGCGCCATCGGCGCTCATCACCACGATCGCGGCCTGCGCTTCCGAGCCTTCCTTGACCTTCGTGTCGAAGACGAACTGCAGCGCCTCTTCGGCGGAGCTCTGGATCTTCTGGTCGAAGGTCGTGCGTACGATCACGTCTTCGGTGGTGTCTTCGGTCAGGAAACCCGGTCCCTGATCCATGACCCAATCGGCGAAATATCCGCCCGCCCGTGCCTCCGCGGCCTCCGACAGCACCGCCGGGTTGGCCTTCGCCGTGGCTGCGTCCTCCGCCGAGAGGTATCCCTGATCGGCCATCAGCCCCAGAATCAGGTTCGCCCGGTCCTGGCTCCTTTGCAAGTTGGCGGTCGGCGCGAAGCGCGTCGGCGCAACCAGCAGCCCTGCCAGCATCGCCGCTTCGGACGGCAGAAGCTCGTTGGCGGAAATGCCGAAATAGCGTTGTGACGCCGCCTCGAACCCGCGTGCGCCCGCACCCAGATAGGCCCGGTTGAGATAGATCGTCAGGATCTCATCCTTGGAATACCGCACCTCCATCGCCATCGCGTAAAGCGCTTCCTTGATTTTCCGCGCCAGCGTCGTGCGGCGGCAATCGGCCTCGTACTCGGCTTCGGTCATGCCGCCGTCGGGATCGAACGGCACACCAAGGCACAGCAGCTTCGCCGTTTGCTGGGTGATCGTCGAGCCGCCGTGGCCGGAAAGCGGACCGCGCCCTTCGCGCAGGTTAATCTTGACGGCGCTGGCAATGCCGCGCGGAGAAATGCCGAAATGCTGGTAGAACCGCTTGTCCTCGGCCGCGACGACTGCGTTCTTCAGGTGAGGCGACACGTTCTCCGCTGTGATCTGCCCGCCGAATTGCTCTCCCCGCCAGGCATAAACCTGCCCGTCACGGTCCAGCATGGTCACCGACCCGCGGGCCCGGCCGTCCAGCAATGCGCCGACGGGTGGCAGCGTCGCCGCGAAGTAAAGCACTGCCAACGCGATAACGATGGCCGTCAGTGCACTCACGCGCCAGCCGATCCCCCAGACCAGCCGCACCACCGTCCGGAACAGCCAGACAATCGGGTTGCGCGACTGTGATTTCGCCGGTGCGCGACGCTTCTTCGGTTTCGCTTTTCGCGCCAGTTTCGCCGGCGTGCGTTTATCCGCCACCAGCGGACGTCTGTTCTTCGGGCCACTCATTTATGCCGGTCCATTTTTCTGCCTCGCCTGCCAATCTACGCCGATCATCTGCAGATGTGGAGCGCCATTCCCGCAAGTGACGATCAGTAAGTTGCGATTCATCTATGCCTAAAAATTAATCAAAGCCTATTATTTGTGCAGCACTTGGGCTTTTGCGCCCGAGATCCGACCGGAAACTCCCCAAGATGCCTTGTTGATATGCGACATCCCGATCTTTCTCCCAGCCACGAAAGGCGACGCGGTGGGCGTCGCGTTAGCGGAAGGGTATCCATGAAACTCGTCATCGCAGCGATCAAGCCGTTCAAGCTCGAAGAGGTGCGCGAAGCACTTACCTCGATCGGAGTGCGCGGCATGATGGTCACCGAGATCAAGGGCTTTGGCTCTCAATCCGGGCACACAGAAATCTATCGCGGCGCGGAATACGCCGTGAACTTCGTACCGAAAGTGAAACTGGAGATCGTCGTCGCATCGTCGATGGCCGAGCAGGTCGTCGAAACCATCGCGGCCACGGCCAAGACCGACAAGATCGGCGACGGCAAGATCTTCGTTCTCGACGTAGCAAGCGCGGTCCGCGTGCGCACGGGCGAAACCAATGAAGACGCGATCTGAGCGAAAGGGACAAGCAATGAACGCAATAACCAAATTCGGCCTAGCCGCAGCTCTGATCGCGCTGCCCGGCCTCGGTCTTGCTCAGGAGGCGGACATGACGCCGCCGAACGGCGAGATCGGCTATATTTTCACGACTTTCATGTTCCTGATTACGGGTTTTCTGGTCATGTGGATGGCCGCTGGCTTCACCATGCTGGAAGCGGGCCTGGTTCGCCAGAAGAACACGACGATGCAGCTTCTGAAGAACGTCTCGCTCTTCTCCATCGCCGCGATCATGTACTACCTCATCGGCTACAATCTGATGTATCCCGGTGACGGCTGGTCCATCGACGGCGTTCTCGGTGCCTTCGCGTTGACCTCGCTGGAGCCGGTCGGGCTGGCCGAAACCGAAACCGACCTGACCTATGCGTCCGTCGGCTCGGACTTCTACTTCCAGCTGATGTTCTGCGCGACGACCTGTTCGATCGTGTCGGGTACTCTGGCAGAGCGGATCAAACTGTGGCCGTTCCTGATCTTCTGCGTCATCCTGACGGCGCTGATCTACCCGATCCAGGCCTCCTGGAAATGGGGCGGCGGTTTCCTCGATGCCGGCGGCTTCCTCGACTTCGCCGGTTCGACCGTGGTTCACTCGGTCGGTGGCTGGGCGGCTCTTGCGGGCGCTCTGATCCTCGGACCCCGCATCGGCAAGTACAAGGACGGCATGGTCCACCCGATGCCGGGTGCCAACCTGCCGCTCGCCACGCTGGGGACGTTCATCCTGTGGCTTGGCTGGTTCGGCTTCAACGGCGGCTCGCAGCTCTACATGGACACCGCGGGCAACGTGGCCGACATCAGCCGCATCTTCGCCAACACCAACACGGCAGCAGCCGGTGGTGCCGTCGCGGCGCTGCTCCTGACGCAGATCATGTACAAGAAGCCTGACCTTACGATGGTGCTGAACGGCGCTCTGGCGGGCCTGGTTTCGATCACCGCCGAACCGCTGACCCCGGGTCTTGGTGCGGCAACCCTGATTGGTGCTGTTGGCGGCGTGATCGTGGTCTTCGCGGTTCCGTTCCTCGACAAGCTGAAGATCGACGATGTCGTCGGCGCGATCCCGGTCCACCTCTTCGCCGGTATCTGGGGCACCATCGCGGTGGTCCTGACCAATGGTGATGCGAGCCTCGGCACGCAGCTCTACTCGATCGTCGTCGTCGGTATCTTTACCTTCGTCGTCTCGGGTGTGGTCTGGTTCATCCTGAAATCGACAATGGGTATCCGGGCTTCGGAAGAGGACGAGATCAACGGCCTCGATACGGCCGAACTTGGGATGGAAGCCTATCCGGACTTCGCCAACGGCTGATTTCCACGAATCGGCTTGCTGAGAATAGCGACCCGGGCGTCACCGCCCGGGTCTTTTCTTTTGAGGATCGGTTCCCACCGTTGCGCGGTGGCGATGGGCGGCCCTAGACCGGTTTTGCCAACAGCGCCGGGCACAGGGTCTCGCCGAGCCAGTCCAGCACCGCGCGCTGACGCACGCGGCCTTCGAACTCGGGGCTGCTGTGAACATGCAGGATGCGGGCAATCGGCTCCGGAGCCCGGTCAGATCGCTTCAACCGGTCATCCGCGTCACCGATGCAGACGGGCAGGAAGCCATGCCCAAGCCCGGCGCGAATGGCCGCAGCCAGGTGGCTGGCATCCGTCCCCGTCATCCGGATGCGCGCGTCGGGGCCGAGCTTTCTCTCGATGACCCGCCTGAAGGAAGGTCCGGTGGCGTCGTCATCGCGGAAGATCACCCAGTCATTCCCGCCGGGCTCCGCAGTCGCGGAGGAATATGCGGCGAAGGGAACATGCGCGATGGGCCGGGATTGGTCGAACGTGCTCGGGTCCGCGTCGAACCACAGCGCAATGGTCGGCTCGCCATAGATCGGGACCGGGGGCAGGCGGTTGTTCAGTCTCACTTCCAGTTTGGGATAGCGGTCAAGGAGTTGCGGAAGCGCCTTGCTGGTCAGTTCGGCAAGCATCCAGTTGTTGCCCAAAATCCGCACGATGCCCTCATGCGCCTCCTCATCCGGGATCAGGCTTTGGGACATTTCCTCAAGGCGGTGCTCAACCTCCTTGGCGGCCTCCACCACGATCTCGCCCGCTCTGGTGACGACAAAGCCGGTTTTCGCCCGGCGGAACAGAATTGCCCCGGTATGCTGCTCCACCGCGCTCAACTTCCGTCCGACCGTGGTCTGGTCGAGGCGCAACTGCGCCGCCGCGCCGGTCAGAGACCCCTTGCGTGAGACGGCGAGGACGATGCGAAGACTGTTCCAATCGAGGCCGAGCATGTGTATCCTGCATATTTGCAGGTATATCATGCAATATTTTCTATTAGTGTAAATGTCGGATTTGTCTAACTTCGCCACAACTGGGACTTGGAGCGGGCCAGGATGGGTCCAAAACCAGAAAGGAAGAGGAATGAACGCTATCAAGCTTTGTGCTGCAATTGGGGTGGCAGGTCTGCTTGCAGCCTGCGCCCAACAGGAAGAGCCGACAATGGTTGCTCCGCAGCCGGTCTATGACAAATTTGGCGGCGGTTCGTGCGAGGGCGACTACATCTATATTCCGGGAGCTCCGCCGCAGATCGACCAATGCATTCCGGACGATGAATGTGAGCCGTATTACAACACCGCCACTCAACAGACAGAGTGTCTGCCGCCAAATCGTTATCCTGATCCGAACGATGGCGAGGATGATCCCAGGGGTAGAACCGACCCGAACGGTTCGCCGTTTGGTTCCCCGACCGCCGGACCAATCAACTAAGACCGCATGGGATGAGGGACCGGTGGCGCTTGCCTGACTGTCTCCGCAAGCGCCGCCGATTTTCTAGCCCGTCGGGATAAGATTCACCGCCCGCCCTCTCAGGGGCGGGCGGTTTCATTTTCACCCTGCGACCAAGCCCATCTGTTCGAGCTTGAGCAGCACCTGATGCGCGCAGTGGTCGACCTCGACATTCTCGGTCTCCACGCGAAGTTCGGGGTTCTCCGGCACGTCATACGGATCGGAGATGCCGGTGAATTCCTTGATCTTGCCCTCGCGCGCCAGCTTGTAGAGACCCTTGCGGTCCCGCCGTTCGCATTCCTCGATGGTGGTGGCGACATGCACCTCGACAAATGCTCCGAACGCCTCGACATCTTCCCGCACGGCGCGGCGCGTCACGCCATAGGGCGCAATCGGCGCACAAATGGCGATGCCGCCATTCTTGGTGATCTCGGACGCCACATAGCCGATCCGGCGGATGTTCAGGTCGCGGTGCTCCTTGGAGAACCCAAGCTCTGACGACAGGTTCTTCCGCACGATATCGCCATCGAGCAGCGTCACCGGACGCCCGCCCATCTCCATCAGCTTGACCATCAAGGCGTTGGCAATGGTCGATTTTCCGGAACCGGAGAAGCCGGTGAAGAAGACCGTGAAGCCCTGCTGAGAGCGTGGCGGATAACGCCCGCGCAACTGGTTGACCACCTCGGGGAAAGAGAACCATTCGGGGATCTCCAGCCCTTCGCGCAGGCGGCGGCGCAACTCGGTGCCCGAGATGTTGAGGACTGTGGCGCCGTCTTTCACCTCGTCTGCCGGCTCATATTGGGCGCGTTCCTGCACGTAGACCATGTGTTTGAAATCGACCATCTCGATGCCGATTTCCTCCTGGTGTTCGCGGAACAGGTCCTGCGCATCGTAAGGCCCGTAGAAATCCTCGCCCGCGCTGTTCTTGCCCGGCCCGGCATGGTCGCGGCCAACGATCATATGGGTGCAGCCATGGTTCTTACGGATCAGCCCGTGCCAGACCGCCTCGCGCGGGCCGGCCATGCGCATGGCAAGGTTCAGAAGGCTCATCGTCGTGGTCGCGGCCGGATACTTGTCCAGCACAGCCTCATAGCAACGGACGCGGGTGAAGTGATCGACGTCACCCGGCTTGGTCAGCCCGACAACCGGGTGAATCAGCAGGTTGGCAGCGGCATCCTTGGCCGCGCGGAAGGTCAGTTCCTGATGCGCGCGGTGGAGCGGGTTGCGCGTCTGGAACGCCACCACACGGCGCCAGCCCAACTTGCGGAAATAGGCGCGGAGCTCGTTCGGCGTATCGCGGCGCATCTTGAAATCGTAATGCACGGGCGGCTGGATGCCGGTGATCGGTCCGCCAAGATAGACCTTTCCGGCGGTGTTATGCAGATAGTTGACCGCAGGATGCGCGTCATCATCCGCCCCGAAGACCTTTTCGGCCTCCTTCGCCTTGTCCGGCGTCCAGCGGTCGGTGACGGTCAGCGTGGCAAGGATCACGCCTTCCTGGTCGCGGAGCGCGATGTCCTGACCCAGTTCGATGCCATCGGCGAACGCCTCCGACACATCGAGCGTGACCGGCATCGGCCAGAGCGTACCATCGGCCAGCCGCATGTTCTCGACCACGCCGTTGTAATCTTCCTCGCTCAGGAAACCCTTCAAGGGATGAAATCCGCCGTTCATCAACAGTTCAAGGTCGCAGATCTGGCGCGGGCTCAGATCCCAGCTCGGCAGGTCGGCGGCTTCCTTTTTCAGCTTTTGTGCGCTCTCGTAGGAAACGAAAAGCTCGGGGATCGGAGCATGGTTGGGGATTTGCATCGTGTTCTGCCTTTGCGGCTTGAGTGGATTGGAATTCGAGCCGGTGAGTTCGGCGTGAAGGGCGTCATATTCCGCGCGCTTGCGGGCGAGGAAGAGATCGGTGAGACGGGATTTTGTTGTGGCGCCACGGGTGGTCAGAGCGTAGGCAAAGCGATGGCGTTTATCCGGACCGGCGCGTTCGCTGATCGTGATGAAACCCGCTTCGGCAGCAGACTTGATCTGCGCGTTGAGCGATCCCAGGGATATGTCGAGCGCCGAGGCCGTCGTCCTTTGCGAGGCGTCCGGCGCGGCGTCGAGCTGACGCAGGAGGCGGAAGAGCAGGTCTTCCTCATCCGACAGTGATTGGATCGTCTTTCCTGACATGCGGTGGCGACTCGTTGGTGTGTTCACGGATGAACACATATAGAAACGCAGCCGAAATGAAAGCCCGGATCACAAGATTTCGGGCGATTTCCTGCTGCGTGCTTGATATGAAATAGAAAGACGCGACGACTGCTTTGCAAATGGGGTTTGTCATGCCGAATCTGACGTTCAGGCCCGCCTCCGTGGATGATCTGGACCATCTGGTCGAGTTCGTTCTGATGGCCGGAGAAGGATTGCCGGACCTCGCCTGGGCCGAAATGGCGGAGCCGGGCGAGTCACTTCATGATGTCGGGCTGCGGCGTGCCGGACGCGATGAAGGCGCGTTTTCCTGGAAGAACGCAACGATATTTGAACGCAACGGGACCGTGCTCGGCGGCATTGTGGGCTTCCGGTTGCCGGACGAGCCTGTGGTGATCTCCGACGATTTTCCAAAAGCCTTTCGCCCGCTTCAGGAGCTGGAAAACCTTGCCTGCGGCAGTTGGTACGTGAACATCCTTGGCGTCTATGACACGGCGCGAGGACAGGGCGTGGGGTCAACCATGCTTGGCTATGCCGATGCCTTCGCAGCGCAAACCGGTGCGCGCGGCACCTCGCTCATCGTGTTTTCCGACAATGAAGGGGCCGAGCGCCTCTATCGGCGCTCAGGCTATGTGGAAGTTGCGCGCCGGAAGATGGATTACCCCGAATGGAAACACCACGGCTGCGACGCGATCCTGCTGGTGAAACGCTGACACCTATTCTGCCGCAATTTCTGTTTCCGCCTCGGCTTCCGCCAAAAAACGCTCCGCCTCCAGCGCCGCCATGCAGCCCATCCCGGCCGAGGTGACGGCCTGCCGGTAAACATGGTCGGTGATGTCGCCCGCCGCAAAGACGCCCGGGATCGAGGTTGCCGTGCTGTCAGGCCTGGTCACCACATAGCCGCCATTATGGGTCTCCAGCACGTCCTTCACCAACTCGTTCGACGGCGCATGTCCGATGGCGATGAAGACGCCGCTGCAGGGGATTTCCGTCGTCTCGCCGCTTTGCGCATGCTTTACGCGAACGCCGGTGACGCCCTTGGGATCATTCTCCCCGATCACCTCGTCAAGCTGGTGGTCCCAAAGCATTTCGACCTTGGGGTTATTGAACAGCCGGTGCTGCAAAATCTTCTCCGCGCGAAGCTCGTCGCGGCGGTGGATCAGGGTCACCTTGTTGGCGAAGTTGGTGAGGAACAGCGCCTCTTCCACTGCGGTGTTCCCGCCGCCGATCACCACAACGTCCTTTCCGCGATAGAAAAACCCGTCGCAGGTCGCGCAGGCCGAAACGCCAAAGCCCTTGAAGGCTTCTTCTGACGGCAGGCCGATCCACTTCGCCTGTGCGCCGGTCGCCAGGATCACCGCGTCTGCGGTGTAGGTCGTGCCGCCATCGCCGACGGCGGTGAAGGGGCGCTTCGACAGATCAAGGCTGTTGATATGGTCGCTGATGATCTCGGTGCCGACGGCGCGGGCATGTGCCTCCATCTGGACCATCAGCTCGGGCCCCTGGATCTCGGCAATGCCCGGCCAGTTTTCCACTTCGGTGGTGATGGTCAGCTGCCCGCCCGGCTGAATGCCCTGCACCAGAAGCGGTTCCAGCATCGCACGGCTGGCATAAACGGCTGCGGTATAACCGGCAGGGCCGGAGCCGATGATAAGAACGCGGGTGTGACGGGTATCGGACATGGGCGGCAGCTCCTGCTTCTGGACCACAGCATATAGGCAATGGGGTGGGGCAGGTGCAAGGGAGGCCGGGTGTCCAGGACTGGCGATCAGCTTTTCGCATCTTGCGCAACCTTGAAATATAATTGCGCAACACGTTCCGCCACGGTATCTTTTGTGAATAGGGACAGGCAGGGACTCAGATGACCAGTCACAAGCTCGATGCGATCGACAGGAAGATTCTTACCGAACTTCAGGCGGATGGGCGGATGACCAATGTCGAACTGGCCAGCCGTGTCGGTATCTCCGCACCGCCCTGCCTGCGCCGGGTGCGGGCGCTGGAGGAACAGGGGTTCATCCGGGGCTATCATGCCGCCGTGGATGCCCGCGCGCTCGGGTTCGAAGTGCAGGTCTTCGCGATGGTCGGGCTTCAGAGCCAGGCGGAAGCGGATCTGTCAGCCTTCGAGGCGCGGTGTGCCGAGTGGCCGCTTGTCCGCGAATGCCACATGTTGAACGGCGAGGTTGATTTCATCCTGAAATGCGTGGCCCCGGACCTGTCGACCTTCCAGAGCTTCCTGACGGAACAACTGACCGCCGCGCCCAATGTCATCAGCGTGAAAACCTCGCTGGTCATTCGCGGGGCCAAGGATGAGCCGGGCGTGCCTTTCGATATTCTGGAAGAACGAGTCGCCCAGATCGCCTGAAACGCCTTAGCCGGTCATGCTGTAAAGATCGTCCTGAGACAGGCGCGGCACGCTGAGTCGCCCGAAATCGCGCACATGGTCGAGATGCGGGAAGAACCGCATGAAGAGCGCGAGCATCTCCTCGGGCAGGGAGATCGGCGTCTCGGGTCCGGGGTGGAAGGTTTCCACCTCAAGACCAGCGGCCATGATCGTTTCGTGTTCGGCGCAGGCCAGGTGATAGACGCGGGTGGGCGACACCGGCGTGACCTCGATCACCGAATGACCGTCCGCCATCGCCGAGAGCGGCACATAGACGGCGTCGGTTCCCATCGTGCTGCGCAGCTTGGGGTCACGGTCGATCCGGCGCGCGCCCGGCCCAAAGGTCTGGTCCTGCGCCGGGCGGCCAAGCCCGAACGCATCCGCCATCACGCGGTAGAGCCGGGGTTCGTCGCCCAGCGTCGGAGCACCGGGCACAAGGGTGATTGCACCCTTCCACAGCAATTGCGAATACCGGCCATCGGCGGTTTCCAGCCTCATGCCGGGCGACAGGTCTTCCACCGCGACCGGCCCCAGATCGGTCTGGATCAGCGCGCCGTGGGTAAAGGCGTTGAATGCCGCCTCAAAGGCAGGCAGCGCGGGGGAGACGGTGATATTCGTCTGCACTTCGCCCGCTTCCAGCCATTCGCTTTCGAACCGTCGCGTCACCCGAGCCTTGGGCGCGGCGGGCACGGACGTGGCGACCGGTGTCCGTGACACGCGGCGGCGCACCGTAAAGGCCGGTTCGCTGATCACGCGCGAGGACATTTCGGGCAATGGAGGCAATGTTGGGGAAGCACTCATCTGAGGGAGACCTTTTTTACTCGATAAGGGGTTGGTTTGACTGACATTTTTACTGTTTGGACAGTCGTTGGAACCTGCGGAACTGAATCGTCTCGGCGGTCTTTGCAGCCGCAATGACGCTTTTCATCCAACGGGGTTTCGTCGACATGCCCGATCCTCGTTCAAACCATTTTGCACAGGGTCTTGCGCCCTTCGATGAGCAGGAACCTGCCAATGCAATGGGGCAACCTGATGTCCAGATCGGGGAATTTTTGAAAAAAGCGGTCGGCGTATTCGTGCAGATGAGGCCTAGAGCCGGATCACCGAGATCAGGCGACCATAATCGGCTTCTCGATGGTGGACGCTGCGGCGGTAGGAATAGAAGCGATCCGGGTCGGAATAGGTGCAAAACCCGATCCAGGAGGCCTTGCCGATCCCCGCCGATCTCAGGCGATGGAGGCCGAAGCCGATCAGGTCGAATTGCAGCCTGTCGCCTTCGCCATTGGCAAAGAACCGGGCGTTTTCAGAATCTTCCTCCATGAACCGGTCGAAAAATTCTGGCCCGACCTCATAGGCGCGCTGGCTGATCGCCGGTCCGATCACGGCGCAGGTGGAGGCACGGGTCGCCCCGAGGTCTTCCATCGCGTCGAGGGTGGCTTCCAGAACGCCGTCAAGCGCGCCTTTCCACCCGGCATGGGCCGCGCCGATCACGCTATGTTCGGCGTCCGCGAAGAGAACCGGCTGACAATCGGCGGTGAGGATGCCAAGGGCGAGGCCCGGCGTCGCGGTGACCATCGCGTCGGCTTCGATGGGTGTCTCGGGCACCTTGTCGAGTGCAACCGCACGGGTGGAATGGGTCTGGTGAATACTCGCGAGCTGGTCGGCTTCGACCTCCATCGCGGCGGCGACACGGGCGCGGTTGATCAGGACGGTTTCGCGCTGGTCCGATGAACCCAGTCCGCAATTCAGGCCTGAGAACACACCCGAGGAGGCACCACCCGCCCGCGTGAAGAAGCCGTGCGGGACGGCAAGGTCTTCGGAGCGGATCGGGTCGAGTGTCATGCGGTGTCGAATCCTGGCGGTGCGGCGGAACCGGGGCGATGAAGCGCCATCGCCTTGAAGAGCGTTCCCATTTCGTCGGGGTGCGTCAAGCGACGATGTGCGGCTATGTGGGACTCCAGCATATCGCCGCTGAGTGTCGCGGCAAGCGCCTGGGCCCGCGCGGTAATGCCGAGCCGTTCCAGAAGCACGCCTTGCGGGATCACGGCGGTTGCGGCGGCGGGATGGGCGGCACGGGCGAGCGCCTCGAAATCGACATGGGCGGTGAGATCCGCCTCGCCCGGGGCCTCGAACGGATCGACTGTCCGGTGCGCCTTCACCGCCTGGAACGTGTCTCCGAGCGACCGGCGGTCCCCGTAATCGATGATCAGGGCCGCGCCGCCATGGGTCGCGATACGCGCGCCGATGGCCTGCGCTATGGTCTCGCCGACGGGCGAGATTTCCACGATGTCGCCCGCGTCTGTGTCGCCGAGGCGATGGGCGAGGTGATCGGGCGGCATGGGATCGGACAGGCCAAGGGTCAGCTTGCCGTCACTGACGCCGACAACCCGCTCGCGCCAGCCGTCGCCCTCGCGCTGGAACTGGCGGATCGGGAGCGCGTCGAAGAATTCATTGGCGACGAGGAACAGCCGGCCGCCGGGCAGGGTGTCGATCGTGTCGTGATGGGTGAGCGGCGCGTCGATGGTGGCTGATTGCGCGGCGCGGAGCTTGGGCGAGGTCTCGACGAGGTGGAGGGTCAGCGCCGCGTGGAAGCCGGGAACGGCGGCCGTCGCCCGCAGGATATCAGCCATGAGCGTGCCACGGCCGGGGCCGAGTTCGGCGAGGAGGAACGGTGTCGGCGCGCCAGTGTCGAGCCAGCATTGCGCGAGGCAGAGCCCGAGCAACTCGCCGAACATCTGGCTGATCTCGGGGGCGGTGGTGAAATCTCCTGCCGCTCCCAGCGGATCGCGGGTGATGTAGTAGCCATGCTCGGGATCGGCGAGGCATTCGGTCATGTAGTCGGCGATGGTGATCGGGCCGGTGGCCTCTATGCGGCGGATCAGTTTCCGGGCGAGCGGGGTCATGCCGCCAATCGAGCGCCTGCGGCGCGTTCGATCCTTTGCGCCTGCCTGCGGCAGTCGCGGGCTTTGCGTATTTGGGACAAGATGAAGGTCATCTGCGTCTGAGTGCGAGTGCGGCGATCAGCAGACCCACGGCGATCATCGGCAGGGAGAATTGCTGGCCGCGGGTGATGCCGAATTCGCCGAATTGCATCACGTAGCCCATCGGGTTTTCGGGCGACATGAACTGGCCGTCGGCCTGGCGGAAGAACTCGACGGTGAAGCGGCAGATGCCGTAGCCGGCGATGAATGTGCCGGCGATCAGGCCGGGGCGCCTCAAGGCACCGTGTCTGTAGGCGAGCCAGATGAGGAGCGCGCCGAGCAGGATGCCCTCCAGCGCTGCTTCGTAGAGTTGCGAAGGGTGGCGGGCGCAGAGGCCAGTCACGCCGGGGCAGTCCTGGGCGGCGAAACCGGGGAAGACGACGCCCCAGGGGAGGTCTGTCGGGCGGCCCCAAAGCTCGGCGTTGATGAAATTGGCGAGGCGCCCGAGCAGCAGGCCCGGCGGCGTGCCGATGGCGAGGATATCGGCCACGGGCAGGAGCTTGAGCCGGTGTTTCCAGCAGAAGATCAGGCCCGCTATCGTGACGCCGAGGAAGCCGCCGTGGAAGGCCATGCCGCCCTCCCAGACACGGAAGATTGCCATCGGGTCTTCAAGGAACTGGCCGTCGCCATAGCCGATGACATAGCCGATGCGACCGCCGAGGATGATGCCGAGGATGAGCCATGTGAGGAAGGCTTCGAGTTGTTCCTCGGTCATGGCCGGCGTGTCGTCGCGCCACAGATGCGTGCGCCGGATCGTGCGTTTCGCCAGCAGGTAGCCGAGCGCGATGCCGACGATATAGGCCAGTGCATACCAGCGGATCGGCAGGGTGGTGAAACCCAGCGGTATCTCCACCAATACCGGCGAGATGTCGGGGAATTGGAAGGCGTTGATCTCCATCGACGCTGAAGTGACAGCGTGTCACGGGCGCGTCAACCTTGCGGGGCCGGGGTCGGCGGCGCATATAGGGGCCAAGTGTTAAAAAAGGTGATAGCCCATGCAGACCCGGAACAAGGTGTTCGACGATATTTCGCAACTGATGACCAATGCGATGGGCGTGGCGCAAGGTGCGAAGACCGAAGCGGAAACCGCAATGAAGGGGATGATCGACCGCTGGCTGGCGGATCGGGATTTCGTCACGCGCGAGGAATTCGACGCGGTCCGCGCGATGGCGCAGAAGGCGCGGGAAGAGAACGAGGCGCTGAAGGCGCGGATCGAGGCGCTGGAGAAGGGGTGACCTATTTGGGCGGTAACGTCCGGACGTAGTCCAGCGCCAGTGGCAACCAGCGGGCGCGGATGGCGTCGTCTTCGACCGCCACGTCGTCAAGGCTGATCATGCCGCCCATCGGGCGCCCGGTGAAATCGAGAGGACGGGCTCCGGGTATGGTGAGGGCTTCCGCTTCGTTTTCCTTGCCGACGCGGGCCATGCCGCCTTTTGCGTGCACGCCGCAAAGCATGTGGCCGTTGAGCATGAAGCAAAGGCCGCCGAACATCTTTTTCTCAACGATCTCGCCCACGCCATCGAGCGCTTCGCGCAGGATTTCGGCCTGTCCTTCGTCATATGCCATATTGGTCTCCGCCCGTTGATGGTCCGGGCGCAGGGTAGCAAGTTGGATCGGACCCGTCAGCCGTGGCGTGCGGTCCGGCGGGGTGCTTTTTTCCCTTTCGGTCGGACTGTCCGGTCAGGGAGAGGGGAATGACGGGCCCGTCACCGGGCGCTCCGTTTTTGCCTTGCGCCCGCCTCTCGACGGGGCCTTCCGGAAACGGTTGGCCCTTCGCGCCCTGGTGAGGGGCGGTCTTCAGGGCCGGAGCTTTCGGGTCAAGCGCCGGGTGAGGCGCAGGGAACGTTCGCGGTGAAGATCTCCGCGGTTGGTTAATTTCACGTCAGCCCACCGTTCGGCGGGGCCGGGGCTGCGTTTTTCTGTGGATAGACCGATATTCGGGGTTTACAGGACTCCCGCTTTGCCACACCATATCTCGTAAGGGGCTTATATAAAAACCACCGCCCCTAGAGCAGGCATCAAGCCGTGGTGGCTTCCAAAAATCACGGCAAACCGGATGAGGCAGCGCCATGTCGCTTTCAGAGCAGTTCACGACAGAAGACCTTCACCCGATCGATATCGTCGAACATATCGCCGAACATCATGACTGGGATTTCGACCGCGTGGCCGATGACCAGATCGCAATGGCCGTGGAGGCGCAGTGGCGGACCTATTCCATCACGCTCGCCTGGTCGCCGCAGGACGAGACGCTGCGGCTGATCTGCACTTTCGAGATGGACCCGCCGAAGGATCGGCTTCCGGCGCTGTACGAGACGCTGAACAGCACCAACGACATGTGCTGGGCCGGGGCGTTTTCCTATTGGGAGGCGCAGAAGCTGATGGTCTGGCGCTATGGGCTGGTGCTGGCGGGCGATCAGATGGCGTGCCCGGAGCAGATCGACACGATGATCCGGGCTGCCGTTCTGTCAGCCGAGCGGTTCTATCCGGCCTTCCAGCTTGTGGTCTGGGGCAACGAGGCGCCGGAGGCCGCGATGCAGGTTGCGATGACGGAGGCTTACGGCAGGGCCTGAGACAGGTACATCGGCATTCGCGTTTTAAGGTGACCCCCCCAGGGCCTGCGAATGCCAACAAGAACCGGGTCGCGGCTCGCGGCCCGGTTTTTTGTTGCGCTCCGGCGGTCACCGGTTTCATAACGCGGGTGACATGAGGAGGGGGCTATGGATTTCGGAGACATAGACACGCGCGGGATGGTGCTGCTGGGCTGTGGCAAGATGGGAAGCGCGCTGTTGCAGGGCTGGCTCAGGTCCGGTCTTGAGCCGTCATCGGTCCATGTGATCGAGCCGAACCCGTCGGAATGGCTGACGGGGTCGGGTGTCAATGTGACCTCTGAGTTGCCGGAGGCACCTTCCGTTGTCGTGGTGGCGGTGAAGCCGCAAATGGTGGGTGAGGCGCTTCCCGTATTACAGGCGATGGGGGGCGGCGCGACCGTCTTCCTGTCGATTGCTGCCGGGACGACGCTGGCGACTTTTGAAGGTTTGCTTGGAGAGAAGACGCCGATCATCCGGGCGATGCCGAACACGCCCGCCGCCGTGGGGCGGGGGATCACGGCGCTTTACGGCAATGCCTCGGTGTCGGAGGAGGCGCTGGCCCTGGGCGAGCGTCTGTTGTCGGTGGTGGGCCAGACGGTTCGGCTTGAGCGCGAGGCGGAGATGGATACCGTGACGGCGGTGTCCGGCTCCGGTCCCGCTTACGTGTTTCACCTGATCGAAACGATGGCCGCCGCTGGCGAAGCGGAAGGGCTGGCGCCCGCGCTTGCGATGCAACTGGCGAAGGCGACGGTGGCCGGGGCGGGGGCATTGGCCGAGGCGGCGCAAGAAGATCCGGGGCAGTTGCGCGTCAACGTGACCAGTCCGAACGGCACGACGGCGGCGGCGCTTGAGGTGCTGATGGACGAGGTGGACGGGTTTCCAGCCTTGCTGAAACGGGCAGTGCACGCGGCGGCGGAACGCAGCCGGGAGCTGGGCAAGTGACGATTGCATTCGACGATTTCATGAAGGTCGATATCCGGGTCGGACAGATCGTGCGGGCGGAGCCGTTTCCCGAGGCGCGGAAACCGGCGTTCAAGCTCTGGGTCGATTTCGGGCCGGAGATCGGGGAGAAGAAGAGCTCGGCACAGATCACCAGGCATTATACGGTGGAGGCTTTGCCGGGGCAGAAGGTTCTGGCGGTGGTGAATTTCCCGCCGCGCCAGATCGGGCCGGTGATGTCGGAAGTGCTGGTTCTGGGGGTGCCGGACGAGGATGGCGAGGTTGTTCTGCTGACGCCGGACAAGGATGTTCCCATCGGCGGGCGGATGTACTGAACGCGACGGCCTGTGCATTCGGTATTTGCCGAATTGGCAACGGCCTGCGCGGGAAATTGACTCGCGCTTTTACCGTGTTTGCGCATCGGCAGAACAGCATTGTCGCGCTTGGGTTGTGCGCTTGTTTTGTCGATTCGACCGATTGAGAAAAGCAATGCAATTTGGTGTATAGCGCCGCTTGTCACGGGCTGAACCCGCTCCGCGGCACGGAAAATTGGCAGAAATACTGAATAATTCGAGGCTTTTGTGTCGGTTTTGCCACAGATTCAGACCATTTTAAAATGAACCGAAAATTAACAGTGGCCAAAAAATGGCGATGAAATTGCCGAAAATGCCGATATTACCATCTTTGGAATGTACAGTAGGTAGAATTCGCTAAATCTGTTTCGGGAATCCCCGTTATCTCCCTCCAAATTTGACGGATTGGCCCAATAGCCGCCATGTTTTTGCCATAAACGGTTTTTGGTTATCGGGAGAACTCATTATGCGACCCCATTGCAGCTTAAGACGGTTGCGGCGTTTCCGTCACGAAACCGACGCCGGAGTGACCATCGAGTTCGTCCTGTGGTTGCCGCTTCTTTGTTTTCTGTTTCTTGTCGCGACCGATGCGACGGTCGCCTTCATGCGGCAATCCCAGATGTGGCAGGTCTCCCGCGATACTGCGCGGATCGTGTCGCGCCACGGCATGACCCAAAGCGTGGCCGAAACCTATGCCCGCGAGAATGCGGCCTTCGGAAGCACGACCCCGGCGGTTTTGGTTCAGACGACGGGAACGCAGGTGATCGTGGCGATACAGACCCCGGCAAATGAAATGACGGTCTTCGGAACGCTCAACTTCGCGTTGGGCGAGAATATCACGACCCGGGTGGTCCATGCGATGGAGCCGAGCTGATGTACACCAGAACCGATCCGACCTTTGTCCGGCGCGAGGATGGCGGGGGCACGGTCTTTTCCCTTTTCGTCTTCATGATCCTTTGCGTGATCCTCGGGATCATGGTCGATGCGACCAACGCCTGGCGCAATTCGACGATCCTGTCCTCGGCCGCCGATCTGGGTAGCCATGCCGGGGCGGTGGCGCTTGCCAATGAGGCGACCGAAGACGCAGCCGTAGCGGCGGCGCGGGTTCAGGTTGCGGGCAACCTGCCGCCCGAGCGCTATGGTGCAACGGCCGGCGTTGAGGGCGATGTCTGGCTTTTGCATTACGATCCGGACACGCGGCAGCTATACGACAACGGGATCAAGAACGCGGTCGCGGTGAAGACCAACCGCCTTGCCGCACGCGGCAACGCGGTGGGTACATATCTGCTGAACTTCGCCGGAATTTGGTCCTGGGATGTCAACGAGGTGAGTGTTGCGGTGTTCGACGTCAGCTCGGAATGCCGGGGGACCGATGGGATCTACAGCGAAGAACAGATCCGGGTGTCGTCGCAGGGGCATTTCGGCACCGGCTATTGCGTGCATTCGAACGACCGGGTCTGGTTGCCGCAGCAGGTGACGTTCGAGCACGACACGCTGGTGTCGATGCCGGATCTGGAAGATTGCGGCAACAAGTGCAACACCGATGCCAATCCCGGTATCTACGCCACCGAGATCAACATGATCTTCCCCGATTTCGGTGGTTTCATCGAGGATACCTATACCGCCTTCGACAGCAACGGTCTGGACGACGAGACCAAGGCCGAATTCTTCGAGGACCGCGACGTAGGCGATCTTGGTCTGTTGACGGATGCCGGGCTGGTCGATCCGCTCGATCTGCCGGTGAAAGGCAGCGTGATCGAACTGACCCATGCGCAGTTTCACGCGCTGGAGCGGCTGCCTTCGGGGCTGGTTTATAAGGTGACCTGTTCCGCGGGCGGTAACGGGCCCAGCACGAAGCTGACCTTCAGCGGCACGAGTGGCAAGATGAGCGACGCGGCCTTGCTGACCAACTGTACGCTGGATTTCAAGGATGGCTCGGAAGTGACCGGCAGTCTTGTGGTGACGACGCGCGATGCCTCGGCCGCGACGGTGACCTCGGATGAGGACGTGACCGTTGGCGATGCGGTGGTCGGCGAATGTTCATCGGACGGGCGCAGCACGATCATGTCGATGTCGGGCGTCAGCGTTCCGGCCAAGTTCGCGGCGTCGAACGTGACGCTGATCGTGGATGACACGGTCGATATCGCTTCGGCGTCGTCCTCGGGCGATACCAGCTACGGGCTGACGATCTATGCCACCGACGAGGTCGATATCGCGGCGCAGCACAGGTTCATCAGCTGCGGATCGGATGACGACATCCTGGTTCCGCGTGGCAAGCTGATCCGGCACGTCGCGACGAACTGATCCACAGGGATGGGGCGACCGGCGTCGTGGCCTTGCGGCTGCGGCGCCTTTCGCGTCAGCGGTCGCCCACCGCCTCGCGCCAGTGCTTGCGGCAGAGCGGCACGTAGGTCTCGTTGCCGCCGATCTGGATCTGGTCGCCTTCCGTCATCGGCGTACCCTCGGCATCGCGGCGGACGACCATCGTGGCTTTCTTGCCGCAATAGCAGATGGTTCTCGCCTCCCGCATCTCGTCGGCCAGCGCCAGGAGCGCGGCGGAACCGGGGAAGAGTTCGCCCCGGAAATCGACGCGCAGACCATAGGCCATGACCGGCACTTTCAGGTCATCGACGGCGCGGGCCAGTTGCCAGACCTGCTCTTTCGACAGGAATTGGGCTTCGTCGAGGAACACGCAGTCGAGCGCGTCCTGCCGCTGGCGCTTGTGGATCATCTCGAACAGGTCGCTGGTGTCGTCGAAGAGATCCGCCGTCGCCTCGATCCCGATGCGGCTGGCGATGCGGCCCTTGCCCGCACGCCCGTCGATGGCGGCGGTCATCAGGTAGGTCTTCATGCCGCGTTCGCGGTAGTTGTAGGACGCCTGGAGAAGCAGGGTCGATTTACCCGCGTTCATCGTCGAGTAGTGGAAATAGAGCTTGGCCATGGGCGGGGCCTAGCCCGGCGGGGTCCGGGGCGCAAGATGGGGTTCAGTCCTCGGGCGTGGCTTCCAGAAGATCGCCCGGCTGGCAGTCGAGCGCGTCGCAGAGCCGTGCGAGGGTCTCGAAACGCACGCCCCTGACCTTGCCCGATTTCAAAAGGCTGAGGTTCTGCTCGGTGATGCCGATTTGCGCGGCGAGGTCGCGGCCTTTGACCTTGCGTTCGGCCATCACGACGTCGAGCCGGACGGTGATCTTCATACGAAGGCGCGGTTTTCGTCCACCGCCTGTGCCGCTTCCGTCGTCGCCCAGCCGATGAGGGTGAGCAGGCCCGCGAGGAGGAGGAAGCCGATTTCGGCCTGGCCGAGAGAGAGCGAGACCATGCGGCTTCCCGGTGGCGATTGCCAGGTGAAGAGCAGGGACTGAAGCGGTTGGGACGCAATCTTGAGAACGGCAAGGACGAGGAAGGCTTTGCCCGTCTGCCGGATGAGCCGGGCGGAGGCTTCGGTCAGGACCTCGCCATCGCGGTAACGGGCGAAGAGGCGGCGGAGAATGTCGAGCGCCCAGATGAGTGCCAGCGCCGGGGCGAGGCCTGCAGCGGTGCCGAGCAGGAGGAAGGCGCCCCGAGGGTCAGCGCCGTCGGGTATCCAGGTGAGCGCCTCGCGGGCGGAGGCTCTGAAGAGGGCGAGGGCGAGGAGGATCGGCAGGGCGATCTCGCAGGCCAGCGTCACGCCGTGCAGGAGGGTGGCCATACGGTGAAGTCTTGACGTGGGCATTGGGGTTCTCCATGTTCAAATTTATCGTAAAACAGTAAATTATGATTGTAAAGGATGAAGAAATGAGAGTCTTTACGCTGTTCCTTGGCCTTTTGGCGGGATGTTCGCAGGCCATCACCGGGCAGCTCGATCCGTTGGCGACCGATCCGGCGGGGATCTCGGTCTCCCTCGATTTGCCGGAAGGGCTGGGGATTCGGGAGGGCAGCGTCCGGCTGGGCATGGCGGTGTCTCATCCGGAGCGCGGACGCGAGGCCGGGGAGTGGGTTCTGAAGCCGGTCCGGGATCGGCAGGGCCGGCAGGTGTTTCGGCTAAGTGCAGAAGAGGCCGCCGAATTTCGAGCCGTCCAGGCGGTGGCGCGGGAGTGGAGGGCGGCGGATGCCGAAGGCACCGCCGGGTCGCTGTCGGTCTCGCTTGGCGGGTGCCGGACGGTGCCGTTGTCGGAACTGGAAGGCGCGCGGGCCTCGGTCTTCGTGCGGATGTCGCCGGACGGGCCGGAGCGTGCGGTGTTTCGGGATGCGCCGATTTCGAATGTATTCACGCGGGGAACCGTCGAGGCTCTGCCGCCTTGTCGATGAAAGGCACCTGCGCGGCCGGACGACGGTGCCGATTTCGGCCGCGTGAGCGAAATATAAACAATTCAAAAAAAGCCGCAGGATTGGATAGCTAATGGCCTGTTCACGCCACATTCTCGGCCCATTCTCCCGATAAACCCAGCCCTGTCACAGCAGGATTGGTGACGGTGAAACGGAGTGTTTCCCTTGAATACAAGGCGCTCTACCGACCAGTCCGACGAGTGGCGAGTTTTTGGGTGAGAAATGGACGCAGGCCCGCAACAGAACGATTCCTTCGCTGACGCGCTGAAGCCCGGAACGGAGCTTCTGCACGGTCAGTTCAGGATCGAGAAGTTCCTGAACGCCGGTGGCTTCGGGATGACTTACCTTGCGCGCGACAGCCTGGACCGTATCGTCGTCATCAAGGAATGCTTCCCGTCGTCGATGTGCTGCCGGTCCAAGGGCAACGTCATGGCGCGGTCGCGCCAGCACCAGGCGGAATTCGATGCGGTCGTGAAACATTTCGGTGCGGAAGCGCGGCGTCTGTCGAAGCTGCAGCATCCGAATATCGTCGGCATCCACCAAGTCTTCGAAGACAACATGACCGCCTATATGGCGCTGGATTTCGTGCGTGGCCGCGACCTGCTGGACACGATCGAAGATCCGAAGATGAAGCTGCACCCCCGCGACGTGAAGGATATCCTTCTGCGGTGCCTGGAGGCCGTGCATTACATCCATACCAACGACGTACTCCACCGCGATATCAGCCCCGACAACATCCTTATCGACGGCAAGGGGAACCCGGTCCTGATCGACTTTGGCGCGGCAAAGGAGGAGGCGACGCGGGCGTCTCGGGCGCTGTCGGCGCTCCATGTGGTAAAAGACGGCTACTCCCCGCACGAATTCTACATCGCCGGATCGACGCAGGATGCGTCTTCGGACCTCTATTCGCTGGGCGCGACGTTCTATCATGTTCTGACCGGCGAAGCCCCGCCGGACAGTCAGGCCCGCGTCAGCGCGATCGCCGCCGACCGGCCCGACCCCTATCGCCCGGTCAGTGGCAAGTTCCCGCAATTCGAGGAAGCCTTCCTGCACGCCATCGACAAGGCGCTGTCGGTTTTCCCGCCGGACCGTCTTCAGTCGGCGCGGGAATGGATCGAACTGGTCGATACCGAGCGCCGCCGGTCCGCCGCGCTTGCGCAGGCCGAACTCGACCGTCAGATCGAGTTGTCGATCTCCCGTCTGGTCAAGGAAACCAACCAGGCGGTGGAGCAGGACATCAAGATGCAGCAGGTCAAACAGGCCGCTGAAAGGAAGGAGGCGCAACGCCTCCAGAAGCTGGTGCAGGAACAGCAGCGCCAGCGCAAGAAGACACTCGACGAGCTGGCGATGCTCGATGATTTCGAGTTTCAGGAAGAGCAGAAGCGGGCGCGCGAACACTCAGCGCATAAGTCCGCAAATCAGGCACATGACCAGATGAACGGCACAAAACGGAAGAAGCGGACACTTCTGTCCCGTGTTCTGCCATTCGGGATTCTGCGGGGCACGTTCCGCGGCAATCGCCGGTCGGATTACTTGTGAGAGGCGCGACATGAAGATTCTGTCCAGGATGTTGTCCAAGAAAATCGAGCCGCAGAGCCCGGACGAAATGGAGTTTCGGCTAGAGCGCGAGTCGCTCGACGATGCCGGCCAGGTCCGGCCCTCGCGCCCGCGCAGCCGGGCCTTGGACGAGCCCGTGAGCGCCAAGCCGGAAGAGCCGGAAGTTGCCGGGTCCGGTTGGGCGACCGAAGGCGATTGGGACGATGATTGGGACGATGACGAGGATTGGGGCGACGAAGATGACCCGACCGCTGATATCGAGACCCGCCGGGCGACGCAGGACAAGGCGCATCTGGTCAGCGAGATCCGCGATGCGATGACCTCCGTGGGCCATGTGGACGCGCAGGAGAATTCGGCGCGCCGGAGCGTTGCGCCGAGCCGACCCGCGCAGGAAGACAAACGGCAGCGGTCCGAGTGGTCCGAGGACGAGGATTTCGGACGCCAGGCCCGGGCCCGCAGCGAACTGACCGAAGGCACCGAGCAGACCGAGGAACGCCTGATGGAGCAGACGGAAAACGTGATGTCGGAGAGCTCTTCTGTGCGCCGTCGTTCGGCCCTGGCCCATATGAAGGCTGCCGCCGCCGCGACCAAGGCGGACCGGGTGCTGCGCCATGTGGCCAGCCACGACGCCGCCGCGGATTCCGAGGAGCAGAGCCCCTATCGCGATGACCTTGCCAAGGTCGTGCGCCCGCATTCGACCAGCCGGCCGATCAGCCGCCAGGTCAGCCGCACCGACGCGCCGACCCCGATCTGGGATCAGGGCGCGGGCGACGAGGATGCGGCGCTATTCGCCGCCGCCGAAAACGGTCTGCATGACGACCCCGAAACATCGGTCAATTCCGAGATGTCGGCAGCGGAAGAATTGCGCCTTGCGCGGGCCCCAACCGAGCTGAGCGCCACGGATTTCGCGGGCGACGATGACGAAACCGAGACGACGCCGGTCGCCTTGCGCGACTTCCCGTCGAGCCGGTTCGCTATTTCGCCCGCCGGGGCCGACGAAGGCGAGCGCAATGCGTTCGACGATTTCGAGAACGCGGCCGACGATATCGCGAGCCAGTCCCAAGCGGTGAGCGGGGATGACTTCGACGATCCGTTCGAAGCGGACGACCCGTTCGGCGATGATGAGTTCGAAGACGAGCTCGACGATGATGACGGGCCTCAGCCGAGCAGTGCGGTTGCCGAAGCAGTGGCATTCGCGAATGCCCCCGATGAGGTCGAGGACGTCGAGGAACCGGAAGAACTGGTTCGCAAGAAGATTTGGGAAATGGCCGACGAGGTGGCGTCCGAAGTCGAAAGCAAGCGCGCCATGATGCGGTCGCAACCGCGCCCCGAAGCGGAAGACTATGCCGCGCCGGAGCAAGGGGTCGACGCCGCGCCTGCCGGGGCACCGATGGACAACATGGTCGAGGTTTCGGCCGCAGCCATTGCCGGTCGTGCCGGGCGCAGCGCCGGCCGGGTGAAGACCCGCCTGCTGGGCTTCCAGGCCGAAGACGATCCCAAGGACGTCTTTGCGTCGGAGACCGAAGGCCGTGCGCCGGTCGTCGCCGACAAGTTCCCGACGGGCTGGATCGTGGTGATTGACGGGCCGGGCCGGGGATCGAGTTTCTCTCTTCATGCCGGGGTCAGCCAGATCGGACGCGGCGAGGATCAGACCGTGCGCCTGGATTTTGGCGACACCTCGATCAGCCGCAATAACCATGCCGCGGTCGCCTTCGACGAGGAGCAGGGCACGTTCTTCCTGGGCCATGGCGGCAAGTCGAACCTGGTACGCCTGAACGGCAAGCCGGTCCTGTCGACAGAGGAAATGACCGATGGGGACGAGATTCGGATTGGCGAGACCTCGCTGAAATTCATCGCGCTTTGCGGTGAGAACTTCACCTGGAACGGACATGGAGACAGCGGCGAGAATGCATAAGTCGCCCGACATAAGCTATGATGTCGCGTCCGTTCTGAATCGCGGGTGCCGCGATTATCAGGAAGACGCGATTGCCACGGATTTCCCGATGGGCGCAGATTTCGGCTATGCCGTTCTGTCCGACGGGATGGGTGGCCATGCGGCGGGCGACGTGGCCTCGAAGATCGTCGTCACGGAAGTATTCAGCGAATTGAAGTTCCAGACCTCGAATGTCGATGGACTGGTGGAGAACATGGGCGATGTGCTGCGTTGCGCGGCAATCTCGGCCAACGAATGCATGGCGGCCCATGCCTCGAACAATCCGCAGACCGCGGGGATGGGGGCGACGCTGGTGGCGCCGGTCTTCATCCAGAACTCGCTCTACTGGATCTCGATCGGGGATTCCCCGCTCTACCTGATGCGCGGCGGGCGACTGCGGCAGCTGAACGAAGATCACTCACTCGGGCCCCATATCGACTACATGGTCCGCTCCGGCATGATGCCGGAGGAGATCGGACGCAATCACCCCGACCGGAACGCGCTGACCTCGGTGCTGATCGGTGAGCCGATCGAGCGGATCGACTGTCCCGAACGGCCCTTCATGTTGAAGGACGGCGATATCCTGGTGGTGGCGAGTGACGGTCTGCAATTCCTGTCGAACAGCCAGATCACCCAGATCGTCGGCGACAATGCCGACAAGGGCAGCGCGGAGATCGCGCGGCTGTTGCTGGAGGAACTGCAGGAGCTCAACGATCCCGAGCAGGACAATGTCTGTTTTTCGGTCATCAAGGTGGAACTGGCCAGGCAGCAGGACAATCACGATGCGGTGCCCGAGCATGAGCGTCACGTCTCGCGCCTGCCACGAGTGAAGACACGTCCGATCCGGCCCGACGCGGTGGGCGAGCCGGAAGATGCCGCTGATCCGGTCGCGCCGGAGATCGCGGACGCGCAGAACGGGTCGAACGGATCGAACGGATCGAAAGCGGCGTCAACGCCGATCTATCTGCGGCGGCGCTGGCTTGCGACTGATGGTGGCGCATGAAGGACAGCGCTGGAGACGATACCGTCATTGAACGGCTCGAGGGGGCACTCGAGGCTGACACTCTACCCAAGGCCGCGCAGGACTATGCGCGCCACCTGGTGCGGCGGCTGTCACAGCCGGTGCGGGTGTCGGTGCTGGGCTTTCCCGGCTCGGGCAAATCGCAGCTTGTGAACATGTTCCTGGGCGAGGCGCTGATCCCCGAGGGCGCGCAACTGCCGACGACCGAAGTGGTATATGGCGACGTGCCGCAGATGATCGTGACCGGCACCGACGGCGCCGTGGTCAAGGTGCATGACGCGGATGTCTCGGCGCTGTCGGGCAGGAACGCCGCGTTTTTGCGGGTCGAACTGCCGGTCGATATTCTGCAACGCATCAATCTGCTGGAGGTCGTGACCGACGGCACGGATGAAGAGCTGAGCTCGGGCATCGACTGGGTGGTCCGGCGAACCGATATCGCGCTTTGGTGTACCCAGGAATTTCCCAAACCCGAACAGGAAATCTGGAAGCGGGTTCCCGACAGTCTGAAAGATCATGCCTTCCTCGTTCTCAGCAAGGCCGACCAACTCTCGGCCGAGAAGGTGCTGAGACAAAGGGTGTCCTCGCTTGAGACCGTGGTGGCCGAGGAATTCCATTCGCTCTTTGCGGTGGCGACACTGCAGGCGATCCGAGCCTATCAGAGCGGGACGGTGGATGAGGCGATGTTTCATGCGTCTGGCGGCGGGGCGCTGACTTCGGAAGTGTTGCGCCATGCCGAGCGTGGACGGCGGGCGGATTTCGATTCTGCGCATATGTTCCTGGCGCGGTATCACGTTGACGGATCGTCACGGGTCGCAAGCCGATCGCGCCCGCGCCCCGAGGTGGTTGCCTCGCAGCCGGCCCCGGTCCGGAAATCCGCGCCCGTGTCGCAACCTGCACCGGTGTCGCAACCGCTGCGCGTTGTGACCTCCGAACCTGTGACCTCCGAACCCGTGGCCGCCGAGGCTCCCGCGAAGGAAGTGGTGGTGCCTGCGCCCGCCGCGGCCGCAGTTCCGGCGAAAGCCAAGGTGGAAAACGTTGCCCTCTTCACCGATGGCATCCGTTTCCTGCGCCGCCGCGGCGACAGTCTGACCGAGGCGGCGGAGAAGTTGGGCGAAGGCAATGCGAAGGCACTGATCGACAGCTGTGTCTCCGCCGTGGAACATCTGACCGACCAGTTCTCGCAGGACGAGACCGGCTGCGAGGCGGCCGATGCCTTTATCGACGAACTGGCCGAGGCTCAGGACATGATGGTCCTGATGCAGGTCGAGGACGGCGACGGACCCGCTGCGGATGCGGTGACACTGTTGCTGCAACTTAGACGTGACATGGAAATGCAGTTGGCTGCCTGAGCGGCAACAAACGGTTGAGAACGACGACGATTGAACGGAAATGCGCCACAAAAACGCCATCTTAACCGGATTTGTTGAGGTTGAAGAGGTCCGCTTTCGGCGGTCCGACAGCTTATCAGGTGAAAGCGTTTGGTAGGACGATGAACATGAACGTGGACGCGAATATTGTGACAGGGGCTGCCGCTACATCCGACCGATCTGACCTTCTTTCGCAGGGGTTCGAAGGACTTGGGCCGTTCCTGAAGCGGTCGCGCGAGCTGCGGCAGGCACTGGTGCGTCTTGGCAAGATCGGCGACAAGGCGACCAATCGCGCGGCGCGCAAGCTGCATCACCAGCTGAAGCATGCCGAGCCGTCGGTCACGATGATCGGACAGGTGAAGGCGGGCAAGACCTCGCTCGTCAATGCGATGGTCGGCGCGCCCGATCTGTTGCCAGCGGATGTGAACCCGTGGACCAGCGTTGTCACGGCGCTGCATCTCAATCCCAATGTCGCGCCGGAAGATAACCGCGCCAGCTTCCGCTTCTTCGATATGGAGGAATGGAGCCGGTTGCTGGATCGGGGCGGGCGGATCGGCGAACTGGCCAGCCGCGCCGGAGCCGAGGACGAATTGGAAAAAGTCCGCGCGCAGGTCGAGCAGATGCGCGACAAGTCGAAGAAGCGGCTTGGCGACAAGTTCGAGATGCTTCTGGGCCAGCAGCACGATTATTCTCATGTCGATGGCGATCTGATCCAGCGCTATGTCTGCCTGGGTGACGATTTCGAGGATGACACCGAAACCAGTCCCGAACAGGGTCGGTTTGCGGATATCACCAAGACGGCGGAACTGTTCATTTCCCGCCCGCAATTGCCGATGCCGCTTTGCGTGCGCGACACGCCGGGTGTGAACGACACTTTCATGATCCGCGAGCAGATCACCATCCGCGCCATTCGCGAAAGCCGCATCTGCGTGGTCGTGCTGGCCGCGCACCAGGCGTTGTCGAGCGTTGACCTGGCGCTGATCCGGATGATCGCCAACGTGAAGTCGCGGGAAGTCGTGATCGTGGTGAACCGGATCGACGAATTGCCGGACCCGGTGAACCAGATCCCCGAGATCCGCAACAGCATCGTAAAGACCCTGACCGAATTCGACGGGCCGAAGGACGCTCAGATCATCTTCACTTCGGCCTTCTGCGCCAATGCCGCCCTGATGGGACACGGCAACGCGCTCGATGAGCCGACCCTGCACAAGATGATCGAATGGTCGAAGGGAGAGGGCCACCTGACCCGCGATGCCTATACCGAGGACGAGTTGCTCTGGCATCTCTCGGGCGTGCCGCAGGTCTATGATGCGCTGGCCACCCGGATCTCGGAAGGCATGGGCAAGGAACTGCTGGACAAGATCGCCAAATCGGCGATGAACCTGGCCAATGGTCTGAACGCCGCGCAGCAGGTGATCTCGCGCCGGGAGAATGACCGCGACCTGCCGCCGCTTGAACTGAGCCAGCTCGAAGCCGCGTTGAACAAGCTGGAAGCGCATTCTGACAAGCTGATGAATGACATGTTCGACGAGGCGATCGCCGATTTCCACAAACGGCTGGAGCGGTCGCATCGCAGTTTCCTCGAACGCGCCACGGGATCGCTTCTGAAGCACCTCGACCAGAATGGCGAGAGCGAAGTCTGGGAATACGACCCGACCGGACTGCGTATCCTGATGCGCACCGCCTATCAGGTGTTCGGACGCAACGCCCAGAGCGGCACCAAGAAGGTGCTGACCCGCGTGGCGCAGGATTATGCCTCGCTCTATCACCGTCTGTTCGAGGTTTCTGACGAGGATTTCGGGATCGAGGCGCCGACCTCGCCGCGTATCCCGTCCCCGGTGTTGCTGGGGCAAACCATCGCACTTGACCTGAAGGGCACCTGGTGGACCAAGTGGTGGCACAAGCGCCGCGGCTACCGGAACTTCGCGACAGAATTCGCGGATATGATCCAGGCGGAAACCGATCCCATCGTGGAGGCATTGCGCGGGGCGCATGCCGATGCGGTGCGGGATGCGGCGCTGGATGTGCTGGAGGATTTCATGGGCGAACAGCGTGCCATCCTGATGCGCATCGCCGACGAGGCGAGACAGAAGCCCGACCGGGTCGGATCGCTGCTGGATGCCAGCAGTGCCGCGACGAAACGGGCCGAACTTCAACAAACCATGCAGACCCTGACCGGGTTTGCCGCTTGAGCCGGGGGTAGGTCGTCATGAGTGAACATGACTACGAGATGAGTGAACCGATGCGGGAAGCGCCCGCCGCGCCGCAGCCCGCACCGACCGCGCGTGCCGTAGGTGAGCGGCGTCCGCGCGTGGCCCTGATGGGTGAATTCAGCGCCGGCAAGAGCACGCTTTCGAACTTGCTGATCGGTCGCCCGGCGTTGCCGGTGAATGTCACCGCGACGCAATTGCCGCCGGTCTGGATGTCCTATGGCAACGAGCCGTCTTACAGTGTCGGTCTGGATGGCCAGGAATACGAGGTCGACGACAAGTTCAGCGGCGTGACCGTGCATGACACGCGCTATGTCCAAATTTATCTGGAATCGAAGTTCCTGAAGAATTGCGACCTGATCGACATGCCGGGGATTTCCGACCCGAACATGGATGCCGAGGTCTGGCAGCGGGTCATCGGTGAGGCTGATATCGTGATCTGGTGCAGCCATGCCACCCAGGCCTGGCGCCAGAGCGAGGCCGCCGTCTGGTCGACGTTGCCGCCTGAGCTTTACAACAAGAGCCTGCTTTTGTTGACTCGGATGGACCGCATCCTGTCGGAACGCGACCGGGTACGCGTGGTCAAGCGGGTTCAGAGCGAGACGCAAGGCCTGTTCCGGCAGGTTCTGCCGGTGTCGCTGATCCAGGCGGTCGAAGCCCGTGGAGACCAGGAGGCCTGGGTGTCCAGCGGTGCCGACGATCTGGTTCGTGCGCTGATCGGCCTGACCGACGAGGTTGCGACCGGGTCCATTGGACGCCGCGTGTCGCGCAAGTTGCAGCCCGAAGGTGTGGCCGAGAAGGCCCGCAGTCTCGATGACGCGATAGGCGAACGCGTGGTGGAAAAACCGGCCCGGATCGTGATGCCGACGCGGGTGCGTCCGCGCCCGTTGATCAGCCGTCCGCCGTCCCGGCCCTGAGCGCGTTTAACACACAGAGCTTTCCACGAATGACTTCGGGGGCTTGCACCCGGACGGCGTGGCGATCATTAAGGTTGCCAAGTCAAGGGCGTGGATAGATGGACATTACGGCCGAACTGGATGCGATGCGGGCGGAGCTGCAGGGGTGTGCCCTTGTGGCCTATACCGACCTGTCGTCGCAGCTTGTGCTGTGTACCAGTGCGGCGTCGAACCCGGTTCAGGAAGAGATGAATGCCTTGAGCCAGGCCGCCGGGCTGGCGTTGAACGGTGCGTTCGCCGAAAGCGCGGCACCCAGCTGGGGCGGTGAACCGCCGCCGCAGGTGGCGGTGCTGATGACCGGATCGGAAGCGCGTCTGTTCCTGCGCTCGCCCGCGAACCCATCGGAGGCTCTGGTGGCTGTCTGTGCGCCGGATACCGACCTTGACGCGGCGGTGACACACGCGCAGTCGACGCTCGACCGGATCGGGCAACAGGGCTGAGGCGACATATGAGTGAGTTTGCCCGCCTTGAAGAGAAGCTCGCCAAGCTCAGGCAGAAGGAACGCGCGCCCGGCGAGGGGCGCAAGCTGCGCGGTGCGGGTGCTGATGCGTTGCTGGCCGCCATCGTCACGGAGATCGACGAGACCATCCTGCCGCGCCGGTTGAGCTTCGCAACACCCGAAGGCGATGTTCATCTGGCTGTCGCAAACCGGCGTTTGCAGGCGCTTCTCGCCCCCGCGCCGGGATCGGTGCCGGAGGCTCTGGTCGGTCACGCGCTGCCGGACGCTGAAGACCCGGCACTGGCAGAACTGGGGACGGCATTGAAAGCCGTCTTGGGCGAAACGGATGCCGTGGGAGTCACGGCTGCCCGGATGACGGAGACCTTTGCCTCGGACATCGGGGTTCCGGCGGAGCAACTGCCCCGCGTCTGGAACGTGGCCGAAAGCGTTGCTGCAAGTCCGGAAGACGTTCTGGCAGGATTTCTTGCCAGCCTCGACACCGGGACGGTGGCCTGGCTGAAGATCGAAGGCGAGGAGGTCACCGGCCAGGGCGGTGCCGACGATGCGGTTGCCGCGCTGGGTGAACAGGCGGCGGTCTTCCTCGATGGCTATTTCAGCAAGTTCGACGTGGGCTTTCGCGAAGCCGCACTGGCTTGCGGGACGCTGATTTCGCCCGGCGGCGATGCCGGACCGGCGGTGTTCTTCGTCGAGATCGGAACCCTCTCTGCCATCGTTCACGCGCCCGCCTCGCAGGTTTTGGGCATCGCCACGAACTGGCAGCGCATGGTGGCCGACTAGAGCGTCTCACTGAGCGCTGAATCTTCTGATTGTGCGCGAACGCGCCACAATCATGCCAGTATTAGCGGTTTGATAGTGTTGCGGAGCTAATGCGCCGGTGCGGAAAAGGCGGGAAACCGCCTTAAAATCGGTTGGAAACGCTTTCGGAGCGCGGGTACGGAGCGTATATGTCAACGAGCCTGTCGGCAGAACAGGTCAAACGGAAATCGAGGCAGTGAAACATGGCCCTTTTTGGTGGTTTGTTTTCAACGGATATGGCGATCGACCTCGGGACGGCGAACACGCTTGTCTATGTTAAGGGCAAGGGTGTGATTCTGAACGAGCCGTCGGTGGTGGCCTATCACGTCAAGGACGGTGTGAAGAAAGTGCTGGCCGTCGGCGAGGATGCCAAGCTGATGCTGGGGCGCACGCCGGGCAGCATTCAGGCGATCCGGCCGATGCGCGAGGGCGTGATCGCCGATTTCGACGTGGCCGAGGCCATGATCAAGGAATTCATCAACAAGGTGCATAGGCGCAGTTTCCTGTCGCGTCCGCGCATCATCGTCTGTGTGCCGCATGGCGCGACGCCGGTGGAAAAGCGGGCGATCCGGACCTCGGTCGCGCAGGCGGGGGCCTCGAAGGTCGGTCTTATTGCCGAGCCGATCGCGGCGGCCATCGGCGCGGGGATGCCGATCACCGATCCCACCGGCAACATGGTGGTCGATATCGGCGGCGGGACCACCGAAGTGGCGGTGCTGTCGCTGGGCGATATCGTTTATGCGCGGTCGGTGCGCGTCGGCGGCGACCGGATGGACGAGGCGATTGTCAGCTACCTGCGTCGCCAGCATAACCTCTTGATCGGGGAAAGCACCGCCGAGCGCGTGAAGACCGAGATCGGGACGGCGCGGATGCCCGATGACGGGCGCGGGCAGGCAATGATGATCCGGGGGCGCGACCTGCTGAATGGTGTGCCGAAGGAGACGGAGATCAACCAGGCCCAGGTGGCGGAGGCGCTGGCCGAGCCGGTGCAGCAGATCTGCGAGGCGGTGATGACGGCGCTGGAAGCGACACCGCCCGATTTGGCGGCGGATATCGTGGACCGGGGCGTGATGCTGACCGGGGGCGGTGCGCTTCTGGGCGAACTGGATCTGGCTCTGCGCGAGCAGACGGGGCTGGCGATCAGCGTGGCCGATGAGAGCCTGAACTGCGTTGCCATGGGCACGGGCAAGGCGCTGGAATACGAAAAACAGCTACGGCATGTGATCGATTACGACAGTTGAGGCGGGCGAAACCGATTTCTGCGCAGAAATCGTTGCAGAAATTATGTAATTTCTGTCGCCCGTGACATAATCGGGTGCGGGGGCGCGAGACGAGGCGAACTTGGCACGGCAGAACGGCAGCAACGAAGACTATGTCCGCCCGATCCGGCGTCTGGCCGTGAGCGTGCTGATGCTGTGCCTCTTCGCCATCTTCATCGTCTGGCGGATTGACAGCCCGCGGGCCGACCGGTTCCGTGCCGAGTTTGTCGACATGGTGGTGCCGAACATGGAATGGGCGATGGTCCCGGTGACGGAGACCGTCAACCTCGTGCGCGGGTTCCAGTCATATGCTGCGTTGCAACGGCAGAACCGCGAGTTGCGCGACGAGTTGCAACAGATGAAGGCCTGGAAGGAAGCTGCACTTCAGTTGGAGCAGGAGAATGCCAAGCTTCTGGACCTCAACAAGGTGCGGCTTGACCCCGCCCTGACCGTTGTGACCGGGCAGGTTCTGGCCGATAGCGGCTCGCCGTTCAGGCAATCGGTGCTGCTGAATGTCGGCGGGGCGCGGGACGGCATCCGGGACGGCTGGGCGGTGACGGACGGGCTGGGTCTGGTGGGCCGGATTTCCGGCGTAGGCGAAAAATCGAGCCGGGTGCTGCTTTTGACCGACAATACCAGTCGGGTGCCGGTGACGATCCAGCCGTCGGGGCAGCGGGCGATGCTGTCGGGGGACAATTCGATCTTTCCGGTTCTCGATTTCATCGAAGCGCCCGAAGAGGTGCGGCCGGGGGACCGGGTGATCTCCTCGGGCGATGGTGGGGTGTTTCCGGCCGGCCTTCTGGTGGGCAACGTGGTGCAGGCACGAGACGGGCGGCTGCGTCTGCGGCTGGCCGCCGATTACGAGCGGCTGGAATTCCTTCGCGTGCTCAGGGCGCAACAGGCTGATTCCCTCGACATGCCCGCAGAACTGATCGGCCCGCTTTTGCCGGCCCCGGCCCAGACGGCGGAGGAGTCTGGCGATGGATGAACGGCGCTCCGGTCTTTGGCGGTATCGGCTTTTGTTCGTCGCGATTGCGGCGGGTGTGTTCTTTCTCCAGCTTCTGCCGCTGCATCCCGGACCGGGCCAGGTGCCGGGTCCGGATGTGTTGTTGCTGATTGCACTGGCCTGGACGGTCGTGCGGCCCGCGCTGGCGCCGGTCTGGCTGGTGGCCGGGGTGTTCCTTGTTGCCGATCTGCTGCTGATGCGGCCCCTCGGCCTCTGGACCCTGCTTGTGATCATGGGATGCGAGTTCCTGCGGTCCCGCCGGGCACTTCTGAAGAACGTGCCGTTCGTGGTGGAATGGCTTTCCATTGCCGGTGTGGTGACCGTGATGACAGTGGTGCAGGCGGTGATCCTGACCGTGTTCGCGGTGCCTCAGCCGACATTCGGATTGACTGTCATACGGCTGATCTTCACCGTTCTGGCCTATCCGCTGGTGGTCGTCCTCGCAGGCCGGGCGCTGGGGCTGACCAAGCCGCGCGGTGACAGCGACAGATTGGGAGCGCACCGATGAGGCGGACGCCGAAAGAAGTCGAACAGGCCGTGGGACTTGCGACCCGTCGCGGGGTTGTCCTTGGCGGCATCCAGCTTGGCTTCATGACCGTGTTGGGTCTTCGGATGCGGCAGATGCAGGTCAAGGAGGCGGACAGCTACCGGCTTCTGGCCGAGGAGAACCGCATCAATGTGCGGCTGATCCCGCCGTCGCGCGGCATTATCTATGACCGCCACGGCATCCCGATTGCTGAGAATGCGCAGAATTACCGCGTTGTCATCGTCCGCGAGGATGTCGAAGACGTGGAGCAGACCATCGCGAAGGTGCGCAGGCTGGTGGAGATCGACGACCGGACGCTGGAGCGTGCATTGCGCGAGATGAACCGGCGGTCGCCTTTCGTGCCGATCACACTGGCCGATCAGCTGGCCTGGGAGGATGTGGCGGAACTGGCGATCAATGCGCCCGCCCTGCCGGGGATCACTCCCGATGTGGGTTTGAGCCGGGTCTATCCGCTGGGTGCCGATTTCGCGCATATCGTGGGCTATGTCGGACCGGTCAGCGAACGCGATATCGAGGCTCAGGAGACGCCCGATCCGTTGTTGCAGATCCCCGAATTCCAGATCGGCAAGATCGGCGTGGAGACCAAGCTGGAAGACCAGTTGCGCGGCAAGGCCGGGACCAAGCGGATCGAGGTCAACGCGGGCGGCCGGGTCATGCGCGAGCTGTCGCGCGACGAATACACGGCAGGCGAGGATTTGCAGCTTACCATCGACCACGGGCTTCAGAACTATGCGCAGGCCCGGCTGGCGGGCGAAAGCGCGGGCTCGGTCGTGATCGACGTGGAAACCGGCGACCTGCTGGCCATGGCCTCGGCCCCGTCTTTCGATCCGAACCTTTTCGTGCGGGGGATTTCCTCGAAGGATTACAACGGGCTGAGGGATGATACTCACCGGCCGCTCTTCAACAAGACCGTTCAGGGGCTTTATCCTCCGGGTTCGACCTTCAAGATGATGACCGGGCTGGCCGCCTTGCGCGCGGGCGTGGTCGGTCCGCGCGAGACGGTTTATTGTCCGGGTTTCATGGCCTTCGGGGGGCGACGGTTCCATTGCTGGAAGCGCGGCGGTCACGGGCATATGGATTTCAACAATGCCCTGATGCAATCCTGCGACGTCTATTTCTATGAGGTGGCGAACCGGGTCGGCGTCGATCGCATGGCGGAACTGTGCCACGAATTCGGTCTGGGCGAACGGCACGACCTGCCGCTGTCGGCGATACAGGAGGGCATCATCCCCTCGACCAAGTGGAAGGCGCAGGTCCGGGGTGAACGCTGGAATCCGGGCGAGACGCTGAACACCGCCATCGGGCAGGGCGACGTGCTGACCTCGCCCTTGCAACTGGCGGTTATGACGGCGCGGCTGGCCACCGGTCGGGCGGTGAAACCCCGGCTGATCAAATCGGTGAACGGGATGGAGGTTCCCATCGGGGAAACGCCGCTTCTGAACATCGACCCGGGCCTGATCGCGATGGCGCGCAAGGGGATGTGGAACGTCTCCAACGGGCCGCGGGGTACGGCGCGGCGGTCGCGTATCGTGGCCGAGGGCATCGAGATGGCGGGCAAGACCGGGACCAGTCAGGTGCGCAACATCACCGCCACCGAGCGCGCACGCGGGGTGACGCGGAACGATCAACTGCCGTGGAACCGGCGCGACCATGGGCTGTTCATCTGTTTCGCACCCTTCGACAAGCCGAAATACGCAGTGGCGACCATCGTCGAGCATGGTGGGGGCGGGTCGACAGCCGCGGCACCGCCGTCGCGCGACATCCTGCTTTACGCGCTTTACGGGGATATCCCGCCGCTTGAGGCCTATCCCAGGGATCAGCGCGAGCGGATCAAGGCGATGCACGAGGAGATGAACCTGCGTCCGCGCCTGTCGCCCGAGTCCAAGCCGAGCCGCGCATGACCTATCTTGTCAATCAGGTTCAGACGGTCCCGACCGGGTTTCGCAAGGTGCTTTACGTGAACTGGGCGCTGGTCCTGCTGCTGACGGCGGTGTCCTGCGTGGGCTTCCTGATGCTGACGAGCGTGGCGGGAGGCGAGACCTCGCGCTGGGCCGAACCGCAGATGAAGCGGTTTGCGCTTGGCATGGTCGTGATGATGATCATCGCGATGGTTCCGATCTGGTTCTGGCGCTCGATCAGCGGGTTCGCCTATCTTGGCGCGCTGGGTCTTCTGGTGCTGGTCGAGGTGATGGGCACGATCGGCATGGGGGCGCAGCGCTGGATCGACCTGGGGTTCATGCGGCTTCAACCTTCGGAGGTGATGAAGATCACGCTGGTGATGGTGCTGGCGGCCTATTACGACTGGCTGCCGATCCACAAGGTGTCGCGTCCGCAATGGGTGCTTCCGCCGCTTTTGCTGACCCTGGTTCCGACCGCGCTGGTGCTGAAACAGCCCGATCTCGGAACCGCGATCCTGTTGATCGCGGGCGGCGGCATCGTGATGTTCTGCGCCGGTGTGTCCTGGTGGTATTTCATCGCGGTGGTCCTGGCCGCGGTCGGACTGGTCTACACGGTCTTCGCCTCGCGCGGGACGGATTGGCAGTTGATCAAGGATTACCAGTTCCGGCGCATTGACACGTTTCTTGACCCGTCGACCGATCCGCTGGGCGCGGGCTATCACATCACCCAGTCTAAGATCGCGCTCGGTTCGGGCGGCTTTACCGGCAAGGGCTTTATGCAGGGCACGCAATCGCGGCTGAATTTCCTGCCGGAAAAGCACACGGATTTCATCTTCACCACGCTGGCCGAGGAATTCGGCTTTGTCGGCGGCATGTCGCTTCTGGCGCTTTACGGGCTGATCATCTTCTTCTGCGTGGTCTCGGCGGTGCAGAACAAGGACCGTTACGGCGCGCTGCTGACGCTGGGAATCGCGGCGACGCTGTTCCTGTTCTTCGCGGTCAACATGTCGATGGTGATGGGACTGGCCCCGGTCGTGGGCGTGCCGCTGCCGCTGGTCAGCTATGGCGGATCGGCCATGCTGGTGCTGCTGGCGGCCTTCGGGCTGGTGCAATCCGCGCATGTGCATCGCGCGCGCGGCAGATGACCCGGATTCTGTTTTCCGCACCCCGGACGGATTGGGAGGAGTATCGTGCGCCCCTGGTCGAGGCGCTGGAGGAGGTCGGGGTCGAGGCGGAGCTGGAGCACGCGATCCTGCCGGAGAAACCGGAGGAGGTGGATTACATCGTCTATGCGCCGTCGAGCCGGTTGCAGGATTTCTCTCCCTTCACGGGCGTGAAGCTGGTGCAGAACCTCTGGGCCGGGGTGGAGAATGTCGTCGGCAACCAGACGCTGACGCAACCAATGGCGCGGATGGTGGATCCCGGTCTGACCGAGGGCATGGTGGAGTGGTGCCTGGGCCATGCGCTGCGGCACCATCTGGGGATGGACCGGGATATCAGCCGGACGGACGCGGTATGGGATCCGGTGGTGCCGCCTTTGGCGCGGGAGCGGGTGGTTACCGTGCTTGGCTTAGGCGAGTTGGGTCGCGCGGTGTGCGAGGCGCTGGTGGCGCTTCGGTTCAACGTCCGGGGCTGGAGTCGGACGGCGCGGGACCTGCCGGGGGTTTCGACTTTTTCGGGTGAGGATGGATTGGCGGAGGCTTTGCGAGGGTCTCAGATCGTGGTGCTGTTGCTGCCGTTGACGGCCGAGACGGAGAATGTTCTGGATGCGGCGCGGTTGGCGCTTTTGGCCGAGGATGGGGTCGTGATCAATCCCGGACGCGGGCCGCTCATTGACGACGATGCGTTGCTGGCGGCTTTGGATACGGGGCGGTTGGGGCATGCGACGCTGGATGTGTTTCGCAAGGAGCCGCTGCCGCCCGAGCATCCGTTCTGGGCGCATGACAAGGTGACGGTGACGCCGCATATCGCGTCGGCCACACGGGCGGCGACGGCGGTGAAGGTGGTGGCGGAGAATATCCGGCGCGGGGAGGCGGGGGAGCCGTTTTTCTACCTCGTGGACCGGGCGAAGGGGTACTAGGGCAAGCCGGGGGAGCTTTGCTCCCCCCGGACCCCCTCAGGATATTTTCAGGCCGATAATTGAGACTGGTTTATCTGAGCTTCGGCGGTTTTGTCGGGTCGCTGCCGGGCGGTTTGGTGGCTTCGATCTGGGGCAGGTCAAAGCGCAGGCCGTGGCGGGCCAGTTTTGCCGCGATCGGGTCGGTGGCCGGGAAGAAGGCGACATCGAGCGTGCCGGCTTCGATGCCGGAGAAGACCAGCGTTTCCGAGATGGCTTTTGCAAGGGCGTCTTCGGCGCCCGGTTCGGCGTCGATGAAAGCAAGCATGTGGCCGGGGCGGCCGCCGGCATAGGTGACGGCGACAAGATAGGCCATTTGCGCAAGGCCGGTGGCGCTGGCAAGCCGGGTGTCGAGGCCGGTAACGAGGGTTTCAGGAAGGCCCGATGGCGGGGCGATTTCCTCGGGTTTCTCGGTGAGGGATTCGGGACCGCCGGCCAGCGTGTCGCAGAGCCAGGCGAGCGCGCCCGCGGGGATGATGAAGGAGGAGGGTGCGACGCCGAGATTGAGGCCGAGGCCGATTTCTTGTCCGGCGAGCATCTTCGCCACGGCGCGGCCGGAAAGCGCGGCATAAGGCGCGGGGCCGTCGGTGAAAGCGGTCAGGCGATCCTCGCGGTCGAAGACGAGGACGAAACGGCCGTCGCTGGTGTCGAAGACGGACGGTGACAAGCGGGTGCCTTGGGGTTCCTCGTCGAGCAGGACGAAAAGCTCGGCATCGGCGAGGCGTTCGTAGAAGCTGAGGCGGGCGTTGTCATTGGCGGGATTGGCCTGCATCGCTTCGAAGGTCGCATCGAGTGCGGTCATGCCAGTGCCTCCCTCACGCGGGTGCGGAGGACGGGGAGGAGGTCGGATTCGAACCAGGGGTTCTTCTTCAGCCAGCCGGTGTTGCGCCAGGACGGGTGCGGCAGCGGGATGGCATCGGGCAGGAAATCGCGCCAGCGGGAGACGGTCTCGGTCACGGTTTTCGGGGTCTCAGCGAGGTGCCACTTCTGGGCATACCCACCGATCAACAGCGTAAGAGGAATGCCTCCCAGACGGTCGAGGATGCGTTGCCGCCAGGTGGCGGCGCAAACCCTTGGCGGGGGCAGGTCGCTGCCCTTGGCATCGTAGCCAGGAAAGCAGAAGGCCATGGGCAGGATGGCGATGCGCGTCGTGTCGTAGAAGGTGGCATCGTCCACGCCCATCCAGTCGCGCAGCCGGTCCCCGGACGGGTCGGTGAAGGGCTTGCCGCTTTCATGGACGCGCAGACCCGGTGCCTGACCGGCGATGAGGATGCGTGCAGAAGGGCCGAACCAGGTGACCGGCCGGGGGGCGTGTGCGGTTTCGGTCGCCGCAAAGCGGTCGGCGCAGAGGGTGCAGGCGGCTATGTCGGATTGGAGGCCCATTGCCTTTGGCCTAGGCCGGAAGCGGGGGGCATGTCCAGTCACCAGACTGTTGGCGGATTGGACTCAAAGGGCTGCGGTTGACTCATTTCGATATTTCTATAATATTCGAAATATGGAAATGACAACCGATTCCGGCGTGAGCCTGACTGAGGCCGCCACCACCTTCGCCGCTCTGGGCTCAGAGCAACGTCTGCATGTGTTGCGCACGCTGGTCCGGGCCGGGCCGGAGGGGTTGGCGATCGGGGAGCTGGGGGCGCGATCGGGCGTGACCGGATCGACGCTGACCCATCATATGCGGCTGTTGTCGGCGGCGGGGCTGGTCGATCAGGTGAAGGACGGGCGGCGGATCATCTGCATCGCGGCGGCGTTCGACCGGATGCAGGTGCTGTCGGAGTACCTGTTGAAGGAATGCTGCGCGGATAGCGCGACGGGCAAGGGGCATGATCATGGCTGAGATGACGACGGAACCGAGAGGCCCGCGTTTCCAGTGGGATCGGGTCTGGCTTTTTGCGCTGGCTATGCCTCTGGTCCTGGCGTTGTTCGATCCGGGGCAGGCGGTGGAGACTGTTCAATTCGCCCTTAAGGCACTGGGCCATACGGCGATCTTCATCACCTTCGCGGTGCTGGCCGTCGGTTATCTCAAGGCGACGGGGGCGGAAACGCTGCTGGCGAAGGCGTTTGAGGGGCGGGAGGTTCGGATGATCCTGATGGCCGCCCTTCTGGGCGGGTTGTCGCCTTTCTGTTCCTGCGAGGTGATCCCGTTCATCGCCGCGTTGCTGGCGGTGGGTGCGCCCTTGTCGGCGGTCATGGCCTTCTGGCTGGCTTCGCCCCTGATGGACCCGGCGATGTTTCTGATCACGGCGGGCACGCTGGGCATGAATTTCGCGGTGGCCAAGACCGTTGCGGCGGTCGGCCTTGGCGTGCTGGGCGGCGCAACGGTGTATCTGTTCAAGGCGTCGCCTGTCTTTGTCGATCCGCTGAAGGCCACGCCTGCGAAAAGCGGCTGCGGCTGCGGGCCTGCAAAGCCGTTTCAGGGCAAGCCGGAATGGGCGTTTTGGGGCGAGCCCGAGCGGGTCGCGACCTTCCGCAGGACGGTGATCGAGAACGCGCTCTTCCTCGGCAAGTGGCTTCTGATCGCCTATATGTTCGAGGCGCTGATGCTGGCCTATGTGCCGGCCGAGATGATCGCGGGCGTGCTGGGCGGTGAGGGACTTCGGCCGATCTTCCTGGGTGCTCTGGTCGGGGCTCCGGCCTATCTGAACGGCTATGCGGCGGTGCCGCTGGTCGATGCGTTGTTGGAGCAAGGTATGGCACCGGGCGCTGCGATGTCCTTCGTTCTGGCGGGCGGTGTCAGCTGCATTCCCGCCGCAATCGCGGTCTGGGCGCTGGTGAAGCCAAGGGTCTTCGCCGCCTATATCGGAATCGCTATCATCGGCGCGCTGTTGGCCGGGCTGACATGGGGCGCGATTGCCTGATTGAAGATCTCCAACATTTCCTGAGAAAACCGGCTGAGAATTGCCGGTTTTTTCATGTCCGCCGCATCGACCCTCGCCAATGCGGCGAATTCCGGGCTAGTTGCCACAGAATCGCTAAGGTTTGGCCAGATAAGAGGATGCATCGGTCAAACTAACCGGGCATATTGGGATGCAAATGACTGGGCAGAGCAGAAGTCTACACGCATGATCGAGTTTCGCGGCGTGAGCAAATCTTTCTGGACGGGAAAGCAGCGCAAGGTGATCCTTGATCGCGCCTCTTTCCGCGTGGAACCCGGCAAATCGCTGGGTATCCTGGCACCGAACGGGACGGGCAAGACGACGCTGATCAACATGATGTCCGGGATCGAAAAGCCGGATGAGGGCGAGATCATTCGCAGCTCGCGCGTGTCCTTTCCGCTGGGCTACATGGGCGGCATGGTCGGGCGGCTGACGGCGGTGGAAAACTGCCGGTTCATCGCGCGGATCTATGACAAGGACCCGGATTACCTTGAAGCCTTCTGCCGCTGGGTCTGCAATCTGGAAGAATATTTCGACATGCCGGTCGGCACATACTCGGCAGGGATGGCGGCGCGGTTCTCCTTCGCGCTCCTCCTGGCGCTGGATTTCGATTTCTATCTGATCGACGAGGGGATGCCGTCCACGACCGATGCGGAGTTCAACCGCAAGGCGGGGCATATCCTTTACGAGCGGCTCCAGACCTCGACCGTCGTCATCGTGTCGCATCAGGCATCCACGCTGGAGAAATTCTGCAAAACCGCAGCCGTGCTTCGACATGGCCAGCTGCATATGTTCGATTCGTTGGAAGAGGCGAAAGCACTCTATGACTATGAAGCCCAAAGCGCCTAAGTTCCGCATTCGCCGCTCGCCATCGCGTCCGGTCTCGGAAGAGCCGTCTGCGCCGACAGGGGGCGGGTCGAGCGTTCCGCCGCCGAAAGGCGGCAAGCCGTTCACGCTGGAAAACCCCGTCGAGGACGGGTTTGGAGATCAGGCCTTTCCGGGGTCCTCCAAGGCCGATGCCGTGGCCGCCAATGCCTCGACCATCGCGGAGATCCGGCAGGAGGGACTTACCGGGCGGCAATTGCGTATGGCCCGGCGGCTGGCTCAGAAGCAGGGGCTGAACCCAAGCTCGGATTTCGATGCGGTGCGCCTGTTGCGCGAACAGGGGATCGACCCGTTCGACCGTGCGAACATGATCGAGTTGGTTCACAACAAGGAAAACACACCACCCGGTGACGCCGGCAAGGGGGCTGCCGTGGCCGCGGCGGCCGCCAAGGTCGAAGGGCAGAAGCCAAGGGCCGGACTGCCGCAGAAAGTGGAACAGCCGCCGAAGAACCTGCCGGGGGAACACATTCCGCAATCCGGTCCGCTGGGGATGCACGAGATTGAGCGCATCCAGCGCGATATCTTGCGCCGCCGCCGCCGGAACCTGATGTTTCTGGGCGCGCGGCTTTTCGCCTTCGTCATTCTTCCAACGCTCGCCTGCATGTTCTATTTCGCCTTCATCGCGACCGAGGGATATGCCACCAAGTCGGAATTCATCGTCCAGCAGGCGGAAAGTGCCGGGCAGGGCGGCGGGCTGCTGGGCGGCACATCGATGGTCACCAACCAGGATTCCATCCTGGTGCAAGGCTACCTGAAATCGCGCGAGGCGATGCAGCGGCTGGACAACGACCACGGCTACCGGGCCCATTTCAGCGACCCGGACGTGGATTCGCTTCAGCGACTGCCTGAGGATGCTTCCAACGAGGCGCTCTACGCGCACTACAAGAAACATGTGACGGTCGGGTACGACCCGACCGAAGGCGTGTTGCGCATGGAAGTCTCCGCGCTGTCTCCGGAAATGAGCCAGGTTTTTTCCGAAGCCCTGGTCTCTTATGCGGAGGAAGAAGTCGACAAGCTGACCGAACGCAAGCGCGGCGACCAGATGAAAGGGGCCCAGGAAACCTACGAGCAGTCGGAGGCCAGCATGGTCGCCGCGCAGGAGAAGGTCCTGGCCCTGCAGGAGCAGATGGGCATCCTGGACCCGCAGTCGGAATCCGCGGCCGTGATGACCCAAATCTCGGCGCTTGAAACCCAGCTGGTCGAAAAGCGCCTGCAACTGAGCCAGCTGATGGACAACGCGCGACCCAACCAGGCGCGTGTCGCCGGGGTCGAGGGCGATATCGAACGGCTTGAGCAACTGATCGCGGAAGAGCGGTCGCAACTGACCGTCGAGGGCGGCGAGGCGCGGTCGCTGGCTTCGGTGACGTCGCAGCTCGACATGGCGCGGGTCGATCTGGAAACGCGGACCATGATGATGCAGGAAAGTCTGCGGATGCTGGAAATGGCGCGGGTCGAGGCGAACCGCCAGGTGCGGTTCCTGTCGGTGATGACGCGGCCGGTGCCGCCGGATGAACCGACCTATCCGCGCGTGTTCGAGAACACGCTGATCGCCTTCTTCGTCTTTGGCGCAATCTACCTGCTGGTGTCGGTCACGGTGGCGATCCTGAGGGAGCAGGTTTCAAGCTAGAATTTCAGCAAGTCGGGGCTTGCGCGGGCCTGTTCGCTTGCGTAAGAAACGCCAGCCCGCTGGGGTGTAGCCAAGTGGTAAGGCAGCGGTTTTTGGTACCGTGTACCGTAGGTTCGAATCCTACCACCCCAGCCAGCATGCCCAAGTTATTGATATAGATGAATAAATTTCGGAAATACCCGCTGTTTCCCGACGCGTTTCGCGGTACATGAATACCGCAGACGCCATATTCTCCGGGTTTCTGGCCAACTTCCCGAAAAGTCTGGAATCGCGGTTTCGACGCTAGCAGTTTGACGGGTGACGATGGCATATGCATCGCCGCACCTTGGGTGCCGACGGGCACGTCGTGAGCTGGAGCCGAAAGACACTCCGAGCCGCCGCCAGCATGGAAGCCTTTCTGTCGCTGGATCAAAGTGTGGCGAAGGTTTCGCGTTGCACCGACCAGATCGGAGAGAACGCATGCCGCATCAGCCACTCGGATGTCAGGCCGACCGGGTGTCGCCCCTCGCGTATTGAGCGCACGATGTCAGGTGCCAGGAAAGCCAACTCGATCACTTGCTGAACGCGCCGTTTTGACACGCCTTCGCGTTCCGCGATCTCTCCGAAAGTCTGGCCAGATCGAACAAGGTCGAAGTACCGATGCGCCTTGCCAATGTTGCGGAGCAGCGTTCCATCGATGTCAGTTGCCTGATCGCCGATGATCAGTTTGGTTTCCACGCCGCGCTTGCGATGTCGAAACGGCGCTGTGAATAACAGCAACTCGTCGACAATCCGCGCGGGGTCCACATCAAGGTGTTTGGCAACGGCATTACCAGAGAGGGAGATCCGGATGTCGCCGGGCGCAATGTCGATGCGCGCGACCAGGTTCAGGCAGAGACGGCTTGCCTCCGTGGTTGTCTCTAAGTCCGCTCCGGCGACCTGAAGCATCCTTGTGTCGGACGCGACGGCTTCATCGACTGACGCGTCACGCACAAGGCCAAGACGAACCTCCGGACGGTTGAGGTGTTGCCGGACCAGATCAGCAACCCTGCCTTCCAGCTCGGGCGCCGGCAGCCTCCACCCAGAGGGATCCCGCGGCGCCGATCCGCGAACCAGGCGATGGGATACGTAATAACGGAGCTTCCGCCCCTTCGCCGTCTTTGAGTGACTTGGGGTCAGTCGATCTCCCGTCTGATCGAAGAGCCTACCAGCGAGAAGGGAGGTCAATGCCTTCGCGCCGTTTCGATTGCGCTTTGTGAACGTTCGATCCTTGGCCGCATCCGATTGGAGCTGTTCCTGGATGCTGTCCCAGACAGCAGGCTCGATCAGGGGCTCATGCTGGCCGGGATATACCTTCGCATGATGCCGGATGCGACCGGCATAGACAGGGTTGGTCAGGATGTAATGGATGTGCCCGTAGCTGCATGCGGCCCCGCCTTTCACCCGGCCCGAGACCAGGGTCCTGACGGGGGTCTTCAGCTTGCGTACATCAACGGCCTCTTTGACCATCCGGACGTTCCGGTGCTCCAGGTAGAGGTCAAATATCGTACGGATGACCGCAGCGTCCGGCTCTGCGATCCTGAGCGATCGTCCATCCGCGGCATAGCCCAGCGGCACTGTGGCCCCCATCCAGAGGCCCTTCTTCTTGGAGGCCGCGATTTTGTCACGGATGCGCTCCGCCGTGACCTCACGCTCGAACTGCGCGAAGGACAGAAGCATGTTGAGGGTCAATCGTCCCATGCTGGTGGCGGTATTGAAGGACTGGGTGACCGACACGAAGGATGTTCCGGCCGCATCCAGTCGTTCGACCATTTTGGCGAAGTCCGACAGCGATCGTGTCAATCGGTCGATCTTGTAGACGAGGATCTGATCTACGGCGCCCCGATCGATATCTGCCAGGAGCCGCTGCAGACCGGGACGGTCTATGGTGCCGCCCGAGATCCCACCATCATCATATCGCTCCGGCAATAGGACCCAGCCCTCGGCTTTCTGGCTGGTGACATACGCGGCACAGGCCTCGTACTGAGCATCGAGTGAGTTGAACTCCTGCTCCAACCCCTCTTCCGAGCTCTTGCGGCTGTAGATGGCACAGCGGATTTTCTTCATGTGCCGCTTCCCGCGGACCGGTTGAGACCAAAGAACCGCGGCCCCGACCAGGTGGTGCCGGTGATCTGAAGCGCGATAGCAGACAGCGATTTGAACCGTTCGCCGTTCATCACATACCCGTTGTCCAACACCTCCACCTGATAGCGCCGGCCGTTCCATTCCCGCACGAGCTGCGTGCCGGGCTTGATCGCGTGTGTCGGGGTTCTGACCTGCTTACCGCCTGCAGCGGATTTAAGGGCGCGCTTCACCTCTGCATTCAGTCCGCCGAACGCGCGGCACTGCAAATCCCAGATCAGCGCCTTGCGCATGAAGATCATCGACAGGAAATGCGGCGGGGCGTCTCCGAACGCCTCCGCCCAGGCCACGCGCAGGGCCGCCCGGTCCATCTGACCAAGGTCTTCCCAACGCGCGGCGATCACCTCATCGCTCATCATCAGGCGGCATCCGCCGGCTGAGACGTGATCCGGTAGCTCAGCGGTTTGCCCTCTGCCGTTTTCTCGGCGGAGATCTCGAACCCCGCCTTGCGAAGGCCTGTCAGCGCCGCCCGCGTGGTATGCGACTGCCAACCGAGTTTTTCGCTGATCGTTGCAACATCCGCCCCGGCCTTCCGGGTCAGCATTTGAATGAGCTGCGCTTTCTTTGTTTTGGGTTTAGATGACTTCGTCATTTTGTCTTCTCCTCTGGCTCAGTCAGATCGAACATGACCTGCCACTGAGCAGAGCCCGGAGGGCCGGGCGGAGGAGGCGGCGCATAGGTAGAAGTACGTCGCGACACGGACAGTACCGCTCTCTTTGACGCACAAGTCCAGTGGAATAATGGCCGCTTGGCGCGGAAAAGCGGTCATCCGACAAAATGACTCGGATGACGGCTACGAGCCCTTACTGAATATATCGGGCTGAGAATATTACGCATACACTGCCCCAATTTTGGCACAACTGACGGAGACACAGTCGATGAAGTAGATTCACCACTCTCGTGGAAGATGTGGTGGTGAGCAATCATCAATGCCATTCTAGAAGTATTGTGAGGCCTTTAGGCTGATTGTTCGAACACACTGGTGACGCTTTGACTAAATCTTATTGGTGGTTTCTTGCCATTTTGACAGCTTTGATGCTGGCGCTTTCCATCCCCAGCATCATGGAAATGCTCATGTGGGGCACATTCGGGCTGGGCATATTTCTGATCATCCCGCTCGCAACGTTCTACGCCTACTTTCTGGCGTTGGCCCCCGCTGCGGCAATGCGCTCGCGCACCGGATGGGTGATTTCGGGTTTGCTGCTGCTTTTGGTCGCGGCTGGTCCCTATTTGCTTCATCGGCATGACGTAAACAGCCGGTTGGTTAATATGCCCGCCGACTTCGTGACACCTCTTCCGGAGGCTTCGGACATTCGAAGCGTCGCTTATTCACAGGATGGAAGTGACGGGAAGAGATGCGATTTCGTCTGCGAGACGCTGTTGGCCGCTGGCGGACAGATCGCGGAATTTCAGTACCTGGACACCGACGGAAGCGTTTTGACCGCCTATCGGGGAACGGGAGCATCTCGCGTCTTAAATCGCGGTAGCATCGGAGCACCGGACCTCGCGTTGCTCTTTTCGCGAGACCGGTTCAGGAGCAAGGCGGGATACATGACCGATCTGCTGGTGCTGGAGACAACCGATCGGGCCGGCAAACCGGTGGCCTATCAGAAGGAAACCACTACGCAAGGGCTTCGGATACCGGCCGTCTACGCGCCCGGCGGTTTCGGAGGACCTCCGTTCTTCCTGTTCGGCGTGTCCGATATTTCGCTCAAACGACACAACCTGCCGAACGTTTCGATGCAACTAGGTGCCCTCTCAACCCTTGGCATCAAACACCCGGATTACAGCTATTCAGACGATCACTATGGCAAACGAACCTACAGACGCGTCTTCACGCCTGAACAGGCAGCGGAGCAACGCGTTGGCCTGTTGCCCCGGATTGAGGGGGATTGGGACAGGGGTGTTCGGGCCGGATGGATGGATGACTTGCTGCGGCAATGGCTCGACCTGATTTCCGCGTCCCCACCGCCGACCGAAGACGAGATCGCATTGTTTGGGAAACTGATCCGAACCAGTGGCGATCGCGCGAGCCGTGTCTTGGTAGACGCCTTGCTAGGTGAGACGTCGTTTCGCGAACGATATATCGAACTTGTGGTGAACGGGTTGGAGGGGCGCTCCCCGCGCCTTCTTGGTGCAACGCGAGAGCGCGCCGAAAGTCTCTGGCACAATGCGGATCCCTCCAAGGAGGAGGTCGATCGATTTCGTTCTCGCGTAGCAGACATCATTGATCGTTCCCTTGAAGCTGGCTGGACGCCCGAAGCCGTCCGACTGGTCTTCACAGGCTGGCGCTATGGGATCGATCCGCATCCGGCACTTGCGCGTTTCGACCTTTCCGAAACCCCCGACGACGGTGATAAAATGAGAGAATTCATACTCGCATTGAAAGAGCCTATCTGCGCTCAAGGATTTGAAAACCGCAATCTGTTCTTGTCCTACTATGAGGACGCCTTGCGCGTGTACTTCGCACGAACCGCAAAAGCACCATTCGCATGGGATGATGCTCGTTACCTCCGGTTTTTGTTTGTTATGGACCGGGAAAGCGTCGTGGACGAACTTCTCGCAACCAAGGAAGTCAAAATTGATCGGGCAACCATTACGCAAGTTAAGAAGCCGTTGTACCAGAAAGAAGAATTTTGGCTCATCGATGGTTGCCGATAAAGGAAAATCTGCTGGGCATCGGGAAGAAATCGAGACTCCGACACGAGCTTTCTTCTTGCACTATTTTCCGAGCGGCGGCTTTGTCCGCTTGGCGGTCCTTGCCTCAATTTTCGTGAGAGTCCGGTGTTGGGTTTAGCGGTCGTTGATGCCGCAAATCTCGGATCGCTATCTACCAATGACGGCTAAACACGTGAGAGCAGTCATCCGACAAAATGAGTCATATGTCGCCTTCGAGTCCAGAGGCACCGATGCTGCGGCGTTGATCAAAGTCTGCTTCGGTGGCACATGGGACAAAGTTCCGGAGCGATTGGTTTTGATATATTCCGCTGTCTTACTGTTATGTTTAGTCCTCGCCCCGCTTCTGGCGAGTATTCGCGGCTGGAAGCCTGCCGCGCTGTTCTTTGCTGTAGCAGCCGTCTAAGCAGTTTTCGGCGCAGTCAGCTTCGCGAAAATCCAAATCGCTCTGAGTCAGGTCCAAGAAGCAGAACCCGCGTATCATGACACCTACTACGTGGTGAGCCACGGCCACTTCCCGTGGAAGATTAGCATCTCCATGGCGGTCTTAGGTGCAATAACTTGGATACAAACGCGTTCTGGAGCGATGCTATACCCGACTCTAACCAAAATCCTATTCTGGATTCTGCATGTAGCATTGATTGGCAGCAGCTCTTTTCAAGGAGTTCTTGCGTTCGTTCTGCCAATGCCTCGGAGATACATCGACTAACCGGATTTCATGGAAACCTATGTTGAAATTAGCGCTTGGTCAGGGTTTCATTCACAAGTCGCGCTTATCGGACTTCTGTGCTTGTTGCTGTGGTCGATGGTGGCGAAATGGCTTGCAAGGTAGATGAGTTCTCAAAAAGCAGCCATTGCTGCCATCGTAGCGAATGTTCACTTCGTCCTGCGAAGCGGTCATCCAGCCCGATGTGATCGACGTCCGCTACTGCGAGAAGCCGACGTTCGCGGCGGATTGCGCGCCTAGATGACCGGTTAGTGACGTAGAGAAGTCATCCGACAAAAACACTAAGATGACGGCTACGAGCCCATCCTGTAAATTTGATTATTACGCTGCGCGCGCTCGCAGCGCGAAAAATGCCGCGAGAGCATTGAATCCGGTGCCGCCGCGCAGCGGAAGGAGCGGTCGTTGATGCGCGCTGCAGCATGGATCATGCGTTGAATTTACAGGTCGCGGACAAGTGGACTCGTGCAATCGTGGCTATTGCTTACGCAGAAAACCTTCGCACCTGCCGCATTGGATGTTCTGCGATGCAGTGGATTTCGCCGAAGCGGTCATTTATCGGCACTGTTTTGGCCTGAACCGGAACTGCCCGTTCGCTGCATTCAGCAGCAACAACTTGGTCGTGTACTGTGCCGACATTCACCTGAGCCTGCCCAATGTCTGTTTAGACGTATTCCGTACACCAAAATCGGTTGGAGCCTAACAACACGAAAGACCTCGTTGTCATCTCACTCCAGTTGGTTTGGCGATCTGCGAGATGCGCTGAAATTTCTTTCGATAGGCTGCGGGTGACAGACCGACGCCTCGTTTGAATACTCTACGGAACGAAGCGGGGTCTTCGTAGCCGACTGAACTGCCAACGTCGTCCACAGAATTTTCATCTGTTTCAAGCACCTGTTTGGCTTCTTCAATCCTGAGCGCTTGCACGTAGTCGATGGGCGCAAAACCGGTTGCGGCGCGAAACCGGCGCGAAAAAGTACGAGCGTTCAGGCCAGAGCGCGCAACCATTTGTTCAACCGGCTTGGTGACCGCGTAATTGTCAGCAATCCAAACCTGGCAATCAGAAATTTGCGCATCCGTTGTTTCCATTGGCCGGGTCATAACCGAGTACGGTGACTGGCCTTCGGAATGACCGCTAATCAGAAAGACTTTCGCGGTTTCAATCGCATGCTTGTATCCACAAAACCTGGCGATCAGGTAGAAAGCCAAATCATGCCACGCGCTGACACCGCCTGCGGTTACAATACGGTCTGCCTCGGCTGCCAAACACAGCATTGACTCATTGCGAAAAGCGACTTTCGGATAATGGCGTTGAAACATATCACGATACGCCCAATGCGCTGTCGCCTCTTTCCCGTCCAAAAGCCCAGCTTCGGCGAGAAGGAGTGATCCTGAACAGACGGACGTCAGCATGGCCCCATCTGCGTGCATTTTTCGCAACCAAGTAATTTCTCGGGGGTACCGGCCCTTCGGTACATCGTAAATCGACGTATACATGTCGCAAATGACGACGGCATCAGGTGTCGCCTGAGTGTCGGCCGACATATGCGGTTCAACCGGAATATTGCTGATACAATGAAATGGCTTTCCGTCTGCCGACGCAATCTTGATGTCCAACAGCTCGTCACCTGGCGATCCGGATACCATGTCAGAATACACGGCGCCAACGGATAGCAAGACATCATATAATCCATAGAGAACCGACGCTGATGATTCTGGGGCGGCGAGCAACACGATCAGAGGCTTCTTGGGTTGGGTCATATCTCATCCTTGTCAAATTAGGCACGGTATTGACAAATTTGCCATGGTCACTTGTCCAGTATGCCTTGTGCTTGGCCAAAATGCCACTCTCATGAGTCTGGGTGGTGGGTTAGCCTGAAAGCGAATTTAGAAAAAGGATGTCCAGGATGGATGACTTCAACAACACGCTCGAAACGCTTTCCCCTGATTTTCATGGTGAGATGATCGGCCCGGAAGATGCGCGTTTTAACGAAACAAGGGCAGTATGGAATGCCATGATAGATCGCCACCCCGCGTTGATCGCCCAGTGCAAAACAGTTGGTGATGTGCAAGCGGCAGTCAGGCTCGCGGTTGCCCGTGACCTGCCCATTGCCATTCGTGGTGGCGGGCACAATGTTGCGGGTCATGCTGTCTGTGACGACGGCGTGATGATCGACCTTTCACAAATGCGCGCAGTAACAGTTGACGCATCTGCGCGGGTGGCAAAGGTGCAGGGTGGCGCATTGTGGCGTGATGTGGATTCTGCAACGCAGGCTCATGGGCTGGCGACGCCGGGCGGGCTGATTTCCGACACTGGCGTCGCGGGTTTGACGCTTTCGGGTGGCATCGGTTGGTTGCGCGCGCAGCATGGTTTGGCAATCGACAATCTGGTGGCCGCTGACGTCGTCACTGCTGACGGCAGCCTGATCCACACAAGTGCAAACGAAAATCCCGAATTGCTTTGGGCCCTGCAAGGCGGAGGCGGCAATTTTGGAGTCGTGGTGCAGTTCGAATTCAAGCTTCACGCCATCGGCCCGGAGGTCATGTTCGCAGCGCCGATCTACCTCGTCGAAGACGGCCCCGAACCCATTCGGGCATGGCGCGACTTTCTTGCCGAACATGGCGACAAAGTTGGATCGCTTTGCGAATTTTCCACAGCAGGTGGCGAGGACTTCGCAGAGGAACACTGGGGTAAGCGAGTCTTTACCCTGGCTTGCGTGTACAGCGGTGACGCTGCTGAAGGTGAAGCACTTCTCCAGCCGCTTCGTGAGCTTGGCGAAATGTCGGCCGACTTTTCTGGGCGAATGAACTACTGCGACGTGCAACAGCTGTTCGACACGCTCATGCCTGCGGGAGATTTTCGCTGTTACTGGAAGGCCCGCTATCTGACCGACCTGACAGATGAGATGATCGACCTTGCGATGTCGAACGCAATGGCCGCGCCCTCGGACAGCTCACTTTCATCGCTTTGGAACTTTGGTGGCGCGACTGCGAAAGTACCCGCAGACGCTACCGCGTTTGGCGACCGTTCGATGGGATGGATGTATTCGCTGGATGGTGTTTGGACCGATCCCAGTGACGATGACGCGAACATTACGTGGTCACGCGACGGCTGGATTAATTCCGAACGCTTTGGCCATCATGGTCGCGCGTACCTGAATTTTCCGGGCCATGGTGAGGACAACTCGGCGCTGACGCGGACCAGTTTCGGTGCGAACTATGAACGTCTTGTTGCGATAAAAACCAAATACGACCCGCAAAACCGGTTTCGTTTCAACCAAAATATCATGCCGGAGGCCTAAGACCAGCGCACCTCCTCGCCAAAGACACACATCTCGAAGAGGGCAAGCATGACGAATTGTCGAGCCACTAGGTTGAAATTCGGACGGCCTTTCCAAAAATGAATGTCTTTGGCCACTGTTGTGGCACCGATCACTGGCAGGCGTCGCATATTGGAAGCGCGGTATCGCGGCCAATCGGTGCGGCAGGCGTCGAAACCGGGATCACGGCGGCCTTATCCAAGATCCAATCACAATACAGGAGGCGCGCAGCGTACGTTTCCGTCTCTTAAATTCCAATCACGGAGACCACCATGCTTCGCGCACTTATCATGATCTATGCCATCGCATCCTACGTCGCCTTCCTGGCGGTATGCCTCTGGCTCGTGGCATTTCTGCTTGATGTCGGTTCTATCCGAACCGCAGAAACCGGCACACCAGCGCTTCAGGCCGCGATAATAGATGTTCTTCTGATTTCGCTGTTTGGCCTGGTCCACAGCGTGATGGCGCGACCGGCGTTCAAGCGGCAATGGACCAGGATCATCCCCAACGCGGCCGAGCGCGCCACCTATGTTTTGCAATCCTCGCTGCTATTGGCGGTAATCATGCTGTTATGGCAACCAATCCCTTTCGTGGTCTGGAACGCTGAAGGCGCGGCTGAACTCGTGATGCTGGCCGTCTTCTTCGGTGGGTGGGGGTTGATCGTGATCGCCATCGTCGCACTTGACCATTTTGAATTCACCGGTCTGCGCCAAGCCTGGAGCCTTTTTGACGGCAGGTCGATGCCTGCTCCCATTTTCCGCACGCCAGTGCTCTACCGGATTGTGCGCCACCCTCTGCAACTCGGCATCGTGCTGGTGGTCTTTTCCGTGCCGGAAATGACCGGCGGCGGTCTGCTCTTCGCGAGCACCATGCTGGGCTACACCCTGATTGGCCTGCGGTTCGAAGAGCGCGCCCTTCTACGCGAATTCGGCGAGGACTACGCCGCCTACCGCCGCCGCGTGCCGATGCTAGTGCCGCGCCTGCCAGTGATCTCGAAGGCAATTGCGAAACATCTAACGTAACAATTTCAACCAGGCGCGTCGATGTGCCTTATTTTCCGAAAGGAACATAACATGTCTTTTACACAGCCCCGTTTGCCACACCAAACGGACGACATCTTCCTGACCGATGGCGGAACGGAAACTTGGCTTATGTACAAGCGCGGGTTCAAGCTGCGGGAATTCAGCGCCTTTCACTTACTGAATGATGCACGGTCATCTGCGGCATTGCGGGAATATTACACCGCATTCGCGAATATCGCGGTAAAACTTGGAACGCCTTTCATATTCGACAGCCTGACCTATCGCGCAAGTCGGGACTGGGGCGCTTTGCTTGGATACTCCAGCCAAGGGCTGGCCGAGATGAACCACAAATGCATTGAATTTTACCGCCAATGTGCTGCCGACGCTGGTTTGGCAGCGGAAAACACAGTTTTGAGCGGCTGCATTGGACCGAAGGGTGATGCCTATAAGTTAAATAAGGGGCTCACTGCCGAGAGTGCCGAAAGCTACCACCGAGAGCAGATTGATACGTTCAAGGCTGCAGGTGCAGATATCATCACAGCGCTGACGCTAAGCACAACGGCCGAGGCGATTGGCATCGCAAGGGCCGCAGCCGAAGCTGGTGTGCCATCGGCTATCGCCTTTACGATCGAAAAGGACCGCAGACTTCGGAGCGGAGAAACGTTGAAACAGGCAATTGAAACTGTCGATGCCGCAACCTGTAATGCACCTGCCTATTACATGATAAATTGCGCGCACCCAGTTGATTTCGGCCCGTCGCTTATAGACGAGCCATGGGCAAATCGCATCCGTGGGCTGCGCGCCAATGCGTCATCCCTTGATCATGGCACCTTGTGTAAGTTGGGTCATCTCGATGAGGGTGACCCCGAGGAATTAGCAGGCCAATACGTTGGTATTCGGGCCGCCTACCCGAAAATGAATGTCTTTGGTGGATGTTGCGGCACGGACTATGTGCATATCGAGAAAATCGGGCGGGCGTTGCTAGCCGCTTAGCAGGCCCGAAATAATGCATTCTAGCTTAAAGCGGGTTCGTCCACCGGCTGAGTGATACGACCAGTGCAAGCCTGTCTGGAGTGGGAATACAGGAACTAACCGCTGTGAACCAGTTTGGGGGCACGCTGAAACTCACTAGTAGTTGAAATGGCGGTCGGAAAAATGTGGCACCATTAACGCCTAAAGGAGAAAACATGAAACCGTCGCCAGCCGTTCTTGAACAAGCAGCTCTCTCAGTCGCTGCCCGCCGTCGCATCGGTCGGTTCCTGAATACGACCCCGTGCATCCCATCACGCACTGTCTTTGAAGAGGGAACCGAATTGTTGTTCAAAGCTGAAAACTTTCAGCGCACAGGCTCTTTCAAATTCCGCGGCGCACTGTCGAAACTGACATCGCTTTCAACGGACACGCCGATCGTGACCGCATCTTCAGGTAATCATGGGCTAGCGCTTGCAACGGCAGCTCAGATGACAGGACACACATTAACTGTCGTCTTGCCCGAGACGGTTGCAAGCGAAAAGCTGGATCACATTAGTGCGTTGGGCGTCGAGACCATCCTGCATTCCAGAGACCCGGGTCTGGCTGAACAACACGCGCAGGATATTGCCCGGAAAAATCACAATGTTTATGTTTCACCCTACAACGACCGAGCTGTAATTGCTGGTCAAGGCACAATTGCTTTGGAGATTTTAGAGCAAATCCCAAAGCTTGATACAGTTTATGTTTCAATTGGGGGTGGTGGGCTGATTTCCGGAGTTGGTTCAGTGTTGAAGGCTTTTTCCCCTTCGACACGAGTTGTGGGGGTTAGCGCAGCTAATTCTGCCGCTTTAGCGGCCAGCATCCGGTCCGGAAAAATCGTAGAAATCACTCATTCTGATACGCTAGCCGATGGCTGCGCTGGTGCTGTCGACGTTGGAGCAATAACCCTTCCCCTCGCAACAGAAGTGGTCGATGATCTTGTTGATTGCTCAGAAACACAGATCGCAGAAGCCGTCCGATCCCTCGCATGGAATGAAAAGATGTTGGTTGAAGGCTCAGCTGGTTTGGCCTTTGCCGCGTACCAGGCGGACAGCGGCATTACTGGAAAAATATGTGCTGTTATCTTGTGTGGAGCTAATTTCGACCGCGAGCGGATGGCTTCCGTTATAATATAGAAATCCCCCGGAGGACGATCCATTGATAGATATCAAAAAATTGCGTGTGGATACGCCTGCTTGTGGCAGCGTTTTGCACTTCGACAATGCCGGCTCATCACTCATGCCATTGCCAGTGTTTGACGCACTTCAAAGCGTTCTGCGCAATGAAAACGAAGTTGGGGGCTATGAGGCAGAGCGGCGGGCACAGGACGATCTCGCAGCCTTCTACACAGAATTTGGGGCTCTCCTAAACGCATCGCCCGATGAAATTGCCTATGTCGAAAACGCAACCCGCGCGTGGGACATGGCATTCTATGGATTGGACCTTCAACCAGGTGAGCGTGTCATAACGCATGGTTCGGAATACGCGTCCAACTACCTTGCGTTGCTTCAACAGGCAAAGCGCCGGGGCATTGAGATTGATCTTGTGCCGTCGAACGCGTTTGGACAAATTGATGTTGCAGCACTCGAACAGATGATCGGACAAAAAACCAAATTGATTGCGATCACTCACGTGCCTACTCAAGGCGGATTGGTGAACCCGGCTGAGGAGGTGGGCAAGGTCGCTCGGAAGCACGGTATTTTCTACATTTTGGACGCCTGCCAGTCAGTCGGGCAGATTGATGTGGATGTCAAAGCCATTGGATGTGACGTCCTGTCCGGTACGGGTCGCAAATATTTGCGAGGCCCTCGTGGCACGGGCTTTCTCTATGTGCGGCGTGAAATTTTGGATCGAATTGATCCACCCTTCATTGACTTGTTGTCAGCGACATGGACTGGGCCCGATAGCTACAAAATCGCAGATGGAGCAAAACGTTTCGAAAACTTCGAAAGCTATGTTGCTGGTCGCGTGGGCCTGACGGCAGCGGTTAGATATGCGCGCTCGGTAGGTCTCCAAAACATCGAAATACGAGTGGCGCAACTCGCGACGACATTGCGTGACGAACTCTCTCAGATCGTGGGTGTTTCCGTACATGACTTAGGGAAGCGCAAGTGTGGAATCGTCACCTTTCAGAAAGCTGGACTCGAACCAGACGAGATCGCCAACAGACTTCGGCAAAAGAACATAAATGTCTCGGTTTCAGTCATGCCTTATGCGCGTCTTGATCTCGAACCACGCAATATTTCCTCACTCGCACGGGCATCGGTTCACTACTTCAACACTGAAAGTGAGATAGGAACATTCATCCAGGCGATTAAAACTCTCTAGAGAAAGCTGACATTCAACTAAACTCGGCAATTGGCAAGAAAGTCCCGCGTCTCGATTGTCAAAACGGACTGCAGCGAAAGCGCGGCCTGAAAATTGCACCCCAAGTGGGCTGTCAACGGCGGAGTAAAATCCGACCAAAGGGCGGCGCAAAAGTAGACCACTTTGGGGTTGGGCGTGACGGTTGCGCAGAGCGCAGGCGGCCAGTCAGCCGCGCTTTTCATATTGCTGGCGGTTGACTGGTCGCCTTGGCCCGTAAGGGGTAAGCGTCCGATGAACCCGACCTAACGCGTGCCGCTGGAGGGGGCTAAGTGTCCACCATCGATAGTGGACACTAGGGGGCACTCTATGAGCAGGCGGAAGAAGCGGTTTTGGGCGGATGAGGAGAAGCGCGAGATTTGTGCGCAGCTAACGGGCGGTTTGGATTTACCTATTTTGAACCCGGGCGAATGGCTGCAAACGGGAAACTCGCCGCGCTGCCGAAATTGCAGTGCTGCATCCGCAGCGCGATGCTGCGTCAGCGAAGTTTAAAAATCGAAGGTCGGCAAAGTCCGCGGTGCGGTCGCTGCGCCAATTTCGGCGAATGTCTGGTGTCAGCGAAAGCGGTCGTTGAGGCCGAAATTTTCGGATCATCGCCGACCAATGCCGGCTAACCGCCACAGAGCGGTCATCTGACAAAAAGCCTCAGATGACGGCTTCGAGCCCGGAGCCGACGTTGGCCATGCCATTTGCTCTTGAGATGCGTCAAAGTAAGGTTCTCGCTGGATTCATTGCTCTAGACATGCACGATAGCAATCACCGGTCCAGTTGCACCTTCACTTCGCGCATGCATTTGCCTTCACCGCCCGCAATCAGGCCTCGGATTGCACCATTCGCATCCAACCCAAGTTCAATTCCGATCCGGCTGGGCGATGGCGCAGCCATGAAATGTCCCTGCGCGATCACAAAACGGCTGTACTCTCGGCCAAGGAAGTCGTGCAGATAGCATGCCAACGGTCCTGCCGCCATTCCGGTCGCCGCTTCTTCGGGAATAGCGTATCGAGGTGCAAACATACGTGTTGTTGCGTCGGTTCCGGAGCCGTCGTCGGTGAGTGCGAACAGGTAGTATCCAATCAGGTCGAGCTTCTCGCTTATTGCTTCGATCGCTTCTTGGTCTGGGTCAATCCTCGCCAATGTCATGGCATCGTTAACCGGAACCACTATGAATGAATTCCCGGTGTTGACCAGATACGGCTCGGTATTCTTGATTAGATCGCTTTGTTCCAGACCGACTGATGATAAAACGTCATTGACGTGCACGCCTGCCTTCATCCATTCCGCAGGGCCTGAATACGTGGGCGCAGTTTGTTCCATATATGACTGGCGACCGCGAATGAAAATCTTGCGCGGCCCGTCAACCGTCATTTTCGACGTCTCACCGTCGGACACGCGCCCGATTTGCGCAAGATAGGAAAAAGCTGCAATCGTGGCGTGACCGCAATGGGCAATCCGGCGGTTCGGCGTAAAGAAATCCAGCTTGAAGCTAGCCTCTTCCGAAGCAGACACAAAGGCGGTTTCAGACACACCGATCTTGCGGGCAATCTGCTGCATCTGGTCTTCGCTCAGGGCATCTGCATCCAGCACTACGCCTGCTGGATTCCCGCCTTCTCCGTCCATCACGAAGGCATTCACAATCTGCGCCGATATTGTTCCGGGTTTATGACTTTTGGTCATGTTGCCTTCCCTTTCCGGTTTGGTCGAGAAATGTCCGGATAGGAGCCGGAGAGCGAAGTCCCCGGCTCCTATCGTTGGCTTGCCGCGCCGAGCGGCGGGCTGGGTTTTTCACAGCCTTCAGCTCGCAGGTTCGACGCTGACGTCCACGGCAGCCCCGTTCAGAATGGTGTTGAACACAGGCGAGAACTTCGCGAGATGCCCAAGCCGGCCAAGATACTTCTGGTCAGCATCCACCTTGAACCGGACGCGCAAGGCCGTGTAGCCGCGCGGTACGTCGTTCGAGAGTCCGAGATATCCGTTGAGGTCGATGTCTCCTTCGATCTCCGACTCGACCGAGCGGAGCGGGATATCCCGAACAGCCGCATGCGCAACCATGCTGGTTGTCAAACAGGACGCGAGCGCGTGCAGAAGGTGCTCGACCGGGTTCGGAGCGAGATCGTTGCCAGCCAGAATTGGCGGCTCGTCCGCATCCAGGTCGAACGCCTGGGCGTGCGGAATGTCCTGCTTAGCGGCAAAGAACGACGCGACCGTCGTCCGGTTGTGGTTTCCCGCAAGCCAGCGGTTCGTTGCCCGGAACCGGCTGACGGCGAGCGAGGGGTCCTCGCGTATCGCGTCGATGGTACTCGAAAGGGCATCCCTGTCGATCCCGTTGATTGTTTGGGATCGCTCCAGGACGTCTGCGTTGGTATCTGTCATGATGATATCTCCTTGGTGACAGGTTGGAATTGAATGCCGGCGCACATGGCCGGCATCCGGTGATCCCGGCGGGTATTCATCTGCTGAGAAAGCCCACTAGGTCCGGGCGGATTTTGCCCAGATCTGTAATTCGCTCCCCGACGTCCATGCGCCGGAGTCCGATATCTTGGAGCCTCGCGTCACTCATGAGGCGCAGCTTCCGCATGTCGCCGTCGCGCCGCGCGCGCCGAATGCGCTCGCCCCAGACCGCTTTCGGATAGGTCGAAAGCTTTTTCAGCAGTTCGGGCTGCGCGCGGGGCGCACGCCTCGGCGCGGCGCCGAAATCGATGCAGGTCATGGTTCGTTCCTTTCTAGGTAATAGGCTGCGCTTGCCGCGCCGGGTCGCCCGGCCGCTCGAAGGGCAGATCGGCAAGCTGGTTGGGGGTCATTCGCCGAAGATCGGGATGCGCAAGCGGATCGGCATACCAATGGCCAGAAGTGTCGGAGGCCTGGGCGGCGGGCCGCTCGCGGTACCAAATTCGGACGGTTTCAAGAAAACGCATCTTCGTATCTCCACGGGTTTCGTGAAGCGAACTTGCGCACCAAGCGATTGCTTTTAAATCGAATTTGGCTGCACTTTGGTGTAGGATAGCTATATGAAAAACCTAAACCGCATAAATATCGGTGGCTTGCGGGCTGTCGAGGCCGCCGCAAGAACGGGCCACTTGGCCAATGCCGCGGCGGAACTGGGCGTGACACCGGGTGCGGTGAGCCAGCAGATCATCAAGGCCGAGCAGATCATTGGACGCAAGTTGTTCGTCCGTCGCCCCAAGGGGCTCGAGATGACACCGATCTGTCGCGAGATGCTTCCTAAATTGACGCTGGGAATGACGGAGTTGTCGAGAGCCTTGGATATTGCCGAGGGGCGCGACACAGGCGTGCTTGTGGTTTCGACAGCGCCAGTATTCGCCGCAAAGTGGCTGGTCTGGCGGCTGTCGGAGTTCAACGCGCGTCACCCGGGCATACGGGTGCGGATCGACGCCTCGGTCGGGTTGGTCGATCCGAACGCAAGCGACGTGGACGTCTGCATCCGCGTCGGTCGCGGCGAATGGGCAGAGGTCGAAGCGACGCGGCTCGTCGATCAACGTGTCTTCCCGGTTTGCAACGCGAAGATCGCTGAAAGCCTAACAAATCCGGAGGACCTCGCTTCTGTCCCGATCATCCGTGACCAGGGCGAGATGTTTCCATGGTCGGTATGGCTGGGTCCGAACGGGCTGAAAGAAGATATGCTTGGCAGCGGACCGGTATTCTCTGACGCATCGCTTTGCGTTGACGCAGCGATCGCCGGCCAGGGTGTGTTTCTGGGTTGGGACACGCTGGCCGTTGACGCGATCAGTTCCGAACGCTTGGTCGCGCCATTCCCGGGCAGATTCCGGAACGGGCTCGCATATTGGTTCGTGGTTGGCAAAGGCCGAAGGAAGAAAGGAAGCCTTGAGGCTTTCGAGAAGTGGCTGATCGAACGGATGAACAGCGAATGCTGCCCGGGCCTGTATCTCTCATAAGTGACGCCAGGCAATGCACGTTCAGGTAAGGAACCAAATCGAAATCAATGCCCAGGTTTCGGCAGTCTGGGATGTTTTGACGGATGTCGAGACTTGGCCCAAGTGGACGCCGACGGTCTCCTTTGCGCGTGTGGAAACTCCCGGACCGCTCTCGGTCGGAAGCACCGTTTTGCTTCGGCAGCCGCTACAGAAGCCTGCACAATGGAAGATCACCGAGTTGAAATCCCCTCATCGCTTCATTTGGGAGACGAAAGCAGGTTCAGTCAGGTTTCGCGCTGAACACAACCTCGAAACAATCGTAGACGGCACGCGCAGCGGACTTGTCCTTGACGCCTGGGGCCGGTCAGCATCGCTCCTCCGCCCGGCCCTCGCCCTTGCGCTTTTTCTGGAAAACCGGGCGTTGAAACGCAGGGTCGAGCGCCAGTGATACAGGAGCAAAGTCAGACTGAGGATCAGACGCTGGCCGGGCTGCAGGTCACAAATCTTCTGGTCAGGCCAAACCATCGCCATCCGAAATGATTTCGGGCAGACCCAGCAAGTCGGCAATTCTCTTCTTCGCCGAATTCTTGCAAAGCTCCCTACTGCGGCAACGAATGCACTCGAGCCGTTTTCGACCCGTCAAGAGTTCTCTGGCGTTTCTGTTCGTCTTGCACATCTCGAGTTTCACTTCTTTGATGGGAGAATTGAGGCCTGCCAGTTAGAACAAATGGCAGGCCCACGTCTTACGCCGCTTTGGAGGCCTTGCGCCCCAATTGCGACATCAGAAGCGGTTCGTTGATCCGCAGCCATGTTTCGGCGATCTTGCCGTCTTCCATCCGGTAGAGCGCCAAACCGTCGAAAACCACGCGCGCGTTGTCGGCGGGAATCCCCTGGAACTCACCGGAATGCGTAGCCCAGATTTCCCAATGCGCCGAAACGAAGTCCTCGGTCGCGATCATGCGGACGGTTTCGAAACTCATGTCCGAAAAGCTCTGGCGGAAGATGCGGAAGAAGGCCTTGTAGCTTTCGCGATCCGCGAATTCGCCATTGGGGAAGCCCGGGAAGCCGTGGCAGAGGATATGGGGCACGAGGGTGTCGTCGATAACCTCGACATCGCCGATATCGGGCGAATGCGTTCCCGCAAGAAAGCGCTCCACGGTCGCCTTGTTGCGTTTGATGATTTCGTTTTCCATTTGGTCTTTCCTTTCATTGCCGTTTTGCAGGCCGGCGTTTCGTGTTTGCATCCCAGAGGGCCGAGCCGCGCGAGGTGCCTCTTCGCAACCGGATGTCAGCCGCAGATTCAATGCCGGAAGGCGTGCAGTATGCCGTCCCGCCTCAGTCCCAGGTCCCACAGCATGTGCTCGGACATCATTTGCGAGACTGGTGCTGTGCGGGACGTGTGCGGCCCGCCAGTGATGCGATACCAAAGGCGCGCGCCGGGATGCAGCGCGGCGCGGCGCGTTCGGGTTGCCGCCAACCAATTACGGCTAGCCGCCACAGAAATTCACACCTTCCTTTCCGAAGGCGGGAGCGGGCGATGGGTCGGTTCCGGCGGCTACGAAGTCCCCAGATGTTCGCCTCTGTGCACGCCTCCGTCGCGAACCACTTCAACAGCGACCGCAACCTCACCTCCCGAGCCATTTTCAAGAAGAACCGCGCCGCCGCGCTCGCCGAGTGGCGTCAAATCGGCGCGGCATGAGGACAGTCACACTGTCCTTCGAGAGACCAGTTTAAATCCGTCTGACAGCACCCGCGTCGAGAGCAAGATGAACTGCATCAAATTGCTCCGCTAATCCCTCATGGCCCGCGACTTCCAGCGCCAGGTCGCCGAGCTTCAGGTCCGCATCGCAGTCCTGAAAGGCTACACCGCGCTCGGCATACCCATCACAAAGGGCATAGGATAAATCCGTCCGGGAAAGGGGCACTGCGGTCAGACCCCGATTTGCGCACCAAGGCCCACCGCGCGTCGAAAATCTTGTCTCAGTTCGATCAGAGAGCACGAAATTTTGGCGAAATTGGCTGATTTTGGGGAGTGCGCAGAGTTTTCACACAGCCTCAGCTCTGTTCGGCCGCTCGAGCATGAAGCGATAGCCTCCCATAGGAACGTGTGGTATACTTTGGCTCGAAAAGGTTTTGCGGGAGATATTCAGGTGCGAGGCGGCATACGACACGTTAGTTTCGCACTAGGGTGCTTGTTGATCATTTGCTGTGCTAACGGGACGCGCGCTCTCGCTGCAGAGTGGATGGATGGCAACCGTCTTCTCTACTTCTGCCTGTACGAGAATAGATATTGCGAAGGCTTTATTATGGGCGTCTATTTGCAGGCAAAGGGATCAAAAGACGTTTGCGATTTACCGGAAGACATTACGGAAGGTGACCTTCGACTTACAGTATCGCATTCTATCGAGGCGACTCCCCATGAATATCGGACGCGTGCAGCAGCGGGCCACGTTCTCGGAGCAATAGAGAGTACTTATTGCGATTCTGACGGCGAAAACTAGCACTGTTGCATCCTTTAGGTCTGTTGCGGTGATGAGGTAAAATGCAGGGGCGGCTTCGTCTCGCGAAGCAGGCGTTGAGACATGGTGCAGCAAGCAGCGGCTCTGATTCCGAACTTCATCATAGTTACGGCATGCCGAATGGCTGGTCTCCGGAAGCAGAAAGTAAGATGACTGCCGGCTCGCACCTACCGGTCGCACCGCTACCACGCAGACAGGATGCCGCTCGCAACAACAACAGAGCCAGTATAAACAAATAAATCTGGAGGGGAATCATTGGTTCGCCGGTACAACAACCATGCGTGGCTTTTGATTTTGCCAGCCGCGCTAGCAATAGTCGTCATAGGTTTCGCACCGCTGATGGCGACTCTCAACTATTCTTTCCAAGACAGCTTTGGGGCGGGCCAGTTTTTTTGGGTTGGGACGCGTTGGTATCAAGAGATGTTTGGCTCCGCTGAGTTTTGGAGCATCGTTGGTCGAACCGTGCTGTTCACAGCCATCACGCTAACGTTTCAATTTTCCCTTGGCATATTTGTTGCACGCAAGCTCTTCCACGTTCAGAAACGGGGTGAACTGTTTGTAAGCCTGATCGTGCTGCCGCTTCTTGTGCCATGGATTGTCGTCGGTTTTATCTGGCGTCACTTCATGAATCCGGAAGCTGGGCTGATCGGTGTTTTGGGGGAGAGCATTGGGTTGCCCCCCGATCTGAACTCCGTCATTTGGGTTTGGGGCACGATTATCGTAATGGATGTATGGCACTGGACTTCGCTGGTTGTCGTCCTGTGCTATGCTGGGTACCTTGGAATTCCGCTCCGCTATTTTCAGGCCGCATCAGTTGATGGCGCTAGCTCTTGGGCAACCTTCCGCTATATCGAACCACCAAATCTGCGCCGTGTATTGCTTGTAGCCCTTCTTTTGCGTCTCGCAGACAGTCTAATGATCTATACCGAGCCTTGGATGATTGGTCGCGGTGGTCCGCATGTGTCGTCAACCTTCCTGTCGCAGAAATTGATCCAGACGGCGATGCAGGAATTCAACCTTGGGCAGGCCGGGGCGCTGTCCGTCTTTTACATTGTGCTGGTCACATCCATTTCCTGGGCCCTTTACCGAAGCATGAGGTTACAGGATGGCTGACTTATCGGCCAAGCGGTGGTCGAAAACCGTGCTGATCTATACGGCATTCTCGCTTCTGCCGATATACTGGTTGGTCGTCCTTAGCCTCCAACCGAATGCCGCCAGTGAGCAGGCCGCGAACCTATGGCCCGATCCGGTTTCGCTGGAAAACTACCTATATATTTCTTCACAAGACAACTGGATTGCAGGATATCGCAACGCCGCCATCTATGTCGCCATGAACATCGTGCTGACGCTTGGTGTATCCATGCCGGCGGCCTACGCATTTTCGCGCTTTCGGTTCCTTGGTAGTGATCATGCTTTTTTCTTTGCCTTTTTCTTCCGCCTGATCCCACCGGCAATTATGATCATCCCGGTGGTACAAATGTTCTCTACCGGCGGCCTGATAGATACTCATTTCGCCGTTGCTGCCGCGCATTGCCTTTTTACAGTGCCAATTGCTATTTGGATATTGGAGGGTTTTATCTCATCTATCCCACGAGAAATCGAAGAAATGGCCGCTGTGGACGGCTATCATCCTGTAATGATTTTTTTCAAGTTCCTTTTGCCTCAGATGCGGGCTGGAATTGGCGTGGCTGCTTTCTTCAGCTTCATGTTCTCCTGGGTCGAGCTAATCATTGCAAATGCACTGACGACGGTTAATGCCAAGCCAATCGGCGTCGTAATGCGTCTGGTGGCCGATCCACTTGGATTTGTTCATATCGGAATTTCTTCGGCGGCAAGTATTCTAATGCTTATCCCCGGCTTCATATTCGCAATTCTCTTGAGGAAGCACCTGGCGCGAGGATTTTCATTGGGCCGTTTGCCGTAGTCGTGCGTTGTTGCACAATTCGGGGTTTGACCGCATCGCCCCTTTCCCCAGACGGACTTATTCCACGGGCTGCGTGACAGGTATGCCGAGCGCGGTGAAGCCATTGGGCACTGAGATGCGGACCTGTAGCACTGCAACCTGGCGATCGAAGTCGCGCGCCATGACCTTCTAGTTCGTCACACACTCTTTAGATTGAAGTGGATGGGCAGCAGTGGAAGTTATGTGCATTCCAAGCTGGAGATCCACATAGCCCTCCATGCAACCTCACTACGCAGACTCAGTGAATTCACGCTATGTCCGCAGAGCTGCCATTCGAGGGGTTCGGGGTCTTCGCACGTGCAGCGAACGGCAGCTTTGAGCCCAGACAGGCCATTGCTGATTTCCGAAGCATCCAACGCTATGGGGAGCATACCGGTCGTTCGCCGAAGATTTGAACGAGGCGTTCCGTTCGACGCAATGCTGGCCCCGGACCCCAGGCATGTCGTCCATCTTGGTCCCCGCGATTCTTGCCGCCGGGATCAGAGTAGACTTGTCCAAACTGACAGCCCCGCCTTCACGACGGGGCGGTCACTAATCAAGAGCGCTCAGAACTCGAAGCTCTCCGTTGCAACAGTCTCATCAGGCAGCCACGTCTCGTGGACCTGAAGAATCTCGACACCTCCAGTGGGTTTTTCGCCGAGAACCATTGTGGTGATGCGCCCGTTGTTCGACCGGTCGGAGTCCTTTGCGGCCCTCTGCCATTCCTGATAGTTGACCACGGCCATCTTGCCATCCAAGTGGTTCACCCGAATGTCGCGAATCTTGATACGGAAGTCGGGATTTGAGCCATATATGGACGACATGTATCCCTTGAAGTCCTCTTTTCCGAAGCGGTGGCCGGCCGGGAAGATCGCGACGAGGTCATCCGATATCCGGTCCAGCGCGTTCCGCTGAAACGTCTCGGCATCGCCGGGGCAGCGGCCGCCGACCCATTCGGTAAAGAAATCGTGGATATCGCGGATCGCGGTTTCGATTTGTGCGGTTTGCAGGGTCATGTCTTTGCCTCCGGTTTGGTTTTAGGCGGTTTCTCGAACGGACCTGGATTGTGTGACGAGGAAAGCGGCAAGGCCGAACCACACCAGCCACAAGCACATCACCAGGGTGGAAATCAGCCAAATCGGGCCACCGATCCAGACTCCCATGTGTTCGCCCAGGGTCCAGCCGAGCGCCGAGAGGAACCCGGCAACCGAACCAATTGCGGCAACCCAACGGGGCATTTCGCGGTTCCCTGCACGAGCAATCGCCAATGCTATGAAGCCTGTCGCGACCGCCAGTGCGAAGAAGCCGTTTGCCATTCCGCTCGAGAAGGCCCACCAGATATCAAAGGTTGCCTGGTCGCCGTGGTGCGCAGCTTCGGCAACCACCGCTGCCTCGGTCACCGCGGTCGTAAAGGTTGCCATGGCGCCCAAGGCCATCACCATCCAGGCGCCGGGATGCCCGGGCAATGTTTCGCCTGCGGCCCGACCAGACAGGGCAAGGAACGCACCGCCCGAGATAAGAAAAAGCGACACCGCGGCGGTCCAGTGCACGATGGACCAGCGATGGCTGCCATCGGCCACGTTATGCAGTTGGACAGACAGGTCGGGGTCGGGTGGCCCATGAAAAACCAGCGCTACAGACAAGAGCGCTGCGCCCATTCCGATCCAGAGCCGGGCAGTCCGTGTGGTCGTGTTCATCTTGTGATCCCTTTCGTGACTGGACGAAAGACGGCTAGCACCGTGCCGCCGGGGGGACTTCGGCAGGCTTGCCCAGTCGATGAAAAAAATCTGTGGGTAGAACTACCCAGTCGCCTTGTCGATCAGCTCGTGGTGGACGGCATAGGCGGCCGCGGCCGCGCGGCTTGGAGCGTCAATCCTTGTTAGGATGTCACTGACGTGGCGGTCGACGGTGCGTTGGCTGAGGCCAAGGCGTTCGGCGATCTCGCGGTTTGTCTGTCCCTTGGCGACAAGGCCCAGGACTTCGGTCTGCCTGCGTGTGAGGATCGCGTCGTGGCCTTGTGTTCGGCTGCGAATGAATGCCTCGGCATCCTGTACCTCGGGTTCGGCGCCCAAGGATGCCAGCGCATCTCTTGCTGCGCGAGCCTCGTCCAGGGCACCCTCCTTGTCGCCGAGCGCCTCGCATGTCCGAGCGCTTCGCAGCCGCACCCGTGCCAGGCGATATGGGCAAGCCAGATCGCGCCAAAGCTCTGCGGCTTGGGCATGCCAGTTCACCGCGCGTTCCGGGTCTCCATCCCGCGATGCCAGATCACCTCGCATTTCCGCGAGCGATGCGCGCACAGCTTCCGACGGATGTTCCCCTGCCAATGCCTCCATCTCGTCGATGAAAGCCCTGGCCTCGTCCACATGCCCCTGTTCAAGGGCAATTTCGGTTGCCGCCCCCAGCAGGCGCATTCGTCGTGTCGGAGTATCCGCAGCCGCCAACGCCCGCCGGATCGATGCTGCCGCCGACAGCACGGCCCCCTGCCGCAGACGCATGAGGGCCAACCCGGGCTGCGGATCAAAGCCCAGCGCGCTTGCCGAACGGAAGCAAGCGTCGGCCGCCTGATACGCGCCGCGCAGTCTGTGCAACTCGCCCTGCTGATAATGGGCGGGCCCGGCGTGACGCGCCGATGGACCTACACCGAGGCGCCTGATCGCGGCGCTGGCCTCGACCTCCGCCTCGGGCCACCGCCCATCAAACAGCAATATCTCGGACCTGTGAATCAGGCAGCGCCCGGTGAACGCAACCAGCTCCGGTTGACTTGAGCACCAATTCGACAGCGCCTCGGTCCACTCGCTGGCGCGCCGTACGATCTGATAGCGCTGGCAGGCCTCGATCACGCTGCAATAAATCAGGCCGGTGACGATTGGCGACAGCCGACCTTCGGTTGTCGCCACCATCGTTTCGTCCAGCGCCGACAATCCGTCGGACACTTCGCCGAGTGCGAGCCGCGCCCGACCCACAAGGTGCCGCGCCAATGCCACGAGGTCTTCGTCCTGGTGACGCTCTCCGATGACAAGTGCTTGTTGTGCGAAGTCAACCGCCGCCTTGTCGTCCCCCGCGCCAAAGCTCATCTCGACCTTGGGAAGAAGAAGATATCCGGCCTCGGCACAGTCCTGCCCAGCCTCCTCAACCATGTGTCCAGCGCGCGCCAGCCATCCGCCGCCGCGCCCGTGTTCGCCACGGAACATCAGCGTGAGCCCGATCCAGAATGCGGTTCGCGCGGCATCGCGCGGCAGGCCAGCATCGGAATAAGCATCGAACGCCCGGCCCATCAGTTCCAGGAAGAGTTCCTCACGCCCAGTCATGTAGGCTGCCAGAGCGAAGCTGCGTAGACTGTCGCCGTCGACAAAGGTGCCGGATCGGTCCGCCTCAGACATTCTGGCAAACGCGGCTTCCCACTCGCCGGCTTGCGCCAGCGCCTCACCCGTCAGGATATCAGACCGAGGGTCCATCCCACAACTCTAGCAGAAAAAACCGCGAGGCGAACTTTCTTGGGCTCGGGCAGCCTTCGGGAGTCCGCTCTGGGTGGTTTCCGAAACTCGATGCTGCTTACCTCAAAGGCGGCTCAGTCCCGCATACCGGTCGTTGAGGCCCGTCAGTAGGGTCTTGCGGGCTCCGCGCCCGCAGCGAACGGCAGCTTTGAGCCCTTTCTGCACGATGCTGCGCCGCGTTCGGATGGCAGCAAAGCGCGGCAAACCGGACCCTCTTTAGGCGGGCGCTACGCGTATTGTTGACCCTACCCGGACATTTGGAGAAGGGCCTGAAGAGAAGCCAGACAGATCAACTTTGTGCCCATTGGCGGCCGAAGAATATCATCTGACGCCAACGAGCTTGTCATAGATCAGGGCCGCAATGACGGGTCTGGCCCAGTATCCCACATCTTCCACTTCATTGGTTGCCGCGATCCTGCCGGAACAGACCCAGCTTCTCCTGCGCCACACGGTCGGAATAGCTGAACAGGACCGACTCCCCCTCCGCCTCATGGGTGACCCAGGTCCAGCTCGGCGCGACAAAGATATCTTTCGGCCCCCAGTCGAACGTCTCGCCGCCGATGGTGGTCCGCCCGCCGCCTTCGACGCAGACATAGATCGTCGCGTCCGTGGACCGGTAGGCGGCCGATTTGAACCCCTTCGGCAGCAACTGCAGGAAGGCCGCGATGGTCGGCATCGCGTGTCCGCCGTCGACCGGGTTCACATAACGCATCTTCAACCCGTGGCAGGGGTCCCATTCGCCCTGCGCCTTCATTCGCTCCAGTGCCTCGCGCGACCGCGCATAGGGATAGTTGAAGATCGGCGAGGCCAGCTTCTCCTGTTTGTAATCCACCGGCAGCATGTTGGCGCCATAGCGCGCCAGGCTGTCCCCGGTTTCCCGGCTCACCGGCTGCTCGTCGTCGCCGTAGCCCTCGGCGAACGAGGCGTCGAAATGGCTGACGGTGGGGATGTCGAGGCCGTCGAGCCAGATCATCGGCGCCTCGGTCTGATTGCCGTGATCGTGCCAGGCGGTCGGCGGGGTGATGACGAAATCGCCATACTTCATCATCGTCCGCTCGCCGTTCACCGCGGTGTGGGCGCCCGATCCGTCCAGCACGAAGCGCAACGCCGACTGGCTGTGCCGATGGGCCGGCGCGACCTCGCCCGGCATTACTAGTTGCAACCCTGCATAGAGCGAGGTGGTGATCTTCGACAACCCGCGCAGCCCCGGATTCTCAAGGATCAGCACCCGCCGCTCCGCCTCCTTGGCGGTGATCAGCCCGCCCGCCTCCATCAGGTGTTCCCTTGCAACGTCGAACTTCCACAGATGCGCGCGGCAGCCGCTCTTCGGCTCCGGCGTGATGATGTCGGACATCACCGCCCAAAGCGGAGCGAAGGCCTGCTTGTCGATCTTGGCGTAGAACGCCAGCCGCTCCGGCGTCTCCTCGGGCTTGATTGTCAGGGACATGGGGCCTCCTCCTCGGTTGCTCAGCCCGTTGCCACCTTGGATCCACGAAAGCTGGCTGTACCAGTCCTCGGGCGACATGCCGGACATCACGTGGTTGCGGACCGCTACCTTGGCGTCGTCCGGGTGATAGATCCGACATTCCCCATTTGACGTTCCGTCCGCGAGGCTACAGCCGCCAAACGTGACTTTCCAAGCAGTTTCTGACTCCAGCCCTCTTGCGAAGGTGCGTACCAGCCGCGAAGAGCGGCCGAGCGTGCTGGCCCTGGCGGTGCTGCTGGACTCTGTGGAATGTCTGTCAAGTTCCAACGAGAAGACATAATTTTGGCACTGGAGTTCGATGGAAATATATCCACTACTGATGTTGTGGACGGCTCCTACTCCGGCATTGCGATGTACCAAGTTGCGGTGGTTAATCAAGAACGGCAAATGTCGCTTCTTGGTACATTCGAGAAATAGCCCCTACGGCAGCACTCGGGATCAAACCGGACCTCCGAAATGTTGCTCAAATGGCGGCTCCGTCCCGCATACCGGTCGTTAGGGCGCGTCAGCAGGGTCTTGCAGGCTTCGCGCCCGCGGCGAACGGCGGCTTTGAGCCCTTCTAAGACACTGGTGTGCTTAGCGGCATTTCACACAAAGCGCGGAAGGCTAACATTTGCCACAGTCGCGAAACCAGCTAGGAGCACAATCGAAAGCGGTAATTCGATGCTATGGGTGTGCGTCTCGACCCTAGTCGCTAACTTTGTTCGCACGGAGTTGGCTGGCGACGAACGCCTCGAACGAGACTCCAAGTACTATGTTTGAGCGGATATCCCACTTGGCAAGCAGGATCTCCCACCTTCGGAGAACCCAAATCTGCCATTCCGCGTCGTCTAGCGCCTTGAGCGCCTGCCGTGTCGGCATGAGTTCAACGGGAACATCGGCTTGAGAGAGCCATGCCGGTGAGGCATCCGAAAGTACAACGAGCACGTCACGTCTTCGGCGCGCATTGTCGTGCAGAGCGACCGTGACGAGGGGTTCTGCCTCCGCCCAGGCTAGCCCGAGGGCGGTGACCGCAACCCGTCCCTTTCTCGGTGCCTTTGCAGGAGCTTCCGGGATCAAGCGGATCAGTTTCCTCGAATGGGCAGCCTGGCCTCGTCCGAACAGGGGCACTGTCAAATGCCGGTTGGCGGCATCGCCGCAACACTGCTGCCCAATGCCAAGTTGCTGCCAAAAGTCATGATCGATATACTCCGCGAAGCGCCAACAACCGGTTCATTAGTTCAAATGCAGAGGGATTCTGTCAATGTGCGTGAAGCCCAGCAACTGACCGATGCGGACCGTTTCGGGTTTTTCTTGCGCATCACAGACGCCGACTTTCCCGGCTATTTTCGCGCGATGCGTGGGCGGAACGAACGGCTCGAGATTAACGCGGCGGAGCGGTTCACGCGGGCTTGGCTCGCGCGCAACGTGACGGCCCGGGGCACGGTTCTGGAGGGCGCCGAGCGCTTTCTCATCGCGCAATCTCTCGGCCAGTCGGGTTTAAACGCCTTCGCCCTCGTGGCGTCGGCAACGCTGGCGATCTCGCTTCGGCAGTTTCTGGATGCCGAAACACTTGCAGGCGGGGCAGCGGCAGCGGACCAGCACGACACGTACGCGCAGCGCCTGCAACTTGCGGCGCGGGAACGCAGTGTCAGCTTGCGGCTTGAAGTGGATGATTGGCTTCAGGATCGTTTCTGCGACAATCCTTTCTCAAATGTAGAAATCATCGGTTCACGGGATGTCTACACCTGTTGTGCCGCGTGGATGCCGGCGAAGCTCGGGCACGCCGAAGACGTGGCGGACGTCTGGAACGGAGCGCGTGCCGCCGAGGTACGTCGTTCCGTGCTGGATGGCGATTTCGGGTATTGCAGCAGATTGAGTTGCCCGAGGATTGCCGGGCGAGAACTGCCGCGTCGGGACGATTCCAACCTTGCCGAGATGCTAAGCTCCAAGTGTACGGGCGGTGTGGTCGCGGCACCCCGTCGCGTACTTCTGTCATACGACGAGTCCTGCAACCTCAGTTGTCCGTCCTGCCGGAAGAAACTTCTCATGGCCAACAAAGAGGCAACTGCGGAACTCGATGCCTTCTATGACCAACATATCGCACGCCTGATCGAGAGCGCCAGTGAGATCAAAGTTACGGGGAGCGGAGACCCGTTTGGCAGCCGACACTTCCGGAAAGTGCTGGGTAAGATTGCGGCGGATGGGAAAGACGGTCCTAGATTGCAGTTGCAGACGAACGGACTGCTATTTGATCGCCGCGCGTGGGAGGAACTCGGACTCGCTGGCCACGTCCGTTCGGTTTGGATTTCGGTCGATGCCGCGACAGCCGGAACCTATGCCAAGCTGAGGGGCGGTGATTTCGATCGCCTGATCAAAAACATGGAAATGCTCGGGGAATTGCGCGCCGAAGGTGCCTTCGCCGAACTCCGATTGGATTTCGTGGTTCAAAACGAGAACTTTACGGAACTAGAGGACTTCGTCGCTCTGGCAAGGCGCGTAGGAGCCGACGGAGTGCATTTGTTGCGACTTCGGAACTGGGGGACATTCACTCCAGACGAGTTCCTTTCACACGATGTGTCACGCAGGGACCATCCAAACCACGCTGCACTCCTCGACATTCTGAAGCGACCTTCGTTATCTGATCGGTTCGTGGATCTCGGCAACCTCTCACCGCTTCTGACCACTACACCCACGGACAATCGGCGGCATACCACCGAAGTTCCTCAGATTGTGGTATTCGGCGCCGCGCGTACCGGGACGAACCTTCTTTTCCAACTCCTCGATTTGTTTCCGAAACTGATGATTTACCGGGAGCTATTCAATCCAGCAGGCAGTTTCGGCATGGAGCGCTACGGAGGAGCCCCGCTGCGTCTCCATTCTGATCTTGACCGCACGGCCTATACTGGCGAACGGGACCGCCGTCTGGTGGCTAGCGTTCGCAACGACCCATTGCGCACGCTGAACCACTTGCGTGCGCTTGCAGCAAAGCGATCGGCAGACGCTATCGCCTTCAAACTCTTTCCTGGCCAGATCGAAAGCGCGGAAGTTCTCGACGGCGTTTTGAGCGACCGAAAACTCGTGCCGATCATCGTGCGCCGACAACCCATTGCCTCGTTCGTGTCTCTGCTCAAGGCACGCAAAAACGATGTTTGGACCGGCGCAGATACAACCGATATTAAGGTGCCATTCGACTTCGATGAGTTCCGAGATTGGTATGAAATACATGCGCACTGGTACCGTCACATTGGCAGCCGCCTGAGGGATCTTGGCCAATCTCCACTTGTTCTGGACTATGAAACGTTCTCGTCTGACCTGGATCTGATTGGAAAAGAACTCGCAAAACACATCTCCAGTCTTGGCGTCAACGTTGCAACGCAGGCGACGGTCAACGTCAGCCTTATCCGCCAAGATCGCACAAGTGACGTATTCGAGCGTTTCGAGAACCCCTCAAGTGTTCGTGACACATTGGAGCAATTCGGATACATTGAAAGGGCATTGGAGTATTTCGAGCTTTAGTTAGGGGGCGCGAGAGAGGGGATTTTCAAGCGAAATGAAAAGATTTGTGCTTTCGGGCTTCGCTGGGTTCTTGGCTGCATGTTCAGCCACACCGCAAGAAAAGGCAGCTTGGGACGACGCGGCTCAAAAGAATACGGTCAGAGGATATTGCTCGTACCTTTCTGCTTACCCGAGGGGATATTATTCGAGCATCGCTCTGCAACGACTTGAAATGGTCGTTAGTCCTAGAGAACTCGAACAATTGCCGTATGACTGTCCGACAGATGTCGCTGCGGCATCTGGTGGGGCCGCTGCGTCTGCTTCCTCACCGACCTACTGAGACAGCAACTGTTCCGCGTCCGGTCCAATGGTTCGATTTGACATTGTTCACGCCGGCGACCCCCGATACCTCGGCGGGACTTCCTCTGCACTGCGGGCCGAATTAAAGGCCGGCGTAAGAGCCGGGTACAGGATCGCGTTCCTGCCGTATCTTGGGCCGCGCTCGGGCAGCGTGACGGGAATGGAAATCCGCGTCGAAGAAACGATCCGTGAACTCGGGATTCCTATCCTGACAGCAGAGGATCCGGTCGAGGCAGACATCCTGTTCGCGCATCACCCAATGGTCTTCGAACGCCTGCCGGACCGCCCTGTCGCGCTGCGTCCGGGACATGTGGTTGCAGTCCTGCATCATCCGATTTTCGATGGTCGGGGCGTGCCACAATACAACGTACAGCGACTCATGAATTCTCTCAGCCTGACGTTTTCGGCACCAGTTTCATTGGCGCCTATCAGCCCAGTCGTCCGCGGTCAGTTGCACGCGACCGCCGACAATTCGCTGTCGGTTTTGACGATGGACCTGCCGAACCTGATCGATCTCGCTGAGTGGCCGCTCCGCGACCGGCCTCCACCGAGGGACAAGGCAGTCATAGGTCGACATTCGCGTGACGACCCTTTGAAGTGGCCTGATGACAGGGCGACATTGCTGGCGGCCTATCCCGCGAACGACCTGTTGAAAGTCCGGATTCTGGGAGGTTCGCCCTTCGGGTCGGAAGAGCCGTTGCCGCCTGGATGGACTGTCCTTCCGTTTGGAAGCACTGGCATTTCGGAATTTTTGCGGGGTTTGGACTTCTTCGTCTTCTTTCATAGCAGCAAATGGATCGAAGCGTTCGGGATTGCGGTCGCGGAAGCGATGGCCACGGGCCTTGTCGTGCTGGTGCCTCCGTCCTTTCGGGAGACATTCGGAGAAGCAGCTATTTATTGTCGCCCGGATGAGGTGGCGGACACAGTGAAGTTCTTCGTGGCACGCCCCGATGAATATCAACGCCAATCTCGCGCGGCGCGCAACTGGACCGCGTCAACACTTGGGCTCGAGGGATACCGTGAACGGATCGATGCCCTTGCTTTGTCCCTTGATCGGACGATCAGGGCCAGCGACGGCGTTTCCGAGACGCTTCCCGCTCGCACGCGCAAACGAACAATTTTCGTTGCAGGAAACGGAATAGGTTTAGGGCATGTAACGCGTTTGCTTGCCATCGCGCGCGCTCTTCCGGACGACATTGAACCCATCTTCCTCACACTGTCCCTGGCCACTCCACTTCTCCGGGAACAGGGAGTGTCGGCAGATTACGTGCTTGCGCACGGGCGGGCCGGGGTTACCGGTGAGAGCTGGAACGCAGCTTTCGCTATGGAGCTTGACGCGGCGATCAACGCCTCCGGCGCGCGCATGGTCGTGTTCGACGGGAACGACGCTTTTCCCGGTATGCATCATCTACTTTCAGCGCGACCGGATATCGCCAGAGTCTGGGTTCGACGGGGTCTTTGGCAACCGCAGTCGAGCCTTAACCTGGAAACGGAGGCGCTCTTCGACATGATCCTCGAACCTTGGGAGCTTGCGGCTTTCGAGGATGTCGGTGCTACCGCGGATCGGACAAAGGTGGAGCGCATCGGTCCTATCCTCCTCGCGCTTCCGGAGGATTGGCTTTCGCGTACCGAGGCTGCGGCCAAACTGGACATTGATCCAAAGGACTGGTGCATCGCCGTCCAGTTGGGTGCCGAGGCGAATACTGACATGTCGCCGGTCCGCGAAGCCCTGGCTTCCCTTCCAGATCAGCATGGCGGACGACGCCTGCGGACAATCGAGATACTCAACCCCATTGCGCCCGCCAGGCCGATCAATTCGTTCGAGACCCGTGTGCTCTATCCAGTGGCCCCCGTCAGTCGGGCTTTCGACGTGATGGTCACTACGGCGGGGTACAACGGATTTCACGAATGTTGTCTGGGCGGTGTCCCGACAATCTATGTGCCGAATGAGTCGCCAGAGATGGATGACCAATCCCTGCGCGCCGCAGCGGCTGAGACGGCCGGACTTGCCAGGTCAGTGCCGCTTCGGGACACTGCGCACTTGCAGGGCACGGTGCTCTCAATGCTGAACGAGACTCTGGCGAAGGAAATTGCCTCGCGCGCTGCCAAACTGCCAAAAGCGACGGGCGCAAAGGAGGCTGCGGACCGGATTGCACTATTTATGCAATCAGTAAGGACTGATCAGGATTTGGGGACGACGCTTCCAAGGCGCTCACGGCCAGATATCTGAACGTCCAACCGATATCACTGATGGTTTTGGAGGAATGGTAAGTCGCCCATTGGTGCACCGGAGCACCAAAGCCTCGGATCGTCGTAAATGGTTTGAAGACTATCCGGTTCGTTCCGCAGAGTTTTAGATTCACGAGTGCAGCGTCGCACTTGCGATCAAAATCTGTTTTCGAGCAACTGCGCTGCAGCGGCGTTGTGCATAATGAATGCCTGGCTTGGACCAAGACCAGGCTTCCGTACGTTGTTGAAGAATGGCAGTATTGTCCCGCATACCGGGCGTTGAGGCCCGTCAGTAGGGTCTTGCGGGCTCCGCGCCCGCAGCGAACGGCAGCTTTGAGCCCAGTTCTACAAATGCTGCGCAGTTGTCGAAGGTCTGCTTTCGAATACTTGAGACTCTCTAGTCGGCTTCCATAATCAGCGGGATGTCAGTTCACGCTAATGACGGGCAGGACGCGATGGATCGAGCCGAGTAAGGAGTGATCACCGCCTGAACTCGATATCCGCCATCGCGCTCTTATCCACGCGGGACCTGGACGAATAACGCAGTGTCCCTGCGGCCATCTGCATGGTTATGATCTGCGACAAGTCGCGACCCGTTCGGGGATGTTTCGCGCTGAAAGCGAACTGCACGGTTTCGCTGTCGACGCGCCCGGAGATCGAGGTTTGACCCGGTCCGTCCGGATTGCGCCAGAAGCCGGACAGGCGATCATCGTCCTCCTCTTTCAGCGCGCCGTCGATCTCGAACGTCCGACCCGGAACGGCGCAGCGGCCGCGCACGCGAAGCCGTCGGCGATCTTCCTGCCATTCATTGGACAGCCGGCACCGAACCGCTTCCTCCGCGCTTCCCGGAACTTCTCGTGCTGTTCCCGACCCCGACCATTCGCCCGCCAATTCAGGCAGCGGATCGGCTATCAAAGGCGTGCCAGCAAGCACGAGAAGCAAGGACAATTCACGAAATGTCATGACGGGCACCAAGAGTCAGAAGGGCAGGTAGTAGCAAGAGATCGGTCAAAAGCGCGGCCACAAGGCTGAGCGAGAGGGTCGCTCCGAACAGGCGAACTGGCTGGAAGACGCTGAAGGCTGTGACAGCGATACCGGCGCACAGCAGAACTGTCGTCATCGTCATGACGCCGCCTGCCTTCTCCAAGGCCTGGCGCAAGGCTTCGTTGTGAGAAGCCCCTGAATTCACTGCCTGTCGGTAGCGAAGAAGCAAATGCACCGTGTCGTCGATGGCAATCCCGAACGCGATTGTCAGCGCCAGGGCTAAAGGCGGCGTCAGATGGCCCGCGCTCAACAGGTGCGGCGCACTTCCCACCACCAGCACGGGCAGCAGGTTGACGACAAGCGCGACCGGCAGGACGAAGACGCTGCGAAAGGCAAGCGCAACTATGATTGCGCCGCCCGCACTCGCCAGAAGCAGGCCGAGCGTGAGTTCGCTTATCAATTCGACCGACCCGTGCCGCATGACGGCGGGCAGCCCGATCACTCGGTCGGCACCTGCAGCCAGTGCCGCGGCTTCGAAGGCATCGTAGTCCGCGAGTGTGGCGTCGGACCGCATCGGCTCCAGAACCGACACCGCGAAGCGGCGCGTTCCGGTCGTGGCATCCGTAAGCCGTTCTGTCACCGATGTTGGCAAGGCATCGAGCGCCTCGGGCGGCGGGGGATTGAAGGCATCGCCATTCCATCTCGCAAGCGCGACCTCGGACAGCACTGCACCCTTCGGTGTCACTGTTTCGACCGCCTCGACAGCCGAAACCATATCGGACCACTCCGTTTCGGGCGGCATCTCGACCCAGGCGCGAAAGACACCGCCGAAGTCCCGGGCGATGCGGTCGTTGGCGTCGGCAAGCAGACTGGTTGCGGGAAGGTATTGGCTGAGCGGAAACCAGGCGCTGGTCGTCGAAAAACCCAGCCCGGCCGCCAGCAAGACGACCGCGCCCAGAGCGGCGACACCTTTCGGCGCAGTCGCTCCGGCATGTCCCAATCGGAACGCGAAACCGGCGACGCGCGACCCGACGGAAAGGGTTTGCGGTTCAAGCACAACGGCCAGTGCGGCGAAACCGATCAGCAGAAGCCCCATCGACAGCCCCATCGACAGCGACCCGAGCAATGCAAACTCGAACAGTTGCGGGTTCGACGTGACCATGATCGCGGCGAAGGCAATTACGGTCGTAAGGCCCGTCAACAGGCTGGCCGGTCCGACCGTGAACAACGTATCCAAAACACGCGCCACGATCGGCCCCTCTGTGCCGGCGAGGTGCACCGCCAGATGCAAGCCGTTTGCGACGCCGATGATCAGCATGAGCATGGGAATGACGTTGTTCAGAACGGTAATCGGGATTCCCGCCCATGCCGCCACGCCCAGCGACGCCCCCACGCCAAGCAAGGCGGGCAGGGTCGCAGCCACCGCAAGTCGCGGATCGCGCAGGAACACCAAAGCTGCGATGGTCACAATCAGCGCACCGAGCAGGTTCAGCCGGAGGAGATCTGCGGCGAGCCCTTCGCGGATCGTCAGCCCCATCACATCTGGCCCGGTCACCGTGATGAACAGAGCTGCGTCTTCGTAGGACAGGATGAGCCCGCGCATTTCCTCGAGCGTCTCGTCAAGCGGACGCGTGGCAGTATCGACGGATGCAATGATCAAAAGTGATTTCGGCGAAATCAGTGTGGGCAATCGGGTTTCCAAAGCATTAAAGGCTGCGAGCCGCGCCTCCAGCTCTTGCAGCGATGGTTCGGGCGGGACGATGGGGGCATCTGGCCAGCTTGGATCGTGTGGCGGAAACCGCAGGACGAACGGAGACACGACGGCCGCCACACCCGGCGTCAGCTCGAAATCGAGCGCAAGGTCCCGTGCGCGACTGATCTGATCGGAGGTCAGCGCGTTTCCGGCCTCAATGAAGACAACGACGTCGGCAAGCTTTCTCACGTATTGCGATTCGAACCGCGACTGGGCCTGCGACAGCGGGCTATCTGACAGGAAGACCCGGTTGATATCGGCGTCGAAGCCCAGCGATCCGATGCGGGCGAGCAATGCGATGATGAGGAAAGCGAGGCATAAAATGAGAAATCGTGGACGCGACAGGACGCGTTCACCAATGCCCTCCTTCCGGGTCACGCGCTGCGCATGGGTGCGAGAGCCTCGTTTTCGGCGCGGATACGTATCGTCAGGACGACCGCGTTAAGTACCGAGAAGACGACCGCCACCCACCAGAGCCCCAGCACCAGTGGCGCGACCGCGATTTCACACACGACGAGGATGTAATTGGGATGGCTGACCCACCGGTACGGCCCGCGTGCCACGAGTGTCGTATCCGTCACGATGATCCGCGTCGTCCAGCGTCGACCAAGTGACGCCAGGATCCACACCCGCAACGTCTGCAGCAAGGCAAATACAGTAAGCCAACCCAGGTGAATCGGTTGGTCGTGTCCGAAGATCACAAGCGCAACGATCCAGCAGGTGTGAAGGGCTACGATCAGCGGATAATGTCCGGGAGCAACTTCTCGGGCGCCAGCGGCCAGAAGGTCTCGCGTGTTGCGCCGCGCGATCACAAGCTCCGACAGGCGCTGAAGGATCAGAAACGTCAGAAAAAGCGCCGCCCCGCTGGTCATGCCGCCTCGGCGGTCAGCGGCAGAAACGCACCCGTGAATCCCGGTCCCAGCGCCGTCGTCATCATCCGACCCGACGTGCCAGACTTCAGAACCCGGTCGAGAACGAACAGCACCGTTGGTGCCGACATGTTTCCGGCATCGCGCAGCACATCGCGCTCAGACGTCAGCACACCCTGTTCCAGATGCAGCGCACGTTCGATGGCCGACACCACCTTTGCGCCGCCGGGATGGCAGACGAAGCGGTCAACATCCTCGCGCTTCATTCCGCAGGCCGCCAGCGCATCTGCCGCAGCGTCGGCCAAGTGTGTGCTGACGAAATCCGGAATGGCCCGGTCGAACACCACGCCAAGCCCGGTGTCGTCAACATCCCAGCCCATGATTCCCAGAGTATCGGGCCAGGTGATCTGCGTGCCGCGATCCAACGTCACCTGCTGCCCTTTGGCGCTGCGCCCCGAAAGACAGGCCGCAGCCGCACCATCGCCGAACAGAACAGTGGCGATGATATCGGCCTTCTGAAGCCGGTCCGTGCGGAACGACAGCGTGCAGGCTTCCACGACCACCAGAAGGACACGCTCATCCGGATTGGCCTCTGACAATGTCTGCGCTATCGACAGGCCGGAAACGCCACCGGCACAGCCGAGACCGAACACGGGCACGCGCCGCACGTCACGGCGAAAGCCCATCTCCTTCATTGCGCGCGCTTCAAGCGTTGGAGTTGCGACGCCGGTGGACGACACCGTCACGATGCAGTCGACCTCGTCGGCTTCCCAGCCGGAGGCCTTCAGCGCAGTCTGAGCCGCATAGATAAAGAGCGCCGTGCCGCCTTCCAGATACGCCGCATTGCGTTTCGACCAGCCGTGATCGCTGGAAAACCACTCTAGAGGCACCACCGAATAGCGTCGCTCGATCCCGGCGCTGACAAAGGTCGACAGCAGACGCTCGAATTGAGGATAGCGCGCCCCAAGGATTTCCTGGGCGCGCACTTGAACGACGTCTTGTGGCAGGACATGCGGCGGAAGAGCGGTGCCCAGACCGTGAAGAAAAACACTCATTGATATCCGTTACCTTGTCATGGAGGCCGCCGACGGCACCTCAAATTCGAGCGTACCTTAACTTCTTGGCGGCACGTTCTAGTTCTTGCCGGGTCATTTGTAACAGATATCACCCAACATGGTTCCGGACCGGGTAGAGATTTTTCCGCTCCATCAAAGCGGACATTCTCGCATGTTACCGAATGTCGGCTTCGTTCGCACAGCGGACATTGGGACACATCGAAAGGCCAGCGCGGGCTTCGCGGTCGCGGCGAAGGTCCGCTAAGAGCCCGTAACGGACTTTTTGCACCCTCCCCCAGTAATGGGAAAGTGGCCCGCGATTGGAGGCAACACTTAGCCGTTATTGCGTGTGAGCAAAGGTGCTATCCTGCTGCCTGAGATCGTCGGATCATGGAGCTGGGCGTATGAAGGACGGAAGTACTCACTACGACGTGGTTGTGATCGGCGGAGGATGGGCCGGAATTGGCGTAAGCTACGCGTTGAAAGAGGCTGGCCTCAGCCACATCGTCTTCGAGCGGTCGCGCATCTGCGAAACCTGGCGCACTCAAAGATGGTCTGCATTTCGTATGAACACGCCGAATGTTCTGACGGTGATGCCGGGTGACAGTTACCAGGGTGACGACCCTGAAGGCTTCATGTCATGCCAAGAGTTCGTAGACATGGTCGAAGGTTTCGCCCGGCGCCATGCGCTTCCGGTTCGCACACTAACCTCGGTTCAGTCGGTTGAACGGCAAGACGGTGGTTTCGTTGTCGTCAGTGACGAAGAAACGGTGACGACTGATCATGTCGTGGTCGCAACTGGCAACCTGAATGTTCCGAGACGTCCCGTCGGAGCAACTGGTCTTTCTCCTGATATCAACCAAATTGATGGTTCGGATTACCGCGACGCGGACGGCCTGCCCGAAGGCGCGGTTCTTGTCGTCGGCTGCGGGAACTCAGGCGGCCAGATCGCTGAAGATATCGCGTTGGCTGGCCGAAAGGTATTTCTGTCAACCAGCAGGAATGGCCGCATTCCCCGCAGATATCGAGGAAAGGACGTTATTTTATGGCTGGTCGAAAACGGGCGGATGGCGCAGCCGCGCCCCCATGACGGTGGGCGCCCCTTGCTCGGTGCAACGCACACGATCTCTCTGCAATCGCTCAGCGCAATGGGGATCACGCTCTTGGGACGCTTCGAATCCGTGCTGCCGAATGGTAAGCTGACCTTCACTGATAGCCTTGCCGAAAGTCTTGAATATGGCGATGAGAATGCGCAAAGGGTTCGTGACGGAATAGATTCCTATATCGCAGAGAACGGCATCGACGCTCCATCCGGCGCACTTGATGCCGCTGAAACCGCCGCTCCAATATTGCCTGAACCGCCGATCCTTCGGCTTGATCCGCAGGCTGAAGGCATCTCGACCGTCATCTGGTCGACGGGGTTTGTTGGCGACTTCTCCTGGCTGAAGGTGCCGGGAGCACTCGATAATCGAGGACAGCCGATTGAATCGGGATGCGTTTCGGTGCCCGGAATATACTTCGCTGGTCTAGACTCCTCGGCGTCGCTTGCCGCCGGCACGATCCATGTCGTAGAGCAGGAGGCCGCCAAAGTCGTCGATCACATTGTGGCCAGGAAAGACGGCGAGCCGAAGCAACAAGTGACATGAGCCTCGGTTCCAGAGTCGGCTTCGTCCCGCATACCGGACCTTGGGAGGCATCGACAGGTCCGTGCGGGCTTCGCGGGCGCAGCGAACGGCAGCTAACGCACCATCTTAATATTGTGGCCTCAAAGGAGCCGTTTGCATCGCGGAAGCGAGAGCCCGCGGCCGGCAGCAACCACGGTGCCGACCAGACACCCTCAATTATCCTTTCCAACGCGGACACCAGATTGCCCGGGAGCGTTGGCTAGTGGGCGATCGACGCGCGAGGCTACTCCGGCCTTTTACGATTCGGTTTTCTTCGAACCTCTGGATCGAAGTACTGGATCAGCCGCGTAACTTCTGCGACCTCTTCAAGCTCCGCATTTGCCTTGGCAGTTTCAGCTCGTGTCTTTGCGCGTTCGCGTTTCTTCAGAGCGGCGACCAGCTGCCCATGATAGAACTCTTTATTTGCAATCAGAGAATCTAGTTCATCTTTCTCGCGCTGTGACTTCGGCCCTAAGATCAAAACTGTGTCGTGCTCGAAATCGAACTCTATGTGGTCTGGGTGGGGAACGGGGTCGGGGAGATCTGTAATTCCTGCTCGTCTCCGACGTTCCAGTTCGTTCTCCCAATAGTCCTTGTAGTCACGCAAAACTCGCACGTAGTTTTCGTGGTCCGCTCGAATTGCAGCCTCTGCGTTTTTGAGAAGCTCGGTGGCAAGACGTTGCGCATGCGCGTTGCCCCTGACGGCCGCCACCTGGATCGCGCGCACAACGGCAACTGCCATGGGTACTTTGACGGTTCGCGGCCCCTCCTGAACATCAATATCCCGATAGGCTTCATCAATTATTATCCGTCTCAATACCTGATCGTGAGGGTTCCGAGGTTTGTTCTTTGACCCTTTGGGCCGTCCTTTCGGATTCCCCGATGTGCCGGGTTTGAATTGCGATTCTTGTGGTGGCTTCCCGAAACCAACACCATACCGCGATGAGCTCGGTGATGTTCGCTTGGACTTTTTTTCACGACCCTTGCTCATTGCGCCGCCTCAAGTCTCCGCGGCTCTTCCGACGGATACCCACAAAGCAAATGGACTGCGTTGTCCTTTGCATATGTCTCCCATCGCGCCAAAATCCGATCGCAGTAAATGGGGTCGATTTCGGACATGTAACACACCCGTCCAGTCTTCTCCGCGGCAATGAGGGTCGAACCAGAGCCTCCAAACAGGTCGAGGACTATGTCGCCGCGGCCTGATACATCCCGGATGGCATCGGCGATCATCGCAACAGGTTTGACGGTGGGGTGCAGCCTGAGCTCGTCCATTCGGCCTGCTCGACGCGTGTTAACGCCGGCGTATTCCCAAACATTCGTGCGATAGCGACCGTGCTGACCCAACTCGAAACTGTTGATGTGCGGTCCAGACCCAACTTTGAAGGCAAAGACCAACTCGTGACGCGAGCGGTAGAAGGTTCCCATGCCGCCGTTGTCTTTCACCCAGATGATAAGATTCTTGAGTTCATGGTAGGCCGACTGACCGGCAGCCATGATCTCCGTCATGTGGCGCCAATCCATGGAAATAAAATGAATTGCTCCGTCCTCACTGTGATCGACCATGTTCCGGAAGGCGGCGGATAGGAACCTGGTGAACTCTGGGGAAGACATTTCCCCAGATGCCATGCTGAACTCTCGATGCTTGATTTTTCCGGAGTTCCCGACATGTCCCTCGATGGGAACATTGTAGGGTGGATCACTGAAAACCATTCGAGCTTTCTTACCATCCATCAGTAGCTCTGCTGTCCGGGGATCGAGAGCGTCGCCGCAGATCAATCGATGCCGCCCCAACTGCCAGATATCCCCAGGTCTTGCCCATTGTTGCGCTGGCGCATCCAAGTTATCATCAGACGGGTCATTCGGTTCCTCAGGCTCGCTGGCTTCGATGAGGTTGTCGATTTCTGGAATTGAGAACCCAATCACACCAATGTCAAAGGATAGGTCTGGACTCTCCAGCAGGGCTCCAAGCTCGGCTGCCAGCAAATCGTCATCCCAGCCGGCGTTCAGCGCCAGCTTGTTATCGGCAATCACATAAGCCCGTTTCTCTTCATCGGTCATGTGATCAAACCGAAGCGCGGGTACCTCCGTGTAGCCGAGGAGTTTCGCTGCTTCGACTCTGCCATGGCCAGCCAGGATGCTGTTGCTTCCATCGATCAGGATGGGATTGGTAAAGCCGAAAGTATTAATACTGTCAGCCAATTGGCGAATCTGTTTCTTCGAGTGTGTTCGTGCGTTTTGCTTCCAGGGAAGCAGAGTCGAGATCTGAATGTGCTCAATGGACTTAACCATTTTCACCTCTCATTTGAATTTTTGGTTACGCGTCGATGGGCGCAATGCTTGCATAGAACCCGCCCGCTGAAGGGCGGAGATGAACCCGTGCTGTCCGCTAAACGCCTCACGGTGGCCTGCCGATTGCGGGGCTCGACCTACCACCCGCAAATCATCTTGACCTGCCCAAAACTAGCACTCGAGATATTCTCTGCCAAGGGAAATTTCGAATATTCTCGATAAATAACAATAATTTAGCACACAGCTAAAATTTTCGATGGATCAGAACAATTCCCTGATGAAGTTGAGAGAGTTCGCTGTTTCAAAATTAACAGGGAATTGGGTGTAAGCTATTGAAAAATGGTAATTGTGCGAGCCAAAACTGCTCAATGCCTGCGAGTCTAGGGAGAATTTGGCGTAAATTTCCCTGTAATTCCCTGTATTTTGCGCAGACCAGCTAGCCGCAGACTGCAAGCACAGCCAGACACTTCCCGTATCGCAGACCGTTCAAGGTGTAGGCTGGGAAGTCGCGCGTTCTCAAAGACATGTGCGCTTCGACCGCTGGCGTAAACCGCAATCCGCTATGGAACAGGGGCGCAATCTAGCAGAAGTTTGCGCTCGCCGTTTTCGCGATACGAGGTTGAGTGTCGGAGGCTCAGAGAGTCGCGATGATCGCGCGTTGCTCATTCCAATCGGACGGAAGCTCATGGCGCATCAGCCACTCTGATGTGAGGCCGAGCGGATGTTTTCCGTCCAGGATATCACGGATGATGTCTGGTGCCAGGAAGGCCAGCCCCACCATCTGCTGGATACGACGCTTTGAGGCGTCTTCCGTTGCGGCGATCTCCCCAAATGTCTCGCCGTTCTTGATCCGCTCGAACCAGACCAGGGCCCGTGCGATATTGCGGATCAGGGTGACCAAGGCAATAATGACCGTTCTTGCCCTGTGACCTGCCCCCGAGGCTCCCTCGTTTTTAACGAGAGTCTAGGACATACCGCCTGTCATTGTTCGTTTCTCAAGGTTGCGCTGCTCAAAGTCCCGGGAACCTTCTCTACATTTGGCTGCCCTGAGAGTTGTAGCATGTGCCACAAGAGCACCTGATTGCTGGTGAGTACCGAGATGCCCAACTCGGCTTCCAGCGGTGCGATCAGGTCGAGCGCGCGCAGATTTGTGCATGACAGAAAGACCGCGTCGCACGTCCGTTGCGCAGCGACCGTGCGAACGGCGTCCGCGATCGATTGCGCGTCGATTCTGGCCACGCGGATATCGTTTTCTTCTTCCATCGATCCATAGGAGACGATTTCCAGACCCGCTTCCTCAAGCTTCCCGCGCATGGCATGAGAAACCTCGGCGACATAGGGCGTGACAAATCCAATGCGTGAGACCTTGAGCGCCTTCGTCGCAGCGATCACCGCACTCAAAGGATTCGTGGTGTGCGTCGTGTTTGCGCCGATGCGGATAGCGTTATCCACATTCTTCGGGCCGATACTTGTCGCACCCGACGTGCAGGCATAGGCGATCACGTCGAAAGGGTGTTCGTCAGGAAGAAGCGCCGCGGCGCGCGGCAATTCCGCCTCCATTTCCGCCAGTCCTTCCATGGTGACTTCGCTGCGGCATGGCACCCGCGTCACGTAATGCGCGATGCCATCGCCAACCAATACGCGGCGCGCTTCGGCCTCCAGTGTTTCGTCAGTACGCAGGACGATGATCCCCAGATTGGCGCGATGGCCTAGCGGAGGCCCAAGTGTAAAGGCAAGTGCGGTCAAGATGTCCACTCCAGTTCAGGAAGTTCCCGCGGGCCCCTTGGTGTGAGCCACTCCGCTCCGTTCTCGCGGATCACGATGTTCTCTTCGTGCACCATCATACGGCCAGGCCCGAGGATCAGAGTCGGCTCCAGCGTCAGCACCATGCCGGCGACCAGTTCTGTGCGGTCGGTCGGAATCAGCGAGGGAGATTCGGTCAACCGCATGCCCAATCCGTGGCCCAGACGACCTCCGACTGGAGCATGGCTGTTTGCATCCAGCACCGGTGACATCGCTGCGTGCAGGTCAGCGGCGGTCACTCCGGGGCGCGCAGTTTCGAACGCGGTTTGGGTGACGTCAAAGAGGATGCGGTGAGCTTCCGCCATTTCAGGCGACGCAGGACCAACCGACCAGTTACGGTCGAAATCGCAGAAATACCCGTTCAGCACAGCGCCAGTGTCGAGCATCAGCAGATCGCCTGCAGTCAGAGGTCGGTTGTCTGCGGGCGAGATGACATCGCCATAGCCGCCCGGTGACGCGGCTCCGGCGAGATAGGACACCCAGTCAGCTCCTTCAGTCAGGAGCAACGCCTGAAACCGTCGGAAGACCTGCGAAAGGGTCACGCCGGGGCGTGCGATTTCCGGAAGTCTTGCAAAGGCACGGCCGCCAATTGCGCAGGCGCTGCGGATCAGTTCGATTTCCGCTTTGGATTTCTTTTCCTGCAATCTCCGCAACAGAGGGGAAGTGTCCACCGTGGTGTGGTCGGGCAGCAGTTTTTCAATTCTCGACCAGTCGGCAAGCGGCATACGCAGTGATGTTTCTCGCCCCATGGGCAGGCCGAGCCTGCCGCCCTGCGGCAGGCAGTCCGACAAGGTATCGGCCAGCAGAGATACACCGTCATCTTCATAGTCCGGCGCATCCCATGTGCGGATGTTCTCTATCCAGGTAGACCGCATCAGCGGAGCCCCGATTTCGGGGATTACCGCCGTGGGTGTTCCTTGCGCCGGTATCACTAGAAACCACGGTCGTGTCGGGCTTTCCCAAAACCTGGTCAGGTAGCCGGTGAAGTAGCGTATGTCCGCCTCCGACGTAAGTAGAAGCGCTGAAATCTCCTGGTCAGCCATGGCGATTTGCGCACGGGCGCTGCGTTGAACGAATTCGTCACGTGAAAAGGGCGGAGTGAATGTCAAGGTGGTCTCTGTGACGATGCTGGTGTGCGGACATTCTGCAGGTATGCGGGAAGGGTGTCGATGTCAGTATCCGGAATTTTCGAGAGCAAGATTTCCAAGATTTTGATTTCTATGCACGCAAAACGTCTCAATTGAGTACAGAATGCGTGCATGTTGATCGTATCTGATTCATCCGCCCCTTCGCCACGACCGGCCTTATTCAGAACCTCGGCCGAACGACCATTCGCGTTGCTGGACCGATGCCCGGCCTATGCAGCGACACCTCTGATCGAAGACACTCGATTGGCGCAGACCCTCGGGACTGAGCGGTTATGGATCAAGGACGAGACTTCCAGGATGCAGCTCGGCAGCTTCAAAGCTCTGGGTGGAGCATTTGCAGTGGTGCAGATAATCCTCAACCGTGCGGGTGCCTCGGACCCGATGTCGCCGCAAGCGCAAGAGGCCGCCAGAAAATTGACTTTTGTTACCGCAAGTGCCGGTAACCACGGGTTGTCCGTCGCTGCAGGAGCCGGGGTATTCTCGACCAATGCAAAGGTACTACTTTCCACAAGCGTTCCTGCGGGGTTCGCCCGCCGTATCGAGAAAGCCGGTGCCGAGGTCATCCGTGTGGACGGCACTTACGAGGACAGCGTGGCCGAGGCGGCCCGCCTGGCCCTGGAGAATGACTGGATTCATCTCGCCGATGGTTCCTGGCCGGGCTACACCGCAGAGCCAGCTCTGGTGATGGAAGGATACACAGTTCTGGCCGAGGAATGCCGCCGGGTGTTTGAGACAAATGCGCGTTGGCCCACCCATGTGCTGCTTCAGGCCGGGGTCGGAGGGTTAGCAGCGGCTACGGCGGCGCATATCCGGCGCTATTGGGCCATTCAGCCCAAGATAGTCGTTGCCGAACCGGAGGCCGCCCCTTGCCTCCTGAAAAGCTTCGAGGCCGGGCATCTCGTTCGGGCGCCGGGACCTATGTCCAACATGGGGCGGCTCGACTGCAAGGACGCCTCTATGATTGCCTTTGAAAGCCTGCGCTACGACGCCGACGTCTTTCTCACGATCAGCGACGCGGCTGCGTCTCAAGCCGTCGCGGACCTCGCCGCCGAAGGGATTGCAACCACTCCCAGCGGAGCCGCAGGATTTGCTGCCCTTCGCGTCATCGACCTGCAGCCTGAAGCGCGGCCGATGATCATCGTGTCGGAAGGACCAGAGGGCTGACCATGGGCTCACGCCAGATTCACGTAGTTGTGCGCATTGTCGCCGCACCACCGCCCATAATTTAACGCCACGGGTTAGAGGCGATCCAGACAGCCTTAGGTAATATGGCACCGTTTCCAATGCCCGTTTTGTCCGCACACCGGAAATTGACTTGTGTCGGCAAAGCTGCACATGCAGCGAAGGTCTCCTATGAGCTCAAAGTTGCCACGTTTATCGGCTCGGTATGCAAGAATTGGAAACTAATCCAAGGCATCCCGTCTCGCAACGCACTGAGCGGCGAGCGCAGCGATGTGCTCGGTCGAGGAGCCACAGCAACCGCCAAGGTAGGCAATCCCAAATGTCTCGTTCAGCGCCAATACGTTTCTACCAAATGCATCAGGTGCTTCAGTATCGATCTCTGATAGCCCGTCGAGCTCTTCGGGGGTCTTCGCTGAAGTGTTCGCATCTATGCCAAGAATACGTTCGGCAGCGGTCGCGCTGCGATCATGGATCGCTTCATAAGCTGCGGAGAAAACCGATGTATGCACGCAATTGATGGCATAGCTTGCCGGCGGACTTTGTGTTTCCTCATCTATTGTATTGATAGCTAAATCGAGTGGCGTGCCGTCGAGGACGCATCCATCTCGGCGAATTACGAAACTCAGAACGTATGGAACGCCGGTCTTTCCGAGTACTTTGGCAATGCCTCGTGCTTCGGCGAAGCTCGGAAGCGTTTGTACCTTAAAAAAATCGACGCCCGCCTCGGCAAGCTCCGCGATCTGCGGTGTATGTAGGTCGATGGCGCCTGCAGTGTCGGGAGCCTCTTCTGGCCTATACCCATCCCCGACCGGACCGGTCACGCCCGCAATCAATATCGGAGCAGCGTCTGGTCCATAGCTTTCGCGGAGCGCTTTCATGAATTGACAGGCATCGGAGTTTATCGCCTTTCCAGCGTGAGCTGACTTCGCGATACGAGACGCATTTGCGTGCCACGTGGGCGTACCAGCCACCATAGGCATCCCATATCGCTGACCAATATCGAGATACTCGCGATGCGTAGCTGCGAGCACTTCCCGGCCTGTCTCGTCGTACAGCATGCCAGCATAGGCAATGTCTGGGTCGAATGCCTCGCTCCCGCCACGCCGGAGGCGCTCGTACATAGACCCCTCACCTAAGATAATCGGAAAGCTGTCAAGGAAAGCTCTTCTCATGGTTTGCCCCAAGGCTCGATGCCGTATGCATAAACTTTACTCGCAAATGGGAAATCGACAAAGGTCGGGTTTGTCCCGCATAGCGGACATTGGGCAGTGTCTGCTCTGCTGCCGATGCGGCGAACGGCAGCTATGAGCCCGCAGCAGAAGTAGCAAGCATTCGCTGAGCGCGCTCGTAACAGGTCAACCCGCTGCACCGCCGAAAATCACCCGCTGCATGGCGGCGGGAAATGCGGATGTTCAGACAGAATGCAGCGATCTTGCGATCGGCAATGACCGGATCGCGGACCAAGCCGACGTTCGGCGGCGTTCTCCTTCCGATCATTGCTTGCTTCAAGTCCAGTGAGCATGTGGCCTTCCGGCGAAGGAAACCCGCTGCTCCCAATTCTCATCCGTTGTCGTCCAACTGAGGGACATACTCGAACATCCAACCGGGTCACACTTTCTGCAGATATCAAAGGAGGTCCCCACGATGTTTCGAAACTCGATTGCCGCCACCACAATTCTTTTGTCCGTCCTGCCCGCGTTTGCCCAATCCGACGCACAGGAGATTCAGAAAGTGGACCTCGAGTTGGTGCTTGCGGGCGATATCTCGGGTTCGGTCCCATCAACCGTCGCCCGCTCCCAGAAGTCGGATTTTGCCGACGCCTTCAGAGATCCCGATTTGCAAAATGCGCTCGCATCCGGTCCCCACGGTGCAGTGGCCGTCACCTATTTTGTGTGGTCCGGCGCGAATGACCAGCACGTTGTCGTACCGTGGACGATCTTGAGAAACACCGGGGACATCGCCGCCTTCGCCGACCGGCTGGAGGCCGCGCAAATCCCGGAAAGTGGAGGCGAGACCTCCCTCTCCGGTGCGATGCTGTTTGCCGGTCGCCTGTTGGAAACCAACCGCTACAGCGGGTTGCGCAAGGTGGTCGATATCGCAAGCAACGGCAGGAACAGCGATGGCCCGCACATCTTGGCAGGTCGGCAAGCCCTCATAGCCACCGGAGCGGTTGTAAACGCCCTTGTCATGCCGGGGCGGACATTGGACCAGACCGGACCCTATGCTACCTTGTTCCAAGCAGATACCGGCCCATTGGACGACTACTACCAGACGGAGGTCATCGGTGGCCCGGGTGCTTTCGTCCAGACACTGGAGCCGGATGTCGGACACTCGGAGGCCATTCTGCGCAAACTGGTGCTGGAGGTCGCATGGCTGACGAAATGAACCTCGTCCCCGGTTCGGTGGAACCGGCGTCCGGCGACGAGCGGGACGCGATCATCAAGGTGATCGACGAGGAATCTGCAGCCTGGCTCAAAGGGGATTTCGAAGCATGGAAGGCGCATTGGGTGCAGGGCGACCGCGCCCAGCACGTGAACGCGCGCCCCTTCCTCGGCGCCCGGGTTCTTTACGGATTCGACGAGATCCAGCGCTATTTCGAGCCAATATTTCAATCAGTTGCCGGTGAGCGTCGACCGGACCGCGAACTGAGACGCGAGAACTGGCGCATTTCCGTCGGCGCTGACATGGCATGGGCGACCTTTGACCAATATTTGCCGGTCGATACCAACACCGTGGTCGCCTCCGGTCTCCATAACCAGATGCGCATCCTTGAACGGGTCGACGGTGTTTGGAAAATCGTGGCAGTCTTTCAGGTACCGAACCGCTATGGCTACTATTCCAGCCCATGGGTGCGCGTTGACGCGCACTGCCGCGTCATAGACAGGGGACCGGGGCTGGACGAAGCGCTGGCGCGGCGCAGCCCGGTCGTCATCGTGGGCACCCGCCTTTGCGGTCATGGTCCGACAGAGACGAGGAAGCTGCAGGATGCTGTCGAGGTGGCAGACGCCCTGGTCCGGAAGCGCCGCGCACGGTCGCCCGTTCCGCTCATTCTCAACGATCCGGACGGCGTTCCCTTTCCGCCCTGCTGGATCACGATTGCCGACATGATGGTCATTCTGTTGCTTCACGACCGCCAGTTGCTTTCCAACGCGGTCTCGCAAGCTGGTCAGATGTTCGGATTGTCGCCCATGCAGGTCCGCGTGGCCGAGGCGATTGCCCGCGGTCACGATCTGAGTGAAATCGCAGCGTCGCTGAACATTCGCCCGAGTACAGTCCGCACGCATGTCCGCCGCATGTTCGGGAGCCTGAACGTCAACAGCCAGACAGCTCTGGTGCGCACCCTGCTGACTGCCTCGCCTCCTTGATGTCTATTGGTTATGTGGTGTGGCTCACGGGTCCGCATCGGGCTCAAAGCCGGCCTTCGCTGCATGTGCAGCATCGAAGGCACGGGCGTCGGCTTCGCGCGCTCTGCGACCGCAGTCGGAAGACTATTGGGTCGGCAGGGCAATGCTTCGCCGCAATTGTCGGACTGGTTCCTGGCGAAACGTGAAAACGGCCTCGGAGTTTTGCAAACACTGAATTGAACATTCGCAAGTCGTCATGAAGCACGAGTTATCACAGACGCTGCATATTGTGGTTCCCAGGCAGTCTGCGGGCTCCCTGTCCCGGTAAGCCCTAGGTCAGGCGGGAGTCTTACCGCCGTGAGCGCGGTGTCAGTGCCCCTTTTGGGCGAGTTGGACTTTCTTCACTACGAATGGCACCGCGGCGGCGCGTTCGACCGCAGAGCGCGGGGTTGAGATGCGGGGCGGGCCATGAGAAGCGCGCCATACTCGCTTGGCTTGCCGATCTTGTTCTCGGCCCGGCGTCGCGAAACAGCTTGATCAGCCGAAAAACGGATGCCCGACCAAGAGCCAGCTCTTCAGCGAGGCGGGCAATGTCGCACCGAATGAACTTAGGAGCGAGGGTCTCAAATAACGTGACCAGGCACACGTTGCGATCTCAATCTCACTGCCCAATCTCGATTTTGGCGCCAACACAAGTCACTGAAATCACTGAAGGTACAGTCTCGGTATTGATGGCCATGTGACACGATGATTATCCCGATGCCGTCTGGATCGTGGGTCTTGATCGTAGCAAAGGATGGGGGTCAGGCGGCGACTTCCTGGTCGAGGGTGGCGGTGCCTGAGACGACTGCGATATTGCCTATGCACTTGCTGTAGCTGCGCGCGATGCAGCGTTGATCGCTGGAGCGGGATATCGCGGCGTTTACCTTCAGACCGTCGCGGTGCGATGCAATGGAGGCGTTTTCAAAGGGATCGACATTCGCGAAATACGCAATCTCGCGGAACTGGAGCGGGGCCGAGGCGCTGAGGCGAGGGGCTTCGTAGCGTTTGAACAGCTGACAGTAGTTGGCGAAATACATGAAGTCTGCTGCGTTGAAATCCACCGATGGATTGACCAGGTGGTCGCTGGCGTGGGTCAAGGCGCTGTCATCGCGGTCGCGCATTTCGCGGAACCGGGCGCGGGCGTCATCGACAAGGTTTGTTCCGAAAGGGTCCGCATGAAACGGTACCGAGGATTTGATGAAGCTGCCGTTGCTGGCGCCATCCGTTGCCGAAAATGTCGACATCAGCAGAACGCAGGCCACCACGCCGGCCCCCGGCCTTGAATAGGTGGTTTCCGACAGGAAGAACGGTGCTTTCAGACCAAGCGGTTGGCAGTTGACGATGATTTCGTCATCTTCCGAAACTTTGACGCCGCGTTCGTAGGTGATCGAGGTGTAGATAAAGCTGGCATAGACCCTGCGTCCGTCTTCGGCCCGCCAATCACTTGGGAGTTTTGCCGTGAACTCTGAAATCCAAGACCAATGCAGGTTTCCGGCGTGGGAAAGGCAAAACTGTTCGGACAGCCCAAAAATATCGAGGTGGGGCATGCCGGCCCGGAAGTTCTGGCTTCTGGCGAGCATGATGTGTCCTTTCCTTTTATGGCCTTGTCTTCGGCTGACCGCTCAGGCGTGTTTGAGTTTTTCGTAGAGCGACAGGGCCGAGCAGGCCCCGCATTTGGCGCATCCGGCCGTCATGTCTTCGGAGCGGATGCCAGCGTTCTGGATCATCTTGCCGATGGGCATCAGCAGTTCGTGCATGAAGCCCGGTCGTGGCGCGGGGTGGCTTTCCATCGGGGTTCCCGAGATCGGCACGAAGGGGACGACAAAGGGATAGACGCCGATATTCACGAGCCGCTGGCAGGTGTCGAGGATCTGTTCCTTGGTGTCGCCGATACCGGCCAGGATATAGGTTGAAACCTCGCCTTTGCCGAAAACTTTCACCGCCTCGCCAAAGGCGCGGAAGTATTCTTCGACCGAAACCTGAGCCTTGCCGGGCATGACTTCGGCTCGGACTTCTTCGCTGACAGCTTCCAGGTGCATCCCGAGCGAGTCGATGCCTGCGTCTTTCATGCGCTGGAACCAGATGTCTTTGTCGGGGGGTTCGCACTGGCCCTGAATAGGCAAGTCAACTTCTGCCTTCACCCCGCGCGCGCTTTCGCAAAGGATGCCCGCGCCGCGATCTTTGGCGGGTGGTGTGCCGGTGGTCATGATCATTTGGGTGACGCCATCAAGTTCGACGGCAGCCTTTGCCACCTCGCCCAGTTGCTGGGGCGATTTGCGTTCGATGGTGCGGCCCGCAGCGAGCGATTGCCCGATCGAGCAGAATTTGCAGGTCTTGGTGCGGCTTTGGTAGCGGATGCAGGTTTGCAGGATGGTGGTTGCCAGCACGTCTTTGCTGTGGAGTGTGGCGATGTGCGAATAGGGAATGCCGTCGGCGGTTTTCCCTTCGTAGAATTTCGGGCGGCCCTGAAGCCTGACCGTGCCGATTTCGACCCCGTCGCGGCGGACGCGGCTGTTGCCCTGCGCGTCGGGGCGGTCGGCGACATAAGGGCTGGTGAAGGCGGGTGCGGTGTGAACCGGCACCATGACGGTTGTCCCTTCGATGGTCATCGCCGTGTGGTCCGAGGGACCTGCCCCGCCCCTGCGGCTTTCTCCGCTGTTGGCGGGGTCCGCCAGTCGGATGCCGCTGGATTGAAGTTCGTTGATGAGCTCTTCGGGGCGCAGGTCAGGCACGTTGCCCTGCGCTTTGCCTGGTTTGACCTTGGCAATCGTGTTCACGTTTATCCTCCCGCGCCGATAGGGAATCTGACCGACCGTTGGCGTGTTGTCGTTCTTGAGGCTAATTCCCGGAAAGTAGTGTAGTCAATCGAACCAGTCAATATTTTACTACATACATATACATTATCCTTAATTTGGGGCATGCTGACGGAAAGAGTGCATATTTTTATGGCTATTTGGAAATATCCAGTTGATTTGTTTAATCCCATAAAATATGCAATGTACAGTCAATGTGGACAACTTGAGAGAGTAGACAGACGCAATGGGTGATTGGCTGCCGCAGCTTTCGAACGATGGTGCCCCGCGTTACCTGGCACTGGCGAATGCACTTGCGGAGGACATCCGGTCTGGGCGGCTTACCGTCGGGCAGCGGCTTCCGCCGCAGCGCGAACTGGCCAAGCAGTTGTCGCTGCATTTCACGACGGTCGCGCGCGGTTATGTCGAGGCGCGGGACAGGGGATTGATCGATTCGCGTGTCGGGCAGGGATCGTTTGTGCGTGACCAGCAAAAGAACATCCCACGAGAAGCCCATCAGCCGACACGCCCGGTTGACCTTACGATGAACTTGCCGCCCGAGCCTCAGGACAACGAACTGGTGGCGCGGATGCAGGCGGGCGTGGAATATGTCAGCGCCGACATTCTGTCGCTTCTGAGGTATCAGTCGTTTGGCGGCGCAGGCACGGACAAGGCCGCAGCGGCGACCTGGCTTAGTCGCCGGTCCATGAGCCCTGATCACGACCGGCTGTTCATTGCGCCGGGGGCGCATTCGGCGTTGGACGGGGTTCTGAAGGTTATCGCCAAACCCGGCGATCTGATCCTTTGCGAGGAAATTACCTATCCCGGCATTCGGTCAGTTGCGGCGCAGCAGAACCTGAGCATTTGCGGAATCCCGATGGACGAGCACGGGATATTGCCTGACGCCTTTCGCGATCTGTGCGCCACCCGATCTGTGCGGGCATTGTACCTGAACCCAACGTTGCAGAACCCGACGACGCTGACCATGCCTTTGGACCGGCGCCATGCCATCGCGGATATCGCGCGGACGTTTGACATTCAGATACTGGAGGATGACGCATATGGCTTCATTCCGGCGCGTGGGCAGCAACCGGCACCGTTTGCGGCTATTCTGCCGGAACTGACCTGGCATATAGCCGGGTTGTCGAAATGCATCGGCGCCGGGCTTCGCGTGGCCTATGTCATTGTTCCGCAATCACGGCAGGCCTGGCCATTTGCGGCGGCGATGCGGGCAAGCTCGGTCATGGCGTCGCCGCTGACCGTAGCGTTGACGACGCGGTGGATCGAGGACGGGACCGCCACAAAGTTGTTGCGGGCCATCCGTGCCGAGACGGGTGAGCGGTATAAGCTGGCGCGCAAAATCCTGCCAGAAGATATGTTCCGGGGCGATCCGCTGAGTTTCAGTGTCTGGATTACGCTGCCGGGCGACTGGACCAGAACGGCCTTTGTGGAGCACATGCGCTCGACGGGTATCGGCGTCGTGGCCAGCGACGCCTTTGTTGTCGGAGGACAGGCGCCCGAGGCGGTGCGGATGTGTATTGGCGGGCCTGCGGACCGGTCGCAGATCAAGAACGCTTTGGAGTTCGCGGCCCATGCGCTGACGGAGTCGCCGGCAATGGCGTCGGCGTTCCTGTAAGCGGCTCTAATCTTTTCTGAGCGCGACCCAGATCATTTCGGCCTGTTCCTTCGAAGAGTTTTCCCATTTGTGCGGAACATCGCCGCGGAAATGCAGCGAGTCGCCCGGGCCAAGCTGATAGCTCTTGTCGCCGACCTGGAATTCAACCTTCCCCGAAACGACGTGAACAAGCTCTTCGCCGGGATGACGAAGAAGTTTTCGACCGCTGTTCGATCCGGGTGCCATGATGGCAACGGCCGCGGCGGTGCGAAATCGTTGATAGGGGCCGGAAATGCCTTCGAGGAACAGACCGGCATGCGGCGTGAAGACCGAGCTTCGCTCGTCGGCGCTGATGTAGCAAACTGGTTCTGGCTCGTCCTCGCCGTCTTCGATGAAGGTGTTCACCGGGACACCGAGCGCGTTGCAGAGTTTCAGAAGCGTTGTGATCGTCGGCACCATGTCGCTGCGTTCGATCTTGTGAATGGCGGGGCCGGACACGTCGCTGATGGACGCGAGCTGTTGCAGTGACATGCCCTTTTCTGTGCGCAGGCGCAGCAGTTTTTGGCCGACCCGGCTGACAATCTGATCAACCTGATCCGACCTTGGGTTGCTGCTGTTTTTCTTGCTCGATTTCGCTGCCACCGGGCTCTCCGTGTTACTGTCCCACTTAACGCTGCATCTTTGCGTGCAACGTCCCTATAACCGAATTTGTCATTCGAAAAATATCTCGTTACGCGAACAGTCAAATGATCCACCCGGATGCTTTCGGTCTGCCTTGCGCATTTGAACACTATACGACACGTTTTGCTTATCGTACGACATAGCGCATGACTTACAACAGGCCAATCCCCATGCCAGATCTTTCGGACCTTGTTCAACGAATCCGCGACTATGCGGGTGTGTCGGGCAAAAAGGCGATCTCCGGCGCGAACCGTTTCCTGCGCAGGGACGATCCGCTTCATGGGCCCGGTGATGATGGGGCCATTGTGGAGATGGGGGGCGTCAAGGTTGTCGGCTGTGGTGAGGCCATTTCGCCGCCGTTTTTCAGGGCCGATCCTTATGGCGCGGGCATTGCGGCGGTTTTGGCCAATGTCAACGATGTCGCCGCCATGGGAGGTGTTCCCACAGGCATTGTGAACACCGTGATTGGTCCGCGCGACCATACCGACGCGGCGCTTAGGGGCATTGCGGATGCCGCTGGGTGGTACGATGTCCCGGTCATTGGTGGCCATCTGACCGAGAGCGCTGATGCCTATGCCTTGTCGGCCTTTGCCATGGGGCAGGCCGAAGCGCCTTTGTCGATGGCCCATGTTGCCCCCGGTCAGGTGGTTATGATGGTGGCCTGTCTGAACGGCAGGTTGCGAGAAGATTTTCCCTTTTTCACAACACTTGGTTCGCAACGCGACACGCTGGGGCGGGATATCAGGCTTTTGGCCGAGGCGGCGCGCCGGGGACTGGCGGTCGCGGCCAAGGATGTGTCGATGGCGGGGGTGCTGGGATCGCTGGCGATGCTTCTGGAGTACAGGAAGCTTGGTGCTGACGTGGACCTTGAGCGGTTGCCAGTTCCGGCGGGGGTCGATCTCTATCGGTGGCTGATCTCGTTTCCGACATTCGCATTCTGGCTGACGGCAGAGCCGACCCAGGCGTCAGACTGCATCGCGTTTTTTGAGGCACATGGCCTTGTTTGTGCGCCGGTCGGTCATGTGAGCGACACAACAGAGCTGGCGCTGACGCAGGGGAGCGATACAAGCGTGTTTCTGGATTTTCGCAATGAATCTGTGACCGGGCTTTGGGACTAGGCGGCGTCTAGTTGGCCGGACAAAGGATATTCCCGGCGTTCGCAGTTGATCGACTGTAGATCAGACCTTCGGGCCGGGTGGGCCAGTCGAGGGGCGGCGCGGTGTGAAGGTCGAACAACATGGGCTGGTGCGGCAGGCCGAAGAATTCGCGGGTTTCGCCATCGCAGGTCCAGCCCAGTCGCTGGAAGAACTTGACGTTTGCCAGTTGCACGCTGGCCTCCATCACATCGCCGCCGGCGGCTGACGCGGTCGCCGTGGCAAAGCGGACAAGCTGGGCGCCCAGAACGGTGACGCGGTGGTTTCTCAGGACGGCAAGGCGGTCGCCCTTCCAGCGCCCCTGGTCGTCAAGAGGGTAGAGCCGGACTGCGCCCGCGCACCGATCGTTCTGTGCGGCAAGTGCGTGCACGACACCGGGGGTGCTGTCATAGGCGTCGATATCGGTCTGCACCAGAACGCCCTGTTCGTTGACAAAGACCTGATGGCGAATGGCGTAATGAGCAGCGAGGTCGTTGTCCCGCTGTGCGGCCCAGACCGGGACCTGAGATTTGCCCATGATGCGCCCTTTTGATCCATCGGCACAAGCGCATGCCGCATCTGACAATAGCGCTCCACTGTCGTATTGTCTACGAAAGGAAACGGAATGTGAACCGGTGGCTCAGGCGTCGAGACCTTCGATGCGGCGGCGCAAGCTGGCGCGTTCTTCGGTGAATTTCTCGGGCGAGGAAAACGCGGCCCAATCCGCGATCCCCGGCTCGGCATCGGTCAGACCGCCGGTCGTCGGGTCCAGGCGCACGACGGACAGAATCCGCTGGGTGGAACCATCGGAGGGATCGGCCTGAGTCATCGATACGATGGCAAGGCCCGAGGCAACGTGCATTTCGGTGGCACGGTAGGGATCGAGCATTCCGTGTTGAAGGTCGCCCGCTTCATCGAGCATGACCCAGATCTCGCCCTTGCTGCGCGCTTCCTTTAGCAGTGAAACTTTCTTTTTTTGCTGGACTTCCGCAATGATCTCGCGCTCGCGCAGTGCAAAAGCGGCCCCGGCGATTTTCTCTTTCGGCAGCAAATGTGCCGCGAAGTCGCCGGTTTCGGCGGCGGACTGGAAGTAGGTGGTCGCGTGCGCCCACTCGGTCTCAAGCTGTTCGACGCTGGTAATGTCGCGCATGGCGTCCGAGACGGCGCGGATGGCGCGCAGGATCTGTTGATAGCTGTCGGCCTCCATTGCGGCCATCGAGAACAATTGGCGTTCACATTCGGTCCAGAAGCTGCGGTTGGCCTGCACATTCATGACGTTCATTTCACCCTTTCAGATCGGAGCTGCGGCGCCATAGGATCGCACGACGGACAATTATCTTGTTTCGGATAGGAGATAATGTAAACTATCCGAAAGTTGAATTTACTTTAATACAAAACTCCGGGCAAGTGAAGGGCGGACACGCTTGGCTGTGCCGCCGGAAATCCAGGGGTAGCGGGAGGTGAACGTGCAAAGAACCGCAGTTGTCGCGCTAGGCGGGAACGCTTTGATCCAAGAGGGTCAGGTCGGCACTCAGGAAGAGCAATATGCCAATGCCATCGCAATGGCGAAGTCGGTCCGGTCGTTGCTGCGTCAGGGTTGGAAGGTCGTCATCGTTCACGGCAATGGACCCCAGGTCGGCAATCTGGCCATTCAGCACGAAGAGGGTGCAAAGCTGGTACCTGCGCAGCCTTTGTTTGCGCTTGGGGCGATGACGCAGGGCGCGCTGGGCAGTCTGATCTCGCTCGCGCTGCACGAGATATGCGGCAATGAGTGTTCAGGCGTGGTTTCGGTCATAACACATGTGGTCGTTGACGAGGATGATCCGGCCTTTGCAAACCCGACAAAGCCAATTGGTCCTTTTTTCACCGAAGAGGAAGCCAACCAGTTCGCAGCGGATCGCGGCTGGACCATGGCACCGGATGCCGGTCGCGGATTCCGCCGGGTCGTGGCGTCACCCGAACCGAAGGCGACGCTTGAGGCCGATGCCATTGCCCAGTTGATCGAGGGTGGAAACATCGTCGTTGCCGCTGGCGGCGGCGGCATTCCGGTGATGCAGAAGGACGGCGTTTATCGCGGTATCGACGCAGTGGTCGACAAGGATTTCGCCGCCGAGCGCATCGCGGATGCGGCAAATGCAGATGTCTTGGTGATGGTGACCGGCGTGCCGACCGTGATGTTGGATTTCGGCAAACCAACCCAACGCGCCGTCGAAAGCATGAGCCTGTCAGAAGCGCGTCAGCATCTTGAGGACGGTCAGTTCCCGCCGGGCAGCATGGGGCCGAAGATGGAAGCGGCGATGAAGTTCGTCGGCGGTCGCGCATCTGGCAATACCGCGCGGATGGCCGCGATTACGACCCCGGAACTTGTCTATGCCACGCTGGCCGAAGCATCCGGCAGCATTGTCGATGGCGGACGCGGAACGCGCGTCACGCCCGACGTCGCTGACCAAGAAAACCGTTTGAAGGAAACCGCCTGAATGTCACATCTCGTCAAAGTTCATCCAAATTCCTACAAGGACAGCGTGCGTCTGCTTGAGGCCACCCGTGCGCTGTTGGGCGCCGCTGGAGTGGAATGGGGCTGGGCCTTTATGGCGACCCCGGCGAATATCGAGATTGCGGCCGCGGAAGGCGTGGGCGACGGGCTGGAAGGCGCGGGTGCCAATGACCTTGCGATGGCAGTACGCGCGGATAGCGACGAAAACGCCGCCGCTGCGGTCGAAGCGGCCGCCAGCCTTTTGTTTGAAGCCACGGCTTCCGGCGACGGGCAAGAGAAAACCGCGGCTGCGGATCTTTTGTCGGCGATTGCCGAACAGCCCGGATCGAATTTGGCGATCATCTCGGTGCCTGGCGCCTATGCCGCGCTTGAGACGCACAAGGCGCTCACGGCGGGTCTGGATGTGCTTCTGTTCAGCGACAATGTTCCGCTGGAAGACGAGATCGAACTGAAGAAACGTGCGCAATCGCTTGGGCGGCTGGTCATGGGACCGGGGGCGGGGACGGCGATGCTGGGCGGCACGGGTCTGGCTTTTGCGAACCGTGTGGCCAAGGGGCCGGTCGGCATTCTGTCGGCGGCTGGGACAGGTGCGCAGGAGGTGATGAGCCTTTTGGATCGCTGGGGCGTGGGTGTCAGTCATGTCATCGGACTTGGCGGTCGAGACCTGTCGCCCGAAGTGGGCGGGCTGATGGCCGAGTCGGCTATTCGCGCGCTGGATGCGGATCCCGAGACCGAGACGATCTTGCTGGTGTCGAAGCCGCCGTCACCCGAAGTGGCCGAGAAGCTGGTGAACCTTCCCAAGAAGCCGATGGTGGCCGCTTATATTGGGTTGCGCGAGGATGTTCCGTCGCCGGATCATGTTCATATCTGCAATACGCTGGAACAGGGTGCATCCAACACGCTTGCGGTTCTGGGCAAGTCACGCCCGGAGGTGGCCGACGGGTTGGCGGCGACGTTGGACGAGCGGATCGCGATGCTTGACGGCGGGCGCACCCGTCTGTCGGGGCTCTATAGCGGCGGCACGCTTTGCTATGAGGCGATGACGATTGCGACCGAACATGTCGGACCGATCTATTCCAACATTCCGCTGGACAAAAGCTGGACGCTGGAAAGCGCGCCGGACGGGGCGCACACTTGTCTGGACCTTGGGGAAGAGGAATACACCGACGGTCGCCCGCACCCGATGATCGATACCGAAGCGCGCATGGGTTTCCTGCGTCAGCAGATCGAAGACCCGTCGGTCGCTGCGGTGCTGCTGGACGTGGTGATCGGGGATGGTGCGCATGAAGACCCGGCGAGCGTGCTTGCGCCAGTTGCCGGTGAGGTCGTGGATTCCGGGGCCGAGGTGATCGTTTATGTCTGCGGTACGGAAAAAGACCCGCAAGGGTATGACCGGCAGCGCAAGGCCTTTGAGGAGGTCGGTTGTGTCGTGACCGAGACCGGCGCGCGCGCGGCGCTGGCGGCATGCGCGCTGGTGCTGCGCGACAGTTCGATTGTCGGGCAAAGTCTGTCGGGCGCGATTGAGCCGCAGGGCAAACGCCAGTCCGAACCGGCCTAGGAAGCGATGGTGAGAGACAGCACATGACCCACTCCGCGCCACGCGTAGCGTTGACGACCTATTCCATCAAGCCGCGTGGCGGGGTGGTTCACACGCTGGAACTGGCCGAGGCGCTTCAGGATGCTGGCATTGATGTGACGGTGGTGGCGATGGGGCCGCCGGATGCCGGGTTCTTCCGTGACCTGAAGGTGCCGTTCGAGATTGTTCCTGCGCCTGAGTGGAAGGACAATCTGGAAGATCGCGTTTTCAGCTGGATCGATGCGATGGAAGCGGGGCTGACGGCGCTGAAGGATCGCTTTGACATTGTTCACAGTCAGGATTGCATTTCCGCCCGTGCTGCGGCGCGGGTTCGGGATGCGGGAGCCGGGTTCCGGCTGATCCGCACGGTGCATCATGTGGATGATTTCACGACCGAGGCTTTGATCAACTGTCAAATCAACGCGATTCTGGAGCCGGACCGGGTTCTGGTGGTCAGCAAGCTTTGGCAGGATCAACTTAAGAAGGACTATGGTGTCTCAGCGTCCATCGTGACGAATGGTGTGCGGGCGGAACGTTTTGCCGCGGGTATCAGCGATGAGAGGCGCCGCGCGTTGCGCGACCAGCTTGGGGCCGGGGATCGTTTTGTTTACCTGACGGTCGGCGGCATCGAGCCGCGCAAGGGCAGTCGACATCTGATTGACGCATTGGCCCGGCTCAAGGCGGAAAGGGATGATGCGCCCATGCTTGCGGTGATCGGGGGGCATTCGTTTCAGGATTATCGCGCCTATCGTGAGGACGTGCTGCATTCGCTGCCGGATCTGGGGCTGGAGCTTGGCAAAGACGTGGTTCTTTTGGGCACTGTCGACGATGACGAATTTCCCGAATGGTTCGGAGCGGCGGATGGGTTTGCCTTTCCGTCGGTGAACGAAGGTTGGGGGCTTGTCATCCTTGAAGCGGCAGCAGCGGGGTTGCCCGTGGTGACCTCGGACATTGATGTCTTCCACGAGTTTCTTGTGCATGAGCGCGATGTGGTGATGACACGGACAGGCGATGAAGTATCGCTTGCCAGGGGCTTGGCGCGGATTTTGGATGACAAGGCGCTCGCCGGGAGGCTGGCTTCGAACGGTCCTGCTTTGGCGGCGCGGTACGGGTGGGATAACACCGCCCGACAGCACATCGAGATCTATCAGGAAGACAATTCGGAGAAAAGATCGAAAGGCGGCTCAGAACCGCTCGACATTACCGAGGACGCTTAAAATTCTGATGGGCGTTGGGGACAGACCACCACATATCATCGGGGATTGTAGACCCGCATCCGAAACAAAAAGCGGCCCCGACTTGGGCCGTTTTCTTTTGCGGGATGACCCGATCTGTCAGACGTCGGCCCGAAACAGGCGTGCGTTCAGAGCGCGCGGCGCATCGTTGCCGCGAATGGTCTTGGCAGTGGCGAGGACGGCGAGATCGGCGATTGGCTCGATCAGGACCACCAGCATGTAGCTTGCGCCAAAGGCGGCAACCGCAGCCATGTTTTCTGCACCGAAGCCCTGGCCATAGAACGCCCAGAAGGCGACCCAAGCGACGACACCGCCCTGATAGGCGGTCGAAAGTGCAAGTGCCTGTTTGTAAGTCAGGTCCACGTAGGGCGTTGCCGGTGCGATGATCCGGTTGGCCAACGCGGCGATGGCGAAGAGCGGCACCAGAAGCGTCGTCGTGTTCATGAAGTATTGCGGCAGGTCGGCGGGTGCGAAGAAAAGACCCTGCAGAAGCAGCCCAGCCGCCAGTCCGACCGCTGCGGGTGCGGCTCCGAGCAGAAGGAACAGTGTTGACCCCAGAATGAAGTGAACTTCGGACACGCCCACGGGGAACTTCGGGAAGACCTGAAAGAAGACAAATACGGTGGCGGTTGCCAGAACCGCGCGGATGGCGAAACGGGCGATGCCGCTATGGGCAAAGGTTTCGGCGGCGAGTTTCAGAGTATAAGCGGTCGCCCCGGCGGCGGTTGCATAGGAAAGCACAAGTTTGGCTCCGGTGACGACACCTGGTTCGATGTGCATTGCTGCATCTCCCTGTTGTCTGAGAGCCGAGGGGCGGGCAATGTCGCCTGTCTCGGCGGATAGCTTGTCGGCGGTGCCCGGAGGCCGGGCACGCCGGTTTTCAATGGCCGATCAGTTGATCAGAGCGTCCATGTCGAGAAGACGATGGCACGTTCTTTGTAGGCCTGAAGGTTGGCATCCAGCACGTCGAGCGGGTTGAACGCCTGAACGCCAGGAATCAGATCGTCTTCGCGCATGCCATAGAGCGCGCCCATGGCAAAGCGGCAGGCGTAAACCTTCGCGCCTTCGTCGATCAGGGTCTTCAGCTGCTTGTTGTAGCCGAGGTTGCCCGGGAAGCCTTCGTTGCCGACTGCCGGATAGCCGCGTGCGGCCGAAGCCATCAGAACGCCGGGACCATACAGGATGAAGGTCAGTTCATAGCCCTTACGCTGAAGGCGCGTTGCCGTCAGCATGTTCACAAGGCCGACCGAGCCTTCGAATGGCACGGTGTGCATGAAGACATAGGCTTTGTCGCCTTCTTCGGCTTTGTGATCCGGGAACACTTTATGTTCCACGTTAAAAAGGATGTCGCCTTCCTTCGGGGGATCGATGGTAACTGTCTTAGGCATGTTAGCTCCCTTGGTTGGATAAAGTTGTCGTTATTGGCGTTCGCACGAGGGAGGCCCCCGGCGGAACCTGTTGGTCAGTCCTTGGATGTTCGGAAATTCTTGCGCGGCCAGTGCTTTTTGTGACTGCCCGGTAGTGCGTTCATGAAGGTGCGTTTCAGCGCCCAGGGCATTATGTGATAGGTCGGGATCAGCAGCCGTCGCCACAGCACGTCTTTCAGTCCGCGCGGTGGATTGGGCGGGTTGAAGCCTTTCTGCCGGGCCATGCGATCCTGCGCATCGGCCATCAGATAGTGTTCAGCGTTCTGCCTGAGCCATCTGGAAAATCCCATGGCCTCAAACCTTGCCGTCAAGTTTCATCACCGCGTCTTGCGCCGCGATCTGGATTGGTTCGTTCAGTGCTCCGATGGCGGGCGAGTAAACGTTTTCCATCGTGGCCAGCGCGTCGATGGTCAGGCTCGCGCGCGAGGCGACGGCCAGGAAATCGGCGCGTTCCTTGACGCCTTCGCCGCCGACCATTTGCGCACCGAGCAGGCCGCGTGTTTTGGGATCGACGAGGAGTTTAACGGTGATCGGGCGGACGCCGGGGTAGTAACGGGCGCGGGTGATGCCAGTGGTCTGCCCGACGACATATTCGAGGCCCACGGCGGTGGCGGCGGTTTCGCCAAAGGAGAACCCGCCAATCATCCATTCCCCGGCCAGCATTCCCCAGGGCACGTGAACCGGCTGATAGATGCGTTCGCCCCCGGCGGCGTTCACACCGGCGACCTTGCCTTGCGCGTAAGCGTGGCTACCGGTCAGTCCCTGCAGCGGCAGGTTGGTGACGCCGTGCACAATCTCGGCGCAGTCACCTGCGGCGTAGATGTTGGGGTCGGACGTTTCGCCCTTGGAGCTGATGATGATGCCGCCGGTGCTGCCAATGTCGAGGCCTGCAGCCTGGGCAAGATCGACATTGGGCATCTTTGGAGTACCGAGTATCACGAGGTCGGCCTGAACATCGCCAAATGTGGTTTCGACATGGGTGACGGTGTCGGTGCCACGGAAGGCGGTGACATTTTCGCCCCAGCGCATATCGACGCCGGCTTCTTCCCAGTCTTTGCGAACCGGTTCGATGATGTCGGGATCGACCACATCGGACATGGGCCAGGGGTTCGGGTCGATCAGCGTGGTCTTGATGCCGCGATGCACCATGGCCGAAACCATTTCGACCGCGATCGGCCCGGCTTCAACGACGACGGCGGTCTTCACGTTGTCGAGGAACTTGTCCCATTCCATCGCGCTGCGGATGTTCTTGACGCGGTAGATGCCGCCCAGGTCTTCGCCGGGGATGCCAAGTTCCTTGTAGCGCCAGCCGGTGCAGAGGATCAGCTTGTCGTAGCTGACAGTGCCTTCGCCTTCGACGTCGATGGTTTTGGCCGAACGGTTGATCGAGTTGACGGTGGTTTCATAGTGAACGTCGATCCCGGCTTCGACGTACTGTTCTTTGGTCGCCAGAAAGAGCCGGTCGAACGAGTCGATTTCCTTGCCGTGAACGAAAGGGATGCCGCATGGGCTGTAGGCCACGTCTTCGAATTGCGTGTAGACTACGGTTGTGGAATCCGGGTCGGTTCCTCGCGATGCGCCTGCTGCGCCCAGTCCGCCCGGGCCTCCGCCGATCATCACTATCTTCACGAATTTCTCCCCTGCCGTCGATTAACAATCTGATATTTGTATTTCGTATCGTAGAAATCCATCAACCATGCGTCAAGGGTGGGATTGCGTATAGTCAATGGATCGGAGCGTCGAACTCTTTGGTGGCGGGAAGACGCACGCTCGTGTTCTGCTCAGCCTGAAGAGCAGGCTGCGTCATAGCGGATAAGCCCTTGGCGCTGTTAATTATTGCACAATAGTCAATATGTTCGTGACCATCGGCCTCTGTCGTCGCCAGCGCCGGACGGCCGTGACGGTTGCCGTCTGCCAGCGCACGGGATCACTTCTTGGTCGCCAAGCAAGACAAAGTGTCGGCGACGCATCCCCCATTCATTAACTTTCGTTAAGGATGGCGCCGACTCGGTTCAGCAACGCTTTCTCGCTATCGTCGTAGCGTTTCAGGACGTCATTTGCCCGGTCGATGATGTTGTTCGCGTCTTCTTCAAAGGTCGCCGCCATTTCGGACACAACGTCCGGTGCGGCCCCGCCGGGCGCGGTGCGGGTCGAGACAATGGTGGTCGGATCAAGCGCTGATTTCAGTTTGTCAGCGTCCGGCAGAAGCTCGATATCCGCGATGTTGCGCGCGGCATCGGTCAGCATTTGCGGC
>JBNKWP010000011.1:0-102639 GCA_050299835.1 Silicimonas sp.
ATATATCGAGCCGGAGACGATGTTCCTGGTCGTGGTCTCCGCTCTGTCGATTCTGGTTCTCCTGATCCTGATGGACATCATCGGAACGTATCTGTCTCTGATGCTGTTCATGCTGTTCTACGTGCGTTTCCTGGGAAAACATACCTGGGGCATGACGATCGGTTTCGTGCTGGGTGCACCGATCTTCGTTTACCTCCTCTTCGAGGTGGCACTCACCAAATACTTGCCGAAAGGTTGGCCGATCTTCGAAAACGGCTTCCTTTGGCTCGACAATTTCCGCTGGGAATACTTCTAAGGGGCCCGCAGCTATGGACGTTATCCTAACATCACTTGGCGGCGGGCTGTTGCAGGCCTTCGAACCGCTGAATTTCTTCATGATTTTCGCCGGGTGTCTGGCGGGGCTGTTCGTGGGGTGCATGCCCGGACTTGGCTCGGTCAATGGGGTTGCGATCCTGCTGCCGGTCACCTTCCTGGTGCCGCCGACTGCGGCGATCATCTTCCTGGCCGCGCTTTATTATGGCGCGATGTACGGGGGTGCGATCAGTTCGATCACGCTGGGTATTCCCGGCGCTTCAACTGCGGTCGCGACCGTTTTCGACGGCCGACCGATGGCCCAGCAGGGAAAGGCGGACAAGGCGCTGATGGCGGCGGCCATCGCGTCCTTCATCGGCGGTACTGTGTCGATCATTCTGTTCACCCTCTTCGCCCCGCCGCTGGCCGCTTTCGCGCTGAAGTTCGGCCCGCAGGAGGAATTCGCCTTGATGCTTCTGGCCTTTGCGACCTTTATCGGGTTGGGCGGCGACGACATTCCGAAGACGATCTTCTCGATCCTTCTGGGGCTCGTCATGGCCGCAGTGGGATTCGACATCATCACCGGTGCCCCGCGTCTGGTCTTTTTCGACATGGTCGAGTTCCAGCGCGGCATCGGATTCCTTGTCCTTGCCATCGGTATCTACGGTGTGGGCGAGATGCTGTGGACGCTGGAGAGTACCAAGGGCCAGGTACAGATGCACAAGGTCAAGATAACCTGGGGGCGGTTCAAGGAGAACCTCAAGGAGGTCAAGGTCTATATCAACTCGACCTGGCTGGGCTCGTTCCTGGGCTTCTTCGTCGGCACGCTTCCTGCGGCGGGTGCAACGCCGGCGGCGCTGATGAGTTATGGTCTGTCCAAGACCTTTTCCAAGGACCCCGAGAGCTACGGCAAAGGCAATATTTCGGGCGTTGCGGCGCCAGAGGCGGCGAACAATGCCGCCTCCACCGGGTCGATGTTGCCGATGATCACGCTGGGTATTCCAGGTTCGCCCACCACGGCGATCCTGCTGGGCGGCATGATCATATGGGGGCTGCGTCCGGGACCGCTACTCTTCACTGAAAGCCCCGATTTCGTCTGGGGCCTTATCGGCTCGATGTATGTGGCCAACGTGGCGACCGTGCTTCTGAACCTTGCGCTGATCCCTGTCTTCATCCGGGTGCTGGCGATGCCGTTCACCCTGCTGACGCCGGTTATTTTCGTGCTCTGCGTGTTGGGCGTATTCGCCACGACGGACCGGATGTTCGACAATTGGCTGATGCTGATCCTGGGCGTGGCCGGCTACCTGATGCGCAAGCTGAACTACCCGGTTGCTCCGGCGGTTCTGGCGATCGTGCTGGGGCCGCTGGCGGAGCGGTCGCTGCGGCAGTCGCTGATCTCCGCGCAAGGCGATATCACGACCTTCGTCACCCGCCCGATTTCGCTGACCTGCGTTTTGCTGGCCCTGTTGCTGGTGTCGTTCCCGTTGATCCAAAGAGAAGTACGCAAGCGGCGAAAGGCTGCGGAAGCGAGCTGACAGAGACCCGAAACCGAAAACAGGAGCGCGCTGGAAACGGCGCGCTTTTTTACAATATTACTAATCTGTACAGAGTTTTGTAAACTGTACACACAAAAACCCGAATTCCTTGGATCGCTTTGCGCCCCGCAACTAAGTTGCGTTCAGTAAATGGAATCAGGTGCGATATGACCCGCAAAATTTTGATCCTCGGAGCCTCTTACGGCTCGCTTCTGGCAACCAAGCTGTTGATGGCTGACCATGATGTGACGCTTGTCTGCCGCAAGGCGACGGCAGAACTCATTAATCGCGAAGGCACCGAAGTGCGGATCAAGCTGAAGGGGGAGGATCTGCATCGTCGGTTTCGATCCTCAGAGCTCGGTGGAACGCTCGACGCGATTGAGCCGGGTGCGGCACGTCCGGAAGCCTACGATCTCGTCGTTCTGGCGATGTCGGAGCCGCAATATGCCGGAGCCGAAGTGCGGGCGCTGCTTTCGCGCATCGCTTTGGCAAGGGTGCCCTGCCTGTCTTTGATGAACATGCCGCCGATGCCCTACCTCAAGCGCATTCCGGGGTTGGACGCGAACCGGTTGGCGGCCTGCTTCACATCGCTCGATGGCTGGAAGGAGTTCGAGCCGGGCCTAGTGTCGCTGTGCAGCCCCGATCCGCAGGCGTTCCGTCTGCCAGATACAGGCGCGAACGTGCTTCATGTCGGTCTCCCGACGAATTTCAAAGCTGCGCCATTTGAGTCTTATGAGCACAACAAAATGCTTCAGGGTCTTGCCGACGATATCGAGGCGATCCGCGTCGATGGCGGTGAAGTGCCTGTGAAGCTGCGGGTGCATGACTCGCTTTTCGTGCCCTTTGCCAAATGGGCGATGCTGCTGACGGGGAACTATCGCTGTGTCATGGCGGGTGGTGTGCGTCCGATCAAAGAGGCGGTCCACGGCGATCTGGAAACCTCGCGTTCGATCTATCGGTCGGTTACCGATCTTGTGATCAAGCTGGGTGCGACACCCGAAAGCCAGGTGCCGTTCGAGAAATATGCCAAGGCTGCGGAAGGGCTGTTGAAGCCGTCCTCGGCGGCACGGGCCATCGAGGCCGGTGCGCAGCAGGTCGAAAGGGTGGACCTTCTGGTGCAATTGATCGCGGATCAGCTTGGCGCGGGTAATCCGGCAGTGGACGCGGTTGTTGCCACGGTCACTTCGCGTCTCGCCAGCAACCGTCAGGCGGCGGCCTAACTCTCGTACCGGGTGTTGCCGCGCCGATCCGGACTGATCGGCAATTCAACGAACAATGGCTGGTGCGCGCGCTGGGAACAAGCCTGGCGCGGACAGAGATGGCAGTTGATGCCGATGGGGCTGAACAGGTCTTCGGCCTCAAGGTTGAAGGACTGCGTGTAGCCGATCTCTTCCACGAAACGATACTCGCAGCCCAACGCGAGGGCGAGGCGGCGGTCTTGCGATTCGCGGCTGAAGACCGGGCGGTCAGAGGTGCGGCTGATAGTGAAAAACCGTTCGCCTTCAGGGAGTTCGACGAACTGGGGCAGGATCACCCCGGGTGTCCGAAACGACGTGTGGATGTTCCAGACGGGGCACGCACCGCCGAATTCGGCCAGTGTGAAGGTGGTCGAGTTGAAGCGTTTGGTGACGTTCCCGGCCTTGTCGATCCTGAGAAAGAAGAAGGGCACGCCGGTGGCGTTCGGGCGTTGCAAGGTGGTCAGGCGGTGGCAGACCTGTTCGAAGGACACGCTGAATGCGGCCGCGATCCGGTCCACGTCATACTTGGTGCCACGGGCCGCGGCGAGGATATCGACATAGGGCATCAGCACCGCGCCGGCGAAATAGTTCGCAAGCTCGACCTGGCAGCGGGCAAGGCCGGTGGGCGAGGTGATCCCGCTGTCGGAGACCAGGGCGTTCAGGATTGTATCGGCCTCCAGCAGGCAGAGGACATGGGCCAGCTGGAAGGTGCGATTGGGATAGTCGAGCGCTTGAGACAGGCTGACTGTCGCCTTGTCGCGATTGAAAATACGGAGCGCCTCGCTCATGTCGTCCGCAGCCTGGATTTCCACGCTGACGCCGTGGCGCTCTGCAAGCCGGGTCTTGAGCATCGCATAGACATCATCGGGCGCGCAGGGCTGCTCGGCACGAAGCGTCTCGGCGGCGCGCTCCAGTTCCGGGAAATGGTTTTTGTGGTCGCGGAAAAAGTCGTGGATGATCGTTTCCGGCGAAGACGCAACCAGATCGTCCGGCATCCGCTCGCGACCTTGTTTCAGCATCTTGTCCAGCGTCGTGCGATGGGTGCGGTAGATCTGCAGGAATTTGTCCACGACGCCAGGGGCGTGGTCGATCGCGGCGCGGAGTTCCTGAAGGTCGGGAATTTCGGTGAAGATTGGATCCTGGAGCGTACTGCGCAATTCGGCCAGCACGTTGGAGCTTGGGTCCTGCACCAGTTCGCGCCAGTCGATTGCGTATTTGTCTGAAAGGGCCATCAGCATCTGAACCGACAGGCTGCGCTGGTTGTTCTCCAACAGGTTCACATAGGCCGGACTGATGCCAAGAACTTTCGCCATTTCGGCCTGGGTCTGTTTGTTGGCGCGTCGGAGTTGACGCAGTTGCGGGCCGACAAATGTCTTTTTCACGCGTCCCCTCCCTCAGATTAACAAGTTTACAAGATTGATAGCATGAAGCGCACACCAAAAACACACAAACCCGGATTCGGGTGCCGGAACCGCCTGCCGCTGCTACTGGAATACCACGTTTAGGTTGTCAGAAAGCAAGGACTTCCCATGGACGGACACGACCCGCGCGACCTTGCGGTCGATGATTTCTTCGCTGCGCCTATCAGTCTGACCGCCCCCAGGCTGGCCGGTGTCATTGGCCGTGAATTGGTCGCCAGCGCGAGGAGGTCGAGCTGATTGCCCGCGTGCTGGAAGGTGACCGCGACGGGCCGGACCGGAACGGGGTGGTGGAAGCTGAAATGCGCGATGAGGCGCTGGCGCTGTGCCACCGCTTCCCGATCTGCGCCGGACAGGATTGAGAGGAGGATTACCCCCATGAAAATCGGATATAACGGGCTGGCCGTACCGGGCCCCACCAACATGCCGTTCCGCATCCGCCAGGCGATGGATGTGGCGCTGGAAGACCACCGGGCACCGGATTTTCCAGAGTTCACCAAGCCGCTTTTCGCGGACCTAAAGGACATCTTCAAGACGGAGACGGGTCGGGTTTTCGTCTACCCGTGCTCCGGCACCGGCGGCTGGGAGGCGGCGATTTCCAACACGCTGTCGGAAGGCGACAAGGTGCTGGCCTCGGTCTTCGGGCAGTTCTCTCTGCTCTGGGTCGATCTGTGTCGGCGCCTCGGACTGGACGTCGATGCCATCGACGTAGAGTGGGGCAAGGGCGTGCCGCTGGAGGAATATCGCGCGAAGCTGGCGGCCGATAATGGTCATGAAATCAAGGCGGTGCTGGCCACGCATAACGAGACGGCGACTGGCGTGACCTCGGACATCGCGGGGATCCGGAAGATCCTCGACGAGTTGGGGCATCCCGCGCTTCTCTTCGTGGATGGGGTCAGTTCCGTCGCTTCCATCGACTTCCGGATGGACGAATGGGGCGTGGACGTGATCGTCTCGGGATCGCAGAAGGGGTTCATGATGCCGACCGGCCTGGCCGTGATCGGGGTCAGCCAGAAGGCCATCGACTTGGGCGAGAGCGCCGGGCTGAAGCGGTGCTTTTTCGACTTCCGGGACATGATTGCGACCAATGATCAGGGGTATTTCCCGTACACGCCTGCGGTCACGCTGCTGCATGGGCTGCGGGCCTCGGTCGATATGCTGAAGGAAGAAGGGCTGGAGAATGTCTTTGCTCGCCATCACCGGCTGGCAGGTGCCGTGCGGGCTGCCGTGGACGCCTGGGGGCTGACGAATTGCGCAAAGGGGCCGGAGTGGCATTCCGATACGGTGACCGCGATTGTGGTACCGGAGGGCTTCGACGCCAATGACGTGATCAGGACGGCTTACGACAAATACAACCTGTCGCTGGGCGCGGGCCTCAACAAGGTGGCGGGCAAGGTATTCCGGATCGGGCATCTGGGATGGCTGAATGAAATCATGGTGTTGCAGGTGCTGGGCGGGGTAGAGCTTGCGCTGCGCGATGTCGGCATTCCGTTCGAGCCGGGCGTGGGCGTGGGGGCCGCCGTGCGACATCTGACGGATGCGTCGGCCACGTCGCGAATGGCGGCGGAATGAAACTGTGGGGCGACGAGTGACGCGTTCCATGACGGGCAAGGTGAAAATCGTTGCTGTGGACCGGCCCAACGTCATCGTGACGCCGCACACAGCCTGGGCGAGCGACGAAGCCATGCAGACGCTTTGGGATCAAGTCGTTGATCATCTTGAGAATTTCCAGCGCGGTGACCCCTCGAACCGGGTGGTCTGACGCCAGGTCAAAAAAGATAAGGCGCGGCGTGGACCTTCGTCGCGCCTTTCTGCATGCTGCCGTCGGACAAACGACCCCTTGCAGAATGAGGGCCTAGACATGGCAAACCCCTGTATAATTTGCGTCGCGATCACCGGATCGGTGCCGCGCAAATCCGACAACCCTGCTGTTCCGATCTCGATTTCCGAACAGGTCGAAAGCACCCATGAGGCCTTTGAGGCGGGGGCGAGCATCATGCACGCCCATGTGCGGAACGCCGATGAGACGACCACGAGTGATCCGGATAAGTTCGCGGAACTGAAGGAAAAAATCGAAAAGCACTGTCCGGGGATGATCGTGCAACTTTCGACCGGGGGCCGTTCGGGGGCGGGGCAGGAGCGGGGCGGGATGCTGCCGCTTGCGCCCGACATGGCCTCGCTTTCGGTGGGGTCGAACAACTTCCCGACGCGTGTTTACGAGAACCCGCCCGATCTGGTGGCTTGGCTCGCCTCCGAGATGCTGAAATACGACGTGAAACCGGAAATCGAGGCCTTCGATCTGAGCCATATCTTCCAGGCGAAGAAGATGGCGGATGCGGGCGAACTGGCGGGGACGCCTTACGTGCAGTTCGTCATGGGCGTGAAGAATGCCATGCCGGTGGATCGGGAAGTCTTTGATTTCTATATAAAAACCGTCCATCGCCTGTTCGGGGAGGATGCGCCGTGGTGTGCCGCCGGGATCGGGCGCAACCAGATCGTGGTCAACGAATGGGCGATTGCGGCGGGTGGTCATGTGCGGACCGGGCTGGAAGACAATGTCCGGATTGATCGCGATACGCTTGCGCCATCGAACGCGGCCTTGGTGAAAAGGGCGGTGGAGCTTTGCGAAAAATACGAACGTCCGGTGGCGACGTGGCAAGAGGCCCGGTCGATGCTGGGGCTGCGCGAGGTGGCCTGAGGCCGCTTGCGCCACGGACCGTTGAGACTGGTCACCGAAAGGTAGCGTGTACGTTCGGCGTTTCGCAGTTCCGTGACGTTTTGTACGTGTTTCGGACAAGGCGAATACCGTTTTGTACGTCCGACCGTTCGGTGGGATTGACGAGGCGTTAACGCGGACCTTGGGGGCGGATCGCGCTCCGTGACGCGGATCTGAACGTTTTGGCGACGTGCGATGGACGACCTGTTAACCGAAAATCAAGGTTAATGCCCGGCGTCCCCCTGACATTTGAGTACCACCGAGTCGGTTAAGGGGAGGTGAAATCCGGAGGTCGGGAGGGATGAGTTCGGCCATGTGGCTGGGCCACCCGCCCCGGCCCGATTTCGCCGAAACCAGCGTCACCCCATCCGAGCCCCGGGAGCGGCGAGACGCGAAACCGAGTTTGTGAGGCTGTCGGGGACAGGCACGAGGTTCCGCTCCCTCCGATCATTTCGGAGGGAGCAGGGAACGCAAGACCCGCTCAGCTATCGACCGACAGGCAGAGATACTTCAGCTCCATGAACTCATCCATCCCGTGCCGGCTGCCTTCGCGGCCAAGGCCGGATTGCTTGACGCCGCCGAAGGGCGCGACCTCGGTCGAGATGAGGCCGGTGTTGATGCCGACCATGCCGTATTCCAGCGCTTCCGACACTTTGGTGATCCGGTCCACGTTCTTGGCGTAGAAATAGCAGGCGAGGCCGAAGATCGTGTCATTGGCGTAGCCGATCACCTCGTCATCGGTCTCGAACTTGAAGAGCGGGGCGAGGGGGCCGAAGGTTTCTTCCTTGGCAAAGACCATGTCCTGAGTGGCGCCGGTGAGGATGGTCGGTTCGAAAAAGGTTCCGCCAAGGTCGTGCGGCTTGCCGCCGGTCAGAACCGACGCGCCTTTCGCGGTGGCGTCCTTGATGTGGTCCTGCACCTTCTCCACCGCCTCTTCGTTGATCAGCGGACCAAGCTGGCTGCCGTCGGACAGGCCGTCGCCGACCTTCATCGCTTCCACCGCCGCTTTCAGCTTCGCCGCGAAGGCGTCATAGACGCCCGCCTGCACATAGATGCGGTTGGCGCAGACGCAGGTCTGGCCGTTGTTGCGGTATTTGGAGATCATCGCGCCTTCGACAGCCGCATCGAGATCGGCGTCGTCGAAGACGATGAAGGGGGCGTTGCCGCCCAGTTCCATCGAGCACTTCATCACCTGGTCGGCGGCCTGCTTCAACAGGATGCGTCCCACTTCGGTCGAGCCGGTGAAGGTGAGTTTGCGGACAGCCGGGTTTTCGCAGAATTCCTTGCCGATGTCGGAGGAGCGCGAGGAGGGGATGATCGACAGCACGCCTTTCGGGATGCCCGCGCGGTCGGCAAGGACGCCAAGCGCCAGCGCGGAGAGCGGGGTTTCGGCGGCGGGGCGGGCGACGAAGGCGCAGCCCGCGGCCAGTGCCGGGCCGACCTTGCGGGTGATCATGGCGTTGGGGAAGTTCCAGGGCGTGATGGAGGCCGCGACGCCGATCGGTTGCGAGATCACGGTGATCCGCTTGTCGCGCTGGTGGCCCGGGACGGTTTCGCCATAGGCGCGTTTGGCTTCTTCCGCGAACCACTCGATGAAGGACGCGCCGTAGAGGATCTCGCCCTTGGCTTCCGCATGCGGCTTGCCTTGCTCGGCGGTCAGGATGGTGCCGAGGTCGTCGGCGTTCTCCACCATCAGGTCGAACCAGCGGCGGAGCACGGCGGCGCGTTCCTTGCCGGTCCATTTCGCCCAGTCCTTCTGCGCCTTTTCGGCGGCGGCGATGGCGCGGGCGGTCTCGGTCCGGGCGAGGTCGGCGACTTGGGCGATCACGTCGCCGCGGGCGGGGTTGGTGACGTCGAAGGTCGCGCCGTCATCGGCATCGGCCCAGTCGCCCGCAAGATAGGCCTTGGTGGCGAGCAGGGACGGATCCTTCAGAAGGGCGGCGAGATCGGTGTTCTGGTCGAGCATGGCGGGACTTTCTTGATAGGTATCGTTCAGGCAACGTCGAAGGGTTCGAAGTCTTCGGCGCGGGAGCGGTGCCAGCGGGCGATGTAGCCGAAGTCGTCTTCTTCGCCGCGGATCAGGAACCCTTCCGGTAGATATGGGTAGACATCCGCGCCTGTCACCATGTCGCGGTCTCTTTCCCGCATCAACAGGTGATGGGGCAGGAAATCGCCGGGGTGGGAGAGGCCGGCGGCCCCGGTCATCTCCGCCAGCGCCTTCAGGGTGTTCTTGTGGAAGCGATAGACGCGTTCGGATTTTTCGGGGACGTTGAGCGCGCGCTGACGCGACTTGTCCTGGGTGGCGACGCCGACCGGGCAATGGTTGGTATGGCAGGCCTGGGCCTGGATGCAGCCGACGGCGAACATGAAACCGCGCGCGGAGTTGGCCCAGTCGGCGCCGAGAGCGAGCGCCTTGGCGATCTCGAAGGAGGTGATGAGCTTTCCTGAAGCGCCGATCTTGAGCCGGTGACGCAGGCCCGCGCCGCGCAGCGTGTTGTGGGCGAAGACCAGGCCTTCGACCAGCGGCATTCCCATATGGTTGGCGAATTCGAGCGGCGCCGCGCCGGTGCCGCCTTCCTTGCCGTCGATGACGATGAAGTCGGGCACGATGTCGGTTTCCAGCATCGCCTTGACGATGCACATGAATTCGCGCCGGTGGCCGATGCAGAGCTTGAAGCCGACGGGCTTGCCGCTGGCATTGTCGCGCATGGTCTTGATGAACTGCACCAGTTCGAGCGGCGTCGAAAATTCGGGATGCGAGGAGGGGGAGACGCAATCGCGGTCCATCGGGATGCCGCGCGCCTCGGCAATTTCCGGGCTGATCTTGGAGGCGGGGAGGACGCCGCCGTGGCCGGGTTTCGCGCCCTGGCTGAGTTTCAGTTCCACCATCTTCACCTGGCTGTCGGCGGCCTGTTCGCGGAACTTGTCCACGTCGAAGCGGCCATCCTCGGTTCGGCAGCCGAAATATCCCGAGCCGATTTCCCAGATCAGGTCGCCGCCGCCTTCGCGGTGATAGCGGCTGATGCTACCTTCACCGGTGTCATGGGCGAAGCCGCCCTTGGCCGCGCCCTTGTTGAGCGCACTGATGGCGTTGCCGGAAAGTGAGCCGAAGGACATGGCGGAAATGTTGTAGATCGAGGCGTCATAGGGGTTTTCGCAGGCCTCGCCGCCGATGCGGATGCGGAAATTGTGATCCTCGATATGTTTGGGCGCGACCGAATGGGTGATCCATTCATAGCCGGAATCGTAGACCCGTTTGCGGGTGCCGAAGGGACGTTTGTCTTCCACGCCCTTTGCCCGCTGGTAGACGATGGAGCGTTCGTCGCGGGAGAACGGTTCCTCGTCCTGGTCGCTTTCGATCAGGTATTGCCGGATCTCGGGGCGGATGCCTTCGAAAAGGAACCGCATGTGGCCGATGACCGGGTAATTGCGGAGGATCGAGTGGCTGGGCTGTGTGATGTCGTAGATGCCGAGTGCGCTGAGAGCGCCGAAGAGGATCAGGCCGAGCCAGAACAAGGGCGACCATGCAAGGCCGATGGACGACAGAACGGCGAGCGCGACGCAGCCGATCAGGACGGAAAAACGCATGGGGTCCTCCTCAGATGACGGAAGAGATGGCGCGGTCGAGCTTGTCCGTCAACTCGTCCAGTTGCGCGTCCTCGATGATAAAGGGGGGGGCGATCAGGACGTGATCGCCCTGGCGTCCGTCGATGGTGCCCGACATCGGGTAGCAGATCAGTCCTTCGGCGAAGGCGGCTTTCTTGATCTTTGCCGCGACGCCTTTGGCGGGATCGAAGGGGGCTTTGGTGTCGCGGTCGGCGACCAGTTCGATGCCACGGAAGAGGCCGCGTCCGCGTATGTCGCCCACATGTGCGTGCTGACCGAAACGGTCTTCGAGGCGGTCGTGCAATGCCGCGCCCTGGGTCTGAACGCGCTCGATCAGTCCGCGGTCGAGGATGGCGGATACCACGGCATGACCGGCGGCGGCGGCGGTTGGGTGGCCGAGATAGGTGTGGCCGTGCTGGAAAAAGCCGGTGCCGTTCTTGATGGTGTCATGGATCTCGGCAGTGCAGAGCATTGCGCCGATGGGCTGGTAGCCCGCGCCGAGACCCTTGGCGATACAGGCGATGTCCGGCGCGATGCCGTCCTGTTCGCAGGCGAAAAGACTGCCGGTTCTACCCATGCCGCACATCACCTCGTCGAGGATCAAAAGGATGCCGTAAGTATCACAAATCTCTCGTATTCTTTTGAAATAGCCCGGCGCGGGGGCGAGCGCCCCGGCGGTGGCGCCGACGACCGGTTCGGCCATAAAGGCCATGACCGTTTGCGGGCCGACGCGCAGAAGTTCGTCTTCCAGTGCTTGCGCGGCGCGGAGGCCATAGTCTTCGGCGCTCTCATCGTCGCGGCGGTGGCGGTATTCGTAACACGGGTCGATATGGCTGACGTCGAGCAGAAGCGGCGCGAATTGCTGCCGTCGCCATTCATTGCCGCCCGCGCTCAGCGCCCCGATGGTGTTGCCGTGGTAGCTTTGCTTGCGGGCGATCAGGCGGCCGCGCCCGGGTTCGCCTTTCTCAACCCAGTATTGCCGCGCCAGCTTGATCGCGGATTCGGTCGCTTCCGATCCGCCGGAGACGAGATAGACGCGGTCGAGTTCGCCCGGTGCATGTTCGATGAGAAGGTCGGCGAGCCGTTCAGCGGGCTCGGAGGTGAAGAATCCGGTATGCGCGAATGCGAGCTGGTCGAGTTGCGCGGTGATGGCGGCGCGGACCGCCGGATCGCTGTGTCCGAGGCAGGAAACCGCCGCGCCACCCGAACCGTCAAGATAGCGTTTGCCATTTGAATCAATGAGGTAGCATCCCTCTCCCGAGACCGCCGTGGGCGGTGTGGCGTGGCAATGGCGGGCAAAGATATGGGACATCGGGACACCCTTCGTGTTTCGATTATGGCAATTCCGGATGCCATCAGACTGGCTCATTCCGCGCGTTGTGCAAGGCCTGTTCGCCCTGTGGTTTGCGGAGGCACCGGGACCGGCGGGCAAGATTCGGGTTGACGGAACGGTGGCTAAGGGCTTGGAATACCGCTCAGGTACTGGAGTTCCCAGAGAACCTTTTGGATTTTGGCCTTGGAATGTGGCGGGGTGTGTATTGCCTCGTAGGGATGGCCAGCCGGGTGAAAATTGAAATGATCGACCGGGGAGTCTAGGCTGCTGTGTCACCACGCGGCCCTGAGGGCTGTGTTAAAATAAAGAAAAGACAGGGAGTTACAGATGAAAATTCTTAAACTTGGTGCGATTCTCTCGGTTGCCCTCATGACGGGCCAGACCGCAACCGCACAGGAGAAGTTCATTACCATCGGCACTGGTGGTCAGACCGGCGTTTACTTTGTTGTCGGCCAGTCGATCTGCCGTCTTGTGAACCGTGGCTCCGCCGATCACGGGCTGAAATGCACCGCGCCGTCTACCGGCGGCTCGATTGCCAACATTAACGCCATCAAGGCCGGCGACATGGATATGGGCGTGGCCCAGTCGGACTGGCAGTTCCATGCCTTCAACGGGTCTTCGCAGTTCGAGGGCGACAAGTTCGACAAGCTGCGGGCTGTCTTCTCGGTCCATGGCGAGCCGTTCACGGTCGTTGCCCGTGCCGATAGCGGAATTGCCAGCTTCGATGACATGTTCGGCAAGCGCGTGAATGTAGGCAACCCCGGGTCGGGCCAGCGGGCGACGATGGATGTCGTGCTGAACGCGATGGGCAAGTCGGATGCCGATTTCGCACTGGCGTCTGAACTGAAACCGGCGGAACAGTCGGCGGCTTTGGGCGACAACAAGGTGGATGCGATCATCTACACGGTTGGTCATCCGAACGGTTCGATCCAGGAGGCGACCTCGACGGTTGACGCCAAGCTGGTCAACGTGACCGGCGATGCCATCGACAAGCTGGTGGCAGACAACCCCTATTACGCCAAGGCTACGATCCCCGGCGGGCTCTACAAGGGCAATGACGAGGATGTTCAGACCTTTGGTGTGAAGGCGACCTTCGTGACCTCGGCCGATGTCGATGACGAGGTTGTCTATACGGTCGTGAAAGCCGTCTTTGACAATTTCGACCGCTTCAAGGGTCTGCACCCCGCCTTCGCGAACCTGAAGGAAGAAGACATGATCGCAGACGGTCTTTCCGCGCCGCTGCATCCGGGTGCCGAGAAGTATTACAAGGAACGCGGCTGGATCAACTGATCCGCGTGACGCTTTGAAAACATTGGCGCCTCCGCTTTGGCGGGGGTGCCGTGCGGGACCCAACAAAAACCAATCCGCACGCAAAGACCGACCAACGCAGCCGGGGGACATTATCCATGAGCAACGACGAGCAATTCGAGGCGTCTGCCGTCGAAAACGAGGCGGCCGGGAAAGGTGGTCTGAGCCAGGAGGAACTTGACGAACTGGTTGCATCCTCCGACACGGGCGGTCGAAGCCCGAGTGCGGGGGTGGCGAAACTTCTGGTCGTCGTGGCACTGGTCTGGTCTCTGTTCCAGCTTTGGATCGCCTCGCCCTTGCCCTTCATGATCGGGTGGGGGGTCTTCAACGACACCGAGGCGCGGTCGTTCCACCTTGCCTTCGCGCTGTTCCTGGCGTTTGCGGCCTATCCCGCCGCACGGAGCCCCGCTCAGCTTGGGCTGGCCTTCGTGGTTCCGGCCTTGCTGACCGTTCTGTTCATGTACGGAGCGAAGGAAGGCGTTCCGGTCTGGTGGGTGCCCATTCCCGGCATCCTGCTGATCGCGTCGATCTGGTTCGGCTCGCCCAAGAATTACATTCCGTTTTGGGAATGGGGTCTGGCCATCGTCGGCGCGATGGCGGCGCTTTACCTTTATGTTTTCTATGACGGGATTGCGACGCGCGTGGGCGCGCCGATCCTGCAGGATTATGTGGTCGCGGTCATCGGCATCCTATTGCTGCTGGAAGCCACGCGCCGCGCACTTGGCCCGGCTTTGATGATCGTGGCGACGGTGTTCCTGGCCTATACGTTCCTTGGACCGATGATGCCGTCTATCATCGCGCATAAGGGCAATAGCCTGTCGGAGGTGGTGAACCACCAGTGGATCACGACGGAAGGTGTGTTCGGCATCGCGCTTGGCGTATCGACCTCCTTCGTGTTCCTTTTCGTGCTGTTCGGCTCGCTTCTCGATAAGGCCGGAGCTGGCAACTATTTCATCCAGGTTGCGTTCAGCCTGATGGGTCACATGCGGGGCGGACCGGCGAAGGCTGCCGTGGTCTCTTCGGCCATGACCGGGCTGATCTCGGGGTCGTCGATTGCCAACGTGGTGACGACCGGGACATTTACCATTCCGCTGATGAAGCGCGTCGGCTTCTCGTCAGAGAAAGCGGGCGCGGTCGAGGTGGCGTCTTCGGTCAACGGGCAGATCATGCCTCCGGTCATGGGGGCCGCGGCCTTCCTGATGGTCGAATATGTGGGCATTCCCTATTTCGACGTGGTCAAGCATGCCTTCGTGCCTGCCGTCATCTCTTACATCGCGCTGGTCTATATCGTTCATCTGGAGGCGATGAAGGCGAACATGCAGGGTCTGCCGCGTCCGGTGGAGCCAAAGCCCTGGGTGGCATGGCTGATCTCGATTGCCTTCACCATCGCGGCGATCTGTGCGCTGAGTTTCGCGGTTTACTACCTGATGGGGTGGATCAGGCCGACTTTCGGGTCTGCGGCGCTTTGGGTCGTCTTCGCCTTCCTGACGGCGGTCTATATCGGACTTCTGTGGGTCGCCTCGCGGGAAGAGCCGCTGAAGATGGAGGACCCGAACGCGCCGGTGACATCGCTCCCGATCCCGGGACCGACGATCCGCGCGGGTCTGCATTACATCCTGCCGGTCGTGGTGCTGGTCTGGGCGCTGATGGTGGACCGGCTCAGCCCCGGCCTGTCGGCCTTCTGGGCGGCGAGTTTCATGATCTTCATCCTTGTAACGCAGCGCCCGCTGATGGCGATCTTGCGCGGCGGTCAGGACTTTGCCGGAGAGATAAGGGCCGGGTTCACCGACCTGATCGAGGGTCTGGTGGCCGGTGCGCGGAACATGATCGGCATCGGTATCGCCACGGCGACCGCCGGTATCATCGTGGGCGCGGTGAGTCAGACCGGCGTCGGCTCGGCTCTGGCGGATGTGGTCGAGGTTCTGTCGGGCGGCAATATCCTGGCGATCCTTGTCCTGACGGCAATCCTGTCGCTGATCCTGGGCATGGGCCTGCCGACCACGGCGAACTATATCGTGGTCTCGGCGCTGCTGGCCCCGGTGATCGTCACGCTAGGCCAGCAGAACGGGTTGATCGTGCCGCTGATCGCGGTGCATCTCTTTGTGTTCTATTTCGGGATCATGGCGGATGTGACGCCGCCGGTGGGGCTTGCCAGCTTCGCGGCCGCGGCGGTGTCGGGTGGCGACCCGATCCGAACCGGGGTGGTGGCGTTCTTCTATTCGCTGCGCACCGCGGCGCTGCCGTTCCTCTTCATCTTCAATACCGATCTGCTTCTGATCAATGTCGGCTGGGGGCAGGGGGTATTCGTCTTCATAACGGCGACGATCGCGATGCTGTTGTTCGCGGCGGCGACGCAGGGGTGGTTCCTGACAAGGAACCGGTTCTATGAGACAATTGCGCTTCTGCTGGTGGCCTTCACTTTCTTCCGCCCGGGGTTCTGGATGGACATGGTGGCACCGCCCTTCGAGGAGGTCGCGCCTTCGGCCATCGAAGAGGCGGCGATGGAGACGGCGGTGGGCGAGAACCTGCGTTTGCAAGTGAGCGGCCTGAACGCCGTCGGCGATCCGGTGACCTTCACCGCGCTCTTGCCGGTGGGCGAGGGCGAGACCGGGCAGGACCGGCTGTTTGCCTCGGGTCTGGAGTACATCGTGAATGGCGAAGACGTCATCATCGACAACGTGGCCTTCGGCAGCCCGGCAGCGGAAGCCGGGTTCGACTGGGATCAGACCGTCGAGGTGGTGCGCAAGCCGGTCAGTCAGCCGTCGAAATACCTGATGTTCCTGCCGGCCCTCATCCTGCTGGGCCTGGTGGTGATGTTACAGCGGGGTCGGGCGCGGCCCGAACCCACCGCCGCACCGGAAGGAGCCTGAGCCATGTATGATCGCGTATTGTTGCCCGTCGATGTGAACCATCCCGAAAGCTGGGACAAGGCGCTGCCTGCGGCACTTGAATGTGCCGGGCCGGATGGCGAGATCCATTTGCTTGGGATCGTTCAGGATCTGGGCGCGGCTGTCGTGTCGTCGTTCCTGCCGGAAGGGTTCGAGCAGAAGGCGATGGAAAGGCTGAAGGCGGATCTGGTGGCGCTGGCGGGGAAGATCGTCCCGGAGGGTGTTACATCGGAGACGCATGTGGCGCATGGGCATGTGCCGGAGGCGATCCTTCGGACGGCAGAGAAGCTGGGCGCGGACCTGATCGTCATGGCCTCGCACACACCGCATGATTTCCAGACGCTTCTGGTCGGTTCGAATGCGGACAAGGTTGTTCGGCATTCACCGATTTCGGTTTTGACGGTGCGATAGGCGGACGGGTTCCGCATTGCGCGCCCCGCCGTTTCGGACGTAACACCGGGGCCGGACGAATTCTTTCTGACGGTCGGGATGCACTGATGAAGACGACTTCCATCCGCATGGGCGTGGATATCGGCGGCACGTTCACGGACGTGGTTCTGGAATCCGGGGATCGGTCGTATTCGACCAAGGTGCTGACCACCTATGCGGCCCCGGAGGACGCGATCATCGAGGGGATGGGGCGGGTGTGTCGCGATGCTGGGATCGAGCCGTCGGCCATCGGGCAGATCATCCACGGGACGACGCTGGCCACCAATGCGCTGATCGAGCGGCGGGGGGCGAAGACGGCGCTGATCACCACCGACGGGTTCCGTGATGTCATTGAAATGCGGACGGAAAGCCGGTTCGAGCAGTATGACCTGAACCTGACCTTGCCGGAGCCTTTGCTGGCGCGGCACATGCGGTTCACGGTGCGGGAGCGGGTGAATGCGAAGGGCGAGGTGATGGTGGACCTCGACCCAGGCGAACTGGATGCGGTGATCGACCGGATCGCGGAGGGCGGGTTCGAGAGCGTCGCGGTGGGGTTGATTCATTCGTATCTGAACCCGGGGCATGAGGAGATGATCCGGGAGGCCTTGGCCAAGCGGTTGCCGGATGTGTCGGTGTCGATTTCCTCGGAGGTCAGCCCTCAGATGAGGGAATACGAGCGGTTCAATACGGTGGTGGCGAATGCCTATATCAAGCCGCTCATGGCGTCCTATCTGGGGCGGCTGGAGGGGCGGCTGAGGGAGGAAGGCGTCGATTGCCGGATCTTCCTGATGCATTCGGGCGGTGGGATCATCTCGATCCAGAATGCCGCCGACTTCCCGGTGCGGCTGGTGGAATCAGGGCCTGCGGGGGGTGCGGTTTTCGCGGCGAATATCGCGGCGCGGTATGGGATCGACAAGGTTCTGAGTTTCGACATGGGCGGGACGACGGCCAAGATTTGCCTGATCAAGAACCAGACGCCGAAGACCTCCCGCGTGTTCGAGGTGGCGCGGACCTACCGGTTCAAGAAGGGATCGGGGATGCCGATCTCGATCCCGGTCATCGACATGGTGGAGATCGGCGCGGGCGGCGGAAGCCTCGCCCATGTGGACGGAATGCGGCAGATCCGGGTCGGGCCGGAGAGTGCCGGGTCTGAGCCGGGGCCCGCGTGCTACGGGCGTGGCGGTGAGCGGCCTGCGGTGACGGATGCGGACTTGCTGCTGGGCAAGCTCGATCCGGGGAATTTCGCGGGCGGGTCTATTCCGCTTCAGCCGGAGACTTCGGCGGCGGCGATGACGGCTCATGTGGGTGAGACGCTGGGCATGGAGCCGGTGGAAGCCGCGCATGGCGTGGCCGAGGTGGTGGACGAGAACATGGCCAATGCGGCGCGGGTTCATGCGGTCGAGAATGGCGAGGATCTGAGCGAATACACGATGATCGCCTTTGGCGGAGCGGCGCCGCTGCATGCGGGGCGCTTGTGCGAGAAGCTGGGGATTGACCGGCTTCTGGTGCCGCCGGGGGCGGGGGTTGGCTCGGCCATCGGGTTTCTGCGCGCGCCGTTCAGTTTCGAGGCGAACCGGTCGGTTTACATGAAGCTGAGTGAATTCGATCCGGCGGCGATCCGGGCTTTGCTGACGGACCTGCGGGCAGAGGCGACGGGGTTCGTGCGGACCTGCGATGCGGAGAGCCCGATCCTGTCTGAGTTCAAGGTTTACATGAGATACTCGGGGCAAGGCTGGGAGATTCCGATTGCGCTGACGGAGCGCCAGGCGATGGAGCCGGAGGCGGCGACCTTCCAGGCGCGGTTCGAGGAGGAGTATCGCAAGCTTTTCGGGCGGTCGGTCGAAGGGATGGATGTGGAGATCACCGTCTGGTCGGTGAATGCAACGACGCCGCCGGAGGAGGTGGCGCTTGTGGAGGACGCCAGCCCCGGACTTGATCCGGGGCCTCGTGGTGACGGTGGGGCAGAGGTCCCGGATCAAGTCCGGGCCGGCGCAAACCCCACGCGAAACCTGTTCGACCCTGCGATCGGGAAATCCGTCGCGGCCGGTCTGGTCATTCGGGACGCATTGGTCGTTGGCGTGTCCATCGCCGGGCCTGCCGTCATCACCGAAGCCGAGACAACCATCATCGTGCCGACGAGCCGGGTGGCGCAGCGCCGGAGCGATGGGTGCATTGACGTGTTGCGCAGGGGAGATGCCCGATGAGCCAGTCCAGTGTTGCCCATCAGGTGATGTGGAACCGATTGATCTCGGTTGTCGAGGAACAGGCGCAAGCGCTTGTTCGGACGGCGTTTTCCACCTCGGTGCGGGAGGCGGGGGATCTGTCGGCGGGGGTTTATGACCCGCAGGGGCGGATGCTGGCGCAGGCGGTGACGGGGACGCCGGGGCATGTGAACGCGATGGCCGATGCGGTGGCGCATTTCATCCGGCGGATCGGGCGGCAGAATATGTTTGAGGGTGACGTGTACGTGACCAACGACCCGTGGGAGGGGACGGGGCATCTGCATGACATCACCATGGTGACGCCGTCTTTCCGGAATGGCGTGCTGGTCGGGTTCTTCGCCTGTACCGCGCATGTGGTGGACATTGGCGGGCGCGGCTTCGGGGCGGATGCGCATTCGGTCTATGAGGAAGGGCTTTACATCCCGATCATGAAATTCGCCGAGCGGGGTGAGGTGGACGCGACGCTGGTGCGGATCATTCGCGGCAATGTGCGGGAACCTGATCAGTTGATCGGGGACATCTATGCGCTGGCCAGTTGCAACGAGATCGGGCACCGGCGGCTGATCGAGATGATGGACGAGTTCGACCTCGACGATCTGGACGGGATCGCGGGGTTCATTCTTCAGAACTCGCGCCGGGCGACGCTGGAGAAGATCGCGGCGCTGCCTCGCAAGGAGGCCAGCGGCGAGATGACGGTGGACGGGTTCGACAGCCCGATCACGCTGAAGGTGACCGTTCGGGTGGAGGAAGACCGGATCGTGACCGATTTCACCGGGACCTCGGGCGTGGACAAGAAGGGCATCAACTGCCCGCTGGTCTATACCAAGGCTTATGCGTGCTATGCGCTGAAGGTGGCGATTGCGCCGGAGATTCCGAACAACGCGGCCTCGCTTGCGCCCTTCGAGGTGACGGCGCCAGAGAATACCATCGTCAACGCGGTGCATCCCGCACCGGTGGCTTTGCGGCACATCGTCGGGCATTTCGTGCCGGACGCGGTGTTCGATGCCTTCGACAAGATCGTGCCGGGGCTGGTGCCTGCGGAAGGGGCGGGGTGTCTCTGTAACTTCCAGGTGAGTTTGCGGCCGCGTTCGGATGCGCCTGCGCCGGAGGGGGCCCGGCGGGTGGAGGTGCTGACGTTCAACTCGGGCGGCTCGGGTGCGCGGCCCGATCTGGACGGGATGAATGCGACGGCGTTTCCCTCGGGCGTGATGACCATGCCGATCGAGGCCACGGAACATGCGGGGCCGGTCATCATCTGGCGGAAGGAACTGCGGCCCGACAGCGGCGGTGCGGGCCGGATGCGCGGCGGGCTTGGGCAGTTCATGGAAGTGGGGGCCATGGAGGGGTACGAGTTCGACATGCAGGCGATGTTCGACCGCACGCAGTTTCCGGCGCGGGGGCGGCGGGGCGGAATGGCGGGTGCGCCGACGGTGATTGCGCGGGACGATGGCGCCGAGATGCGCGGCAAGGGCAAGCAGTTCGTGCCGCATGGGCGGAAGGTGGTCATGGCGTTTCCGGGAGGGGCCGGGTACGGGCGTCCGGCGGAGCGGTCGAAAGAGGCCGTGCGGCGGGATCTGGCGCTGGGGTATATCTCGGCGGTGACCGCGCGGGAGGTTTACGGTCTGACGGCGGAGGATGTGGCCGAGGTCGAGGCTGCGGTGGCGCGGGGCGAGACCCCCTAAAGCCCTATGTATTTGTTGGAAATTTCCGGCGTGAGGTCGGCCATGCGGCCCTCCCACACGGTTGCGCCGCGTTCGAGGATGACGGCGCGGTCGGCGATGCCGCGAAGCTCGGCCAGGGATTTGTCGATCACGAGGATGGCGACGCCGGTCTCCGACTTCAGCTTGGCGATGGCGGCCCAGATTTCCTGACGGATGAGAGGCGCGAGGCCCTCGGTGGCCTCATCCAGGATCAGCAGGCGCGGGTTGGTCATCAGGGCGCGGCCGATGGCGAGCATCTGTTGTTCGCCGCCGGAGAGGGAACCGGCCAGTTGGCCCGCGCGTTCGGTGAGGCGCGGGAAGAGGGTGCCGACGGTCTCCAGCGTCCAGTCGCCTGGGCGGGCGGCGGCGATGAGGTTTTCGCGGACGGTGAGGTCGCGGAAGCAGCGGCGGCCTTCCGGCACGAGGCCGACGCCAAGGCGGGCGACCTTGTGGCTGGGGAGGTCGTGGAGCGTTTGGCCGTCGATTTCCAGCGTGCCTGACGAGGGGATCATGCGGCAAATGGATTTGACGGTGGTGGTCTTGCCCATGCCATTGCGGCCCATGAGCGCGACGACTTCGCCCGGCGCGACGGAGAGGGTGACGCCGAAGAGGGCTTGCGCGCTGCCATAGGTGGCGGTGAGGTTTTCGGTGCGGAGGAGCGTCATGCCATGTCGCCCAGATAGGCTTCGCGGACTTCCGGTGATTGGCGGATCTCGTCCACGGTGCCGGTGGCGATGACGCGGCCGTAGACGAGGACGCTGATGCGGTCGGCGAGCGCGAAGACGGCGTCCATGTCGTGTTCGACGAGCAGGATCGGGGCTTCTGCGCGGAGGGTGTCGAGGAAGGCGGTCATGGTTTTGGAGCCGTCGGTGCCGAGGCCGGCCATGGGTTCGTCCATGACGAAGGCCTTGGGCGTCAACGTCAGGGCGACGGCGATTTCCAACTGGCGGCGCTGGCCGTGCGAGAGATCGGCGCAGCGGGTTTGGGCGAGGTTGGTGAGGCCCACGCGGGCGAGCGCGGCGTGGGCCTTGTCGGTCAGGGTGCTGTCGCGCCGGGCATTGGAGAAGAGGCGCATGGCGTGACCGGAGGCTCCGATGGCGCCGAGAAGGACGTTCTCGAAGACGGTGTCTTCCATGGCCAGCGCGGAGATCTGGAAGGTGCGTCCGAGACCGGCGCGGGCGCGGGCCTCCGTTCCCAGTGCAGTGACGTCGCGGCCCATGATCTCGATCCGGCCTGCATCGGGGGCGATGCCGCCGCAGATTTGCTGGATCAGGGTGGATTTGCCTGCGCCGTTGGGGCCGATGATGGCGTGGATTTCGCCCGCGTTCAGGTCGATGGAGACGTCTTCGGTGGCTTTCAGCGCGCCGAAGGACTTGTACAGGCCGTGGGTGGCGAGGACGGGGTCAGACACGGGCGGCCTCCTTGCCCGTCAGGAGGCCGATGACGCCGCCACGGGAGAAGAGGACGATGAGCAGGAGGATGACGCCCAGCCAGATCTGCCAGAACTCGGTGAGGCCGCCGAGCCAGTGTTCGAGGGCGACGAAGAGCGCCGCGCCGATGACCGGGCCCATGAGCCGCCCGACGCCGCCGATGACGATGAGGATGATCAGTTCGCCGGAGAGCTGCCAGCTGAACATGGTCGGGCTGACGAAACGGTTGAGGTCGGCGAAGAGCGCGCCCGCGAGGCCGGTGATCGCGCCGGAGAGGACGAAGGCCGCGAGGCGGATGCGCTGGGGGGAGAGGCCGACGGTTGCGACGCGGGTGGGGACTTGGCGGGCGGCGTTGAGCGCGAGGCCGAAGGGCGAGGCGCGGAGCCTCCACTGGAAGGCCAGCGCGGCACAAAGGAGGGCGAAGCAGAGGCCGAAGAACTGGATGGGGACGAGCGTGTTGAGGCCGGGGAAGGCGTTGCGGACGTAGATCGACAGGCCGTCTTCGCCGCCGTATGCGCCCCAGGAGATGGCGAAGTAGAAGAACATCTGGCCGAAGGCGAGCGTGATCATGATGAAGTAGACGCCGGAGGTTCTGAGGCTGAGGAGGCCGATGATCCATGCGGTGAGCGCCGAGACCACGGCTGCGGTGAGCCAGATCAGGGGCATGGACTTGGTGCCCGCGATGGTGAGGGGTCCGAGGTCGAGGGGCGTGTAGGATTGGGCGTGGAAGGCGAGGATGCCCATGGCATAGCCGCCGAGGCCGAAGAAGACCGCGTGGCCGAGGCTGACCATGCCGCCGATGCCGAGCGCGATGTTGAGACCGACGGCGGCGAGTGCCAGGATTGCGGCGCGGGTGGCGAGCGTGATGGTGAAGGGTTCGTCCGTGGCGATTGCCCAGAGGGGGACAGCGATGAAGCCCGCGAGGACCGCGAGGTTGATCCAGCGTTCGGCGATCATGCGCGCGCTCCGAAGAGGCCGGTGGGACGCCAGATCAGGACGGCGCTCATCAACACGTATACGGACATCGACGCGAGCGCCGATCCGGTCTGCGTGGCGGCTCCGCTTTCCATGAAGAGCTTGAAGAACTCAGGCAGGAAGATGCCGCCCAATGTGTCGGTTAGGCCCACGAGGAGCGCGCCGATGAACGCCCCCCGGATCGAGCCGATGCCGCCGATCACGATGACGACGAAGGCAAGGATCAGGACCGGTTCGCCCATACCTACCTGCACGGACTGGATCGCGCCGACGAGGGCGCCTGCGAGGCCGGCAAGTGCCGCGCCGAGGGCGAAGACGAGCGTGTAGAGTTTCGAGATATCGACGCCGAGGGCCGCGATCATCTCCCGGTCGTTTTCGCCCGCGCGGATCTGGATGCCGATGCGAGTCCGGGCGGTGAGCCACCAGAGGCCCAAGGCCACCGCGATGCCGATGCCGATAAGGGTGAGGCGGTAGAGCGGGTACTGGATGCCGCCCGGCAGGGTGACGGGGCCGGAGAGGGTTTCGGGGATGTCGAGGTAGAGGGGGAAGGAGCCGAAGAGCCAGCGCGTGCCTTCGGAGAAGATCAGGATGAGGGCGAAGGTGGCGAGCACCTGGTCGAGATGCGCCGCGCGGTAGAGGCGGCGGATGACGAGAAGTTCGACCAGCGCGCCTGCCGCTGCGGCGGCGGCGAGGGCGGCGATGAGCGCGAGAAGGAAGGAGCCGGTGGCGGCGGCCACGCCGGCGGCGGCGAAAGCGCCGACCATGTAGAGCGAGCCGTGGGCGAGGTTGATCAGGCCCATAACGCCGAAGATCAGCGTGAGACCTGCGGCCATGAGGAAGAGCATGACGCCGAATTGCAGGCCGTTCAGGACCTGTTCGATGATGAGGAGGGCGGACACTATTTCGCCGCGCCTGTGGCGCGTCGAGGCGCCGGGGGAGCTTTGCTCCCCCGGACCCCCTCAGGATATTTTCGGGCCGATAATATGAGGTTGCTCCGGGGAAGAGAGGAAGCCGCCCCGGTTGGGGCGGACCTTCGGTTTCGCAGGGCGTGCGCCCCGTTACATCTTGCACTCGGCGGCGTAGACATCTGCGTGGTTTTCCAGCGCCGTGCCGATGATCTTGTTGGTGAAGACGTCGCCTTCCTTGATCACCTCGCGGGCGTAGATGGTCTGCACCGGGTGGTGGTTCGGACCGAAGGAGAACGCGCCGCGCGTCGAGTCGAAATTGGCCGCCTCGAGAGCCGCGCGGAAGGCGTCGGCGTCGGTGACGTCGGCAGCTTCCACCGCGGAAATCAGCAGGTTCGCCGTGTCGAAGCCCTGGCTCGCGTAAAGCGACGGCAGGCGGTCGTATTCGGCCTGAAAGCTTTCCACGAAGGCGGCGTTGGTCGGGTTGTCGAGATCCTTGCTCCATTGCGAGGTGTTGACCACGCCCAAGGCCGCGTCGCCGACCGCTTGGAGGATGCCCTGGTCGAAGCTGAAGGCGGGGCCGACCACGGGCAGATCAACGCCTGAATCGGCATATTGCTTGAGGAAGGAGATCCCCATGCCGCCGGGCAGGAAGAAGAACACGCTGTCGGCATCGGAGGCGCGGATCTGCGCGATCTCGGCGGCGTAATCGGTCTGGCCAAGCTGGGTGTAGACCTCGCCCGCGATCCCGCCTTCGAAGAAGCGCTTGTAGCCGGTCAGCGCGTCGGTGCCTGCGGGGTAGTTGGGCGCGAGTATGAAGCTGCTCGAATAGCCTGCCGTATTGGCATAGGCACCCGCGCCCTCGTGCAGGTTGTCGTTCTGCCAGGCGACGTTGAAATAGTTCGGGTGGCAGCCTGCGCCCGCGAGCGGCGAGGGGCCTGCATTGGGCGAGAGGTAGAACTTGCCCTGGGCGGTGACCGAGGGCACGACGGCCATCGCGAGGTTGGACCAGATGATACCGGTCAGCACGTCGACCTTTTCGGACTGGATCATCTTGTCTGCCAGTTGCACCGCGATGTCGGGTTTGCGCTGGTCGTCTTCGATCACGACTTCGATGTCATCGCGGCCCGATTGCTTGAGGGCCAGCATGAAGCCGTCGCGGACGTCGATGCCGAGGCCTGCGCCGCCGCCCGAGAGCGTGGTGATCATGCCGACTTTCACTTCGGCGCTGGCGGCTCCGGCCAGAAGCGCGGCGCTGGCCGCGGCCATTAGGTATGTTTTCATCTTGTGTCTCCCTGTTATCGTCTCTTGAAGCCATGAAATGCGGCAAGTCTCAAGACTTTGCGTGATCGCGTGGGGGGCGGAACAAATCCGTGCCCGGGTTGGTTTGTAAACGACGCGTTCCGGCTGTGGCGCGATGGCCAGAGGATCGGCTAGAGGCGCAAGGCTATGGGAACAATGAGAAGAAGCGCGAAGATCCGCGCGAAATGATGCACGGCGACATAGGCGGGTTCATATCCGAGCGACAGGCCGATCGCGGCCATGGCTTCAACGCCGCCGGGCGCGTAGGCGAGCCAGATCTGACCCAGCGAAAGTCCCGTTGCGGCCTGTGCGATCAGCGCGAAGACAAAGGATATCACGAGCGAAGTCGCCACGATGGAGAGGCCCGCGACCGCGTAGCGCTTTGCCTGTTCCGCTGTCACCCGGCTCATCCGGGCGCTGAGTGCGGCACCGGTCAGGGCAAAGGCTGTGAAGATGGCCCAGGAGGGCGCGAGCCCGTCGACCAGCCCGGTCGCGTGGCCACCGGCGCTGACGATCATGCCGGCAAGCAGAGTGGCGGCTGGAACTCCGGCGCGGGCGCCCAGGAGGCCGAGCGCGGTGGAGAGCGCCAGAAGCAGGGCGAAAACGGCGACTGACATCGCGGGCGCCGCTGACGAGGAGCCGCTGGCCGATCCATCCAGCGCGACAGCCAATGGCGGGACCGCGATCATGAGGAAAAGCAGGCGTGACAGTTGCAGGAACATCACCGCAGTCGCATCGCCACGTCCTTCGCTGGCGAGGGCGATCGCATTCGACATCGTGCCCGGCGAACTGGCGAGGGTGGCCGTCTGTCCGTCCAGACCGAAGCCGCGTGTCAGCAGGCTGCGTCCGACAAGGACCGTGGCGACGAGGGATGCCACAAGGAGTGCGAGGCTTGTGGCCCAGGTCGCGAGCTGGCCGAAAAAACCTTCGTCCACGCCCGAGCCGAGCGAGACGCCGATTGTGGCAAAGGCGAGATCGCGAATCCGGTTCGGAAGCCCCACGCTCTGTCCCAGCGCCGCGATGGCGACGACGGCCAGTGTGCTGCCGATCAGGGCACCGGCCGGAATGCCAGCGAGGGTGGCCAGAGCCGCCCCCGCAACTGCGGCCACAAGGGTGACCGCATAGGTTTTCAGGTCCTTTGGCATAGGTTCAGCCTTCGTCGTGCTTGGGATCACCTTCCATCAAACGGGCCCGGCGGGCCAGCCAGATCGGCGCAATGACGACGAGCACGGCGAGCACGTAGATCGTTATACTTTTGCAATCCTGAACGAGGATCGCCCAATCTTCGCCCGAGAGCGACAGGGCGCGGCCCGCGTCTCCGTTCCGGGTCGTCGGGTTGCCGCCGAGCGTGGTCATCACCGCGCCGGCGGCCCCCGGCACGTTGAGCAGGATCGGGTGCGACGCCGAAGCCGGTCGCGAGCCCGAAAAGACGGCTTCCATCACGAAGCTCCTTCTTCTTGGGGGGAGGGTTCAAGCAGAAATGCGATCAGCTCGCCCTCGGGCAGGTTCAGGTCAAGCAGGACCGCGCAGAGAAGATATCCGGCTACCCCGGAAGCCACGCCGAAGATGACCGGCGGCAACATTTCCGCGCCAAGCATCGCTCAAAGCGCCGTGCCTATCGCCGGGCTCTATGTGCTGACGATTGCCATGCTGGGCACCACGAGCCACTGGCTCGACGGCAGTCAGAACTTTGCCGAGCAAGATCACGACGCACCGACCGAAGCCGTCAGGCTATCCGACACCAGCGACTGTGCCGCATCCTGCACGGCGAGGCGGATATCGGCCTGCACCTGCACCGCGTTTTCGAGTTGGTTGTGATGCTGCGGGGCCGTCTTCTGTGGCGGACCGACCGCGAATCACGCCAGCTTCCGGCCGGGGATGTCGGGATGGCGCATTGCTGGAAACCCCAATGGAACGCCGGGTCGCAACGGCTGGGCCCTTCGCCAGGGAACGCTGGCCATGGTTGGCGAGATCATGAGGACATGGATCTTCTCAGCGATCTTGCGGAGAGGTTGACGCAAGCCAGCATAGCGCAGCGGTCTGCTCGTCAGGTGACCTATTGGCTTTGATGGGAGTTGCGTTTCAACGCGGCGCGTTCCTGTAAAATCTCCGGGATCAGTGGCGTCCGTGCATTTCTTCACCGACCAAAATGCATCGAAATTCCGCGCCAGGCTTGGGGAATGCCAAGGAATCAGCGGAGCAAAAGATAATATCCTTGATTGTATACTATCTTGTGGTCACAGTTCTGCCAGGCGTGACCGGATCGCGCCGCAAAACAGGGAATGACACCATGAAGACTTCAATAGCCTCGGCGCTGACGGGCGCCATCGCGGCCTTCACACTTGCAGGCGCAGTCGCCGCACAGGACGTGCCAGACAAGCTGGTGATTGGCACGGAGGGCGCCTATCCCCCTTTCAACTATACCGAATCCGACGGCAGCGTGGCGGGCTTCGAGGTTGATCTCGGCAATGCGATGTGCGCCCATCTGAACGTTGAGTGCACATGGGTGACGCAGGATTGGGATGGCATTATCCCTGGTCTGCAGGCGAAGAAATACGATGCGATCATCGCCTCTCTCTATATCACCGACGAACGCCGCAAGGTCATCGGCTTTTCGGACAAGTACTATTCGGTTCCCTCGCGCTTCGCAGTCGCAGCCAGCAGCGATCTAGAGATTTCGGCCGAAGGCCTGTCCGGCGCGGTGGTGGGCACCCAGCGGGCAACCAGCTTCGAGCGCTACATGACTGCCGAGATGCCCGAAGTCGAGGTGCGGCTGTATGGCACGATGGACGAGGCATATCTCGACCTCGCCTCGGGCCGTGTGGACGCTGTGCTGGGTGACGTGGTTGCGCTTCAGGATGGATTCCTGGGGACACCCGACGGCGAAGGCTTCGAACTGCGTGGCCCTGAATTCACCGACCCCGCGTATTTTGGTTATGGCGCGGGCGTCGCTGTTCGGCAGGACGATCAGGCGATCGCCGACGCCTTCTCGACGGCGATTGAAGCGCTGCGTGGGAATGGCACCTACCAGGAAATCTCGGAAAAGTGGTTCGGCCTAGACGTTTACGGCGGCTGAACTCTGCGGGCCGGGCCCCTGCGCCCGGCCCGTGATGCGACTTGCGCACAGGAAAGGACGACATGCCTGACCTTCAGGGATATGGCTGGCTGCTGCTCGATGGGTTGATCCTGACCCTTGGCGTGGCAATCGCTTCGATGCTGGGCGCGCTTTCCCTTGGCCTGCTGGCCGCGATCGGGAAACTCTTCGCGCCGCGTGCCGGGAAAATGATGATCGAAGTCTACACGACCTTCGTGCGCGGCGTGCCCGAGCTGGTATTGCTGCTGCTCATCTACTATGGCCTGCCGACCCTTGTGCAGAACATGGCCCAAAGTGCCGGGATCGACATGTCACTGTCGATCAACCCCTTCCTGGCGGGCATCGGCACCCTGACAATCATCTACGCCGCTTTTGCATGCGAAGTGTTCCGCGCGGCCTATCTTGCGTTGCCGCCAGGCCAGCGCGACGCGGCTTATGCGTTGGGATTGAACCCTGTGATCACATTCCGCAAGGTCGAGCTGCCGCAGATGATGCGCTATGCGCTCCCCGGTCTTGGCAATGTCTGGATGGTGCTGGTCAAGGCGACGGCGCTCATATCCATCATACAGTTGCCCGAACTCATGCGGAATGCCGACATCGCGGCCCGATCCACCCGTCAGCCCTTCACTTTCTTCTTCGCGGCCTGCCTGTTGTACCTCGCGATTACGGCAGTCTCGATGTGGGGGCAGGGCAGGCTTGAACGTTGGGCCGCGCGTGGCACGAGCGAGGCGGGAGCCTGATGCAGTTCATCGCCGAACACCTGCCCAGATTTCTTGAAGGCGCGTGGATGACTGTCCAGCTGGCGGCGTTCAGCTGTTCTTTGGGGCTGATCCTGGCGCTGCCCATTGCGCTTGCACGTCTGTCGCGGAAACCCTCCGTCAAAAGTGTCGCGACGGCCTATGTCTTCTTCTTTCGGGGCACGCCACTTCTGGCACAGATCTTCCTGATCTATTATGGCAGTGGTCAGTTTCGGCCCGAATTGCAGGCGATTGGCCTTTGGAGCTTCTTTCGCGATCCCTGGTTCTGTGCCGTGCTTACGCTGACACTGAACACGGCTGCATATACGTCGGAAATCCTGCGCGGCGCGATCCAGTCGATCCCAAAGGGCGAGATTGAGGCGGCGCGCGCGCTTGGGCTGAAGCCTGTCCTGATTCTACGCCTCGTGGTTTTGCCGCGCGCGATCCGCATCGGCTGGCCCGCCTATACCAACGAGGTGGTTTACCAGATACAGGCCACGTCTCTTGTATCGATCATTACTGTGATGGACATCACCGGCGTGGCCCGCGCCGTGGGCGCGCGTGATTTCACCTTTTTCGAGTCCTTCGGGTTGGCGGCCGCTCTTTATCTCATACTGGTCTACGGCTTTATCTTCGTGGCCCGTCGGACCGAGCAAAGACTCAACGCCCACCTTGCAATTCCCGCCGCCAGCCCGCGAAAAATCGGAGGTCTGATAAGATGAGCGAGACGATGTCAGGCCGAAAACCTGTCTCCGCCGGAAAAAAGCGGGGCGTGCTTCGCGAGAAGGCATTCCTGGCGCTCAAGGACGCCATTCTTCATGGAAGCCTGCAACGCGGCGAGCGACTTTCCGAGGCGCGCCTGATCCGCGAATTCGGAATCGGCCGGACACCGCTGCGCGAAGCTTTGAACCGTCTCGAAAGGGAAGGTCTGGTTGTCAGCCAACCCAACAGCGGCTTCTCGGTTGCCAATCTCGATGTCGACACCGTGTGCGAGTTGCTGGTCGTGCGGGAAGGTCTTGACGCAATGGCTGCCGAAATCGCGACCGAGACCGCCACGGACGAAGAGCTGCGCGGATTGAGCCGGGTCATGGATGATATCGACGAGCTGGACCGCGCGCATGAGCGCACGCCCGATGTTTACGCACGCGAGCTGGAACTGGGCCTTGAAGTTCACGAGGTCATCCTGGCGGCCACGCATAATGCTCCGCTGATCGAGATCACGCAACGCGTCTACGACCAGCTGCGCCTTGCGCTTTGGGTCGAGGTTCGCTGGATCGATCAATGGACGATGGCTGTGTCGGAACACCGCGACATCGTCGAGGCCATGCTGGCCCGGGACGCGCCACGCGCGGTTAAGGCGGCGCGGGCGCATGTGCGCTCATCACGACGCAACATGCAAATGATCCGCGAGGTGTCGGCGCATCGCCGGGATCGCGGCACACGTATTCCGGTTCCGGAAGACTATTAGATAACGGAGAACTCATGCGCGACTTTCATTTCCCGGGCCGATCTTCCGTGCACGCGATGGAGGCGATGGCCGCCACGTCGCATCCACTGGCGACCGAAGCCGCCATGCAGATCCTACGGGAGGGTGGCAGCGCGATGGACGCAGCCATCGCGGGGTCTGCCGTCATGGCGGTGGTCGAGCCGCAAATGACCGGGATCGGCGGCGATTGCTTCGCGCTTGTTTCGCAAAGCGGGAACAGTGACGTCATGGCCTTCAACGGATCAGGCCGCGCGCCCCAGGCCGCGTCCGCCGACGCGTTGCGCGGGTCGGGGCTGACCGAAATACCTGTCAACTCGATCCACACGGTGACTCTGCCCGGCGCGGTGGACGGCTGGTTCCGGCTGCACGGGCGTTTCGGTCGGCTGGACATGGCGCGCCTGCTGAAGCCCGCCATTGCATATGCCCGGCACGGCTATCCGGTACATGCCCGCGTCGCACGGGACTGGCGGCAGGCCCGGACGCATCTGGCGAAGCGGGACGCGACGCGCGCCCTGTTCCTGCCGGGTGGCGACTGCCCTGCCGAAGGCGCGATTCACCGACAGGAACGGCTGGCGGATACACTGGAGATCATTGCGAGAGAAGGCCCGCGCGGGTTCTACGAAGGGCCCGTTGCCGAGGCGATGGTGCGCACGCTGCAGTCCCACGGCGGCGTACACACGGCAGAGGATTTCGCCGGGGTCGAGGGCAATTTCGTCACCCCCGTTTCGACCGATTATCGCGGCCGCACCGTGCATCAGGTGCCCCCCAACAACCAGGGCCTGACGGCGCTGATGATCCTGAACCTGCTGGAAAGGTTCGATGTTGCGTCCCTGACGCCCGGCAGTGCCGAGCGGCTGCACCTGGAGATCGAGACCGCGCGGCTGGCCTATGCCATGCGCGACCGGCACCTGGCAGATGCGGCGCATATGAAGGTGCGGGTCGAGGATATCCTGTCCAAAACCAAAGCCGCCGAGTTGAGCCAGCGGATTTTGCCAGACCATGCCATGACCGATATTGGCCCCCTTGGGCTGCGGAAATCGGACACCGTTTACATGACCGTCGTCGACCGTGACCTTAACGCGGTCAGCTTCATCAACTCGATCTTCGACAGTTTCGGCAGCGGGTTTCTCTGCCCCGAGACGGGCGTTCTGTTCCAGAACCGTGGCCATTCCTTTTCCCTTGATCCCGACCACCCCAACATCCTCGAACCCGGCAAGCGGCCGATGCACACGATCATGCCGGGCATGGTGACCGACAATGGCAAGCCGGTGCTGTCCTTCGGGGTCATGGGCGGCGACTATCAACCCATGGGGCAGGCGCGCGTGATCTCGAACCTGTTCGATCACGACCTGGACCTGCAAGGCGTTCTGGATGCCCCGCGGGTGTTTCCCGGAGACCGCGATGTCGAGGTCGAACGCAGCGTGCCCTCCGAGGTGCTGCGCGGTCTTGCCGCCAGGGGCCATACGCTGCGGGTGGCGGACGAGCCGCTTGGCGGCGCCCAGGCGATCCGGATCGACCACGACCGAGGCACCCTTATTGGCGCTTCCGATCCCAGGAAGGATGGCTGCGTTGCCGGTTATTGATGCCTTAGAGCAAGTGGCTTCGCCGGATCCTGTCGCCGGATCGAGCTGTTGCGAAGGCTGACAGATGGGGGAGCTTTTCACGCTTTTGCCGGGGGCTGCAGCGGAGCCAGTGTCGAGCGGACAGCCCAGTATTGTGATCACTTTTGCCCTTAGGCATTCAATTTGGAGCAAAAAACTCCATAATATATTGACAATTGTATCTCGTGAAAGCAAGAAAGTGATCACATAAGAGATTTTGAGAAGAGCTATGACTCCCGACGATAAGGTCCATCACACCGCGCCCGATCTTGACATCGCGACGCTCTGCGCCATTGCCCGCGACATTACCGGGCGCGAAGCGCCGCTTTACGAAGAGCGGCGGCCGCGCAGCAAAGCCGTGTTCGCGAGCCACGGGCCGGGTTTTTACGATCAGGTGCCCCAGCACTGGATGCGGGACTGGCCCATGCCTTTCCCATTTGCCGTCGCGGGCGCTTCCGGCAGCATCCTGACCGACATTGACGGCAATGAGCTTGTTGATTTTTGCCTCGGCGATACCGGAGCGATGTTCGGACACGCGCCACAGCCAATTGTCGATGCCTTGGCGCATTCCGCCACACGCGGCCTGACGACGATGTTGCCCTCGGCCGAGACGGCCGAGGTCGGCAAGTTGCTGAGCGACCGCTTTGGCCCGTTCGTCTTTCAAATCGCAACTACCGCCAGCGATGCCAACCGCTTTGCTATCCGGGTCGCGCGGGCGGTGACGGGCCGCAGGAAGATCCTCGTATTCGATGGCTGTTATCATGGCGCTGTCGATGAAACTCTGGTCGATTGTGAAGATGGCAGGACTGTCGCCCGCAAGAACCTGTTGGGGCAGGTTGTCGATGTCGCCGCGACGACCGTCTGCATCCCGTTCAACGACCTCGATGCCCTGAAGGCCGCGCTGGAAACCGGCGAGATCGCCGTCGTTCTGGCCGAGCCGGTGATGACGAATTGCGGTATGATCCTTCCGGACGATGGCTTCCTGACCGCGTTACGGGACCTGACCCGCGCCGCCGGCACCTTGCTGCATATCGACGAGACCCACACGATTTCGACGGGCCTTGGCGGCTATACCGCCGTGCATGGACTTGAGCCGGATTTCCTTGTCGTCGGCAAACCCGTTGGCGGCGGCGTGCCGGTCGCGTTCTGGGGCATGTCGCAGGACGTGGCGCAGGCGATGTCCGACATCCGCGCCCAGATGAGCGGTATCGGCCATTCCGGCATCGGCACGACACTTTCGGGCAGCATGCTGCAGATCGCGTGCCTGCGCGCCTGCCTGGAAGAGGTTATGACGGCAAATGCGTATGAGACGATGAACCGCCGTGCCGACCGGCTTGAACAGGGCTTTACCGATGCGATCCGGGCCGCAGGGTTGCCGTGGCACGTCTGCAGGGTCGGTGCGCGGCTCGAAATCGTCTTTTCCCCGGAACCCGTGTGTAATGCGCAAGAGGCCCGCGCAGCCGCGATTGATGACATTCAGCACGCCTTGCATATCGGCTTGCTTAATCAGGGCTACCTTGTGACGCCCTTTCACAACATGGTGCTGGTCGCCCCGACCACAACGGAAGCGCAGATCGAAGGGCTGCTTGGCGCCTTTGAAAACGTGCTGACACGCCTTGTCGGGCAGGAGAACATGTGATGACCCAATCCAAACCGAGCGAAGCCGCCCCTATCGAGGAAGCAGAGGCATTTCTGGCTGAGCACCCCGATATCACGGCCTTTGATATCGTGCTGATCGACACGAACGGGATCGCACGCGGCAAGATCATCCGTCGCCACGAATTGCTGAGCCTCTACAAATCCGGGCGGCACCTGCCGGGGTCGATCCTTGGGCTTGATATGAAGGGCGAGGACGTGGAAGAGACCGGGTTGGTCTGGGAAGACGGAGATGCGGATCGTATCGCATGGCCGATTGCCGGTTCGCTGGTCGAACTGCCCTGGACCTCTCCGAAGCGGGGCGAGGTTCGGGTCGGTCTCTACGAATTGGACGGCACGCCCATGGGCGCCGACCCGCGCCATGCGTTGGCGCGGCAGATCGAGGCCTTCGGGCTGATCGGCATGACCCCCGTCATGGCTTTCGAGCTTGAGTTCTTTCTGCTGGATACCTGCCGGGATTCCAACGACCGGCCGCAAGCCGCGAGAATGCCGATCACGGGCGATCTGGTGCAGTCGACCCAGGTTTACGAGCTGGACCCGCTCGACAATATGCAGACTTTCATCGCCGAGCTTTACGCCCATGCCGAGGTGCAGGACCTGCCGGTCGAGACCATGATTTCGGAATACGCGCCCGGTCAGTATGAACTGACCCTGCGGCACCGCAGCAGTGGCCTGCGCGCGGCGGACGATCTGGTCATGCTGAAACGGCTGGTGCGGAGCCTTACGATCCGGCACGGGATGCGCGCGAACTTCATGGCCAAACCCTTTACCGGGCGCTCTGGATCGGGGATGCACCTGCACACCAGCCTGACGAACGAGGCGGGGGAGAACCTGATGGCGGACACGGATGGTGACCTGGCGCCGCTGCTTCTGCACGCGGTGGCAGGGCTGCAAAAGACCCTGGCAGAATCGATGCTGCTTTTCGCACCCAACATAAATTCGTGGCGACGGTTCGGCCGCAACAGCTATGCGCCCACCGCCGCTACATGGGGGCGCAACAACCGCAGTGTCGCCATCCGTGTGCCTGCCGGAAAGCCCGCCAATCGCCACATCGAGCACCGCACGCCCGGCGTCGATGCCAACCCCTATCTTGTGGCGGCGGCCGTTCTTGCGGGTATGCATTTGGGTATCCGCGACAAACTGCAACCTGACGCCGAAGCCGAGTCTTATGACGCGGACAGTTCCTATACGCTGCCCGGGGACTGGGCCGCCGCGATTGCGCGCGCGTCGAAGTCCGCCTTCCTCAAGCAGGCATTGGGAGAGAAGATGGCAACCGTGTTCCTGGCATTGCGGCAATCGGAATACGACCGGTTCCTGGCCGAGGTCACGGCGGAAGAGTTCGACTATTTGAGCAGCACGATCTGACAGGGCGGAGCGGATGCGAGATATTTCAACTCAGCACCAGCAGATCTACCTGGCCCTGCGAGAGCAGCTTATTTCCGGACAGATCGCTCCCGGTACCAATGTCAGCATGCGTGGTATCAGCAAGGCGATGGGCGCGGGCCTGATGCCAGTGCGCGGGGCGATCACGCGTCTGAGCGGGGAACGCGCCCTTGAGGTGCAACGCAATGGTCGCATCTGTGTCCCGGAGCTGACCCGCGCGCGGTTCGAAGAGCTGATGCTGGCCCGTCAGCAACTTGAACCGCTTTGCGCCATGCGCGCCCTGCCATTCATGACGCCGGAGAAAATTGCGGAAATGGAGGCCTGCGACAGACGCATGAACGAAAGTTATGTGACCGGCGACGCGGGATCCTACATACGAGAGAATTACCAGTTTCACTTTGCGCTATACCGATCCGGCGGATCGGAAGTGTTGGTACCACTCCTGGAAGGTATCTGGATGCAGTTTGGTCCGTTCCTGCGCAGCGTCTTCAACATCGATGAAAAAACCAACATCGTCGACAAACACCAGATGGCTCTTGAAGCGATCAGACGTAATGACGCCGAAGCCCTCGGTTTGGCCATACAGGCGGACATCACCGACGCCGTTCATCTGCTCAGGCAAACGCTTGGCGAGGAAACGGGCGATGATCTGGTCGGCGAAAAGGTCGCTCCCGGAATGACCTGAACGGGTTCGCCGTCAGATCACGGCTTCCCACAGTTCGATAAAGACATGATCATCGTCCCCGGCCTCGGCCATCGCCGTGCCGAGGAACACCGTGTTTCCCAGCCACTCATGCGGTCCGGCGGGCACTTCGAACGAAGCGCGCGTGCGACCGAGAAAGGCGCCATCGGGTTGTTCGACCATCAGCCCCGCGTTCAGGATCGAGATGACCGTGCCATCACCGAGGCGGATCAGGTAGCGCGCCTCGATGGCATAGGAGCCATCCGGCAGGCCAACGGCCCAGTCCCCACCGCCGGAGATGATCTGCCCGTCGAGCCGCTCACCTTTCAGAACGCCACCGACGATGGGAAAGACGGCGCGTTTCAACCCGTGACTGGTCTCGAACTCCTCAGCGGGGCCGAGATCGGCGCGGATCGCGGCGCGGTAAATCAGTTCGGGTTTGGAAGGCGAGGTCTTCGCCCCAAGATCGACACAGCTCATGACACTCTCTTGTGTTGGACCTGACGAGGGCGTCACGCCCGATGCGTAATCTTGCCGTCGCACATGGTCAAAACCGGTCCGAGACCGGCGATATCATGCGGGTCGGTGGCCTCGATATCGCCCCCCAGAAGCACCAGATCGGCGAGCATTCCGGGACGGATGCGCCCGGTGCGATCATCGAGGAAACCGGCATAGGCCCCGCGCCATGTGTAGGCCTCCAGCGTTTGCTGCAAGGACAGGCGCTGATCCGGCAGGCCCTCGGCCCAGGGCGTGCGCGTTTGCGCGGCCATGATGCTGACCAGGGGTTCGATCGTCACGACCGGCCAGTCGGAGGAAAAACAGAACTGAGCGCCGGCATCGACCAGCGTGCGCCACGCATAGGCCAGGTGCCAGCGGTCCCGACCGATTGCCGAAGTCCCCGGCTCAAGCGGCAGACCCAGCGTGCCGGGCGGATGCAATGGCTGCATGGACGCGATGACGCCGAGTTCGGCAAAGCGCGGGATGTCATCGGGATGGATCACCTCGATATGTTCGATCCGGTGGCGGCTGTCGCGGGTGCCGTTCGCCTTTTGCGCGGCCTCGTAACCATCCAGCACGATGCGCACGGCCCCGTCACCGATGGCATGTACCGAGATTTGCAGGCCCCGGCGGTCGATTTCGATTGCGGCATCGCGAAAGGTCTCGGCGTCGAAGATCGGCTCTCCGCACCATCCGGGACGGTTCCCGTAATCGTCCAGCAAAAGGGCAGTGCCGCTTTCCAGAACCCCGTCGACGAAAATCTTGACCCGCCCGGATTTCAGCATGTCGCTGTGAAAGTCCTCATGCATCTGGCTGGCCTGATCGAGAGCCGAGAGCGGCTTGTCTTCGGTCAGGTGAAACGGCACTTCCACCCGACAGGCCATATCGCCCGCCAGTTCGATCTCGTGCAGCAGGTCCAGCAGGTAGCGGTTGCCGTCCATGTTGTGCACGGCGGTGATGCCTTGCGCCGCGCAGTAGCGCATGCCGTCCTTCAGAACCGCGATGTCCTCGGCGCGCTGTTCCGGCGTCGGCGGCGTTTCCGGCTCCTGCCCGGTCATGCCCAGCATTTCCCGCCCGCCCGACGTCCGCAGGCGCAGGACCGGGCCATAGGCGTTCTTTTCGCGCAATTCGCCCGTCGCCATGCCATCCGGACCGGTCACAACCTCGTTCCCTGAACCCACGTCGCGCCCGCCCAGCAGGTCGGCGGCGCGCAGAGCCGCGGTATTCGCCCATGCGGTGTGGAAGTCGAAGGCCATCAGGATCAGCGGTCGATCCGGTTCCATCTCGTCCAGCACCTGCCGCGTCATCTTGGTGTCCGGGCCGAGAATGTCGTAGGGCGTGCCTTGACCGATCAACAGCCCCTCGTCGGGATTGGCGGTGGAGTACTCGCGGACCGCCTGGTGCAGGTCATCGCGACCATGCACGCTGGTCAGTTGCAGAAGCTTTCGGCCATAAGCACCACCGAACAGGTGCAGGTGCGATTCGACGAACCCCGGCAAAAGCGTGCCGCCTTGCGCGTCGATGAGTTGGGTCTCCGGGCCGGTATGTGGATCAAGCGCGTCGCGCGAACCCACGGCAACGATCTTGTTTCCCTTGATGGCGACCGCTTCGGCAGAAGGCGCGGCACTGTCCATCGTGATGACGCGGGCATTGTGGATCAGGATATCGGCTTGGGTCATGTCTCAGTTCCCGCACTGCTTCAGGACAGGTTTTTCGAGAAAGGCGTCGTCGAACAGCATCCTGACCAATGGTCTGATCCGCTCGGACAGCCGCTTGCTGTGCTGGTCCATGTCGATGTGCCCGTTCTTGATCAATTCAAAGAACGTGGCGTTCCAGATGTCGAAGATCAGTTCGGCAAGGAATTCGGAATCGGCGGGTTCCTGGCTGCGCATCGAAAAATCGTAATGTTGAAGATACTCTGCAAGCGCACGGCGCAGGTTGCCGTCAACCTGGCTGAATTTCCGCGCGAGTTCGGTGTCAGGGTGGCGGATGCAGGATGCTTCGGCGTAGCGCCAGACCCGTTTGCTGGCGATGTTCAACGTCCCCACGGAAACAGAATTCAGCATCTCGACCAGAATCGTTCCAAAGTCGGAATCGTCGCGCGGTGTCATCGCCACGTCAGCCGCAATGGCTTTCTGCGCACCTTCGGTGATCAGCGCGATCAGAATGCCGTCCTTGTTTCCGAAATAGTTGAACACCGTCGGCGGTGACACCTGCGCGGCGTCAGCGATGCCAGCCATCGTCGTTGCGTCAATTCCATTCTCGGCGAATAACGTCTTGGCGTGGAAAAGAATTTCATCGCGCCGCTTCGCCTTCTTGCGGCCACGCAGACCTTGCGAGCCCGAGATGTCATCAATCTGCGATCCGGATATGGCCACAACGTGTCCTTTCTTTTTCTACTAAAATTTTTTATTGACTAAAAACTTTAAGTCAATACGAATTAAGCACGGCGCGGCTGAGGCCTGCCAGGATCGTGGGGTCAAGCAATGATAAAACTGAACTCCGTATCGAAGACCTATGGCTTCGGCGCCAGCGCATTCGAGGCGCTGAAACGCACCGACCTGAGCATCGGCGAGGGGGAGTTCTTTACACTTCTCGGGCCGTCGGGGTGCGGAAAGACGACCTTGCTTCGGCTGATTGCCGGATTTGTCGCCCCTAGCAGCGGCGAGATCGTTCTGGACGGATCGGCCATCACCCATTTGCCACCGAACAAGCGGCCCGTGAACACGGTGTTCCAGAACTACGCGCTCTTTCCGCATATGAGCGTGGCGCAGAACATCGCGTTCGGACTTGAAACCCTGGGAAAATCCCGAACCGAGATCGCGGACGGCGTGGACAGGATGCTGGCGCTGGTCAAGATGGATCACCTGCGCGACCGGCCTATCACCGCGCTTTCGGGTGGACAACAACAGCGCGTGGCTCTTGCTCGGGCGCTTGCACCGCAGCCTCGTATCCTGCTGCTGGACGAGCCGCTCTCGGCGCTGGACTTGAAGCTGCGCAAGGAAATGCAAACCGAACTGAAGCGGCTGCAATCCGAGACGGGGATCACCTTCGTGTTCGTCACCCATGATCAGGAAGAGGCCCTGACCATGTCAGATCGAATCGCGGTGATGAATGCCGGAGCGATCCATCAGATCGCCGCGCCGCGAGGCCTCTACGAGGCCCCGTCGGATCGGTTCGTCGCCGACTTCATTGGCGAAAGCAATTATCTGGACGCCCGTGTCGTGGCCGAGACCGGGGATGGTCTGGACCTGATCATCGCCGGGCAGCATGAGATCCGGCTGCCGCCACCCTCCGGGACCGGCACGGACCTGAGCGCACTGATCCGGCCCGAGATGATCTGCCTCGGCGCACCAGACGGAGACAGCGACTGCATGTGTTTTGAGGGCACGATCCGGGAGGTGGTCTATCTGGGCACGGACACGCAGGTGCACATGACGCTCGATGATGGGGTGTCCATCGTCGCGCGGCTGCAGAATGCCAACCCGGTCCTGGCCACACTGGCCAATGGCGAAAGAACCCAGATCAGCGTGCCACGCAAGGCCGTGCGGCTGGTGGCTGCATGAGCCACGCGGCGCAGATGAGCGGTCAAACGCGTGAACCACGGCGCCTGTCGGATGCCGAAGCCGGACAGCAGAGCGCGGATCACCGCCGCCGATGGCTCCTGTCCTTGCCCGCGCTGTCGATCATCACCGCGCTGTCGCTGATCCCGCTGCTGATCGTTTTGGTGTTTTCGTTTCTTCAAAAGGACACCTATGGCGGCGTGGTCTGGGAGTTTTCCGGCGCGGCATGGGGCGAAGTCCTCTTTCAGCGGGACATTTTCGACGGCACGCTGGGGCTGGCGGATGCGCATCTGTCGATCTTCCTGCGATCGCTGAAGATCTCTGTCATCACGACAATCATGACGCTTCTGATCGGTGTTCCCATCGCGTATTTCATCGCAACGCGGCCGAAATCCTCGCGCAATATCTGGCTGTTCCTGATCACCGTCCCGTTCTGGACCAGCCTGCTGATCCGCACGATCGCGATCCTTGAAATCATCCGCAAGGAAGGGATTGTGAACAAGATCCTGCTGGGTCTGGGCGTTGTCACCGAGCCGGTGCAGTTCCTGTTCACTGATTTCGCCATCGGCATGGGGATGACCTATGTCTATCTGCCGTTGATGGTTCTGCCGGTCTACGCCTCGGTGGAACGGCTGGACTTTACCCTGCTCGAAGCCTGCTATGACCTTTACGCCACGCGCTGGACCGCGTTCCGCCGCGTGGTGCTGCCCTTGATCAAGCCGGGCGTCATCGCGGGTTCCATCCTGGTCTTCGTGCCCTCGCTGGGCGAATACGTCACGCCCCGCATCCTCGGCGGTGGCGGCAATCTGATGATCGGCAACCTGATCGAACTGCAATTCGGGCAGGGGCGCAACTGGCCGCTTGGTGCGGCGTTGTCGCTGACCCTGATGCTGATGATCGTCGGCATCCTGGTCTACTACGTCGCGGTCACCGGCAAGGAGGAGAACGGTCATGGCTAAGGCCGGTTCGCCGTTCAACGTCCGCCGGATGCCCGGCATTGCGCCGATTGCGCTGCTGGGGTTCGCCTTCCTCTACATGCCGCTTTTTGTGCTGATCTTCTATTCGTTCAGCGCCGGGGACGTGCTTGGCCGGTGGGAAGGATTCTCGTGGCGCTGGTACGGCTCCGCGCTGCAGAACGAGCTTATAAGGGATGCCGCTTTGCGCTCGTTGATGGTGGCCATTGTGGCAGCCAGTATCGCGACGACGGTCGCCACGATGGCGGGGATCGCGACCACGCGGTCAACCACATTCAAGGCGCGCAAATGGGTCTACCTCGTGATTTCGCAGCCGCTGATGGTGCCGGAAATCGTCATGGCCGTAGCGCTGTTGATCCTTTTCGCACTGATCCGAAACCTGACGGGTGTCAGCGGTCTTGGCTACCTGATCGCGGCCCATACGACCTTTTGCATTCCGTTTGCCTACATGCCCATTCGCGCCCGTCTCGAAGGCATGGACAGCAACCTCGAAGCCGCTGCCAGCGACCTCTATGCCAATGCCTGGGTCACATTCCGGCGGGTCACCCTGCCGCTGCTGTTTCCGGCCGTGCTCAGCGGCTTCATGCTTTCTTTTGTGATCTCTCTCGACAATGTGGTGATTTCCCAATTCGTGAAGTCCGCCGGGCAGGAAACCTTGCCCACCTACATGCTTGGCCAGTTGCGACGCGGCATTTCACCCGAGGTCTATGCGGTTTCTGCAATGATGCTGACGCTCAGCGTCGTGATCGTTTCGGCCTTCTTCATTCTCACCAAAAAGAAAAACTGACCTATCCAACAGAGGACCCAACAATGGACAAATCCAAGCTACTGACCTGCGGTGCGGCGTTATTGGCGCTGACCGCGCAGGCCGCAATTGCCGAGGGCGAACTGAACATCTTCAATTGGGGCAACTACACCTCGCCCGAACTGATCAAGAAGTTCGAAGAAACCTATGACGTAAAGGTCACCGTGACCGAATACGACAGCTCTGACGCGGCACTGGCCAAGGTCAAGGCGGGCGGTCACGGCTTTGACATTGTCGTGCCGACGCACACTTTCGTCCCGGTCTGGATCGAGGAAGGGCTGCTGATGGAAACGCGCCCCGACCAGATGGAAAACTTTGCGAATGTCGATCCGCAATGGGTCGATGTGGACTGGGATCCCGGTCGCCATTACACCGTGCCGTGGCAGTGGGGAACCACGGGAATCCTGGCCCATACCGGCAAGTATTCCGGCGATATTAATACGGCTGCAATCGTCTTCGATACGCCCGAAGAGCTGTATGGCGAAATCAATGTCGTGCCGGAAATGCAGGACGTGATGAACATCGCCATCTATTATTACGGCGGCGAGCAATGCACCGACGACCTCGAGTTTCTTAAGAAGGTCCGCGATGGCATGATCGAGGCCAAGAAGGGCTGGATCGGCATCGATTATCCCGCGTTCGAGAAGTTCATAAACGAGGATATCCTTGGGTCGATCTTCTGGAACGGCGCATCCATGCGCGTGCGGTCGGACAACGACAAGTTCGCTTACGGCTACCCGAAAGAGGGCTATCCCGTCTGGCAGGATACGGTGGCGGTTCTGGCCGATGCCCGCAACCCGGAGAATGCCAAGCTGTTCCAGAACTTCATTATGGCGCCTGAGAATGCGGCGCTGATCTCCAATTTCGCGAGCTACGCGAATGGCATCACGGGGTCTGAAGAATATCTGAAACCGGAACTGATCGGCGCGCCCGAACTGGTCATTCCCGACAATCTCAGGGATGCGGGCCGGTTCACCAAACTCTGCCCGCCGGAAACGCAGGAACTCTACACACGCATCTGGACTGAAATCCAGAAGTGACACCTGGCAATGAGGGCCGGTCGCGCCGCGATCGGCCTTTTTTCATCCATTGCGGGCAGGCGCGCGCAATGAGCCGTTGTCGAAAATCACCGCCGGCCCCGGATCGCCCCGGGCCTTCGCCTGGCAGGCCCAGCGATGGCCGTCCCGCTCGCGTGAGCCGGCGCCAAGGAAGGAGCGAGGAGTCCATTGCTCGCCTATCGGCAAGGGCGCGGCCATACTGATCGGCGGAGCCTATGCGGTTGATTGGTGAACATCATACGAGTCAAGTGCTTTGACCTTGTTGTGCATCTACCGCACTTTCAAGTTAGCGGAGTGCACCCGATGTCGGCTGCGCGTCGTTCAACGCAACAAGGCCGGGGGCACATGATCGGCAAGGAGACCATATCTGACTGGGAGCCGGATATTCGGACCTTGCGTTGCTTTGTCACTGTCGCGGAAGAACGCAACATCACACGCGCCGCCAACCGTCTGCACATCGCCCAGCCCGCGCTGAGCCGGAAGATCGCCAACCTTGAGCAGGACCTGAACCTCTCGCTTTTTGAGAGGTCTGTGCGCGGTGTTGATCTGACTCCGGCCGGAAAGATCCTGTTGGATCGCGCCTATGCTATCTTTGGGCAACTGGCGCAGACTTTCCACGACGTGACGGCCAGTTCAGAACGACCAGCAGGCACTGTGTTCGTGGGAATGCCTCCGACGCCAGGTGAATTCATTGCGCCGCCATTGCTTCGCAGGGTCAAGAGCGACTTCCCTGAAATCGAGTTGCGGTTTCGTGAAGGGTTCAGCCGCGACCTTGAGAACTGGTTGCTCAACGGCGAGGTCAGTCTTGCCGTGATGCACAATCCCCCCGAACGTCCCGATATCACCAGCCAGGAAATGCTGGTGGAAAAGCTGCATTTGATCGGGCGGGCCGGGTCGTTGAAAAAACCTGCCTACACGCTGGCCGAAGCGGCGGCCTTGCCGCTGGTCATGCCATCGCGGTCGAACTACCTGCGGCTTCTGGCCGATCAGCAGGCCGAAGGTATCGGGCATAGTTTGAACGTGATCCAGCGTGTCGACGGGATCTGGCACCTCAAGGCGCTGGTGCGCGACGGCCATGGGTTCACACTGCTGACCTTCGGCGGAGTGCTGACGGAATTCCATCTGGGCACCCTGACCGCGGCACCGATCATCGAGCCGGAAGTGCAGTGGAAACTGTGTTGCGCCATCAAGACCGATCAGACCCGCAACATGGCGGTACGCGTTGTCAAAGACGCCATTGCGGAGATCGTCGCGGACCTGATTGAACGCAATATCTGGCATTGATCATGCCGCCACGGCATGGAAGGCATGTTCAAACAGTATTTTTGGCATGGCTCGTTTTCTGCCAGCTTCCCGCAAGAGCTTCGATCGGAGGGGTCGACTCAATGGGAGGACATACAATGAAGACACTCGTTTCTGTCGCGACTCTGGCCGGCGTTCTGGCCAGCGGGGCTTTCGCGGATACCTACAAATGGATCACTTACAAGCCGCAGGGCGCAGGTGATGCGCAGGCGATCACAACGCAGTGGTTTGCGGACCAGTTCGCGGAGCGCACCGGTGGCAAGCACGACATCGAAATCTATTGGGGTGGCTCGGTCGCCAAGGTGCGCGAGATCCCCAATGCGCTGGCCGCCGGCGTTGGCAACTTCGGTGATATCGTCACGCCGTATTTCCCCGATCTGCTGCCACTGAACAACGCGGTCGGCTTCTTCATTCCGCAGCCTATGGACTCGGTCGGCGTCGGTGAGGTGATGGAGGAATGGCATGCGGCCTATCCGCAATACGCCCAGGAAATGGCCCAGCAAAACCTGCACGCGGTCGGCTTCCGACCCTTGGAAAGCTACGGGCTGCTCTGTACCAAGCCCGTGACCTCGGTTGCCGAGATGGAAGGCCTGCGCATCCGCTCCTACGGTTTTGCCTATCCGGCACTGATCGAAGCGATGGGCGCGACGCCGGTTTCGGTTTCGACCTCTGACGCCTACGAGGCGCTGCAACGGTCGGTCATCGACTGCACGCCTATCGGCCCGGCGCTGGCCCGTGGCTGGAAGTATGACGAGGTGGCGAAATACTATATCGAGGTGCCCTTTGGCGCATCCTTTGGCCACATCATTGCGATGAACCTCGACACCTACAACGCCATGGACGACGAGACCCGCGCCGTGGTGGATCAGTTGGGCCATGACTACCTGATTGAATACAGCAACATGCTGGAACAGGACGCCGCCCGCGTGCGCGATCTGTGGAAAGGCGATCTGGGCGTGGAGGTCATTGACTTCCCGGCGGGAGAGCTTGAGGCGCTGGTCAACAATCCCAAGGTTCAGGCAGTGCGCGAAGAGTGGGTCGAAAAGGCCAAGGCTCTGGACGTGCCTGTGGATGATGTTGTCGCAAGGCTGAAGTTCTGAACGTAGCGCGCCGGTGCGGAGGAGACTCTGCACCGGGCCGGAAGGAGCGATCCGATGGACTCCATTCTACGCCTGCGCGCGGGCTTTGGCCGCGTGCTGACCCTGTGCGGTCTTGGGGCGGGCTTTGCCCTGCTGGCCGTTATGGTTCTCGTCGTGGCGAATGCTTTGCTGCGATACCTGTTCAATGCGCCCATAGCCGGAACGCTTGAGGTGACGGAAGGAGCGCTGCCGATCATCGTGTTCCTGTCGCTGGCCATGACCCAATACGAGGGCGGCCACATCAAGGTTGTGTTGCTCACCCGCAATCTGCCTGCGGGCGTACGTCGCGCCGCGGTCGTTTTTGCGATGCTGGCGGGGGCATTTCTGTTTGCGTGGGCGACCTATGCGGGATGGACGCTGACCGTCAAATCCTTCGCCATCGGCGAGATCGAGCGCGGGTCCATCCGCTATCCGCTGTGGCCGATCAAGGGCGCAATCGCCTTTGGTATGGCGCTGCTGACCCTGCAATTCCTGCTTGATGCTGCGCTGGCAGCACTTGGCGGCACCTTGCCCGACGCCGAACCGGAGGAAATAGAATGAGCAACCTGGCGATCGGACTGCTCGGCACCGCTGGGCTTTTTGCGGGCATCTTGATGGGCGTCAATGTCATGGTGGTGCTTGGGCTTGTGGGCGCGCTTGGCCTTGCCGCGCTGGTGGGCTTCGACGCCTCGACGGCTTTGCTGTCGACTGTATTCTTCGACACGACCCATTCCTTTCACTTCTCGGTCATTCCGCTGTTCCTGCTGATGGGCTTTTTCGCCATGCGGGCGGGGTTGGGAGAAGACCTGTTTGAGGCTGCCTCCAAATGGTTGGGGGGCCTGCGCGGCGGTCTTGCGATTTCAACGACGCTGGGGGCTGCGGCCTTTGGAGCGGCCTCGGGGTCTTCCGTTGGCACCGCGACCGTGTTTACCAAACTGGCTTTGCCGCAGATGCTCGATCGCGGCTATGACAAGAGCCTGGCTTCCGCGTCAATCGCCATAGCAGGCACGCTGGCTGTGATGATCCCGCCATCGGCGCTGGTGGTTGTGTACGGTATTCTGACCGACAGTTCGATTGGCGCTTTGCTGATCGCGGGCTTTATTCCGGGCATTTTGTTTGCGCTGATCCTGTGTCTTGCGATCTGGATCCGGGTGCGGATGAACCCGGAACTGGCCCCGATGGAAACCGCGCGATTCACGCTGAGGGAAAAGATCCTGTCGCTGCGCATGGCCGGGCCGCTGGTGCTGATCATCGTGGCGATTGTTTCGGGTCTCTACCTTGGCATTTTCACTCCGACTGAGGCGGGGGGCATCGGGGCGATGCTGACCTTTATCCTCGCGCTGATCCGGCATCGCGGGTTCAAGGGGATCGAGATGCGCGATACCTTGCTTGAAACGATGCGCACCACGGCGATGATTTTTGCCATCCTGATGTGCGCGTTGGTGTTCTCCAAGTTCCTCGCCTTGTCCGGAATGACCAATGCCGTGGGTGGGTTCCTGACCGGGCTGGACGTCAACCGTTGGGTCATCGTTTTTCTGGTGGCGCTGATCTACCTGGCCCTTGGGATGCTGATGGACGCCCCGGCACTGCTCGCGATCACGCTGCCGATTACTCATCCGGTAATGATGGACCTTGGCTTTGATCCGGTTTGGTTCGGCATTTTCGTGGTGCTGCTGGTCGAGATCGGCGCGGTGACGCCGCCGGTGGGGATCAACTGTTTCGTTGTGCAATCGGCGTCTGCGGGGCGCGTCCGCCTTGAGGATGTGTTCCGCGGGTTGCTGCCCTTCGTGCTGGCGGGTTTCGTGATGCTGGTGCTGCTCTGCATCTTTCCGCAGATCGCGCTATTCCTGCCGGAGAGCATGCAGTGACCGATCTGAACAGCCTTTGGGACGATGCGTCGGTGCCGGTGGTGCTGCGCAGTACGGTCACGTCGCCCTTTGGCCGAAAAGTGCGAATGGCGCTGATCGCACTCGGGATGGAGGCCCGGGTCACGCTGGACCCCGCCGACACGCTGGATGCGGATGACAGCCTGCGCGTGCAGAACCCGCTGGGCAAGATGCCCTGCCTGCTGATTGGCGATGAGGCGTTCTTTGACAGCCACGTGATCCTCGAGATGCTGGATGTGCTGTCGGGGGGCGGTTTGATGCCGGGGCAGGGGGTGGAGCGATTTCGCGCCCTGACCCGTGCCCGACTTGCCGACGGGATCACCGAAGCGGCGCTTCTGGTCACCTATGAAGGGCGGTTTCGCGATCCCGACATGGTGTCGGACAAATGGCTGGATCATCAACGTGGAAAGATGCGTCGCGCCTTGGCGATGTTCGACGCCGCGCCGCCCGACACGGCCCAAGCGGATCTGGTCAGCATCACACTGGCCGCTTGCCTTGGCTATCTCGAATGGCGTCAGCCGCTGGAGTGGCGCACCGAGTTTTCCGGCCTTACCGCTTGGCTGGACCGTTTTGCCACGGCTCAACCCTGCTGGGCCGCAACTGAAGGGACCCCGAGATGAGCCGATGGCCCGAGCAACGCCTGACCGCGCCTGATCCCGCGACATACGACGCGCGGCAGCAGGAAATCCATGACGCGATCGCCAGCGGGCCGCGCGGCGGTGTCCGGGGGCCGCTGGCCGTCTGGCTGCACCGTCCGGAACTGGCCGCGAAGGCGCAGGATCTGGGGCGCTATTGCCGGTATGATACCGTGCTGGGCGAAAAGCTGTCGGAACTGGCGATCATTGTCACGGGGCGGATCTTCGGCTCGGAATACGAATGGCAGATCCACAAGGGCTTTGCCCTGAAGGCCGGTCTGTCCCCGGAGGTGGTCGAGGCGATCCGGCTGAACCAGCGCCCGGTTTTTGACGATCCGGCGCAGGAGGTGGTGCACGATGTTGCCCGCTCAGCGCATGAGCTGCGCCATGTGGATGATGCCCTGTATGCCCGCGCAGTGGAGGTGATAGGGGAGCCGGCGCTTGTCGATCTGATCGGGCTGCTGGGCTATTACACCCTGATTTCCCTGACCATCAATGTCTTCAAGGTCCCGCCCATGGGCGAGGATCCTGCGCCGGAGTTGCAAGATGACTGACCGTCCCCTGACATGGAAGCAAGACCCACGCATGACCACGGCCGTGCTGCCGAAAGGGGCGACGGATTGTCATTGCCATGTCTTCGGTCCGACGAGTCGCTTTCCCTATACGGATACCAATAGCTACAAACCCGCCGACGCGCCGAAAGAGGCGCTTTTTGCCCTGCATGATCGTATGGGGATCGACCGCTGTGTGATCGTGCAATCCGCCGTGCATGGCTATGACAACAGTGTCGTGGTCGATGCGATGGAGGCGCGCCCGGGGCGGTATCTGGGCATCGCGCTGGCACCGCCGGATGTGGACGATGCCACGCTCGATACGCTGGCGGCGCAGGGGTTCAGGGGCATGCGGTTCAACTACATGGCGCATCTTGCGCCCGGTGCGAGCGATGACGCGCTGCGCGCGCTGGCGCCGCGTCTGGCGGATCGGGGTATGCATTTGCAGGTGCATATGGAAGCCGGTCTGATCGAGAGCCTGACCCCGGTTCTGACCGGTTTGCCGGTGACGGTGGTGATCGACCATTTTGGCCGCATTGATGCCTCCAAAGGGATGGATCAGGCCCCCTATCAGGCTCTGCTGCACCTGCTGGATCATGCGAATATGTGGTGCAAGGTGTCGGGCTCCGAGCGGGCCTCGCGACAGGAACCGCCCTATGCCGATGCGATGCCCTTTGCCCGCGAGATCGTCGCGCGGTTTGGCGACCGGGTGGTTTGGGGCACCGACTGGCCGCATCCGAATTATCGCGCCGATCCGCCGGACGATGGCGACCTTTTCGACCTTCTGCCCCAGATCGCGCCGGGTGCGGCGGCGCTGCAGGCGCTGATGGTCGACAACCCCACCAAACTCTACCGCTTTGAGGAGACCTGACATGGCCGGACGTCTGGACGGAAAAATTGCCATTGTGACCGGCGCGGGCTGCGTCGGGCCGGGCTGGGGCAACGGGCGCGCGACCTGTGTGCGGTTTGCCGAAGAGGGGGCGAAGATATTTGCCGTCGACCTGCGCGCCGACACGATGGAAGAAACCCTGAGCCGTGTGCGGGCGGCGGGCGGCGAGATCGAGCCATATCTGTGTGACGTGACCGACCGCGCTGCGGTCGAGGCCATGGTGGCCGCCTGTGTCGAACGCTTTGGCGGAGTTGATATTCTGGTCAACAATGTCGGCGGCTCGGCCAAAGGGGGTGCGACCAATCTCGACGAGAAAGGCTGGGACCGGCAGATGGATTTCAACCTGAAAAGCGTCTATCTGACCTGCCGCTCGGTGCTGCCTCATATGTCCAAACAGGGCTCGGGCGCGATCGTGAACACGGCCTCAACCTCGGGCATTCGATATACAGGCTCGCCGCAGGTGGCCTATGCCGCCGCCAAGGCGGCGATCATCCATTTTTCCAGGGTGACGGCTGTGGAATTCGCGCCGAAAGGCGTGCGGGTGAACACGGTCGTACCGGGGCAATTGCACACGCCGATGGTCGAGACGCGGCTGGCAGGTCAGCGATCCGGCGGCGATGTGGACGCGCTGCTGGCTTCGCGGGTCAAACGCATTCCGCTGGGCTGGATGGGAGACGGGCGCGACACGGCCAACGCCGCGCTATTTCTGTGCTCGGACGAGGCGCGCTTTGTCACAGCGACGGAGATCATCGTTGATGGCGGCATGAGCGCGCGCTGCGATTGATTCTGACAGTCTTTGAGGGCTGAACGCCTCGCGCTATTGCGGGGCGTTCCTGCGTGTTTCACGGGCGTCGTGCTGCTCCCGGTCTGAATGCCGCTATATCAGTGGCGGCATGGGCCGTTCGGAGACCTGACCAGCTACAGCGGAGAGGGACATTTCCTGACCCGGCCAAAGAATGCCGCGCCGTCACGCACGCTGATCAAGAACCTCGGCTGGATGTGTAGCTGCATTCAGGTCGAGAACCCGGAACGCGACTGTGGCGACTCGCCCTCGATCAGCTGATCCGGCGTCATCGCCGGTTCGTCACCGCAATCCTCGTCAGGCGCAAAGTGGATGCGGATCCAGTCGAGGAATTTCAGCAGCGGCGAGGATGGCGGTTCGTCCTTCGGCCATGTCAGGTAATAGCTTTCGCCGGTCCGGCACCCCTGGTCGAACGGGGCCACCAGCGTTTCGGTGCGCAGTTGCATCTGGACGAAATGGCGGTTTGCGATCGCGACACCCAGGCCCATGAGCGCGCCCTCATAGGCCAGCGCGCTGTTCTCGAACATCAGCCGGTTCTTCGGAGCGAACTCCGCGCCGACCGAGTCCAGCCACGACAACCAGTCCTTTGGCCGGGCCATCGAGTGCAGCAGTTTGACCTTTGCAAGGTCATCTATGTGGCCGAGGGGGTTTTCGGCAAGGAAGCCGGGCGAACAGACCGGGATCAGTTCCATATCCGCCAGCTTCTCGGCATGCAGGCCGGGCCAATTGCCGTCGCCGCCGCGAATCGCTGCGTCCAGGTTGTCCGTGTCGAAATCCGCCGCTTCGGGTGACGAGGACAGGCGCACTTCGATGCGGGGATGCGCCTTGTGGAAATCCGCGAGCCTCGGCATCAGCCAGCCGCGCGAAAAAGTGACATAAGACTGGATGGCCAGAATGTTGCGCTGGCCCCGGCGTGACACGGTCTTCGTCGCGTCCTCGATGTCCTGAAAGGCCTGGCCGACACCTTTGAACAACTGGATGCCCTCGCGTGTCAGTTCGATACCGCGGTTGAGGCGACGGAACAGGGTGACGCCCATGTAATCCTCGAGCACCCGAACCTGTCGGCTGACAGCGACCTGGCTGACGTTCAGCTCTTCTGCTGCGAGGGTCAGGCTGTTGTGACGCGCGGCCGCCTCGAACGCCTTGAGCGGATTGAGAGGAGGGAGCGTGCGGTTGGGAATAGTGGGCATTTCAGCATCCCATGCAGTGCGAGAGGAGCGGGCGCAAAATTGCCTGCACTGGGGAACCAGCCAATCGCCCTACATAATCAACAAGTTCTTCTGTCAGCCACTATGGCTTGGAATGCTGGTTCGGTCAATCTTGGGTGGATCCGAATGCGACTGGCGACGGATGCGGTCATTCGCATTGGGATCGATTTGCTCAACTCGGTCCTTCAAAGGCGGGGACAAAATGACACATTCTCAATACAATATTCTAATTGCATGTGAGATGTTGCAAGCAGCGCGGCCCGGAGGGTCGCATCGAACCGCGGCACGGAATCAAGGAGTACCGTGATGTCCAACACCAGAGCCACCCAGGACGCGCCGCATGACCTGCGCGCGGCGCTGAAGCGCGGAGTTCGGTGCAAATGCCCGAACTGCGGCAAGGGTGCCGTGTTCAGGGGCTATTTGAAGGTGCGGTCCGAATGCGAAGCCTGCGGCCTCGATCTCACCCCGCAACGTGCCGATGACGGTCCTGCCTGTGTCGTGATTCTGCTGGTCGGGCACCTGGTTGGTTTTACTCTGCCGGTGGTCTTCGAGGCTTTCCGTGGAAATCCCTTGCTCATCGCCTGCCTGCTGTCGGCGATGGCCATCATCTTGTCGCTGGTCCTGTTACCGCCGGTGAAGTCGATGTTCGTAGCGTTTCAGTGGGCGAAGGGGATGCACGGCTTTGGGCGAAGGCAAGCCGTCGCAGTTACCCAAGAAACGCGCTGTGCTGAAGGCTGTTGACCAGGAGATGGAGGTTCGCCCCGAGCGCCTCGCGTGACTGTGACCCGCCAAGGCAAAGACGAACCTCATCGCCAGGTGTGATCCCGACGCTGAAAGCGTCCGACGGCATGATCCCGATCGGACATCCGGCCATCCGGGCGATGAGGTCTGCGCGGCCGATGCCCTCGGGCAGGGAGAGCCAGATGTTGAAGGCGTTCTCTGCCCCCTGAAAGTCGAAACCCTCAAGCACTTCGCGCGCAATGGCCTGCCTTGCAGAGGTTTCCGACCGGATGAAGCGCCTGATTTGGTCGGCGGTGCCGTCCTCGATCCATTGGGTTGCCAGCGCGGTGGAAATCGGCGAGGCCATGACGGCCTGCACCTTGAGCGCCTGCCCCAGCGAGTAAGCCAGTTTGGCCGTGGGCGCGACCGTGTAGGCCAGCCGCAGCCCGGCACCGAGACATTTCGCCAGCCCGCCGATGTGCCAGGTCAGGTCCGGTGCCGAGACGGCAATCGGCGCGGGCGCCTTTGCCGGGATGAAGCCATAGGCGTCGTCTTCGATCAAGGGCAGGCCGTGTTCGTCAAGTACTTCTGAAATGGCAAGCCGCCGGTCCGCAGGGATCGTCAGAGTGGTCGGGTTCTGCAATGTTGGGTTGAGGTACAGCGCCTTTGGGCGGTGTTGTTTGATCGCAGCAGAGAGCGCGTCAGGCAGGATGCCGTCGCGATCCATCTCGATCCCGATCAGTCTCAGGCCACGCCGACATGCGATGTTGCGGAAGCCGGGATAGGTGATTTGCTCGCACAAGACGCTGTCGCCGGGCTTGGTCAGGATGGTCAGGATGGCGCAGATCGTGCTGTGCGCCCCCGGCGAGATCACCAGCCGCGAGCTGCTGGGGATCATGCCGCGCAAGCCAAGCCAGGTCGACGCCGCTGCCTTGTCCTTGTCCGAGCCGGTCGAGGATTGATAGCGCAACAGCTGCAACAGGTTGGCCGAGACATAGTCCAGCCCGCCGCGCATGTCGGCGATCAGGCCCGGATCGGTGGGTTCGGGCGGCAGGTTCATCGACAGGTCTTCGTCGGCAAGACGCAAAGGATCGGGGCCGGTCATGGTCTCGGCCGGTTTCGCCACGAATGTACCGCGCCCCACATGGCTGGTGAGAAGGCCGCGTGACTGCGCTTCGGCATAACCGCGCGACACGGTGGTGAAGTCAATTCCCAGACGCTTGGCCAGTTGTCTTTGCGGGGGCAGGCGGTTGCCCGGTGACAGACGCCCGTCGCGGACATCCTGTTCGATGGCATCCGCAATCGCAATGTAGCGCGGCTTGCCGTTGGGCTCGGCCTGTGGCGTCCAGTCAATCATGAAGGTCTCCATCGTCACGGCTTGATAGCCAACGATTCGCGGATATTGAAGTCGATTGTATGGATGGTGCGATGCGCTGCAGGTTTGCATCGGACTTGGTCCAGATCCCCATTCCAACTCGGCCGATGAGCCTGGCGCAGGCCGAGTTGCAAGATCAAGAACGCACAAATCGGAACAAATATTGAATGCATGAAGGAATTTCGAATGGTCACTTCAGTGCGGGGGGAAACGGGTTTGGCACATCGCTGCGGAACCGATGAACAGGAGACTCAACCCCCCGCAGTCGCAAAAGAAGCACATGAAGACGCAGAAATGATTTTGGAGGACGTCAAAGCCGACGAAGCCGTGAAGTCGCTTGTGACCCTTCATACAGTTGCTTTAGAAGGGTCCATCGGTCTGGTTAATGTTTTTTAGGCAATCCGCCTGCAACGAAAAGACTTCGGGACGTCGAACCTTCCCGTGTGACGCTGGGCATTCTGCGCGGTTTCCCGACGATGGTCATTCCGAAGATCATGGTTACCTCCCTTGCTCCGGTTGCGTCTTGAGAGGAACACGGTACCCCACGGTCATGTCGAGGAACAGCTTGCGCCCTTCGGGCACCAGCGCCAAACCGGATCCACGCGCAGATGGCTGGGCAAATGCGTAATGTCGGTGCCGCTCAGGTGCACGATCCCGGCCTTGACCGGGTTGGCGCCCGCCAGTGCCCGCAGAAGCGTTGTCTTGCCCGCGCCATTGGCGCCGACATGGGCAGGGATCTCTCCCTGTTCGACATTGAAGCTTACATCGTGCACGGCACGGAATTGGCCATAGCGCACATCCAGATCGGTAACGCCTAGAATGCACATTCCGGCACCCCCGAGATAGGCCGAGACGACCTGCGCGTCGGACATGACCGTGTCCGTGTCGCCCTCGGCGATGATGCGGCCGGCATCCATGCAGACCAGCCGTTCGGCAACCTGCAGAAGAATGTGGACGACATATTCGATCCAGACGATGCCGATGCCGCGCGCGTGCAGGCTGCGGATTGTGTCCACCAGTTCGGAGGCCTCGGCATCGGTCAGCCCGCCACCGATTTCGTCGAGCAACAGCAGGCGAGGCGAGGTGGCCAGCGCGCGCGAGTTCGAGCCGCTTGCGGTCCAGCAGGCCGGGACTTTGCATGACACGACAAATCGATTGACTTGTGGCGACACAGGGAATGTCGGCAAGGATGTGGGATACATGGGAAGTCTGGCGCGAGCAATTGTGGTCGCGTTTCGTGCGACTGGAAAGTTCATGCGACGACGACGGCTTTTTGGGTCATGTCAGCGAACCGGTGGCCAATTCCTGTCTGTTGTCGACCGTGCATTCGACGACACAGGTGAGCGAGCGCACTGCCGCTCACCTGCGCCTGCCGCGCGAACGGCTTGCAGAGCGGCTGTCCAGCCTGAGTCGAGTGACCGCGCGACGTTTCAACGGTAGGGCGGAGGCGGGCATGTTGGCCACCGGCTTCATTCGCCAAATGGTCCACAACGGAGCCAATCTGACCGACACAGACCTGCGCGACATGCAAACCGCCACAGCACAGATGCTGGCGACCGCGATGCAGCAATGCATGGAGGGACCTCTCGACGCTCAATCCCAGCGGTTGGAGCAGATCAAGCGCAGACTTCATGCGCAACTGCGCGACCCCGATCTTGATTTTGACCAGATCGCATCAGACGAGCGTTCCGCCAGCGATTTTGCTCCAGCGCGCGGTCGTGGGGCAGCGGGAATTGAGCGACGCTGCCCGCAAGGTCAGCATGCGGAACGTCGACTGAATCTTTTCCAGAAAACGGGCGAGGGCGGTCGCCTGGTGAACAAGTCAGACGGGGCTTCAGGCGGTTTCGTTGAGTGTGGCGAGAACAACGTCGCCGCCTGAATACAGGAGCTGGTTGCCAATGAGATGCGTGCCACGATCATCGCTGACGACCAGTTGCGGCACCCCGAGAATGCCAAGTTCTTGCATGATCCTTTGGCCCTCGGCGATCCGTTGGTCGGTCGCGGTGGCCAGGGCCGGATCGTCTTGGAGTGCGCTCAGCAGGCTCGCTTCGTCCAGTGCGCCATCCGCGATCCGCGCGCCGATCCGCGCCACCACTTCTGGCCGTGACGTGTCCTGACCCTCGACATAACGGGCGGTCTGCGCCGTGTTCAGAAAGCGCGGGCCAAACGCCGGATCGATCCGGTCAAGCGCCACCAATGCGCGGGTCAGTGCAAGCGAAGACAAGACTCCGCCCGCAGCGCGCATGACGCCGGTATGGTAGGCGTCCGTAAAGGGCTGGCCGGTCAGTTCCTGAATCCGATCGTCGTGTGCGCGCGCATGATCCGCAATTGTGGAAACGGGCCGGGGCGCGGCAAAGAGGCCCATCGGCATCATCGTCAAACGCACGCCGGGCGTCTCGGATAGATGTTTGATGGTCGGGGCGGCGGCATAGCACCAGCCACAGAGCGGATCGAACAGGTAGGTAAACTGGGTCTTGGCGTCCATCTGAGGTCCTTGTGGTGTCCGGTGCCTATTTGGGCTTTCGTGTTTCGGAGTCAAACAGCCAGCGGTGCTCATCATGGGCAAAATCGGCGGAGGTGTCGGTGACGCTCGACCGCAGTGCAGCGCATCGCCCTATGTATGCCGGACGACCGGGTCGATGACAGGCAGCGGTCCGGAGAGCGCTCTTTCAATCCGTGCGGCAGCAAACAATAGCCTGCGTTCGCCGCGCGGAGGACCGATGAGTTGCAGACCGACCGGTAGGCCGTCGTTGCTCAGACCGACAGGCAGTGACAGTGCCGGAAGACATGCTACCGTTGCTGGAAACGCATGGGCGAGCCAATCCATGTAGAAATCTAACTGGTGGCCACCGACCTCGGAAATCCACTCGACCTCCACGGGCTTGGGCATGCATCCCACAACCGGACAGGCGAGGACGTCGAAGCGGTCGAGCAGCTTACGCAGTTCGTGATAAATCCGCGTGCGCCCGGTCTGGGCATCCACGATGTCATCCATAGTCAGGGCAAGGCCGCGGCGGACGTTATCCTCCAGCGTTGGTTTGAAGCCCGCGCGAATGTCCGGGTCGATGTCGCGCATCAAGCTGGCCCAAAGGATGCCGCGTAACGTGTAATAGGTGCGGGGCATATCCGGCAATTCGAGCGGCGGCGCGTCGACAATGTGCCCCTCGCGTGCGAGGCGGGAGATCGCTGTTTCGAGATAGCCGGCCATGTCCGGGTCGACCGGGCAATGGCCGCCGAAATCGGCGGACCAGGCGATCCGCACCGGTCCGTCCGCCTCATCGACGGCGCGCTGATAAGAGCCATCGGGATCGGCCGGAAACGAGATCGGGTGGATCGGGTCGAAGCCGGACAGCGCATCCAGAAAGAGCGCGCAGTCCCGCACGTTGCGCGCCATCGGACCTTGCGCTCCTTCTATGATGAAACCGGCTGTGTCCGGTCCGCCGCCAACACGACCGGGACTGGGCCGCAGCCCGACGACGCCGCAATATGCGGCTGGGGTGCGCAGGCTGCCACCATGATCCGAGCCGTGGCTCAGCCAGACCTGGCCAACGGCAAGCTGGGCCGCGGCACCGCCGGAGGACCCGGCCGGATTCAGCCGCGTATCCCAGGGATTGCGGGTATTGCCAAAGACCGCGTTGAACGTGTTCGCACCGGCTCCGAATTCCGGCGTGTTGGTCTTGCCGACAACCAGACCGCCACGCCGTTCAAGTCGCTCGACCAGCGGATCGCTTGCCGCCGGCACATAGTCGGCAAGGCCCGGCGTGCCAAACGTGCAGCGCACCCCCGCGACGGGCGTGAGGTCCTTGATCCCAAGCGGCAGGCCGGCAAGTGTCCGGATATCGTCCGTGTCCTGGCCTGTCGGCTGCGCCGCTGCGACGCGGGCGCGGTCGAAGCAGGTGGTTGGCATCGCATTGATCGCGGGATCAGTCTGGGCGTGGCGTTGTTCGGCCGCGTCGATCAGTTCGGCGGGCGATATCTCGCCGCGCCGAAGCATATCGACCACGGTAGACGCACTGAGCGCGCAGATTTCTGGGCCAGTATAGACGGGAGCGGTCATGGTGTCGTCCTGCACGAAAAGCCGCCAACCTGCAGGCCGGCGAAAAGCAGGGCCCGGCAGCGTGCCGGACCCTTTGCAAGCTTAGCCGAAATAGGGCTGCCGCTCGGCGGTGAAAGCCGCATCATAGCTTGCCTTGTAGCCCGAGCATTGCGCGGCATAGCTGTAATAGGCATCGGCCAGGCGCTTGTGGAAGTCGCTCGTTTCCGCGACCTGGTTCATCGTCTCGCGCGACGCCTTGCGCAGTGCATCCCATACCTCGGTCGGCAATGTGCCGATAGTCAGGCTGTCATCCGCCTTGAAACGTTCGAAGGCCTGAAGATTGGCGTGCAAGGTATCCGCGGAGGACCGGTTCGCTTCGGCCTCCGAGACCGTCTCGACGATGGTGCGCTGCGCATCCGTCAGTGCGTCCCAGGCCGCCATGTTCACGCCGAACTCGATGCCGCCATAAACATCGACGAATGTCGGCGTGTACATGTATTTCGCGACATTCTGGAAGCCAAAAGCCAGGTCGTTGGCAGGGCCGACCCATTCCGCGCCGTCAAGCGTCCCCGATTGCAGGGCCGAGAAGATTTCGGACGGGGGGATCGAGATGGCGTTCATTCCGAGCCGCGAGAGCACCTGACCGCCGAGACCAGCGGCACGGAAGTTCAGCCCGCGCAGATCTTCGACGCTGCTGATCTCCTTCTTGAACCAGCCGAAGGTCTGCATGCCCGAGCCGCCACCGATGAAGACCTGCAATCCGCGCGGATTGGTGAATTCGTTCAGCAATTCCTGGCCGCCGCCATAATACATCCAGGCGTGCATTTCGTCGAAGGTGAGGCCGAGGGGCACACCGGTGAAGAAAGCATGCGCGATGTCCCGGCCCGCGAACCACGACCCCGATCCGTGGTAGGCCTCGGCGGTGCCGCTTTCCACGGCCTCTTGCGTGCCGAAGGGCGGGACGAGTTCACCAACCCCGTAGACGGTGACGTTGATCTCGCCACCACTCATCTGGGTTATGCGTTCGGCCCAGCGTAGGGCCGAGACACCGGGACCGGGCAGACCCTTGGGAACCGAGGTCACGAGCTTCCAATTGTGCTTCGCCTGAGCGCGGGCGATGACCGGGGCGCCGATGGCCAGCGGCGAGATCGCCGCGCCTTTCAAGATCTGTCTTCTTTTCAGCATTGTCTTTCCTCCAGGTTGAGTTCATTTTTTCTTGGTCAATTGTAAATGACCGATGGCAGCCAGGTGGCGATGCCCGGGATCAGCGCGACCACTACGAGCGCAAGCAGTTGGAGAAGCACGAAAGGCACGATGCCGCGATAGATGTGTGCGGTTGTCATCTCGGGCGGAGCGACCCGACGGAAGTAGAAGAGCGCGTAGCCGAAGGGCGGCGTCAGAAAGCTCATCTGCAGGTTCATGCTAATGAGGATCGCAAACCAAACAGGATCGACGCCAAGCTCCATCAAGGGCGGTGCTGCAATCGGCACGACGATGAAGATGATCTCGACATATTCGATGATGAAGCCGAGCAGGAAAATGACGACCATCGTAAAGAATATCGCAGTGGCCGTTCCGCCCGGAAGGTTTTGCAGGAAATCGCGCACCATTTCCTCGCCGTGGAAGCCACGGAACACCAGGGACAGCATTGTCGCCCCAAGCACGATCAACACCAGCATGGCGACCAGCGATGCCGTATCCCGCGCCACCGGCATGACCCGCCCTCTGCCATACTCCTGCCAAAGCGCCATGAGCGTTCCGGCGAAGACCGCGGCCAGTGCGACCACGGCAAGAATCGCCAGGAAGATGTTCGCCTGGGACCCTCCGGCAGCCTTGACGAGGACGAGAACCAACGCCGCCGGCAGCACCGAGACCATGAGCGCGGCCTTCCATCTTGGCAGGGCGCGGTCTTCAAAAGCGGCCATGACGAGCGCGCCAGCCGCGCCAAGCGCGGCACTTTCCGTGGCGGTGGCAACACCCATGAGTATGGAGCCCAGGACGAGCAGGATCAGGACGAGCGGCATGAGCAGGGACCGCATGACATAGGCACCCGTGAGCTTCTGTGCCGCCCCGTCTTCGTCGCGCAGCCGAACCGGTGGGCAACTGGCCGGACGCAGATATGCAATGATCAGAATGTAGGCGATGTACAAGCCGACCAGCAGCAGCCCCGGCAGCATGGCCCCGGCGAACAGGTCCCCGACCGTGACCGGCGTCGGGGCCCAGTCGCCCGCCGCGCGGCGCCCTGCCTGGTAGGCAGAGGAGATCTGGTCCGTCAGCAGGATCAGCAGGATTGACGGCGGAATGATCTGACCAAGTGAGCCTGACGCGCAGATGACGCCGGCCGTCAGGGGTTTGGAATATCCGGCTTGCAGCATCGCCGGTACAGCGATGAGACCAAGCATGAAGATTGTCGCGCCGATCACACCGGTCGATGCCGCAAGCAAGGCACCGACTGCGACGATGGCCACAGCCATGCCGCCATTGCGATCACCGAACAGGGCGGCGGCGGTCACCATCATGCGGCGCGCGATATCCGCTCGTTCCAGCAGGCCGCCCATGAGCACGAAGAGCGGCACGGAAAGGAAGATCGGGTTGGTCAGCAGCCCGAAGGCACGGGATGGAAACGCCGCCAGGATCGCCAGATCGAATGCACCGAAGAGTGACGCGATCATCGCCAGGACGGCAGGTACTCCGATCAGCACGAAGGCGACCGGTGCGGAGGACAGAATTCCCAAAAGCAGACAGACGCCGAGCAGAACGAGGAATGCTTCATTCATCGGTGTCCGGCTTTCCATATAGACCGGGACGCAGGCCGATACAAACCGCCGTAATCGCAAGTCCGGTAAAGATCAGCGTCACCAAAGTCTTGAGAAGAAAGTAGCCGGGCAGCCCGCCCATATTTGGAGAGGCCTCCAGGAGAGACCACGAGTTGCGGGTCAGCGGCCACGATGTCCACGCTGCCCAGGCCATCGCCGGCAGGAAGAGACAGAGCAGCGCCACACGTTCGAGAAGCCTCTGCAGCCCGGCGGACATCCGGTCACGCAGAACATCGACGCGGACCCCACGATTCAGGGCGACAACGGTGACCATTGGAACCGAAACGATGACAAAGTTCAGGTATGTCAGCAGATCGGTGGCCCACGGCCAGCCCAGCGAGAACGCGTAGCGCAGTGCCACAACCAGAACCTGCAAGAGCAAAAGCGCCAGAACCGCAATCCCGCCAATATCCGTGAGAAGATCGAGAAATCGGCGTGAAGGAGTTCTTTTCGACTCGCCCATCGTTCAATAACCCAACGCGATGCCGTCTTTGCGCGGGTCGGAGCCGCCAATCAGCACACCCGTTTTGTGGTCGATCCGGATCGCCTGTGCGCCACCGATGCCGACAGGCGCACGGACGACATCGTGGCCCATCTCTGCAAGCCGAACTGCGGTTTCATCCGGCACGCGGGTTTCGACCTCCAACTTACCCGTGGCGATGTCGTAGAAGCTGCGCGGACCGTCGATCGCCGTTTGCGGGTCCAGTCCGAAATCGACGATGTTGGAAACGAAATGCGCGTGTCCCGCCGCCTGGTAAGGCCCACCCATGACACCGAACGGCATGGTGTAAGTGCCTCCCTGTTCCAGGCATCCCGGGATCAGGGTGTGCAGTGGCCGCCGACCGCCGGCCAGTTCGTTCGGATGACCTTTCTCCAGCGAGAAGCCGCAGCCGCGGTTTTGCAGGCCGATGCCGAACTTCTGAGAGGCAAGCCCCGATCCGAACGGCCAGAAGATCGAATAGATCAGGGAGACGGCCAGCCGGTTTTCGTCGACGACGGTGATGTAAACCGTATCGCGATGCAGCGCTTCGGCGGGTCGCTTCGTTACGCGTCCTGCGGATTTCAGATCGACCTGCGCGGCGAGTGAGGTCACAAGGCTGTCTGTGAGCAATCGGTCCAGGGATTGGCCCGTTGCATCAGGATCGCCCAGGAACATGTTGCGCACACCGTAGGAGAGACGGGTCGCCTCGGCTTCGAGGTGAATGCGTTCCGCACCATTCGGGTCAAGTTCGCCGATGCCGAAATGCTCCAGGATCGCAGTGATCAAAAGCGCCGTGACCCCTTGCGAGTTGGGCGGAAGCTCTACCAGGTCATGCCCCCTGTAGTTGCGTTTGACCGGTGTCATCTCGCTTGCTTTTGTCTGCGCGAAATCCTCGGCTGTATGCAATCCGCCGTGGGCGCGCAATGTCGCGACGATGTCTTCCATGACCTCGCCACGATAAAACGCATCCGCGCCGTCCCGAGCGATCAGCTTCAGCGCCTCGGCCTGCGCGGCAGAAGAGAAGCGGCTCCCGGCAGTATAGGGTTTGCCGTTATCCAGGTAATGGTCCCGTCCCGGGCCGATCAGCCGCTCACCGAAGGCGGCCCAATCGAGCGCCGTGCGATGGTGAACGGGGACACCTGCCTCCGCGTAGCGGATGGCCGGGGCCAGTACATCGCTCAGCGCCATTGTTCCTTTGGTCGCGACAAGCCGGTCAAAGGCATCGATTGCGCCGGGGACTGTCACCCCATGCGCCGAGTTGAGGGGAATCGTGTCGAACCCCTCGGCGCGAAGCCGGTCCGCGTCGAGCGCCGCCGGTGCCCGTCCAGACCCGTTCATCGCATAATATCCGGTCTCGGGATTGTGCAACAATGCGAAGACGTCGCCGCCCAGACCGGTCATGGCCGGTTCGCAGAGGCCCAGAACGAGCGCGCCCGCAACCGCTGCATCGACAGCGTTGCCGCCACTGCGCAGCACATCGACCGCCGTCAGTGCGGCCAGAGGATGCGACGTCGCGCACATTCCGTGGTCGGCGAAGACCGGCGATCGCCCAGGCCCTTGATAGTCATGCATGATCGCTGTTCCGCGCCGCGAGAAGGGGTGAGCCGTCGCGCCCCTGGGCGTCTGCCAGAAGCTTCATCAAGGTGAGGTAGTTATGTCCGACATGTTCCTTCATCAGCCTGCGGGCTGCTTGCGCATCGCCCATAAGCAGCGCGTCTGCGATCTGGCTGTGCTGGCTGTGTGGGACGCCTAGGTCGATGAGCTCGCTGTCAAAGTGAAAACCGACGGCGCTGTAGGGGCTGACCTTGAGCCGCGTCTCCCGCGCGAGCGAGGTTATCATCCAGTTCCGCGCCCCTTCATGAATAAGCGCGTGAAACTCGTTGTCGATCTCCTGCGCCTCGCGGGCGTTTCCGGCCTCCACGGCCTCAAGCGAAATCTCCATCAATGCCTTCAGTCGCAGGCGCTGCGCTTCCGGTAGACGCTGGGCGGCGTAGGCGGCGCAAAGCCCCTCAATTTCGCCCATAGCTTCGAACGCTTCTCCGAGCTCGACCTCATTCATGCGGCGGACAATGGCGGAGCGACGCGGACGCAGTTGCACCAGACCCGTGCTGGACAGGCTTTGGATGGCTTCGCGAATTGGCGTTCGTGAGACGTCGAACCGGCTTGCCAGAGCCTGCTCTTCTAACCGGTCTCCAGGGCGATAGACGCCGCGAACGATCAGTTCTGTAATGGCATTTCGTATGTTGCTGTCCAACGGGGCCTCCCGACTTCCTTGTCCAGACTGACGAAAACTGCACACAGGTCAATATTTTTGTATACGAAAAGTTGAAAGTGTATTCGGTTTCCGGTCAATCTCTGACCTTTTCACAAACCTTTGGCGCCTTCGTTCGAGTGATATGCGCCGTCTTAATCTGCGGCAAAAGCGATGGTCGGCACATCCACGACCGTCGCGCCGCCATCGACGGTCAGAACCGCGCCGGAGACCATCGACGCCGCATCCGAACACAGGAACAGCGCCGCTTGTGCGACTTCGCGCGGTGTCGCGGGCCGACCAAGTGGCACGTCTCGCGTGACCAGCGCATAGGCCTCGTCGATCGAGGCCAGGTTCCGGCGTGCCATCAGTTCCGACATTTCGCTATCTGCCATCTCGGTCCGAACCCAGCCCGGGCAGATCGTGTTGCACCGCACGCCCTTGGGCCCGTAGTCGCGCGTAATCGACTTTGCCAGGCCGATCAGGGCGTGCTTGGTGGTGACGTAGCCGCAGGCTTCCGGCCCGGCTGCGAGCCCGGCAATGGACGACATCATCAGAATATTGCCCTGACGCGCGACCAGATCGGGCAGGGCGGCGCGGGTGACGATCATCGCGGTGTTCAGATTCGCCGCAATGGCGTTTTGCCATTCCGCGTCGTCAGTTTCGGACAGGGTGCCGAACCCGAACCCCCCGGCATTGCAGACCAAAATGTCGAGCGGACCGAAATGGTTGTGGAAGCACTCCAGCGCCTCTTCTACCTGTGCGGGGTCAGAGGCATCCGCGGGAAGGGCCAGGCCGCCGGTCTTGCCCGCGACCCGCTCAAGGGGCTCGAAACGACGCCCCATCAGCCCAACCTTTGCCCCGGCTTTCACGAAGGATTCGGCGATGGCTGCGCCGATCCCCGTGCCCGCCCCGGTGACCAGGGCAGTTTTTCCGTCGAGGCTAGGCATGGCGGTTATCCTTCCATCAGCGTTGGGAGGTATCGTCGCGAGCGTGCCCGCCATCGGCCTTGCCCAACATCGCCCGTTCCTTGATGACCCCCCAGAAGTGGAGAACGATCAGCAGAATGATTGCCGCTGCAAGGCATGCGGCAATGGGCCGGTCCACGAAGTCGAGAGGCGCGCGCACCCGCGCCATCGCCGACCGCAGTTTGACCTCCATGATACCGCCAAGCACCATCCCTAGGATGATGGGCACGACGGGCAGGTTCTGCCGTTTCAGGACCACTCCGAGAAGACCGAACCCCGCCGCGAATATGCAATCCGTGACGGAGTTGCGCAGCGAATAGACGCCCACGAAGGAGAGCGTCAGGATCGTCATGCCAAGAAAACGTGTCGGAACGCGGATGACCCTGGTCAGAAGGCCCGATGCGACGCCAACGAAGGCGATCACCACGACGTTCAGCAACAGCATGGCGGCAAAAAGCGCATAGACGAAATCGAGCGAGTCACGGAACAACGCTGGGCCGGGCACGACGTTGTGAACGTAAAAGACTGACAGCATCATCGCCGTCAGCGCCTCTCCGGGGATGCCGAGCGCGAGAAGCGGGATCATCGCGGCAGCGGGGACTGCATTATTCGCTGATTCCGAAGCGACAAGCCCCTCTTCGCTGCCCTTTCCGAACTGATCGGGCGTGCGGGAGGTCTTTTGTGCGTAGGTATAGCTCAGAAATTGCGCGGTGAACTCGCCGACACCGGGGATCATACCCATGACAACGCCGACGCCCGAACCGACAGATGCGATGCGTTTGTACCCGAGCACGCGGCGCATCGCTGCGAAAGTCCGTCCACCCAGCCCCTGTGTGTCCGGCGCCGAATCGGGCTGGGCAAGGAGCAGAAACGCCTGGCTCAGGGCGAAAAGTCCGAGAACGACGACGATGAGGTCGAAGCCGGATTGCAGCGCCTCAAGCCCGAAGGTGTAGCGTTGGGTGTAGCGCACGGGTTCCAGACCGACCGTCCCGAGGAAGATCCCGAACGCCGCCAGAGAGCCCGCCGCGAAGGTCTGGCCACGATGTGCGATTACGACAAGCACGATGCCAAGAAGTGCCGCAAGAAAGATCTCGCGGGACCCGAACAGCGGTGCGATTTTGGCGAGAAGTGGCGAGAGAAGGATCAGCGCCAGGACGGACAAAGTACCGCCAACGAAGGACGCACCATAGGCAAGACCGACAGCCTGCAGTGCCTTGCCCTGTTTGGTCATCGGATAGCCGTCATAGGTGGTCAGTGCATTGACGGCGGTGCCCGGCGTGTTGATCAGGATCGCAGGCAGCGATCCGCCATACATGGATGACCCGTAAATTCCGAGAAGCATCGTCAGCCCGACGAGCGGCTCCATCGAGAAGGTCGCGGGAAGAAGTATGGCGATGGCGACCGCTGGCCCCACGCCGGGGATCGCTCCAATCACGACCCCGCCAATCGAGCCGATCAACAACGCAACCAGCACATCCAGCGAGAAGAGAAGATTGAGACCGGAAAGAAAGACATCCATCGCGGCGCCCTCAGAAATACGTCATGAACAGGGACCGCATCGCACCGCCGGGCAGGAAGTCATAAAGAGCACCGGCCGGTATGCTGATCCGCAAGCCGGTCTTGAAGATCAGCACGATGGTAAGCGCGACACCGAGTGCTGCAAGGCTCCACCGAAAGCCGGGGTACCCCAGCCGCCGGGTCAGGCTGAGGGTGAATGCGATCGTCGCGGGCAGGTATCCCAGAACCGGGACGAGGGTCACATAGGCCAGGAACCAGCCCACATATTCCACCGCTTTGAGCCATTCCAGGACTTCCTCCCAACGGCCCTCCGTGCGCTCCGAAACAAGGGCTCCGATAAGGTGAAGCAGGGAAAAAACCAGCATACCCCCGACCGCAACGGCCGGCCAGAAAGCGGGCTGGGCGAAGAGCTGCGTGCGGGGCAACCATGTGGTTTGAAAAGGCAAGCAGGCGGCCAGAAACAGCGCGAACGCAACTGTCAGTGCGGCCACGAAAAGATCGCCGGGGTGACGATACCGCTTGAAAAGTTCCTGGAAGGTCTTTCCGGTCGCCATGTTGCCCCCCGCCTCTTTCTGGCATCCTGTTCGGCGCGCGACAGGAATGCCGCGCGCCTGACGAACTTACTGCTCGAGTACGGATGTGATGCGTTCGAGGGTGGCGGCGTCGGTTTCGAGCCGCTGGGCGGATTCCTCCGCGTTCTGCCAATACAGGAGCGCACCGGTTTCTGCTGCAATCTGCTGCACGCGATCCGAGGCAATTACCCGCTCGGCTACCTCGGCGATCTTGTCGCGGACATCCTGCGGTGTTTCGGCACGCACGAAAAGACCGTTCCAAAGGCTTGCATCCAGTTCCGGATTGATCTCGCCGACCGTTGGCACGTCGGGCGTAAGCGGGATGCGGCGCTCTCCGATCGTGGCGAGGACGTTCACTTCATCCAGGCAAGGCAGGATAGATTGCAAGTTCGTGTTGATCACGTCCGCATCGCCCGAAGCCAGCGTGTTACAGTCAAGCGCATCGAAAGGTGTGTCGGCCGCGTATGACATCCCCTGTTCCTTCGCCAACGCGAGGGTCACCTGCGTGGGCACGAGGAACGCCCCGAAATGGCCGAGTATGACAGGGTTGTCCTGGGCGTACTCAACCAGGCCTTCCATGTCGGAGTAAGGTTGGGACGCGGACGCCGCGATCACGAACGGGTAGGTGAGAAATATCCCCACCGGCTCGAACGGGTTCGGGTCGAGCGCGGGGATGCCGACCATCGGACCAACGAGCGGCACGTCGATCACGAAAGATCCGATCGTATAGCCATCGGGGTCCGCAGCGGCCACTTCGGCCGCGCCCGGGAACGGGCCGCCGCCGCCGCCGGGACGGTTCACGACTGCGGTGGCCACCCCATAGGTGGCCTGGAATTCCTCAGCAATCAATCGGGTCACGATGTCTTCGAGATCACCTGGCGGAAAGGGCACGACGAAGCTGACCGGCTCCTCGGGATAATTGGACTGGGCAGTCGCGGGCACGGTCGCAGTGGCCAGCGCGACGGCGCTCGCTATGACAGGGTTAAGGTTCATCGGGCTCTCCTGTTGCGGTCGTTTTTGATTGAGTATCATTATTTGACACTATACGATCAATAAATGATGGCGGGGCCGATCCCCCCTGTCAATAGATACTGCATTGGTCCTTGGGACCTCCGCCGTCGAACGAGGGCTTGGCTTTGGGTACGATCAGCAAGGCGCTAAATTTATTGTCGCATTTTTCGGCACGGCGCGGGGAAATCGGGTTAGCCGAATTCACCCGTCTCAGCGGTGCGGACAAGGCGACGGTGCGACGTCATCTGCTCGAACTGGAGCGCAATGGATTTCTCGAACGCAACACCGCGACACGTGAATACAGGCTGGGACCGGCCTTGCTGCGTCTGGCATCGGTGCGGGAGAAGCATTTCCCGATCCGCGCCGCGATCACACCCGTCGTTGATGGAATGGCCGAACGGCTTGGTGAGCTGGTCCACGCATCACTGTGGCAGGGTGCTGTCATGTCGCCGCTATATCACACGGACGTCTCCCGGCACGGGCTGCGCGTGATCTTTGACGAAGCGGAGGTATTGCCCTTGCATGCAACTGCGTCCGGGCTTGCGATGCTCGCCTTCGGGCCCGCAAACGTTGCCGATCTTGTGCTTGGTGGCACCCTGGCATGCTACACGGCGAGCACAGTGATCGCACGGTCCGACCTGATGGCGCTTATCGAGGCGACGCGCGCACACGGATACAGTCAATCGGACGAATTCTACACCAGCGGTGTCGTTTCATATGCAATGCCGTTCTTCGGTCCGTCGGGCAGTGCGATTGGTACCCTCGCGGTTCCCTTCCCACGTTCCCGATACAGCGCGGAACTGGAGGAAAGAGTCTTGCAAGAGCTAAGGGACGGGTGCCGCACCGTCTCCCGCGTCGCCGGCGGCGCGGTGCCTGCTGAGCTCAACACCTTGTGGGACTGCTTACCAGGGTCCGCGGCGACTGAACCGAAAAGTCAGGCAGCGTCATGACACGGACTATTGAGCAACTGCTGGCGGATCGGAAGCGCCTGTTAGGACCCAACGTATCGACCTTTTACAACGATCCTCTGCATATCGTGCGTGGCGAGGGCGTTTGGCTGTGGGATGCCGACGGTCGCAAATATCTCGATTGCTACAACAACGTGCCCCATGTCGGGCATTGCAACCCCCGGGTGGTCGAGGCGATCTGCCGGCAGGCCGCGACGTTGAACACGCATACACGCTATCTGCACGACACGATCCTAGATTATGTCGAGCGGCTTACGGACACGATGCACGCTTCCCTTTCGACAGCCGTGATGACCTGTACGGGGTCGGAGGCCAATGACATCGCCTTGCGCATGGCCGAAGCCATGACGGGACGGCGGGGGATCGTGGCCACGGACGCGACCTATCACGGAAATACCGCCCTTGTCAGTCAGCTCAGCCGGTCGAACGTGCCCAGCACCGGGTTCGGGCTCGACGCGTATTTCCGTTTCGTGACCGCGCCGGACAGTTATCGCGCACCCGATCCCGACGGCACCGCGTTCGCCAATGCCGTCGCCGCGCAGATCGACGCGCATGAAAAGGCCGGCACCGGTTTCGCGGCGCTGGTCATCTGTCCCTATTTCCTCAACGAAGGCTTTCCCGACAATCCCAATGGATGGCTGAAACCCACCGCCGACGTGGTGCGAGATGCGGGGGGATTGCTGATCTGCGACGAGGTGCAATCCGGCTTCGGTCGCACGGGCACCCATCTTTGGGCGCATGAAAAGATGGGGGTCGTGCCTGACATCGTGACGTTGGGCAAGCCGATGGCGAACGGGCACCCGGTCGGTGCAGTGGTCACGCGCGAGGAGATCCTTGCCACATTCCGCAAAGGTTATCGGTATTTCAATACGTTTGGCGGGAACCCGGTGTCCTGCGCCGCCGCCATGGCGGTACTCGACGAGATTGAAGAGAAAGACTTGGTTAGTCACGCCCGCACCGTAGGCGATCATGCTCGTGCCCGCCTCGCGACACTCCAGGAGAAACACGAGGTTATCGGAGACATCCGCGGGTCGGGTCTTATCTTCGGCGCGGAGATGGTCCAGGACCGCGACACCCGCGAGCCTGCGACAGAATTCACCGACCGCGTCATCAACGAAATGCGTCATCGCGGCGTCATCCATTCCAAGCTTGGGCGGCACAAGAACACGCTCAAGATCAGGCCGCCGATGCCATTCACTGTCGAGAACGCCGATTTCTTGCTGGACACGCTCGACCATGTGCTGTCGATCACCCCGCTGGACGCATGAACGCGCTTGTCGAACAGGCCCTCGCGCTCTGGGGCATGGGAGGCGCGTCCACCCAACTTGTCGCGGCGCGTGAAAACCACGTCTATCGCGTTGACCATGAGGACCGATCCTATGCGCTGCGTCTGCGCCGACCGGGATATCGCAGCGATGCCGAGTTGCGATCCGAGCTTGACTGGATGGCGGCGGTCGCGTCCGGCGGACTGCATGTGCCCACCCCGGTCCCAAGCCTCTCGGGCGCGCATTTGCAGGAGATCGGCGGTGTCCGCGCAGACATGCTCGACTGGCTTTCCGGACGGCCGATGGCGGATCTCTTTGATACCGAGACGCCGGAATCTCGCGCAGAACTCTTCCGCAGGCTCGGGTGTAGGATGGCGGACCTTCACCGGGTCTCACATGATTGGGATCAACCGGCGGGGTTCGTGCGGTGCCGCTGGGATCGGGAAGGCTTGCTCGGTGAGGCACCAATCTGGGGTAGGTTCTGGAAAAATCCGACGCTCGGCGAAGCGGATCGCAGACTCTTTTCGGCAGTGCGCGAAGTGGCAGGGCGGCACCTTCGCGACGTCGGGGGCGACTTTGATTTCGGCCTGATTCACGCAGATCTGGTCCGGGAGAACGTTCTGGTCGATGGGCCCCGGCTCTGGTTGATCGACTTTGACGACGGGGGCTTCGGGTTCCGGCTTTTCGACATCGCGACGTCGCTTCTGAAGACCGTCGAAGCCCCGGACCACGCGGCACTGCGCGCGGCACTTATCGGCGGGTATCGCGAGCGGCGCGCATTGGATACGGGCGATCTGGATCTGTTTCTGCTGCTTCGTGCCTTGACATATGTCGGCTGGATCATCGACCGCATGGACGAACCAGGCGCGACCGAGCGAAACGCCCGGTTCGTGACGCGGGCGCGCGCCCTGGCTGAGCGCTATCTGTCCTGAAACGCGAATGCAGGATCAGATATCATCGGATCTGACGACCTGTCCGATGGTCATGGTGCAAAGGACCACGATCTCGGTACGTACTTGTCGGCAGATGCCTGTTCTTTCAGGAGCCTGTCTGTTTCACGACTTCGGGTGCCGCCTGTTGCACGGCAGGCAGGTCCGTCGCCGCTTTGTGAGCGCGGACGATATTTGGAAGATCTGACCATTCGGCCCCCCAACGATCCGCGCCGTAGATCTGGGGAACGAGGCAGAGATCGGCAAAAGTTATCTGCGCACCTGCGCAGAAGGGACCGGCTGGATCGCGCGCAAGCATCGCCTCGAATGCCGTCAGCCCGCGGCGTATGAAATGCGTCATCCATGCCATGCGCCGGGCGTCTTTCTCTTCCTCCGCCAAGGGTGCCACGACCTCGTTGACGACTGAAGGATTGCAGATCGGGTGGGTGTCGCTGGCCAGGATCGAGGCCAATGCGCGGACACGCGCCCGCGCTCCGGGATCGGCGGGCAACAGTCCAAGCCCGCGTGTTTCGTCGAGGTATTCCACGATCGCCAGCGACTGCGTGAGCCGCAATCCGTCTATGTCGAGCACGGGAACGAAGCCCTGCGGATTGACCTCCGCATGTGCGGGGAGACGCTGTTCTCCTGCCAGCAGATCCACTGTACGGCTCTCATAGGCAATGCCCGCGAGGTTCAACGCGATCCGAACCCGGTAGCTGGCCGTGGAGCGCCAGTAATCGTACAGGACAACCGTCATTTCCGGGCCACCTCGATGGCCTCGCGGATCACGTCGAGGTCACCGACATGGTTGAACAGCGTGAGGATGAGCCGCGCGTTCAGCGCGTCGCTTTCGGATTTTGAAAGGCCCTCATGCGCCGAAAGCAGCAGTTCGTAGGCATCGTCTGGTCGGTCGAGATTGCGGTTGGTGGCAAGTTCGGTCATTCGGCGTTTCTCCCTGTGGCGCGGGCGAGGGCCGCCGCGATGGTCGATACATCAGCCTCCTGCCACCGTGCGGCGACATGTTGATCGGGCCGGATAAGGTAGATCGCCCGCGCGGCCTTGCCGAGGTAGCGGGCACCGAGGTCCTCTCCGGGTTCGGTGATCGAAAGAGCCGTGGTTCCGGGAACCTCCGGCGCCGTGCACCCGACGCCAAGCACGATGAAATCGCCGCCAAGCCGGTCGAGCAGGTAACCCGCGTCGAGCGGCGCATCGGGGCAGGGAGCGCCGGGTCGCGACCGCGCCGGTCCGCCGGGCAGGGCATCGGGCGTGTTAAGCGGGCTCTCGTCATAGATCGCGGGTTGCGACAGGCGGCCGGAGTTCACGAAGGGCCGGGCGAAGTCATTATCGCGCGACAGGTGCAACACCGCGTCACGGAACAGCCTGCTGACCTCCGATTTCGGAGTGATGAAATCCGTCGACCGGGTGGAGTTGAGGATATTCTCATCTGCTGCGTACCGGCGTTCCTGGTCATAGGTGTCGAGAAGCGTCTCGGGTGCCGTGCCATCCAGGACCATCGCCAGCTTCCACGCGACGTTTTCGGCATCCTGCATCCCTCCATTGGCGCCGCGCGCGCCGAAGGGCGAGACCTGATGGGCACTGTCGCCGACGAATAACGTGCGGCCATGTCGGAAGGACGACATGCGACGGCACTGAAATGTATAGATCGAGGTCCAGATGATCTCGTATTCGACATCCGGGAGCATTTCGTCGATCCGGGCGCGGATGCTGTTTTCCTCCAGCTCCTTCTCGCGGTCGATGTCCCAGCCAATCTGGAAATCGATACGCCACATGTCGTCAGGCTGCTTGTGAAGCAGCGTCGAGTCTCCGGAGCCGCGAAACGGTGGCTCGAACCAGAACCGACGTTCGACGGGGAAGTCGGCGGCGGCCATGCGAACGTCCGCGATCAGGAAGTTGTCCTTGAACTCTTTGCCCTCGAAACCAAGACCCAGGCCCCTGCGCGTCGGAGACCCTGCGCCATCGCAGGCCAGAACCCAATCCGCAGTCAACGCGTACGGACCATCCGGTGTCATGATCTCAAGCCGTGCACCGTCATTACGCGTATCGAGACGTTCGACACGGTTCCTGCCACGGATCTCAATGGGCGCACCTTGCGCCGCGGCATCGCGCACACGCTCGACAAGGAACTTCTCGAAATAGGGCTGCTGGAGATTGATGAAGGCGGGGCGGCGATGCCCGCCTTCGGGCAACAGGTTGAACTCGAAGACCAGGTTGTCGCCATGAAGGACTTTCCCGAGGTTCCAGACCACGCCTTTGTCGACGATCGGGTCGCCGCATCCCAGCCGGTCGCAGATTTCGAGCGTGCGTTTGGCGAAGCAAATTGCACGGCTGCCCTCGCCGACGCCTTCGTGATCATCGAGCACCAACACCCGCACGCCCTTCAGCGCCAGGTCGAGCGCGACGCCCATGCCAATGGGACCGCCACCGATCACGACAACGGGGTAGTGTGCCTCGGTCTCCGCATCCTGATCTGCGCTGCGCGCGTAAGGATACAGGCGGTGCGCAAGGGTGTAACGGTTGTCCAGCATGTCGGTTCTCTCCCTGTGCTTGGTGTAACGCTCCGATCCTTCGGCCGCGTTGCGTCGTTAGCCCTGCAGAGCGGTCCACATTTCCTTGTCGCGTTCGGCCGTCCAAATGCGCGGGGTGTCGATGCCACGGGCTTCGTCATAGGCGCGGGCGACGTTGAATGGCAGGCAATGCTCGTAGATCGCGTAGTCTCCGAATTTCGGGTCACAGACCGCGCGGACATTTGCCATTGCCTCCTGCAGGCTACCACCGCGCACGGCCACACGGCGGACCGCGTCATAGGTCGAGGTCACGAAGTCGGCGGTGCTGTCGAGCGCGGCATTGACCATGTCGCGACCGACAAGCGCATCACCGCGCCCCGGTGCGATGGCATCGAGATCGAAGGCGCGGATGTTTTCGATTGTCTGCGGCCAGTCGGTGTAATGGCCGTCGCCGCAATAGCAGGCCGAGCGGTATTCCAGGATGTCTCCGGTGAACATGACATTCTGGTCGGGCACGTGTACCACGATGTCGCCGGCGGTATGCGCGCGTCCAAGTTTCATCAGATCGACCCGGCGGCTTCCCAGATAGACCGACATGCGGTCGCTGAAGGTCGTGGTGGGCCAGGTCAGCCCGGGAATGCTTTCGTGCCCCTGAAATAGGCGCGGGAAGCGGTCGAACTCGCTGTCCCAGTCTTCCTGCCCGCGCTCGGCGACCATGGAGCGGGCGACGTCCGACATGATGATTTCGCGGGCCCCGTAGGCCGAAGCGCCCAGAACGCGCACCGCGTGGTAGTGGGTGAGGACAAGATGCGTGATCGGCTTGTCGGTCACCGAGCGGACCTTTTCGATCACCTTCTGTGCAAGGCGCGGTGTGGCCTGAGCTTCGACGATCATGACGCTGTCATCGCCGATGATGACGCCGGAATTGGGATCGCCCTCGGCAGTGAAGGCCCAAAGGCCCTCTCCGACCTCGGTGAAGCTGATTTGTTTGTCCGCCATGTCGCCTGCGGATGCGAATGCTTTGGCCATGAATGGCTCCTTTCAGGGATATTCGGGTGCGGGCAGGATTGTCCCGGTGCAGGCGCCGAAGCCTATCCGGTATCCATCGCCCTGTGCGTGGCCCCTGAGTGTCAGGGTGTCGCCGTCCTCAATGAAGCTGCGCGTCTCGCCATCCAGATCGAGCGGCCTCTCGCCGCCCCACGTGAGTTCCAGAAGGGAGCCGTAGCTGGAGGGATCAGGCCCCGAGATCGTGCCGGAACCCAGAAGGTCGCCCGTGCGCATCGCGCAGCCCGACGAGGCGTGGTGCGTCAGTTGCTGCGCGGCTGAGTAATACAACTCGCGCATGTTGGTCTGGCTGACCGCATGCCCGTTCATCTCGACGGACAGCTGCAGGTCGTAATTGCCCGGAAAGTCGGTCTTGAGATACGGCAACAGCTCTTTTTCCTGCGGGGGCGTTGGCACAGCGAAGGGCGCAAGCGCGGCGCGCGTCACGATCCAGGGACTGATCGACGTGGCGAAGGCCTTGGCCTGGAACGGCCCGAGCGGCTGGTATTCCCAGGCCTGCAGATCGCGCGCCGACCAGTCGTTCAAAAGGACGTAGCCGAAGATCATCTCCTGCGCCTCGGCGGTCGTTATGGGCTGCCCCATCTTCGACGGCGTGCCGACAATCGCCCCCATTTCGAGTTCGATGTCGAGCCGACGGCTTGGTCCGAAACTTGGTGCATCCGCGTCTTTCGCCTTGGTCTGTCCGACGGGTCGGCGGATATCGGTGCCGGAGACAACGACGGTCGAGGCGCGGCCGTTATAGCCGATGGGAATGTGCAGCCAGTTCGGCGGCAGAGCGTTCTCGGGGCCGCGGAACATGGTGCCCACATTGGTGGCGTGCTGCCTGCTGGCATAGAAGTCGGTGTATTCGGCGACCGCGAAAGGCATGTGCATGGTCGCCTCTTCCATCGGCACCAGAAGCGGCGCCACCGCCTCCTGAACGGCCGATCCCTGAGCGAGCAGGGCGGTCAGCCGCGCCCGAAAGGCAGCCCACGCCGCCGGCCCTTCGGCCATAAGCGGGTTCCATTTCGCATCCTGAAGCAGCCCTTTGGTGTTGGTCAGCTGCGCCTCCTCGGCGCGCGCCGCGTCGAGTATCATGTCGCCGATGGCGACCCCGCAGCGCGGCGACAACTCGCCGGTCGAAAAAACGCCGTAGGGCAAATTTGCAAGTGGAAATTCACTCTCGGGGTCGTTTGCGCTGTCGATCCAGCTTCGTTCGAGCACTCAGATCCTCCTTGATTTCAGTTGGTCTTTTTTGTCCGGGCTATGGCCTGCACCGGGCGCGTCACTTGCGCCCGGGCGTGCCGTCGAAAAGCTTTTCCAGACCGTCCCAGCAATCCACGTAGTCGTCCTGCAGTGGTGCTTCCTTCGCGGCGAACTTGGTCAGATGTTGAGGGAAGCGCGTCTCGAGCATGAACGACATCGTATTATCGAGCTTTTCGGGACCGAGATCGGCGTTCGACGCCTTCTCGAACGCCTCACGATCCGGGCCATGCGGAAGCATACAGTTGTGCAAGCTCATGCCGCCCGGAACGAAGCCCTGAGGCTTGGCGTCATATTGCCCGTAGATATTGCCCATCAGCTCGGACATGACGTTCTTGTGGTACCAGGGCGGACGGAATGTGTCTTCCGCCACCATCCAGCGTTCGCGGAACAGCACGAAGTCGATATTGGCGGTGCCCTCGACGCCGGAAGGTGCAGTCAGCACCGTGAAGATCGACGGATCCGGGTGATCGAAAAGGATCGCGCCCACAGGGCAGTAAGTCTTCAGATCGTATTTGCAGGGCGCGTAGTTGCCATGCCAGGCCACCACGTCGAGGGGCGAGTGCCCGATCTCGGAGCGGTGGAACTGGCCGCACCATTTGACGATCATGGTGCTGGGCGTCTCGCGGTCTTCGTAGGCCGCGATGGGCGTCTTGAAGTCGCGCCGGTTGGCCATGCAATTGGCGCCGATCGGGCCGCGGCCGGGCAGGTCGAATTTCTGGCCGTAATTCTCGCAGACGAAGCCGCGACACGGGCCCTCCAGCACCTCGACGCGGTAGACGAGTCCACGGGGCAGGATCGCGATCTCCTGCGGCCCAATATCGATGATCCCAAGCTCGGTTGCAAAGCGCAGACGGCCCTCCTGCGGGACAACCAACAGCTCGCCATCGGCCGAATAGAAATACTCGTCGGTCATCGATTCGGTGACGAGATAGATATGCGCTGACATGCCTGTTGCCGTGTTAACATCACCGGCGGTGGTCATGGTGCGCATGCCTGTCAGCCAGGTGAGCTTCTCGCCGGAATGAGGAACCGGGTCCCAGCGGTACTGGCCGAGCGAGGTCACGTCCTGCGGGATATGCGGCGCCGTTTTCCAGTAGGGCAGTTCAATGCGTTCGTAGCGGCCCTGGTGCTTCACGCTGGGGCGGATGCGATAACACCACGTCCGCTCATTCTGATGGGAGGGGGCGGTGAACGCTGTCCCCGACAACTGTTCGCCGTACAGCCCGTAATTGGCCCTCTGGGGGCTGTTCATTCCCTGCGGCAACGCGCCCGGCAGCGCCTCTGTCTCGAAATCGTTGCCGAAGCCCGGCATGTAGCCTTCGGTCGTGCCCTGCGGGGTGGTGGCCTGCAACAGTCCTGAGACCCTCGTTTGTTCGTTCATGGGTATCCTCCATAAGCTTGGCATGCCATATTGGTTGTATTTGTAACTAACAAGGGAAAGTCAGGGGTAATCTGTTGTCCGAATTCGATCTCAGAACGTTTCTGCCGTATCTGCTGGCGCAAGCGGCCGAGGAGACGAGCCTCGATTTTTCGAGGATTTACAAGGCGCGCTACGGCATGCTGCGGACCGAATGGCGGGTCCTGTTCCATCTGGGCCGCTATGGCGACATGACCGCGAGCGAAATCGGACACCTGTCCAAGATGCACAAGACCAAGATCAGCAGGGCTGTCACCGCCCTGGAATTGAAGCGGTTTGTCTCGGCGCGTGAAAGCGAGGCGGATCGCCGGCGGGCGATCCTGACCTTGCTGCCCCAGGGACGCGAGGCCTTCGAACACCTCGTGCCTGTGGCCGAGGATCACAACGCCCGCCTCATGGAAGGGCTCTCTCTGGGCGAGCGGGCGGTCCTGCTCGACTGTCTCCAGCGCCTCGCCGCATTCGAGGCGCTGCCGGATTGATGGTTACATTGTTGACTAAATGCGATGGAGGCCCCCGGCGCGGTCGAGCGTGACCGGTGGGGGTTTCATCGTCCTGCCCGGAGCAGCCCTTTTTCGCCTCACGCCACACGATCAAACCCAGCCGAAAGTGCAGAAAGGATCGTTCCCACATCCGCCTCCGTCACGACAAGCGAAGGAGAGAGAATGATGTTGTTGCCCGATACGCGGATCATGGCACCGGCTTCGTAACTTGCCTTGCTGATCCGCCCGATCGTCGACTTGTCGATGGGCGCCTTGGTGTCGCGGTCGGAAACGAGTTCAATCGCACACATCAGCCCGTGTCCGCCGCGCACGTCACCGATAATCGCATGCTTTTCCTGTAGCTCCAGCAAACCGTCATACAGCTGCGTGCCGCGTGCTGCGGCATTGTCCTTGACCGCAAGTCGCTGGGTTTCCGCCAGACAGGCGATTGCTGCGGCTGCGCCGACGGGATGTCCGGAATAGGTGTAACCCGAGCCGATGGCACCGCGACCGGTCTCGTCGTTCTCGAAGGTCTCCGCCAGAGCCCCGCCGATCATGACAGCGCCGAAGGGAAAGTACCCGTTGGTGATCGCCTTCGCGATGCACATCATATCCGGCTGCACACCCCAATGACGCGAACCCGACCAGTCACCGGTGCGTCCGAAGGCACAGACCACTTCATCAGCGATAAGCAGGATCCCATATTTATCGCAGATCTGGCGGGCGCTGGGCATGAAGCTTTCATGCGGCGGGATCACTCCGCCAGCGCCGAGTATTGGCTCCATGATGAAGGCGGCAATGGTCTCGGCCCCCTGGAACTTGATCTCGTCTTCGAGCGCTGCGAGGCAAAGCTGCGCCAGCCGTTCGGGATCGGACTCATTGAACGGGTTGCGATAGGTGTAGGGGGCAGGAATGTGGAAGCAGCCCGGCATCAATGGCTCGTATTGCGTACGGAAATTCGCGTTGCCGTTGACGGAGGCACCGAGTGTATGCGTGCCATGATATCCCTTCTTCAGGCTGAGATATTTCGTTCGCCCTCCGTCGCCGCGGATCTTGTGGTACTGCCGCGCAAGACGCAGGGCGACCTCGACGGAATCCGAACCGCCGGATGTATAGAAACAGCGTTCCATTCCATCTGGCGCGAAAAACTCGCGCAAGGCCCAGGAAAGCTCGACGGCGGCGTCATTCGTGGTGCCGCGGAACGTGGAGTAAAAGGGCAGCTTGTCGAGTTGCGCGGCGATGGCATCCTTTACCGGCTGGCAGGAAAAACCCAGATTGACGTTCCAGAGGCCGCCAACCGCGTCGACAGTCTCATGCCCGTCCACATCGCGGATGCGGACACCGTGCCCTTCGGTGACGATGATCGGCGGATTGGCGCGGCTGTCGGCAGGGTGGGCCATCGGCTGCCAGAAATGGCGGGCATTGTTTTCCTTGAGGAAGTTCTCGTCTTTCATGGCAGCCTCTCAGTCAGTTCGAGCGCCGCAAGGGCGCGGTCATAGCTTTCGCGCGGTGCGCGGACATCGAAATGTATGGGGATCATCCGGGCCGCTTCCGCGCCGCTAATGTTGCGTATCTGGTCATCGACGAAGACACAGTCGGACGGGGCGAGCGCCATCGCTTCCGTCACGGCGGAATAGGCGCGCGGATCGGGTTTCAGGATGCCGGTATGTGTAGCGTCCACGATAACCTCGAATTGGGTGAGGAACGACAGTTTGTCGCGAAAATCGGCACCGTAGAACAGGTCGAGTTCGTTTGACAGGATCGCAAGCCTTATCCCGTTTTCCCGCGCGATCTCGAATGTGGTCAGGGCTTCGGGCCGGATGACGTCGGCCGGGGCGGCACCGCGTGCGGCGCGGACAAATTCGTGCATCTCCGTCCAGCCGTGGCCTGTCAGGTCACCGACTTCCCGCGTGCGCGTCCGCCAGTAGTCGCGCTCGCTGATTTCTTCGTCCTGCATGGATCGCCAGAGCGGGTCTGTCTCCAGATCGAATGGGCCTTTCCACCGGAGAGTGCCCGGTGCAAGGCCCAGGGCGCGCTCACTGAGATGATGCGTCTCAAAAAGCGTGCGAGAGATCACTCCGCCGAAGTCGAGTACGAGAGCCTTACGCAAGCTGAATCTCCCGGTTGGGAACGAATGTTCCGCCAATAGCCTCGGAAACCGATTTCGCCAGGGGAACAAGACGGTTGCGCGCGGTCTCAAGCTTCGCTTCCTGTGCCCGGCCGGCAGGGAAGGCGGCTGCGACCGCGCCGGTTGCCAGCCCGTCTGGGCCGAAGAGCGGCAGCGCCACGGACACCACTTCGGGATCGAACATGCGATTGGCCGAGGCATAGCCGCGCGCCCGGGTTTCCGAAATCACGCGTTCCAGTTTCTCCGGCGTCACGGGCGTGCGCGACGTATGGGCTTTGAGATCGTTAGCGAAGATCGCCGTGCGAAGCTCTTCCGGGCCGAAGGCCAGCGCGGCAAGCCCCGATGCGGTTCCGTGAAGTGGCAGCAGCGCGCCGGGATCGAAATTGACCGCCGTTCCATGAACATGCGGGTCGGCGTGATACACCGGTGTGAGTGAAACTCCCTGAACCAGCGAGAAATGCACCAGTTCGCCAAGATCGGCAGCGGCGGCTTCGATCGCGGGTGCCACCGCTTCGCGCAACGGAAAACAGGTTTCCCGGATCGTCGCGAGACGCAACACCACCGGTCCAAGACGATACGCCCGCGTTTGGGGATCCTGCTCGACGAATCCCGCGGTTTCCAGCTCTGTCAGGTGCCGGTGTACCGTCGCTTTGTCCCGACCGACGCGGCGATGAAACTCGCTCAACCCGATTTCCGGCCGTTCCACCGAGAACTCGTCCAGAAGGCGAAGCGCTTTCGATGTCGTGCCCACGGCATGTTCCTTTTCTTCCTGCGCAATCATTGACATGGGGCTTAACACATTTCAATAATATTTGAACCAGTGGTTTTAATAATGAACCGACAATGGTGACGGCCCGCAGGCGCGTGGCACGTGCAAAGAGACAGGATGAGGAGGTTAAATGTTCGACCAATCCGCGATTGATACTTTGCGCCACGCACCCGTCCGCGAAGGACAGCTGCTGATTGGTGGCGAAAAGCGGCCCGCGGGGGACGGCGCGGTGCTCGAGGTGATCTCGCCGCTGGATGGAACGCGCCTGACGACGATCGCGGATGCGACAACCGAGGATACGGAGGCAGCCGTCGACGCGGCCCGCCGCGCCTTCGAGGATCGGCGCTGGTCGGGTCAGGCACCCGCCGCGCGCAAGAAGGTGCTTTTGAATTGGGCCGATCTGATTGAGCGGGAATGGCTTGAACTGACAGTGCTTGGCGTGCGCGACAACGGCACCGAAATCGCGATGGCCGCCAAGGCCGAAGTCGGCTCGGCGGTCGGAACGATCCGCTGGTATGCCGAGGCCATTGACAAGATCTATGGCGAGATCGCCCCGACCTCGGACGCCAATCTCGGTCTTATCCACCGCGAACCCGTGGGCGTGATCGGTGCCATTGTGCCGTGGAACTTTCCTCTCATGATCGGGACATGGAAACTCGCGCCGGCGCTGGCTGCGGGAAATTCGGTCGTGTTGAAGCCTGCCGAAACGGCCTCACTGACATTGCTTCGGCTGGCCGAACTCGCGCTTGAGGCGGGTCTGCCCGAAGGGGTCCTGAACGTCGTCACCGGGTCAGGCGCGAAATCGGGTCAGGCGCTGTCGCGGTCGATGGCGGTGGATGCGCTGGTCTTCACGGGTTCGGGAGCAACGGGTCGGCGGCTGCTGGAGGCTTCCGCCCAGTCGAATCTGAAGCGGGTCTATCTGGAACTTGGCGGCAAATCCCCGAACATTGTCTTCGACGACGCGCCGGATCTGTCGGAATCGGCAAAAGTCTCGGCCGCCGGGATTTTCCGTAACGCGGGACAGGTCTGCGTTGCCGCCTCCCGCCTGCTCGTTCAGGAGACCATAGCCGAGCAATTCACCGAAGAACTCAGCGCCATTGCCGCGGCGATGACGGTGGGCGATCCGTTGGACATGCGCACCCAATCGGGTGCGGTGAATTCCGAGCGCCAGTTGGAGCAGAACCTGACCTTCGTGGACGAGGCGCGCGCGACGGGCGCAGTGGTCGCTACGGGTGGCATGCGCATTCTTGAAGAGACTGGTGGAACCTACATGGCGCCGACCGTCGTGACCGGCGTCGCGCCGGATGCACGTATTTTTCGCGAAGAAGTCTTTGGTCCGGTCCTCACCGTCACGCCATTCAAGGATGAGGAAGAGGCCTTGGCGCTGGCCAATGGCACCGATTACGGGCTTGCCTCGGGGGTCTGGACTGGGAATCTCGGTCGCGCTCACCGGATGATCAGGGGACTCCGCGCCGGGGTCGTTCACGTGAATACCTATGGCGGGCCGGATATCACCGTACCGCTCGGCGGTGTGAAGCAGTCGGGCAACGGGCATGACAAGTCGCTCCATGCTTTCGACAAATACGTCGATCTGAAGACGGCGTGGATCAAGCTCTGACATGATGGGAACAGCAGACATGACCGAAAAAACGATCCTGGTCGCCGGGACCTTCGACACGAAGAACGACGAACTCGCCTTTCTTGTCTCCTCCATCGAGGAACAGGGCGGACGCGTTCTGACAATGGATGTCAGCGTTCTGGGCGATCCGAAGGGACCGGTCGATGTCTCCAAGCACGACGTTGCCGAGGCGGGCGACAGCAGCATCGAAGCGGCCATCGAAAGCGGCGATGAGAATGTCGCGATGCAGATCATGGCGCGGGGTGCCGCTGCGAAGGCGTCGGAGCTCTGTGCCGCCGGACGGATCGACGGCGCTATTGTGCTGGGCGGATCGATGGGTACCGATCTTGCGCTCGATCTGTTGTCGGCGATGCCCTTGGGTGTGCCGAAATACGTTGTCTCCACCATCGCCTTTTCTCCGTTGCTGCCGCCGGAGCGTCTGCCTGCAGATGTCCAGATGATCCTTTGGGCCGGCGGCCTGTATGGCCTGAATTCGGTTTGTCGCGCCTCGCTGGCCCAGGCGGCGGGGGCCGTTCTCGGGGCCGCACGGGCCGCGCGTCCGGCCAAGAGCGGGCGACCGCTGATCGGCATGACGAGCCTTGGCAAAACCGCGCTGCGCTACATGGTGCGCCTGAAGCCCGAACTAGAGGCGCGCGGATACGAAGTCGCCGTCTTCCATGCCACGGGTATGGGAGGGCGCGCCTTTGAGAACCTGGCCCAGGCGGGCGCATTCGCTTGTGTCTTCGATTTTTGCACGCAGGAACTTGGCAACCATGTCTTCGGGTCTACCGTCAGCGCGGGCCCCGACCGACTGACCGCCGCGGGTCGTGCAGGCGTGCCGCAGATCGTGGCGCCGGGATGCTACGACCTTGTCGATGTGGTGGGCTGGCAGCCGATCCATCCGCAATTCGAAGGTCTGCCAAGCCACGCCCATAATCGTCTCATCACGTCCTTCGTGCTTGATCAGGACGGCAGACGGCGCGTGGCCCGGGCCCATTGTGAGCAGTTGGCCTCGGCCATAGGGAAGACAGTTCTTCTTCTGCCGACCGGTGGGTGCGGTGAATGGGATCGCCCAGGCGGTCCGCTACATGACGCCGACGGGTTGCAGGCCTTCTGCGATGCGATGATCGACGCCTGTCCAGAAAACGTCGATCTGCGCCGACTTGACTGCCACATCAACGATGACGCGTTTGTCGATACGGCCCTTGAAATCTTCGATACCTGGCGCGCCGAGGGCCACCTACAATAGTGCCGGACATTTGGCGCAAGATCGGGCGCCACCCCCGGACGTAAAGACAGGGGGCTGCCCTGTTGCTGATCCGTTTCAGAGGTTCAGCTCTGATGCGATCGCATCAATCAGTTGCGCGTGGGTTGCGGCGCGACCGGTGCCTTTGGGGGCGGTGCAGATCGGGTCTTCGCCATCTTCTTCAAGGATTCTCGCTGCGCCCGGCTTGCAGGTGCCCAGAATGGTGAAGTGGGACGCCGGTGCGATCTCGACATATGCCGCGCCGGGCAGGCGTTTGGTCAGCGCGTTGCCGCCGGGACCGACATCCACGGCATCGAGCCGGTCGGCGTCACCGAAGTTGATCAATGGCATTCCAGGCATCGCGCCGTCGAGGCTTGCCGGATCAGCGGCGGCGCCGAACCCCGGGCCAATGGCGACGACGTGCGTGATGCACGGGTCACGGGCATCGCTGTCGAAGCCGGGATAATCCGCAAACCGGACGGCGCCGAGACGGAAGAAGACACAGTCCACCGCTTCGGGACCAGTTGCGCAATTTTCGTCCTGAGCCTCGCCCTCAAAGCGCACACCGGCGAGACCGAGCGCGGTCGTACCGCCCAGAGAGAAGCCGACGGCGCGCGCCGTATTCTGGGCCTCGTGGACCGCGCCGGCGTTCGCATCAAGGAGAACCCGAAAGCGGAAACCTCGGTCGATGAGCCGCACCCTCGCGCGCTGATCCGGCGCGCTGTGGCCGAAGGGACCGTGCTGCTCAAAAACGACGGCATTCTACCGCTGCACGCTGGCCGGAAGACGAAAGTGGCCGTCATCGGGCCGAACGCCGATGCGGCCCGGATCATGGGCGGCGGAAGTGCGCGCTTGACCTTATCAGAGTTCAACCTGCTGCCGGTCGCATTCGCGGAAAGCAACTTGAACGGCGTGGTGCCACATCGAAGCGCAGTCGCGTTTGCAGAAAGTGATCGAATTTCCAATTCCGCTACCGCGATTTACCGTCCGACTTTTGACGCATAAGGGGACCAGCCGGCACCGAACCGTCTATGACTGGATGACGAATCTGATCAAGGACGTGCTTCGGTCAGCGCCAACCAATCACAGATGAGCATCCTCGATTGAATTGTGTTTGCAGGCCGAATTCAGGATTTCGCGATCGCGACTTCAATCAACGCCAGGCCCTTCTTTGCGGCAACGTGGTCAAGCGCCTCGGTCAGCGCCGTGCGGAAGCTAGACACGTCGGTGGCATGACGCGCGAAAGCACGGGAAGCCTCGGCCACCTTCACGAAATTCGGGCTGGGCGAGAGGTCGGTCAGGGGCACCGCATTGGCACGCGAGGCATGACCATCGGGGTAAACGTCCAGCACCGACTGGCGCACCGCGCCCCATTCGGCGTTGTTCAACACGAGCACCAGCATGGAGAGGCCAAGCGCCTCGGCGATCTGATGGCAGGCGACAGGGTTGGCAAACATATAAGAGCCGTCGCCCATGCTCGCCACGACCGTCCGCTCGGGCCGAGCGAGAGCGAACCCCATAGCCGCAGGGAAGCCCCATCCCAGCCCGCCTGCGTGGGGGCCGTCGAACCAGCTTTGATGCTTTTCGAGTTTCATGGAAGGCAACTGGCAGCCGAGCTCCGAGAAGACTGAGGCGTCGCGGTCCTGCAGATGCAGCGATAGCTCGTGGCTGATCCAGCGTTTGGTCAGGGCCGAGGCGCCTTCATCGGCCAGCGCGGCTTCGAAGCGCGCCGCTCTGTCGGCCTCGTTGATCTTCGCAACGGACTTGGCCCGCTTCTGCGCCGGTTTGCCGTGGCTGTCCTCGAATTTCGCGAGTGCGGCTTCAAGCGCAAGAATGGCCGGGGCAACTTCGGTTGTCACACCGAGGTCGCAGCGAAAATTGCGCACGCCGGAGCGTTCCTGCAAAGGACGCGGGCCGATCTGGATGACGGTTGCGTCTTGCTTTGGCTCCGCCAGAGCCGGTGACCAAGGTGCCAGCACGTCGAGGCAGAGGATCACATCGGCCTTTTCGAGCCACGGCCGCGGGTCCGGCCCGGTGGCCATCGGGTGGGTGGCCGAAAGCGCCAGCTCAACGGCCCAATACTGGCAGACCGGGATGCCCCAGGCTTCGGTCAGCCGCGCCAGCGCGTCAAAGGCCACCTGCGAGCCCGCGCCGTGCTGGGCGAAGATCACCGGGTTCTTGGCCTCCGCCAGCAGCCGGGCGACCTCCTCCATAGTGGCGGCGTCCGGGCCTATGGTGGCGGGGCGCATCTGCGGGCGACGCAGGGCGCCATCGCTGGGGATGACCTCGCACAGGACCTCGCGCGGCAGGCTGACATAGACCGGCCCCTTGGGCGTGGAGGAGGCGATACCGTGGGCGCGGTCGGTGACGTCGAAGACCTGTTCGGGGAACCGCAGCTCGTAGTCCCATTTGGTGGCCTCGCGGATCAGACTGGCCTGGTCGAGCATCTCCTGGCCCCAACCAATGGGCACCGTGCGTGCCCCCAGCCGCCCTTTTTCCAGTGTCGGCGTGCGGCCCGAAAACAAAAGCATCGGGATGTTATCGCAGGCAGCATTGATCGCGCCCATTGCGATATTCGCGAGGCCCACATTCGTGTGGACCATGACGGCCTGGGGGCGGCCTGTGCCCAGCGTGTAGCCATGCGCCATGCCTGTCGCGGCGCTTTCGAACGGGACGATGACGGTGCGCGGCAGCGACATGCCTTCGGTCTCGGCCTCGGACAAGCCTTCGATAACAGGGGGGAAATCGGTCCCGGAATTGGTGAACACATAGTCCACCCCAAGGGCGCTGAAACGCGACAGCAGCGCAGCTCCGGCAGTCATTTTCTGATTGTCGCTCATCTTGCCCTCATCAAAAATATCTCACATAATGAGAAGCGTATCTCATAATTGATCGAGCGCCCGAAGAGTTTTGTCAAGCTTTCTGACCTGCTCGCCCGGGATCGCATTCGAAACTTCTCGCGCGGCCTCGGCAAGGCGGGCAGCGATCCGCGCCTCGTGATCAGCTGAAAAGCGGCTGGCCATGCCAAAGGCCGAGAGTGTCAGGCGCAGGTCTCCGGTTCCGTCGAACACGGGCACGGCCACGGCTCCGATATCCGGTTCACTTTCCCCTCGGTTGCAGGCGAATCCGTCCTCCCGTGCGCGATCGATTTCTCCGAGCAGAAATTGCGCACCGGCATCCGTCAGCTTACCGGTCCGGATCAAATCGCGGATCCGCGCATCTCGCTCAGCCGACTCCATATGTGCGAGCCAAAGTTTACCCTGCGCGGAGACGTGCAACTCCAGCAGACGACCAACCTGGATATTAACGGAAATCGGGCGTGGCGCGATGACCGTGGCAATACATACGACTCCTTCCCGCGTGAGTTGCCCCGCCATGACGGATTCGTTCAGACGGTTGCTGATCTGAGCGATGACCGGCTGAACCAGCATGGCCAGCGGATTCGTGCGCTCCGCGATACGTCCAAGATGCTCGATGTGGTGGCCGAGGCTGTAGGCACCGCGGCGCACCTGCACCAGAGCGCCCAAGCCCTCCAGGGTGACGAGGAAACGATGCGCCGAACTGGCGCTCATTTCCAGCGCCTGCGCCACCTCGGCCGCCGTCACCTGCGGCTGCTGCTCGGAGAATAGGTCGAGAATCTCGAAGGCCTTGATCAGCGATCCGTTCAGCGGTGTGGCCATTCTGACTTCTCCGGCTTTCAAGGGTCGCACGACATTACGGGCGATCCGGTCCATTCTTGGCATCTTCACGGATTTCGGGGCTTTGAAACAGATCCCTGATCTGTTCGCGGAGCCAGACGCAACCGGGATCCTGCATCGTGTTGATGTGCCAGACGAGTTGTACCTTCTGGCGTCCCCGCGGCAAAGTCATGTCAAGAAGCGTGGCCCGCCCCGCTTCGACCATCCGCCGCCCGAGATAGCCCGGCACGATGGCAAAGGCGTTCAAGGTAGAGAGCAGTTCTGGCAAGGCACCAAAATTGCGGATCCGCATGCAGACGTTTTCAGACAATCCGAGTTCGGCGAGGACCTGTTCAACATCGTCTGCATAGGTCAGTCGGGGAACCGCCATCACGATGCGTTCCTGGCAGAGGTCCAGTGTAACCGCGCGCTGGTGTGATAGGCCGGGCGGACCGATTACGCGGTAGTCCTCGTCGAAAAGATGCATCTGCCGAAGCTGCGCGTCGCGCATTTCCAACAAGCCGATGGCCATCTCCGATTCTCGCGTCGCGAGCGTCCGATAAAGGTCTTGGAACGGTGATGATGCGTTTTCCAGCCGGATACCGGGCGCGCGCTCGAACACGCGCCGGGCGAGCGGGGCAAGGAATATCTGCTCACCCAGACCGGACAGGGACAGGCGAAAGGTGCGCTTGCTGTTGGAGGCATCGAACGTCGCCGTGTGGTTCAGAACCGACGAGATTCCGGACAGGTGTTCCCGGACGGCGGGAACGATCCGTTCAGCAAAAGGCGTCGGCTCCATTCCCTTTGCGCCGCGAATGAACAGCGGATCGTCGAGCATTTGGCGCAGACGCTTCAGGGCGTTCGACGTTGCGGGCTGGCTGAGGCCAAGATTGGACCCCGCCACTGACACGGAGTGCGCATCGTAAACCTGAAGCAGAAGCTCCAGCAGGTTCAGGTCGATGCGGCGCGGGTTTATCACGAATTTGAATGGCCATTATCCAAACTATCACTTTGACTTTAAGCGCCATAGCTTCCATCGTCCAGCTTGCTTTTCGGAGGAAATGCCCGAATCGGGCAAGGGAAGCAAAAAAGGGAGAAAACCATGCAACGTCGTACCTTAATTGGCGCACTGACCGGTGCCGCCTGCTGCCTTGCAGTCGCGGCAACCGCAAACGCGCAGGAATATACATTCCGTCTGCACCACCTGCTGAGCCAGCAGGCCCCGGCACACACCAAGATGCTTGAACCCTGGGCCAGGGCGGTCGAGGAGAATTCGGGTGGGCGCGTCAAGATCGAGATCTTTCCGTCCATGACCCTTGGAGGGCGCCCGCCGGAACTGATCCAGCAGGTGCGCGACGGCATCGTCGACCTTGTCTGGACCGTGAACGGCTATACGCCGGGTCTGTTCCCGCGCACCGAGGTGATGGAACTGCCGACCGTTTACAAAAACGATCCCAGGGCTGCGAACCTGGCGCTTTATGACATGTTCGAGAGCGATCTCGCCGAGGACTACAAGGGCGTCGAAGTGATGTTCCTGCATGTGCATGCCGGACAGGCGCTGCATACCGGTGATCTGGATGTCACCAGCCTGGACGACATCAAAGGGGCAAAGCTGCGAATCCCGACACGTACAGGCGGGTGGGTGATCGAGTCGCTTGGGGCCACGCCGATCGCAATGCCTGTCCCTGAACTGCCGCCCGCGCTGCAAAAGGGCGTTGTCGATGGCGCGCTGATCCCGTGGGAGATCATCCCGCCGCTGAAGATCCAGGATCAGACCAAGTACCAGATCGAACTTTACGATCGTGAACGCTTTGGCAACACGACCTTCCAGGTTTCGATGAACCAGGCCCGGTGGGACGGGCTGCCGGAAGACATTCAGCAGGCCTTCCGGGACGCGTCGGATCGTGACTGGTGGGGTCAGGTGGGCGACATCTGGCGCGCCTCGGACGATTTCGGCATCAAGGTTGCGACGGATGCGGGCAACACTCACCGCATTCTGTCCAATGAGGAATCCCAGCCCTTCCGCGACGCCATGAAACCGGTCGTGGATCGCTGGATCGAAGAGGTCACCGCCGACGGCATCGACGGGGCCGCGCTGGTCGAAAAGGCTCGCGCGCTGGTCGCCGAGAACACGGCGAACTGAAGTTGGCAGAGGTGATGGAAAGGGAAGGCCGCCCCGAAGGTAACGGGGCGGTCGCGACAGCGGTCATGATCTGGGCGCTTCTGGGCGGCGTTCTGTTGCTGGCTGTGGTTGTGATGAATGTCGCCTCCGTGCTGGGTGCGCTTTTCGGCTGGCCGGTGCCAGGCGACTTCGAACTGACCGAGATGGGCGTCGCTGTCGCTGCCTTCGCATTTCTGCCCTATTGCCAGCTGACACGTTCCAACGTGACCGCAGATATATTTACCCAGCGATCCAGGCCGCGCACGCTGGCCTTTCTCAGTTTTCTCGGGTCAGTGATCGCGCTGCTCTTTGCCCTGCTGATGCTTTGGCGGATGTATGACGGCATGCTCGACCAGAAAAACTACTCCTACGAGACGTCGATCCTGCAGATCCCGGTCTGGCTGGCTTATATTCCGATCCTCGGGTCCTTCGCTCTGTTGGCGGTTGCCGCGCTTACTACGCTGGCACAGGACATCCGGCGGCTGTCGAACGGGTACACCCATGGGTGACCCTCTGACGCTGGGCATTGCAGCACTATTCGTCCTGGTCGCGCTAATCGCCATCCGCATCCCCATCGCCTATGCGATGATCCTGGTGGGCGGTGTGGGCGTCGCGCTGGTGAACGGCATTGCGCCGGTATTCAACCAACTCAAGACGCTCGCCTATGGGCAGTTCTCGATCTATGACCTGTCGGTCGTGCCAATGTTCATCCTGATGGGCGCGCTGGCGTCCAAGGCCGGTTTGAGCCAGGCGCTGTTCCGGGGGGCCAATGCATGGCTCGGCTGGATGCGCGGCGGCACCGCGATGGCGGCCATCGCCGGCTGCGCGGGTTTTGGCGCGGTCTGCGGATCCTCCCTGGCCACGGCATCGACCATGGGTCGCGTGGCGCTGCCCGAACTTGAGAAATACAACTATTCCGGCGCACTCGCCACCGGGACATTGGCAGCAGGCGGGGTGCTGGGTATCCTGATCCCGCCATCGGTGGTGCTCATCATCTATGCGATTATCGTGGAGGCGAATATCGTCACCATGTTTGCCGCCGCCTTGCTGCCGGGTCTGCTGGCGGTGGTTCTTTTTATCCTGACCATTGCGATCTACGTCTGGATCAAGCCGGAATCAGGCCCCGCCCATAGCGGTGTCGGCGCGGCGGAGTTCCGTGCCGCGACCGTGGGTATGATCCCGGTGCTTGTCATCTTCGGCGTCGTACTGGGCGGCATCTATGGCGGTTTCTATAACCCGACACCGGCCGCAGCCATCGGCGTCGCGCTTGTCTGGCTCTATGGGGCGATCAACCGTGATATCCGTCTTCCCGAAATGATCGGTGCCCTGCGCGACACGGCGTCAACCACCGGCATGATCTATCTGATCCTGCTGGGCGCGGAGTTGATGAAGATCTTCATGTCCCGCATCGGTCTGCCGCAGGCGACCGCCGAGTGGATCATCCAGTCCGGCATGGCGCCGATGGCCGTGATGATCCTGCTGCTGGTCGCTCTGATCCTGCTGGGCTGCCTGATGGACAGCCTGTCAATGATCCTGCTGGTCATCCCGTTCTTCTGGCCGGTTCTGGTGGAGCTGAACGGAGGGCTGTACATGACGGCAGAGGGATCGGGCTTTGGCATGAGCACCGAGGACCTGAAGATCTGGTTCGGTATCCTCGCGCTGATCGTCGTCGAACTGGGCCTGATCACGCCACCCGTGGGCATGAACGTCTTCGTCATCTCCGCACTGGCGAAGAACACGCCGATGTCCGAGACCTTCAAGGGCGTTCTGCCCTTCTTCGGTGCCGAGATCCTGCGCGTGGCTGTGTTGCTGGCATTTCCGGGACTGGTCCTTTGGCTGCCACAGGTTTTCGGCAGCTAGGACTGGTTGAAAGGAATATTGTATGAAGATTGCAATACTCGGCGCTGGCGCCCTTGGATCTGTGATCGGAGCAGAGCTTCACACAGCCGGTCACGAGGTAGTCCTGCTCGACCTGAACGACGCACATCTGAAAGCGATCAACACCGATGGCCTGCGTGTCGATTGGGAAGACCGGACCGAGCATCTGGCGATCCCGGCCATGCGGCCCGGTCAGGCACCACAGGTGGATCTGGTGATCCTTCTGACCAAGACGATGCACACGCACGCGGCGCTGGACGGCATCGCGCCGCTCATCAACGGCGGGGCCTGTGTACTGACGCTGCAGAACGGGCTTGGCAATGTCGAGCGCGTGCGGGCGCGGGTGCCGGACGAACAGGTCCTTTACGGCTGCACCATGACGCCGGGCGACCTGCGCGGGCCCGGCCACGTGGTCAGCCAGGGCTTGGCCTACACCCCTTTCGACGCGCTTGTCCGCGGGGGGCCAGCCGCGCGGCTGGCAGGAGAGCTTGACGGCGACCAGTTGACCTGGACCGACGCCGCCGCAGCGCAAGTTTGGCAGAAGGCCGCGTTCAACTGTGCAATGAACGCCACTGCCGTACTGGGCGCGGGCACGGTCGGCGCGATTGCCGAACATGTTGGCGCGGACCTCGCGCGGGACATTGCTGCGGAGGTGCTTGCCGTTGGCGCGGCCGAAGGCGTGACCGGCGATATTGACGCGGTGGGCAAGCAGATCGCTTTCGCGTTGAGCGAACATAGCGCCCACAAGCCCTCGATGCTTCAGGACGTCGAGGCGGGCCACAGGACCGAGATCGAGGCACTGAACGGATATGTCGAACGCGAAGGGGAAAAGCGCGGCATTGATGTTCCGATGAACCGACTGCTCGCCGCTCTGGTGCGGATGCGCGAGAGCAAGAACTGAAGCAAGCGGTGCGTCAGGAAGGCGACACACCCGGACAGCAAGGCCATTCAAGGAGGAAATCAGGATGACAGTTGCACTCATTGTAAACAACGCGGACGCGGAGGCCTCCGACAAAGGCACCTTCGACCGAATCGACCCGGTCACCGGCAAGGTCGCGTCCACCGCCGCAGCAGCCAAGGCGGCCGATGCAGCGACCGTAGCTCAGGCGGCAGGCGCTGCATTCCCCGCATGGGCAACCATGGGTCCCGGAGAGCGTCGTGCGCTGCTGAACAAAGCGGCGGATATCATGGATTCCAAGTCCGATGATTTCATCGCGGCCATGATCACAGAGACCGGGGCGACCGGTCCCTGGGCGGGGTTCAATGTGATGCTTGCCGCGGGCGTGATCCGAGAAGCCGCCGCAATGACCACGCAAATCGGTGGCGAGGTCATCCCGGCGAACAAGCCCGGCACGCTGGCGATGGGTGTCGCCACGCCGAAAGGCGTCTGCCTTGGCATTGCGCCGTGGAACGCGCCTGTGATCCTTGGAACCCGTGCTCTGGCGATGCCGCTCGCCTGCGGCAATACGGTGATCCTGAAAGGTTCCGAAGCCTGCCCCAAGACGCACCGCCTGATCGTGGATTGCTTTGTCGAGGCGGGCTTCCCCGAGGGGGTCGTCAACTATATCTCGAACGCCCCCGCCGACGCCGCCGAAGTGGTCAAGGCGCTGATCGAGGCACCCGAGGTGAAGCACGTGAACTTCACCGGCTCCTCTGCCGTCGGACGCATCATCGGGCGTCTGGCTGGCGAGAACCTCAAGCCGTCGCTCCTGGAACTGGGTGGTAAGGCACCGCTGGTGGTGTTGTCTGATGCCGACATCGACGGTGCGGTGAATGCTGCGATCTTCGGTGCCTTCATGAACCAGGGCCAGATCTGCATGTCGACCGAACGCATTATCGTTGACGAAGAGATCGCCGATGTCTTCGCGCAGAAGCTGGCCGAACGTGCGTCGAAGCTGCCCTATGGCGATCCGCGCGGGCAGGTCGTGCTCGGCTCACTCGTGAACCCCGAGGCGGGTGACAAGATGGAGGCGCTGATTGCGGACGCCACGTCCAAGGGCGCGAAATGTATCGCAGGCGGCCAGCGCGAAGGCGCGATCCATTCCGCGACCTTGTTGGATGGCGTGACATCCGACATGCGCATCTACGGCGAGGAAAGCTTTGGTCCGGTCAAGTCGATCATCCGTGTCAAGGGCGACGACGAGGCGATCCGCGTGGCCAATGACACGGAATACGGCCTTTCAGCAGCGGTCTTTAGCCAGGACATCCAGCGCGCGCTATCTGCTGCCAAGAAAATCAAGAGCGGCATCTGCCATATCAACGGACCGACCGTTGCCGACGAGCCGCAGATGCCTTTCGGCGGCGTAAACGATTCCGGGTACGGCCGGTTCGGTGGCAAGGCCGCGATTGCCGAATTCACCGATCTGCGCTGGATCACCATTGAGGATCCGAACCAGCACTACCCGTTCTAAGATGGCATGAGACCGGAGCCAGCGCACCGATCCGGCGCGCTGGCTTTTTCGGCCCGTCGCAGGACTGCTTCGATCCGGACCGACCAGCCACCGCGCCCGGCGGTCGATCCTCAGCACAAGGCCAATAGACAGCAAGTTGGAGGTTCGCTCCTCGATCGAATTGAGATCTGACATGTCATGATAGGTTCCGCGGCCGGGTCGAAGCCATTGTCGAAATGCCGGACCGCACCATTGATCAGTTGTTCCGCTTCCTGAAGCAGAACGATGGCATTCTTTCGCGTCGTGCAAGGATCAATGAATTCGCTGCATTGACCGATGGTGAAACGGCGCAGATCGAACGCGCACATGCTGAAACAATGAACCAGTCCAAGCGTCCTTCAATGTGGTTATCAGGTACAACGATCAAGAGGTCTCCAAACCATAAGCGGCTGGACGTAAGGCGATGTTAAGTATTTCTTTGCCCTTGGAGAGGCTGGTCACCTGGCGTAGTGGCCAAGTTCGAGCGGGAGGATTGGTCTAATGGCTGAAAGAAGCACTGCACTCGTGATCTCGGCCCATGCCGCTGATTTCGTCTGGCGCTGCGGAGGCGCGATCGCATTACATGCCGAAAAAGGTTACGAAATAACCGTCGCCTGTCTGAGTTTCGGTGAGCGTGGTGAAAGCGCGCGGCTTTGGAAAGAGGGCAAGTCTCTTGACGAGGTGAAAGCGATCCGGCGATCCGAAGCGGAGGCCGCCGCAGAGGTGTTGGGCGTGGCCCGGCTCGAATGTTTCGATCTGGGCGATTACCCACTTCACCTTGAGAAAGAGGACAAGTTCCGTCTCGTCGATTTGATCCGAGACGTGCAGCCTTCATTCATGATGAGCCACAGCCAATATGACCCTTACAACACCGACCACATGTACATGACCCAGGTCGCGCTTGAGGCTCGGATGATTGCTCAGGCTTGGGGACACAATCCGGGCGAAAAGGTTTTGGGGGCGCCGCAGCTTTATCTGTTCGAACCCCACCAGACCGAACAAATGGGCTGGAAGCCGGACGTGTTCCTCGACATCACGCCGGTCTGGCAAAAGAAACGCGCGGCGATGGAAGAGATGCAAGGCCAGTTGCATCTCTGGGAGTATTACACGCGTGTCGCGCAGCAGCGAGCGAACCATTTCAAGCGGAACTCAGGCGGAATGTCAGGCGGGCGCGACTGCCAGTACGCGGAAGGGTTCCAGTCGGTATTCCCTCGTACCGTGGATGAACTCTGATGATCGCCTCGGTGCTACTCTGTTGCGCTGAACCGCCTGACTGTGGTGGCTGTGTCCATTTCGACGGATACAGGCATGGTAAGCGGCAAGCACCGGAAGGGTAGTGGTCATGCATGGAATAAGATGCATGTGGATGCGGGGCGGGACGTCAAAAGGCGGCTATTTCCTGGCCGACGATCTTCCACCCGATCCGGCTGAGCGTGACAAGATTTTGCTTGGTGTCATGGGCTCGCCGGATCCTCGCCAGATCGACGGGATGGGGGGTGCCGATCCGCTGACGTCGAAGGTTGCTGTCGTGAAACGCTCAAGCCGTCCTGGGGCGGACGTGGACTATCTATTCCTGCAGGTCTTCGTTGACAGCGCCATCGTGTCCGATGCCCAGAATTGCGGCAACATTCTCGCTGGCGTTGGTCCCTTCGCCATCGAACGCGGCCTGGTCAGAGTAGAGGGCGATGAAACGCCCGTGACGATTTTCATGGAAAACACTGGTCAGGTCGCAGTGGCGCGCGTCGGTACCGTTAGCGGCAAGGTCGTTTATTCCGGTGACGCACGGATCGACGGCGTTCCGGGCCGCGCGGCGCCCATCCCGATCGATTTCCGCGATACCGCAGGATCGACCTGTGGCGCGCTTTTCCCAACAGGCAACACATCCGATATCATCGACCGCACCACAGTAACGATGATCGACAACGGCATGCCGTGCGTGGTGTTGAACGCCTCGGATGTGGGGATAACCGGCACCGAGACACCGGCAGACCTGGAAGCCGACGAGACCCTTCGCGCACGGCTGGAGGCCATTCGTCTGAAAGCGGGGCCGTTGATGAATCTGGGCGATGTCAGAGAAAACTCGGTGCCCAAGATGACGATGGTCAGCCCGGCCAATGCGGGTGGCGCGATTTCGACACGAACATTCATTCCCCACCGTTGTCACAAGTCAATCGGTGTACTTGGGGCCGTCAGTGTGGCGACGGCCTGTTTGACACCGGGTGCAGTGGGGCACGACATGGCCCGAATCCCCGAAGGCAATCGAAAGACCCTCTCCATCGAGCATCCGACTGGCGAGATGAGCGTGGTCGGACATATTGAGGACGGCAAGCTGGTGCGAACCGAGGTGCTGAGGACGGCGCGGAAACTGATGGATGGCGTGGTGTTTCCCGGCTCCTGACCAGCTGCAGATCGGTTCGGATTTCCGTCGGTCAAACCACGGGTGACCCGATGGTTTCACGATAGAGCCGTCCATATCTTCCAACGGTGATGTCTTCATCCCACATGCGCGGGATGATCCTTGAGTAGCGCCGGGTTGTGATGATGCGAACGTGGAATACATAGCCAAAGCTGCGCATCAATGACGGTTAACCATTTGTCAGTGGTGATCCGTCAAAATTGTCGGATGCGAAACGCATCGATCATTCCCACGGCGCACCCTGTCGCCCCCCGACAGCCGTTCGATCCGAAAAGAATTTCGCGGTACCCCATTGATCTTAATGAGACCTTTGCAATGTCCCAATGCGGCCAGAATGCTCCCTGACATCCTGCAAAATTCTTGGAAGCTCCACGGCTCTTGCGACAGCCCGGCGTCCAGGAAGCAGTTAAATATTGATCAGGCTGAGTAGTACGATGCGAACAGTGAACAAGACGCGCCTTGGCGAGCCCGCAGCATTCAGTGTAATCGCACCATCCGGAGCCGACGATCTGAGAGCGCGGAAGGTGCACAGTGGACTGGCGCGACTAGGTCTGAAGTCGGGAAACAGTGATCGCCAGGCGTTCGATGCGGTTTGCACGACCGAAACGATCAACAGAAATCTTGCGCAGCGCATTGTCCTGAGAATGCAGCGGCTCACACTGTTTGTTCTGCTGGGATTTGCTCTGGTCCTTTCTCAGCCCGTCTTGGCCCAGTCAAGCTTCTGCGCTTCGCAGGGCGGGACGCTTGGGCCGAACCTTTTTCTTAATGACGGCAATTTCGGCACGGGTTCAAGCACCCCCGGGACAACGGGCAGCGCGCTTCCCGCAGGTCACACAACATATAGCTTCGCGCCCTACAATGTTTCCTCGCCGAATGACGGTTCCTACAGCATCGTGAACCGCCTCAACCTGGCGACCTTCGATTATTGGTTCGACGATGTCGTCGGCCACACCACAGGGGCGACCGAAGACCAGATGATGGTCATCAACGCCGACTTCACTCCCGGCATTTTCTACGAGGAAACCGTAACGGTTACACCGAACAGTGACTACCAGTTCTCTGCGCATTTCCTGAACCTCCCCGATCCGAGCCGGACCGGCTGGTCGTCCTATCCTTCCACGCCCGGTGTGCCGAACGACCCCACACAGCCCGGTGGCAACGTCGAACCGAACATCAGCTTCTACGTACAGCGGGCGGGCGTCGATGCATCACCGGTGCTCATTCTGACGACCGGCGACCTGGCGTTCTTCTCGTCACCGACCTGGCAGGAATACGGCACGGTATTCAATTCAGGCGCGTCGACCGGCGTCACTGTCTATTACCAGAACAACGCACCGGGCGGGGTCGGCAATGACTTTGCCATGGATGACGTCTTCCTGGCGGGATGTGAATTGCCAGAGGTTGTCTCCAGCGATGACAGTGGCAATGTCCTGTCCGGCATTGCGGCGACTGCAGTGGCAGATGTCACCGACAATGATACGATCGATGGCGGGGCCATCGACCTCGACCCCACAACAGGCAACGCAACCATCTCCGAATTGGGCAGCTGGCCAACAGGTTACAGCCTCGACACTGCAACAGGTGCGGTTATTTATGACGGCACGCCGATGGCGGTTGGCAATTACACGATGGACTATCAGCTCTGCCATCACGGTTCATCCACCAATTGCGACAGCGCGACGGTGGCGGTGACGGTGGCGGTGCCGGAGATCGTGGCCAATGCCGACGATTACAGCGGCACCCCGGCGGACGGGTTGGCCGGGGACAGCCTGGGCTCGGTACTGGCCAATGACACGCTGAACGGCGCGGCGGTGGCCACTGACGGCGCGCAGACCACGCTGACGATCACCGACGCTGACGGCATCACCGGGCTGACGCTGGACGATGACGGCACGCTCAACATTCCGTCGGGCACGGCTGCGGGGAGCCATACGGTGACCTACCAGCTCTGTGACGAGCTGAACCCCACAAATTGCGACAGCGCGACGGTGAGCATTCAGATCGACAATACTTCTCTGCTGGCGTTGATCGAAAGCGAACTGACCTCGCTTCTGCGGGATGACCTTGCGGTTACACTGACGGCGCAAAGTGGACGGATGAACGACTATGCGAGCGGTGCGCTGGAGCGCCTGAAATCGCGGGATGGTCAGCAATGCGCGGCAGCAGCAACGCTGGTGGCGCGGGACATCAACTTTGATACGGACAAGGCAATCATCAAGCCCGGAAGCAACCGCATTCTGGACGAGATCGCCTCCATACTGTCCAGTTGCTCAGGCAGCCGTTTCGAGATCGGCGGCCACACCGATGCCCGTGGCTCGGACGCTTACAATATCGATCTGAGCCAGAGGCGTGTGGATGCGGTGCTGCGTGCTTTGGCGACCCGTGGCGTGGATACTACCGGTTTTGTCACAAGGGGTTACGGTGAACGGCGTCCGGTGGCGACCAATGCCACGGCGGAAGGTATGGCGAAGAACCGGCGAGTGACTTTCACGCTGATCGAGGATGCAGAACGCCTTGCTGGCCCCTGTAGCTCGGGCGACGGCCCTCGGCAGAATTTCGATCTCTCGGCCAACGATGCGGGCGTGACAATCGAAGGTGACCTGCTGCACGAAAGCTACGACTGCGTCAACGACCGCTGGTCGATCGTGGAAGGTGCGTTGCGCTATATCGAAACCGACAATGGCATCGCGCAGGGGTCGTTCAACCTGTCCTATCGCAAAGAAGGTTTTGTCACCGCTGACACCGTGCGCGGTTATTTCCTGGGCATCTATGCCAGCCAAAGCGATGTGGACAGTTCGGCCACTGGCACCATTGATGGGATGGGCGTCAATGCCGGGCTCTATGGGGCGCAACGCCTCAATAGCGGTCTGTTCCTCGATTACTATCTGGGCGCAGCCGCAGGTCTGCACCGTTTCGATCTGGATTTCGAGGATTCGCTCGGAACGATCGCGGCATCGGGCGATTATCTCTACCTCGCGGGCTTTGGCGGCGCGGCCATCTCGGGGGAGTTGACCTTCGGTGACTACACGCTATCCCCGCGCGCCGGCTTTGATGTGGCCTACTCGCCAGGTGGTGACGTCGATGTCGAAACCGCGCTTCTGGGGGTCACCCAATCGGGCACGCTTGAGTTGGAGGAGATGAGCGGCGGTGCGATCTTTGCCGAATTGCGGACAGAAAGGACCTTCGATGCGGGCAGTGGCCTGATCGCCCTGACGCCGCGCGTGGCCTGCTACCAGTCGCTTGGCAGCCGTGACGGCGATTGCGGCGTCGGTGCGACGCTCGAGATCGCGTCTATCGATGCGGCGGATGACCTCTCTTACGCAATCGAGATCGGCGGCGAACGTGGCGCCAGCTTCACCAGCGGCACGATCCGCGCGCAGGTTTCCCGCCGGATCGGCCTTGGCCGCTTCAGAGCCCAAAGCGAGGTCAGCATGAACAGCGGGCCAAGGTTTGGCGGTAGCTTCGAAATGAGGTTCTAGGCTCAGGTCTCTTGCCATTAAATGACGGTTGTGGTGAGGGCGATGGCTGACAGGACGACCTTCTGGCCTCTGGGCCAATTCGGTCTGTCCGGGGTTCATCGATGCCCCATCAACGATCCCGCTATCCGGGACATGGGTGCAATCCATGTCCGTAGTCTGGGGCGTGTGCAACTGACCGAGACCTTAGACCAAAACATCATGATCGGTGCGAGGTCGGGGTGTCCTTGCATGGCAACCTGAAATCGACGGGCAGCTCCACTTCACAGGCCGTGGAATGCAAAACGACAATGCCGGTCGGTCACTCTCTGTTCAGGACCGCGTGATGGCGGTGACCAGCGTCTGCACAAGGGCGATGGCGCCCGAGATGGGCTGCAGGCGGCTCGCGGCATCGGTTTCCAGCAGCAGCACCGCTTCGGCATGGCGCGCCAAAGGACTGTCCGCGCTGTTGGTCAGCGCCACGATCCGACGGCCGGAGACATAGGCGTCCATCACGGTATCCACCACCGGTTTCGAATAGGGCGGGAAGGCGATGGCGAAAAGGACGTCCTCACCCGTCATCGTAGCGATCTGCGGCCCCGCCATACCCCCCGCGAAGTCCAGCAACGAACAGGCCCGCTCGCCACGGATCAGCCCGTAGTGGAAATAGTCGGCAATCGGGCGCGAGCGCCTAAGGCCAGCGATATAGATATGTTGAGCCGGGCGCATAATTGAGATGGCGTTGCCAAGCGCTTCGACATGCCGGTTGGCATCAAGACGGTCCAGGGCCTCGCGGTTGGATGCGACGATGGCGTCGAATGTTTCGCGCAGGTCTTGCGGATGCGAGGACTCGTCCCGCGCCAGAACCTGATCTCGAACCGTGGCCTGCCCCTCGATCAGGCGCTGTCGGAAGACTTTCTGCAGATCGGAAAATCCACCGTAGCCGAACTCTTTGGCGAAGCGGATCAGCGTCGACGGCTGGATGCTTAGCTGCTCCGCAATGACGGGCGTGGTGTTCAATGCAAAGCCGTTCGGTTCTTCGAGCGAGGCCCGGGCGATACGTTGCAAATGTGGGCTGAGATTGGGGAATCGGTCGCGGATGCTCTGCCGCAATGCGTCGAACGTCTTTGGTGGAACGGCTTGGTCGGCTGATTTTCCGGCTTTCATACCAACCCTGTAGCACGGGGTCAGCGAATTGAAAATTTTTTCTATTGACGAGAATAGAAAATTTTTTCCATCCTTGTGACAAGGTTTTCTGTCTGCCCGCGAGGAGGCACGTGAACCCGACCCCGCTTTCAGGGCGGCGGAGAAACACACAGGGAGGGAATTCGATGTCCAATTCGAAGATCACGCGTCGTGGATTGCTTGGAACGGCTGCCGCGACCGGCGGCGCTGCGGCCTTCTTCGGCCCGTGGAAACACAATCGCGTCTATGCTGCGGCGCATGAAAAGCCGATCAAGATCGGCATTACCTCGGACGCATCCGGCCAGTATGCAAACTCGGGCGCATCCGACCGGCGCGGCATGCTCATGGCGATCGAGGAGGCCAATGCGCGGGGAGGCGTGTTGGGTCGCAAGATCGAGCATCAGCACATCGACACAGAAACAACGCCTGCCACCGGCAGCCGTGTGGCAGAACGCCTGATCAGCCGCGAGGAATGCGGCTTCCTGATCGGCGCGGTGTCCTCCGGCGTCGCCAACGCGATCAGCCAGGTCGCGCAGCGTTACGGCGTGATCTATCTTAACACCAACTCGTCCTCTCCTTCGGAGTCGGGCGCGAATTGTCACCGGGTAAAATTCGTCTGGGACGGTAACGGTGCGAACTTCGCTCAGGCCGCGATCAAGAACTCACTCGATGCCTATGGCGGCAAGGTGATGCTGCTGACCAATGACTATGTCTGGGGGCACGACACTGCCAAGGCGACGCGCGGGCTGGTCGAGAAATACGGCGGCGAGATCATGGACGAGATTCTTGTGCCGCAGGGCACGCGCGACTTCTCGGCGGCCCTGTTGTCACTTCAGCAGGCCAAGCCGAACATCGTGGCGGCGGCGGTCGGCGGTGATGACCAGATCGCAATGCGCCAGCAGGTGGCCCAGCTTGGCATGGGTGACAGCATGGCCTGGATCAACAACCAGCAGGACTGGCCGGATGTCTATGGCCTGCCGATCGACAACCTGTTCGGGGTCTTCGGCACCACCTGGTACTATGATCTGGATCTGCCCGGCGTGGCCGAATTCGTTCAGCGCTATCAGGAGATGTATCCCGACACCTCGATGCGGGTGCCCGGCAACGTGTTCTACAACGGCTATATGGCGACCAAGAACCTGCTCGACGCTATCGAGCGAGCCGGGACCACGAACAACATCGCGGTCATCAAGGAGCTTGAAGGCCACAAGATGTCGGCAGAAGAGCGGATGCAGCACCACGATGCCTGGATCGACCCGGATACGCACCAGGTGCAGCAGACGATCTATCTTGCGACGGCCAACTCTGCGCCGAAGGACGAGAATGACTTGTTCAAGATCCTCACCAGTTCGGCCCCGGACGAGGTCGTGGACCCGAACGCTGCTGGGGCGTGTGTGCTCGAAAGCTACGACGACACGCCGACCTTCGACGCCTGAGGCGACGACAATGCCGCGCGGCCGGGGAGTGTGACCCGGCCGCGCGTTCTCTTCCCCGACGCGCGAGCCCTGTCACCCGTCCATGTACGACCTCATTCCGCATATCATCAATGGCCTGACGCTGGGCTTGTTGTTCGCGCTGATCGCGCTCGGCTTCACGCTGATCGTTGGCGTGATGGAGGTGATCAACCTCGCCCACGGGGCGCTGTTCGCGCTCGGCGCGTATTTCGCCATGACGACGATCGGCGGCGACTGGTTCGGAAACTCGGAATTTGGCGACTGGTGGCGGAGCCTGCCTATCGGCACGCGCTATGCCGTGGCCATCGTCGTCGGGCCGCTCTTGGCGGCACTGGCAGGCATGGTCCTGGAACTGTGCCTGCGTCCGACCTACGGTAAGGCCCCGCTTTACGGGTTGCTTCTGACTTTCGGCGCGGCGCTGGTGATCGAGGAACTGATCCGGCTGGTCTGGGGAACAGGCGAGCAGAGCCTGACGGTACCCCAGGCGGTGAACGGCGCGTTCCTCTTCGGCGGACTGATCTTTTCCAAGTACAAGTTCTTCGCCGCCGGATTTTCCATCCTGGCCATCTTCGGCGTCTGGCTGTTTCTCGAAAAGACGCCCTACGGCGCGATCATCAAGGCTGGCGCGCATGACAGCGAAATGGTCCGCGCGCTTGGCTACGATCTGTCGAAACTGCGCCTTCTGGTCTTCGGCTTCGGGGCAGCGCTGGCGGCGCTTGCGGGCAGCGTCATGGCGCCAATCTGGGGGCTGAGGCCGCATATCGGGATCGACGTTATCATCCCGGCCTTCCTGATCATCGTCATCGGCGGGGTCGGCAGCTTCTGGGGCGCTGTCATCGCCGCCGTTCTGGTCGGCCTCTCGGTCGGAATCACCGGCGCCTATGCGCCCGCCTGGTCGATGTTGTCGATGTATCTTCTGCTGATCGCCATCGTGGGTTTCCGCTCGCGTGGCCTCATGGGCCGCAAATCGGTGCTGGAAAACTGATGATCACGCTCAGCGACATACCGGCCCGCGGCGCCTCTCCGTTCACCCCGGCGATGGGGCTGTTTCTTGTCGCCGTCGCAACCGCGCCGTTCTGGCTGCCGATTGTCGGTCTCTACCAGTATCTTGGGATCGAAGTGGCGATCTGGCTGATCTTCGCGCTCGGGTTCAATTTGCTGTTCGGCTATATCGGCCTCCATTCCTTCGGGCACGGCGCGTATCTGGGGATCGGGGCCTATGCATTCGGGTTGTTCCAACAGGACGTCGCGGTCAGCCTGTGGGGAGGCCTCGCCGCGGCGATTCTGGCCGCGACGGTCGCAGGGGGACTCGTCGGGATGTTTCTCTCGCACCGTCGCGGCATCTATTTCGCGCTTCT
>JBNKWP010000012.1:0-48256 GCA_050299835.1 Silicimonas sp.
AGAATGTCGGAATGGACATGCTGGGCACCGCGAAGCGCGTCTCGATCACCAAGGACGAGACCACCATCGTCGACGGTCATGGCGAAAAGGCCGAGATCGAAGCACGGGTTGCACAAATCCGTCAGCAGATCGAGGAAACCTCGTCCGATTACGACCGTGAGAAGCTTCAGGAACGTGTGGCCAAGCTGGCGGGCGGCGTTGCCGTCATCCGCGTCGGCGGCATGACCGAAGTGGAAGTGAAAGAGCGCAAGGACCGCGTCGATGACGCTCTGAACGCGACCCGTGCAGCGGTTCAGGAAGGCATCGTCGTTGGCGGCGGTGTGGCCCTGGTTCAAGCTGCGAAAGGTCTGACCAGCGTCAAAGGCGAGAACAGCGACCAGGAAGCGGGTATCGCCATCGTGCGCCGCGCTCTGGAAGCTCCGTTGCGCCAGATCGCCGAGAACGCCGGTGTGGACGGCGCGGTTGTCGCGGGCAAGGTCCGCGAGAGCGACGACACTTCCTTCGGCTTCAACGCTCAGACGGAAGAGTATGGCGACCTGTTCAAGTTCGGCGTCATCGACCCGGCCAAGGTTGTCCGGACTGCTCTGGAAGACGCGGCCTCAATCGCTGGTCTCTTGATCACGACCGAAGCCATGGTTGCCGACAAGCCCGCCAAGGAAGGCGCAGGCGCTCCGGCAATGCCCGACATGGGCGGCATGGGCGGCATGATGTAAGCTGCGGCTTTCAAGTCTGAATATCAGGAAGGGCGTCCCGTTCGGGGCGCCCTTTTTTGTACCTGAGGCTGCGCGAATTTTGCAGGACGCGGCATCCAATTGCCTCATTTCCGCCAGCTGTCGCAAGGCGCGGACGTAACCCTATTTCTCATTCAGTCGGCTTAATTCCTGTTGCGTCAATGCGTCCAGAACCGTGTTCCGGTCGGCGAGCAGGAAAACCGTGACGCCATGCAGGGCGACGGCGAAGCCCCAGCCGATCAATGGCCAGATGAACCAGAGGTGACCTGGCGATGTCACAAGGTTGATTATGACCAGGAGAACCATCACGGCAGCATAAACCCCGGCGTGAACGAAGAAGGCGTATTTGGCCTGCGCCCGGCTTCGGGCCTTTGCGTATGTGTCAGCTTGGGTCATCGCGTGCTCCTTTGAAACCGTGTCTTGCCCTGGCAGGGTAGGGGAGCGTCGAGCCCGATGGATTGAGCGAGATCATTCGTGCGGCGAGGAAGGGCGTTAGCGTTCCGGGCAATCACGGAGGGATCATGACGACGCTCACGCTTACCGCCGTCAACAAGTATTACGGCGCCAACCATGTCCTGCAGGATATCGAACTGACGGTGGAGGAGGGCGAGTTCATCGTCATCGTAGGACCGTCAGGCTGCGGAAAGACCACTCTTCTGCGGGTGATCGCCGGGCTGGAGCGGATTGACTCCGGGATCATCGCGATGGGTGGGGTCAACGTGAACGACATGCCGCCCGCCAGCCGGAACGTCGCGATGGTGTTCCAGAGCTACGCGCTTTATCCGCACCTGACGCTGAGGGAGAACCTTTCCTTCGGTCTGCGGATATCGGGCCTGCCCGAACCGGAGATCGAGACGCGCGTGGACAACGTGCTGAACCTGCTGTCCCTCGATACGTATGGCGACCGAAAACCCTCCGAACTTTCCGGCGGTCAGAGGCAACGGGTCGCCCTTGGCCGGGCTCTGGTCCGGCAACCGGAGATTTTCCTGTTCGACGAACCCTTGTCGAACCTGGACGCGGCGCTTCGCATGAGCACCCGGATCGAGATTGCGAATATCCACCGGACGCTGGGCACCAGCATCGTCTATGTGACCCATGACCAGACCGAGGCTATGACCCTTGCCGACCGGATCGTCGTGATGCGCGAGGGCCGGATCGAACAGGACGGGCCGCCGATGGAGCTTTACAACGATCCGGCCAACCGGTTCGTTGCCGGGTTTCTCGGCTCCCCCGCGATGAATTTCATCGATGCCGGGCTTCTCGGGGTGGAGGGGGCGGACACGGTCGGGCTGCGCCCGCAGTACCTGCGCCCGATGCAGGACGGCAGGTTGAAGGGGCGGATCGTGCATTTCGAACGGCTTGGCAGCGACACCCACATCATCGTCGATATCGGACAAGGGGCACCTTTGGTCGCGCGCCTTGCCGGTCAGCATGAATTCACGCTGAACGACGAGATTTCAATGGATTACGAGGAGGCGAACGCGCTTTATTTCGACTCCGCCGGAGACCGGATCCGGCGGGATGTGAGCGCTCCGGCCTGAGATCCGGGCGCGCCGTCGTCCTTCAATGCGGCCAGGTCAGTGGGCGAGGAAAACGGGAAGGTCCGTCTGATCCATCATCGTGCGCGATGTGCCGCCGAACACCGCCTCCAGAAGGCGGGCGTGTCCGTAGCCTCCCATCACCACCAGATCGGCGCCCACTTCCCCGGCGCGGTCCCTGATGCAGGTGCCGATTTCCTTGCCGCCGCTGGGGTATTGATTGACGGTGACGTGGCAACCGTGGTGGCTGAGCCAGGCGGCGACCCCGCTGCCCGGATTGGTGCCATCGGCGGCCTCTGTCATGACCGGATCGAAGCAGCCGACGACGATCTCACCGGCCTCCTTCAGCATGGGCAACGCCGCGTGCACCGCCCGCGCCGCCGCCTTGCTGCTGTCCCAGGCCACGAAGACGACGTTCGGCGACAGGGGCGCGTGGCAGTTCAGCATGAGGCCGATGGTGGAGTCGAACAGCACACCGAAGGCCGCATCGCGAAACTCCGGCGTGTCCCGCAGGTTCGGCGCGATATAGGCGATGTCGGAGACGTTCGCCTTCCGCGCGACGTGGGTCCTGATTTGGTTGCCGACGGTGAACGCGGATTGCACGTCTCCCGAGACGTTCGCGCGGGCCAGGACCGCTTCAATTTCCTGGATGCGCTTGCGTTCGTTCTCGTGCGCGCTCTGAAGCTGTTCCGCCCAATCGTCCGGGATCGTTATCGCGCCGTAGGGCGGAATCCCCAAGCCAGCGGCAGGGAGCTCGGGGGCGAGGCCCAGCAACAGGCAGCTGAGATGGGTGTTCGTCTTGACCGATCCTTCCGCGAAGGCGGAAATCATCTCATCGGGTGTATCGCGCGTGACGAGGAAGAGAGCCGTGGCGTTTTTCATGTGTGTCTTCTCGTATTGGATGAATACCGGTCTGATGGGCGCGCCACGGGTGGGACATGCGGGATGGCGGTGTGGCGCGCCCGCACAGTATCAGGTCTTTCTGATGTCGATCTTCTGAACCCCGGCCGCAGCGGTTGCGGGCTTTGCGATCTTCAGCTTGAGGATGCCATCGGAGAACCTGGCGTCCACCGCACCATTTTCAGGCGTGAAGCCAAGCGGGATTTGTCGGCGGAAGCTGCCGTAGCGGCGCTCGATCCGGTGGAAGTTCCCCTTCTTCTCCTCGTGGTCATAGCTCTTCTCGCCATTGAGCGTGAGAACGTCGCCCGAGATTGAAACGTCGAGATCGTCTTCCTTGACGCCGGGGAGTTCAGCGCTGACCTCCAAGCCGTCATCGGTGTCGACGACGTCGATGGCGGGGAAGCCACTGGTTCCGAAGACATTGGCCGGGAGGGCGTCGGCGCCCGGAAATCCGGTGCGAAACTGTTCGAACAGCCGGTTCATCTCTCGTTGCAGAGACGGGAACAGCATCGTGTCTTCCGCCTGCGGCTGGTGTTTTTCAACTGCTTGCTTGGCCATGGCTTTTTGCTCCTTTCCTTGGCGGCGGCGGGGCAAGCGCCGTCGGTGCGAATCTACCGGGTTCCGGAGCCGGTCGATTGATTGCGATCAATCGGGCAGGGTTGGTCCGGCTTGAACCCTAGTCGGTATCGCCCTGCGACAGTGCCAGAAGTGCGGCGGGCCGCCGGATGACGACAGTGTGGATGTTCGCAAGCTCGATGACGCCCGTCTTGCGCAACTGCGTGAATGTTCGGCAGACGGTTTCCGTCGTGAGGCCGAGAAAATCGGCGATGTCCGCGCGCCGCATCGGCAGATCGAAGGTGACGGGGCCCTCGCCCTTCGTCCCGACACGTTCGGCGAGGACGCCGAGGAACGATGCGACCTTTTCCACCGCGGACTTCCGACCGAGCATCATGAAATGGTCCTGCATGGCACTGATTTCGCGCAGGGCGGCCTGCAGAAGTTCATGGTGCAGCTCCGGTTCGGTCTGACCGCGTTCCAGCAGCGATCTTCTGAACGGCTGAAGGCAGCAGTCGGTCAGCGCGTCACAATCTGCGTGATGGCGTCCGAGGGAGGGGAATCCCACGATGTCGCCCGGATAACCGAAAGCGATCACCTGGCGACGTCCGTCTTCCAGCATCCGTGTCAGGCGCAACACGCCGGATTTCACCTGGAACAGCCACTCGACCTCGTCGCCCTCGTAATAGAGATAGCTGCCCGCCCGCACCTGCGTGGTTTGCGTTGCGCGTCGCGGTTTGGCGATGTCAGGTGATTTGTCAATCTCTTCGCTTGGCAATGTCACGTACATCTCTCGCCCCCCTGGGGAATGTTGAATGCACGCGGAGTATGACGGGCGCGCGTATGGGCGATACCGCGCGTGTTGTATGGAATGGTATCATTTTGTAATGTCGCCCGGGCGATCGCGTTTTCGTCCAAGCGAGACACCGAAATTACCTTGGGGTGGTGGATCTACGGGTGGAACAGCAGATTATCCTTGTCGTCGAAGACGATCCCAAGATTCGTTCCCTTCTGCGCAACGTCATGGAAGGCGAAGGCTTCGCCGTCCTTGAAGCGCAGACCGCGAGCGAGGTTGCGGAGCTGTTGGACAGCAAGCCCGTTGCCCTGATCACGCTCGACATCCACCTGGGGCACGACAACGGTCTGGATCTGGCGCGCGATATCCGGAAGAAATCGACGGTGCCGATCATCATGGTGACCGGGCAGGATGACGTGATCGACAGGGTGGTCGGGCTGGAAATCGGGGCGGACGACTATATCACCAAGCCGTTCCACATCCGCGAAGTCGTTGCGCGTGTTCGCAGCGTCCTTCGGCGTTCGTCGATGGACGAGAGCGTTGAAGGCACACCGACGGACGGCGAAACGCTTACCTTTGACGGGATGAGCGCGTGTCCGGGCCGGATGGAACTGACGGACCGCTCCGGCGAGGATTGCGGCCTGACGAGCGGCGATTTCAAATTGCTGAAGATCTTCCTCGACCGCCCCAAGCGGGTCCTGTCGCGCGATCAGCTCATGGATCTGATCGGTGGGATCAAGCATGCGCCGCTGGATCGCACAATCGACAATCAGGTCGCGCGGCTGCGCAAGAAAATCGAGCGCAACCCATCCGAGCCGAAACTGATCAAGACTGTGCGCGGTGTCGGCTACATGTTCGCCGGCGACGTGAGAGTGACTCAGGTGGGCGGGTCGTCCTCCAGAAGCGCCTGAAGCCTGCGCACAAGGTCCGACTGGCGAAACGGCTTGTGCAATATCTCGTAGCGCACGCCGTGGGCCATTTTTTCGGAGACGGCATCGCTTGCGTAGCCTGATGTCAGCAGGATCCTGATCTGCGGGAATTCTTCTGTGATCCGGGCGGCCAGGTCGTAGCCGTTCAGGCTTCCCGGCATGACGAGATCGGAAAAGACGATATCGGCATGGAAACCGCCCTTCAGGATGGAATAGGCTTCATCCCCGTCGGATGCCTCCCTGGTCGCGAACCCGAGGTTCTGGAGCCGTGTGACGGACAGCTTTCTTACCTTGGGGTTGTCTTCCACGATCAGGACGGTTCGATCCGCCCCCATTTTGAGGTTTTCCGCTTCCCCCGCCGACACGCCGGGAGCGCCGTCCGCAGCGCCGGTGTCGGCAAGGGCAGGGAAGTAGAGGCCGAAACTGGTCCCCAGCCCCGGCTCACTGTAGAGCGTGATGTGGCCGCCGGATTGACGCACGAATCCGTAGACCATCGCGAGACCAAGCCCGTTGCCCCCGCTGTCCGACTTTGTCGTGAAGAAGGGTTCGAATGCCCGCTTCTGAGCTTCCTCATCCATACCGGCACCGTTGTCGCTGACCGAGAGGCGCACGTAGTCGCCCACTTCGACGTCGACTTCCTGGGCCATGTACCGGTCGTCGATCGTGACGTCTTCGACCGAGATCAGCAATTCGCCTTTCCCCTGCATCGCATCGCGGGCATTCAGCGCAAGATTGACCAGCGCCGACTGGAGCTGCACGGGATCGACCAGCACCTGCCGCGTCCGTGGCGGAAATTCGGTTGTGATCCGCACCCCGGCCCCGAGTGACCGCTTGAGGATGGCCAGCGCATCTTCGCAGAGCGCCCGCAGGTCCGACTTGACCGGTTTGAGGTTGCTCTGACGGGCGAATACCATGAGTCGCGAGGTGAGATCGGCCCCCATCTCGGCGGCATGGAGCGCGTCGGCGATGAGTGTGTCCGACGGGGCGTCCGACTCGCGAATTTTCAGCAATTCAAGGTTTCCGACGATCACGGTCAGCAGATTGTTGAAATCATGTGCGATGCCGCCGGTCATCTGGCCGACCGCGTCAAGCCGCTGCGACCGCGACAGGGCATTCTGAATGGCGGCGCGCTGCGTCAGGTCGTGGAGAATGGCGACGAAGAGGCGCGTATCATCCACGCGCGCCTCGCCGACAGAAAGGTGCAGCGGAAAGACCGACCCGTCCTTCCGCAATCCTTCGACATCGCGTCCGATGCCGATGATCCGGTTTTCGCCGGTGTCGATATGGTGGCGCATGAACCCGTCGTGCGAACCACCGAGCCGTTCTGGCATCAGGATATTGACGTTTCGTCCGATCAGCTCGTCGGCGGTGCGCTGAAACATCCCGCAGGCAGCTGGGTTCACGGTCAGGATTTCGCCGCGGTCGTCAGCAAGGACGATCGCGTCCACCGCCGCGTCCAGGACGGCTTCCAATATTGCGGCGTTGTGTTCCGGGGTGTCCATGTGCGTTCCCATCCTCTGGCGCACTCTGCCCGATCTCGTCCCTGACGCAAGACGTCGCCTGCCTTACGCGGCCGGCATCAGATCGGAGAGTTGAAGATGCCGCGTAAGGTCGGAAAGCGAGATGACGCCCACGAGTTCGCCGTTTTTCACAACGAGGAACTTCCTTCGCCCGGTCGTGGCGATGATCTTGAGGAGGTCGTCCACCGCCATGTCCGGATCGACCGTGGAGTGCGCATCGAGCCCCGCAAAGACATCGCCGATCTGCGTGCTTGACCAGTGCTCGCGGTCGATGCCCAGTATCATCGCGTGGTCGATGTAACCCAGGAGCACACCGTCTTCGACGACGGGAACGAAGCTCAGGCCGTGACGAAGGACCGTTCGGTTCACGAAATCTGCCAGGCTCACGTCCGGGGCCACCGTGACGGGCCGTTTCTGCGCCAGATCTTCCACGGTCCGCTTTTCGAACACGACCTGTACGAGTTGGGATTGATAGCTCGCCCTTGCCGCGACAAGGAGAAAACCGCCGATCAGGATTTGCCAGAGCGCAGGCACGATCAGGCCCTGAAAAAGGGAGGCGACCCCGAAGCCCATCAGCAGGAAGGCGAAGAGGGTGCCCGCTCTTGCCGCCGTCTCGGTGGCGCGCAAGAGGCTCCCGCCGCGGTGCCAGAGATAAGCCCGGAATATCCGCCCGCCGTCGAGCGGGAAGGCCGGGACGAGGTTGAACACGGCAAGCACCATGTTGATGAATGCGAGGTAGGAGAGCACCTGGGCGACAACGGCAAGCCCGACTATGGACGCCGCGATCCGGGACGAGAGCAGGAAGCCGATGGAGAGAGCCACGCTCATGGCCGGTCCCGCCGCTGCTATGATGAACTCCGCGCGGGGCGACTGCGGTTCACGCTCTATCTCGGCCACGCCTCCGAAGAGGAACAGCTTGATCCCGCCTACAGCCAGGCCGAACCGACGCGCGACGATCGAATGGGCGATCTCGTGCAGCAGCAGGGAGACGAAGAACAACAGAGTCGCGATGACCGCCATCGTCAGGTAGACCACTGGGGTCTCGCCGGGCAGTGCGGTCGGGAAATAGTGCTGCGAGAGACTCCACGAAATCAGCGCGAATATGACGAGCCAACTCGGGTCGATCTTGATGTCGAACCCATTGATCGAGAAAAGTTTCACGGCGTTCGAGAACATTGGCGCCTCTCATTGCGCCAAGCGTAGATCCGTGCGCCGGTCTCAAGTTGATTTTCGTCAATCCGCTTTTCGGAGTGGAAAAAATTCAGACGCGCGGGGGAAGGATCGTCTTCAGGACCTCGGGCACGATGACGACCGGAAGTGCAAAGAGCAGGATCAGGCCCCATTCGTTCCAGCCGATGGGGACGGTGTGCAGCATCGCCTGCAGCACCGGCAGGTAGACCGCTGCGATCTGCACCGAGAGCATCAGCGCCAAGGCGGCGAAGAGGAGCGGGTTGCTGAACCATCCGATCCGATGGCCGGGCAGGCGGAGCGACCGGAAGGCGAAGACGCTGAGCTTTTCGAAGACGACCATCGCAGTGAAGGCGGTGGTCCGGGCAATGTCGGTCCCCTGGTCGAGAAGATGGTAGAAGATCCAGAGGCTTGCGAGGCCGGTATAGGTTCCGAGCGCGATGATCGACGCAAGCCCGCCGCGCCCTAGGATCGGGCTGTTCCGCTTTCGGGGAGGGTGCTGCATCTGGTCCGGCTCGGCCTTCTCCAGCCCGAGCGCGACCGCCGTCATGCCGTCGGTGACGAGATTCATCCAGAGGATCTGCGTGGCGAGGAACACGAGCGGCCCGCCGATGGCGATGTTGATGGTCAGCGCGATGACTTCGCCCGCGTTGGAGGACAGGAGATACCGAACGAACTTTCTCACGTTCCCGAACTGCCGCCGCCCTTCGCGGACCGCGCGGACGATGGTGGCGAAGTTGTCGTCGAGAAGCACGAGATCGGAGGCATCCCGGGCGACGTCGGTGCCTCGGATGCCCATCGAGACGCCGATATCCGCCCGTTTCAGTGCAGGCGCGTCGTTGACGCCGTCGCCGGTCATCGCGACGATATGGCCGAGGCCCTGCAGCGTGGCGACGATCCGCATCTTCTGCTCCGGCTTCGTGCGGGCGAACAGCACGTTGCCCGCGAGCCTCCCGCGCAGCGTGGCGTCATCCATCTGGTCCAGGTCCGCGCCCGTGATCGGGTCATCGGCGGGAAGCGCGAGTTGTTCGGCAATCGCACGCGCGGTGATCGGGCTGTCGCCGGTGATCATGATGGTCCGAATCCCGGCCGACCGGGCCGAGGCGATGGCGGCGCGAACCTCGGCGCGGGGCGGATCGATCAGGCCGACGAGACCGAGGAAGACGTGGTCCGCCTCGACGATCTGGTTGTCGGGCGCGTCGCGCGCGGCCAGCGCGATCACACGCATGCCAGCGCCTGCCATGGCTTCGTAAGCGGCGACGATTTCGGCGCGATCCTTGTCCGACAGCGCCCGTTCGCCTTCGGGTGTTCGCACGGACGTACAGATCTCGACAACCCGCTCCGGCGCGCCCTTCGTCAGTATCCGTGCGCCACCGCCCACCGATGTCAGCACGCTCATGCGCTTGCGTTCGCTGCTGAAGGGCAGTTCCGCCTGGGGTGTCCGGTCGCGCGGGAGATCGAGCCAGCCCTTGAGCGCCAGCGTGACCAGCGCGCCGTCGGTCGGTTCACCGACGAGGCCCCAGGCGTCGCCGCGCCGCGACAGCGTGGCATGGCTGCAATGAAGCCCGGTTACCAGTAGGTCCATGAGAAGCGGGTCATCGCTGGCCCGTATCCGCTGACCGTCGAGCGCAATGTGCCCCGCCGGGTCATAGCCCGTTCCCGTGACGTCGTAGCTTCGCCCGACCGTCCAGATCCGCGTGGCCGTCATCTTGTTTTCGGTGAGTGTCCCGGTCTTGTCGGTGCAAATCACGGACGCCGCGCCGAGCGTCTCCACGGCCTGCAGCCGACGGGCGAGGGCCTTCTGGCGGGCCATGGCGGTCGCACCGAGTGCCAGCGTGATGGTGATGACGGCAGGAAGCCCTTCCGGCACGATGGCGACGGCCAGGGAGAGGGCCATGAGCACCATTTCGGACAGTGCCCGACCGAAGGCCAGCCCGAGCAGGCCGACGCTGGCGGCGACGAAAAGCGCGGCGATGCCGAGCTGGCGGGCCAGGCGTCCGAGATGCTCCTGCAGGTTGGTCTGCTTCTCGCCGACATCGCCGGTCAGCCGGGCGATCCGCCCGAACTCTGTGGCGCTGCCGATGGCGGTGACCCGCGCCTCGGCCCGGCCCGCGGTGACGGAGGTTCCCGCGAAAACAAGGGTATCCTCACCGCCTGCCTCCTTTTCGACGGGGACGGATTCTCCGGTCAGCACGCTTTCATCGAGGCTCAGGTCGGCAACCTTCAGAAGATGCGCGTCCGCCGCGACCCTGGTGCCGGGGGACAGGACCAGGATATCGCCCGGCACGATCTCACGTGCCGGGATCATCTGTTCCTGGCCGTCGCGGATGACCATCGCGCTTGGCGACATCATCCTGCGCAACGCCGCCAGCGCGGTTTCCGCCCGCCACTCCTGCACGAAGCCGAGTGCTGCGTTCAAAACAATCACCAGCCCGATCGCCAATGCGTCGATCCACTCGCCAAGCGCCATGGCGACGCCGGCGGCGGCGACCAGGATGAGCACGAGAAAGCTTGAAAACTGGCGCAGGAAAACGCGCAGAGGGCTAATCGTACGCTGGGCCGGAAGCTCGTTCCAGCCATGGCTGCGCCGGGCCGCGAGAACCTGCGCTGCCGTCAATCCGCCGGTGTCGATCGTGTCATCCACGCGAACCCCTCGTCGCAGGTCTTGTCCCGTCCAGCCATCTATCCAACGGCGCCCGAGACATTGAGGAAAGTCAATCGAAAGGCTTCGGTCGCGTCTAGACTCGCATGGACGCATCATAAACGGGAGACATCGCATGGCCACCAAATCGCGATCAGAGCCTTCATCAGCGCCCGACAGCGCATCCGACGCGATCGACGCTCTGCAGAATTCGGGTTTTGGAAACATGCTGGGCATGGGGACGGCCTGGGCCGAAGCCTTCAGCGATATGAGCGCAGAGTTCCTGAGTTTCCTTGCGGACCGCGTCAAGGAAGATGTGAAGACACAACACAAGGTGCTGCACTGCAAGGACGTGCACGAGTTGCAGCATATCCAGGCCGAGTTCGTGCAGACCGCGATTGACCAGTATCAGGATGAGACGGGCAAGCTTATGGAAATGAGTTCGACCGTCTTCTCAGACGTTCTGAAGGGTTCGAAGTCGTCGTAACGAGTGGGAAGGGGTGAAGACGGGCTGCAGCATTGCGGCCCGTTTCTGTTTGCGCTTCCCGTCAGAGGTTCGAGCGTTCGATTAGGGTGACGCCGGTTTCGATATCGTCACTGGGATGCAGGACGACCCGCTCACCCGGTTCCAGGCCCTCGATGACCTCCGTCATCCGCCCGTTCCGCTGGCCGAGCGTCACGCGGCGCAGCGCGGCATACTCGCCATCGGCGACGAATACCGCCCAGGCCGGACCGTCGCGAAAGATCGCGCTGAGAGGGATTTGCAGGACGTCATCGGATCGCCACTCGACGATGCGCAGGAATACCGAAAACCCGTCGCGAAGTCCGGGTCGATCCTCGACGGGACTTACGAGTGTGAAATAGGCATCGACCCGTTGTTCCTCGATGCCGAGTGCCGAGACCTTGGTGCGTGCCGTGGGATCGATCCTGTCGAGCCGGGCTTCGAGCACCGTCGGGCCGCCCCACCGCTCGACATAGGCGGTTGCGCCTTCGTGCAGCCGGACCGCATCGCTGGACAGGATGTCCGCGACGATTTCCAGATCGTCGGGATTGCCGAGACTCAGCAGGGGGCTGCCGATGGCGACGGGTCGCTGGCTGATGGCTGCAACCGTCATTACAACGCCATCGGCGGGTGCCCGGATTTCCACGCAACAGGCCGCGTCGGTCTCCGCCGCAGGGTCCGGATCGAGAAGGCTGGCGCGCGCGCGCGCCACCGCTCCGTCCGCAGCCGCCAGCCTGGCCTCCGCTGCGGCATATGTCGCTTCCGCGACCTTCATTTTCTGCGCGTCGGTTTCGAGTCGGGTGAGCGATGCGACGCCCCGGTTCAGCAGTTCCTGCGTCCGGTCGAGTTGCGACCTTGCATAAGTGCGGCTTTCATCCGCCTGCAGCAAATCCGCCGCCGCCACGTTGCGCGACGCTTCGGCTTCGCGCAGGGTTGCTTCCGCCTGCAGCCGCGTGCGTTCGTCGAGCAGGCCCGATGCCACCGGGCGCACGACGGCGACCACCGTTTCCCCTTTCACGACGCGGTCGCCCACCGAGACCGGGGAGCGCATGGCGGTTCCGGCGATCGGTGAGGCGACTTCGTACAGATCGCGCACCTCGGTCTTGCCGTCGGCATTGACCGTGACTTCCAGCGGCCCGCGCGTCACCTCCGCCAGATCAACTGGCACCGGCTCCTCGCGGAAGCTGACATAGGCGAGACCCAAGAGGACCACGGCCCCGGCCCCCAGCCATCCTATCGTGCGCATTGAAACATCCATGGAGTCACTCCCTGGTCTTCATGACGGCCACAAGGTCGAGACGGTCAAGCCTCTGGCGGACGATCATGACGGATATGAAGGCGATGCTCAGCACGATGAGGCTGCCGAGAGCGAAGGTGCTGAGTTTGAGGACGAGCGGGATCGCGTAAAGATCGCTGGTGAAGGCCCGGGAAAGCGCCTGCGCGATCCACGTGCCGATCAGCCAGCCGAGGGGTTGGGCGATGAGCGCGATCAGCATGAGTTCCCCGACGAGAATGTAGGAGATTTCGTCGCGCCCATAGCCGAGAATCCGCAGGCTCGCCAGTTCGCGGGCGCGTTCCGAAAGCTGGATGCGCGCAGCGTTGTAGGTGACGCCGACCGTGATGAGGACGGCGATGGTGATGTAGATCGTGTTCATCACCATGATGTTCTCTTCGATGGTATCCTCGAAGGAACGGCGGTTCGTCACAAGCTCGATGATGCCCGACAAGCGCGGGATCTCCTTGATCGTGGCGTGAAGCTCGTCCAGCCTGTTTTCATCGAGCGCGACGTTCACGGATGTCAGCTTTGGGGCCTGCCGGAAAAGTGCGCTGATGAAGGCGTGATCGACATATGCGCCAAGCCCGAGGTTCTGTTCGACCAATCCGGTCACCGTCAGATCGAAGGTTTCGCGCCGTCCCCTGAGAAACTCCGCCTCGACGCTGCCTCCGGGCCGCACGTTCAATTGCGCGGCCAGTCGCCTGGACAGAAGGATCCCTCCCGGAGGTGCGGTGACGCTGGCCCCGGTTTCGTCGAGGACGCGGCTCAGATCGTTTCCGGGCCGCCGGGATTCGATGGAAATGCGCTTGGACAAGTGGCCGTTGCGCAGGATGGCCGGGTGAAATTGCAGGCTCTCCACCTGGAGCACGCCCGGCAGGTCGCGGACATCTTCGAGCACGGTTTCCGGCGCGTCGTCGGCGAAGAGCAGCATCGCGTCCTGGCGGTTCGTCTGGTAGAACGCGAGGTCGATGATTTCGTCGAGCGAGTCATTGATGAAGAGCGACGCGATGACGGCGGCGACCGCCATGCCAAGCCCGAGCGCGGTGAGGAAGCTGCGGACTGGCCAGCGCAACAGGCTTCTGAGGATCATGATGGTCGACTGCCGCAGGCGAAGTCGCGACATCACCGCATCGATCCACGAGCGTTTGAACCGGGGCGGGGCAGGGGGTTGCATTGCGATGGCCGGGGCCAGGCTGGCCGCCCCGAGTGCGCTGCGTGCCGCGCCGACGCTGGTCGTGGCGAGTCCGGCAAGGCCGGCCGCGCCGTAGACCCAGAGCGGCACGCGGACGATGACGAAGGGAAAGTCGAAGAACTCGGCATAGGATTCGGCGGTGTCCCACACCAGCCAGGTTCCGGCCAACCAGCCGATCCCCACACCGACGACCGCGATCAGCCCGGCAAGCATCAGGTAATGCATGCAGATCGCGAAGTTCGAATAGCCGATGGCCTTCAGCAGCCCGATTTCGCTTCGCTCCAGTGCGATGATCCGGGCCATCACCATGCTGACGAGAAATGCGGAGATGCCGAAGAAGATAGGTGGCAGGATCGTCGCCATGCCCTGCATCTGTTTTATCTCGGCGTCGATGAAGGAGGCCGAGATCTGCGTCGTTCGGTCATATGCCCCGAGGCTGCCGTAGGGCTCCAACAGATCGTCCAGCGCATCCATCACCGGTTCCGTGCGCGTGCCCGGCGCCAGGGCGAGGGACAGATCGTTGAAGGCACCCGTCATGTTGAATGCCGCCGCCGTGGCGCGTTCCGGCATCCAGATGATTCCGAAGGCTTCGTTGTCGGGCATCATCGCGCCGGGACCGATGGTATAGATGAACTCCGGCGACAGGGCGGTGCCGACGATGACCAGGTCGCGCTTGAGACCCCGGATATTGGCGCTGAAACCGTCGCCGGGGCGAAACCCGTTCGCTTCCGCGAAAGGTTCGTTCACCATGATCTCGTTCAGGGCCATCGGATCGGGCAGGCGACCGGAGACCAGGACGGGGATGTTGAGGATCGGCGAACCGCGATCTGGCAGCGAGATGATTTGCCCAACGGAGGTTCGGATGCGCCCCGGAATGTCGAGGATGGCGCTGCCGGAAATCCTCGGCTCGACACCGACGACACCTTCGATTGCTTCGACCTCTGCGATCAGCGACATGGGCGCGCGCGTCGCCTGAATAAAGACGTCCGCGAAACGGTTGCGCTCATAGTAGGCAGACCGCGTCTCATTGAGAGCCACGGATATGCCGACCGACGTCAGCAGAATGGCTACGCCGCAGGCCAGAACAAGCGCAATCGCGAGGGCCTGCATCCAGAGGCGGCGGAAATCGCGGAGGAGTTTCTTGTCGATCGCCTGCATGGCGTCACCACGCGATCTCGGCCGGGGCGAGGCGCTCGGCGTTTTCGATAGTCTTCACGATCCTGCCGTCCTGGAAGAAGATCACCCGATGCGCCATGCGCTGGATCTCGGCGTTATGCGTGATGACGACCGTGGTTGTGCCGAACCGGTCGTTGATATCGCGCAGCACTTCCAGCACGTTCACGCCGGTGGCGCTGTCGAGCGCGCCGGTGGGTTCGTCGCATAAAAGGATCTGCGGGCGTTTCGCGATGGCGCGGGCGATGGCGACCCGTTGTTGTTCGCCCCCGGACATCTCGGAGGGAAAATGATCCATGCGCTTGCCGAGCCCCACAAGGTTCAGCGCCTCGTCCGCAGGCATCGGGTCGGGGGCGACATCGGTGACGAGCTGGACGTTTTCGCGCGCGGTCAGGCTGGGGACGAGGTTGTAGAACTGGAAGACGAAACCCACGTGGTCGCGTCGATATCGCGTCAGCCCGCGATCGCCCAGGTCGGTCAGTTCGGTGTCTTCGAACCAGACGCGTCCTTCGGTCACGTGATCGAGCCCGCCGAGGATATTCAGCAGCGTCGATTTCCCGCTGCCGGACGGCCCGAGAAGCACGGTCAGCTCACCGCTGTAAAGCGCAAGGTCGACGCCATCCAGCGCGTGAACCTTCACCAGGCCGGTGTCGTAGACCTTCGTCACATTCTCGGTGCGGAAAATGATTTCGGGCAACAGACGCTCCTTTCCTGCGCCGAAAGACATGACACTATCGCGTCCGACGGTAATTGACATTGATCAAACGAAGGCCAGGGCAGTCGCCTAGAAAGCCCGGAAACGGATGAGTGCACAAGATGTCAACGAAACCTGAATGGCGACGGATGCTCCCGGATCTGGCCGAAATTTCGGACGAGGTTGCGGCGCTCCTCGACACGCATGCCCGTGTGATCGCGTTCGCACAAGGCGCGAGGCTCTTCGGTCGCATGCAGACGGTAGATGCCCTGTGCTTTCCGGTGGCCGGCACCATTCGCGTTCAGCGGATATCGGCGAAGACGCCCCCTGCCGTACTCTACCGGCTGCATGGCGGTGAATGCATCGCGCTGGCCATGATCCGCCAGATGACAGTGCGATCCTCCGGGCTGGAGGCCGTCGCGGAGACCGATGCCGAGGTCCTGCTGGTGCCGCGCGACGTTTTCGATGCGATCATGTCGAGTTCGTCGGAGTTCCGCGGGCGTGTTTTCGGTGCCTGTGCAAGACGCATAGAGACGTTGCTGGTCAGGATCGAGGACACCGTTCTTGCGCAGTTCGCGGGAAGACGCGGCCGGACGCGCTGACGCGGGGCTTCAGGACCGTCGCCCGGGCGCGACTTGCGACCCCTGACCGGCAGCGACGCGGCGGACCGCCCAAAGCGTCAGGACGGGTCCGAAGAGTTCGAAGGCAATGGTGGTACCGATGGTCAGTGCGATGATCTGGTCGGCGATATCCGGCATCGCTCGCGCCGCGATCAGTGCCATGCCGACTGCGACACCGGCTTGCGGAAGCAAGGCCGGGCCATAGAACCGACGCTCTGCGACCGGCGTTTTGCCGATCCAGGCCCCAAGCCAACCGCCCGCAAACCGGGCGACTGTGCGCAGAGCGATATAGGCAAGCCCCAGAAGTCCGACCTCGCGCAGCGCCGCGACATCGAGCGATGCGCCCGCGAGCAGGAAGAACAGGACCATGAACGGCCACTGGATATGCTCGATCTCGTGAAACGCGCGGTCGTGGTGGGTTGCCACGTTCACGATGATCGCACCGGCCGTCATCCCGGCGATCAGAAAGGATACCTCGGCCCAGAGCGCCAGTCCCGCCGTTACGAACACCAGCGCCAGGGCTTCGATTTCCAGCGGTTCGCCGCCGCCGATGCGGCCTGTCAGATAGGCACCGGGAAAGCCGATGACGACGCCCAGCCCAAGTGCTCCGAAGATTTCGCGCACAAAGGAGAATTCGCCGTTGGTCGCGGGGTCCGTGGCCCCCAACAGCGCAAAGCTGAGGCACAGGCTGAAGGCAAGGAGACCCCAGGCATCATCCACGGCGACGACGCCTTTCAGGGTAAGGGTAAAATCGTCTTCGAAACCTGACTGCCGGATGACGTCGGTCGTCGCCGCCGGGTCCGTGGCCGCTGCGATGCCACCAATGATGACGGCAAGGCCGGGATCGACGCCAAACGCCATCAGCCCTGCGGAGACACCCGCAACCGTGATCGCCACAATGGCCAGCGAGATTGCCAGCACGCGGCGGCCGATGGCCTTCAGATCGGCGAACCTGAGCGAACCGCCGAGAAGGAACGCCACGAAGGTCAGCGCCGTAACGGACAGAAACTCATGCGCGGAGGCAATCGTCTCGTGCAGCAACTCGAAATGTCCGATGGCGAGTCCGCAAAGCAGCAGAAGCGTGACCCGGGGCACCGCCGTCCGCTGTCCGATCCGATCGGCGGCCAGGCCGATGAAGAACATGCCGCCCAATGTGAGAAAGAGCGCGTGGATTTCCATCTCGTTCTGATCCTCGGGTGCCGTTCTTTGTCCGGGCTTAAAGCGTGGGTTGGTGCTGAGCGCATTGATCCGTGTCAATCCGTGAGACGCCGGCGAAGCTATGCTGGCCGCAAGCAAATATCCGATTGAAGAATGGGGCCATCGAAGATGATCAAGGACAAGGAACTCGACGCGCTGATCGAAGAGCTGGAAGCGAACGCAGACATGCCGCTGGCCGATTTCGAGGGCGTCCTGAACGCGCTGACGTTCGTTCTGCCCGGCAGGGTCGCGGCGGAGACCCGCCCGGAAAGCCTCGCGGTCACGGACGGGGCACTGCTTGTCGCCGATGACGCCTATCCGAACTGGACCGTACGGATTCACGGGCGCGCCAATGACCGGAATGGCCACTGGCATTGCACTATTCGCAAGGACGGCGTCCGGGACAATGATGCGGCCATCGGGTCGGGCCGGTCGCCGGTTCTCGCGCAGGCCATTCTTGCGTCGGTCCTGCGATTGGCGATGATGATGGGCCGTTCCGAAGCGAGTGCCTGATCGTCCCTCAGATGCGCTCCCGGTCGAAGAAGAATCCGCCATCCATTATGCTTTGCATGTAGCTGCAAGGGCTTGGTCTGGCTTGAAAATGTTGCCACGCGATGACGGCGAAACGATCAGGGGCCATGTACCAGATCATCGCCGAAATCGCATCGCGTGTCGGCTTCGTGTTGAGTTCGATTCCGTTTCCGAACATGGTCTGATCCTTCTTGGGAAGCGTCCAGACCTGCATCGCGTAGGCGGCGTATTCGCTGGTCGCGACACATGACGGAAATGGGCAATGAACCCGGTCGTAGGCCGCGTGGGTCAACTCATGGGCGATGACGCTTTCCCAGAACGCCGTGTCGGAAACCGCGCCAAAGGCGCCGTCGCTTGCACGTGCCGTCCGCATGGCGTCCGGTGTCAGGAGTTCCAAAAGGCCCTCACCGCAATGATATATGCCAAGGCAATCACTGATCTCGCCGGAGACGCGATCCTTCAGCTCGATCCGAATGGGGCGGTTCACTTCGACCCCACACGTGGCGAGCTTCAGCCTCGCCTCGCGGGAAGCGGAGCATGTCCGTTCCCGTGTCGCCGCGTCGCTGCCGGTGACGTGAAATGTCGGGTCATCGCAGCGTAGCCCGTCCCCCAGGAGCGGACCTGCCAACGCCGTCGCAAATGCAGCGGCGGCCATGCGCAACACCTGGGATCGCGTCACTTCATCACGTTCCACAACGTCGGTGCATCGTCATGTGTCCCGGCGTGTTCGGCCTTCGCTACGTTTCGGAGGACCTCCACGAAACTGTCGGGCGTCACCGAAATGGTGTCGATGCCGTAGTGAACGAGGTGCCGGGCATAGGCCGGGTCGTTGCTTGGAGCCTGGCCGCAGAACCCGACCTTGACGTCGGATTTGTGGGCCTCGCGGATGACGGTTTCGATCATCCAGAGGACGGCCGGGTCGTCTTCGCGGAAGAGGGAGGCCAGCGCATCGGAATCGCGGTCGATCCCGAGGGTGAGTTGGGTCAGGTCGTTGGAGCCAATGGAGAACCCGTCGAAGCGCTTGGCGAACTCCGACGCCCGTAAGACGTTCGACGGGATCTCGCACATGACGTAGACCTCCAGCCCGTTCTCACCGCGCTTGAGGCCGTGTTTCGCCATCTCCGCCAGAACCCTGTCGGCCTCATCCGGCGTTCGACAGAACGGGATCATCATCACCACGTTGTCGAACCCCATCTGATTCCGGAGCCGGGCGATCGCACGGCATTCAAGCGCGAAGCCGTCCCGGTAATTGTCGGAGTAATAACGGGAGGCACCGCGATAGCCGAGCATCGGGTTTTCCTCCTCCGGCTCGAAATCGCGCCCGCCGAGAAGGTCGGCATATTCGTTGGTCTTGAAATCGCTCATCCGAATGATGACGGGCTTTGGATAGCAAAACGCCGCGATGCGGGAGAGGCCGCGCGACAGCGTGTCGACGAAGTAGTCGGGCTTGCTGTCATAGCCTGCCGTCAGCGCGTCGATCTGCTGCAGCACCTCGGCATCCGTGACCCTTTCGGGATGCGCGAGCGCCATGGGATGGACGCGGACGGCGTTGCTCACCACGAACTCCATTCGTGCAAGACCCACGCCATCGACCGGCAGGCGCCACCAGCGGAAGGCGGCGCTTGGGTTCGCGAGATTGAGCATGACTTTGGTCGAGACAGAAGGCAGGTCGTCCAGCGTTTCTTCCCGGACGGCGATGTCGGACAGTCCCGCGGTGACGACGCCTTCCTCACCCCCCGCGCAGGAGACCGTGACATCCTGCTGGTCATGGAGAACGTGGGTCGCGTTCCCGCAGCCGACGATTGCTGGCAAGCCGAGTTCCCGGCTGACGATGGCGGCGTGCGACGTACGTCCGCCATGATCGGTAACGATCGCGGCTGCGCGCTTCATGATCGGCACCCAGTCGGGGTCGGTCGTGCCAGTCACAAGCACCGCGCCATCGACGAAGCTTTCGATATCGGCGGCGCTTTCGATCATGCAGATGCGCCCGGCGACAGCGGCATTGCCGACGCTCAGGCCGCGCACCAGTTCCTTGCCCGGGTTTTCGACGGAATAGGATTTCAACAGGCCGACATCGGCGCGGGACTGCACCGTCTCGGGCCGGGCCTGCACGATGTAAAGTTTGCCGGTGGTCCCGTCGCGCGCCCATTCCATGTCCATCGGCTGGCCGTAGTGATCCTCGATGGTCTTAGCCTGCCGGGCGAGTTCGAGGATTTCCGCGTCGCTCAGAACGAAGTGCCGCCGTTCCTCTTTCGAGGTCGGCACATTGCGGGGCGTGCGGTCGCGGTCGTGGATCATCTTGATCTCTTTCGCGCCAAGTCGCTTTTCGAGGATCGGCGTCAGCGCGGCGTTGTCGAGAAACGGCTTGAAGACCTGGTATTCATCCGGATCGACGGCACCCTGCACGACATTTTCGCCAAGACCCCACGCGGCGTTGATCAGCACCGCGTCCGGGAAGCCCGTTTCGGTGTCGATGGAGAACATCACGCCCGAGCCGCCGGTATCGGCCCGCACCATCTGCTGAACGCCGACCGACAGTGCCACCTGATCGTGCGCGAAACCCTTGGTCTGACGGTAGGAAATGGCGCGGTCGGTGTAGAGCGAGGCGTAACAGCGTTTGCAGGCCTCCAGCAGCGCGGCCTCGCCGATGACGTTCAGGAAGGTTTCCTGTTGCCCGGCGAAACTTGCGTCCGGCAGGTCTTCCGCCGTGGCGCTTGAGCGGACGGCGACGGGGACATCCTGTTCGCCTGCCGTTTCGCATAGCGTGCGGTAGGCCGCCAGGATGTCGGCCGCGATATCCTCCGGCCAGTCGCCATCGAGAACAAGTTGGCGCAGTCTGCGCCCGGTCTCTTGGAGAGTGGCTTTCCCGGTTGCCAACTTTTCGAGTTCCGCGGCCATCCTGTCGCTCAGATCGTTTCCGGTGAGATAGGCGCGAAACGCGTCCGACGTGGTCGCAAAACCGGGTGGTACGCTGATTCCCTTGGGCTGAAGCTCGGCGATCATCTCCCCCAGCGAGGCGTTCTTTCCGCCAACGAGGCCGACATCTCCGCGCCTGCATTCCGAGAACCCGATTACGTTTCGCGCGCCTGTGCCCATGACTTTCCGCTCCGTGATGTGTCGCGCACAAGCATGGCTCCGGACGGGCCGCGTGGATTGATGCAAATCAGTTCCCGGATTGAGAGAAATCAAACGGCGATTGGAGCCCCATGCAAGGTTCACGTCACCAATTCCGGAATCACTCGCGAGGACATTCTCATGGAAAAAGTAGAGGAACTGCTCAAGGGCACCGTCGAGGAACTGGACCGGCTGCTGAACGCCAAGAACGTGCTCGGCGACCCGATCGAGAAGGGCGACGCGACCGTCATTCCCATCGTCAGCTATGGCTTCGGCTTCGGAGCGGGAGGCGGAGCGAACGGAAAGGCGGGTGACGGCGCCGGAACCGGGGCAGGCGGTGGCATCAAGCCGATTGGCGCAATCATCATCGACAGCGCGGGTGCGCGGGTTGAATCGGTGCATGGCCCGATGACAGCCTTGGCCGAAGTCATCGGCCGGACTGCCGGGAAAGCCATCGACAAGGCTGCCGGTGCTGTCAAAGACTAGCGCGCCGAGGCGTGATCGCCTTGCCGGGTGGACTGCAATGACCATTCTGCTGTGGATTCTGGCAACGGTCGTCGCGGTGCTGCTGGCCATGCTCGCGGCCCCCTTGCGGATCGAATTCCGCGCTTCGGCGGGCGAAGTGCTGCGCTACAGCGTGGCGCTGCGTCTGTTCGGGTCGGTCGGCCCGAGGGTTTCCGTGGCAGACAGTGACAGGCCGAAACGGAGGAAAGCGCGATCCTCCAAGAAAAAGTCGGCGCGGGCGCGGTCCGGCAGGCGCAGGCGGGGCGATCCAAAGCGAATTGCGGGGGCGGCTCTTCGGCTGATCTCCGAGATCTTCGACAGGATCCATTTCGACAGGGCCGCTGTCGATCTTCGTTTCGGCGCGCAGGATCCAGCCGAAACGGGCGAGATCTATGGGGCTCTAACGCCGTTCATCTATGGGACCTGCGGCAGTCCGCTGCTTCGGTTAAACGTCCAGCCGGTGTTCGATCATGCGGTGCTCGATGGCCGGGCCGCGCTTGACCTCACCCTGACGCCCGCGCGCCTGATCCCGCCGATCCTGCGGTTCGGATGGTCCGCTTTCGGGCCGCGCCGATGACCTGGTCTCTCGGTCGGACGGTCCGAACTGGCGATCTGGTTTGCATCCCGATTGTCGAGACTGTGGTTTCCGTGACAGGCGGCAAGGCGCGACTGTCGGGCCATTGCGAGAAGCGCCCCGCGCTTGTGCTGGTGTTTCGCGACGGCGAGGTGAGTGGTCTCGACATGACGGGCGCGCGCAGGGATCTCGATGAAATCGAAGGAAAATTCCCTGGCGCGATCAGGCAAGCCCAAGTCAGGCTGTACGGGACCGACGATTGAACCCCATCGCCGCTCAGGGCCGGGTCAGGTCCGACATGTCCACCTCCACCCGCTCGGCGAGGCTCTCGATGCTGTCGTAAAGCAGTTGCAGCGCGTAATGCGGGTTGTGTGCGAAGATCGCGGGTTCCTTGGCGACAAGCTGATAGTTGTAGGCCGCCTTCAGAAGCCGAGGGGTCCAGCTTTGGTAGCGGTTCGGATAGGCCGCTTCGCCTTCGGTAACGGCCCCGTCGCCGTCTGTGTCGATGAAGAAATAGGGGTAGCTGGCGGAGGCGTAGATCACCGGCACGCCGGCCGCCTCGGCTGCATAGAGCTGGATCGCGGCACCGAGACGGGCGTGCAATTCGGCGATGGGTGCGGCGATCCCTTCAGTCGCGTCGCCGTCGCCGTCGAAATCGGCGGGGGAGGTGCGGATATCCGCGAACGACTGGGCGCCCTGATGACAGGTCGTGCAATTCGCGATGTCCACCTCGAGCGAATGCGGGCTGTGGCAGCTTGTGCAGGTGCTGAGGTTGGGGACGTGATCGAACCGCCCCTTGTAGACTTTGCCTTCGTACTCGAAGCCCCCCCGGACAACGCTTCCCAGTTGTGTCGAGGCCGATGGCGCATAATGCGCGTTGACGAACTGCAGATCGCCGATGACGGCGTCCTCGTCCATGCCCTGCGTGGCGTTCACCACCGTTTCGGTCGAGGCGCGGCCCTGGTGACAGACCGAGCATACCGCAGACGTTCCCAGCCCTTCCACCGTGACGCCGGACGGGAAGGGGACGGCATCGAGCGCCATTGCCGCCGACGTGTGACATGCCGTGCAATCGACCGTCGTGCCAAGGCCGACCGGATGGTCGATCTGGCCCGGGATCGACATCGGCGTGCCGAGAAATGCGGCGATGCCGATGCTGGAATGGCAGACCGCGCAGGTGCCGGGTACCTCGCCGTCCTCGTTCCAATGGGTGAAGGCTTCCGAGGACCGGTTCCCATGGGGAGACTGAAGCCAGGCCTCGACGATTTCGGACAGGCTGGGTGTATCGTCCTGCGACTGAACGCTGGTGGATGTCGCAAGAGCGACCGCAGCGGCGGCCACGGCGATGCGGAGGGATGAGGTCACGACGATGTCCTTTCCTGATGGCGCTGGTGTCATGCCTAACCGGGTCGATTTCCGCTGCGGTTGATCGAGGTCAATCCGCTTGAGTGCATCCGCGCCTAGGATCGCGGGGACCTGGGGGCTTTGCGGGCGGACAAAGATTGCAGCACTTCACGATCAGACGCGGCGAACCTGCGCCCGACGGTCCCGCGCCAAGCGGCCCCATCGAAGATGTTCTCTCTGTCACCTCGGTCGCGTTGCTTGGCGAGGATTGGCCGGGACTGCGCCCTCAGCTCAAGGTCGAGAAAGGCGCGCGGGTGCGGGTGGGGCAGGAGCTGTTCGCGGATCGCAAACACCGCGAGGTGTGTTTCGTGTCGCCGGTCACAGGCGTCGTCGACAGCGTGACGTTTGGTCCAAGGCGGAGGCTGGATGCGCTCGTGATCCGCGTGGAGGCGACGGGCCAAGCGGGCGCGGTGGCCTCCGAACATGCCGCCAAAGATCCCCGTGAGGCCCTGCTGGCCAGCGGATTGTGGCCCGCTTTCCGCACGCGTCCCTTCGGGTCGATCCCCGCACCTGGCGATGTACCGGAGGCGATCATCATCAATGGCGTTCACGCGGCTCCGCAGGCACCGGATCCTGTGCTTGTCCTTGGCGGGTTTGAGGACGATTTCCACAGGGGATGCGAGGCGCTGGCGGGATTGACGCAAGGAACAGTCTACGTGTGTCAATCGCCCGGCCCCGAACTCGGCCCTATGGGTGAGCGCATCCGCCACGCGAGCTTCTCCGGGACAGTCGCAGCCGGTTTGCCGGGAACGCAGATCGACCGGCTTTGCCGTGGGCAAAAGGTCTGGAGCGTCGACTATCAGGATGTCGCCGCGATGGGGCATTTCCTGGCGACGGGTCGACAGCGCGCAACACGGGTCGTCTCTGTCATCGGTCCGGACGGCTCCCCGCCGCGTCTGCTGCGTGCCCCGGCCGGGGCGCGGATTGCGGATGTCACCGGTGAAATCGCTTCCGCCGCGCTTTCCGGCGGGTCGGGCGCGGGGCGCAAGGCCATGTTCCTCGGTCGCTTCGACACGCAGATCACGCTTCTTGCGGCCGACACTCAACGGCCGAAGACGATTTGGTCACGCAGGCCGGGACATAGCGCGGTTGTCCCCTGCCGCGCTTTGGAGCGGTCCATCGCGGTCGATGTCCTGCCCGTCCAGTTGCTGCGCGCCCTGAGCATTGGGGACGCGGAGGCGGCGGAACGTCTCGGCTGCCTCGCTCTGATCGAAGAAGACCTCGCCACGGCGACACGGCGCTGCACCAGCGGTGTCGATTACGGCGCTTGCCTGAGGCGGGTTCTGGATGACGTGATGGCTGGCGCGGCATGATACATGCGCCACGAACCGTTGCGGGTGTGACCCTGCTGCAATCGGTCGCGCTTGTTCTGCCGGTGATCGTCACCGGGTGGACAACGCCGGTGGGCACGACCCTTGTCCTCACCACAGCCATGATGACGGCCATCGTCTGGGAGATGATCTTTGCGGGCATCCGCAAGCGGGCCTTCACCGCCCATGGCGTCACCACGGCGCTGATCGTCACGCTGTTCTGCCCGACGGATATCGCGCTCTGGCAGCTTTCTTTCGCCGTCTCGCTTGGTGTCGTGTTCGGAGAACTGATCTTCGGGGGCAGGGGGTTTGGCTTCGTGAGCCCGGCCGCCCTGTCGCTGATGCTTCTGATCGTGGCCTTCCCGGATGTCAGGTTGCACGCCACCGCGCCGGAGGTCGCGCTGGCCGTCCTTCCGGGCCTTGCGCTTCTGCTCGCGGCGGGCCTTGTCTCGCTCTCCATCCTCGGCGGCGTCGGTCTTGGTGTCCTGTTCTGCCTTGCGATCACCGGGCAGGCGCTTGACCCGTTCGCGCTCGGCACCGGCCTTTCGGTCGGTGCGGTGTTCCTCTTCGCCGATCCCACCGCTGCCAGCTCGACGCCGGTGGGCCGGTGGGTCTACGGAGGACTGGCGGGGTACATGGTCGTTCTCTTTTCACCGGCCGAGACGCCTGGGGCCGACGCGATTGTTGCAGCCGCGCTGTTCGCAAGCGTCTTTGCGCCGTTGATCGACCACGGCGCGGTGCGTCTTCACCTCAGGTCGAGGCGGCGGCATGGCTAACCCGGTCTCTTTCTTGCGCGGATTTCTCGCCCGGTCGAACGATGACAGGGTCAAGGTCTTCGGCGTCGCACTACTGACCGCCCTGGCCAGCGCGGTTCTGGTTTCCGTCGCGTCGGTCACGTTGCAGCCGTTGCAGGATGCCCATCTGGAAGCGGAACGGGCGGAACGAATGGCGGTCATGCTGGACACGCTGCCGGGGCTTCGTGACCTGATGGAGGAACTGGGCGTCGACGCGCTGGAAACGCGCCTCGTCGATCTCGACACCGGGGCCTTCGTGGACGCGGAAGACCCCGCGAGTTTCGATCTGTCGGCGGCCGAGACCGACCCGGCGCAAAGCGTGGCCATCCCGGCGGAGGACGATCTTGCAAGACTGGGACAACGCGCGACACTGGCACCGGTGCATCTGCTGGAGCGGGATGGGGAGGTTCTGCTGATCGTGCTGCCGGTCTCGGGCAAAGGGTATCAATCCACCATCCGTGCGACGCTGGCCCTGAACGCTGATCTGAGGACGGTCGCCGCGCTGACGATCACCGAACAGGGTGAAACGCCGGGCCTTGGAGCCCGGATCGAGACGCCCGAATGGCAGAGCCTTTGGGCAGGCAAGACGCTCATCGACGAAAGCGGAGCGATTGTCATCGAGGTCGTGCGCGGCACGGCCAGCGAGCCCTATCAGGTCGATGCGATCAGCGGCGCCTCGATGACCAGCACCGGGGTCGCCAACATGCTGCGCTACTGGCTGGGCGATCACGGGTACGGGCCGCTTCTGGATCGGCTGGCACGGGAAGGAATCTGAGATGTCGAACAGTCTGAGATATCTCACGACGCCGTTGGTTTCCGAAAACCCGGTCACGCTCCAGATCCTCGGCATCTGCTCGGCGCTTGCGGTCACGACGTCGCTGCAAACGGCGCTTGTGATGTCCGCCGCCTTGACCGGCGTACTTGTCCTGTCCTCTGCGACGATCAGCCTGATCCGTCGGCACATCCCGCCCGTCATCCGCCTGATCGTGCAGATCGTCATCATATCGTCGCTCGTCGTCGTGGCCGACGAACTGCTGCAGGCCTTCGCGTTCGAGATCAGCCGGCAGCTTTCAATCTTCGTGGGGCTGATCGTCACGAACTGTCTTGTCCTTGGACGCGCCGAAGCCTTTGCCTCGCACAATCCGGTCTGGCCGTCGATGCTCGACGCATTCGGCAACGGGCTCGGCTACAGCCTTGTGCTGGTGATCGTCGGCACGATCCGGGAAGTGCTGGGGGCCGGCACGCTTCTGGGCCATGTCGTTCTGCCGACGCGCGACGCGGGCGGGTGGTTCGAACCGTTGAGCCTGATGCAACTGGCACCCTGCGGCTTTTTCATCATCGGGCTGCTGGTCTGGGCGGTCCGGTCGATCCGCCGCGACCAGATCGAGACCCCGGAACACCGTCTTGCCGACGCGGAGGGGCGGCCATGACCGACCTGCTGATCTCCGCCATTTTCCACGAGAACCTCGCACTGACATCGTTTCTCGGCATCTGCACGTTTCTCGCGGTGTCGCAGCGCGTTCAGACGGCGGTCGGGCTCGGGCTGGCGATCATCGTGGTGCAGACGATCACGACCCCGGTTAACAATCTGATCTACAATACATTTCTGGCGGACGGCGCATGGGGTTGGGCGGGTCTGGAGGATGTCGATCTGAGCTTTCTGAAGCTCATCGTCTTCATCGGGATCATCGCGGCCGTGGTGCAGGTGCTGGAGATGTTTCTCGACCGGTTCGTGCCGCTTCTCTACCGGTCACTCGGTATCTTCCTGCCGCTGATCACGGTCAATTGCGCGGTCCTGGGGGCGAGCCTTTTCATGGTGGAACGACGCTACACGTTTGCCGAATCCGCCATCTATGGCTTCGGCAGCGGCGCGGGCTGGGCGCTGGCCATCGTCACCTTCGCCGCCATCCGGGAACGGCTGGCCTATAGCGACATGCCGGAAGGGCTGCGCGGATTGGGAAGCGCGTTCATCGTGGCGGGGGTAATGTCTCTGGCCTTCATCGCGTTCGGGAGGCTGGCGTCATGATGGATATTGTCCTGGGAATCGCTTTTCTCGTCGCCCTTCTGATTGTCCTGACCGTTCTGGTCGTCGCCGCGCGTCGGGTCCTGGTACCGGAGCACGACGTGGTTCTCGCGGTCAACCGAGGCATCGAGATCCCCGCGCGGACGGGAAGCAAACTGCTTTCGGCCTTGCAGCAAAACGGCATCCTGATCCCCTCGGCCTGTGCGGGCGCGGGCACCTGCGGTCTGTGCCGCGTGACGATCCGCGAGGGTGGAAGCGACGCCCTGCCGGTGGAGGTTGCACGACTGTCGCGGACGGATCTGCGCAATGGAGTACGGCTTGCGTGCCAGACCGTCATCCGCAACGCCATGGCGCTGGAGGTGGAGGAAGGGCTGTTGTCCGCCGAAAGCCGGACAGCCGTGGTCGAGGCCACCCGTCAACTTACGCCCCTGATCCGCGAGGTCGTGCTTCGATTGCCGGATGGCGAGGTCATGGATATCGACGCCGGGACGTTCTTGCAGATCACCGCCCCGCCTTTTGCGTTGAAATACGCGCGGATCGACGTTCCGCCTGCTTTCGAAGAGCATTGGCGCCCGTTGCGCGGGCTGTCGCTTGCAACCGACGCACCGGTGACACGGGCCTATTCGGTCGCCAATCGTCCCGAGGACACGGCGGCCGGCCGGCTCGTCTTCAACATCCGGCTCGCCTTGCCGCCGCCGAATGTACCGGATGCGCCGCCGGGTGTCGTCTCATCGTGGCTCTTTTCGCTCGCCGAGGGCGACCCTGTCGAACTGTCGGGGCCGTTCGGCTCGTTCGGCGTGCAGCCAACCGATCGGGAGATGGTGTTCATCGGCGGCGGTGTCGGAATGGCCCCGCTTCGGGCGATGATATTCGAACAACTCCAAAAGGTCGGCACGCAACGGAAGATGAGCTTTTGGTATGGGGCGCGCAGCCGGACCGACCTGTTCTACGTCGACGAGCTCGACGCGCTGTCCGCGCAATACGACAACTTCCACTGGACCGTCGCCATGTCGGATCCCGACCCCGGCGGCGGCTGGTCGGGTCCGACAGGTTTCGTCCACCAGGTCGCCTTCGAGCGGTACCTGCGGGACCATCCCGCGCCGCAGGACTGCGAATACTACCTTTGCGGCCCGCCGCTGATGATCCGGGCGGTCCTGACCATGCTCGATGAGTTGGGCGTCGATCCCGACCACATCTTCAACGACGATTTCGGAGTTTGACCATGCAGATGACCCAGCGGATTTCGATGCAGCAATCCGAGGCGCTTCCATGCTGACCCTTCTTCTCACTGCATTTCTCTCGTGTTTCGCCGTGTTCGGCCTTGCCATCGGCGTCCTCGCCGGTCGGCCCCCGATCCGGGGAAGTTGCGGGGGCTTGTCCTGTCTTGGGCTGGATTGTTCGACCTGTCCGTCGCGCCGCGAAGGAGCGACAGATGAGTGAAATCCCCCGTGTTGCCGATTACATGGCGCGCGATCTCGTCACGCTCAGGCCCGACGAGGAGATCAACGCGGCCATGAACACCTTGCTGAAACACCGCATCTCTGGTGCGCCGGTGATTGACGAAAGCGGCACGCTGGTGGGCGTTCTGTCGAAGAAGGACTGTCTGCGGGCGGCTGTCGAGGCCAGCTATTACCGCGCGTGGGGTGCGTCCGTGGCCACGCATATGTCGACTGACGTCGAGACGCTGGAGGCACAGGCGGACATCCTGACCGCGGCGAAGACCTTCGTCGACAGCACGTACCGCCGTTTCCCGGTCATGCAAAGCGGACGGCTGGTCGGGCAGATCAGCCGCTCGGATGTGCTGAGGGCCATGGCGGACAATTGGGGATAAGCAGACATTGAAGGGACCCGGGGGTCACTTCCGCGTCGGTTCCGTCAACACGTTGATGAGGGTGGCCCCGACGATCCAGATCGCGAACATCAGGAACGTCGCCATACCGTTCGAGTAAAGGTGACCGACATATCCCGCCAGACCGGCGGCCAGCCCGACAGCCCCGTTCAGACCCTGCAATTCGCGACGTTTGTGCCTCAAATCCATGTCACTCGCCCGCCTTCAACCGTTCGTTCCACGTCCTTGGGCATTGGACCTCAAAACGGCAAGGCGCCGGTTGATGCTGGCCGGCTGCTCGCCCTCGGGCGTAAACCGTTTGCCCTCGCATGCCCACGTTCCCTTGAGGTGCCCCTGGTTTCCTAGACACCTGCCTGGTTCAGTTTCTACTGCCTGATCTCGAAGTCTGGCGACCCCTTCGGGGGCGCTTTTGTCTTGCTCAGGCGGTCAATGCACCTCCACCGGTGAGAAATCGTTCTGACGCGCCAGCGCGAAAGCCAATTTGCGGTCCCTGACCAGCGCCAGGCAGAGACCGTCGGTCGAGTGGACGCCATAGACCTGCTCTCGCCCCTCGGCCTGTTCCTGCACCTCATCGGGCAGGTCGGCCACGTTGATCGGGCGAATGTACACGATGCGATCTTCGGGATTGTCGCGCTCGAAGTTGAATTTCGTTTCCATGAACCTAACCCTTCTCGATCCTGATCGACTGAACCACACGATCCGGCACCGCGCGGGTCAGTTCGATATGCAGAAGCCCGTTGGCGAGTGTCGCACCTCCGACCTCCACGCCATCTGCCAGCAGAAATGTCCGTTGGAACTGGCGTGCCGCGATACCGCGATGCAGGAAAACACGGCTGTCATCCTCTTCGGCCTGTTTGCCCCGGACGACCAGTTGCTTATTCTCGACCGTCAGCGACAAAGCGTCTTCCGCGAAACCGGCCACGGCCAGCGTGATCCGGAACGCGTTCTCGTCGATTTGTTCTATATTATAAGGCGGGTAACCGTTTTCTGACTTGGCCGTTCGCTCAACCAGCCGTTCAAGCTGGTCGAAGCCAAGAAGAAAGGGATGGGTTCCCAGGGTCAGTTTGCTCATGTCCGTCCTCATGTCTCAAGCGACGAAGTTTACGGCCCCCGAAAGCGACCGCGACACTAAATATGGGTCTTTTCCTGCGCCAGACAAGTGGATTGGCGCTTTGCCACTGTCGCCGTTGGGGGTAAATTAACGCCCAGGCATTGAATACTGGCGACCATGACGAAATCTTCGAAACAGATGGAAACCGAGGAGGTTCTGCGCATCAAGCTGGAAGCTCTGAAGCGCGAACACTACGATCTGGACGTCGCCATTGAAGCGCTGCAGGAGCGCGGGACCGATCCCCTCACGGTGCGGCGGCTGAAAAAAAAGAAACTGTTTCTCAAGGACCAGATCGCCAGTATCGAGGATCGACTGCTTCCCGATATCATCGCTTGAGGCCATTTCCTCTGGCCGCTAGGAAGATCGGGCAGCCAGGGAGAACCAAATGCAGCCACAGGTCGGGATCATCATGGGCAGCCAGTCGGATTGGCCGACGATGAAGCCCGCCGCTGAGATTCTCGGCACTCTGGGCGTGGTGCACGAGGTCAGGATCGTCTCGGCCCACCGTACGCCGGACCGGCTTTGGGACTATGGGAAGACCGCAGTGGAACGCGGCCTTCAGGTCATCATCGCGGGCGCGGGCGGTGCGGCGCATCTGCCTGGCATGATGGCATCCAAGACGCGGGTGCCGGTGATCGGCGTGCCGGTGGAAACGCGGGCGCTCAAAGGTCTCGACAGTCTCTATTCCATCCTCCAGATGCCGCGCGGATTTCCCGTGGCGACAATGGCAATCGGCGCGGGCGGGGCGCTGAATGCCGGTCTGCTGGCCGCACAGTTTCTTGCGATGAACGATCCCGCACTCGCTGAGCGGGTCGAACGCTGGCGGGCCGATCTTTCCGCCTCGATCCCGCAGGAGCCGGTCGATGAGTGACATGCTGCGCCCCGGACAGACCATCGGGATCCTCGGTGGCGGACAGCTTGGCCGGATGCTGGCTATGGCTGCGGCACGACTTGGGTTCCATACGCATATCTATGAACCGGGGGCCGCACCGGCGGGCGAAGTTGCGGGCAACCTGACGACGGCGGGTTACGACGACGCCAAAGCGCTGGAAGCCTTTGCAAAGTCGGTCGATGTCGTCACCTACGAGTTCGAGAACGTGCCTGCCGAGGCTCTCGACCAGATCGAGGCGCTGGTTCCGTTCCGTCCCAACCGGCGGGCGCTGGCGGTGAGCCAGGACCGGCTGACCGAGAAAACGTTCCTCGAAGAGATCGGATTGAAGGTCGCGCCCTTCGGTGCCGTCGATGCCGGCGCTCCGGACGCCGCCGCACGGCTGGCTCAGGCGATGGCCGCAGTCGGCACACCGTCGATCCTGAAGACCCGGCGGCTCGGCTATGACGGCAAGGGGCAGGCGCGGATCATGGCTCCGCATGATGCGCAGACCGCACTCGATGCGATGGCCGGGGCCGAGGCCATCCTGGAAGGTTTCGTGGATTTCGAACGCGAAATCAGCGTGATCGCTGCACGCGGCATGGACGACCGGATCGCCTGTTTTGAACCGGGCGAAAACCTGCATCGCGACGGCATTCTGCATACCACCACAGTGCCTGCGCGGATCAATCCGGAAACAAGGGAACGGGCCTTCGGAATCGCCGGAACGATCCTTGCGGCGCTGGATTATGTGGGCGTCCTCGGCGTGGAACTCTTCGTCGCCGATGGCGAGTTGATCGTAAACGAGATCGCGCCACGCGTTCACAATTCCGGCCACTGGACCGAGGCAGGTGCGGTGATCGACCAGTTCGAGCAGCATATTCGCGCCATCGCAGGCTGGCCTCTGGTCGATCCAATCCGTCATTCCGACGTGGTGATGACCAACCTCATCGGAAACGACGTGGACGGGATCGACGCGATTGCGGGAGAGATGGGCGCGCGCATCCATCTCTACGGCAAGGCGGAAGCGCGGGCTGGGCGCAAGATGGGGCATGTCACCCGGATCACGGGACCGGCTGAAGACCGATGAGCCTGCGGCTGGCGGTTCGCGGACTGATCCTGCTGGACGACCGCCTTTGCATGGTGAATGCCTGGCCCGGTGGCAAGAGTGACCTGCTTTGTGCGCCGGGAGGCGGAGTGGAACCCCACGCGTCACTGCCCGACAACCTGATCCGCGAGGTGCACGAGGAAACCGGGCTAACCGTGTCCGTGGGCGAAGTCGCGATGGTCAACGAGTTCCACGATCCGGATCGTCCCTTCCACCAGGTGGATGTCTATTTCCGTTGCGAGATCGTGGCGGGCGATCCTTGCGGGTCCTGGGCCGACCCTGAAGGCGTGGTGACCGAGCGACACTGGCTGACGCGGGTCGAGCTTGCGGCAAGGCGCTTCAAGCCCGACAGCCTGCCGGACGTGGCCTGGGGTGCCAGTGGCCCTGCTTTCTACGATCCGCTGGAGCCGATCCTGCGCTGACCGAGGATGCCGAAAGCGATGCCGCCAAGGATGACGGCACTGGCGAATATCAGGCGCGGGGTCAACTGCTCTGAGAGCAGCAGGACGCCGCCCGCCAGCGCAATGACCGGCACGGTCAGTTGGGCAAGCGCCGCGACGGAGGCCTCCAGTCGCGGCAGGATGCTGTACCAGAGCGCATAGCCGAGCCCGGACGTGACCGCGCCGGAGAGCACCGCGAGGAGCGCGCCTGTCGCGGTCAGCCCGTCGGGGAAAACCAGCCAGACGACAATCGCGATGGGCGCAGCGCAGATGAAATTTCCTCCGGTCTCTCGAATCGGATCGCGGGCTCTGCGGCCGGTCAGCGAATAGATGCCCCAGCCCAGTCCGGCGGCGGCCATCAGAAGCACGGCGGGCAGGTCGGGGGCGGTTGTACTTCCCGGCCAGACCAGCCACGCAAGACCGGCCAGCGCCAGCGCCGCACCGATCCAGCGGAAGATGGCGGGGCGGTCGCCCAAAAGGACGGCTCCGCCGAACATCGTCAGTTGCACCATGCCGAACAGGATGAGCGCCCCCATGCCAGCATCCAGCGCTACGTAAGCGAAGGAAAATCCCAGGATGTAGATCGCGAGCGATGCGGTCCCGACGGCGCGGGTTTTTCCTGCGAGGTTCGGCAGGCCCTGCCGCATAGCCAGCAATGCCGCAAGAAAGACGGCGCCTGACAGAAGACGCAATGCGGCGAAGCTGGCTGGCCCGGTTGTACCATCGACAAGTGCCAGGCGATTGAGGAGCGAATTCGCCGCGAAGGCGACCATTGTGACGGTCACAAGAAAGAACAGCCGCACCACGAAAATCTCCGCTTCGGTTGATGGACAGTCTCTTCGCCCGTGCCTAACGTGGCCGCCGATGAGGACCGGAGTAGGGACGATGGCTGAAAAACTGCGACTTGGTGTCAATATCGACCATGTGGCCACGGTGCGCAATGCGCGGGGCGGGGCCTATCCCGATCCCGTACGCGCGGCAAAAATGGCGGAGGCAGCAGGGGCCGATGGCATCACTGCCCATCTGCGTGAAGATCGCCGCCACATCACCGATCGCGATATCGAGGCGCTGATGGATGCGCTGACACTTCCGCTCAATTTCGAGATGGCAGCCACTGACGAGATGCAGGCGATCGCGCTTCGGCACAAGCCGCACGCGGTCTGTCTCGTGCCCGAGAAACGCGAGGAACGCACGACCGAGGGCGGGCTCGAAGTGGCGCGGGAGGAGAACCGTCTGGCACATTTCATCGCGCCCCTGCGTGATGCCGGGTGTCGGGTGTCGATCTTCATTGCCGCCGACAAGCGCCAGATCGAGGCGGCGCAGCGGATCGGCGCCGCGGTGGTCGAACTTCACACCGGAGCCTATTGCGATGCCCATGCCGAGGACCGGCTCGACGAGCGGGATATAGAACTGACGCGGATCGTTGAAATGGCCGAATTCGCCCATGACCTGGGGCTCGAAGTCCATGCCGGGCACGGGCTGACCTATGAGACTGTCACGCCCGTTGCGGCGCTGCCACAGATTGCGGAACTCAATATCGGCCACTTCATCGTCGGAGAAGCGATCTTTCTGGGTCTTGAAGCCGCTATCAAAGAAATGCGGCGCATCATGGACAGCGCCCGCAGCTAGGGGCTCTGCCCCTCGCCCCTCCGGGGCTCACCCCGGCATATTTTCAGGACCGATGATAACGCAGTGTTAAGCATAAGGTGGCAGCCTGAAAGCGCGGCACAGGCTGGCAAGCCGATGGCCGTGACCGGTGAAAACCGTTGGCCCGCGTCCTCAGGGAGGCGGGCCATTTGATTTCATCGGTCGAGAAATATGCCTGGGGTGTGGGGGCAGAGCCCCCACGTGGCGATGGCGCAGCCAGCGCAATCCCTCAGGCCAGTGCCTTGTTCAGGGCCTGGTCCAGATCGGCTATGATATCGTCAGCATCCTCGATTCCGATGGAAACGCGCACGACGTTTGGCAGGGCTCCCGCCGCCTCGCGCTGTTCGTCCGAAAGCTGGCGGTGCGTTGTCGAAGCCGAGTGGATGATGAGCGACCGCGCATCGCCGAGGTTGGCGACGTGGCTGAAAAGCTCGACCGAGTTGATCAGTTTCACGCAATTCTCGTAGCCGCCCTTGATCGCGAAGGTGAAGAGCGCACCGGCACCGTTGGGGCAAATCTTCGCAACACGGTCGTAATAGGGCGAGCTTTCGAGGCCCGCATAGGTCACGCTCTCGATCCGGTCATCGGCCTCCAGCCATTTGGCGACCTTCACGGCGTTGGCCACATGTTTCTGCATCCGGAGCGACAGCGTCTCGATCCCCATCAGCGTGTAATGTGCGCCCTGCGGGTTCATCGTCATGCCGAGGTCGCGAAGGCCCACGGCGATGGAGTGGAAGGTGAAGGCCATCGGCCCCAACACCTCGTGGAACGTCAGGCCGTGATAGGCCGGTTCAGGCTGGCTGAGGGATGGGAACTTGTCGGAGGCCGACCAGTTGAACTTGCCTGAATCGATGACCGCGCCGCCGGTGACCGTGCCGTTGCCGGTCAGGTACTTTGTGGTCGAATGCACCACCAGCGTCGCGCCGTGTTCAAAGGGACGGCAGAGATAGGGCGAGGCCGAAGTGTTGTCGACGATCAGCGGCACGCCCGCGTCATCGGCAATCGTCGCGATGGCATCCAGGTCGGTGATGTAACCGCCGGGGTTGGCGATGCTCTCACAGAAAATCGCGCGTGTGTCGTCGTCGATGGCCGCTTTTACGGCGTCCAGATCGTCGAAATCCACCAGTTTTGCCGACCAGCCGAAACGTTTGATCGTCTGGGTCAGCTGCGTATAGGTGCCGCCGTAGAGGCGGGTGGAGGCGACCACGTTGCGTCCCGGCATCATCAAAGGGAACAGCGCCATGATCTGGGCCGCATGGCCCGAAGAGCAGCAGATGCCCCCTGCGCCGCCTTCCAGGTGAGTGATCCGTTCCGCCAGCGCCGACACGGTCGGGTTGGTCAGGCGGGAATAGATGTAACCCACTTCCTGAAGGTTGAAGAGCCGCGCCGCGTGGTCGGCATCCTTGAACACATAGGCCGTGGATTGATAGATCGGCACCTGCCGCGCGCCGGTGGCCGGGTCGGGCGACGCGCCTCCGTGGATTTGCAGCGTGTCGAAATGTGGTCGGTCGGTCATGTAACTCTCTCCCTGCGTTTTGCGGCGAGACTAGATGGCAAGCGCCGCCCCTGCAATGGCGCAACGGGTGTTCAGCGCATCCACAGTTTGGCGCGCTTGATACGGTTGCGGATCGGCTTCTCGGACCGGGGCAGGGCGTTCCGATCGAACAAGGCGCGCACCTTTTCGCCTCGGTTCTGGTAGATCATGCGCTTGAACGGTTCGTGGTTCTTCAGCACCTTCTTGATCCGGTTCGGGGCTGCGATCTCTTGCAAAATAGTCAGCGTCGCGTCGGGTGCCTTGGCATAAAGAAGCGGCATGACCCGCCAATGCAGGCTGACATCGCCGTCCAGCCCGTCCAGCTCGGGGCCGGGGCGTCCTCCGCCCAGGCCGGTGATGACGGCGGGCAGCGCGATCTGGTCAAGCCAAGGGAAAAGAGCCTGGCTGGCAAGTTCCGGGGGCGGATCGTCGCGCAGGCTGACCATCAGATCGGACATGCGCGCCGCGAATACCTGCGGGCAGCGATGGAAGAACCAGCCGGCATTGAAATAGAGGTGGCGTTCCCAGTGGCCCACCGGATGATCCGGGTCGAGGGATGCGTCCATCTCAACACCTGCGCGATCGTACACCGCGCGCCAGATATCGGCGAGTTTCGGACCATAGAGCGGTACCACCGGCCAGGTGTCCTCCCGCGCCATCGAGGCTGAAGGATGGTCGAAATCGAAGGCAACGCAGTCGATCGGTCCGGTGATGATCGTGTCGCTGTCGAAAAAGACGAAGGGCCGGTCGGCAGGCATCGCTGCCAGCATCTCGATCTTGTTGCCCTGCGGATATCTGGTGCCGAAATGCACGTTTTCAAATGGCAGGATGGTGGCATCGAGACGTTCAAGCGCCTCCCGCGCCTCGGGCTCCATCCGCGGATCGCCGGGCCAGAGCGGGCCGGGTTGCGGTTCGCCGACGATCAGCCGCCCGGCAAAATCGGGAGCAGCATGGCGGAGCGAGGCCGCGAAAAGCACGGCCTCGTAGGACAGACGCCCGGCCTGAGCGACGATGCAGATGTCGAATTTGCCTGCCATTGGGTGTCGTGTCGGCCCGGATTGCCCCGCGTTTGCTCTTGCCTACTGCGCCGGGCGCGGATCGTCGAGGGGTTTGGCACCTGACCGTCGCGGACAGTATGCCGTAGTATTCTTCTAAGTCACGGAATTTACGATGAAATTACTGGTCATGTTTCCGTTGGTATGTATAGTGGTCCGGGGAAAAGGTGGCCATCATGAGCGCGCTGAAAGATCACGATCTGCGGTATCAACTTGCCAACGAGCTGCATGCGCGACCGTTCCCGGCCCTGGTCGCGCCTTGCCGCGCGGCCTTTTTGGCGATCAAACGGGCACAGGATGCTGCGGCAAGGGATCGCGATCTGGATCGGCAGCACCTGCTTGATCTGCTGGATCGCTATGGTGCGCCACATCCGCAACCCGGGGCGACGCATTATTTCGGGGAGATCGGCCGTCACCGCCTGAAATGGGAAAGTCACACGGAGTTCGTGACATATACCCTCTTCGCCGATGGCCTGGCGAAGGAGCCGTTCGACGGCACATTGTTTTCGGAATTTCCCGAAGATTGGTTGTCCAGGGCACCGGGCGAGCGCATGACATCCGCCTTGATCCGGGTAGAGATTCTTGACGACGACACGGCCATTCCGGGCAAGCTGGAAAACTGGTTCGTGCACGAAAGCCTCGCCATCAGCCGGGTGCTGGACGACGCGGCCGTCATGGCGGGCGATTTTCGGATCGATGCGGCGGGTCATATGCGGTTCGCGCTCTTTGCGCGTCCCGACACGGGGGAAAGGCGCATCGGGCGGGTGGTCCAGCGGATCTGCGAAATCGAAACCTACAAGTCGATGTCGATGCTGGGATTCGCGCGCGCCCGGCAGCTGGGGCGGGAGATCGGGGAAATCAGCGGCAAGCTGACGGGTCTGACCTCGCGGATGAATGGCGGAGAGTTGCACCCGGAAGAAACGCTCGAGGCGCTTCTGGAGGTTTCCGCAAAACTGGAGACGACCCTGGCGCATTCGGATTTCCGCTTCGGAGCGACGGGGGCTTACAACGCGCTGGTCAACCAGCGCATAGCGATTCTGCGGGAAGAACGGTTCAAGGGCGGCCAGACCTTTGGCGAGTTCATGATGCGGCGCTTCGATCCGGCCATGCGGACGGTTAAGGCGACAGATGGACAGTTGCGCGCAATGGCCGAACGTGCGGAGAGAGCGGCGAACCTGCTCCGGACACGGGTGGATGTGGAACGCTCGGCACAGAACCAGAAGCTGCTGGAATCGATGGATCGGCGCGCCGATCTGCAATTGCGGCTCCAGAAGACGGTGGAAGGTTTCTCGGTGGCTGCCATAAGCTATTACGCCGTGAACCTCATGTCCTACCTTGGCTATCCGTTCTTCCAGTCGATCGGCGTCGGAAAGGGAGTTGCGATGGCGCTCCTGACACCAATCGTTCTGCTTCTTGTCTGGCTGATGATCCAGCGCATCCGCAGAAGCGTCCACTAGAGCAATTCCGGAACAGATCGGATCGCATCATCGCCGCGTCACGGCGAACGCGAAAGGCGATGCCTGTTTCCGATTGCTCCGGAAACGTTCCAAGCGACAGAAGCTGGGCGCGATGGGGCCGTTATCAACCTAGAATTCGGTCCAGTCTTCGTCGCTGTCCACAAAACGGGTCTCGTTGACGGCAAGTTTCCGTGCCGGCGCGTCCAAAGCGGGTCTCGGCGGTGCTGACTGGAGGACCGGTCGGGCTGGTGCCGGCCTCGCCTGGGGCGGCTTGGGGGCTGCGACCTTGCCGCTGAACTGGTTGGCCATCTCGATAAGCCTTGCGGAACTCAGGGCAAGATTGCCTGCGGCTTCCGAGCTTTGCTGCGCCATCTGGGCATTATGCTGCGTGTCCTTGTCGATAATGCCGATGGCCTTGTTGACTTCGATGACGCCACTCTCCTGTTCCTGGCTGGCGGAGAATATGCGCTCGATTCCGTCGGAAACCTTGACCACACCTTCCCTGATCTCGGTCAGAACACTGCCGGTTTCATTGACCAGCCGCGCGCCAACCTCGACCTCGCGACCGCTGGTGTCGATCAGGGCGTTGATGTCCTTGGCCGAACCGGAAGCGCGCTGCGCCAGCGCCCGAACTTCCGAGGCGACGACGGCGAAGCCTCGTCCGGCATCTCCGGCACGCGCGGCTTCCACGCCTGCGTTCAGCGCCAGAAGGTTGGTTTGGAAGGCGATGGAATCGATCACTTCAATGAACTTGCGGATTTCCTTGGAACCGCTTTCGATCTTGGCCATCGCCGCGATGGCCTGTTCGACAACCTCACCGCCTTTTTCCGCAATGGCCTTGGCGTTCATCGCCTCCGAAGTGGCGGCTTTCGCTTCCTGGGTGTTGCTTTTCACGATCGAGGCAATCTCCTCCATCGCGGCGGAGGTTTGCTCCACCGTCGCGGCCTGGTTCTCGCTTCGTTTGGACAATTCGCTGGACGTCGTCGCCATCGCTTCCGCCTCCGCTGCGATGCTGGAGGAAGTTTCGGCCACGTTTGTCAGCAGGGATTTCAGTTTGGCCTGATATGCCGACACATCCTTGGCCAGTTTCACGACCTTGGTCGCCCTGCCATCCGGCCCGAGAATCACGTTGTAACTGCCATCCAGCTTGACGAGTTGCCCGCCTTTTTTCACCCTGTCGAACTCACCCATCTGGACCTGCCCGCGGGCAAGATCGGACCAGAAACGCTGGTATTCCGGGCTGCGGGCATATTCGGGGTCGATGAACATGCTGTGGTGCTTCCCGACCACCTCATCCTGACGGTAGCCCATCGTCGTGCAGAAATTGTCATTCGCTTCGAGAATCTTGCCTTCGGAATCGAACCAGATGATCGCGTGGCTGCGATTCAAAGCCTCGATCACGGCCTGAAGTTCTTCGGGGGTGTGGCTCATGCTGCTCATTTCGGATCCCTAGCTGTCTTGGGTATCCGCTATCGCCAAATGATTAACCGAGGCTTATCGAGATTCGTCAGCGACCCCGAATGCGCGGATCGAGCGCGTCACGCAGCCCGTCACCCACATAATTCACGCTCAGCACGGTAAGCGAAATCAGCAAGCCGGGCCAAAGCACCCGCTCGGGATAGAGTTCCATCCGATCCACCGCATCGAACAGAAGCTTGCCCCAGGTCGGAAAGTCTGGCGGGAAGCCGAATCCGAGGAAGGACAGGGCGGACTCGGTGATGATCGCGGTGGCGATTCCCAAGGTGGCGGAAACCATGATCGGGCTCATCACGTTGGGCAGCAGGTGCCGGGTAATCATCTTCACAGGAGAGGTTCCTATGGAGCGGGCGGCCAGGATGAACTCACGTTCCTTCAGCGCCAGCACGTCGCCGCGCACGATCCTTGCGGTCTGCATCCAGCTCGTCACACCGACCAGCGTGACGATCAGAAGGAACGTGCCACCCTCGGGGCCGAACAGGCCCGCCAGGCGGTCGCGGAACAAAAGCACCGAAACCAGCAGGAGCGGCAAGAGCGGCAGGGCAAGGAAAAGGTCGGTGAGGCGCATCAGCGGGCCGTCGAGCAGCCGGAAATACCCGGCAAGCACGCCGATCAGAGTGCCGAGGAGGACCGACAGTACCATCGCCGCAAGCCCGACGGCCAGCGATATCCGCCCGCCGATCAGAAGACGCCCCAGAATGTCGCGTCCCAGGTTGTCCGTGCCCAGCGGATAGGCCCAGTTCACCTTCGCGTCGCTGTCCCAAAGCACCGTGTAAATCGGGCGGGTATCTCTCAGGGTCAGAAAGTCGCGCCCGGTTGGCACGTATTGCGGATCGTTCCAGTAAACCCAGGGTCCGGCGACCACCATCAGCACGATGAACAGGAAGATGCCCGCGCCCCACATCGCACCGCGATGGTTTCGGAACTGGTCCCAGATATCCGCCCATTGCGACCGGGGCGGTGCCGTTGGTTGCACCTTTTCCATGGTGATCGGCGTCTCAGTCATAGCGGATTCTCGGGTCGAGGATGCCGTAGAGCACATCGGCGATCAGGTTGAATAGGACGATCAGGATCGCGAAGATGAAGGTCAGCGTCTGCACCATCGGCAGGTCATTGGCCTGGATCGCGGTGATCAGAAGCTGGCCGATTCCATTCACTTTGAACACTTGCTCGGTGATGATGGCGCCGCCGAATATGGCGGGGATGCCAAGCGCGATGACGGTCACGACCGGGATCAGCGAATTGCGCAGGACGTGGATCAGGACCACGGCCTTTTCGCTCAATCCCTTGGCGCGGGCGGTGCGGACGTAATCCTGGTTGAGGTTATCCAGCATCGACGCGCGCATGAAACGCGAAAGCTGCGACGTGATCTGAAGCGCCAGCACCATCACCGGCATGACCATCTGTTGAAGCTGAACCTTGAAACTCGCCCAGTCGGTGACCTTGTGCGTCGTGTCGTAGATCGACGGGAACCAGCCAAGCCAGACAGAGAAGATGACGATCACAAGCACGCCCGAGAAGAACGGCGGCACGGAGAAACCGACCATGGTGATGAAAGTGCCTGAATTGTCGAACCAGGAATACTGGCGATAGGCGGAATAGATACCTATTGGCAGGGCGATCAGGATCGCCACGACATAGGCGACGCCAACGACCCAAAGCGTCTGCGGCAGGCGCTGGACCACGATATCCATGACCGGCGAACGGGTCTGCCAGGAGATGACGCGCTGTTGGCCCGCGGTCCAGTCCGTGCCGAGAATGCCATCGATAAGATAGAGCGGTTCGACCACGAAGAACTGATAGAGCCATTTGGGGAAGGCGATGAACCAGGGCTGACCGACACCCAGTGCTTCGCGCATCCTCTCCCGGACATCATCGGGAATGGTCAGGGGCATCCCCGCCAGCGGATCGCCGGGGGCAAGTTCCAGAAGCAGGAAGATAACGAGACTGATGAAGAGGAGCGTCGGTACGCTCATCACCAGTCGGCGGATTGTGTATGTGAGCATGTCCCGTGACCTAAAAGGTGGGGCGGAGTTGCCTCCGCCCCACGTATCGGATCAGTTGCCGATCCGGTACCAGTCGGCGGTGTTCCAGATCTCGCTGTCCCAGACGTTCAGCTTGACGCCGCCGAGCGAGTTGGCGCGCGCCGAGATCCGGCCACGGTGGACCAGCGGGATCATGCCGCCGTTCTGGACGATTATGTCGTTCAGTTCGGCCGCAATTGCCGCGCGTTCGTCGAGGTCAGCCGTGGTGGTCAGCTTGGCGTGGAGGGCGTCATATTCCTCCATGCAGAAACGGCTGATGTTCTCGCCCTGCCACTGGGTCGCTGGAGACGGAACCTTGTTGCACAGACCGTTGCCAAGATAGGTCTGCGGATCGGTGCCGTTGAAGATGTTGGCGTACATCTCGACGTCGGCATAGAACTTCTGGAAGGTGTCGGGCGAACCCGGGTCCCCGCCGAAGAAGACCGAAGCGTCGATGTTGCGAAGCTCGGTCTCGATGCCGATTTCCGCCCACCACTGCTTGATCAGCGCCTGGAAGTCCTGACGGACGGCGTTGGTCGAGGTCTGATAGAGAATCTTCATCGGCACGCCGTTGACTTCACGCACGCCGTCACCGTCGGTGTCGACGAACCCGGCCTCATCGAGAAGCGCGTTGGCACCCGCAATGTCCTGCGTGTCGCAAGTCATCGAGGTCGATGCGTAAATCTCGGGCACCGGCACCCAGTTACAGGTGACGCGGCCCGCCTGACCGTAGCCGATTTCAACCAGCAGCGGCCGGTCGATGGCCATCGACATCGCCTGGTAGACCGCGGGTTCGCCCAGGAACGGGTGCGGACGCACCACTGAGCGCTCGTCCGGCCCGAGTGCCGGGTCGGGGTTTGTGTTGTTGAGCATGATGCGCTCGACAAGCGGGCCGAAGCCGACGATCGGAACACCCTGGCCGCCTTCTTCCATCTTCGAGATCACGTCGGGCGCAAGCTGAAGGTTCCAGGCATAGTCGAATTCGCCCGTTTCCATTACCGCGCGGCCTGCTGCGGTGGCGTCGCCGCCGCCTTTGAACGTCACGCTCGCGAAGGCCGGCTTGCCTTCTTCGCGATAGTTCTCGTTTGCCACCATGGTGATCACGTCGTTCGGTTTGAACTCCTCAACGACGAAGCCGCCCGTGCCGATCGGGTTGAAGTTGGCCTCGGTGCATTCCGGGGCTTTCGCACCAAGACAATCTGCGAATTGTGCGGCCTGAATGATCGGTGCCTCGGCGCTCACAAATGGGCCGTAGGGGTTCGGTGTCGGCTCGGTAAAGGTCACGACAACTGTCAGGTCGTCCGGCGTTTCAACCGATGCCACACCGCCAAATTTGGTCAGCTGAGCGCACCCGCCCTCGGGATGCGTACAATATTCATAGGTGAATTTCACGTCGGCGCTTGTCAGGGGAGTCCCATCGGACCAAAGGATGCCCGGCGTTATGTTCCAGGTGATCTGGGTCAGATCCTCGCTGACGCCACCATTGCCGACCGTTGGAATACTCTCGACCAGCCAGGGGACAAGGTTGCCCTTCTCGTCATAGCGGGCAAGCGGTTCGAGTATCATCGACGCGCTCTCGATGTCCTTGGTCCCGCCCGAAAGATACGGGTTCAGAATCGACGGCGCCTGCCAGTAGATGATCTTCACGTCGCCGTCGCGGCCACGCTCGCCTTCATGGCCTTCTGCCACGGCTGCGGTGGACATCGCACACAGCGCGGATGCGCCCAATAGGGCTGTCATGAGTTTCATGCGTTTCACTCCTTGTTGGGTAGAACGTGCCTTCGGCGTCACCTGAAGTGACGAATGGTCGGGGATTATTTTTACAGGTTGCGTGATGAGCACCACGATCCAACTTCTGTTGTTCTGATCGTCCCCACCCCCTTGGCACGGACAGAAGGAGTTTCGACCAAAAGTTCGGCAAATTGCAAGCTTTGCCCAACGTCACGGCGGAAATACCTGCCGAAGTCTTCGCCAAACGGCTTCGAATTATGCAAGCCGTGCGGGCGGCGGCTTGCACAGCAAGCATGTCTCGCCCTGTGAAAAGCGCGAATTGACGCCCCCCGGACCTGCGTCTAGCGTTTTGCCTGTAACGAAAAGGCTCATCATGCTCGATCAACCGCTTGCCTCGCTGCGCAACCTCCGCGTCGAATTCCAGACCAAGGACGGCCCCGTCGTCGGTGTCGAGGATGTCAGTTTCGACATCTCGCCCGGCGAAACCGTCGCGGTCGTGGGCGAGTCGGGCTCGGGCAAATCGGTCTCTTCCCTGTCACTGATGCGGCTTGTGGAATTCGGTGGTGGCCGGATCACCGGCGGCGAGCTTCTCTTTGACCGTGGTTCGGATCACGGAGGCGTGATCGACGTTTCCAAAGTGGGCGACAACGCGATGCGCACGATCCGTGGCAACGAGATCGGGATGATCTTTCAGGAGCCGATGACCTCTCTCAACCCGGTTTTCACCGTGGGCCGGCAACTGACCGAAGGTCTGCGCGTTCACAAGGGCATGTCGAAGGAGCAGGCGCGCCAACGTGCGCTGGAGCTTCTCCGGCAGGTGCGCATCCCCGAACCGGAACGGCGGCTGAAACAGTATCCCCATGAATTGTCCGGCGGAATGCGACAGCGCGTGGTGATCGCAATGGCGCTGGCCTGTGAACCGCGCCTCCTGATCGCGGACGAGCCGACCACGGCGCTCGACGTGACCATCCAGGCAGAGATCCTCGCCCTGATCGACCGGCTGAAGCGGGAGACCGGTACGGCGGTGATGTTCATCACTCACGACATGGCCGTTGTGGCCCAGATGGCCGACCGCGTGGTCGTCATGTTCCGGGGCAACAAGGTGGAAGAAGGCACGGTCGAACAGATCTTCGAAAATCCGCAACACCCCTATACCCAGGCGCTTCTGGCAGCGGTTCCGCGACTGGGCGAGATGGCCGGCACCACCGCCCCCGTCCGGCTCAGGCTCATGGGCGATGACGCCAGCGCATCCGAGCCGATCGTACCGAAGGAAGACAAGGTGCTTCTGGACGTGAAGCACCTTTGTACCCGGTTTCCGGTCCAGGGCGGATTGCTTCGGCGCACGGTCGCCAATGTCCACGCGGTCGAAGATGTGTCCTTCCAGGTGAAATCCGGCCAAACCCTCAGCCTCGTTGGCGAATCGGGCTGCGGTAAATCATCCTGCGGCCGCTCGGTCCTGCGGCTGATCGAGCCGAATTCGGGCCAGATCTGGCTCGACGGCGAAAACCTGGTCGATTTCAGTCAACGCGAATTGCTGCGGGCGCGGCGGGATATGCAGATGATCTTCCAGGACCCGTTCGCCTCGCTCAACCCGCAGATGCGGCTGCAGGACCAGGTGGCCGAGCCGCTGATCAACTATGGTATCGGCAACGCGCAGGAACGCGCCGACCGGGTGGCGCAACTCTTCGACCGGGTGGAACTGCCGCGCAGCTTCCTGCGCCGCTTCCCGCATGAACTGTCCGGCGGTCAGCGACAACGGATCGCGATTGCCCGCGCGCTGGCGCTGAACCCCAAGCTCATCATCGCGGACGAGGCGGTCTCGGCGCTCGACGTCTCCGTGCAGGCACAGGTTCTGAACCTGCTGATGGAGCTTCAGCAGGATCTGGGAATCTCCATGCTGTTCATCAGCCACGACATGGCCGTGGTCGAGCGCGTGAGCCATCACGTCGGCGTCATGTATCTGGGCCGGATCGTGGAGATGGGGCCGCGCGCGGCGATCTTCGAAGACCCGCGCCACCCCTACACCAAGGCGCTCATGCTGGCGGTCCCTGTGGCCGATCCGCGACAGCGCAAAACGGAAAAAGACCTGAATTTCAAACCGATCCCCTCTCCGATCTTCCCCATCGAATATGTGCCAGAGCCATCGGTCTATGAGGAAGTCTCGCCTGGGCATATGGTCCTGACGGGCGATTGGGGCGGGTTTGACCGTGGCTGATCCGACAGCGCGGGAAATTCTCGACCGCCTGGTGTCTTTCCCCACGGTTAGCCATGACACCAACCTGCCGCTGATCGACTGGGTCGAGGACTATCTGACCGGCATCGGGGTGAAAGCTCACCGGATGCCGAAAGAAGGCGACCCTTCGAAACACGCGATCTTCTGTCAGGTTGGTCCGGATGTTCCGGGGGGCGTTGTCCTGTCCGGTCATACCGACGTGGTTCCGGTCGAAGGACAGGACTGGACCACCGATCCATGGACGGTCGACGAACGCGACGGCAAGCTCTACGGGCGCGGTTGTTGCGACATGAAAGGCTTCGACGCATTGGCGCTTCATGCGTTGCAACGCGCGTTGAAGTCGGATCTGAAGCGGCCTTTGCAAGTCGCCCTATCCTTTGACGAGGAGATCGGCTGCGCCGGTGCGCCGCCGCTGATCAAGGCAATGGCTCAGGCCGGATTGCCCAAGGCGGCGGCTGCGATTATTGGCGAACCATCGGTGATGACCTGCGTCACCGGCCACAAGGGAAGCGTCAGTTTCAATATCCATATCAAGGGGTTCGAGGTTCATTCCTCGCTGATGCACACCGGCGTGAGCGCCATCCACGAAGCCGCGCGCATGATCGAATGGGCCAATCAGAAGAATGCGGAGAGCCGGGCGCGGGTGCCGACCCCCATCGCAGCGATCTTCGAACCGCCCTGGACCACACTGCATGTCGGCAAAATCCGGGGCGGCACAGCCCATAACATCACCGCAGGCGATTGCCACTTCGTATTAGAGATGCGCTTCGTGCCGGATGACGACATTCCCGCAAGAATCCAGGAGGCGCGGGACTATGCCGCCGAACTCGAAGCGGAGATGCAGAAGATCGCGCCAACCTCTCGGATCATCCTGTACGAGGGAGAGGATGTGCCGGGGCTGGTGCCCGAAGACAATGGCGCGGCGGAGGCGCTGGTGCGTGGGATCACCGGCGACAATGCCAACCACGTGGTGAGCTACGGCACCGAGGCCGGGCATTTCCAGGCGGCCGGGATCTCGTCGGTGATCTGCGGGCCCGGCAATATCGAACAGGCGCATCAGGCGGACGAATACATAACCGTCGCCCAGTTCAAAGCCGGCGAGTCCTTCTTGGAGAAGGTGATCGACAGCCTCTGCCAGTGAGTGATTCAGTTAAGGTCTGCGAAAAAACGGGACAGGCATTCGCCCATCCCGTCCTCACTCACACACATTCACTGCTGGCGTGGGAGGCCGCCAGTGGCCGAAACGCGCAGGTCACGACGCGATGATCTGGCCTTTCATCCGAGGATGGATTTTGCAGATGTAGGAATGGGTGCCTGCGTTCGCGATGGTCACGGTGGCCTCTTCGCCTTTGTTCAGACGACCGGTGTCGAAGCTGCCATTGTTGGCGGTAGCGGTGTGGGGTGCGCCATCGAGATTAACGAAAGTCACCTTGTCGCCCGCCTGCATCTTCAGCGTGGCCGGAGAGAACTTGCCACCCTTGATCTCCACCATGTGATTGGCGTGGCCTGCAGCACGGGCGGCGCTGGCAAGAACAGGGAGGGCGGCGACGCCGAGGCTGAATTTCAGGAAGTTGCGGCGGTTGGTCATGGGTCTGTTCCTAAAGTTGGATGGTTGCTTCGAAAGGGTTACGCGCCGCGCGTCACCTTTATTCCCGGCAGTCCAAACTTTTCTCTAAAAAATCTTCTCAAGCCCCGCTTCGGCCATCAGGCGGTCGGCTTCTGCCGCCAGAATCCTCTCACGTCCCTCGCCCTGAATAGGGATGCGCCCCGCCTCCAGGAAGAGGGGCGCGGCCAAAGGAGTCACCCGGCCGAGGATCACATGATCGACGCGACCGCCCGACCGGGTCAGCATCTCCTCGATCCGTCCGAAATCGACAAGGCCGCGCATCGCCTCCTCCCGCGTGATGTCCAGAAGCAGGTGGTCGGGGTCGTATTTGACAAGCGTGTCATAGAGGATGTCGGAGGAAAACGTCGCCTGCCGCCCGCTGCGCTTGTCGTTTCCGCGATTGCGTTCGAG
>JBNKWP010000012.1:48262-100495 GCA_050299835.1 Silicimonas sp.
TGACAAGCGTGTCATAGAGGATGTCGGAGGAAAACGTCGCCTGCCGCCCGCTGCGCTTGTCGTTTCCGCGATTGCGTTCGAGCATCATGGAGATGATGGCGGTGCCCTTGAAGGTGCGTTTCATCACCGAATTGCCTTCAAGCCAGCGGTCGAAGGCATCGCGCAGTGTTGCGGCCTGCAAGAGCGCATCAGGGTCCGGCACCCGGTCGAGCCCCCAAATTAGGGTGGCGTAATCGGTTGCAACAAAGCCCAGCGGGCCAAGCCCCGCGACTTCCATCTGTTTCGTCACCAGAAGCCCCAGCGTCTGCATCGCGTTGCGTCCCGCAAAACCGTAAATGCAGGTGTTCTGGCGGCCGTCATGCGGGAAGCTTTCGACAAGGATGCGATCGGCCTGCGGGAGTTTGGAGTAACGGTCCTGGAGTTGCAGCCATTCGGCGGTGTGATCGGGCAGGCCGGACCAGTCGCGGCGTTCGAACTTTTCGAGGATGCGGCGGGACAACTGGGTGGAAGTGGAGAACTTGGTGCCGCTGAAGACCGCGATCTTGGGGGCCTTGTCGGCGCGGCGGGTGACCTGGACGGTCATTTCCTTGATGTTCTCGTAACGGACGATCTCGCCACCGATCAGGAAAGTGTCTCCGGGTGTCAGAGAGGCGGCGAAGCCTTCCTCCACCTCGCCGAGGGGCTTGCCCCCCATGCGATTTTTCAGCCGGACCTTCAGCGTGTCGGTGTCCAGAATGGTGCCAAGGTTGCGCCGGATCAGCGCGGGCGCGCGCGGGTCGCGTAGCTGCCACAGTCCGTCCTTTTGCATCAGCCGTTGCCAGCGGTCATAGACGCGGAGGGCGTAACCCCCGGTTGCCATCAGGTCGAGGCATTCGTCGAAGGCGCTTCGGGTCAGGCCGGTATAGGCACCTGCGGTCTTGACGGTGTCGTAGAACTCGGTGGCGTCGAAGGGACCCCGGCAGGCGCGGATCAGGATATGCTGACAAAGCACGTCGCGGGGGCCGGGGCCGCGCGGGTCTCCGTCCAGGTCCTTTTCGCGCACCGCGGCAAGGGCGGCGACGCATTCGACCACCTCGAAACGGTTGGCAGGCACGATCAGCGCCTTCGAAGGCGCGTTGTAGTTGTGGTTGGCCCGCCCGATCCGCTGGACGAGGCGTTTGACGTTCTTCGGCGCACCCACCTGGATGATGAGATCGACGTCGCCCCAGTCGATCCCCAGATCCAGCGTGCCGGTACAGACGATGGCGCGAAGCTGACCCGCCACCATCGCGGCCTCCACCTTCTGGCGCTGGTCTTTCGCAAGCGAGCCGTGATGGATGCCGATGGGCAGGCTTTCGTCATTGGCAAGCCAGAGGTTGTGAAAGAAGATCTCCGCCTGGGCGCGGGTGTTGTGAAAGATCAGCGTGGTCTTGTGCTTCTTCACCTCTTCAAGCACAGCCGGAATTGCATAGGCCGCGCCGCCGCCCGACCAAGGCGGCAGCGCTTCGGTCGTCAGCATGGCGATGTCGGGGTCGGGGCCGGGATCGGCCTGCAGGATCGGGCAGGGGTCGGGATGGCGGGCCAGAAAGCGCGCGATGGCGGCGGGGTCTTCAACCGTGGCCGAAAGGCCGACACGGCGCAGGCCGGGGCAGAGCGCCTGCAACTCGGCAAGGCAAAGCATAAGCTGGTCACCGCGCTTGCTCTCGGCCAGCGCGTGGATTTCGTCGACGATGACGCGTTGCAGACCGGCGAACATGCGCGGCGCATCCTCGTAGCTCAGCAGCAGGGCAAGGCTCTCCGGCGTGGTCAGCAGGATATGCGGCGGGTCGGTGCGCTGGCGTTTTTTTCGGGTGGCTGAAGTGTCGCCGGTGCGGTCCTCCACCCGGATCGGCAGGCCCATCTCGTCGATGGGGCGGCCCAGATTGCGGCGGATATCGGCGGCGAGCGCCTTCAGGGGCGAGACATAGACGGTGTGAAGCCCGTCATGAGTGCCATCGGCCAGTTCGGACAGTGTCGGCAGAAACCCGGCCAGCGTCTTGCCGCCGCCAGTGGGCGCGATGAGGAGGAGCGACGGGAGATCGGCGCGATCCGCCATGTCGGTCTGATGGGGATGGGGCGACCAGCCGTGGCTCGCGAACCAGTTGAGGAAACGGAAGGGAAGGGTCTCAGCCATCGACGGGGGCGAGGCCGGCAACCTCCAGAAGTTCCTGATAGATTGGAGTTTTCTTCAGTCCCGCGATTTTTGCCTTGTGCGCTTCGACAGCGGCATGGTGCAAGTCATCCAGTCGGGTGTGACGCCGAAGTGTGGCGATTTCCTCTCCCAGCCGGGGTTGGTGGACAAGCATTTCGGTGTTCTCGCTTGCCACCTGATCACGACGCTTGAAGTATGTCCGGTCGACTCTTCCCGCGACGACGGCATCGCCACGGGCATGTTTGACAAGAAAACTTTCCAGGGAGCGCAGGGCATAGTGGTTGATCGTCACCAGATCGAACATACCGCGCGCATCCCCGCCTTTGTGGTGAACGTGACGCATCTCGACCGGGAAGTCGCGGCCCGCTCCGTCGAGCCAGCGCAGATCGCCCGCCACGTCTTCCGGCGCGAGCGGACGATGGTTGCGGATGTTCAGGCGCGGGTCGACGCGGGAGATCGACTTGAAGCCGCGTCTGCTTTTCCACTTGCCGGGGGTCATGTTTGCGCCCTTGGTGAATTGCGCGGTCACCGGCCGGTCGTGATAGGCGACCACGCCTCCGGTGCCGAAGGTCGTCTCCGCCATGGTCAGGACGTCCGGCCAGTCGAGACGGCGAAGCAGCTCTTTCAGCGAGGTGTCGCCACCGCGCAGGCAGGGAAACTCGTCCACATCGGTCAGAAACACGTAATCGGCGTCGCGCCATGCGCGCATCTGCCGGCCATAGGCCAGCGCGGTCATATGCGGACTTCGGCGCAGGCTGGAGGATGGGGGCGCGATCACCATCGGGTTGGGCAGATGCGTCAGCAGACCGAGCCGTTCCATCTCGTCCAGGATCAGGTCGGTGCCATCGTCGCAATCGTTGGTGAGGACCACGATCCGGTCGACGCCCATCAGCCGCTGCCAGGCCACCCATTCGACAATGAACGGGCCTTCGTTCTTCATTACGGTGAAGGTTAGAAGGGTGGGGTCGGCCACGGGGCTCGGCTCTCTTGCTGCTCGGCAGGAGAATACCATCCGGAGCCGGGAAGAAAACCTGACTTTCCATCGACCCGAAAATTTCCCGAGGGGGTCCGGGGGAGCAGCGCTCCCCCGGGGGCGCCGCCAAAGGCGGCGAAAGCCCTAGGGTCGCCTAGTGAACGATCTTCTCTTCCTTGACGAACATGTTCGCCCAGGCGCGGTCGATCAATTCCGGCGACATCTGATAGGGGATGCCTTCGAACTCGCAGATCGCGATCATCTGGTCGATCAGGAAGATCGGCTGATAGTTGGCGTAGATGTTGTCGATGGTCGGGTACTTGTTCTTGATCAGATAGACCAGCGTGTCCTCGTCCAGCGGCATCTTCCGCTTCCGCGCCACCATGGCGAAGATCTTCAGGTAGTCTTCCTGTTCCGGCCCGTCGATCTTGATCTTGAAGAAGATCCGGCGAAGGGCCGCTTTGTCGAAGATCTCGTTCGGGTGGAAGTTGGTGGAGAAGATCACCAGCGTGTCGAAGGGCACCTCGAACTTTTCGCCCGATTGCAGGGCAAGGATGTCCTTGGCTTCTTCCAGCGGAACGATCCAGCGGTTGACCAGCGCCTGCGGCGGTTCTTCCTGACGACCAAGGTCGTCCACGATGAAGATGCCGCCGGTGGATTTCAGCTGCAACGGCGCCTGATAGGTCCGCGCCGTGGGGTTATAGACAAGGTCGAGCATCGACAGCGACAATTCACCACCGGTGATCACGGTCGGACGCTCGCACAGCACATAGCGCGTGTCATAGCGGTTCGACGTGCGGCGCAGCGAATTGGGGTCGTCCACCTGTTCCTCGGCGGCCGTATGCACGATCGGGTCATAGACCGTGATGACCTGCCCGGAATATTCAATAGCGCGGGGGACATAGATCTTGTCGCCAAGCGCGTCGCGGATACCGTTCGAGATCGACGATTTACCGTTGCCCGGCGGCCCGTACATCAGGATCGAACGCCCGGCTGAGACGGCGGGCCCGAGATGGTCGAGCAACTCGTCGGGAATGATGAGGTGGCCCATCGCGCCCAGCAACTGATCGCGGGTGACCTGGATGTTGCGGATCGACTGACGCTTGACCTGTTCGGCGTAAACCTCCAGCGGCACCGGCATTGCGCCGTAATATTCCGATTGCGCCAGCGCATCCATCGCGCGCGCCTTGCCCGCATCTGTCAGCTCGAACCCCATCTCCCCGCCGGAGTTGGCGTGGAGCGTACCGGTCGCCTGCACCAGCTTCTGTTCGCGGGCAAGGTCGATCAGTTCCTGCGTAACCGGCAAGGGCAGGCACATCGCCCGGGCAAGCTCGCTCGCGGCATCGAGGTTCATGCGGAACATCGTCTTCAGAAGGATGTCGCGCATCATCACGATCGGAAGTTTCATGCCATCAAGCGACCGCGGCGCCGGCGGAGCAATGACGTTCTGGTTTTCCATGTTCATGGGGTAAACCCTGCCTCCACAAAAGAAATTCGTGACGCGCCCCGTCGTTGCCCGATTTTGAACAATAAACGTTGGCACACCTGTTCGGAGACCTTCATGCCGGGTTATTGTGGCCAAAAAATGGAAAAAGGAAGAGGAATGGGCAGGGCTGAGCCGTTGCTTCTGACGGGGATTTTCGTTGTTTTCGTTGCGCTCTACGGTGCGCTGCCCTGGCTTGCGGGGGGGCTCTACCTCGATACTCACGAGGGCGACAGTTACCACCTGATGGACATCCTGACGCGGATGCAGCGGGGGGCAGTGCCACATATCGACTTCGTCACGCCTCTGGGCGCATTGGGGCTCTGGCCGACAGTTTGGCTGCTGAAGGCGGGTCTGTCAGCGGGGGCCGCGCTGATCCTGTCGCAACTGGGGTTTGCCTTCTGTTTGTTGCCCTTTGTGGCCTATGCGGCGGCCACGCGTCTGAATTGGGCGCTGGCGCTGTTTTTCGGGCTCTCCACGCTCGGCCTCGTCCTGGCGCTGAGCTATGGGACAGCAATATCTGGTGTCGGCATTTCGATGCATTACAACCGTTGGGCCTGGGCGGTGTCGTTTACACTATTACTGCTTGCCTTGGTTCCGGCGCGCAGGGTGTCGCGGCCCCGTGTCGACGGTGCCCTTATCGGCGCTCTGACTGCGGCCTTGCTGCTTCTGAAGGCCACGTATTTTGTAGCATTCCTGCCGGTTGCGGCGATTGCGCTCTGGCAGATGCACAAGGCCAGGGGGCTGGCTGCGGCGCTGCTGTCCGGTTCACTCATCGCCGGCGTTATCACGCTGATCCATGGTGTGGGGTACTGGCTGGGATACATTCATGACCTGCAACTGGTCAGCAGAACGGAGGTCCGGCCCTTTGTCGGCATGTCCTTCGATCAGATTGCCGCGGAGCCGACCCATCTGGGGGCGACATTGGCGGGTATTGCCGCTGTTCTGGTCATCCGGAGGGCGGTTCCGGGACTGACCGGACTGGCGGTTCTCCTGCTGATCCCCGGCTTCATGTTCATCACATACCAGAATTTCGGCAACGATCCCCAGTGGCTGATATTCCTGCCCGTTCTCCTCCTCGCCTTGCGGCCCGGCATGGAGGGCGAGATCTTCGGAACCGGAGCGGCCCGCGTGGCCTCGATCACGTCGGTGGCGGCCTTTGCGTTGTTCTTCCCGTCTTTTTCCAACATGTCGCTGTCCCCCGTGTCACATCTGAGCCTCGACAAGTCCAATTTCGTGCCGATGTTTCCCGAGAGTGCGGGGCATCAGGACCTGCTCATCCGGAAGGACCGCGCCTATATGATGACGGCGCAGATCTACCGGGATCAGGAACCGGGTCCTTGGACGCAATACGCGGCGCTCGCAGAACGGTCGGAGATTCCGGAGTTTCAGCGGATACGCTTTCCCTATTGCGAGTGGATGGCAGGCAGCCGGGCCATGTTCGAAACCCTGGGCGCCGATCTGGCGGAAGCCGGATTGCCCCAGGGCGCAAAGCTGTTCACTACCGATTTGGTGGCGGCCTATTGGTTCTTCGCGCCGGTCGCACCGCCGCAGGGCAGCGCGCCATGGTATTACGGTGAACTCAGCGGGCTGGAGGACACCGATTATGTGATGGTTCCAAAATGCACCTTCTCGACACGGGTTCGGAACATCATACTCGGCGAGTTGGAGGCCTCGGACTTCCAGTTCACGCTGGTGCGCAACAACGATCTGATGGCGCTCTTCCGCGTCAGCCGTTGAAGAACGCGATCAGGAGGTATCCCGCCAGGGCGGGCGCAAGTCCGAAGCCGAAGGGAAACTTGCGCTTTCTGAACGAACGGTCTTGGTCCACGGTGAAGCTTTCCCAATCGGGAAGCCGCTTCCGGATGAACGGCGTGTAACGCATCAGGCTGTGGAGCGCGAGGGCCGCAAACGTGGTGCCGGACAGCAAAAGCGCGAAGAAACCCAGGTCCGGCAGGGCGATGAACGGTGCCATCGCGGCGGCGAATTTGGCATCGCCGGCACCGAAGCCGATCGAGATGGTCAGCAGGAACCCGATCACCAGCATCACGCCGAAGTGGGCGTATCGCCAGAGATAGTCGGAAAACGGCAGCGCGATGAGGCCAACGACGACAAAGACCGCCAAAAGGGCGAGGACCGCCACGTTCGGGATCTTCATCGTCGTGAAATCCGTCCAGATAACCCACAGGCAGATGGGAAGCACGAATGGCAAAAACCAGGCGGCCGTGGTCCAGTCCGTCACTAGCATGTAAGGGGCCCTCAGCCTTCGGTCACGGATATGGTCGCAGCCGCGGATCCGTCGTTATCCAAGGCTTCCAGGCTACGTACAGCCGCCTCGAAGAACTGCGGATGAGTGTCGATGGCGTCAGAAAGAAGCGCCTTGCCGGTGTTCAGGTCGCCCTGCTTGATCGCCGACAGAGCAGCCGTATGCAGAAGCTGCGCCCGTTCGGTCTGGCTCATAGGGATGACGGGCATTTCGTATTTCCGCTGGGCAGCCCGTGCCAGAACCAGGTTGTTCTTGGCAGTGAACATGCTGCTGTCATAGGACAGCGCCTCGGAAAACAGTTTCTCGGCTCCGGCATAGTCACCGCGTGTCAGCTTGGAGAATCCCCAGTTGTTCAACGTACCTGATGGCTTTGTCGTCAGCCCAACGGCGATTTCATAGAAACTGTCGGCCTTCTTCCATTGCTTCTTGCTGTCGGCGACCATCGCCTCCAGACGATAGCGCTTGAAGGTCTCATGTGTGGGCGGGATGCTGTTGAGCTGGGCCTCGGCCTCGTCCCAGTCGTTCGCCCGGATCAGCGCATCCGCATAGTTCACCCGGTCTTCGTTGCTCGCACCCGGCATGGACACGACCTTCTTCCACGCCGCGGTCGCTTCGGTCGACTTGTTGGCCCGGACCAGCGATTTCGCCAAGCCGCGTTGCAGGTCGATGCGACCGGGGTTCTGGGCGGCGGTCCGCCGGAAATACTCCACGGACTCGCTGGGGTCCGCGGCCGACAGCATCACCTCGTTGAGGTTGGTGTCGTCGATGACGTTGACGTCCCTGAGGGCCTGTTCCACTTCGGCATCGCTCATGCCGCCGCCGCCACCACAGGCGGAAAGTACAAAAAGACCACCAATACAAATGGTTAGAAGTCCTGGGCGTTGCATATCTTCGTCCCTTGCTGCTCGCGTCCGCCCGTTTTGCCCCAATTGTTACGGGGTCTCAGGTGTTTCGAGGATCCGGTAAACTCCAGGACCGCGACGCACCAGGCGAAACTCTTCGGGCGCAGAATAGGTCGGATCTTCTCGTTTTGCGAGTGCCAAGCTCAGGTTTTGACGAATTTCGGCACTTTGGCCACTGTCGAGTGCGAAGGCGAGTTCGAAGACACGGCTGGCCTCGCCATAGTTGCCGCGCTCCATCAGCACCACGCCCAGATTGTTCCAGGCCGGCGGGAAGGTTTCGTCCACCTGAGTGGCGCGGCGCAGGATGGTTTCGGCCTGCCCGAGGCGTCCGAGTTGCAGGTTGGCGGACCCGATGGCGGACAGCACGTCAACGGTAAGGCCCTGCTCGGCGGCGGCGCGGTAATAGGCGTCGAGCGCAAGTTCGTATTGACCGGCTTTCATCAGACGGTGACCGACGATCAGCCCATCGACCGCCTCTTCGCCCTCGGCCACGCCTGCCGGAGCATAGACACCGCTGTCATCAGTGCCAAAGCCGCCCGCGGTATCGCAGGCGGCCAGTGCCGTGAATGCCAGCGCTGCCAGCGTTCGGGATATATGCGCCATGTGCCCCTTTAGAAGCTGACCGAACTCAGTGTCACCGCAATGTCGTAGATCGAGGGACCGATCAGGATGATTAACAGCGGCGGCACCGTGAGCATCATTGTGGCAAGGGTCAGTTTCGTGGGCAAGGTGTTTGCTTTTTCCTCTGCCCGCATGATGCGTTTATCACGCATTTCCGCAGAGAAGACGCGCAGCGCCTCAGAGATCGACGTACCGAAACTCGCCGACTGGATCAGAACGGTCACGAAGCTGGCCACATCGGGGACGCCCGCGCGTTCGGACATGTCGCGCAGCACGCTGGTCTTGTCCTTGCCGGCCTTCATCTCGTTGGCGACCGTTTCGTACTCCTCGGCAAGCGCGGGGTAGCCAGCCTTGATTTCGCGGCTGACCCGGATGATCGCCTGGTCGAGCGACTGGCCCGCTTCGACGCAAACCAGCATCATGTCGAGGCTGTCAGGGAAGCCATTGGTGATCTCTTCCTGCCGCGACTGTTGACGCTTGGTCACCCAGTATTTGGGCAGCATGTAGCCGACGACGCCGGGAATGATGATCGAACCGATCATCGCCTGAAGCGACGGCTCGCCGGTGACGCTGGAATAAATGGCGTAAAGCGCACCCAGCAGCAGGAAGGCACAGCCACCCAGGAACTGCAGGAAGTGATAGGTCCGGACCGCGTCCTTGGAACGGTAGCCCGCCTGAAGCAGCTTCAGCCTGGTGGCGGAATAGGCTTTTGCATCCTGCGGTTCCAGAAAGCTGGAATACTTGTCCAGCTTGTTGATGCCTTTGCCCTTGCCGCGGCGCAGGCGGGGACCTTCGCCATCCTCCTTGCCGCCGGAACGCGCGTCATGCTTGAGTTGCGCGAATGGGTCCTTTTCCTTCTTCAGCATGATCGGCAGGGTCAGCAGGATCAGGAACATGCCGAGCACGCCGATGATGAGAAGCGGACCAAGGTCGCCGAAATTCTCGGTGAGCCAGGTGTTGGCCGTCTCGTAGAGGTTAGTCACCATTTCCATCGGTTCAGACCTTGATGTTCACAAGCATGCGCATGACGAAGATGTTGGCGACAAGGAAGGCCGCAACGATCAGACAGGCGGGGATGAAATAGGCCGTCTCTTTCACGTCGTCATAATAGTTCGGCTGGATGACGTTGATCATCACAAGCGCCAGGATCGGGAAGATCGACAGGAACATGCCCGACCATTTGGCTTCCGCCGTGATCGCCTTGACCCGCCGGAACAGCTTGAAGCGCGAGCGGACGACCTTGGCCAGACCGTCCAGGATCTCGGCGAGGTTACCGCCCGAGGTCTGCTGGATGGTCACGGCCACGGCGAGGAAGCGCAAATCCTGCATGTCGATCCGTTCCGCCATGTGTTTCAGCGCTTCACCGATGTCGCGGCCATAGGAGGCCTCGTCCGAGATCACACCCATCTCCGTGCCGAGCGGGTCGGGCACTTCGCGGGCAACGATCTGCAAGGCAGACGCGAAAGGGTGACCGACGCGCAGCGAACGCACCATCAATTCGACCGCTTCCGGAAGCTGCTCTTCCAGCATTCCAAGACGTTTCTTCGCCGTGTTGTTGACCCAGACGAAGACCGCGCCGACACCCATCACGACGGAGATCACGATGCGGATGATCAGCGACGCGCCGGTGCCGAAGGTCAGAAGGAAGAAGGCGACCACGGTCAGAACCGCCATCACCATGATCAACTGGCCCGGCGTGAAGGCGATATTGGCCTTTTGCGCCTTGTCGGCAAGGATCGCGTAAAGCGGGATCGAGCGCGAGCTCATATGCTGGCTCATCTCCTTGCGGAGTTGTTCCAGCACCTGTTCGCGTCCGGCGCCCTTTTCGAGCATCTCCAGACGGCGGTTCACGCGGTTGTTCAGCGAAATCGACTTGCCGAAAACCGTCAGATAGATGCCCTGCACAAGGGCAAGGACCGCCAGGAAAATAAGGCCGTAGATTAGCGGTTCTGCAGAAATCACCATGTCGCGTTACTCCGCCGCGAAGGGTTCGAAGATTGCCGACGGCAGATCGTAGCCCCACATCTTGAAACGTTCCGAGAAGTGGCTGCGCACCCCTGTCGCCGTGAAATGCCCGATGATCTTGTTGTCGGGTGTCAGGCCCACGCGTTGATAGCGGAAGACCTCCTGCATCGAGATCACCTCGCCCTCCATGCCGGTCACTTCGGTGATCGAAACCATGCGGCGCGAACCATCCTGCAGACGCGAGGCCTGCACGATCAGGTTCACAGCCGAGGAGATTTGCGAGCGCACCGCCTTCAGCGGCATCTCGATCCCAGCCATCGCGATCATGTTTTCCAGACGCGCGACGGAGTCGCGAGCGGAGTTGGCGTGGATCGTGGTCATCGAACCGTCGTGGCCGGTGTTCATGGCCTGAAGCATGTCGATAACTTCCTCGCCCCGCGTTTCCCCGACGATGATGCGGTCGGGACGCATACGAAGCGCGTTTCGGAGACAGTCGCGCTGGGTGACGGCACCTTTGCCTTCCACGTTGGGCGGGCGGCTTTCCATCCGGCCCACATGGGTCTGCTGAAGCTGAAGTTCCGCCGTATCCTCGATCGTCAGGATGCGTTCGTCATTGTCGATGAAGGAGGACAGAGCGTTGAGTGTGGTGGTCTTACCCGAACCGGTACCGCCGGAGACGATGACGTTCAGTCGGGTTGCCACCGCGGCCTGAAGATAGGCCGCCATTTCCTCGGTGAAGGCACCGAAGTTGACAAGATCGTCAACCGCCAGCTTTTCCTTCTTGAATTTACGAATGGAAACGAGCGAGCCGTCCACCGCAATCGGCGGGACCATGGCGTTGAAACGCGACCCGTCGGCAAGACGGGCGTCGACGTAAGGGTTCGATTCATCGACGCGACGACCGACGGCGGAGACGATCTTGTCGATGATCCGCAGCAGGTGGCGTTCGTCCTTGAAGGTGATCTCTGTCAGTTGCAGCCGCCCGGCGCGTTCGACGAAGATTTGTTGCGGGCCGTTGACCAGAATATCGTTGACCGTGTCGTCTTTCAGAAGCGGCTCAAGCGGACCCAGGCCTGTCACCTCGTCATAGAGGTCCTGGTTCAGGGTCTGCCGTTCCTCGCGGTTGAGCACGACACCCATACTGTCGAGCGCCTCGCCTGCGATGGCGACGATTTCGGCCCTCAGATCGCTTTCAGAGGCGTTTTCCAGCGCCGCGAGGTTCAGGTTGTCCAGAAGTTCCTTGTGAAGCTCCAGCTTGATCTCGCCAAGCCGTTCCTTCCGCTTGCGCTCCTTGTCCTGCGCCTGGGCCTGGGCCGGGCTGCGACTGACATTGCGGCGCTTGACTTCTACCGCAGTCGACTTGGGAGCAGATGAGGATACCTGACGCGACGTTTCCTGCCCGCCGGGGATGGACTTTAGGTCAGGGGAGCCCTGATTGCCCTTTTTATATTTCGAAAACAAGGTGTGGCTCCTTCGTCAATCAGCTGCCTTCGGCAGCTGCCACGTTGGTTTCATGGATAGAGGCGGCAAGTTTCTGGATTTCCTTGCGCAGCGGATTCTTGGCGGCGACATCCGAAAGCGGGACGCCGTGATCGTTGGACTGCACGACCTGCTTGCTGCCATCCGGCATCAGCAGTTCGATCTTGATATCCAGGCTCTCGGCCATCCGCTTGATCCGGCTCTTGCCATTCAGATCGGTAAAGCCCGGTGCGCGGTTCAGCACATAGCGGAGCTTCTCGTATGGCAGCTCCTCGCCCTTCAGCGCACGGATCATCCGCAGCGTGTTCTGAGCCGACCGCATGTCCAGTTCGGTCATGGCGAAATAGACATGCGCCTCGCCCAGAACCGTCTCGGTCCACTGCACGACCGTCCGCGGCATGTCGATGATCACGTAGTCGAAATTCGACCGCGCGATGTCGATGATCTTCTTGATGTCCTTGGATTCCACCATGTCGAGGGGGATGATCTCCGACGGTGCGGTCAGAACATGCAGCTTTTCCTGATATGCAAGCAGCGCCTGCAGGAAACTGTCGCTGTCCATCGTTTCGGTGTCCTGCAACATCTCGAACACCGCCTCGCGTCGTGGCAGGTCGAGATAGGTGGAAACCGATCCGAATTGGAGGTCGAAATCCAGAAGGCAGACGCGAAGCGCATCGTCGCCCTCATCGATATTGGCAAGCTCCCAGGCAAGGTTGACGGCAAAAGTCGTCGCGCCGACACCGCCGGCCAGCGCGTGAATGGGCAGGACGACGCCGTCGCGGTCGCCGGTGGCTTTCAGGTTATGCGCCAGGTTCGCGGCGACCAGTTCGGCCTGGGCCGCCTTGTCGCGCATCCGCTCGATCGCGTCATGCAGCGCGCCGTCGGGAAGCGGGTAGGGGACGAATTCCTCGGCACCGAGTTTGAGAAGTTTGTGCAGCACGATCGGGCTGACTTCCTCGGCAATCACCAGCACCTTGATCTTCTGGGAATGGGCGCGACGGACCAGATCGGCCATCAGGTCGATGGCACCCTCATCTTCCTGGTCGATGGCGAGCGCCACGAATTCCAGTTGGTCGGCTTCCGGCTGGTCAAAGAATACGGCGGCATCCTCAAGCGACAGGTCGCCCCAATTCTCGCCACACTCGTTCTCCATATCCTCAATCAGAAGATCGAAGTTCTGAACGTCCCGACTGATTGTGCAGGCGACAATTGGTTCCGCCTCATCCTGCAAAGCCGCGTTACTACTCATATCCCTCACGTCCTTCCGTTCTGGGCCCCATTCGGAACGGGGTTGGTCGGGCGATAGCGCTCTGTGGCGCAGTTCACCCTAATGATGACCAGTGACGGGCAATATTGGCGACATTGAGGCTAAAAGATCGTAATTATTCGGTATTCAACAACGATCTGTTGAACGCAAAAGGGCGGCCCAAGGGCCGCCCTCCTTCATTCTTTTGATGCAGACTATCCGTCGCCGCTGATTTCTCCAAGGCCGCTGCCGAGGGATGTCGGCGGAACCGCAGATCTGAGGTAGCCGCCCCAGATTACCTCGGCATATTTGCCGTTCAGCTCACCCGAGCACATGACCTTGCCCTCGCGATAGACCGGTGCACTCTTCGGGCTTTGCGGGTCGAGTGCCACGATCGCGTCCGGAACGATATAGCCTTTGGCCCGTCCACGACACATCTGCGCCAGCATGTTGTTCATCGTCGGGTTGCCGAAGCCACCTTCGTCGATGTAGGAGCCGGCCTCGGAGTTCCAGGATTTCGACCCGGCTTCTCCGCATGCGCCAAGAGCAAGCAGCCCGGCACCGACAATGAGTAGTTTTGTCTTAAAGCTCATGGGTCTTACTCCATCACATAGCCATAGGAACCGCCGAAGTCCTGCTTGGCCACTTCGGCCGCGGCACCCGATGTCGGGGCACCAGCAGGGCGGGCGACACGACCGAACAGGAACAGTTCGCTTTCGGTCGGCGGACGAACCCGGTCGGTCGGAAGCGCAAGCGCGTCACCGCTGACCGGCGTTACGAGGTGCGGTGTGATGATAATCACAAGCTCCGTCTGGTCACGCTGATAGCTCGTGCTGCGGAACAGGGCACCAAGGACAGGAACGTCGCCTAGCCAGGGAACCTGGGTTGCCGAGTCGCTGAAATCGTCCTGTAACAGACCGGCGATGGCGAAACTCTGACCATCATGCATTTCGACCGTGGTTTGTGCCTCTCTTTTGCTGAAGGCGTTGACGGACACGTTCTCGCCGCTAATGGAGATGCTGTCGTCGATGGCCGAGACCGCAGCGCTCAGTTCCAGGTTGATCTTGCTGCCATCCACGACACGCGGGATGAAGCTCAGCTGAACACCGAAGGGACGGTATTCGATGGCGATGCCATCTTGGTCACTGACTGGGATCGGGTATTCGCCACCGGCGAGGAAGCTGGCCTCCTGACCGCTGAGCGCCACCAGGTTCGGTTCCGCCAGCGTGCGCACGAGGTTCTTGGTTTCAAGCGCTTCCAGCAATGCTGAGAAAGCGATGCCACCCAATTCGAACGCACCAAACAACTGGCCGCCACCGAAATCGTTGATGTAGTTCAGTTCGACATCGCCAACGTTCGGGCCGTTGAAAGCACCAACACCGAGGGCACCATCGAAATCGCCGCCGTTGTCGACGAAAGTCAGACCGCCGGAGAGGCTCTTGATTACCGACCGCTGCACTTCGGCGAAACGCACTTTCAGCATAACTTGCTGGGTGCCGCCGACGACCATCAGGTTGGACACGCGTTCCGGCGAGTACCTGTTGGCAAGATCGAGGGCCCGGTCGAGCTTCTCGATCGAGGAGACCATGCCTGACAGCACGATGCCGTCATTCGCGGTACGAACCTCGATGCCTTCGCCCGGAAGGATCTGACGCAGACGCTCCTTGAATTCAGCCACGTCCGGGGTCACCTGAACCTCAACATTGGTGATCAGGCGGCCGTCGGGGCCAAGCAGTGTCAGTGTCGTGCGACCCGGCGCTTTACCAAGCACATAAATCGTCCGGTCCGAAAGTGTTGAAATATCAGCAATGCCGGGATTGGCGATGCTGAGTTCGGCAAAGGGGTTTTCCGCTTCGACGACGACTGCCCGGTTCATCGAAACCTGCAGTGCTGTCGAAACCTCCCCCTGCATGATGGTGAGCGATTGTGCCCCGGCTTGGGGAACAGACGCTCCAGTTATGGCGAGGCCTACGAGCGCCGCCCTGATAACGCTATTAATTTTCATGTGACCTGCCTTTCCGATCACGCCTCAGTTTCCAGGTTTTACACCCTTATAGCGCGGACGATGGTCTAAAGTTGAAAATTTTTCAACAATCAGTGACTTGAAAGGCAAATCTTATGTGTGGGAAGCGCAACACAATCGCAGGGCTGGGGTCAAATGAAAAACCCGCCACCGGATGTGGTGGCGGGCTTTCATTTGCGGATTGGACGCTATTGTTCAGTTTGTGCAAGGAATTTCGATCGAGATCGTCTCTTCACCCTGCCGGCGGCGGACAAAGCACCGTTCGCGTTCTTCGCGCTGCACCTCTTCTTCGATGCCAAGAACGTCACGCTGATCGACCTTTACATCCTGGGAGGCAACCAGATCGTCGGCACCAACCAGCGAAAGCGACAGACGGCCCGTGGCCTGGGCCTGTGCGAGGGTCGCCACTTCGGTGGGGTTTACTTCAACGGTGACGGTACGGGCCACGACAGTGGCATTGGTGTCCTCGTCGGCTGACTGGTTGATGGCGATGATGCGCAGGTTGGCCTGGATGAGCTGGGTGATACCGGTGTCGCCGGACTTGCCGGTCCAGTACACATCAACCCGGTCGCCGGGGCGCAGGAAGCCGGACACACCGCTGGTCGCGTCGGTCTTGATTGTGAACGCCCTCATGCCGGCGCTGAGGCGGGACGATACGCCGGCATCCTCGCCGGGTTCCGTCACTTTCATATTCAGGATGGCTTCATCCGGTTCCAGGGTCCGCAGGATCGACCGCAACTTATCTTCACCCTTGGGGAAGAGCGCTTCGGCTGATGTGAAGGCACCCTTGGGGACGGCCGCCGTTGGCCATCTAACGATCTTCACGTCTTTCTTCGTCAGCTTCTGCCCATAACGCATCTGCTTGTTGACGACCATGACATCGCTCACCGGAACGATCGCGGCCTTCGCCGCTTCGGCCTCTGCGAGTTGGGCCTGCTGCTGGGCAAAGAAATCCCGCGCCATATAGACTGCGGCGCCTGCCAGTCCGACGCCCAGCAGCAGAACAAGTCCAAACACAAATCTCATCACATGTCCTTTCTGGTTCCTGAAAGGGCACGAACGTGCGTCCCCCGTTCACCTGTTTCATCCAACAATCTCGTAGCATTGTGGCGAAACAGTGGACGAAATCCGAAAATGTGATGGATCGTCCCTTTGCAGTGAATCAGAAGATCGGAATGTTCGCGTCTTGCGGTTCGGCGTTCTCGAGCGTCGCGCCCAGGCTGTTGGACACGTCGGTTGCACCGCCGCCAACGGAAGAAATGACCACGATGCCCAGACCGACGATTGCGGCGGTCAGAACAACCCAGTCGACGGTGACAGCACCGTCCTCAGATTTCAGAAAATTTGTCAAATTGACCATTGTTGCATCCCCTTTGAAGCATCCGGCTTCAACAAGGCACGCGTCGGCCGGATTTGACTGATAAGGTTTGCGAAGGCCGCGTCATGGCGGCCTTCGCAAATTGATAAATTACGAGCCGAAAGCTTGGTCCAGATCGCTCAGCGTACGAACGCTTGCGTTCGCGAGGCTGGAAGAGATCTTGTCGGCCAGGCTGGTGGTGCCGTTGCCAACAGACATCAGCACGGCGATGCCGAGGCCAACGATTGCAGCGGTCAGCACAACCCAGTCAACGGTGACTGCGCCGGATTCGTCTTTAAGAAAAGCATTGATCAGTTTCATGTGTCCCTCCATAGAGCACGCTCAGTTTCATAAAACCAACGTGGCGGGCCGACCTCTCACACTCGACCAAGTGCCGCATTTGGTATGACGCTATATGGCCTGCTAATTTGGGCGAGAGTTTGGCGTCGGTCGTACAATTTTCCAGCGTCTGCTGCATTTTACAAAAATGGTATCAAGCCATTGTAATTGCTTAATAAAGTAGATGTATGGGTAGGGGTGCGAATTGTTCAATACAGGCCCAAAGCGTTTACTTTTCGCAAACCTTGAACAATGTGCCCAATTCTTGCTGGTCACGCCTGCCGACATCTGCAAAGATTCCGCCCATAATACTAAGAGAGCATGAACAGGCATGAGAGCGGCAATCGGATTCGCATTCGCGGGCGCAGTTTTTCTGCTGTCTGCGCAGAGTGTTGCGGCCCAGGTCGTTTCGACGGCGCAGCAGGGCGGCGATTTCACCTTCAGGCGCCTGGCTCCCCCAAAGGCCGGCTCGGGTCAGCGGATCACGGTCCAGATCGACCCGGATGCCGAGGTCTACCGGATCACGCCCGGCAGTGAGCCGCGCAGACCGGGTGATCCGCGCCCCGATGCCGCACTCGAAACACCTGCCGGACTGATCCCGAAGACCCCCGGCGACTACGACTGGTACTGGGAGGCGGTCTCGCCCGCGATCAGCACCGATCCGGCGACCCGATTTCAGACGGCGATCGGCACGATCCGCAAGAACCCGTTGAAAATCGGCACGCCCCGGCTGGAAACCCTGCAAAAGATCGTCGATCTGCATGGTTCCGACATTCTTGCCTCTACGGTCGGAACGGATGTGTCCCCCGCGCTCGTGCTGGCCGTCATCGCCATCGAGAGCGCCGGTCGCAAGGATGCGGTCAGCCACGCTGGCGCCCAGGGACTGATGCAACTGATCCCGGCCACTGCGGAACGGTTTGGCGTGGCAGACAGCCTGGACCCCAAGCTGAACATCAAGGGCGGCGTGACTTATCTGGACTGGCTGTTGGAAGAATTCGACCGTGACCCGGTTCTGGCGCTGGCGGGTTACAACGCGGGCGAGGGCGCGGTACGCGAACATCAGGGTGTGCCGCCCTTTGCCGAAACGCGGGGCTACGTCCCCAAGGTGCTTGCGGCCTGGGACGTCGCGCGGGGCCTCTGCCTGACTTCGCCGCAACTGATCAGCGACGGCTGCGTCTTTGTGCGGCGGAGCGTTTCAAACTAGATCTGCATCTTCTTGAACACCCGCTCCGGAATGGCCCGGATAATCGTCATGACCGGCCACCAGATCAAGGGTGTATATATAATGTCCTTTTTCCGGTCCGCCGCGCGCAGGATGTCATCCGCGATCTTCTCCGGCTGGGCGACGAAGGGTAGCTTTTCCATCCCCCAGGTCATCGCCGTGTCCACGGTGCCGGGCTTAACCGTCACCACATGGGCACCAGAGCGCCCCAGCCGGTTGCGCAGGCCCGAGAGATAGGCGTGGAAGCCCGCCTTGGAGGCCCCGTAGACATAGTTCCCCAGCCGTCCTCTGTCGCCTGCGACCGAGCCGACGCCGACGATGGTGCCGGAACGCCGGTCTTCCAGCATCGGCGCGAGCATGGTCAGGAACCGGGCCGGGCCGGTGAAACTGTCGGTGATGGTGCCGTCCACCAGCGCCGGATCGGCGTCGATTTCGGACTGATCCGGCATCGAGCCCACGAAAACGGCGGCGCTGATCGTGCCGATGAGGATCTCGGCACGCGCCAGGATCGGTTGGAAGCTCTCCGGGTCACGGGCATCGAAGGCAATCGCCTCGCCCACAGGAGCACCGCGCATCCGGCAATCGGTGGCGATCTTGTCGAGTTCTTCCATGTCGCGCCCCGCAAGCAGCACGCCGTCCCCGCGCGAGGCGACAAGCCGGGCGAAGGCGCGCGCGATGGTCGAGGTCGCGCCGAGGATGATCCAGGTCTGGCTCATGTCGCCTCCCTCAGTTTCAGACGGCGGACCAGATCGGTGGCATAGGTGCCGTCCGGGTCGGCCTTGTTCACGGCTTTCAACCAGTCGCCATGCTCGGGATACATCGCGGCCACATGTTTCGGACGGGCCAGCGCATCCTTGGCGAAATAGATCCGGCCCTCCGCCGCGACCGTCATGTCTTCGAGGTCGAGGATCAGCCGCTCGGCCTCCTTGCTGGCGCGGAAATCCAGCGCCAGCGTGTAGCCTTCCATCGGGAAGGACATGTAGCCGCCGCGCCCCGGCCCCATGCGTTTCAGCACGGCGAGAGGGGAGGCGAGGCCGGATTTCGCAATCTTTTCAACCATGTCTCGCAGGGCGTTCGCCTGCGCGATGGGCACCACGCATTGAAACTGATGGAAGCCCGCCTTGCCGTAAAGCCGGTTCCAGTCGTGGATCTTGTCGAGCGGGAAGAAGAAATCGTCGATGGGTTTGACCACCGTCCGGCCCTTGGTGGGTACGCGCCGCCAATAGGCGGCGTTGAACATCTTCACCACAGCGGGCGAGAGCGCGAAGCGCGGGGCGTCCATCGGTACGGTCTTGCCGCGCTTGGCCGGTTTCACCAGCCCGCCGCCGGTTTCGGCCTCTTCAAGGATACCGCGCCCCAGCTCGTCGCCGGTCGCCGTGGCGTCGATCCAGCCGACGCTATAAGTGGCGTCGGAAGCATCGAGCAGCGGCAGAAACTCTTCCCAGTTGGCGATCCGGCGCTCGGTCACGACCATCACATCGCCCTTGGCCTTCAAAAGCTTGAAGCGGGCCGACAGGACCGGCCCGGTCTGGCCCAGGCCGCCGATGGTCGCCTTGAACAGAGCTTCGTCCTTGGGCGTGACCGCCTTCGGTCCCTTCGGCGTCATCAGGGTAAGTTCGGTCACATGCTGGCCGAAGGACCCCGCACCGTGATGGTTCTTGCCATGCACATCCATCGCGATGCCGCCGCCAATGGTGGCAAAGCCGGTGCCGGGCATGACCGGGGGCAGCCAGCCTTTCGGCGCGAAGACCTTGAGCAACTGGCCGATCTGGCAGCCCGCTTCGACATGAACCTCGCCCGTGGCGTCGTCGAAGGACAGGATGCGGTCGAGCCGCGTCATGTCGATGGCCCGCCCACCGTCGTTCAGGCAGGCATCGCCGTAACTGCGGCGCATGCCAAGGGCGGGGGCCGGTTCCTCCGCAACCGTGGCGGCGACGGCCGAGGCTCGCTCCGGCCGGGCCATCTCGCCCGTGGCGGTGTGAACCCGGCCCCAGCCGGTATATTCAACTGTTTTCCAACGCATTTTGGGCCTTTTTGGATGCTCGTTCCGCAACCGGGAAGACAAAAAGCCCGATCAGGATTGCGAACCAGAGGGTTGTAACACGAATGACCAGCGTTGCGGGAACCGCGACTTCCAGCGGCACGCCATCAAGTAGCAAAAGCGCCACCATTGCCGCCTCCGCCCCGCCAAGCCCGCCCGGCGCACCGGTCAGCCCGCCCGCAAGTGTCGCGAAGATGAAGATGCCGACCGCTTTCCAAAGTCCGATATCGGCGCCGAGCCAGACCAGCAACATATGAAATGCATAGGCTTCCGCCATCCAGCCGATCACGCCAAGGATGCCCGCGATCAGCAACAGCCCCGGCCCGGTGAAAGCCGAAAGCGACCTGGCCGCACGGCGCACGCGCACGAAGATTCGCGGGAAGCGGCGTTGTGTGACCCGGTGGCCCGTATCGCCGACCCAACGCAGCAGTTTTGGCCGCGTGGCGACGATAGCCGCACCGATGGCCAGGATCACCACGGGCACGCCGCCCGTCATGCCGGTGGCCGAAAGCGCCAGCGACAGGGCCAGCAGCACCGCCATGGCCGACAGATCGGCGGCCCGGTCCACAAGGACCAGCGGCGCGGTCCGTTCGAAGGACCACCCGGTTTCGCGCCTCAGCCAGCGCATCCGAACCAGTTCACCAACGCGACCCGGTGTCACCGACATGGCAAAGCCGCCAAGGAAGTGACGGAAGTTCTGCGCAAAGCTGGTGACCAGCCCAAGGCGACCTGCGAAGACATGCCAGCGCAGGCCACGACAGAGGTAATTAAGAAGGCTTAGGCCCAGCAGGATGGCGACCTCGCGCGCATGGAGGACCTTGAAGGCGTTCATGGTCTCTTCCCATCCGGTCGCCATTGCCAGCCCGGCCAGGCCGATGACGACCAGCCCGAACAGCCCCAGCGGCAGGGCTAAATCGCGCCAACGCCGCGACGGGGTCGCGGCGTTGGGTACACGAGGGGAAGTTGGCATATCGTTCATAGCCATTACCTATGTTACTAGGAACAGAATGGGGCGATATTATGTTACTGTTTCTGATTTACGAACAATCTGTAGGTCTTTTCGTGACAATTTGAGGGCCGAAGCCCTCAAACGATAGTTGCCTCTGTCGCGGCGCGTATATCGTCGCGGGTGACGTCGGGTGCCGTCTCGACGATATGCAGCCCCTTGTGGCCAACTTCCAGCACGCCGAGATTGGTGATGATCAGGTCCACCACGCCCTTGCCGGTCAGGGGCAGGGTGCATTCCTTCAGCACCTTGCTCTCCCCGTGCTTGTTCGTATGGTCCATCACCACGATCACGCGACCGACACCAGCGACCAGATCCATCGCGCCGCCCATGCCCTTGACCAGCTTGCCGGGGATCATCCAGTTGGCCAGATCACCATTCTCTGCCACTTCCATCGCACCAAGGATGGCGGCTGCAATCTTGCCGCCCCGGATCATGCCAAAGCTCTGGGCGCTGTCGAAATAGGCGGTGCGGCGCAGTTCCGTGATCGTCTGCTTGCCGGCATTGATCAGATCGGGGTCTTCCTCGCCCTCGAAAGGGAAGGGACCCATGCCCAGCATCCCGTTCTCCGATTGCAGCGTGATGTCCTTGTCGCCAACGAAATTGGCCACCAGCGTCGGAATCCCGATGCCGAGGTTCACATACATGCCGTCTTCAAGTTCCTCAGCCGCGCGCGCGGCCATCTGATTGCGGTCCCAGGGCATTATGCGGTCTCCTTCTTGCGCACGGTGCGCTGCTCGATCCGTTTCTCATGCTCGCCCTGGATCAGGCGATGCACGTAGATGCCGGGCAGGTGGATGTGGTCGGGTTCAAGCGAACCGGTCGGCACGATCTCCTCCACCTCCATGATGCAGACCTTGCCGCACATGGCAGCCGGCGGATTGAAGTTGCGGGCGGTCTTGCGGAAAATGCAGTTGCCGGTCTCATCCGCCTTCCAGGCCTTGACGATGGAGATATCCGCGAAAATCCCGCGTTCCAGCACATAGGTTTGGCCGTCGAAATCCTTCAGTTCCTTGCCCTCGGCCACCTGTGTGCCGACGCCGGTCTTGGTGTAGAAGCCGGGAATGCCGCAACCGCCCGCGCGCATACGCTCGGCGAGAGTTCCCTGGGGGTTGAATTCGATCTCAAGCTCACCCGACAGATACTGCCGCATGAACTCGTCATTCTCGCCCACATAAGATGACATCATCTTCTTGATCTGCCGCGTGTCCAGCAGCTTGCCAAGGCCGAACCCATCGACGCCCGCATTGTTGGAGGCCACGGTCAGACCCTTCACGCCGCTTGCCACGATTGCGTCGATCAAAAGTTCGGGGATGCCACAGAGGCCGAACCCGCCTGCCGCGATCAGCATGTCATCGTGGAGGAGGCCGTCGAGGGCCTCGGTTGCGTTGGCGTAGATCTTCTTCATGCGCACACTCCCTAATCCGTGGAAGGGTTGTGCCTAGGGTCCGCGGAGGAGTCAATTGCTGCAGCGCGGCGTTGCCCTCATTCAGAAGCTCTTGCGTCGGACACCGACATGGCCTGACCGATTTTGGCGATCGCCATGCCCGGAATGAGCATGAGTCCAAGTTTCATGAGCGCCGCAGAAGAAAACAGCAAGCTCGCGCGCCCTGCCTCCAGCACTTGAGAGAGCCAGAACCCAAAAAAGCAGCCCGATATGCCAAGTCCTATCAAAATGACCCTGCGTCCCCTGGATCGAGGGGGTACGGTCACATTTGAATTCGCCGGACCTTCCCAGCGAAGAACTTTACCTGTCAGCACAAAGCCAGCCGAGGCAGCAAGTGCCATTGCTGCGCCAATCAGGCCCGCAATGGTAAACCAACCCGAAGCATCCCTCATGGCGGTTCCAATCACCACTGAAGAGATCGCTACGGGGAGTATCAGAATCGCAGCGAAATAGCTGAGAGCGCCAATAAGATTCATAAAAACGAGCTAGAAGTCGATTTCGTTCTCAATAAGGCGGCCTGAAATCCGGTTTCAACTCGCCTTCTTCTTCCGCCGCGTGCCTTTCTTGGCCTCGCGTTCTTCGATCAGCTGCACGGCCTGTTCTATGGTCACGGCATCGGGTTCGGTGTTGTCGGGCAAGGTCGCGTTGACCTTCTCCCACTTCACGTAAGGCCCGTATTTGCCGTCCATGATCGCCACCGCGCCGCCGCGGTCGGGATGTTCGCCTAAGTCTCTCAGCGTCTTTGCCTGCCGACCCCGTCCGCGCGAGGCTTTCTTCTCGTCGATCAGCTGGACGGCGCGGTTCATGCCGACCTCCCAGACCTCCTCGATGGATTCCAGGTTGGCATTGGTCCCGCCCTTGAAAGACGTGTTTTCGGCGTGTTTCAGATACGGCCCGTAGCGCCCGATATTGGCCCAGATATTCACGCCATCTTCAGGATGCTGGCCGATCAGGCGCGGCAGTTGCAGAAGCTTCACCGCCTGCTCCAGCGTCAGTTCCGCAGGGTCCCATCCCTCCGGCACGCTCTGGCGCGGGGGTTTCTTGTTCTCTTCGGTCACCTCGCCGCGCTGGGCGTAGGGGCCGAACCGGCCCTTGTGGACCCAGATATTGTCGCCGTCATCCTGACCCAGAAGTTTGCCCTCGGGCGGGATGCCGCTTTCGGGTTCCGCGCCCGGAGGACCGAAAGCGCGGGTATAGCGGCATTCGGGATAGTTCGAACAGCCGATGAACGCCCCGCCCGAGCGCGCGGTGCGCATCGACAACCGGCCCTCGCCGCAGTTGGGGCAAAGGCGCGGATCACCGCCGTCTTCCGTGGGCGGGAAGAGGTGGGGTTCAAGCACCTCGTTGATCTTGTCGAGCACGTCGGTGATGCGCAGCTCGGCGGTATCTTCCACCGCCGCCTTGAAGTCGCGCCAGAACCGGCCCAGCACGTCCTGCCATTCGCGTTCGCCATTGGTGATGTCGTCGAGTTCCGATTCCAGCTTGGCGGTGAAGTCGTAGCCCACGTAACGGCGGAAATATTCGACAAGGAAAACCGTCACCAGCCGCCCTTTGTCTTCGGGGAACAGCCGGTTCTTCTCCTTCCGCACATAGCCGCGATCCTGGATCGTGGTCACGATGGAGGCATAGGTGGAGGGCCGGCCGATGCCGATTTCCTCCATCTTCTTGACCAGCGTCGCCTCGGTATAGCGCGGCGGGGGCTGGGTGAAATGCTGCTCCGGCGTCACTGTCTCTTTCTTCGCGGGCTCGCCTTCCATGATCTGCGGCAGGACCTTGTCGTCATCGTCCACCACGTCATCGCGGCCTTCCTCGTACACACGCAGGAACCCGTCGAAAGTGATGACCTGACCGGTGGCGCGAAGCTCGACCTGGCCGTCGCCACTGGCGATATCGACCGTTGTGCGTTCAAGGCTGGCACTGGCCATCTGGCTGGCCAGAGTGCGTTTCCAGATCAGGTCGTAGAGCTTGCGCTGATCGGGGTCGGAGAGTTTCAGACTGGCGGTGTCGGCGGCCATGTCGGTCGGCCGGATACACTCATGCGCTTCCTGCGCGTTCTTGGCCTTGTTCTTGTAGACGCGCGGCTCCTTCGGAACATAGCTCGCGTCGTAACGATCCTTGATCGCCTCCCGCGCCGCCGTTACCGCTTCCGGCGCCATGTCGATGCCGTCGGTCCGCATATAGGTAATGTGCCCGGCCTCGTAGAGCCGCTGGGCCAGTTGCATGGTCTGACGCGCGCCGAATCCATATTTCCGGCTGGCTTCCTGCTGGAGCGTCGAAGTCATGAAAGGCGGCGAAGGATTGCGGGTGCCCGGTTTCGCCTCCACCGACTTGATCTTAAGGTCGCGGCTGTTGATGGCGCTGACGGCCATCTCTGCGGCGGTCTCGTTCGGGATATCGAACTTGTCGAGCTTCTTGCCGCCCAGAACGGTCAGCCGTGCTTCATAGCTTTGTCCGCGCGGGGTCGCGAGAACCGCCTTCACAGTCCAGTATTCCTGCGCGTTGAAGGCTTCGATCTCCATCTCGCGCTCGACAATGATGCGAAGCGCGACCGACTGGACGCGACCGGCCGAACGCGATCCCGGCAGTTTCCGCCAGAGCACCGGGGAAAGGTTGAAGCCCACAAGGTAATCCAGCGCACGGCGGGCCAGATAGGCCTCCACCAGATCGCGGTCCACATCGCGCGGGTTCTGCATCGCCTCGGTGACGGCGCTCTTGGTGATCGCATTGAAGACGACGCGGGAGACTGGCGTGTCGGCCTTGATGGCCTTGCGGTTCCGCAGCGTCTCTTCCAGGTGCCAGGAAATCGCCTCACCCTCGCGGTCGGGGTCGGTGGCGAGGATCAGTGCGGGGTCGTCTTTCAGCGCATCGGCAATCGCCTTGATGTGCTTTTTCGAATCGCTCGCCACTTCCCATTTCATCTCGAACCCGTGCTCGGGATCGACCGATCCGTCCTTCGGCGGCAGGTCGCGGACATGCCCGTAAGACGCAAGAACCGTGTAATCGGAGCCGAGATATTTGTTGATCGTCTTGGCCTTGGCCGGGGACTCGACAACGACAACGGGCATGAAAAACCTTTCGGGCAACGCGGGGGTTATGGCGGCGGAAGATGTGGGGTCTTGGCTTCGAATGTCAATGTCGCCTGTTTCCCCCGGCGGCGAGGCCGCGCCGACCGTGGCAGTTTGGGGTCAGTTGGCCCGCGCGATCATGCCGCCGGGTTCGCGCCGGATCTTGCCTTCGACTTCAAGGGTCGAGATCTCCGGCGAAACCTCTGCCGCATTGGCGCGGAGGTCGCGGATAAGCTGGTCTTCCGGGATCGGGCTGGGACCAAGCCGTTCAAGGATCAGCCGGTGCAGATCGGCGGTGCGCTGGCTGAAGGCGGGTTTCTTCTCCGGTGTCTTTGCAGATCGCTCGGCGGGGCGCGGCGCGGGGCTGTTCAACGCCTCGATCACATCCCGCGCACCCCGGACCAGCGTTGCACCGTCGCGGATCAGCATGTTGCAACCGGAGCCGCGCGGATCGAAAGGATGGCCGGGAACCGCCAACACGTCCCGCCCCTGATCGAGCGCTGTGCGCGCCGTGATCAGGCTGCCGCTTTTCGCCGCCGCCTCCACGACGATCACCGCGCGGGCCAAACCCGAGACGATGCGGTTCCGGCGCGGGAAATGCCGCGCGAAGGGCTGGGCCGACATGGCGATCTCGCTGATGCGCAGCCCGTTCTCCTCGATCTCCTGTGCCAGCACGGTGTTCTCGGTGGGATAGATCACGTCCACCCCGCCCGCCATCACAGCGACGGTGCCGGTTTCCAGCGCGGCGGTGTGGGCGGCGGTGTCGATCCCGCGGGCAAGGCCTGAGACGACAACGAAGCCTTCCTCACCAAGCTCGCCCGCCAGCTTGCGGGCCATCCGCGTGCCGAGAGAGGAGGCGTTGCGGGCACCGACCAACGCAATCATCGGCTTTTTCAGAAGTTTCTCATCGCCAATGCACCAAAGGATCGGCGGGCAGTCGGGAATATTTGCCAGATCGCGCGGATAGGCGTCCGAACCGATCGCAATGGGCCGTGCGCCGCAATGCTTCGCGCGCTGCCACTCCTCGCGAACGGCGTCCATCGAACAGGGCTGATAGCTGGCCACCCCCGCATCCGCCGCGATCTGCGGCAAGGCGTCGAGCGCGGCCGCGGCGGACCCGTATTCGTTCATCAGTCTGTGGAAGGTGGTCACGCCGACACGGCGTGAGCGCAAGAGGCGGATCCAGTCAAGCCACTCTTCCTCTGTGAGGGGTGGGGTGAGAGGGTGGGTGGAAGGGGATAAATCCTTGGCCATCCTGTCTCCGCCTACTTGCAAGACTGCTTATCGTCCTGTGGGGTTAATGACGACTTAACGCCAAAAAACTCTCGCCTCGCCAATTTCGGGGAGGCGGAGACGCCAAAGCATCAATTTCCCTAACGCTTGATAAGCATCGTTGGGATTTGCGTTAACGAAGCTTTCCGACCGCCGGTTTTTTTTGACAAATCCTCCCGCTATAAGCGCGGATTCTCATTGCTGACGCGCGACGCGCTTCCTCTCACAGCAACTTCTCGAATCGGATCACCTCGAAAGTGAACGGGCCATCCAGCGTCTGGACGGCCTCCGCCGAAATGCCGGTGTCGATCCAGCCCTGCCGTTCATAGAACCTGGCGGCGCGAGCATTTTCGATCACGCAAAGCAGATGGGCGCGGCGGATGCCGTTGGCTTTCAGCCGCGCCTCTCCATCGGCGATGAGACGGGCCGCCAGCCCCGAGCCGCGCGCGTCCGGCGCGACGAAAAGCTGGTCGAGTTCGTCTTCGCGGATCGCGCAAAACCCCAGCGGCCTACCAACCTCCCCCGCCACCCTCAACCCGTCGCCGAACCCGTCCAGCCGGGTCCGGAAACTCTCCAGGGTCCGTTTGCGGGTCAATTCGGCCGGCACATGCGCCTCATGCGCCTCCATCCAACCGTCGTGCCAGAGGCGGGCAAGCGGATCGAGGTCGGGGGGCTGGGCGGGGCGTGGCTGATGCATTGGCGCACAGTCGAATGGGACAGGCCGGGCGTCAAGACGCGACGGGCGGACACGAAAAAGGCACCTCGCGAAGAGGTGCCTCCAATCTCGTTAAGGTCGGATCAGGCCTTCGCGCGCTTGCGCCGAGCCATCGCGCCCAGCCCGGCGATGCCACCCATGAGCAGCAGGCTGGAGGCCGGCAGCGGAACCGAAGAGATGTCGGCTCGCAGATATTCCGGCGTATTCCACGCATTCTTGTCTGAATCCGCGGTAAAGCGAAGCTCCAAGAAATAGGACGCGCTATCCAGAATGCCCAGATCAAGGCTCAGTATCTGCTGAGTGTCATAATCCCCGGAGACCAAAGGCGACGAGATATCGTCGAGCAGGCCGGTCAGCGAATTGCCGAGAGCATCGAAGATGTTCAGGGTCTCGCGGAACCAGTCCGGGTCGTTCACGCCCAGAAGGTCCAGATCCTCGAAGACTATGTTCAGCGTACTGGCCGATGTCGTCGAGACCACGTCGAAATAAAGGAACATCGACATCTCGGTTCCGCCATATCCGGAATCTTTCGCGACCCCGCAATCCACACCGTAGACGCAGGACCCGCCCGAGGTCAGGGGGATGAAATATTTGATCGCATCACCGCTAAGCGCCGAACGATACTCCGTATCGCCGATAGCCGAGGTGGAACCGATGGAAGAGACTGCCGTGCCGACTGTCGCGGCAAGGGCCGGGGCGCTGAACATCCCGGCGAACACAAACCCGCAAAGGGCAACACACTTATTCATTTTCACACACCTTTCGAGCCACAAGCTCGGAAACTACACGAGGCCATAAAACATCAAATGTGGCAAAATTCAAGCCTGATTGCGGGAACGATTTGTTTCCATCCTGAAATAGGCATTGAATTTACTGCGTTTTTTCCTTGATCTCCGGCACGATGCGGCGGGTTCGATTTGGGCAAGAATGTGGCAGCCTCGGTGGTCCGGGACCGCAATACGCCTTCGGAGGTCTCGCACCTCTCTGCGAACAGACGTGAACTCCCGCGCCTTAGGCGGCGGCGCCACCCACCGTCAGACCGCCGATCAACAGCGTGGGCTGACCCACGCCGACGGGCACCCATTGCCCGGACTTGCCGCACATGCCGATGCCGGGATCAAGTGCGGGGTCATTGCCCACGGCACGGATCTGCTTCAGCGCGGTGGCCCCGTCGCCGATCAGCGTTGCACCCTTGATCGGGGCGCCGACCTTGCCGTCCTTTACCCGATAAGCCTCCGTGCAGGAGAAGACGAACTTGCCGTTGGTGATATCCACCTGGCCGCCACCGAAGCCCACGGCGTAGATGCCGTTCTTCACCTCGGCCACGATCTCCTCCGGCTTCGCATCTCCGCCCAGCATATAGGTGTTGGTCATTCGCGGCATCGGTGCATGGGCGTGGCTTTCTCGCCGCCCGTTGCCGGTGGGTTTCACGCCCATCAGCCGCGCATTCTGCCGGTCCTGCATGTAGCCGACCAGCACCCCGTCCTCGATCAGGGTGTTCTTGCCCGATGGCGTTCCTTCGTCATCGACGGTGATCGAGCCGCGCCGGTCCGGGATCGTGCCGTCATCCAGAACGGTCACGCCCTTGGCCGCGATCTGCTGGCCCATCAGACCGGCAAAGGCGGAGGTCTTCTTGCGGTTGAAATCGCCCTCCAGCCCGTGCCCGATGGCCTCGTGCAGCAGGATGCCGGGCCAGCCGGACCCAAGCGCCACGTCCATGACACCCGCCGGGGCCGGTTCTGCGGCAAGGTTGACCAGCGCGATCCTCAGTGCCTCGTCCACCATCGCCTTCCAGGCAGACGGCTCGATCAGCGGGTCAAGGCCATGCCGCCCGCCGCCGCCCGCGCCACCGGATTCGCGGCGTCCGTTCTCCTCCACGATGACAGACACGTTCAGCCGCGCCAACGGCCGCGTGTCGGTGACCATCCCGCCCTCGGGCCGCAGGATCACCACGTCCTGAAGCGAGGCTGAAAGCGTGGCGGAAACCTGCACCACGCGCGGGTCACGCTCGCGGGCATAGGCGTCGATCTCGCGCAAAGTGTCGATCTTCACCGGGAACTCTGCCCCTGCAATTGGATCTTCATCCCCGTAAAGCCTGCGATTCGTCGGCAGCGGGGCAGGGGCCATCGTGCCGCCGCCATCGCCCACGGCGAGACGCGCGGTCTCGACCGCGCGTCTCAGAGCGGCCTCGTTGATTTCCGTCGAATGGGCATAGCCCGCCGTCTCCCCGCGCACCGCGCGAAGACCGAATCCTTCGGACGCGTTGTAGCTGGCATTGCGCACCCTTCCGTCGTCGAAAGACAGCACTTCGGCCCGCCTGCGCTCAAGAAACAGCTCGCCGTCATCGGCGCCCGCCACGGCCTCGCGCAGGCGGGCAAGGGCGGCTTCACGGTCGATCAGGGTCTCGAAGGGCCGGAACGGGGAGTGCTGGGACATGAAGGGTTAAGCCTTTCCTGGGCATCATGAGCGGCTGAATGCCGCAAGAGATGCGCTTGTTCATGACACTCTAATATGGTTTTTAGCGCCGCAAGAACAACAGGCCGGTCGCATTGCCCGCATTGCCGCCGGTCGGGAACGTCATCTGGACAGAGGATAGACAGACACATGCGTCTTATTACTCTTGGATCGAGCCTTGCCGCGGCACTTGCGGGCGGCGCTGCATTTGCCCAGGATCTGAACGTCATCGGTCATCCGGTTGCCGGCGAGATGGGTTGGCAGCCCGCCGCGACGGAACTGGCCCGCGACATTCACTGGCTCGACGGCATGATTCTGATCATCATCACCGCGATCACGCTCTTCGTGGTGGCGCTGCTGGCAATTTGCATCGTCCGGTTCAATTCGAAGGCGAACCCGGAACCCGCGCGGTTCACCCACAACACGCCGATCGAGATTGCCTGGACCGTGATCCCGATCGTCATCCTCGTCTTCATCGGGTCGTTCTCTCTGCCCGTGCTGTTCAAGCAGCAGGAAATCCCGGAGCCGGAAGTTTTCGTGAAGGCGACCGGCTACCAGTGGTACTGGGGCTATGAATATCCCGATCACGAGATCGCCTATGACGGCTACATGATCGGATCGGATTACGGCAATGAACTGACGCCCGAGGTCTCCCAACAGCTGGCCGATATGGGCCTGTCTGATGAGTATTTCACCCTGGCCACCAACACCTCAGTCGTTGTCCCGACCGGCAAGACTGTCGTGGTGCAGGTCACCGGCGCTGACGTGATCCACTCCTGGGCCGTCCCCGCCTTCGGTGTAAAGCAGGACGCGGTTCCCGGCCGTCTTGCCGAGCTGTGGTTCAAGGTGGAAGAAGGCATGGAAGGCGTCTATTTCGGCCAGTGTTCGGAGCTATGCGGTCTGTCCCATGCCTTCATGCCGATCATGGTCAAGGCCGTAACGCAGGATGAATACGACGCCTGGCTGGCCGAGACTCAGACTGCCGGAAGCTATGTCGAACCGGGTCGCATCCAGGTCGCGGCCAGCGAGTAATCCATGAGCGATCTCTCGATCAACGCGACACGCGACTATGAGCCGAGTTTCGGCGATTATGTCGCGCTTCTGAAACCACGGGTGATGTCGCTCGTGGTTTTCACCGCGCTGGTCGGGCTTCTGGTCGCACCCGGATCGCTGCACCCGGTGGAAACCTTCACCGCCATCCTCTTCATCGCGCTGGGGGCCGGGGCCTCGGGCGCGCTGAACATGTGGTACGATGCCGATATTGACGCGGTAATGAAGCGGACTTCGGGCCGTCCGATCCCGTCGGGCCGGGTCGAGCCGGGGGAAGCGCTGGCCATCGGCCTCGGCCTTTCGGGCCTCTCGGTCGTGATGCTGGCACTGGCGACGAATATCGTCGCCGCCGGGTTGCTGGCCTTCACCATCTTCTTCTACGCCGTGGTCTATTCGATGTGGCTGAAGCGCTCGACGCCGCAGAACATCGTGATCGGCGGTGCGGCGGGGGCCTTCCCGCCGATGATCGGCTGGGCGGCGGTGACTGGCGACGTATCTGTCGCAAGCGTCCTCATGTTCGCGCTCATCTTCATGTGGACACCGCCGCATTTCTGGGCGCTGGCGCTTTTCACAAAGTCGGATTACGGCAATGCCGGCGTTCCGATGCTGACCGTGACCCACGGGCGCGACAGCACCCGGCGGCACATCCTTGGCTACACGGTGCTTCTGGCCCCGGTCGGGCTTGGCCTTGCGCTGACCTCCATCGGCGGGCCGGTGACACTGGCTGCCTCGCTGATCCTGAACGCCCTCTTCCTGCTGGGCGCCTGGCGCATCTGGCGGCGCGATGACGCGGCGGCGGAGGCGGACAATTACGCGGTCGAGAAATCCTTCTTCAAGCTCTCGCTCTATTACCTCTTCCTGCATTTCACCGCGCTTCTGGCCGATGCGGTGATCGGAGGGCTGGTATGATCCGGGCAACTCACGAATTGCATGACCGCCGCAAAAGCCGGAATGTCGGGCTGGGCCTGACGCTTGCGGGGTTCGTGATCGTCATCCTTGCCCTGACCATGGTGAAGGTGACGCGCGGCGACCCGATGCAGGCCTTCGATCATGTGAACCGCCCGGAAATGGAGATCGCGAAATGAGCGACGCTCCGATGGACCCCAAGAAGAAGACGGTTCTGCAACTCTGCACCGTCATCCTGGCGATGGGCACACTGGCCTGGGCCTCCGTGCCTCTCTACAGCATCTTCTGCCAGGTAACCGGCTGGGGCGGCGCGACCGATGTCGCCGACGCCGCACCGGGCGCGGTCACGCAAGAAGTGACGGTGCGCTTCGACGCCTCCACCGCCAAGGATATGCCGTGGGAATTCAAGCCGGTCGAACAGTCGCAGCGCATCCATGTCGGTGAAGAAGGTCTTGCCTTCTTTGAGGCGTACAACCCCACCGACCGGGTGATCGCGGGCACAGCCAGCTTCAACGTCGCGCCGTTTTCGGCGGGCGGCTATTTCACCAAGATCCAATGCTTCTGCTTCGATGAGCAGGTCCTGCAGCCCGGCCAGCGGGTGCAGATGCCGGTCAGCTACTTCGTCGATCCCGAGATACTTGAGGATGCCGACGCCCGTTTTGTCAAAACCATCACCCTGTCCTATACCTTCTATGAGACCGACCTGCCGGAGGGATACGCCTCCGAACAGGCCGCGCTGGAGGTCGGGGACACAATAACAGACGTCAACTAACGCCCGAGGGAACAACCGACATGGCGCATGAAAAGAACCACGACTATCACATTCTGGAGCCTTCGATCCTGCCATTCATGGGCGCGGTCTCGGGTTTCATCATGCTGTTCGGAGCAGTGCTCTGGTTCCACGACATCACATGGATCATGGCGGCGATCGGCTTTGTCGGCGTGCTCTACGTGATGTTCGCCTGGTGGTCAGAAGTGGTGAAGGAATCGAATGTCGGCGACCACACGCCGGTCGTCCGCATCGGCCTGCGCTACGGCTTTGTCATGTTCATCATGTCGGAAGTGATGTTCTTCTCTGCCTGGTTCTGGGCCTTCTTCAAGAACGCGCTCTATCCGATGGGCCCCGAAAGCCCGATGGTGGATGGCGTCTGGCCGCCGGTCGGGATCGAAACCTTCGACCCCTGGCACCTGCCGCTGATCAACACGCTGATCCTGCTCTGCTCGGGATGCGCCGCGACTTGGGCGCACCACGCCATCGCGCATGAGAACAACCGCAAGGACATGGGCACCGGTCTGATCCTCGCCGTGCTGCTGGGCATCCTCTTCACGGTTTTCCAGGCCTATGAGTACAGCCACGCCGCCTTTGGCTTCTCCGGCAATATCTATGGCGCGACCTTCTTCATGGCGACCGGGTTCCACGGCTTCCACGTGATCATCGGGACGATCTTCCTGTTCGTCTGCTACCTGCGGCTCAGGGCCGGGCATTTCACGCCGGAGCGTCACGTCGGCTTCGAGGCGGCGGCCTGGTACTGGCACTTCGTCGATGTGGTCTGGCTGTTCCTGTTTGCCGCCGTCTACATCTGGGGCGGCTGAGGCTCAGAGGTTTTGCGCCGCGCGTTCCGCGCGTCGCGGTGGGGCCGCTGCTGACGCAGCGGCCCTTTTGCGTATTTGGGACAAGATGAAGATCAGGGCACGGTGTCCCGACCGGAACGGAGCCGTGAGCCGGGCGCGTCTGCGGGCTTTTTGCAGGGCTGCGTTCTGTTCCCGGAAGGTCCGGATTTCGCGCAGGGCTTCGGTTTCCGGTGATTGGGTCACCGGGAGGGGCAGGACAATGAGCATGGCGTCCTCGTTTTCCAGTTTTGTTTGAGTAAGTTCAATTTATGCCTTAGAATTTCATCAAGAAACGGCAGAATTCGGAATTGGATTTTCAGAAATGAAAAACGAACTCTCGCTGGACGATCTTTCCCTGTTTCTCGCCGTTTGCGAGGCGGGCGGGCTGACCGGCGCGGTGGCCGAGACCGGGCAAAGCGCCCCAACCCTCAGCCGCAAGATGGCCGCACTGGAACGGGCCACGGGACGACCGCTGTTCATCCGGGGGAACAAGGGCTATGCGCTGACCGCCGAAGGCCGGGAACTGAGAGCCGAGGCCGAGGGGCTGACCGGCATAAGACGGCGGCTTCAGGCGTTTTCGGTTGCGGCGCGGACGCCGCGGGTGAGGATCACGTCGGGCACGTGGAACGCGCATTTCATGGCGAAGAACTTGTCGAAGTTCTGGACGGCGGGCGACGCCTGGGTGCCGGAATTCATCGCTTCGATGGCCGTGCTCGACATCGCGCGGCGGCAGGCGGATATCGGTATCCGCAACCGCAGGCCCGAACAGCCCTGGCTGGCGGCGCGCGTCGTGGGAAAACTGGAATATGCCGAATACGGCGTGTCGGAGGATGTGACGGGCTATGTCACGCTGGCCGATCACATCGCCATCGCGCCGTCCTCCCGCTGGGTGCAGGACAACCGCCGCGACCGGATCGTGACGACCGCCAGCGATGCGCGGCTGGAACTGGATCTCACGCGCTCCGGCGTCGGCCGCATGGTGTTGCCCACCTTCATCGGGGATCGTGAAGACGGGCTGATGCGACTATCCGACCCGATCCCGGAATTGACTCACGACGAATGGCTGGTAACCCATCACGACGCCCGTCACGACCCGCCGGTCCGGGCCGCCATCGACGCGATTACGCGGTTTATTGAGGAACATAAGCGATGAGTCTCCGCCGCTTCATAGGCCCCCTTGTCATCGGGATCTCCGGCACGGTCGTCCTCGCCGGCCTGGGTACCTGGCAATTGCAGCGGCTGGAGTGGAAGGAAGCCATCCTGGCGGAGATGGAGGCGACGCTGAACGGTACCCCGCGCGGCCTGACCGAAGCCACCGAACCCGAGACGATCCGCTTCGCCCCTGTGCGCGTCAACGGCATGACCACGGGCGATGAAATTCACGTCCTTCACGCCACGGGGCAGGGGGCCGGGTATCGCCTGATCTCCGCCTTTGAGACCGAGGACGAGGGGCGGATCATGCTGGACGAGGGTTACATCCCTGCCAGTCAGAAAGACACCTACCGGCCGCCGCGCGAGCTGACCGTGACCGGCAATCTGCACATCCCCGATGACGTGACCGGGTCCACGCCCGACCCGGACGTGGACTCGAATATCTGGTACGGGCGCGACGTGACGCAGATGTCCGGCGCATTGGCCGCCGACCCGGTCTATGTCGTGGTCCGCGAAGTGGAAGCGGGCGAGACGGTCGCCACGCCGCTGCCGCTCGACACATCCGGCGTGCCCAACAGCCACCTGGGCTACGCTATCCAGTGGTTCGGGCTGGCGCTGGTCTGGGCGGGGATGACTCTGTTCCTGTTGTGGCGTACAGCCAAGCGGACCGACTGAGGAAGACCAATGCGTTACGTGTCGACAAGGGGCGCCGCCCCGGCCCTGAGCTTCGAAGAAACCATGCTGACCGGGCTGGCCCCCGACGGCGGGCTTTACGTGCCGGAGACGGTGCCGGTGCTCACCGAAGACCAGATCGCCCGGCTACATCTGGGCAGCTACGAGGACGCGGCCTTCACGGTCATGCAGCCCTTCGTCGGCGACACGTTCGAAGAGGACGAGTTTCGCGAGATCATCGCCACGGCCTATGAAAACTTCGGCCATGTCTGTCGCGCGCCCTTGAAGCAGATCGACGATGGCCTCTGGCTTCTGGAGCTGTTCCACGGGCCGACGCTGGCCTTCAAGGATTTCGCCATGCAACTCATCGGCCAGATGTTCCAGGCCGTGCTGAAGCGCAACGGGCGGCGGATCACCATCGTGGGCGCCACCTCGGGCGACACTGGCAGCGCCGCGATCGAGGCGTTCCGGGGTCTGTCCAATGTCGATGTCTGCATCCTCTACCCGCATGGCCGGGTGTCGGAGGTGCAGCGCCGCCAGATGACCACGCCCACGGAAAGCAACGTCCATGCCCTTGCGGTCGAAGGCACCTTCGATGACTGCCAGCGGCACCTGAAGGACATGTTCGCCGATGCGGAGTTCCGCGACGAGGTCGGTCTGGCCGCCGTCAACTCGATCAACTGGGCGCGGGTGATGGCGCAGATCGTCTACTACTTCACCTCCGCCGTCGCACTCGGCGCACCGCAGCGCCGGGTCAATTTCTGCGTCCCCACCGGCAATTTCGGCGACATCTACGCGGGCGAGATCGCCCGGCGGATGGGCCTGCCCATCGACACGCTTGTGGTGGCCACCAACCAGAACGACATCCTCGACCGCGCCTTCCGCGACGGTGAATACCGCACCGGCACGGTTCAGCCTTCGATCAGCCCGTCCATGGACATCCAGGTCAGTTCCAACTTCGAACGTCTGCTCTTCGACGCCTACGGGCGCGACGGCAACGCGGTGGCGCAACTGATGCAGGAACTGCGGTCGGATGGTGGCTTCACCATCAGTCAGGGGGCGCATGAGGCGATCCTGGAACATTTCGCCTCCGGCTCCGTCAGCGAGGAGGAAACCTCCGCCCGCATCGCCACCACGCTGGAAGAAAGCGCCGAACTCGTCTGCCCGCACACCGCCGTCGGGCTGGAGGTGGCGCGGGACCATCACGACATCTCGATCCCCACGATCGCGCTTGGAACCGCGCATCCCGCGAAGTTCCCCGATGCCGTTGAAGCTGCGACAGGAATTCGCCCCCCTCTTCCCAACCGCATGGCAGATCTTTATGACCGTTCGGAGCGGGTGACGCGGGTCGGGAACGACCTTGCCGCCCTGATGGGAGTGATCCGGGAGAAGCGTGCCAAGTGACCGTTGAAGTGAACCGTCTGCCGAACGGCGTGCGCGTCGTGACCGAACACATGCCGGGACTGCAATCCGCCTCGCTCGGGGTCTGGGTGACCGCCGGGGGGCGACACGAACGGACCGAGCAGAACGGGATCGCTCATTTCCTCGAACACATGGCGTTCAAGGGGACCAAGACCCGCAACGCGCTTCAGATCGCCGAATCCATCGAAGACGTGGGCGGCTATATCAACGCCTATACCAGCCGGGAGATGACAGCCTTCTACGCCCGCGTCCTGGGTGAAGACGTGCCGCTGGCGCTCGACGTGATCTCCGACATCGTGCTGAACCCGATCTTCGACCCCCGCGAGGTCGAGGTCGAACGACACGTGATCCTGCAGGAAATCGGGCAGGCGCTGGATACGCCCGACGACATCATCTTCGACTGGCTCCAGGAAACCGCCTTTCCCAACCAATCGATCGGTCGCCCGATCCTTGGTCCCGCCTCGCGGGTGGAAGGTTTCGCGCGCGACGATCTCGCCGGGTTCGTCTCCGAACGCTACGTGCCGGAAAACCTCATCATCGCCGCCGCAGGGCAGGTCGATCACGACGCCATCGTGAAGATGGTCGAAGACCGCTTCGGCGACCTCAAATCCGGCACCGCGCAATCGGTCGATCGGGCCAAGTTCCTCGGCGGCGAAACCCGCGTCGAGAAACAGCTCGAACAGGCCCATGTGGCCCTTGCCTTCGAGGCACCGGGCTATCGCGCGGAAGACATCTATACCGCGCAGGTCTTCGCGATGGCGCTGGGCGGCGGCATGTCCTCCCGGCTTTTCCAGGAGGCGCGGGAGAAACGCGGCCTCTGCTACACGATCTTCGCCCAGGCCAGCGCCTATGCCGATACCGGCATGATGACGATCTATGCGGGCACCGGAGCCGAAGACCTTGAAGGTCTGCTTGGCCTGACCGTCGAGGAACTGCGGCGTTCGGCGGATGACATGAGCACGGTCGAGGTTGACCGGGCGCGGGCGCAGATGAAGGCGGGCATGATGATGGGGCTGGAAAGCCCCGCCAGTCGCGCCGAACGGCTGGCGCGTCAGCTTGCCATCTGGGATCGTGTACCGCCGCTTGAGGAAACGGTCGAACGGATCGACGCCGTCACCGTCGAGAAGACGCGCGATCACGCGGCCCGCCTCATCGCTTCGGGCGCGGCTGCGCTGGCGCTCTACGGGCCGGTCGGCAAAGCGCCCTCGGTGGAGGCGATGACGGGACGACTGGCCGCCTGATGCTGCGCTTCCAGCGCAAGATACGGATCGACACCGAGCGGATGCTGCTCCGCCCGCCGATGCATGCCGATTTCCGCGCCTGGTCCGACCTGCGCCGCGAAAGCGCCGCGTTCCTGCAACCCTGGGAGCCGTCCTGGTCCGCCGACCACCTCACCCGCAAGGGCTTCGTCAACCGCGTCTACTGGGCCAACCGCTCGATCAGCCAGGGCACCGCGGTGCCGCTGTTCCTGATCCGCCGCGAGGGCAGCCGCATCATCGGGGCAATCACGCTCGACAACATCCGGCGCGGCCCCAGCCAGGCGGGCACCATCGGTTACTGGATCGGCGCGGAACACGCACGGCAAGGCTACATGCGCGAAGCCCTGACGGCGGTTGTCCACTACGCCTTCGAAGTCCTCGACCTCAGCCGCCTCGAAAGCGCCTGCCTGCCGGAAAACGCCGCCTCTCGCGCATTGCTTGAAAAATGCGGCTACAAATACGAAGGCGTCGCCCAAAGCTACCTCCAGATCAACGGCCGCTGGCGCAACCACGTCCTCTACGCCAACCTGCGGGGGGACCGTAGGGGCAGGGTGGAGGGGTAGGGCGGCTCACAGCGGCCAGAACACCAATATTGCCGGCACCGCCACCGCGACGACGAGCGCCTCCAGCGGCAGTCCCATCCGCCAGTAATCCCCGAAGCGATAGCCGCCAGGCCCAAGGATGATGGTGTTGTTCTTGTGCCCGATGGGCGTGAGGAAGGCGCAGGAGGCCGCGACGGCCACCGTCATCAAATAGGTGTCGGGGTTGGTCCCCGTGGCGGAGGCAATCGACAGCGCAATCGGCGCGGCGATCAGCGTGGTGGCGACGTTGTTGAGGAAATCCGACAAGGTCATGGTCACAACCATCAGCGCCAGGATCGCGACCCAGGGCGGATAGCCCTCCGACATCGCCACGATCTCTTCCGCGATCAGTTCCGCCCCGCCGTAATGGTCAAACGCCTCCGCCAGCGGGATCAGGCTGGCCAGAAGCACGATCACCTGCCACTCGATCGACGTATAGACCTCCCGCGGCCCGACAAGGCCGAAGACGACATAGGCCACCACCGTCGCAGCCAGCGCCACCGACAGCGGCAGCAGGCCGAACACGGCGGCCAAAACCGCAAGAACGAAAATCGCCACCGACAACCCGGCCTTGCCGCGCTGGATCACCTCCGTGCTGCGCCCCTCGATCGGCAAGACGCCCAGCCACTCCGTCGCCGCCTCGACCCGCTCCTTGGTGCCAAGCAGCAACAACACGTCGCCGCTCCGGATGGTCAGCAGCCGCACCCGGTCACGGAACCGCCGCCCGCCGCGCGCGACACCCAGCAGCGTCACCGAATGCCGCTGCAACAGGCGCAGGCTGCGTGCCGTCCGGTTCGCGATCCTCGCCCCCTCCGGCACGATGGCCTCCACCAGCGCCAGCCCGGTCGACGTGACCCCGCCCTCGTGTTTCTCCGACCCCGCGAAATCCAGCTTGCTGTGCCCCATGAAACTCTCAATGGATTTCGGTTCGCCCTCCACGACAAGGAAATCCCCCGGTCGCAGAACTTCCTGCCGCGCCAGCCCCGGTCTCCGCCGCCCGTTGCGGATCAGCCCGAAGATATGCACATCGTCCGCCTCCGCCTGCGGGTAGAGGTCCTGAACCATCAGCTCGTCTTCCGCGATCTTCTCGCCGATCCGCACCTCCGCGATGTACCGCCCCTTGGTCAGTTCCGCCTCATGTTCGGCCAACGATGTGCGCGACGGCAGAAGCCGCCAGCCGATCAGCGACACGAAGGCGATCCCGGCGATGGCGACGGCAAGCCCGACCGGCGCGAAATCGAACATGCCGAACGGTGCGCCCAGAGTGTCCTGCCGGTATTCCGAGATCACGATATTGGGCGGCGTCCCGATCAGGGTGATCATGCCGCCAAGGATTGTCGCGAAAGACAGCGGCATCAGGCTCGACCCCGCCGCGCGCTTGGCCTTCTCCGCCGCCTCGACATCAAGCGGCATCAACAGCGCCAGCGCCGCCACATTGTTGATGATCGCCGACAGTCCCGCCGCCAGAGTTGCCAGAACGGCGATGTGAAGCGGCAAAGGCCGCTCGGGGTCGATCAGTTTCATCGCGATCAGCTCGACCGCGCCCGAGGCCGACAACCCCCGGCTGACGATCAGCACCAGCGCGATGATCGCCACGGCGGAATGCCCGAAGCCGGAAAACACCTCTTCCGTCGGCACCAGCCCAAGGGCGGTGGCAATGATCAAAGCGCCGAAAGCCACCAGGTCGTATCTCAGCCGCCCCCAGATCAGCAGGACGAAAACGGCGCCAAGAACCAGGAAGATCAGCATCAGTTCGGTCGACATGAGGCCCTTATAAAGGGTTGGGCGGGGAAGATCTCTCGGTCTTTCCGACCAGGCAAAAATTGCTCCCGGTATGCGCCCGGCAGAGTTGGGAACGATCTGAGATTCCCAACCTGAAATAGTTAACGATGCCAGGAAATGGCCCCAATACTTCCTTATTTTGCCGAATCATAAGACATGCTGATGCCCCATTATTATGGTTAATAGTTGATGAACACGGTGATGTTGCCGTGTGTAATTGTTCAAAAAGTGTGAGTGTAAAAATGAAGATTATTCCCCTATTCCTGGCGGGCATCTTTGCCGTCTCCACCCCCATCGGCGCAAATGCAACTCCGGCCTGCAGCAAGTTTCTCGGCATCAAATTCTGTCACGACGCCAGCAAATCGCCAGTGCGAACCGACTCCGATGACACGTCCGCTCGTCGCCCGGTCAAAGACACCGTGGCCGAGACCGCAGCGAAGTCCGATGAAGACCTGTCCAAAGACGAACCGGCGAAGTCCAAGCTGGAAATCCGGGCGGAAAAGGCGGCCAAGCGCGCCGAAAAGGCCAACGCCCGCGCCGAACGCCTGAAATCGCAGGCAGAGAAGCGCCGTGCCAAGGCTGAAAAACTGGCCGACCGCGCCGAAAAGGCGGCGGCTCAGGCAGAAAAGCGGGCCGAGAAAGCCAAGAAGACCGGCAACGAGAAACAGATTGCGCAGGCTAAGAAGGCAGCCGAGAAAGCAGAAAAAGCGGCCGCCAAGGCAGAACAGGCTGCCGCAAAAGCCGAGAAGGTGGCCAGCAAGGCGGAGGCTGCGGAAAAGAAGGCCGAACAGGCGGCGCAACGCGCTGATGCCCTTTCCAAAAAGGCCGATGGTTCGAACGATACCGGCATGGAAGCGGCCAGCCAGACAGAAAGCGAAGACGAGGCAGAGACCGAAGAAGAAACCGAAAACCAAGAAGAAACAGAAAGCGAAGAAGGAGCGGAAGAAAGCTAAGCCCGGTATCCGGGCAAAGGCCGGCCGCATCCCCTGTAGGTCGAAAGAGGGCCGGTCCGCCTCAGGCGCGCCGGCCCTTTTCGTGCTAGACTCCCGCCAGCCATGCAGCCGGATAGCAGGAGGGACCCATGATCATGCGCATATTCCAGGTGGTCGTCAGACCGGGAAAGGAGCAGGAGTTCAGCCGCTTCTTCCACGAAACGGCGATACCGCTGATGAAGGGAACGAAGGGCATCGTGCAGGTTCTGCCCGGCGCACCGCGTGCGGACACGCCAAGGGAATTCAGCTTCGTGATGGTCTGGGACAGTCTTGCCTCGCTCAAGGCCTTCGTGGGCGAGGATTATGCCTCGCCCCATATCGACCCGGCGGAAGCGGAACTCGTCGAGTCCCGCACCATCCGCCATTACGATCTGGTCGAGACGTAGCGTCGAAAGGCGAACCCTCCCCGTCCTCAGACCGCCTCCAATTCCGCCTGTAACTCCCGGATTCGCTCCCGCGCTTCCGTGATCGTGTTACGGATATTCGGGCGGAACCCCTGGCTCTCGGCCCTGAGCCGGATATCAGCCTCCGTCTCCGAACCGGCGGAGAAACGTACCGATCCCAGCGACCAGGCCTCGTTCAGCTTCTTGCCGCGCGCCGAATACTGAACCCAGGCCGGGGACTGGATGCGGGTGCCGTTGTAATTCACCAGGAAGAACCACTTGCGGCCCAAAGGCGCGATCTGTTCTTCGATGAAGTCGTAGACGAAATTCACATCCGCCGAATGCTCGAAGGACATGTCGGAGAAATCGACATACATCGTGTCCTCTTCCGGCAGGAACTGGATACGCCAGTTCAGATCGCTTCGGGTGAAGCTGACCTTCTTCGGTGACCTGTCCAACTCGTCCCGCTTCGATGGCAAATCAATCAGATGCGCCAGTGCCGAGGCGCGGTCATAGAACAGGTTGGGATCGAAATTTTCCCGCGATCCGGCCTGTTCGATCTGCCGCAGAGTGATCTCGGAAGCGTCGAACCGCACCGATCCCATCGAATGCGCAAGGTTCAGGTCCTTGCCCCGGCGCGAGAAGGCGAACCAGGCTTCCGGCTCGATCCGGGTATTGCAGTAATTCACCAGGAAGAACCAAAGCTCGTGGCCGGTTTCCGCGATCCGTTCCTCAACCCGGTCGTAGAAAGCGTTCACATCCGCCGATGAGGCAAGATCCAGCCCCTCGAAGGAGACCTCCATGATCTCGTCATCGTCGTGAAACGTGATGCGCCGATCGATTTCGTCGCAGGTGAGCGTTGCGTCCGTCATGCCGTCCTCCAGGTTTGCGGTGCGCATAACACGCAAGGGAGGAGTGAAACTTGATCTGGCGCAGAAAAAGCGCGTTCGCCGGTCGGACCGGCGGATTACCCGCCATGCCGGTGCTTCTCGCATTGATAGAACCGCGCCAGCGACTTGTCCGGTTCCGCCCGAAACGTCCCCGACGCCTCCATCCCGCTGATCCGGTCGGCGCGGAACATGCGGAAATCATTGCGCAATTCGCACCACGCCACCAGCGTCCAGACCTTGCCCCAGAACCACAGGCCAAGCGGACGGATGATCCGCTCGCTCACAGTCCCGTCCTCGGTCGCATAACGGATATCAAGCCGGGTGCGGGCCTCGATTGCGGCCTCCAGATCGTCCAGCCGCGCCCGCGTCGCATCGTCAAGCTGCGGCATCTGGAACGCATGGACGGCGACATTCGCGGCCCGGTTGCGGGTGTCGTCCGGCAGGACCGAGCGGATCTTGACCAGCGCCTCCTCGGCGGCGGCCGCCATCGAAGTGCCGCCCCAGGCCCGGATCAGCCGGGCACCGGCGGTCAGCGCCACGATCTCGTCGCGGGTGAACATCAGCGGCGGCAGGTCGAACCCCTCGCGCATCAGGTAACCGACCCCGGCCTCCCCGTCGATGGGAACGCCGGTGCCGATCAGGTCGGCGATGTCGCGATAAATGGTGCGCTCGCTGACCTCCAGCCGTTCAGCCAGTTGCCGCGCCGTGGTCAGCCGACCGCCCCGCAGATGCTGGACGATCTGGAACAGACGGTCGGCGCGACGCATGGGTTTACCCTTTCGCAGGCTCGAAGAGGCTGATGGAATTGCCGTCCGGGTCGGTGCCGTAATGGAACCGTCCGAAGGGCATGGAAATGGTGTCGCCGTTCAGCGTACCACCGGCCTTCCAGAACCGCTCCATCGTCGATTCCAGATCGTCGGGGACAAAAAGATGGATCGTCGGCCCGGTGCCGGGCGCCGCAGGCTCGCCGGGATAAAGATGCCCCGCGATGCCGGAATTCACGTCTTTCACGGGCAGCATCGCCATCGGGTTGGGACCGCTTTCGTCCTTGGTCAGCGCATAGTCGAACACCTGGCCATAAAAGGCCATTCCACGGTCGATGTCACGCACCGGAATCTCGGTCCAGGCAACGGTATTGGCAGGAGAGAAGCTCATTTTTGTCATCCTTTGTTGAACGAATGGCCTCTCTTCGCATAGGCCTCCTGACAGCGTAGTGTCAGGATGGTTCAGGAATGACGTGACGCTGGCAGTTTCCCTGCAAAGAACCGCTCAGCCTCGGGCGCGAAGCACCTCCAGCCATCCAAGACTGTCCCCGGTCGGCCCCTTGGGGTCGTACTCGCCGCTGATCGCGCCGTCATAGCCCCAGTCCAGAAGCACATCGACAACCGCAAGCGCCGCCGCATCGGGCGCGGTCCGGTCGGGCGCGGACGCAACCTGTACATGCCCATCAAGATCGCCGACCGCCCGCCAGACCTCGGTCGCGTCACCGTGGATCATCTGCGCATGGTAGACGTCGAACTGAAGTTTCAGATTCGGCGCATCAACCTCGGCAATGATCCCGGCAGCCAGAAAAAAGTCGTTCAGGAAATACCCCGGCATGTCGCGGGGGTTGAGGGGCTCGATCGTCAAAACCAGATCCGGGGCTTCCGCGCAGGCCCAGCTCAGGTTCCCGATCAGCGTAGCCCGCGCGTCCGGCGCATCGTTAAGGCCGGACATGACATGAAGCTTCGACGCACCGCAGCCACGGGCATACTCGGCAGCACGGCTGAAATCGGCGCGAAACGCCTCCCGGTCATGTGGTAGGGCGGCGCGGCCTCTGGTCTCGCAATCCGGCGTGTTGATCAGTTCAAACGCCAGCCCCGCGTCTGCGACCGCCTGCCGAAGCCGGGCGGCGTCGGTGTCATAGGGAAACAGCACTTCGACCCCGTCAAACCCCGCCCGCGCCGCAGCGGCGGGACGGTCGAGAAGCGGCACCTCAGTGAACAGCCACGAAAGGTTCGCGGCAAGCCTCACGGCAGTTCCGCCGAAGGGATGATCGGAAAAAACACCCCCCCCGAGCGCAGCCCGAACCACGACTCCCCCTCATGCTCGGCATGTTCCCCGATCTCCACCAGCCGGTAAAAACTCTTCCGGTCGATCAGCGCCTCCAGCCGGTCCCGGATCAGCACGTAGGGCGAAGGCTCCCCGGTCTGAGGATCACGCTCCACCCGGATCGGATGCGCCTCCCCCGCCACCGCCTCGTCGCCCAGATTGGTGATAAACCGCAGATCCTCGCCCTCGCGTTCGAAATCCACCGCCACGAAGGGCGCATCGTCCACCGAGATGCCGACCTTCTCGACCGGCGTCACCAGAACGAAACGATCCCCGTCCTTGCGCAAGATTGTCGAAAAAAGCCGCACAAGCTCCGGCCGCCCGATGGGCGTGCCCATGTAAAACCAGGTTCCGTCCCGCGCGATCCGCATGTCCAGATCGCCGCAATCGGGCGGATTCCAGAGGTGAACCGGCGGCAAACCGCGCGACTTCGCGGCTCGGGCGCTTCTGGCGATGCTTTCGGCTGATATTTTCACAATCTTTTGTCCATCTGGCCATTTCGCCGTTTGTGGAAGCATTCGTCTTTAGGTTTACTATATGTAACTGACAGCAGCAGGAGCAAACCGCCATGACCGAGACCCCCGATCTTGTCGCAGATATCGAAGCGCTGGGCGGCAAGCTGGCGGAAGCCAAGGCCAGCATCACCAAACGCTTCATCGGGCAAGAGACGGTGGTGGACCTTGTTCTGTCCTCGATCCTCTGCGGCGGCCACGGGCTGCTTGTTGGTCTGCCGGGCCTCGGCAAGACCCGCCTGGTGGATACGCTCTCGACTGTTCTTGGCCTGAACGGCAAGCGCGTGCAGTTCACGCCCGACCTGATGCCGGCGGATATTCTGGGCAGTGAGGTGCTGGAAACCGGCGCCGATGGCAGCCGCGCCTTCAAGTTCATCGAAGGCCCGATCTTCTGCCAGTTGCTCATGGCCGATGAGATCAACCGGGCTTCGCCGCGAACCCAGTCCGCGCTTTTGCAAGCGATGCAGGAAAAATCCGTCACCGTCGCGGGTGCCGCCCATGCGCTCCCCGCGCCCTTCCATGTGCTGGCCACGCAAAACCCGATCGAACAGGAAGGCACCTATCCTCTGCCTGAAGCGCAGCTCGACCGCTTCCTTGTCCAGATCGACGTGCCTTACCCCGACCGCGACACCGAACGCGACATCCTGATCGCCACGACCGGTGTGGAAGAAGCGCAGTCTACCGCCGTCTTCACCCCCACCGAACTCATGGCGGCGCAAACGCTGGTGCGTCAGATGCCCGTGGGCGAGGCGGTGGTGGAACTGATCCTCGACCTCGTCCGCGCCTGCCGCCCGGAAGAACTCGGTGCGCTCGACGTGGTCCGCGAAAACGTCGGCTGGGGGCCCGGCCCCCGTGCCGCGCAGGCGCTGATGCTGACCGTTCGGGCGCGGGCGCTTCTGGCTGGTCGCCTCGCGCCGTCGGCGGAGGACGTGGCCGCCATGGCCACCCCGGTTCTGACCCACCGCATGGCGCTGACCTTCGCCGCCCGCGCAGGTGGCATCGAACTGGGCGACGTCATCAACCAGGTCACCGCACAGGCTACCCGGACCGAGGCCGCTGCATGACCAACCCGACCGCCTTTGCCGGTCTGAGACGCGATGCCGAGGCACTCGCCGCACCTCTGCCTCCGCTTCTTGCGGATGCCGAGCACCTTGCCGCCAGCGTCATGTCCGGCGCCCACGGGCGCCGGCGGGTCGGGCAGGGCGACGAGTTCTGGCAATACCGCCCCAGCCACGCGGGCGACGAGGTCCGCGCCATCGACTGGCGGCGCTCTGCGCGGTCGGACGACGCGCTTTTCGTGCGCGAGAAGGAATGGCAGGCGGCGCAATCGGTGATGCTCTGGCTCGACATGGGCCGGTCCATGCAATTCGCCAGCGCAAAGGACATCCCCACCAAGGCGGGGGAGGCGCGGCGCATCGCGCTGGCGCTCTCCGTCCTCCTGATCCGGGGCGGCGAACGGGTGGGCCTCACCAACCTCGCCATGCCGCCACGTTCCGGGCAGGTGCAACTCATGCGCCTGACCACTGCCTTTGCGACGGAACAGGACGAGACGGAATACACCGCCCCCGATCTCCGCGCCGCGCCGGTCCGCTCCCGCGCGGTCTTCCTGTCGGATTTCATGGGCGAACTGGAACCCATCCAACGCGCCGTCACGCAAGCGGCGGATCGCGGCATCAACGGCGCGCTCCTCCAGGTGCTCGACCCGCAGGAGGAGGCCTTCCCTTTCGACGGCCGCACCATCTTCGAATCCGTCGGCGGCACGCTCCGCCACGAGACACTGAAGGCGGGAGATCTGCGCGATCGCTACCTCGACCGGCTTCAGGCCCGGAAGGACGCACTCCGCGATCTCACCCGCAGCATCGGCTGGCAGTTTCACACCCATCACACCGGCGGCGCGGCCTCGGCGGCGCTGCTCTGGCTTTACACGGCATTGGAGCATGGACATTGACGACATGCAGAAATCTCTTCGAAGAGATTTCCCGAAAGTCTTCCAAGACTTTCGGAGGCGCTGACTGATGTTCACGCTCGGCCCCATAGGTTTCACCGCCCCCTGGCTCCTGCTGGGTCTGGTCCTGCTGCCGATCCTCTGGCTCCTCCTCCGCGCCGTCCCACCCGCGCCGATCAAGCGGTTGTTCCCCGGCGTGGCGTTGCTTCTTGGCCTGGCGGATGACGAAACCCAGACCGACCGGACGCCCTGGTGGCTTCTCTTGCTCAGGACCATCGCCATCGCGGCGGCGATCATCGGCTTCGCCGGGCCGGTGCTGAATCCAAAGCCGGAAACCGCAGGCGACGGGCCGCTCCTCGTCCTGGTCGAAGGCGGCTGGGCGGAGGCGCAGGACTGGTCGCGTCGCATGGACCGGATCGGGGCGCTTCTGGACGTGGCCGCGCAGGCCGGGCGCGAAACGGCGCTGGTCTCGCTCAACGATATTCCGGGTGATGGCGGATTGGTCTTCCAGTCGGCGGATGCGATTGCAACCCAGCTTCCCGGCGTGCAACCGCAAGCATGGCTGCCAGATGGCGACGGGATCACCGACTGGGCCGAAGCCCTCGATGGCGGTTTCGACACGTTCTGGCTTTCCGACGGGCTGGACCATCCGTGGAAGGCGGAGGCCCTCTCGGCCCTTCAGGACCGGGGGCAGGTGACGGTCTTTGAATCCCCGCGTCCGGTGCTGGGCCTGAAGCCGGCCCGCTTCGTGGACGGCAATATCGAACTGGAAGTCCTGCGCACCCGCCCCGGATCGGAGATGGAAATCGGCGTCGTCGCCCACGGTCTCGACCCCAACGGCACGCCGCGTCAGCTCGCGCGGGTGGATGTGGACCTCGCCTCGGGCGAAACCTCCGGCATGGCCGAACTGTCGCTGCCCGCGGAACTGAGAAACCGGGTCACCCGGTTCGAGATCGAGGGCGTCCGCTCCGCAGGTGCCGTCTCGCTCACCGATGACAGCCTCCGCCGCCGCGAAGTCGCCATCCTGTCGGCTCGCGAGGAACGCGAGGGCCTGCAACTCCTCGCGCCCACCCATTACCTCGAACAGGCGCTGGTCGACAGTGCCGACCTGATCCACGGCGCCATCGCCGATATCGTGCTGGCCAATCCCGACGTTATCATCCTCGCCGACGTGGTCACACTCTCGCAAAGCGAAAGCGACGCGATCGAGGGCTGGGTGCGCGACGGCGGAATGCTGCTGCGCTTTGCCGGTCCACGGCTTGCGGCTTCCGATTTCGGACGCGATCAGGAAGACGTGCTGATGCCGGTCCGCCTTCGCGCCGGAGGCCGGACCGTTGGCGGTGCGATGAGCTGGGGCGAGCCGAAATCGGTCCGCCAGTTCGGCCCCGAAAGCCCGTTCTTTGGTCTCGCCGTGCCCGAAGATGTCACCGTCTCCAGCCAGGTCATGGCCCAGCCCGACCCAACGCTGGCCGAACGCACCATCGCCACGCTCGCCGATGGCACCCCGCTGGTGACCCGAAAGCGGCTCGATCAGGGGCAGGTGGTGCTTTTCCACGTCACCGCGAACGCCGACTGGTCGACCCTGCCGCTTTCCGGCCTCTTCGTGGCAATGTTGGAACGGCTCGCGATCTCCACGCGCGCCGCCGATCTCTCGGCGGAAGACCTCGAAGGCACCACATGGACCCTCGACCAGATGTTGACGGGGTTCGGGGAGATCGAGGATGCCGGAACCCTGCCGGGCGTGCCAGGCGAACAACTGGCCGAAGGCCCGACCGGCCCGGACCTGCCGCCAGGCCTCTATTCCGGGGAAGACCGCCGGATCGCGCGCAACGCGGTCGACCGCGATATGGAACTGACCCCGGCAGTCTGGCCCGCCGATGTGCCCGTCGAAGGCTTCGCCATCCACGAGGAAACGCCGCTGGCGGGCATCGCCCTGACGCTCGCGCTGGCGGCCCTGATGATCGACGTTCTTGCGGCGCTGGCGCTTTCCGGTCGCCTGACGGGCGCTGCGGCGGCAACCCTGCTGGCGGCACTTTTTCTTGCCGCCCCGGACGCGCAGGCGCAAGGAACCGGCGAGCAGGACATCGAACGGCTTCTGGCCGCGACCAGCGGTGTCCGGCTGGCCTATGTCATCACCGGCGACGCGCGGGTGGACCAGACGTCCGAAGCCGGGATGCGCGGCCTCTCTGACGTGCTCTTCCGCCGCACCTCCATCGAACCGGAGGAACCCGTCGCGGTCGATCTGGAGATGGACGAACTGTCTGTCTACCCCTTCCTCTACTGGCCGATCAGCGAGGCCCAGCCGCGCCCGTCCTCCGAGGCCTATGCCAGGCTCAACCGCTACCTGCGCACCGGCGGCATGATCCTGTTTGACACCCGCGACGCCTCGACCTCCGGCTTCTCGACGGCGACACCCAACGGGCGGCGTCTGCAACAACTGGCCCTGCCGCTCGATATCCCGCCGCTGGAGCCGATCCCCTCCGACCATGTGCTGACGCGGACCTTCTACCTGCTGCAGGATTTCCCCGGCCGTTTCGTCAGCCGCGATGTCTGGGTCGAAGCCGCGCCTGCGGATGCCGAACGGGCTGAAGGCATGCCGTTCCGCAATCTCAACGACAATGTGACGCCGGTGGTGATCGGCGGCAATGACTGGGCGGCGGCCTGGGCCGTGGATGCCCGAGGTGCGCCGATGTACCCGGTCGGTCGCGGCTTCGCGGGCGAACGCCAGCGCGAGATCGCCTATCGGTTCGGGGTGAACCTCGTGATGCATGTGCTGACCGGCAATTACAAATCGGACCAGGTGCATGTGCCCGCGCTGCTCGACAGGTTGGGGCAATGACGGGGTTCGGTGGTCAGAAGATGGGGGCTCTGCCCCCGTCGCCTGCGGCGACTCCCCCGGGATATTTTCGGGCCGATAATGACAGGGTGCGTGTCTGATGGAGACCGGAACGATCATCTTCGACCCGCTCCTGCCATGGCCCGTCCTCTGGGGGGCTTGCGCCTTTGCCCTGGTCTTCGTCGGCATTGCCATCTGGCGCGGCCTGTCGGGCTGGTGGCTGCGCGGACTGGCCTTTGCCGCGTTGCTTCTGGCCATCTCCAACCCGTCGCTGCAGATCGAGGATCGCGAACCGCTGACAGACATCGTCCTGCTGGTGGTCGACGAAAGCGCCAGCCAGGGCATCGACATCCGCCCAGACCAGATCGCGGACGCCGTGGCCGGGATCGAGGCCGAGATCGCAAGCCTGCCCAACACCGAATTGCGTATCATCCGCATGGGCGATGCCGACGGCAATCGCGGCACGCTTCTGATGGAGGCGCTGACCAACGCCATGGCCGACGAGCCGCGCGCGCGGCTGGCGGGCACCTTCCTGCTCAGCGACGGGCAGGTCCATGACATGGCACGGCTGCCCGACATGCCAAGTCCGATGCACCTGCTGCTGACCGGCACCGAAGACGACTGGGACCGCCGCCTGATGGTCCAGAACGCCCCCGCCTTCGCCATCATCGGCGAGCCGGTCACGTTGACGCTTCGGATCGAGGATCAGGGCGCGGTGCCCGTCCTGGGTGGCATGGCCGAGATCGAGATCGCCGTCGATGGCGGCGACCCGCAGCGCTTCGACGTGCCCACGGGCGAGGACCTGGAACTTCCCGTCACCCTGCAGCATGGCGGCATGAACGTGATCCAGTTCACCGTGCCCGAAGCGGATGGCGAACTGACCACCCGCAACAACGCCGCCGTCGTCCAGATCAACGGCGTGCGCGATCGCCTCCGGGTTCTGCTGGTCTCGGGCGAGCCGCATGCGGGCGAACGCACCTGGCGCAACCTGCTGAAATCCGACGCCTCCGTCGATCTCGTCCATTTCACCATTCTCCGCCCGCCCGAGAAACAGGACGGCGTGCCGGTCAATGAACTGTCGCTTATCGCCTTTCCGACCCGCGAGCTGTTTCTCGACAAGATCGACGAATTCGACCTGATCATCTTCGACCGCTACAAGCGGCGCGGCATCCTGCCGTCGCTCTATCTCGACAATGTCCGGCAATATGTCGAAGACGGCGGCGCTGTGCTGGTCGCCGCCGGTCCCGATTTCGCCTCCGCCGAGTCGATCTACCGCTCGCCGCTCTCGGAAATCCTGCCAGCCGAGCCGACGGGCCGCGTGCGCGAGGAATTTTACCTGCCAACCGTCACCGATCTGGGCCACCGGCATCCGGTCACCGAGGGGCTGGCCGAGATCCCGGCGGACGAGGCCAAAAAGCCGGACGCGCCCTGGGGCCGCTGGATGCGGATCGTCGATCTGCGCGCGGACAGCGGCGACACCATAATGGCAGGTCCCGACAACGCCCCGCTTCTGGTGCTCGACCGGGTGGGGGAGGGGCGCGTGGCGCTTCTCGCCTCCGATCAGGCCTGGCTCTGGTCGCGCGGTTTCGAAGGCGGGGGACCGCAGTTGGAACTTCTGCGGCGCCTGTCGCACTGGATGATGAAGGAACCCGATCTGGAGGAAGAGGCGCTGACGGCGGTGGCCGAGGGCCAGACCATGACCCTGACCCGACGGACATTGGGCGAGGACCCGGGCGAGGTGGAAATCACCGGTCCGGACGGCACCTTGACGGTCGTGCCGCTGGAAGAGGTCTCGCCGGGCCGGTTCTCGGCCACATGGACCGGGCCTGAAATGGGGCTCTACCGTCTGAAGGACGGCGATCTGGAAAGTGTCGTGGCGCTGGGACCGGCCGCGCCCAAGGAATTCGAGGAAACGCTGGCCACGGGTGATGTGCTGGGCAACGCCGTCGATGCAACGCAGGGCGGCGTGATGCCCGTGGCCGATGGCACACCGGACATCCGCCGCGTGCGCGAGGGCCGCGTGGCTGTGGGGCGCGGATGGCTGGGCATTACCCCGCGCGAGGCCTATCTGACAGCCGATATCCGTGTCTCGCCGCTGCTTCC
>JBNKWP010000013.1:0-93523 GCA_050299835.1 Silicimonas sp.
TGATCTCTTCATCGTCTGTCTCCTCAGTTGGAGAACAGGCTAACCTCAAAGCGGGGACTTTTCAGGGGAGCAGGGCAATAGACACCGCATCCTTGACCTGGCCCAGCCCGTTGCGTTTCAAGCTGGCATGTCTGGAGCGGCGGATCGTGCGCCTGGCACGCAGATGGTCCAGGAGTTCTTTCTTCAGCACACCACGCGCCCGGATATACAGGCTTCGATAGATCGTCTCCTGCGACACCTGCTTGTTCACCTCTCCTGGAAAGCTGCGGTTGAGCCAGCCCGCGATCTGTTCCGGTGACCATTTGCGGCGGAGCTTTGCAGATACTGCGCGGCTCAAGAATGGGTGGCAAGCCAGCTTGCAGGGCTTCGGTCGACGGGCGCGATCCCATGCCGCCTGATCCGAAGCCGCTGCCCGATAGGCGGTGCGCCCGCCATTGCGGCGCACCTCGCGACTGATCGTCGAGGGCGCACGACCCAACTGATGCGCAATCGACCGAAGAGAAATGTTGAGATTGAGCGCCCGTGATATCTCTTCGCGCTCCACAAGGCTCAGCGCCTTTTTGCTTCGCCGTCGATCAGGCGGACGGATGCCGCCCGTCGGAGAGATAACTGAAAACACCGACGAAGATTGCCGATCAAACACCCGGCCGATCGAACTCATCGACGCCCCGCGCTGCCATCGATCCCAAATCTCGGCACGTTGAGCGGCTGAGTAGTAAATGCCGCAGCGATACTTCATCCTGAACACTCCATCTTTGCCTAAAGACTAAAGTGTTGCGGCGATCAGTTGAGGGCGCCGTTTTTACCGGACATTCGCGGTAAGTGGGGCCGACGAGCGACACAGTAACATGGCTGCTGATGTTGCGACTTGGCGTCCGCAAAAAAAGCGCCGAAACGCTTCGCAGACCCGGGACTTGTTCCGCGGCGCACTCCCAACACACTTCACCGTTGCCACGAAGCGGAAGTTCGATGGTTGTGAGACAACAAACCAATAACCAGTAAGGTTCCGACTGAGAACTTCGGCAGGCAAAGCCGTAAAAGACTTGCGCAATGGCTGCATGGCATGTGCCTGAACAGTCCCAGAGGCGTGAATTTCCCATACGCCGCGCTACATCGATCTTGACGCGTATTTGCCTCCTACACATGGTTCGCGCAGCGGATGTCCAAGTAGATTTTGGGCTTAGGAAATCCTTCCTCTGCAAATTTTGTCGTTGGCAGGCCGTTTCTTCAAAACCCTAATGGACAAGATTGAAGTGACAAAACGAACAGTGCTTTTCATCATAGGAATGCACCGAAGTGCGACCAGCGCGCTGGCGGGCGCTGTAATTCGCGCCGGTCTAGCAGGGCCCATCCACCCCATTCCCGCGGCGGTCGATAACCGCCGCGGCACGTTCGAGGCGCTTGAGGTTGTCAACTTAAATGACAAGTTGCTTAGCCGCATGCAAAGGCAGTGGTTCCACTGCAGGAAGATGCCTCCGATCGAATTCAAGGAGAGTCGATCTGTTGCCGAGAGGATCCTCGTTCAGGAATTTCCTTCGTCATCTTACATCGTCGTAAAGGATCCACGGATCAGCCTGCTTCTGCCGTTCTGGCTCGAAGCCGCGCGCTGCGCGGGGATGCGACCCGTGGTCGCCGTCGCGATCCGTGCACCCCAAGAGGTGGCGCAGTCACTTCTTTGGCGAGACGGTATCCCGCGCGACCATGCCATCGCGTGTTGGGCGCGTTACATGCTGGAGGCCGAGCGATCCAGCCGCAACGTGCCACGCGCCTTCGTTGATGCTGCCGAATTTGTGGCCGATCCAGAACAGGCAACCATCAACGTCCTTAGACACCTCGGCATTGCGGGCGCTGCGGTCGATGTAAACCGTATATCGGCGTTCGTGGACGCAAAGCTTCTGAATCGCGGCAGTTCAGGAGATGCGCCTGTGCCATCCGAAGCAGATGAGGTCGCATGCATTTTTTCGCGATTTGCCCGTGGAAGTGAAACCGCCGCTGATTGCGGTCGGCTCGACGAATTACGACAGCATCTCGATGCACAGGGCGATGATTTGGACGCCCGTATCGACCGAGATCACTGGGCGGCCCGCCGCAGGAAAAGGCCGCTGTCTACGAGGATCGGATTTCAGCCGGACGGCCTTCCTCGCGCGTGGTTGCGCGCGATCCTGTTCCGGGGCGGACAGACGCACCCGCGCCGAATCTTTCGCCGCGTGGTTATGAAGAAGAACGGAGCGCTAAGGCCTGCCTTCCACCGCTGGATCGCGACTCATCAGCCAATGAACTGAGGAGCGCGCGGGCCACGAAACCCGCAACCTGTGGACGGACGTCGCGGAGCCGTCGGCGGCTGGAATCGCGCTCATCCGCCAAGACGTTCCAGGTGCCTTGCAGCGAGAGTAGCCAGAGTGCGTATTCGGTCAGGATAGTCTCGCTTTCGGCGAGGCAAAACCGGTCTTCTGCCTCGCGAAGTGCGATAGCCAAACACGCCAGGTTGTCCGCGAGCATTACCGATTTTTCATTTGTCGGGCGGCCCACTAGGTCTCGGCTGAGCCCGGTCGGGCCGGTGTTCTTGATGTATCTGATGCCTTCTATCGAGATCGAATTCCCGTAGATCAGTTGCTCCAGCGCAAAGAGTGTATTCGAGAACTGTCCATCCGAACGCCGCGTTCGCAGCTGTGGCTTGTGCGGAAGCGCCGCTCGGCGGATGAGGCCTCGCCAGCCGAGTTCGGCCGTATGTGGCCCACGCCGTATGAATTCCAGAACCCGCTTAAACGGTGTGCCGCAAATGGAGCCGGTCTTAGCAATTTCGCCAACTCTTACCGTCCCGCGATGCTCGGTCTCGCCATGCGCAACGACCGCGCAAGGGTTGTCTTCCAGCGCCCTTACTGCAATTCCAAGGAAGTCGGGCGAAAGACCGTCGTCATGTGCCAGGATCAGGAAATACGGCGTGTCGACCGATGCGAGGAGCGTGTTTACGTTGCCCACCCAGCCCATGCGTTGCGGATGCTTGACGATCTCTATGTCAAGTCCGTCAAAGGAAACGTCCGGCGGCGTGTAGTCCGGCGCGTGGTCGTACCCGATGCGGACTTTGAAAGCTTTGAAGTCCTGCTGCGCTAGCGTGCCAATTGTATCGACGATACGATCTGGCCGATAGGCTGGGACAATCACAGTCACAGGACTGGTGGTCATGCTGTGACCTCCGCTTCGAGACGATCCAGCACCAGCTGCGCTGCCCGCTCGGCGAAGAGCGGTGCGGTTGTCAGCTTGCCCGCGTCCACACTGATGAGGCCGGGTTTAATTTCCGTTGCGAATGCCGCGCTGCGGTCGTGAAGGGGGCTCGTCGTCTTGTATATGTCGCCCTCGCCCCTTGCCACGACATATCCTCCCTGGATCCAGGCATCCGGGTCGGGATCGCCAAGAATGTCTGCTGACAGACCGAGCCCTTCGAGCGTGCGCCTCAGCATGTTGGCCCGGTCGAAATCGGGTCTTGGCGGAGGCAACCCGTCGTCTGATCGGGCGATCATGTTGCTCGGGTACCAGCTTAGATAGGCATCTCCGTTGCCGTATGGCGTAACGTCGCCAAAGCCACCGAGGATGCGGGTTGAGGGCGTAATGTCCGTCAATTGGCGCCGATCACGGGCAAAAACAGCCGCCTTCCATCGGATCGAGGTGGGTTCAACGCTGCCGAACCGCCGGTCGATCCGGCTTCGGCCTTCCCAGAGTGCGTTAAGGACTATGCGTCCTCGCAAGGCCGTGCCATGCGCAAAGTTCATACTCCAACCGCCTTGCCGATCCTCGACGGAGTCGATTTCGCCTTTAACGACCGGAATGCGGCGCTCATGCACGGCCCGCGCAATGCGATCTGCGAGAACGCGCGCGCAGAGGGCACGCTCCGGCGTCGACCATGCGGCATCTACGTTCGCCTGGCGGGTGGCGGCGGCTGCGGTTTCGGGATCGAGCCTCCTGAGCCGAGTATCTTTCGCGCCAAATGAAAGCCACGGATTTTGCCGGATGGCGTTCTCCACCAAGGCATGCACCTTTTGTGTGCGTTCCCAGAGCACTTCGGAAGAGAAGATGGAATTTCTGTCGACCAGATAGGTGATGCGGGAAGTAAAAAGCTCGTCCTCGAGCTTCCCGCCGACGATTCGTTCGACAAGGGGCAAGAAGACAGCTGCTCCGGCCAGCATGAGTTCTGCTGTGCGGATATCCACGGTCCCGACATACGTGTACCCGAAATGGATTTTGCCTTCGTTCCAGCGGCTTGCCCCCTGCATGACCTCGCCGTGCCGATCGACTATCATCACGTCGATCCCGCGATCTTTCAGCAAGCATGCGGCGACACAACCTGTGAGGCCACCGCCGGCGATCAGAACCTGAGCATCGTCCATTGTATCTTCCGCTAGCTAGGACCTGTACACGGCAGAGTTCGCCTTCGCGATCTGACGGTCGATTGTTCTGTTACCGCTCGCCATGAGCGCGCCGTTCCCATCCACCCGCCCGTGGTAGTGCAGCGCTGCCGGCGAGGTGCGGATGACACTGGCCCTCACGTGGGTTGGACAATTGTGCCTCGCAGTAAGCGATACCACCTCAATACGTTCCTCAACGATCGCGAGAAAGAGTGAAACCTGGTCGATATGAACCATCCAATCCTCAAGGAGGCAAGCCCGCTCAAGCAACCAGCGCGCGCGCGCCTCCCACCGCTCCGCCAATTTGGGGGCGATGTGCTGTCCGAAGACAAGCACACCACCGTTCGCGTTGCCGAGATACGAGCTTCGCCAAGGTCTCGCGCCGATCCGGACCTTGCGCGCACGTGGCAAATCAGTCTCCCGCAGCACTCTATCGAGAATCCGCGTGGGCGGGTTGGCGCGATCCACCGGCTTAGCCGATATGGCATTGTCCCGGTGTGGAAAAGTTCTTGGATCCTCCAGAAATGCCACGTCGCAGTCGCTGAGAACCACTGGACCCGTTCCTTCGCGCAATGCTTGTCGCAGCCCCGCGATCTTGTTGCAGTGTGGGCTGCGTGGATCGAATGACGGAACAACCGCTGTCCTCATTCCTGCTTGGCAGAGCGGCTGAGCCCAGTCGGGCGGCGATGATGCGCCCGCAAAGACGGTCAGCAGATTGTCGGCAGGCACCCCGGCGAGCGAAGTGAGGCAGACGAACCAGCGCTCGACTTCCGACCGGAACTTTGGCCCGGTGTCTGCGACGCAGACGATACTTCCGGTCACGCGGCCTCAGCCTTCCGCAGGTCGGCATTGCCGCTATCGACCTCCGCGCTTGCCTGGAGTTCGGCGGCCATCACCGGATCGACGCCCTGCAGGCGACCTTCAAGGATTGCCTTGGCTATCCGCTGCCGGGCGAGTCGATACAGCATTTCGTCGTTCTTCTTCACGAATGCGGCAGACCGCAGGTACTCCAGACAAAGTAAGGGGGAAGACCCGATCATGTTCTTCGTCTCTGAAACTTCCAGAATCAGTTCCCGCATCTCGTCGGTATTGGCGTACCCACCAGAAAGCAACCGGTGTCGCCTTTCCGCGTGTCGGCGGGAAAGGCAGACCATCTCTTCCACAGCCCTTTTCATGCGATCCGCGGGCAGTCGGTTTACGACATCCTCGAACCGGTAGTCGTTGAGGTGTGCTCCGCAGGCCAGGCCGGAGGCGAACAGGCGTCGAGAAAGCTCCCGTTCTCCACGGCGCATCGTAATTTCCTTGTTCGAACTCATTCGGTACTCCTTCCAAAAACGTTCGAAAGCCGCGTGGGTTAGCGCGGTGTTTCGGAATAATAGGAAGTAGGACCCGAGGATCGGGTGGCCGCGCTTACTTGACTTTCGGCTGATGAGCCTCTCGCCAAAGGCCTGCGCTGCGCATATATCAAGAGGCATAGCCTCCATTTCACGAAGCGGGTCGGCCCCGGTAAAAAGGGGAAACCAAACACTGTCGTTCATCAACAGAAGTGCCTCCAAAGTCTCCAGTCGGTCCGACAGGCTGAGGATTGCCTCCCGGTATGCGCCGAAATCGTACCCGAAATTAGGCCGCTCAACGACATTGCATGCCACTGAAGTAAGACGCTGCCGTTCTTCCGCGGCCAGAGGCGCGTTCGAGACGACGATGGTCTCGTATCCGCATCGGGCGAGATACCGGATGGAAGCGAATGTACTCTCAGCTACTCCTGCAGGTTGATAGAGTACGTAGATTGCGATTTTTCGACATATCGGCAGTTCGTTTCCAAATTCGGAAAGCACCTGAGACTTGCGTCGACGCCATCGCGCAGCTGCCTCGAAGGGAGCGATAACAACTCCCTCGGCGTGCTGGGCTATCCGTCGCGCTTCGCGCCGCATCTTCCATGACTTCATCTGCGCGCTCCCGGACGCGTCACTTTGGTCAGCACCCAATATTGTCGCGAGTCGGCAGGGAGAGTCACCCCCAGATGATAGGTCAATTCTAGTCCCATGACCGAAGAATTGAACCTGCCAGGCTAACATGGGAATTCAGCTTCGATCTTGGTGGCAATTGCCGCTCAGGATGGAACACGCCTGAGACACCGGACCAGGTGTTTCCTGATCCTCCAGTGCGACAAGAACGCAATCCACGTCCGTCGCTGTTCCGGCTTGTCTGAATGATGCGGGCGCACTCAAAAACCAAGGGCATTCCCTTCGCCAGGATCAAGGCAATGGGCTGGACTCCACAAAGTGACAACGGCAGTTTCGTCCGCACAGCGGACGTTCGGACGCGTCGCAGCGAACGACCGGTTTCCGCCCAATACGACCCATGTCGCAGACGCGGCATCGGTCTCGATGGGTAGGGGCAAATATTTGGACCCCAGTCGTTTCTAGGCGTCTGCCACTGAATTCGATGGCAACACGCGGCTTGCCCTGAATACTGTTTTCTTTCAGCCATTTAAAAAGCTGAACACCGAAAAGTGGCAGTCATGAGGTCCAGAGAGTATCGGCCCGAAGAGACTGCTTTCGAGCCTCCTGGTGATCGCGCCAGTGCTCAGCCCGTCCCGCATAACCCTCGAATACAACGAAAAAATCAGCCACACGTGGATGGGGAGAACGCTTTCTCATGGGCATGTGGCGGAGACGAAGGGATTCGAACCCTCGAGACGGTTTCCCGTCTACTCCCTTAGCAGGGGAGCGCCTTCGACCACTCGGCCACGTCTCCGCCGGTGGGTCTAGCGGAGCGGGGTGGCGGGCGCAACACCTTTGGCGTGCGGTGGGGTTAAGCGGAGGTTGCCGGAGCGGGCGGGCGGAGTCGTACACTTTTGTACCACTTTCAGAGGGGGCTCTGACCGTTTTGTACCATGTGCCGTGCGCTGTGGTTGCGGAGAGGTTAATCACTTCATTTGGTGGGGGTGGCGGGATGTCGGGAGTGGGTGGTGTGGGATGGATAGGGTGTCGGGCGGGGGCGGGTTCGCCGTTGTTCTGCACCGCATGAGGGTCGTTACAGTGCCGGGGTGAACCCCGGCCTACGGTTGACCATCAGCGTGGTCGCTCGTTTGCGGGCGGGATGGTGCGCTGGACGCGCACCCTACGGTCGGTCACTCGCGGGATCGGATATAGTGCAGCCGGTCGTCTTCATAGATCGCGCAAGACTGTCCTTCGTGGTCGCAGGTATAGAGGTGCGCGTTGTCGAGTTCTCGTTTTTCGAAGACCGATACCGGGTCAATGTCGAGGTTTTCGAGGATCTCATAGAGAACCGCGCGGTTCATCTTGTCCTCCCGGCGCCGGCTCTTGAAGTGCGCGGGGTTTTCGAAGGACTGCATTAACCCGCGTTTGTAGAAATTCGTTCCGTCAAAGTTCTTTGTATAGCTGACATCCCTAATTTCCTTCCCGTCCTCATAGAATCTGAAGCCATGTGCAGCGAAGCCACTGTCTTCGGCGTCTATAATTGGTGAACCCACAGTCTTCGACCAGATCGCAATCTGCGGTTCCGCAAGCCAATTCTGCAGAAAGAAGTAGATCGGCGAATACGAGTGATCGGCCTCCACGAATGTCCACTCAGGATGGCAACGAACGGTGGAAACCCGAGCAAAACCCCGGACGCGGAAGGTGCCGAGAGACACCTTATGTCGCTCATCCGTCATGCTTCCCGTTGCGTCAGGCCCGAGTATCAATTCGATATGGGTCGAACGGCCGGTCACCTCGTAATTTTCAATTCCTTCTTTGCTGGTGACCGCTGCCATTTCTCCCCTGAAGCGCGGCAAGACTTTCTCCATCGGAGCCTTGACGAACAGGCCGTCGAGCCAGAGGAACGGGGGTTTGAATTCGTCTTTCATGGCGGGTTTTGTCGCCGATGACCTGGTTGGCTGTCAATCCGGGGGAGTTGGGGTGTTGCGCTTGTGACATGCGTAGCCCGGTTGATTGTGGCCTTGGGCCGTGCCGGGGTGAACCCCGCCCTAAGGTTGACCATCAGCGTGGTCGCTCGGTTGCGGGCGCAATGGTGCGCTGGAAGCGCACCCTACTTTGCCAGCATCCACTTCCCCTCCGGCCAGAAGGCGTGAAACGCAAAGGCGAACATCACGTCATGGGCGACGTCCCTGCCCTGGGCGTCCTTCACGCGGATCGAGCCGACCTCCCTGCCCTTCGCGACGCGGTTCTGATCGAGGGCGGAGGCCTGGCCTTCGTCCCATGAGATGGTGACGCCGGCCTCGGTGATCTCGCCCGCCTTTCTCACCCGGTCCATCGTCCAGGCGCGGTCGCCGATGCGGATGACGCGCATGAGTGGGGGGATGCCGTGGGGCGGGTTCTCGCCACTGTAGAGAAACGGACGGGAGGCGGTGTCGTAGCCGACGTAAGGATTTGCGCCGTAATTGCGGGAGCTTCCCGGCGGGGCCATGACGAGGCCCTGCGGGTTACGGGCCTTGTATTCGGCCCAGCTTTCCATCCAGGTGGGGAGCTGTTTGAGTTCCACGCCGGTCATCTCGCCCACGATGCCGGTGCCGATGGCCTGTTGCCACCAGCTTTCGGTCTGGCGGTCATACATCACCATGTCGGAGTTCCGAAGCTTGCCGGAGACGCCGAAGGTGAGGGTCCGGCCCTTCACGCGGGTGTCGAAGACCATGAAGGAATTGCAGAGCGGGCAATAGGTGACGGCGACGGGGGTGCCACCGATGCGGTCATTCACGATCTCGTGCCACATCAGGTAGCGGAGCGGATAGGCGCGCGGGCGCTGGCCGTTCAGTTCCACGGTGACGACGCCCTCGCGGGGGCCGAGGCGGGTTTCGGCGTCGGCGGAGAGGAACTTCGGCTTGTCTACCGCCGGGATGCCGTCTTTCGGTGGGCCGCCGGATAGGATCTCCACCCAGTTCTTCACGCTGGTGGTGGAGAAATCGGTGTCGGGCCATTCGTGTTTCCAGAAGGACGGATCGGCGGAGGCCGAGCCGATCCCCAGCGCCAGCGTGGCGGCGAGAATGAAGCGTATCACTGACATGGGCCGTCTCCTCCTTCGGGCGCGGCAAGGATGGCGCGTTGACCGCGTTCCCGCCAGCCCACTTCACGCGGGAGTGATCCGGCTTGCGGTCGCCCGCGCCTCCGCCCATGCTGGCGGGCATGGAGGGAGATCTCGCCACACAATTGCTTGCGCTCTGGGAACAGGCGCTGACGCAGGCGCGGCTGATGCTGCTGCCGTCGCGGCTTTACCAGATCGCGATCCTTGTGGTCTGCGTCGCGCTGGCCTGGCTGGTGCATCGCTGGGTGGCACCCCGGATGCGGGAGTGGATGCGCACGCTTGAGGGCCGACCCAAGTGGCAGTTGCGCTGGCTTCTGAACATCCACAGGCGGCTGTTTCCCATCATCTTTGCGCTGATCGTCTGGAGCGCGGCGCGGATCATGGCGGAGATCACGCCGTTTCCCTCGCGGCGGTTCCTTTTGGAACTGGTCGGTACGATCACGGTGGCCATCCTGATCGTCGGCTTCGCCGTCCGCTTCGTCCGCAACAGGTTCCTGCAAACCGTGGTGACCTGGGCGCTTTGGATCACGATCATTCTTTATTATCTGGGCGTGCTCGACGAGGTGGCGGCGTTTCTCGACAGTCTCGGGATCACGATGGGAGAGTTCCACCTGTCGGTCCTGACGGTGATCAAGGCTATCGCGGTAATCGGGGCTCTGATCACGCTGGCGCGGCTGGCGACCGGAGCGGCGGCTTCGACCATCCGGAAGAACGAGGACATCTCGCCCTCGATGCAGGTTCTGGCGGTCAAGGTGTTGCAGGTGATCGCCTTCGGCGCGGCCTTCTTCATCGGGCTGAAGATGGTGGGCGTGGACCTGACCGGGCTGGCGGTGCTGTCGGGTGCGATCGGCGTCGGCCTGGGCTTCGGCTTGCAGAAGGTGGTGTCGAACCTTGTTTCCGGCATTATCATCCTGCTCGACAAGTCGATCAAACCCGGCGACGTGATTTCCATCGGGGATACGTTCGGGTGGATCAACGCGCTTGGCGCACGTTACGTGTCGATCACCACGCGGGACGGCAAGGAATACCTGATCCCGAACGAGGACCTGATCACCGGTCAGGTCGTCAACTGGTCGCATTCGAACGAGTTCGTGCGGCTCGATATCTATTTCGGCACCGCCTATCACGACGATCCGCACAAGGTGCGCGAGTTGGCCATCGAGGCGGCGGCGGGGGTGAACCGGGTGCTGTCGTCGCGGCCTCCGGTCTGTCACATCGTCGGCTTCGGCGACAGTTCGGTGGATTATATCCTGCGGTTCTGGATCACCGATCCGTCGGGCGGGCTGACCAATATCCGCGGCAATGTCTATCTGGCGCTTTGGGATGCGTTCAAGGAGCACGGCATTTCCATTCCGTTCCCGCAGCGCGAGGTGACGCTGCTGAACGAGAAAGTGACGGTCGAGACCGGCGCTGCGGAGGACTGACCTGACCGGGTCTTTCTCAGTGGAAACTGGCATGTCTTGACGGTTTTAGACGAATTTCTGACAGAATTGCTCCGCGTTCATGCCCCATTCACCGACGGTTCGGTAAGCATGTGAGGACGCATGAGGGAATCGACCACATGCATCGGGGGCATGGATATAGAACGAAGGGATACTCTCATGACCCTCACGATTGGTCTTTGCTTGATAGCATTTGCCGTGACCCTGCATTACATCCGGAATTTCCATGTGATGGCGAACCGCTCGCGCGATGAACGCATGAAGCTTGCCGTTGACTGGCGCACGCCGCCGTCGAAGCGGAAAGCACCGAAATCCCGCATTTCAAGCTTGCTGAATTTTTAATCCGGCACCCGGACGTTTGACCGGGGCGGTCTGGTGCGGAAGCCGCGTCTCTGGCGCGCGCTCTGCGACAAAAGACTAGGGAAATTGGAAGATGATGGGATATCTCGAAAAATGGGCACAGAAAGTTCGCGCAATGCGGTTTGAAGCCGACTTTCGCCACCAGGACGCCTGGGACGAATTCATGATCGAACCGGATGATACCGGAGTGCTGTACAGTTCGCTGAATACTGCTGCGGAAACCGTGATCGAAGGTCGGCCTTTCCGTCCTACGCGGGCGGCGATGGTTTCGCGCGAGCCTGCCTCGGTCCGGGCACCGCAGCCTGCGGGCATCTGATTGAAACGATTGCCTCAGTTCGGCGCTTGACCTTCCGACTGCCGGAACGTTCAGAGAACCGATACGAGATGGCAGCGTTGCCTGGCCCTTGTCCCCGACATCGGCGCTTTCGCCGTCCGGCCTTTCGCTGAAATAACGCAATCCGGGACAACGTTTCCTGACAGTCCCCGCGCAGTTTCCGCCAAGGCGGAAGCATCTGCCGCGATTTCGACCAATACGAAAATCGGGAATACTGTGTTCGCCATTTCGCCTGCCGGGGCCCGGACATGCGTCCAAGGCAAGGGCACAGCATCATCTTCCCATCGGCATCGGCGGCTTGCGACATGCCGGAATGTCGGTTTTGACACACGGATCGCCGTGGATGTTTGCATTGTGCAAGTCGGTCAAGTTAGGCTTGCCGGACAAGCTGCGTCTCAAAGCAGCTCTGCAAAGCACGGTTAAAGCGGGTGAGTTGCCCAAGCTCAGGGGAACCGCGAGGCCCGCGTGCAAAGGGGGAGAACAAGAATGTTCAAGCGGATCATGGTACCGGTCGATCTGGCACATCTGGACGGTCAGGATCGGGCGCTGGGAAGCGCGGCCGACATTGCAAAGCTCTACGGAGCGCCCATCGTTTATGTGGGCGTGACGTCGTCGGCGCCAAGCAAACTTGCCCACAACCCGGAGGAATACGGCCAGAAGCTTGATGCTTTTGCTTCAAAGGAAGGAGAAAAACACGGCGTTCAGACATCGGGCCATACCGCCATTGCGCACGATCCCACGACGGAAATCGACGACGCGCTTCTTAGCGCAGTCGATGACACTGGTGCGGATCTTGTGGTGATGGCCAGTCACGTGCCGAACGTGGTCGATCACATCTGGCCGTCCAACGGCGGAAAACTGACCGAACATGCGAAATGCTCGGTCATGGTCGTGCGCCCGTGAAGCGCGCGTCACCTCAATAACGAAAACACAAAAGGGGGGCTGTAATGGCCGACGAGAACGTCACTGACGATACCGGCAACCAGGGGATACCCGCACCGGAAGGTGCGTCCCATATCATTGAGACCGATTACCAAATCGGTCAGCACAATATCGAAACCCAGATCGGGCCTTTCGGGCTGGATATTCACAACCCGGTCTTCCTGATCTCGGGCCTGTCGATCATCGCCTTCGTTTTCTATGCGCTGGCGTTGCCTGAACAGGCGGGCGAGTTCTTCGGCTGGCTGCGGCCCGCGCTGACGTCGACCTTCGACTGGTTTTTCCTGATGTCGGCGAACATTTTCGTGGTGTTCTGCCTGTTCCTGATCGTCAGTCCCTGGGGTTCGGTGCGGCTGGGCGGAGCGGACGCAAAGCCCGACTATAGTTACACCGGTTGGTTCGCGATGCTGTTCGCGGCAGGCATGGGTATTGGCCTGATGTTCTTCGGCGTGCTCGAACCGGTTTATCATATGGCGATCTCGGAACCTCTGGGCGTGGCCTCTCCCTTTGCGGAGGACGGGACGATCATCCCCGAAAACGTGGCTGCGGCGAAGGAAATGGGTCTGGCGGCCACGATCTATCACTGGGGTCTGCACCCTTGGGCGATCTATGCCATCGTGGCGCTGGCGCTGGCCTTGTTCTCCTATAACAAGGGCTTGCCTCTGACGATCCGCTCCGCCTTCTACCCGATCTTCGGGGAGCGGATCTGGGGCTGGACCGGCCATATCATCGACACGCTCGCGGTCTTTGCCACACTCTTCGGCCTTGCGACCTCGCTTGGCTTCGGCGCGCAACAGGCGAATGCCGGGCTGGAACATGTGTTCGGCATTCCGAACACAATCTCGGTGCAGGTCATCCTGATCACGGTGATTACCGGCATCGCGCTGATTTCGGTTTTGCGCGGTCTTGATGGCGGGGTGAAGGTGCTGTCGGAGATCAACATGGTGATCGCGGCGCTGTTGCTGTTCTTCGTTCTGTTTGCAGCGGGGATCGGAACGATCCTGACCGATTTCGGCAATGGCTTCATGGCCTATGTTCGCGACATCGTTCCGCTGTCGAACCCGTTCGGGCGCGAGGATACCGGGTACATGCAGGGCTGGACTTCGTTCTACTGGGCCTGGTGGATCTCCTGGTCACCGTTTGTCGGCATGTTCATCGCCCGCGTCAGTCGCGGTCGCACGGTGCGCGAGTTCGTTATCTGCGTGCTGATCATCCCGTCGCTTGTCTGCGTCCTTTGGATGGCGACCTTTGGCGGCGCGGCCATCGACCAGGTTCTGAGCGATCCGGCCGGAAGCGCCGTCAAGGCGGAGGTGATCGACAGCTACAACCCACCGATTTCGCTTTTCGCGATGCTTGAGGGGCTTCCGCTGTCGTCGATCACTTCGGTGATCGGGATCGTGCTGGTCATCGTGTTCTTCGTGACCTCGTCCGACTCCGGTTCGCTGGTGATCGACACGATCACCGCGGGCGGCAAGGTCGATGCACCGGTTCCGCAGCGTGTCTTCTGGTGTACCTTCGAGGGCGCGGTCGCGATCGTTCTCTTGATCGGCGGCGGATTGGGCGCGCTTCAGGCGATGGTGATTTCGACCGGGTTGCCGTTCACCGTCGTGCTGCTGCTGATGTGTTGGGCGATCTTCAAGGGGCTTGCTCAGGAGCGCGCGAATACCTGACCTGCTCAAACGGATGTAAAAAGATAGGCCGCCCTTTGGGGCGGCCTTTTTCGTCAGCCGAAATAGCCGTCTGAGCGGGCCTTCTGAACGGAGGCCCGTTCTTCCATCGCCGCCTTGAAACCCGCGAATTTCGGGTAGTCGGCGATGTCCACTCCGTCACCGGCGAGCCAGGTGGCAATGGTGTAGAGATAGAAATCCGCCAGCGTCGGCTCCGGCCCGAAGAGGAACGGCCCTTCGATCACGCTTTCGATATAGGCCGAGGACGCCGCCATCGTTTCTGGCACCTTGGCTGTCATGTCGTCGAGCGAGCTTTGGTCATTTGCCCAGCGAGAGCCGCGCCGGTTATGAGCGTGGTTCACATGCATGGTGGAGGCGAGGTAATACATCACCTCCCGCATCCGCGCCCGCTGCAGCGGATCGGCGGGGACGAGTTTGGGGAGCGCGGTTTCCCCGATATATTCGAGAATCGCACCGGTTTCCGTCAGCACCCCCTCCGGCGTGACGAGGACCGGCACCCGGCCCTTGGGATTGATCTTGTGGTAGTCGGGCTTGGTCTGTTCGCCACCCCGGACATCGACATGGACCGGCTCCCAGTGGACGCCCTCGTTCAGCGTGGTGACGACGCAGGTGGAGATGGTGGTCGGCGCGCAGTAGAGTTTCAGCATGGGGCTATCCTGTCAGTAATGGGTGCGGGCGTACGCCCGCTCCGGCGGGTCGAGATGCGGGATGGCGTTGTAGCCGGCGAGGTAGGTCTGGTCGTCGCGGACGTGGAGGCGGTGAATCGAGCTGTTCCAGATCGGCAGCATGACGTGGCTCAGCCGCAGGATGTCGAGGTCGAGGACATGGCGGAGCACCATGCCGATCACGCCGCCCGAGGTGACGCAGAGAACCTGACGGCCGGGTTGGGCGGCCTCGGAGAGAAGCGCCGCAACGCGGTTTTCGAAGGCGTGGTAAGGCTCGGCGCCCTCGATTTCGGCGGCTTTCCAGGCGGCCAGCACTTTCGGCATATGGATGGCGAAGTCGTCGCCGGTCGGCAGCGGTTCGCCCTTCACGCGGTGGAGCGCGTCGGACAGGGTGTAATAGTCGATCTCGTTCAGGCGCGGATCTTCATCGGCGGTCAGGCCAAGACCTTCGGTGGTTTCGCGGTGGCGCTGCATGGTGCCGGAAACCACGTGATCGAAGCTCTGGCCGTGGTCGCGAAACCATTCGCGGAGCCAGCGGGCCTGGATATGGCCCAGGTCGCTGAGGCGGTCGTAGTCTTCCTCCGTCGTCGCAAAGCTGTTCGCCTGGCCGTGGCGCACGAGGATGATTTCGCCCATCTGCCGCTCCCTTTTGAAGGTGAGCTAGCGCATCGTGGCAGGCTTGCCAATCACGGGCGAACTGCCGCCTGAAACCGGATCGGGACTTGACCTGAAACCTGCGTTGACAGACAGAGGTGCGCATGGCTGCAGGACATCTGACCATCGACCTCGACGCTGTCGCCGCGAACTGGGCGGCGCTGGATGCGCTGTCAGGCGACCATGTCGAGACCGGGGCGGTCATCAAGGCGGATGCCTATGGGTTGTCGGCCCGGCACGTGGCTCCGAAGCTGATCGAAGCCGAGGTATCGTCCTTTTTCGTGGCAACCGCAGGTGAAGGCGTGGCCCTGCGCCCGGTCGTGGGCGATGCGGATATCTATGTTTTCTCGGGTCACATGGACGGGGACACCAGTGCGCTGGAACAGGCGGGCCTGATCCCCCTGTTGAACTCGCCCGAGCAAGTGACCCGGCATTTCTCCATTGCGGGAGGCAGGCCGTTCGGCGTGCAACTCGACACCGGCATGAACCGGCTGGGAATGGAGCCGGGCGACTGGCAGGCGCTGTCTTCGGAACTGATGAGCGCGGGGCCGCGGCTGGTGATGAGCCACCTGGCCTGCGCCGATGAGCCGGACCATCCGATGAACCATCAGCAATTGCGCGCCTTCCACGAGATGACGGACGGGATTGCGCATCGGCGGTCTCTGGCCGCGACCGGGGGGACGCTTCTTGGCCCGGACTATCATTTCGAGATGACCCGTCCCGGTGTCGGACTTTACGGCGGGCTGCCTTTCGAGGATGCCAGACCGGTGGCCCATCTCGACCTGCCGGTGATCCAGACCCGGATCGTGCGGCCCTTCGAGACGGTGGGCTATGGCAACAGCTGGCAGGCGAAGGTGGAAAGCTGCATCGCCACGATCGCTGCCGGTTATGCCGACGGGCTGATCCGGGCGATGGGGCCGAAGGCGCAGGTCTTCGCGGGAGAGACGCCCTGCCCCGTGGTCGGTCGGGTGTCGATGGACCTGATCACGGTGGACGTGACACATCTGGACGAGGTGCCGGGCCATCTGACCATGCTCGGGACGCAACAGACGGTGGATGACGTGGCCGACGCGGCGGGGACCATCGGCTATGAGATCCTAACGTCACTCGGAGGACGATACGCGAGGTCCTACGTATGAGTTTCCTTGCGGCGCTGGGGCGCATCGTTCTGGGCTTTCTGGCCATGATCGGGCGTGTGGCAATCTTCGGTGCGGAAACGGTCAGCCATCTTTTCCGCCCGCCCTATTACCCGCGCGAGGTGGCGCATGCCCTTCTACATATTGGGTATTTCTCTTTACCCGTGGTCGGTTTGACGACGATTTTCACCGGCGGGGCGCTGGCCTTGCAGATCTATGCAGGCGGCGCGCGGTTCTCGGCCGAAGCCGTGGTGCCGCAGATCGTGGCCATCGGCATGGTTCGCGAGTTGGGGCCGGTGCTGGTGGGGCTGATGATCGCCGCGCGTGTCACATCGAGCATCGCGGCAGAGATCGCGACGATGAAGGTGACGGAGCAGATCGACGCGCTGGTGACGCTGTCCACCAATCCGATGAAATACCTCACGCTCCCGCGCGTATTGGCGGCGACGCTGGTCATGCCGGTGCTGGTGGCGGTGGGCAATATCATCGGGATCATGGGCGGATACATGGTCGGCGTGAACCGTCTGGGCTTCAATCCCGGAACATACCTGCGGAATACCATCGACTTTCTGGAGATGTCCGACATTGCCACCTCTCTGGCGAAAGGCGCGGTGTTCGGGTTCCTCGCCGCGCTGATGGGCTGCTTCCATGGAATGCAGTCGGGGCGCGGGGCGCAGGGTGTGGGCCGGGCGACCAAGAGCGCGGTGGTGGCGGCGAGCGTGCTGGTCTTGGCCGCGAATTACATTCTGACTGAGTTGTTCTTCACCTCATGATCGAGCTTCAGGACGTTCATAAGGCCTTTGGTGCGAAGCAGGTTCTGCGCGGTGTCGATCTGAAAATCGAGCGCGGCAAGAGCATGGTGATTATCGGCGGGTCGGGCACCGGCAAGTCGGTGACGCTGAAATGCGTGCTGGGGCTGATCCAGGCGGACAAGGGTCTGGTCGCGGTGGACGGGCAGGATGTGACGCGGCTGAAGCAGGGGTCTTCGGAACGGGATGAATTTCTGGCGCGGTTCGGGATGCTGTTTCAGGGCGGCGCGTTGTTTGACTCGCTCACGGTCTGGCAGAACGTCGCGTTCCGGCTGTTGCGCGGCTCGCTGAAGAAACCGAAGGACGAGGCGAAGGAAATCGCCATCGAGAAGCTCAGGCGCGTCGGTCTGACGCCGGATGTGGCGGATCTGTTCCCGGCTGAATTGTCGGGGGGCATGCAGAAGCGCGTGGGGCTGGCGCGTGCGATTGCGGCGGAGCCGGAGATCATCTTCTTCGACGAGCCGACCACCGGTCTGGACCCGATCATGGCGGGGGTCATCAACGAGCTGATCCGGGAGATCGTGGTGGAGATGGGGGCGACCGCGATGACCATCACCCATGACATGACGAGCGTTCGGGCCATCGCGGATGACGTGGCGATGCTGCATGGCGGCAAGATTCGCTGGACCGGTCCGGTGAGCGAGATGGACGACAGCGGCGACCCTTACGTGGCACAGTTCATTTCCGGCAGCGCCGAGGGACCGATTGAGACGGTGCGCTGAGGCGCTTGCCCAAGCGGTCGGGATTCCTGCCATTTGTCATTTGACGTCAGGCTGTTAGCCAGAAGCGCCCACCGCGTCTCTTGTACATTCACGACCTGCTCACGGTCAGTTCGATTGCACTATTGCAACAGATTGGTTCCATTTTGGAAACACCGGCAATCGTGACTCGGAGTTACCGATTTTTAATCAAATCATTGGCATATGCCCGTGGGGTGGCATGACGGACGGAGCTGCCAATGGACGTCTTCAGCCCATTTCTCCATCTTGCTTTGCGAAGCATGGTGGTTCTTTTCCCGCTGACGGTCGGCTGGCTGGCCTTTCGGCGGCTGGCCTTGTCGAAAAGCGCCAACGCCTGGATCTATGCCGCGATGTGCCTTTTCGCCGTGGTCAGCGCGGCCGGCGTGCTGCCCTGGACCCTTGGTCTTACCTCGTTGAACTGGCTTCTGCTGCTGCCCGCCCTGATCTGTCCGATGCTATGGATCGGTGTGCTGATGCTGTGCGACGTGTCCCGGTCGCATCGCTATGGGCCCGATCCGTTGTTCACGGGCGCACGAAAGATCGCGGAGCGGACAATGCCCCGCGCGGTGCCGCTGATCCTGAAAGACCCTGAATTCGCCGACGGCCCCAGGCCGGTCTTCCGTCACAGGGTCGAACGGGTTGATGAACCGCAGAAACCCAGCTTGTCCTCGGGAACGCAGACCCTGCTGAACCTGGCGCGCGACATTCGCGGCAAAGCATCGTCGGAGCGGCGGCGTCCCAAGCTGCTGCCTTCGCCGACATCCTTCGAACTTCCGTTCCTGCCGAGGTCGGGCGACGGCTAAGGCTTGCCAGTGCCTGCCACTGCGGGCAATTAGGCAGCCATGGCAAAAGCGGCGAGTTTCACCTGTTCGAATTGCGGAGCGGTCCATTCCAAATGGTCCGGGCGCTGCGACGATTGCGGAGCGTGGAACACCATTTCCGAGGACGTGCCGCTGGCCAGCGGGCCGAAGGGCAAGGGGCTGGGCGCGGCGCGCGGCAAGGGCATTCACCTGACCGATCTGTCCGCCGAGGAGGCACCCCGCCCGCGCAGCCTGTCGGGTATGGGCGAGTTGGACCGTGTGCTGGGCGGCGGTCTGGTCCCGGCCAGCGCGGTTCTGGTGGGCGGCGATCCGGGGATCGGGAAATCGACTCTTTTGTTACAGGCGGCGGCGGCGTTCGGGAAAGCCGGGCTGAAGGCGGTCTATGTCTCGGGCGAGGAAGCGACGGGACAAGTGCGGATGCGGGCCGGGAGGCTGGGCCTGCGGGACGCGCCGGTGCGGCTGGCCGCCGAAACCAACCTGCGCAACATCCTGACCACGCTGGAGAAGGAAGCGCCGGATGTCGCCATCATCGACTCGATCCAGACCATGTGGCTCGACACGGTGGAGAGTGCGCCCGGCAGCGTCAGCCAGGTACGGGCCTCTGTCCACGAACTGACGAGCTTCGCCAAGCGGCAGGGCATCAGCGTGATCCTTGTCGGTCATGTCACCAAAGAGGGGCAGATCGCGGGGCCGCGCGTCGTCGAGCACATGGTGGATACGGTGCTTTATTTCGAGGGCGAGCGGGGGCACCAGTTCCGCATTCTGAGGGCGGTGAAGAACCGCTTCGGCCCGGCCGATGAGATCGGTGTGTTCGAGATGACGGGCGAGGGTCTGTCGGAGGTCGCCAACCCCTCCGCCCTGTTCCTGTCGGATCAGGAGGCGCAACCGCCGGGCAGCGTGGTCTTTGCCGGGATCGAGGGGACAAGGCCCGTGCTCTGCGAGATACAGGCGCTGGTCTCCCCTGCCCCGGCAGGCCAAGCGCGACGGTCGGTCGTGGGCTGGGATGGCGGGCGGCTGGCGATGATCCTTGCCGTGCTGGAAAGCCGCTGCGGCATCCCGTTCGCAGGCCTCGACGTCTATCTGAACGTGGCGGGCGGCCTGAGGATCAGTGAACCGGCGGCGGATCTGGCTGTGGCAGCGGCGCTACTTTCCGCGCGCGAAGACAGCGCCCTGCCCCGCCGGACTGTCGTTTTCGGCGAAATCAGCCTATCAGGAAGCGTAAGGCCGGTCGGGCAGACGGAAACACGGCTGAAAGAGGCTGAAAAGCTGGGCTTCGAAGCCGCCATTCTGCCTGATCGGAGCAAACTGGGACAAACCGCCGGATTGCGGGTGCAGAAGATGCCCGATCTGGCGACGCTGGTAGGCCAGGTATTTGGCGCCGGCTAAGGCAGGACGAGGCGAAACATGGACGGCTTCACCATCATTGACGGCATCGTGGCCGTGGTCATCATCCTTTCGGCGGTCCTGGCATACAGCCGGGGTTTCGTGCGCGAGGCCCTGTCGATCGGCGGCTGGGCTCTTGCCGCTGTCGTGGCCTATGTCGTGGCGCCTTCGGTTCAGCCGTTGATGAAAGAAATCCCGGTATTGCGCGATTTCCTGGGAGAGTCGGGCGAATTGGCGATGATTGCCGCCTTTGCCGTGGTCTTTGCCGGTGCGCTGATCGTGGCGTCTTTCATCACGCCCTTGTTCTCCGGGGCTGTACAACGTTCGGCTCTGGGCGGGATTGACCGGGGTCTTGGCTTCATCTTCGGGGTGCTGCGGGGGGCGATCCTCGTCGGCATCGCATTCCTGATCTATGACCGCGTGATCGTTTCCGACCCGATGCCGATGATCGATGACAGCCGATCCAAGATCGTTTTCGACCAGGCGACCGAACGGTTGGACGAGGAACTTCCGCAGGACATTCCGGGCTGGGTCGCGGCGCGGTACGAGGAACTGATCAACAAGGCTCAGTGATCGGCGGAATACCGCGAATCTTCAATAAACAGAGCGTTCCTGATCAGGAAACAGGAAAGATTGTGGCAGATCTGCCATTTCGGCGATGACGATTAAGCAGCATGATTGTTTCGCATCAGTGGACGCAATCCCAGATTAGCTATGCTGATGCTCGACATATCACCGGGCTGTGCAACGCATTGTTTCGATATTCGAAAGTGCATTAATCCTGCATAAACCCAATTGGGCAGCGCCGTCCACAAAGTGGCCCTGAACGGTTTGATTTCCGCCCTACTGCTGCCCTCCCCACCCATCATAAAGATCCTCGTAAAGCGGGCCCGCGAGTGGTTCCAACGGTCCGCGTAGCGAGTGAGTGAGTTGGGCGTCGGGGCGGCCGTTTTGGCTCCCGACGCCTCTTGTTCTGCTGTAGATGGTTTTCAGGTGCCCCGTTGAAAAGGTGATCAGTTCCAACCGTCCGGTGCACAAAAAGGCGGAGGCTCGCAGGGATTTCGGCGGGCCTTCGGCTTTTTTGGTCCGCGCGACGTGACACTCTCGTGACAAGGCGCTAAACAGCAGGCGTTGCCGCCAACCGAGTCTGTTCATGTCCGATCACCAGCGCGCGTTGACCACCGATCCGTTCGATGACGACAAGCTCCGCGAGGAATGCGGGATATTCGGGGTCACCGGCGTCGCCGACGCAGCGAATTTCGTGGCCCTGGGCCTGCACGCGCTTCAGCATCGCGGACAGGAAGCGGGCGGGATCGTCACATATGAGCCGAGCGAAGGGTTCAGTGCAGCACGCCGTTTCGGCCTGGTGCGCGACAATTTCACCAAACAGGACGTGATCGACAGCCTGCCGGGATCACTCGGCATCGGCCATGTGCGCTATTCCACCGCCGGATCGAAGGGCAACACCCAGATCCGCGACGTGCAGCCGTTCTTCGGCGAGTTTTCCATGGGCGGTGCGGCGATTGCGCATAACGGCAATATCACCAATGCCGATGCGCTGAGGCGGGAGCTGATCGAGCGCGGCTCAATCTTCCAGTCCTCGTCCGACAGCGAATGCATCATCCACCTGATGGCGCGGTCTTTGCAGAAGACGGTGCCGGAGCGGATGAAGGATGCGCTGAGGCGGGTCGAGGGCGCGTTTTCGGTCGTCGCCATGACGCGGACCAAGCTGATCGGGGTGCGCGATGCCCATGGCGTGCGCCCGCTGGTGCTGGGCCGGATCGGCGGGGATGGCTGGGCGCTGGCCTCGGAGACCTGCGCGCTGGACATCATCGGGGCGGATTTCATCCGCGAGATCGAGCCGGGCGAAATGGTGGTGATCGAGCACGATGAGCTGACCAGTTACCGGCCCTTCGAGCAGAGGAAACCGCGCTTCTGCATCTTCGAGCATGTCTATTTCTCGCGCCCCGACTCGTCGCTGGGCGGCCGCTCGGTTTACGAGACACGCTCGGCCATCGGGGCGGAACTGGCCAAAGAAGCGCCGGTCGAGGCGGATCTGGTCTGCCCGGTGCCCGACAGCGGCACGCCGGCGGCCATCGGGTACAGCCAGGAATCCGGTATCCCCTATGCGATGGGGATCGTGCGGAACCAGTATATGGGGCGCACCTTCATCGAACCGACCGAGCAGATCCGCAACATGGGCGTGCGGTTGAAGCTGAACGTCAACCGGGCGCTGATCAAGGGCAAGAGGATCATTCTGGTGGACGACTCGGTGGTGCGGGGCACGACCAGCCGGAAGATCAAGGAAATGGTTCTGGATGCGGGCGCGGCGGAGGTGCATTTCCGCATCGCCAGCCCGCCGACGGCATGGCCCTGTTTTTACGGTGTCGATACGCCGCAGCGGGAGAAACTGCTGGCCGCGACCATGAGCGAGGAGGAGATGCGGGAGCATCTGGGCGTCGACAGCCTGAAATTCATCTCGCTCGACGGGCTCTACCGGGCCGTGGGCGAGGCGAAGGGGCGCGATCCGAAAGCGCCCGCCTATTGTGACGCCTGTTTCTCGGGCCAGTACCCGGTGGCACCGTCCGACCAGATCGAAAAGGGCTTCATGCTCAAGGCGGCGGAGTGATTGCGCCGCCTCTGGCGTCGCGGCGGGCGATTTTTCGGGGAAAAATCGTGCCTCCGGCGGGAGTATTTTCAGACAGAAGAAGAGGCGTATCGTGAGCCTGGCCGCCGATCCGCGCTGGCAGAGGTTCAACGACGCTTCGCGCCCCTGCCCCTGCTGCGGGCGGGTGTTCGAGGGTGTGTTCGATATCGGTTATGACCATCCCGATCCCTGGCCGCACGGCAATCGGGCCGCCAGCGGCGAAGATCTGCTGAAGGTGGGCGAGGATCAACTGGGCACCGACCTTTGCGCCTTCGGCAAGTACCGCTTCATCCGCGCCGTCCTTCCGATCCCGATCATCGGCATCGACCAGCGCTTCGCCTTCGGGCCCTGGGGCAGCGTGAACCCGGACAATTACGACCTTTACGTCGAAAGTCATTATGGCGGTGCGCCCTTTGAGGGTTGTTTCGCATGGCTGATGAACCTGCTGCCCGGTTTCGACTTCACCGAACCCCTGCCGTGCAACCTTGTTCCCGGCGCAGATGGCGAGCGCCCGGTTCTGGAGGTGCATGACGGGGCGCATGAGCTGGCGCGGTTGCAGGAGACCGGCATCACCTTCGACCAGTTGCTGGATATTTATGCCGCTGCCGGGCAGGATCTGCGGCCGCATCTGCTGCAATCGTGAGCGGGGCGGCGGCTTGACCCCGGCCTGCGGCACCTTCATTGAACGCGAAAACCGGAGCGATCATGGCCAATCAGCCTCTGACAGGTATCGCGCGGCTGAGAGCCGCGATGAAGAACTCATCCGCCGGCCTGCGCGATATCTGGCGCGGCGAAGAGGCGTTCCGGCATGAGGTGGCGCTGCTGCTTGTCGCAGTGCCGCTGGCATTCTGGCTGGGCGACGATCTGTTCCAGTCGTCCATTCTGATCGCCGTCATCCTGCTGTTGCTGATCGTGGAAATCCTGAACTCGGCCATCGAGGCCGCCATCGACCGGATCGGGGCGGAGCGGCACGAATTGTCGCGCATGGCCAAGGATCTGGGATCGCTTGCCGTGCTGGTGGCGGTGCTGCTGGCGGGGCTGGTCTGGGGCGCCGCGCTTCTGGACCGGCTGGTCGTTTGAGGCGATGCCCATTGACCCCCGCCGGTGGCCGGGTCAGATAGAGGAAAAACCGGAGCAGTCATGGCCAGCCCAGCGCCGTTTTCACGCTATGAATTCCTGATCGCCTGGCGATACCTGCGGGCGAAACGCGCCGAGGGCGGGGTCAGCGTGATGACCTGGATTTCGCTTATCGGGATCATGCTGGCGGTGGCGGCGCTGATCATCACGCTTGCCGTACGCTCGGGGTTTCGGGACGAGTTCGTGTCGACCATCCTGGGGGCGAACGCGCATGTGACGGTCTATTCCGCCGGTCAGACGGATGAAAACGGTAATTTTTCCAACACGATAGCCGATTATGCCGAATGGGCCGAGGCGCTGGAATCCGTGCCCGGCGTGATCCGTGCGGCCCCTTTGGTCACCGGGCAGGTGATGGCCGTTTATCGCAAGGAGAGTACCGGGTTGCAGGTCTTTGGCATCGCACCGGACGACCTGCGCGATATCTCCGGCATTGCTGATCCTGAAACCTCCATCGGCTCGCTTGACGATTTCGAGAATGGCATTGCGATTGGACGGGAGGCCGCACGCGAGTTGGGGGTTGGCGTCGGTGATGTGCTAAGGATCATCAATCCGAACGGTTCGGTGACAGCCTTCGGGACAAGCACGCGTACCAGCGAATATCCCATCGTTTATATATTCAATTCAGGACGTTACGACATCGACCTGACCCGCGCCTACCTGCCCTTCGACGAGGCGCAGGTCTATTTTAACCGTGATCAGCCTGCCCCCGGTGGCAGCGCAGACGAGTTGGAAGTGATCGTCGAGAACCCCGAGGAGATCGAGGCGCTGACACCGGAGTTGCTGGCCGCAGTGGGCGACCGGGGGCTTGTCTGGACCTGGAAGCAGCGGGCGGGCGGGTTCCTGCGGGCGCTGGAGGTCGAAGACACGGTGATGTTCGTGCTGATGAGCGTGCTGGTCCTGATCGCCTCGATGAACATCATATCGGGCCTTGTCATGCTGGTGAAGAACAAGGGGCGCGACATCGGGATCTTGCGCACCATCGGCCTGACGGAAGGCTCTGTTTTGAGAGTGTTTTTTCTGACCGGCGCGCTTGTCGGCACCATCGGCACGCTGCTTGGCGTGATCGTGGGATGCCTGTTTGCGATCTATTTCGACCAGATCCTGGCACTGGTGAACGGCGCTGCAGGTGGCGGGGTCTGGGATGCGAGCGTGCGGGGGATCTACCGCCTGCCCGCCAAGCTGGAACTGAACGATGTGCTGGCGGCCGTTTCACTGTCGCTGGTATTGTCCTGGGGGATCACGCTGTTCCCGGCGCGGCGGGCGGCGCGGATGAACCCGGTGGAGGCGTTGCGGTATGAGTGAGGCGCTGAAGCTCGACGGGATTTCAAAGACCTATAACCGGGGCAAGGCGAATGCGCTGACCGTGCTGGATGGTGCTGAACTGACATTGCAGGCGGGTGAGGTCGTGGCCCTTGTTGCGCCTTCTGGTGCGGGCAAGTCTACCTTGTTGCATATCGCGGGGCTGCTGGACAGTTGCGACACCGGGACGGTCGCCATTGGCGGGACTGACATGACCCGCAAGGGCGATGCTGAGAGGACGAGGGTCCGGCGGCAAGAGGTTGGTTTCATTTATCAATTTCACCATCTTCTGCCTGAGTTTTCGGCGCTTGAAAACGTGCTGTTGCCGCAATGGGCGAATGGGGTGTCGGACGGTGAAGCCCGGACACATGCCATGTCGCTTCTGGCCCGTGTGGGGGTCGAGGGGCGGGCGGAGAACCGGCCTGCGGCCCTGTCTGGCGGTGAGCAGCAGCGGGTGGCGTTCTGCCGGGCTTTGGCGAACCGCCCGAAGGTTTTACTGGCCGATGAACCCACGGGGAACCTTGATCCTGCCACTTCGGACACGGTGTTTTCGGCGCTGATGGACCTTGTGCGGGAGACCGGGCTGGCGGCCTTGATCGCCACCCATAACCCCGAGCTTGCGGCGCGGATGGATCGCACGGTGCGGTTGGAAGACGGCAAGCTGCTTTAACCGGGTCTTGCGCGTACATCCGCTGTTTTCGGATCTCGTGACGTTTTGTACGCGTTTCGTGAGGGGCGAATACCGTTTTGTACGTCCGACCGTTCGGTCGGGTTGACCTTGTATGACCGGGGCGTTCGAAGATTGCGGCAGATCATTGCGCGGGGGGGCCTCCCGTGCTGAGATGACGGCAAAGGAGACCGCCCATGCGCCTTGCGTTTTTGTTCACCATTCTCGCCCTGCCCGCCGCCGCCCAGGATGCGGAGGAAGGGGCTGCCGCCTTTCTCAACCATTGTGCCGGGTGCCACGGGGCGACGGCGATGGGGGACGGGCCGATGGCCTCGCTGCTGACGGTGCGGCCGCCGGACCTGACCGAGCTTGCCCTGCGGAATGGCGGTGAGTTCCCGCTGGCCCGCGTGGTGCAGCGGATCGATGGGACGACCGAGGTGCGGGCGCATGGCGGGCCGATGCCGATGTTCGGGATGCTGATGGACGGGCCGGCGGTGGCGGTTCTGGCGCCGGACGGCTCGGAGGTGGTGGTGCCGGAGGGGATCGCGGGGATCGCGGAATGGCTGATGGAGGTGCAGAGATGAGAGTTTTGACGCTGGCGACGGTTCTGCTGGCCGGTCCCGTCTTCGCGGATGGTGATCCGGTGGCGGGCGAAGGGGTGTTCCGCAGTTTCTGCGCGGCCTGTCACGGGCTGGACGCCCAGGGCGACGGGCCGATGAGCGGGATGCTGACGATCGAGCCGCCGGATCTGACGGCGCTGGCGGCGTCGAATGGCGGGGTGTTCCCGGTCTTCATGGTGGTGCGGCGGATCGACGGGCGCGATCCGATGATGGCGCATGGCGGAGAGATGCCGCTTTTTGGCGCTTTGTTCGACTATCCCGACGGATCGCTGAAAAGCGAGAGCGGGCAGCCGATCATCGTGGCCCAGCCGATTGCCGATGTGGCGGCCTGGCTGGAGAGCGTTCAGGACTGAGCGCCGGTCCGGGGGCAATGGTCCGCCCCCGGCTCGATACGACTGGTTACTTCACCTTCTTGCCGGCGATCGTCGTTTCGGACTTCGCGCCGGAATTGGCGGTGGCCAGCACCTTCGGCTGTTCCTTCTTCGGCTTCTTCGCCTCGCGGTTGCCGCGGCTTTTCTCTTTGGACATGGGTTTCTCCTGAGCGTGCCGCCCGGGCGGAATGCCGGGGCGGGTCTTGCCTTCAGAAGATCAGGGTTGCCTGTGAGGGAATGAACAGGGCGATGATCCCTTGAGCAGCAGGATGTAAACCTGCTGCTCATGATCTACGCGTTTCGCAGGTCGCCCGCAATGGGGTTCGCGGGATCAGCCCCGGCAGTAGCCCGCGACTTCGGGCTGGTTGGCCCAGGCGATGGTGAAGTCGCAATCGGGGACGAAACAGGCCGTGGGCATCGGGAAGGCCACCGTCGTGGTCTTGCCCTGCGCGACGGGCGGGAGCGTGCCGCGAGAGACAGCGCGCCTTGTCGTGCCGGTCTGGTAGGTGACGGTGATCGGGTCGCCCCCTTCATAGGCGGCATTGCCGTCATTGAGGAAGGTGATGTCGAGCACGCGGGTCGCACCGGAGGTGCGGATCTTGCAGTAGTCGCCGGGCAGGCCGTTGTCGGGCACGAGCTTGACCGAGGGAATGCGGGCGGGAACTTCGGTGACGGTGACGCAGGCGGCCAGCGTGACGGTGGCGGCAGCGGCGAGGGTGAGAGGTTTGAGCAGCATGGGTCTTGTCCTTTTGGTGCACGTCTTCGTGGTGCATGGGGAGCATGGTAGCGCGATTTTGCGGGAAGTCACGGGTTTGTGAGGTGGGGGGCGGGGTATCCCGGCATTCGCCGGGATTGGCGGGGTGAAACCCCGCCCTACGGGTGGTTCGTCGGTCGGTCGGTTTGATGAGGGCAGCGCCCGGCCCGTCGGGGCGGGGTTGGGATGGGCGATGCGGGGACGCTGACCCGACATGTGAGCTTCTGGAAAGCGGTGGAGAAGCGCCCGCCCCGAGGGGGGCGGGACGGGCGCTGCCCGGTGTTTCACACCGGGCGGGACGGTGGGGATATGGTGTAGGGTGCGGTTTCACCGCACCATTGGCGGTCGGTGGGGTGGTGGTTGGAAGCGCACCCTACGTTCGCTCTGGAAGAATAATGTACGTCCCGTCAAACTTCTCATCCAAGACATCGAAAGACGCCTTTTCGTAAACGCCAGAATCCAACTTCTTGAAGTATTCAGCAATCTTAACTGTTCCACCTTCTGGAATCTCCAGGGTCCCAATAGAGCACCAGCTCAAGAGTCCACCTTCCATCTGTTCATACTCAAAGTTGAGGTATTCGAAGGAAATTGGCTCAGATTTGGCCGTGAAAACATATTCATAGGAGTCTACTTTCAGATTCCCCTAACCATTAATATCAATCGACAAACCGCCACCTTCACCGACTATTCGCAGCGGCTTCCCGTCCAACAAGTGCATACTATCGGAAATCTCCTTGCACCTATATATCACGTTATTCTCGACAAATTTCCCTACAGTTTCGCGCTCACCATCTGGGAGGATAAGTCGATCATCATTTCCTGAGAAATGGATTCCGGCCATAAAAACATCTTCACCTACCCTAACAAAGAACTTTTTTACACGTATACGACCCAAATACTCAATTTTTGGCGAAAAGTGTGGCAAGTGAATTTTGGTTCCGACTTCCATTTCCTTAAGAGTTAGAAGTCGAATTGTTGGACCAGTCTGATCTGCAATAATTTTAGCGCCGCTAGAGAATCCACTCTCTGAAACGCAAATCAGATGTTGAGCACCGACCTCTCTCATCTTTTGAAGCCATCCGTTAAGTTGATCTGGTCCAACCTTTGATTTTCTTTTTTGCACTTCGACGATAGAAAGATGTTGCCTGGGTTCCTCCCCCTGTCTAATCAATACGTCAATCTGACGAGGTCTTCGTTTTGGCGCGCCAAGAACAGGCAATCTAATGTTTGCGACAATCTCGGCATCAGAGTCTATGCATCGCTCCAAGCCTGCCACTATTTTTTCCTGCAAATAGCCTTCTTTTTGTCGATCACGGATTTCATTCAAACATCCAACTCCTCAACAAACCGCGCGTTCTCCTGAATATACTGAAACCGCAATTCCGGCTTCTTGCCCATCAGCCGTTCCACCAGGTCGCCGGTCTCGCCGGGGGTGTCCTCGTCTATGGTCACGCGGATCAATGTGCGTGAGTTCGGGTCCATGGTGGTTTCTTTCAGATCCTTGGCGTCCATCTCGCCCAGGCCCTTGAAGCGCTGGACGTCGATCTTGCCCTTTTTGTTCGATCCGAGGCCGCGATCCATCCAGTAGTCCTTCTCTTTGTCGTTCGCGACGTATTTGCGAACCGCCCCCTGCGTCAGCCGGTAGAGCGGCGGGCAGGCGAGGTAGAGGTGGCCGTGGTCGATGAGCGGGCGCATCTGGGTGAAGAAGAAGGTCATCAGGAGCGACGCGATATGGGCGCCGTCGACGTCGGCGTCGGTCATGATGATGACCTTGTCGTAGCGCAGGTCGTCGACGTTGAAGCGGGGGCCCATGCGGACGCCGAGGGCCTCGCAGAGGTCGTTGATCTCCTGGTTCTGGGTCAGCTTCGACGACGCCGCGCCGAGGACGTTGAGGATCTTGCCGCGGAGCGGCAGCAGCGCCTGGTTTTCGCGGTTGCGGGCGGCCTTGGCGGAGCCTCCCGCAGAATCGCCCTCGACCAGGAAGATCTCGGTGCCGTCGCGGGTCTTCGACGAACAATCGGTGAGCTTGCCGGGGAGGCGCAGCTTCTTGGTGGCGGTCTTGCGGGCGGTCTCCTTCTCCTCGCGACGGCGGAGGCGTTCCTCGGCGCGCAGGACGAGGAAGTCGAGGATGGCGCCCGCCGATTTGGTGTCCGACGCCAGCCAGTTGTCGAAATGGTCGCGCACCGCGCCTTCGACCATCTTGGCGGCGGATTCGTTCGACAGCCGGTCCTTGGTCTGGCCGACATATTGCGGGTCGCGGATGAAGACGGAGACGAGCGCCCCTGCCCCGCTGGTCAGGTCGTCGCGGGTGATCTGCTTGGCCTTCTTGTTGGCCACGCGGTCGCCATAGTCGCGGATGCCCTTGAGGATTGCGGACCAGAAGCCGGATTCGTGCGTGCCGCCTTCGGGCGTGGGCACGGTGTTGCAATAGGACTGGATGAAGCCGTCGCGGGACGGTGTCCAGTTTATGGCCCAATCGACCTTGCCGGGTTCGCCGAATTTCTCCCTGAAATCGACGGTGCCGGAAAACGGCGCGTCGGCATAGGTGGTGGCCCCTTCGAGGCGGTCGGTGAGGTATTCCGAGAGGCCGCCGGGGAAGTGGAACTTTGCCTCCATCGGCGTGTCGCCGTCCTCGACCGCGGATTTCCAGCGGATTTCGACGCCGGAGAAGAGGTAGGCTTTCGACCGCGCCATCGCGAAGAGGCGGGAGGGTTTGAGTTTGAGGGAGCCGAAGATTTCCGGGTCGGGGTGGAAGGTGACGGCAGTGCCGCGCCGGTTGGGGGCAGCGCCAACGGTCTCGAGCCTGGTCTGGGGAACGCCGCGCGAGAACTCCATCGCGACGAGTTCCTTGTTGCGGGCGACCTCGACGCGGAGGTGATCGGAGAGCGCGTTGACGACCGACGAGCCGACGCCGTTCAGGCCGCCGGAGGTCTCGTAGTTTTCGCCGGAGAACTTGCCGCCCGCGTTGAGCGTGCAGAAGATGATCTCCAGCGTGGATTTTTTCGGGTTAGAGGGATGCGGATCGGTGGGGATGCCGCGCCCGTTGTCGCGGATGGTGACGGAGTGGTCTTCGTGCAGTTCGACCTCGATCCAGTTGGCGTGACCGGCGACGGCCTCGTCCATCGAGTTGTCGATGATCTCGGCGACCATGTGGTGGAGCGCGCGATCATCCGTGCCGCCGATATACATGCCCGGACGGAGGCGGACATGTTCCATGTCCTCCAGCACCTGAATCGAGGATGCGTCGTATTTTTTGCCGGACTTGCCCCCAGGCGCGTCAGGATCTTCGAAGAAATCGTCCGCCATGTTTCTGCTCTTTTTGTTTTGTGGGCCAAGGATACCCCGGCGCGGGGAGGCTCTGCAATGGGGACAGGTTGGGTGGATTAACGGAGCGTGAACCGACTGTTTACAGATCTGACATTGCGGCCAAAATTTGTTCGGTTAGAAAGCAAGGCAACGTAACCAATAAGAATTGTGTGTGTGAAATGAAAGTCTCACTGCTTGCCGCAGCCTTCTCGGTCCTCTCGGCACCGGTCTTCGCGTCAACGATAACGATCTCCTCCTTCAGCAAATCCTCTTACGACAGCGCGGTTGCTTCGATGAGCAGCGCCGTCGTCCAGAATTTCGAAGGCATGTCCGAGGGCAATATCGCCAACGAATACGCGACCAATGTCGGGACGTTCTCCACGCTGGGCGGAACCGGCACCGGTCACACCGTGACCTCGGCGGATTTCGCCAATGACGGCTCGAAGCTGGCGCTGCGCGACGGCAATGTCTTTGGTCGGTCCAGCACCACGAAGGCGCTGAGCGGCGACCTGGGCGACGATATGTTCCTCGACAGCAACGACACCTGGGGCATCCGCTGGAACGTGTCGCTGGGCGGCTCGCTCTTCGACCGGCTGGTGTTCACCCTGACCGACGCGACCGATGTGGGCGCGACGATGTATATCAACGCCGGTGGCACGACGAGCATTCTTTCCGGCCTGGGCGATGCTGTGACCAAGCTGGTGGAAATCGACTTTGATTCGGACCTGACGGAGGCGACGATCTTTTTCAGCAACAGCATGCTGAACGACGGGTTCTCGCTGGATGATATCGCCGTCAACGAAGTGCCGCTTCCGGCCTCGGCCCTGCTTCTGCTTGGCGGGCTTGGCGGGCTTGCCGCGGTCCGGCGCCGCAGCGCCTGATCCAGATTTCGCTATGCAACGCCCCGGTCCGGGTTTCCGGCCGGGGCGTTGCTATTTCTGATCGGGGGGCGAGGCGCCCGCCCGGTCTTTCAGGCATTCACGACGACCCGGTCAGCTGGGCGTCGAACTGCGCGACGAAGTCCTGAGCCGGACGGTCGGAGCAGCGCTCGACCCAGGCCTTGATGCGGGGGTTGTCCGGCAGGAAATGCGGCGCCCACTGGAAGGTGGAGGCGACGATGAGGTCGGCGATGGTGTAGCGGTCTCCGGCCAGATAATCGTGGTCTTCCAGAGCCTTGGCGATATACGCGATCGCCGCGTCCATGTCGCGGAACGTCAGATGCCAGAGAGGGTGGTCGATTTCGGCGAATTTGGCGACCAGGACCGGTTCGAAGACATTGCCGTACCAGGCGAGCCAGGAGAGCATCGCGCCGCGTTCGGGATGGCCCGGCGGCAGGGCGAGGCCCGCGTCGGGGAAAAGCTCGGTCAGGTAGAGCGCGATGGCGTTCGATTCACGGATCTCTACGCCGTCATGGACCAGAAGCGGCACCTTGCCGTCGGGATGGGGCGTGGTCGAAGGATCGCCGGGGGTGCCGTCGCGGCGGGCGATTTTCGCCTGCCTGATTTCGATCCGGTCGCGGATGCCCAGTTCCTCGATCAGGGCGACGATGCGCGACGAGCGGGAGTGTGGGGCGTGGTAGAGGGTGAGCATTGTATCGGTCCTGTTTGCGGTTTCGGTTGCGATGCCTCCGGTCTGGCGGCACCCTGTTGACAGTTTATGGCAGCAGGTCATGGCCCGGTCCGATCGTCTTCTTCGCCTTGCGCAGCTTCTGCGTACCCTGCCCGCTCCGGTCACGGCCGACCGGCTGGCGGAGGAGACGGGTGTATCGAAGCGCACGCTTTACCGCGACATCGACGCGCTCAGGGCGAGCGGGGCCATTATCGATGGCGAGGCCGGTTTTGGCTATACGCTGACCGAGGACCCGGCGCTGCCGCCGCAGATGCTGGACCGGATCGAGGTGGAGGCGCTTGTTCTGGGGCTGGCGGAGGTGGAAGCGACGGGGGACGTGCAACTGGCGAGTGCGGCGCGGTCGGCCCTGTCGAAGATCACCGCGCGGCTGCCGGAACGGGTGGCGCGGGAAGCGGCCCATGCGGTGTCGATGGTCTATCGCTATGAAAGCACGGCGCGGGCGCCGGACTGCACGGCGCTTCTGAGACGGGCGTCGTGGGACGAGGTGGCGGTCGATCTGGACTATCGCGATGCGGAGGGGAATCCGAGTGCGCGGCGGGTTTTGCCGCTGGCGGTGGTGTTCCTGGAGGACCGGCAGTTGCTGCTGGCTTGGTGCTGTCTGAGGCAGGATTTCCGCAAGTTCCGGCTGGATCGGATTGCTTCGCCCGTGGTGACGCCGGAGAATTTCCGGCCCCGCCGGGTGCCGCTTTTGCGGCAATATATCGAGATCCTGCGCAATCGCTCGGACGCGCTGGCGGCGTCACTTGCGGCCGAACCACCCTGAGACGCGGCTGCGGGCTGCGTCGCCTGCCTCGTCGATATCTTCCAGCACCGGATCGACCCGGCGCTTCCAGAAATTGCGCCAAAGCCGCCAGAGGGTGATGAGGATCACCGCCAGAACCGTCAGGAAAACGATGTTGAACCAGGGGATGAGTTGCGCGTCGGGGCCGCTGACGGGCTTCATCGAAAGCGCGTTGGGGAAGATGGAGAGGAACGTGTTGCGCCAGCCGTAATGGCGGACGGCCACCCATTGGATATCGTCCTTTTCCGACACCATGTCACGGGCCTGCGCCTGCAGGTTCGCGGTATCGAATTTGAAATAGGGTGGCCAGCCCCAGCCGGTATCCTCGTTGCGGTAGACGGCGGAACCGCCGTCCGGGCGGATCGCTTCGATGAAGAGGACATCGCGGTTCTGGGTATTCACCGCGTCGCCCACGCCGGAATTCTGCCAGAACAGCGAGTTGGTGCCGAAATCGACGCGGCGGACTTCGGTATTCACGATGCGCACAATGTCCCGGTCCGGCAGGGTGTAATGCAGGAACCCGCCCAGGATGAGCAGAAGAACGATGCGGATTGTCCAGCGGATATAGGCCATGCGCCCCTCTCTTTCCCCTGATCAGATAGGGGTTTGCCCCCGCCTGACGCAAGGGCTTCCCATGCGTGGGGGCATTGCGCTAGTTTTCCCGTGGGATGAAAGAGACATTCGGCAGATGAACGAGAGCGCAGTTCCGGTACTGGTAACGGTGTTGGCCGGAACATTTACCAACCAGGCCGCAGCCTTTTACGCCTTGCGCTCCGAGGCCGAAAAAATCGGTATTTCACTTCGCACACGGGACACCGATGTTATCCGCGAGGCGCGGGAGGTGCGGCTGGCGCATTACTTCCGGCCCGCCATCGTTGCGCGGATCGAAGCCGCGATGGAGGAGGATGACACAGTGGTGTTGCTCTTTCCGTCGCCGCTGACGGCGCGGCCCGCCTTTCCCCCCGACGAGAGTGCCTTGCGGCTGCTGGGGCGCTATGCCGGTCTTCTGGGCGATCAGGAGTGACCGCAGGTTCGCTGAATTCGCTTCTGGACGTGGCCGGGCTATCGGTCGGGCAGGCCTCTGATCCGGTGCTGAAAAGCGGTGTGACGGTTGTGGTGGGCGACGCGCCGATGGTGGCTGGTGTGCATGTCATGGGCGGTGCGCCGGGGACGCGGGAGACCGACCTGCTGGCGCCGTGGAACACGGTCGAGGGTGTCGATGCCCTGGTGCTGTCGGGCGGCTCGGCCTTCGGGCTGGCGGCGGCGGATGGGGTGGCCGCGGGGTTGCGCCGGGACGGGCGCGGATTTCAGGTGGCGGGGCAATGCGTGCCGATCGTGCCGGGGGCGATCCTGTTCGATCTGGCCAATGAGGGCGCGAAAGACTGGGTGGAGAACCCCTATCCGGCGCTGGGGCTTGCGGCCTACGAGGCGCGGGGTGGTCCGGTGGCGGAAGGCAGCGTGGGGGCCGGGACCGGAGCGACGGCGGCGCGGCTGAAGGGCGGACTGGGCACGGCGTCGGAGGTTTTGCCCTCGGGCGCGGTGGTGGCGGCTTTGGTGGCCGTGAACGCTTTGGGTCAGGTGACGGTGGGGGACGGGGCGCAGTTCTGGGCGGCTCCGTTCGAGCGGGGAGACGAGTTCGGAGGATTGGGCGTGTCGCCGGAAGTTGGCGTTCCCGTCACCACCAAGTTCGGGCGGCGCGAGAACACCACGATTGCGGTGGTGGCGACCGATCTGAGGCTCGACAAGGCGGGGGTAACGCGAATGGCGATGGTGTCGCATGACGGGATGGCGCGGGCCATCGTGCCGTCCCACACGATCTATGACGGGGATCTGGTGTTCGGCTGCGCCACAGGTACGCGGGAGGCGAGCGAGGAGGACCGGATGTTTCTGGGCCATGCGGCGGCCACGGCTCTGGCGCGGGCGATTGCGCGGGGGGTTTACCGGGCGGAGGCGGCGGAGGGGGATGTTGTGCCGACCTGGGGGGAGATGTTCGGGGACCGCAATTAAGCCGTAGGGGTCGGCTGTAGGGCGGGCTTCAGCCCGCCATTCGGCGGGCCGGCGGGCTGAAGCCCGCCCTACGGGCAAGATCAACCGTTAGCCCAAGATGCTCTCCACAATCGGGCTGTTAGGCTCGCGCATTCCGTCAATCACGTCGAAATGGTGCCGTCCGGGATCGACGCGCAGTTCGGCATTCCACGCCTTGGACAGTTGCATGGCCTGATCGAGGAAGACCGGGCGTTCCTCGGCCCCGACCCAGACCGAGACCGGCATGTCGGGGGCGGAGTGGAGTGCGGGGCTTTCGGAGCGGGCCTCTTCATCGTCGAGGCGGAGCGTGTCGTTCATCGAAAGCGCCACCAGCGGGCGCAGGTCGGTGACGGGCGAGATTGGGACGATCTTCGCGATGCGGTCCCGCACGGCCGGGTCGAGCACCACGTCGCGCGCGCCCATGCGGGCGACCAGATGGCCGCCTGCGGAATGCCCGGTCAGCCGGATCGGGCCGGAGATCATGGCGGCGGCGGTTTCCACGGCACGGGCAATCTCGCGGGTCATGTCACGGATGCGGGCCTCGGGTGCCAGCGTGTAGGACGGCATCGCCACGGCCCAGCCGCGGGTGGTGAAGCCTTCGGCGAATTGCGACCAGAAGGAGCGGTCGAAGCGGAGCCAGTAGCCGCCATGGACGAAGATCACGAGGCCCTCGGGCCTGCCGCCGGGATAGAAGAGGTCGAGCTTTTGGCGCTCGCCTTCGCCGTAAGCGATGTTCAGGCGGGCCTGGCCGATGGCGGCCTTCGCCTCGCGGTAGGACGCGCCTTCCTCTGCCCATGCGTCGGGGTAGCCGGTGCCGCCGGGGATGAAATCGACGTTATTGAAGTCGCGGTCGGTATACATGGGCGCGACCCTGCCGCGTTTCCGCGCCGCCCGCAATCCTCAGCGCGGGGTGACGCGGTAGAGGCCGCCGTCGGGGTCGTCGGTCAGGATCAGGAGCGAGCCGTCGGCGTCCACGTCCACGTCACGGACCCGGCCGATGTCGCGCAGGTGCAGCTTTTCGCCCGCCACCCGGTCGCCGTCGAGGTCGAGGCGCACCAAACCGCCGGGGTTGAGGGAGGCGATGATGATGTCGCCCTGCCAGTCGGGGAACATGTCGCCCTGGTAAAAGGTGAAATCGCCGGGCGCGATGACGGGGTCCCAGTAGTAGACGGGCTGCGCCATGCCTTGGGCCTGGGTCTGGCCCCGGCTCACCGGCGAGCCGTTGTAGTTTTCGCCGTAGGAAATGACCGGCCAGCCGTAATTCGCACCCGGCTCGATCCGGTTCAGCTCGTCGCCGCCCTTTGGCCCGTGTTCGATCGTCCAGAGATCGCCGGTTTCCGGGTTGAGCGCGGCACCCTGCGGGTTACGGTGGCCGTAGGAGAAGACCTCCGGCAAGGCATCGTCTCGGCCCGCGAACGGGTTGTCTTCGGGGATCGTGCCGTCGAGCGCGACGCGCACGACTTTGCCGGTGGCCGAAGCCAAGTCCTGCGCCGTCTCCGAACTGCCCCGGTCGCCGATGGTGATATAGGCGTGGTCGCCGTCCAGCACGATGCGGGAGCCGAAATGGTGGCCGGAATTGATCGGCGGCGTTTGCTGGAAGATCTCGGTGATGTCGGTCAGGCCGGTGAAATCTTCGGTCAGAACGCCGGTGACGGCTGTGGTGGCCAGACCACCTTTGGCGTTCTTCACATAGGTCAGGTAGATGCGGCGGGAACTTGCGAAGTTGTCGGCTGCGGCCACGTCGAGCAGGCCGCCCTGCCCGCGCACCGCGATGGCCAGATCGCCTCTGATGCGGGTTTTCTTCCCCGTGGCGCTGATGTGGTTCAGCCGTCCGATGCGTTCGGTCACGATGTAGCCGCCACCCGGCAGGATCGCGAGGCCCCAGGGGTGGGTCAGGCCTGTCGCAACGGGCGTGACGTTCAGGACCTGCCGTCCGGGCAATTCCGGTGCGCGGGTCTGGTTTTCGAAGGCCGGTTCGAATTCGGGGACGTTCTTGCGGCCCTGCGGCACCTCCGCGACGGCGGCGGTGGACAGGGCGGTCAGGGCGAGGGCAAGGCGAAAGGTCATGGCGAAATCTCCTTCGCTTCAGATAGGGCGGCGGAGCTGTCGGTCGAATGCTTTGCGGGCAGGCCGCCTAGAAATGATTGCCTTCCGACTGGAAATCGGCGTGGCGCGTGGCGGATGTCGTGGCTGCCGCGCGGCCTTTCGCGGCCCAGAGAAGCCCGCGTTTCAGCATCTCATGCGCCGGTCCGGTGGCGATAACCTCGGCCTTGTGGCCAAGGGAGTTGTAATAGACGCGGCCCAGCCCCCAGGCCCGCGTCCATGCGACCGGCATCTCCACCGGGCCGTTGGGGCTGTGATACCAGCTGACGGTCGGGAATTTGGTTGTCGCGAGGACATGGTTGGCTGGGTCGGTGTGGAGGTAATATTGCTCGGACGAGATGTCGAAATCGCCGATACCTGCCACCAGTTCGTGATCCGGGTCGGTGATCGTCACGCGGTAGTCCACGCCATCGCCGCCGGGATGGGCGACCCAGTTGGCCCCGGTCATGAACTGCCAGAGCGGGTTGGCGCGGAAGGCATCGCACATGCCGCCGTGACAGCCGGCGAGGCTGGTGCCACGGGAGACGGCTTCGGAGACGTTGGTGGCGGCGTCCTTGGAGAGTTCCGACATGGTCCAGACGGGGACGATCAGGTCGAGGTCGCGCAGGGCGTCCGCGTCGTCGAAACAGGCGAGGTTGTCGTTGACGTCTACGTCGATCCCGGCGTCTTCCAGCAGGGCGCGGAAGATCGCGGCGACCTTGTCGGGCTCATGGCCTTCCCAGCCGCCCCAGGTGATGAGTGCCTTGGGCATGTGGTCTTCCTTTCGCTCCCGCGAGGACTGTGCGGTGGAGAGTCGGGGGCGTCAAGGCGTCAGGCGGTGAAGCTGTCTTCGATTTCCCGGACCGCTCGGACGACACCATCCTCGGCGGCAAGTGCCGCAGCGAGGTCTTGGGCGTTGCGGCGGAGGGTCGGATCGGTGACGGCCTCGCGGATCGAAGAGGCGAGGCGTTCCGCCGTCAGGCGGCGGCGCGGCACCGGGGTTGCACCGACGCCAATCTCCCGGGCGATCGCGGCCCATCCGGGCTGGTCGGCGAAGAACGGGCAGATGACAGAGGGCACGCCCGCCCGGAACCCGGCTGCCGTTGTCCCGGCCCCACCGTGATGGACGACCGCCGCCATTCGCGGGAAGAGCCAGCGATGGGGGAAATCGCGCACCGCCAGCACGTCGCCTGCCTCGGCGGCAAGTCCGGCCCAGCCCGCGCCGATCACGCCGCGTTGCCCGCTGAGGCGCAACGCCTCGACCACGATCCGCCCCAGCGCGCCGGGGTCTTTCGCCACCATGCTGCCGAAGCCCACATAGACCGGCGGCGGGCCGGCATCGAGGAAGCGGCGAAGCTCGTCCGGTGGCGTGAACTCACGATCTTCCGGCAGGGGCCAGTAGCCGCACATGACAGCGTTTTCCGGCCAGTCAGCGGGTTCCGGCATGACATGCGGACTGATCGCGTGCAGCACGCGGGTCGGCCGCGCCGCAGGGGGCATGAGCACATCGCGCCCCCGGCGCAGGGGCGGCAAGCCGAGCGTGTCGGTGCGGAAGCGATTCACCGGCTTTTTCAGCGCGCCATAGGACAGGCTGACGATCCGGTAGCTGAACCGATTGTAGCCGGGCAAGGACAGACGCGGCAGACCTGTTGCGGGAAAGGCGGCGGTCGGTACGATGATCGGTTGCAGCATCGCGATGACCGTGGGGATCGAGAGCTTTTCGGCGATGTGGCCGACGGCGATCATCTTGGGGTGGTAGACGATCAGGTCGGGGGAACCCGCCTTCGCCACCTGCCAGGTCTCTCTGAACAGCGCCTCGTTGATCGGCATGGCCTTGCGCGACAGGCGAAGCCCTGCGCCGATCCTTGCGAACAGGCTTGCACCGCCTTCGATCATCGTCCTGCCGTCGTCAGAATGGATGATGTCGAGCGCCGCGTCGGAGACCGGCGTGAAATCGAGGCCGAAGCCTGAAATCCAATCTCCGAATTGCGCCGCCGTGGCGAGCGTCACTCCGTGGCCCGCCTGTTTCAGACCGAGACCAAGCGCGACAAAGGGTTCGACATCGCCGCGTGTGCCGTAGGTCAGGATCAGGATGCGCGCCAAATGGGTGCCTCGCTGCCTGAGGCTGCGACCTCAGACTCCGTAAATCTGCGCCAGACGGTCGACGGCGGCCTCGGCGCTCATCTCCTCGCTCTCGCCGCTGCGACGGGAGGTGAGTTCGACCACGCCCTTCTCCAACCCGCGCGGGCCGACGGTGATGCGCCAGGGCAGGCCGATCAGGTCCATCGTGGCGAATTTCGCCCCTGCCCGTTCGTCGCGGTCGTCGTAGAGCGGGTCGAGGCCCTTGGCGATCAACGCCTTTTCCAGTGCTTCGCAGGCGGCGTCGGTGCCCGCATCGCCCTGCCGCATGTTCAGGATACCGGCGTGGAACGGGGTGACGCCTTCGGGCCAGATAATGCCCTTGTCGTCATGGCTAGCCTCGATGATCGCGCCCAGAAGGCGGGAGACGCCGATGCCGTGGGAGCCCATGTGGACGGGAACAGCGTTGCCGTCGGCGTCCTGCACGGTGGCACCCATCGGTTCGGAATACTTTGTGCCGAAATAGAAAATCTGGCCGACCTCGATGCCGCGAGCCACGCGGCGGCGGTCTTCGGGGATCTCGTTGAACTTCGCCTCGTCATGGGTCTCATCCGTGCGGGCGTAGCGGGAGGTGAATTCCTCCAGCACCGCACGGCAGGCGTCGTGGCTGTCATAGTCGATCTCGCGGTCACCGAATTTCAGATCGGTGATTTCGCTGTCGTAGAAGACTTCGGACTCGCCGGTCTCCGCCAGCACCAGAAACTCATGCGTGTCGTCACCGCCGATGGGGCCTGAATCGGCGCGCATCGGGATCGCCTGAAGCCCCATGCGCTCATAAGTGCGGAGATAACTGACGAGGTGGCGGTTATAGGCGTGGAGCGCGTCTTCCCTGGTCAGGTCGAAATTGTAGCCGTCCTTCATCAGGAATTCGCGGCCGCGCATGACGCCGAAACGGGGGCGGATTTCGTCCCGGAATTTCCACTGGATGTGGTAGAGCGTCAGCGGCAGGTCCTTGTAGGACTTGACGTAGGAGCGGAAGATGTCGGTGATCATCTCTTCGTTGGTGGGCCCGTAGAGCATGTCGCGGTCGTGCCGGTCGCGGATGCGCAGCATTTCCTCGCCGTAATCGTCATAGCGCCCGGACTCGCGCCAGAGATCCGCCGGTTGCAGGGTCGGCATCAGAAGCGGGATATGACCGGCGCGCTGCTGTTCCTCATGCACGATATTCTCGATCTTTTTCAGCACCTTGTAGCCAAGTGGCAGCCAGGAATAGATACCGGCGGAGGCCTGTTTGATCATGCCGGCGCGCAGCATGTAGCGGTGGCTGACGATCTGCGCCTCGGCGGGCGTTTCCTTGAGAACGGGCAGGAAATAACGGGTGAGACGCATGACAGGCTCCGGTAGCGTGATATCGGCCCCCGTAGTGCGGTAACCGTCTGCGTTTGGCAAGCGGGGACGGAGACGTAAAATTGGCGGCGTTTCCGGGCGTTTCGCAACCCGCTGTTAAGGCGCACATGCGATGAGACCGGGCATGAACGTGCATTCCTGTTACAGTCAGGCCCCCGTCCTGTCCCTGGATATCAGCCTGGCCGGCGACGACATGATCGACGCGGCACTGAAGACCATGCGCGATCACTTCGACATGCCGGTGGCCTATCTGTCGCGCTTCGAAGGCAGGGATGCGGTGTTCCGCAACGTCTCCGCCGCGACGCCCGACGATTTCGTGCGCGCCAGGGAACATCTGCCGCTGGCCGCGCTTTACTGTCCGTTCATACTTGACGGGACATTGCCGAACCTGATCCCCGATACCGGCAGGTTTCCCAAATGTCAGGACCTTGCCATTACCCACGAGATGCCCGTCGGCAGCCATGTCAGCCTGCCGATCCTGCTGGAAGACGGCACGCCCTATGGCATGTTCTGCTGTCTCTCGCCCGAACCGAACCCGACGCTGAACAGACGGGATTTGTCGGTGATGTCCTCCTTCGTCACCCTGGTGACCCGTCAGGTGCGGCTGGAGGAACGGGAACGCCGTCTGGAGATGGAGAGCCGGACATGGATCGACGATCTGCTGTTCAACTCCGCGTTCAAGCCGGTCTTTCAGCCGATCGTGCAACTCGCCGACGGCGCGGTCGTGGGGATGGAGGCGCTCAGTCGCTTCGAATCCGACGAAAACATGGGGGTTCAGGAGATTTTCCAGAAGGTGGAGGAAGCCGGGCTGGGGCCGGAACTGGAACTGGTGACCATGGCCAAGGCGCTGGAAGATTACGAGGACCTGAAGCCACCGGTCTTCCTTACCGTCAATGCCTCACCTGAGTTGATTTGCGACCCGCGCTTCATGGAGCTTTTGCCCAAGGACGGGCTGGACCGCATCGTGCTGGAAGTGACCGAGCACGGGCAAGCGCGGGATGAGGACATTTTGCACCGGAGTATCTGCGAGCTTATCGCAGCCGGTGTTAAGATCGCCATCGACGATGTGGGCGCGGGCTATTCCGGACTGCTGCGGATCGCGAAACTGAAGCCCGATCTGCTGAAGATCGACCGGTCGCTGGTCCTCGGGATCGCATCGACCCCCGCGCAGCAGGCCATCGTCTCCTCCCTTGTTCATCTGGCGCGGGACATGCGCTGCATGCTTCTGGGCGAAGGGGTGGAGACGGAGGAGGATGCCGTGATGCTGAGGAAGCTTGGCGTCGATCTTGCGCAGGGCTGGCTTTACGGAAAGCCCCGGCGGCTTGGCGATTTCGACTTCGAGCGGCGGCGCGCCTCCGCCTGAGCCGGGCCTTGCGTCCCTGCGCATCGCCTGCGAAGAAAGTCGGCAAGCGTGAGGGAGAAATCCGCCATGGCCTTGCCGGTCGAACAACAGGTCAAGTACTGGGGTGCCGCCACGGCGGTTTTCCTGCTGGTCATGTGGGCGCTGGGCGACGTGATCCTGCCCTTCGTCCTTGGCGCCGCGCTGGCCTATTGCCTGGACCCCATTGCCGACTGGCTTGAGTCCCACGGCTTTTCACGCGGTCTGGCGACCGGCATCATCACCTTCTTCGCGGTGCTGATGTTCTTCCTTGCGGCTCTGATCATCGTGCCGCTTCTCGTGCGTCAGGCCAGCGATCTGTTCGCCTCGGCCCCCGAGATGCTGGACAACCTTCAGTCGTTCCTCAACGCGCGTTTCCCCGATCTGCTTGACGAGGGGTCGGTCATGCGCCGGTCGCTGGCGAATATCGGCCAGACCCTGGAAGCCCGCGGCGATGAGCTGCTTTCGGCCGTGCTGGCTTCCGTCTCGGGCGTGGTCAATGCCATCGTGCTTTTCGTGATCGTGCCCGTCGTGGCCTTTTACCTGCTGTACGACTGGGACCGTATGGTCGCGAAGATCGACGCTTTGCTGCCGCGCGACCATGCGCCGGTCATCCGCGACCTTGCCCGGCAGATCGACCGGACCATGGCCGGGTTCGTGCGCGGGCAAGGCACGGTCTGCCTGATCCTGGGTGTCTATTACGCCATTGCGCTGATGGCCGTGGGGCTGAATTTCGGGTTGGTCGTGGGATTCATCGCCGGTGCCCTGACCTTCATTCCTTACGTGGGCGCGCTGGTCGGCGGTCTCTTGGCCATCGGCCTGGCCCTGGCGCAGTTCTGGGGCGACTGGATCTGGATCGGCCTGGTCTGGGCGATCTTCCAGTCCGGCCAGTTCGTGGAAGGCAATATCCTGACGCCGCGCCTGGTCGGATCGTCGGTCGGGCTGCATCCGGTCTGGCTGATCTTCGCGCTTTCCGCCTTTGGCGCGCTTTTCGGGTTTGTCGGGCTGCTGGTCGCCGTGCCGGTCGCCGCGATGATCGGCGTGCTGATACGTTTCGGGCTTGAGCAGTACAAGGGCAGCCCGCTTTACCAGGGGCTGGCCGGGAAGGACCCGGACTGATGGCGGTCAGCGAGGAACAGATCGCCCATGCGCTGGAACTGTTCGAGGGCGTGGGGCCGATGACGACGCGGAAGATGTTCGGGGGCCTGGGGATCTATGCCGACGGCACGATCTTCGCGATCCTGATGTCGGACGGGGTCCTGAAGCTCAAAGGCGCGGGCGGAATGGTCGGTGTCTTCGAGGACGAGGGTTGGGAACGCTGGACCTATAGCCGCGACGGCTCGGACAAGGTGACTGCGATGCCATACTGGACGCTGCCCGACGCGCTGCTGGACGATCCCGACGCCGCCTCCGACTGGGCGCGGCGGGCGCTGGCCGAGCTTTAGCCCATGCCCGAGCAGCTGACTTTCGATCTGCCGGTGCGCGACAGCCGGGAAAGGGGCGATTTCTTCGTCTCGGAAGCCAACCGGCTGGCGGTCGCGCGGCTGGAAACGCCGGAGACCTGGCCGAACCGCAAGCTGGTTCTGATCGGGCCCGAGGGCGCGGGGAAGACCCATCTTGCGCATGTCTGGGCCGAGGCGCACGGCGCGCTGATGATCGGAACGTCCGACCTGTCGGGGCTGGATGTGGCGGGCGTGGCGCAGCCGGTGGTTCTGGACGATGCGGACCGGGTTTCGGAGCCGCAGGAGGAGGCGCTGTTCCATCTGCACAACCATCTGGCTTCGTCGGCGCTGCCCTTGCTGATGACGGCGCGCGAGGCCCCTTCCCGATGGCCGGTTCGCCTGCCCGACCTGAAAAGCCGGATGGCGGCCTCCGACAGCGTGCGGATCGAGGCGCCCGATGACGCGCTTCTGTCCGCCGTATTGCTCAAGCTTTTTGCCGACCGTCAGCTTGAGGTGGCCCCGAATGTGATTTCCTGGATTGTCGGACGGATGGACCGGTCCTTTGCCGGGGCCGGACGGCTGGTTGTCGCACTGGACCGGGCCGCGCTGGCGGAGGGGCGCGCGGTGACCCGACCGCTGGCGCAGCGTGTTCTGGACGAAACGGGCGGCGATTGACCCGCTGCCGCCCGCGCGCAAACCCGCTCAAATCCCTGTCTGCACTGGACATTCGGGCCCGGTTCGGGTGATAATTGTCATTCTCACGTCATAATTCGCTGCGAAACGGACGAAATGACCGTTGTTACCGATTTTCTGAAGGCGGAACGCCTTCCTGCCGTTGATCTGTCCGACAAGGATTTTGCCGGGCCGGACCGATTCATCAACCGTGAACTGTCCTGGCTGGCCTTCAACTGGCGGGTGCTGGAAGAGGCGCAGAACCGCAAGGTGCCGCTGCTGGAGCGGCTGCGATTCCTGTCGATATCGGCCACCAACCTCGACGAATTCTACACCGTGCGCGTGGCCGGTCTGCGCGAACTGGCCGAAGCCGGGAACACCACGCCCGCCGCCGACGGGCTTTCGCCCGCCGAGCAACTGGTTCTGATCAACGCCGATGCGCGGCAACTGGTGGAACGCCAGCAGGACACCTGGGTTGGCCTGAAGGGCGAAATGGCCGCCGCAGGTATCGTTCTGGAGACCGGAGAGACCCTGTCGAAGGACGACCGGAAATACCTGGAGGACGTCTTTCTCAAACAGGTCTTCCCGGTTCTGTCGCCGCTGGCCATCGATCCTGCCCACCCCTTCCCTTTCATCGCCAACGAGGGGTTCTCGCTGGCGCTGGAATTGTCGCGGAAGACCGACAAGCGGCCCTTGCGCGCGCTGTTGCCGGTGCCGCAGAAGATCGACCGTTTCGTGCCACTTCCCACGACCTCGGGCCACCGGTTCCTGCCGCTTGAGGAACTGCTGCTTCTGCATCTCGACCGGCTCTTCCCCGGCTACGTGATGACCGGCAATTGTTCCTTCCGGGTTCTGCGCGACAGCGATCTGGAACTGGAGGAAGAGGCCGAGGATCTGGTGCGCGAATTCGAGGTGGCGCTGAAACGCCGCCGCCGGGGCGAGGTGATCCGGCTTTCGGTCTCCTCCGGTGCGCCGGCGGGGCTGCGCCGCATCATCATGGAAGAGCTCGACGTGGACGAGACCGAGATCGTCGAGATCCCTGGCATGATCGGCCTGGCCAACCTGTCGGAACTGGTACTGGAAGAAAGGCCGGACCTGCTCTGGCCGGTGTTCACGCCGCGCGTGCCGGAACGGGTGCAGGACCATGACGGCGACATGTTTGCGGCGATCCGCCAGAAGGACATGCTGCTGCACCACCCGTATGAGACCTTCGACATGGTGGTGCGGTTCCTGAAGCAGGCCGCCGCCGACCCCAACGTGCTGGCGATCAAACAGACGCTCTATCGCACCAGTCGCGACAGCCCGATCGTTTCGGCACTGTGCGAGGCGGCGGAAGACGGCAAGTCCGTCACCGCTCTGGTGGAACTGAAAGCGCGGTTCGACGAGGCCGCGAACATTCGTCAGTCGCGGCGGCTGGAACGGTCGGGCGCGCATGTGGTCTATGGCTTCATGGCCTACAAGACCCATGCCAAGATCAGCACGGTGGTGCGGCGCGAAGGCAAGGAACTGGTGACCTATACCCATTTCGGCACCGGCAACTACCACCCGATCACCGCGCGGTTCTATACCGATCTGAGCCTGTTCACCTGCGATGCCGCCCTGGGGCGCGATGCAACCAAGGTGTTCAATTACCTGTCGGGCTATGCCGAACCGCAGGACATGGAAAACCTTGCCATCTCACCGATGTCGCTGAAGGACACGCTTCTGGAGCGGATCGCGGAGGAGGCGGAGAACGCGCTGAACGGCAAGCCCGCCGCGATCTGGGCGAAGATGAACGCGCTGATCGAGCCGGATGTGATCGACGCGCTTTACCTGGCCAGCCAGGCGGGGGTGAAGATCGACCTGGTGGTGCGCGGCATCTGCGGGCTGCGGCCGGGCGTGAAGGGGTTGAGCGAGAATATCCGGGTGAAATCCATCGTGGGCCGGTTTCTGGAGCACTCACGCATCGTGTGCTTCGGCGCGGGCGGGCCGCTGCCGTCGAAGAAGGCGCGGGTCTATATCTCGTCGGCCGACTGGATGGGGCGCAATCTGAACCGGCGGGTGGAGACGCTGGTGGAATGCACCAACCCGACCGTGAAGGCGCAGATCGTCAGCCAGGTGATGGCGGCGAACATGGCGGACGAGGCGCAAAGCTGGATATTGGGGCCTGATGGCGTCTATTCCCGCATTTTGGTGCCGGAGGGTGAACGCGCCTTCAACTGCCACAAGTTCTTCATGGAGAACCCGTCGCTTTCGGGACGTGGCTCGGCGGGGGCCAAGGATGTGCCGGAACTGACCCATAGCGAGGGATAAGCGCCGGTTCGACGCAGGTGACGGAGGGTCCGGTGGATCTTTGATGAGCAAACGCGGGGTTGTGAGGTCGCTCTGCCAAAGCGCGAAAAACGACCCGGATTGCAACACGATTTGGCCGTTTTCCCGTATATTCTCTGGTCCGGAGTGCATTTTCAGGACCAAGTCATGTCACAAAAAGAAAGATTTCAGAGCCGTATTGCCCGGATCGAGGCCGCAACCGCCACCGCCCCCCTGGAGGAAGGCGAACGCGGAGCCCGGAATGCCCCGCATCGAAGCGGTCCCAGCCCGGTCCGGGAGCTTGTCATGGTCCCTGTCGCCGCGCTGTCGGGCTTCGGATCGGTGGTCTTCGCGAAATGGGTGCAGTTTCACTATCTGACGGATGAAGGTGAATACGGGCTGGATGCCGGCGGGTTCGCTGGCGGGTTCATGGGCGACATCGTGATCGCGATCGTCGTGAGCCTGCTTCTGGTGGAAATTCTGAACCTTAAGACACCGGCCCGTCGCACGGTGGAAATCGTCAGCTTCCTCGGCGGGCTTTTCGCGATGGAGGCAGTGGTTGCCATGATGCCCGGTCTGTTCGTGAGCCTGTTTTCCGAGGAGTGGGTCTATTATTCGCTTTACGGTTACTGAGCGCCGATCTCCGGATAACAAGCTGAAGGGACCGACGCGTGGTGGGGCACAAGGCATATCGGTGCGACAGGGAGCGCGGGTCCTTTGGCCCCCTGCCCCGGATCAGGTCAGACGCCGCTTTCGGGCTTGTGCCGTCTTTCCCGCCGGACCTGTCAAGCCCAAGCTTTTCATTGCCTTGTCCCCGGCGCATATGCGATCAGGAGCGCGGAAGACGGCCTCGGGGAGATGGCATGGACGGCAACCCGTCGGGCGAAACTGAGGATTGGGGACCGTTCGGTCGCCCGCTTTTCGACGACCCCTCAGCACGGGCGCTTTCGCGGGTCGGCGTGGTCGATGTGGGGTCGAACTCCGTTCGCATGGTGGTCTTCGACGGCGCGGCGCGGAGCCCCGCCTATTTCTTCAACGAAAAGGTCATGGCCGGTTTGGGTCAGGGCATGGCGGAGAGCGGTCGGCTTCATCCCGAGGGCCGGGTTCGGGCGCTTCAGGCGATCAAGCGGTTCCAGCTTCTGGCTGAGGCGATGGAGATCAAGCCGCTGACCGCCGTGGCCACCGCAGCGGTGCGCGAGGCGGAGGACGGGCCGGATTTCTGCAAGGACGTGATGGACCAGACCGGCCTGAAGCTGTGGGTCATCGCGGGCGAGGAGGAAGCCCGCCTGTCGGCGCAGGGCGTTCTGCTTGGCTGGCCGGAGGCCGAGGGGCTGGTCTGCGACATCGGCGGGTCGTCGATGGAACTGGCGGAACTCAACGGTGGCAAGGTCGGCAAGTGCTTTTCCACCAGGCTCGGCCCACAACGGCTGATGACGGTGAAGGGCGGCAAGAAGGGCCGCAAGGCCGCGATCCAGGAGGGGGTGCGCGATCTGGCCGAGAAGATGGGGCGCTATGGCGAGCATCTGTATCTTGTCGGCGGGTCCTGGCGGGCGATCGCCCGGATCGACATGGACCGGCGGGGCTATCCGCTGGCGGTGTTGCATGAATACCGGATGAGCCGGAAGGCGCTATACGCGACCATCGAACATATCGAGGACACACCCACCGAGGAGCTTCGCGCCCGCACCGGTATCGGCGAAAGCCGGATGGCGCTGGTCCCCATCGCCGCGCAGGTGCTGAAGGAGCTGATCCGCAGCCTGAAACCGCTGGATATCGCGGTTTCCAGTTACGGTATTCGCGAGGGGATGCTTTACCAACAGATGCCTCAACGGTTGCGCGACCGCGACCCGCTGATCGAAGCCTGCCGGTTCGCGGAATACAAGGACGCGCGGATACCGGGGTTTGGCGCCCGACTCTACGATTTCGTGCTGCCGCTGTTCAGCGCCCGGAACGCTCCGAAGAAGCGCCTGATCAAGGCGGCCTGCCTGCTCCATGATGTCAGCTGGCGGGCGCACCCGGATTACCGCCACGAGGTGTGTTTCGACGAGGTGACCCGCGCCAATCTGGGCGGCATGGATCACCGGGAACGCATCTTTATCGGTGTCGCGCTTTTGCATCGCTACAAGAATTCGCGCGATGGCTCGCCGTTTCAGTCGCTGTTCGACATGGTGAGCGAGGACGACCTGCGTTGGGCCGAGATCCTGGGCAAGGCGATGCGTTTCGGTGCGATGCTGACCGCGTCGAAGGGGCAGGACATGGGGGATCTGCGGTATTTCCCGAAGAAGAAGCGGCTTGAGCTGCATCTGGCCCCCGGCACGCGGGATTTGTTCGGGGAAGTGGCGGAGGCGCGGTTTGGTGCGCTGGCCACCGCCTTGGGCGAGGTCGAGGTGGTGGTGAAGGGGCGGTAGAGCGGTTCATTCCTGCCCTAATCTTGTCTAAAACGCTCTCTAACCCTTTGGCATGGACAGACTCCTTACCGAAAACAAGGGTGCCCACGTTCCGGCGGAACAGCAGTATCTGCATGTGACCATTGCATTCGCGCCCTATGACATCGTCCTGCCTGCGGTCGCGGGCCTGTTTCGTGCCACGAACGGGCATTCCCGAAATGACGAGGCGAGCGAGGAGACGCTCTGGGCCAGATTTGACCGACTGGAAGAGGAACGCGGTGACGGGGACACGATTGGACCGCTCGACGTCGTGCGCGTCATCGAACCGTCGTTGACCCCCTGGGCCACGATCATAGAAGACCATTTCGAGGTCGATCCTGCACAGCTCTCAAAGCTGCTTCCGGAAGTCACCTTCCTGACCCTCGTTTCCGAATACCATAGTAAGAAGACCGAACGGCATATCTATACTCTCCGTCAGAACGGTAGCGGAATTCGTCGGGTCTACATCCATCATAACTACCAGTATCCAGGCTGGGACTGGCGGGAAAAAGGGCCGGTTCAGGACTGGGAAGACACCGACCGGCTTGCGCGAAAGCGGATATCTGAACGTTGCGACCGGGCACTGATGATCGACTATGCCGACAGGCTTGGCTGCGATCTGCACGGGCCGCTCGCACGCGGCGAATACGACCGTGCGATGACCATCTACAAGATCGAGGAAAGCGATTTTCGCGAAGAGCCTGCTCCCATCGAGATCGGGGAGGAATACCGTAAACGCGCGGTCGCCCTGCGGTTCGGCAATGGCGAGGAGGATGTCACCTTCAAGGGGCTGCTCGCGGACAATCACTATTACGCCTGTTGCGGAGTGTATCAAGACGAGAACCTGAAGGCGATCTGGAAGACCCGGAGCGCGAAAAAGCTGCTTGAGATCATGCAAAACCGGGGCATCGCGCCCGACTGGCAGGATCCGTACTGCACCGATAGTTTACTCTGGCACCATGCCCTGAGACGCGCCTACCAACGCTTTACGAATGCCCCGGAAGTTAGTGAGCTAGAGAAAATGGCCCTCGCGCAGACACGGAGTCACGCCTATCCGGTGAACGAATTGCGACTGAGAAACATCTACGCACAGGCCAACGGCCAGCCGACGGAACCCGATCCGGAAATGATGGCGGGGATCATGGCCAACGGCCTCGACGTTCTGCTGGGCCGCTAAAGTTCGGTCTCGCCCTCCGGCGCGCCCATCTCCTCCGGCGTTTTGCGACGGATCAGGATGTCGCCATTGGGCAGGATCTCCGGCGGGTGATAGGCGTTGAGGTTGTCGACGAAGCCCTGAAGGTCTTCCAGCGCGGGTTCCATTTCGGAAATGAAGCCCTGCATGAAGAGCCTCAGCGCCTCCGCCATCAGGTCGCGGCCACGGTCCTCCTCCTGCGCAGATGCGGGCGCGGCGGTGAGGAACAGGGCAAGGGCGATCCAGCGCATTGTCTTCTCCCAGCGACGTTATCCAACGCGGACATCGTATCGGAAAACGACGCGTTTTCCTATCGCCGGTTTCCGCGCCGAACTCCGCCTACCCCGCCAGGCACCAGCGCATGATCGCCTTCTGCGCGTGCAGCCGGTTCTCCGCCTCGTCGAAGATGACCGAGTTCGGGCCGTCCATGATCTCATTCGTCGCCTCCTCGCCCCTATGGGCGGGCAGGCAATGCATGAAGAGTGCATGGTCGGCGGCGTGGCGCATCAGTTCGGCATTCACCTGATAGGGCCGCAACTGGTTGTGGCGGCGTTCCTTCGCCGTCTGGCTGTCATGCATCGAGACCCAGGTATCAGTGACAACGAGGTCCGCGCCCTCGACCGCCTTGGCCGGGTCGCGTTCGATGGTGACGGGACGGCCCTTCGACTGGGCAAAGTCGAGGACGGCACGCTCGGGGTCGAGCGTTTCGGGGCCGGCAAAAGTCAGGTCGAAGCCGAACTGGCCTGCGGCATGGGCGAAACTGGCGAAGACGTTGTTGCCGTCGCCGCACCAGACGACCTTCTTGTCAGTGATGGGGCCGCGATGTTCCTCGAAGGTCATCAGGTCGGCCATGATCTGGCAGGGATGGGTGCGGTTGGTCAGCCCGTTGATGACCGGCACGTCGGCATGGTCGGCCAGTTCCAGAAGCGCCTCTTCTTCGAAGGTGCGGATCATGATCATGTCGACATAGCGCGACAGCACGCGGGCGGTGTCGGCGATGGTTTCGCCGTGGCCGAGCTGCATTTCCGACCCCGTGAGCACAAGGGTTTCGCCGCCCATCTGGCGGACGCCCACGTCGAAGGAGACGCGGGTCCGGGTGGAGGGCTTTTCGAAGATCAGCGCCACCATGCGGCCCTTAAGCGGCTGGGTGTCGTCGGGCGTGCCCTTGGGGCGCCCGTTGCGGGCGGATTTCATCGCCTGCGCGTCGTCGAGGATGGACCGGAGTGCGGCGGGATCGGTTTTGTGGATATCGAGGAAATGAGTCATGCGTTTCGCCCCTGTCGGCGGTGTTGTGTGCGTATTTTCGACAAGATGAAGTCAGGAGGCCTGGAGGCTGGCCGCCGTTCGGTCCAAACGCTCCAGCGCCTCGTCGATTTCCTTGTCGGTGATGTTGAGGGGCGGCAGGAGGCGCACCACATTGTCGGCGGCGGGCACCACGATGACCTCGTTGGCGTAGCCCGCCTTGACGACTTCCGGCGCCGGAACCTTGCATTTGATGCCCAGCATCAGGCCGGTGCCGCGCACCGACTCGAAGATATCGGGATGCGCCGCGACCAGCCCTTCGAGCTTCTGGCGGAGCCTGCCCGCCTTGCGGTTCACCTCGTCGAGGAAGGTGGGGTCGGCCACCGTTTTCATCACCGCATTGCCGACCGCGCAGGCCAGCGGGTTGCCGCCATAGGTGGAGCCGTGGGTGCCGAGGGTCATGCCCGCCGCCGCCGCTTCCGTGGCCAGCACCGCGCCGAGGGGGAAGCCGCCGCCAATGCCCTTGGCGACCATCATGATGTCGGGCGTGATGCCCGCCCATTCATGGGCGAAAAGCCTGCCGGTGCGGCCCACGCCGCATTGCACCTCGTCGAGGATGAGAAGCGTGCCGGTCTCGTCGCAGAGCTGGCGGATGGCCTTGAGGTCGCTATCGGCAAGCGGCACGATGCCGCCTTCGCCCTGCACCGGCTCGATCAGGATGGCGCAGGTCTGGTCGGTGACCGCCGCTCTCAATGCGTCGATGTCGCCATAGGGGAGTTGCCGGAAGCCCGGCAGGACGGGGCCGAACCCGCCCACCATCTTGTCCGCCCCGGAGGCGGCGATGGCGGCTGAGGAGCGACCGTGGAAGCAGCCCGAGAAGGCGATGATCTCGGTCCGGTCCTGACCCTTGTCCGACCAGTATTTGCGGGCCATCTTGACCGCCAGTTCGCAGGCTTCCGTCCCGGAATTGGTAAAGAAGACCGTGTCGGCGAAAGTGGCCTCGGTCAGCCGGTCGGCCAGTTCCTGTTGCTGGCCGATCTGGTAGAGGTTCGAGACATGCCAGAGCGTGTCCGCCTGCGCTTTCAGCGCGTCCGTCAGGATCGGGTTGGCGTGACCCAGCACGTTCACCGCGATGCCCGCGCCCAGATCCATGAAACGTCGGCCATCCGCCTCGATCAGCCAGACGCCTTCGCCTTTGACGAAATTCATCGGAGCACGGGAATAGGTGGGCAGAACGGACGGGATCATCGGATCATCCTTTATTTTCGAGAGCCAAGAGGTGCCAGCCGGGGCCGGGCAAGTCAACAAAGTTGGGAATGGACGTAGCAGTGCGGACGCTGTGTTTAGCGTCGGCGTCGAATCTCGGAGGCGAGTGCATACGTCATGGAAGCGTCATTACGCGGGTTGTTCCGTAAACGGAAGCGTTTTCTCTCGCCCCCGCCCGGGACATGAGCCGGATCAGGAAATGCTTCAGGAAATGCGTGCCGAGCGCCAGAGACCGCAAACTTTCCTTAACCAAAGTCCGGGAGAGTCGCCCCCGTGCCCGAAAATTCTGTGGTCTTTCGGCGACAGCCCGCCTTCATCGCCTTGTATCGGCGGGCGGGGTGACTAGAATAGAGGACCGAGGAAAGGCAGGTGCTGACATGTCGTGGACGGACGAACGGGTCGAGACACTCAAGAAGATGTGGTCGGAAGGCCAGTCGGCGAGCCAGATCGCCAAGGAACTGGGCGGCGTGACCCGCAATGCGGTGATCGGCAAGGTGCATCGCCTGGGCCTGTCGAACCGTGCCGGAGCCTCCGCGCCCGCGCCCGAGAAACGTACCGCGAAGCCGGCCCCGAAAAAGGCCGCCGCGAAGCCCGCCGAGAAAGTGATCGAAGTGACTGTTACCCCAAGAAAAGCCATCGTCCCCGCCGGACAGCCGCTGCCGCCGCAGCCCTCGGCGAACGAGATCAGCCCCGAGGCGCTTGCCACCGTGCGCGAGGTCGAGAAGGGCGCGAAGAAGATCAGCCTGATGGAACTGACCGAGCGGACCTGCAAATGGCCGATCGGCGATCCGGCGACGGATGATTTCTGGTTTTGCGGGCTGGCCGTTCAACAGGGCAAGCCTTATTGCGAGGCCCATGTGGGCGTGGCGTTCCAGCCGATGTCGAACCGGCGGGATCGTCGGCGGTAACGCCCTGGCCGCAAAAAAAATTCAATCCAGACCCGGCGTTGCAGTTCAGCATCGGTGCCAACTGGGCGCTTGACTTGCACGCCGATTGGACCCATGTGCCGTCCCAGCGCATCCGTTCTGCAGCGTGAGCAGATTTCGCCAACACGGTGATCCGAACGCGCGCTGACCGTTTCCCACATCACGCGAGGAGGCAGCGCCGCCACATATGGTCGGCGTACTCTGAGTACCGCCCGGCGCACGTTGCGCGCGGGCCAATGACCATGCGGGCGCGATGCCCGTTGAAAGGTAAATATGGAATTTGAACAACTGGGACTGTCTCCCAGGCTACTGAAACAGATGAACGCCATGGGCTTCACCGATCCGACGCCGATCCAGCGGCAGGCCATTCCGCATGCGCTGGAAGGCCGTGACGTGATGGGTCTGGCCCAGACCGGAACCGGCAAGACCGCAGCCTTCGGGCTTCCTTTGCTGAACGCGCTTCTCAGCCGGGGTGCAGCGCCCGAGCCGAAGACGGCAACCGGCCTTGTGCTGGCACCGACGCGCGAACTGGCCAAGCAGATCGTCGACTCTCTCGGCGGGTTCACCAAGGGCTCGCATCTGAAGGTGGCGCTGGTCGTGGGCGGCGTGTCGATCAACAAGCAGATCGAGCGGATGAAGCGCGGCACCGACCTGTTGGTGGCCACGCCCGGCCGGCTGATCGACCTGATCGACCGCAAGGCAGTCCGCCTTGACCAGACCCGGTTCCTTGTGCTGGACGAGGCCGACCAGATGCTGGACATGGGCTTCATTCACGCCCTGCGCCGCATCGCGCCGCTTTTGCCGGTTGAGCGTCAGACCATGATGTTCTCGGCCACCATGCCGAAGCTGATGGCTGATCTGTCGGCCAAATACCTCACCGATCCGATCAGGGTCGAAGTCGCGCGTCCCGGCGTTGCGGCGGATAACATCACGCAGTCCGTGCATTTCGTGGCGCAGGACGCGAAGGCCGATCTGCTGGTCCGCCTGTTGGCGGGTCATGAGACCGACCGCTCGCTGGTCTTTGCGCGCACCAAGCACGGGGCCGAGCGGCTGATGAAGAAGCTCGACGCGGCGGGCTATCCCGTTGCCTCGATCCACGGCAACAAGAGCCAGGGCCAGCGTGACCGGGCCATCCGCGCGTTCAAGCAGGGGGAAACCCTGGTTCTGGTCGCCACCGACGTGGCCGCGCGCGGGATCGACATTCCGGATGTAAAGCACGTCTACAACTATGACCTGCCCAACGTGGCAGAGAACTATGTCCACCGCATCGGCCGGACCGCGCGGGCCGGGGCATCCGGTCAGGCGGTGGCTTTCTGTTCTCCGGATGAAGCCAAGGAGTTTCGCGCCATCGAGAAGGTGTTGAAGACCCGGATCGCTGTCGCGGGCGGAACCACCTGGGACGAACCGCGCCAGGCGCAGGCGGACAAGGGCGCGGGCGACAAACGCCAGCGTCGATCGAAACGCCGCCGGAATTTCAAGCGCGCGGCCTAGTCATTGCGATGGGGGGCGTCAGCGCCCCCCTTTTTGCCTCTGCACGGGCGCACCGTTGACCCTTCCCGTGTCGCCCTGAACCCGCTATCAGCGCCTCCCATGAGCAACCCGCCCGATCTTCGCCCCGACCTTGCCCGCGCCCGCGTGCCGGAGACCCCCCGCCCCGGCCAGCCCACCATCGGCATGGTGTCGCTTGGCTGCCCCAAGGCGCTGGTGGACAGTGAGCGCATCCTGACGCGGCTGAGGGCCGAGGGCTATGCGATCAGCCCCGATTACAGCGGCGCGGATGCGGTTATCGTGAACACCTGCGGGTTTCTCGACAGTGCCAAGGCGGAGAGCCTCGATGCCATCGGGGAGGCGTTGCAGGAAAACGGGCGGGTGATCGTCACCGGCTGTCTGGGCGCGGAGCCCGAATACATCACCGGGGCGCATCCCAAGGTCTTGGCGGTGACGGGGCCGCATCAGTATGAGCAGGTGCTGGACGCGGTGCATGGTGCAGTGCCGCCGGACCCTGATCCTTTCGTCGATCTTCTGCCTGCGGCGGGAGTGAAGCTGACGCCAAGGCATTACAGTTACTTGAAAATTTCCGAAGGTTGCAACCATTCCTGCAAGTTCTGCATCATCCCCGACATGCGCGGGAAACTGGTGTCGCGGCCTGAACGCGCGGTGGTGCGCGAGGCGGAAAAGCTGGTTGAGGCCGGGGTGAAGGAACTGCTGGTCATCAGTCAGGACACCTCGGCTTACGGCACGGATGTGAAGGACCGGGAGGCGAAGTTTCCGATCCTGCCGCTGGCGCGGGAACTGGGGCAACTCGGGGCGTGGGTGCGGATGCATTACGTCTATCCCTACCCGCATGTGCGCGATCTGATCCCGCTGATGGCCGAGGGGCTGATCCTGCCCTATCTGGACGTGCCGTTTCAACATGCGCATCCGGAGACCTTGCGGCGGATGGCGCGGCCGGCCGCTGCCGAGAAGACGCTGACGGAGATCGCGGCCTGGCGGGAGGTCTGCCCGGAGATCGCGATCCGCTCGACCTTCATCGTCGGTTACCCCGGCGAGACGGAGGAGGAGTTTCAGGTCCTGCTGGACTGGCTGGACGAGGCACAGTTGGACCGGGTTGGGTGTTTTCAGTACGAGAATGTCGCCGGGGCGCGGTCGAACGATCTGCCGGGTCATGTGGCGGCGGAAGTGAAGGAAGAGCGCTGGCACCGGTTCATGGAGAAGGCGCAGGCGATCAGCGAGGCGAAGCTGGCGGCCAAGGTGGGGCGTCGTATCGAGGTGATCGTGGACGAGGTGGATGGAGAGGCGGCCACCTGCCGGACGATGGCGGATGCGCCGGAGATCGACGGGAATCTGTTCGTGGATGAGGGGTTTGGGGGTCTTTCGCCGGGGGATATCGTGACCGTCGAGGTGGATGAAGCCGGGGAGTATGATTTGTGGGGGCGGTTGGTGTGACGTGGACGGTGCGTCCTGCCACCCGGCGTGACCGGGACGCGATCGCGACGCTGGCGCGCAGAACGATTGACGAACACCGCGTCCGCTTCCCGGACCATTTTGGGGATGTGAACAAGGCAGAGCAGCGCATCGACCTAATCCTGGCGCGCCGCAGCAAGTCAGTGGCGCTTGTGGCCGAGGAGGACGGGCGGGTCATCGGTTGGACCGCATACACGCCGTTCGAAATTCCCGCGTCCCAGAAACGTCACGATATCTTGGGCCTTGTCATCGACCTGACGGTGGAGGAGGCCGCGCGGGGCAAAGGTGTCGGCACGGCCCTGATCAACGATCTGGTTGAACGGGCGAAGCAAAAGGGCATCACCTATCTGCACGCCGACGTCTGGCATGGTTCGCCCTCCTCCAGCGTGTTGTCGCGGGCGGGTATCGTGCCCGTCAAGATGGTCCACGAACTGCGACTGGCGGATCGCAGGAAAGGTCCCCCGAGAACCGCACGAATAAGACGGTTCGCCGAGATACTGTTGCTGATCCTCACGATCATTCTCATCGCAATTCTTCTCTATGAAATGCTCGCCCGCTGAGGCGGGGAGCGACGGCGATTTCCGGCAGGTGGCCCAAATTTTGTTGGTCTCGGAATGCTCCGGCCGCTACAAACCGACATGCCCTTCGAAAAGATCCAGTCCGAGAAAGTCTCACAAGGCGTGGTGCGCCAAATCGAACTTCTGATCCTGCGCGGCGTGCTGCGGCCGGGAGAACGCCTGCCGTCGGAGCGGGAATTGTCGGAACGGTTCGGCGTGTCGCGCCCGTCGCTGCGCGACGCCGTGGCCGTTCTTTCGGAGTCAGGACTGCTGGTGAGCCGGGCCAATGCGGGGATCTTCGTGGCGGATGTTTTGGGCTCGGCCTTCTCGCCCGGTCTGACGAAGCTTTTCAGCGATCATGACGAGGCGAAGTTCGATTACCTCGATTTCCGCCGCGACATGGAGGGGCTGGCGGCAGAACGGGCGGCGCGGCTTGGGTCGGACACGGATCTTGCGGTGGTCAATGAGGCGTTCCAGCGGATGGAACAGGCCGGCGAAACCCGCGATGCGACCAGGGAAGCGCAGCGGGACGCGGCGTTTCACCTGGCGATCATCGAAGCCAGCCATAACGTGGTGATGCTGCACATGATGCGGTCGATGTACGAGCTGTTGCAGGAAGGCGTGTTCTACAACCGGAAGGTCATGTTCCAGCAGCGGATGAAACGCTCGGCGCTTCTGGACCAGCATCGGGACATCAACACGGCTGTTCAGGATCGCGACCCTGCGAGGGCGCGCAAGGCGGTTGAAGCCCATATCGATTATGTGCGCGCGGCGCTGACGGATCATCTGAAGTCGGAGAAGAACGAGGCCATCGCGCGGCAGCGGCTGGCCTTCGAGAAGCAGCGTTAAGGGACCCGCTCAGACCAGTGCCGCGAGCTTTTGCATCAGTGTTTCCAGCGTTTTCAGGTAACGCTCACCCGTAAGCCGTCCCGCATCGTCGAACTCTTTGGAGGCCCCGGCCACCATCACCTCCGGCCCGGTCAGAAGCTGCGGCTGGAACGGGTTGAGCGCCAGCCTCAGCGCGAATTGCGACCGTGCGCCCCCTGCCCGGCCAGCGGCGGCGGACATGATGGCGACTGGCTTGTCCTGCCAGGGCTTGCCATCGGTGCGGCTCACCCAGTCGAGCGCGTTCTTCAGCCCGCCCGGCAGAGACTGGTTGTATTCCGGCGTGGAGATGGCCACCGCATCGGCGTTTGCGATCTGGTCGGCAAGCCTTTGAACGGGTTCGGGAATCCCGGTCGCCTCCTGATCGTCGGCGTTGAAGAGCGGGAAGGCGATGTCGCCCGTGCTTGTGTCGCCCGACCAGAAGCGGCCCGCTTCGTGGACCAGTTTGGTGTTGTAGGAGCCTGCGCGGAGGGAGCCGGAGATCATCAGGAGTTTCGGCATTCGCTCCCCGTCTTCTCTATCGCAGGATCGCTGCGGGATAGGTGCCGAGGATGTGCAGTTCGGAGGTGAAATATTCCAGTTCCTCAAGCGCCAGCTGCACCGCGCGGTCGTCGGGGTGACCGTCGATATCGGCGTAGAATTGCGTCGCGGTGAAGGAGCCGTCGACCATGTAGCTTTCCAGCTTGGTCATGTTCACGCCATTGGTCGCGAAGCCGCCCATCGCCTTGTAAAGCGCGGCAGGGATGTTGCGGACGCGGAAGACGAAGGTGGTGATCATGGTTTCGCTGCGCCGGGATGTATCCGGCTTTGGCGCCATGATGAGAAACCGCGTGGTGTTGTGGTCGGCGTCTTCGATGTGCTTCGCCAGAAGGTCCAGCCCATAGACCTCGCCCGCGAGTTCCGAGGCCAGCGCCCCGCGCGAGACGTCGCCCGCTTCCGCCACTTCGCGGGCGGCGCGGGCGTTGTCGGAACTGACGCGGCCGGTGATGTTGTTTTCGCGCAGGAAGGTCGCGCATTGCGGCAGAAGGACCAGATGGCTGTAGGCCTCCTTCACGTCCGACAATTGCGCGCCGGGCACGCCGAGGAGGTTGATATGGACGCGCACGAAGGCCTCGTCGACGATGTGCAGACCGCTCTCCGGCAACAGGCGGTGAATGTCGGCCACCCGCCCATAGGTGCTGTTTTCCACCGGCAGCATCGCAAGATCGGCCTTGCCGGAACGGGTCGCGTCGATCACGTCCTCGAAGGTCCGGCAGGGCAGAACCTCCATTTCGGGGCGGGTTTCGCGGCAGGCCTGGTGCGAATAGGCGCCCGGCTCTCCCTGGAAAGCGATGGTTCCGGGCATGGGTCTTCTCCGGTCCTGCGTCAAAAAGGGCGATTGGTCGCGCCTCTTATCCCTTGAAGACCGGTAAGGGAAGCGGGTAGATAGCGCGAAAATCCGGAAAAGACTGGACGCGAGATATGTTCGACACGATGACACTGACGAAACTGGGCGGCGGCGTCTTCGGCGCGTTCCTCATCTTCCTGCTGGGCGGATTCTTCGGAGAGTTCATCTATCACGAAGCCGAAAGCCATGATGGCGAGCATCATCAGGCCTATTCGATCGACACCGGCAGTGACGATCACGGTGGCGGCGAAGCGGAGCCGGAAGTTCCCTTTGCCGAGGTTCTGGCCTCTGCCGATCCCAGCAAGGGACCGACGCTGTTCCGCAAGTGTACGGCCTGCCACAAGGTGGAAGATGGTGCCAACGGTGCCGGCCCCTATCTCTTTGGCATTGTCGGCCGTCCGGTTGGAACGGCAGACGGGTTTTCGGGCTATTCGGGCGCTCTGAACGAGGTTGCCGATGTCTGGACGCCGGAGAACCTGAACCACTTCCTGGAAAACCCGAAAGCCTTTGCGCCTGGCACGGCGATGAGCTTCGCCGGCTTCAAGGATGTCGAGGATCGCGCGAATATCATTGCCTGGCTCGCCGAGCAGGGGTGATCCGATCAGATTTCCGCAAAAGCCCGGCCTTCGCGCCGGGTTTTTCGTTTTTGGACGATCTGGCGCTTGCGCCACACGGGCCATCACAACCCGCTCAGCCCAATGGACGCTCGACAAAGCGCAAGATAGATACAAATTTAACTGAATGAGCGCTAAAGCGCCCGCGAGCGGATGAGGAGCCCACGATGTCGACGAGCACGACCCGCGTTTCCGACCGTCACCTGAGATTTCGCACTGTTCTGCCCGCCGTCGCCTTGGGATGCGGCATCGCGCTGTCTCAGTCGGGTCCGGCAAGGGCTGAAAGCCACGAAACCATCATCGTGAGCCACGGCTACAACGAATATGACGAACTGAAATACAGCCCCGACGATCCGCATCTGGACTACGTGAACCCCGACGCCCCGACTGGCGGTGATTTCAGCTTTGCCGTGGTCGGCACGTTCGATAGCATGAACCCCTATGCGACCGGCATCGGCACGCCGGGAGCGCAGTCGTCGGTCATTTATGAAGACATGATGGTGGAGACCCAGGACGAGGTCGGGTCCTATTACTGTCTGCTGTGCACGACGCTGGAATATCCCGAAAGCGAAGACTGGGTGATCTTCAACCTGCGCGAGGATGTGACCTTCTCCGACGGCACGCCTATGACGGCCGAGGATATCCTCTTTGCCTTCGAGTTGCTGAAGGAACAGGGCACGCCGTCTTTTGCGCAATTCGTCAAAACCCATGTTGCAAGCACCGAGTTGCTGGCTCCCTACCGGATCAAATTCACCTTCGTTGAAGATGTGCCCCGCAAGAGCCTGATCGCAACGATGGGTAGCCTGCCCGCCTTTCCAAAGCACTGGTACGAAGAAACCGGCGCCAAGTTGAACGAAAGCCGTCTGGAAGTGGGCCCCGGCACGGGGGAATACGTGCTCGACAGCGTCGATGTGGGTCGCCAGATCGTTTTCCGGCGCAATCCTGATTACTGGGGCAAGGACCATTATCTGAAGGTCGGGCATGGCAATTACGACAGCATGCGGTTCGAGTATTTCGGCGACACTGTTGCCGCCTTTGAAGGGTTCAAGGCGGGCGAAGTGACGATGCGGCGGGAGACCAGTTCGCTCAACTGGGCGACGGGATATGATTTTCCGGCGCTCGATAACGGATGGGTCGTGAAGAGCACTCTGCCGAGTGGCAACCTCCCTGCGGCACGGGGATTTATCTTCAACATGAAGGATCCCAAGCTGGCCGACCGCAACCTTCGGATGGCCATCGGGCGGATGTTCAATTTCACCTGGACGAACAAGAACCTGCAATACGGGTTATTCCAGCAGCGCGAGGCGTTTTGGGAGAACGAGCGGCTGAAGGCCACCGGGTTGCCGGAGGGTCGCGAGTTGGAGCTTCTTGAGGCCCATCGCGACGCGTTGCCAGAGGCGATCTTCACCGAACCTGCGGTGATGCCGCATGGGAGCGGGGACCGGCCGCTTGATCGGCGGAACCTGCGCGCGGCTTTGGGGCTGATGCAGAAGGCGGGTTACACGCCGGGACAGGACGGGCTGTTGCGCGATGCGGATGGCAATGTGCTGTCCATTGAGTTCGTCGAGGATCAGCAGGCGATGGACCGGATCCTGTTGCCCTATATCGAGAACCTGAAGGCGCTTGGCGTCGATATCATCTATAATCGCATCGACCCGGCGCAGTATCAGGACCGCACGCAGAACAAGGACTTCGAGATGCGGGACGCGTCATATGCAGTCGGTCTCGTGGAAGGGTCCGGGCTGTTGCAGCGGTTCGGCTGCGAGGACCGGGACGATGTGTTCAACGATGCCGGTTACTGCAACCCGGTCGTGGACGCGCTGGGGAACAGCATGCTGGAGGTCAAGACTTACGACGAGATGGCCGCCCATATTCGCGCCATCGATCGGATCATGCGGTACGATTATTTCATGGTGCCAGTCTGGACGCTGACGGAAGAATGGATGGCCCATTACGACATGTATGGCTTTCCCGAGGAACTGCCGCCCTTCGACAGCGGATTCCTGGATTTCTGGTGGATCGACACGGATAGAGAGGCCGCGCTGAAGGCGGACGGAGCGCTCCAGTAACATGGGCGCCTATATTCTCAGACGTCTGTTTCTGATCGTTCCGACGCTGTTCGGGATCATGCTGATCAATTTCGTGCTGATCCAGTTCGTCCCCGGCGGGCCGATCGAGCAGTTGCTGGCGCGACTCGAAGGCGGGGGCGACGTGTTCGGCAGTTTCGCGGGCGGGACCGGGGATGCGGGCGGTCAGGATCTGGGCTCGGGCGATTCCGATTACGCGGGCGCGCGGGGCTTGCCGAAGGAGTTCATCGAGGAACTGGAGCGCGAGTTCGGTTTTGACCAACCCGCCTACGTACGGTTTTTCAAGATGATCTGGGATTATCTGCGCTTCGATTTCGGGGAGAGTTACTTCCGATCCGTCAGTGTCGTCGATCTGGTGGTGGAGAAAATGCCCGTGTCGATCTCGCTGGGGCTCTGGTCCACGGTCCTCGCCTATCTGATTTCCATCCCGCTGGGCATCCGCAAGGCGGTGAAGGATGGCTCGACCTTCGACACCTGGACATCCGGCCTTCTGATCGCGGCCTATGCGATTCCGGGGTTCCTGTTTGCGATCATGCTGCTGGTTCTGTTCGCGGGCGGGTCCTATTGGCAGCTCTTCCCGCTTCGCGGCTTAACCTCGGAAAACTGGGAGGACCTGTCGCTGGTCGGCAAGGTGGTGGATTATTTCTGGCACCTGGCGCTGCCGCTGACGGCGCTGATGATTTCGGCCTTCACCTCGATGACGCTTCTGACCAAGAACAGCTTTCTGGACGAGATTAGGAAGCAATATGTCATCACGGCGCGATCCAAAGGGTTGAGCGAGGGCCGGGTTCTGTACGGTCACGTCTTCCGCAACGCGATGCTGATCATCATCGCCGGGTTTCCCTCCGCCTTCATCGCGATCTTCTTCGGCAGTTCGCTGATCATCGAGACGATCTTCTCGCTGGACGGTCTGGGCCGGCTGGGCTTCGAGGCGGCCGTGGCGCGGGATTACCGGGTGGTGTTCGGGGTGCTTTATGTCTCCGCCCTGATTGGCTTGCTGGTGAACATCCTTTCCGACCTGATGTATGTCTTCGTCGATCCGCGCATCGATTTCGAAAAGCGGGAGGCCTGAGGCGTGGCGCTGCGCGATGATCTTCCCGAGGTGCCGGTCAGCCAGAAACCGATCCCGGTCGAGGTGCCGAAGAAGCAGCGGATGTGGCTGTCGCCGCTGAACCAGCGGCGGTGGCGGAATTTCTGCAAGAACCGCCGGGCCTATTGGTCGCTGATCATCTTCGCCGTGCTGTTCGGGGTGAGCCTGTTTGCCGAGTTCCTGGCCAATGACAAGCCGATCCTGGTGAAGCACAAGGGCGAGTATTACATGCCCATCTTCAACTTCTATCCCGAGACGACCTTCGGGGGCGATCTGCCCATCGAGGCGCAGTATCGTTATGACGATATCGAGTGCCTGATCGTCACGGGCGGCGTGATCGACTGCTATGACGATCCTGAAGGCATCATGGCGGAGGTGGCGGAAAGCGGCACCGCGCTGGGCGAACCGGTGGAAAAGGGTTGGGTTCTCTGGCCGCCGATTCCGTACAAATACGACACCATCGTCGATATTCAGGGCGTTGCCCCCTCCCCGCCCGACGAGAACAACTGGCTGGGCACGGACAACACCAAGCGGGATGTGCTGGCGCGGGTGATCTATGGGTTTCGGCTGTCGATCCTGTTCACGATCACCGTCACGGGTGCGAGTGCGCTTATTGGCATCGCGGCGGGGGCCTTGCAGGGGTATTTCGGCGGGTGGCTTGACCTGATTTTCCAGCGGCTTCTGGAGATCTGGAGTTCGACGCCGCAACTGTACGTCATCATCATCCTGTTCGCGATCCTGGGGCGAAGTTTCTGGCTTCTGGTCTTCATCATGATCCTGTTCGGCTGGCCCGCGCTGGTGGGGGTCGTCCGGGCCGAGTTCCTGCGGGCGCGGAATTTCGAGTATGTCCGCGCCGCCCGAGCATTGGGCGTGTCGAACACCAAGATCATGTTCCGCCATATGCTTCCCAACGCGATGGTGGCGACGCTGACGCTTCTGCCCTTCATCATCACCGGGACCATAGGCACACTGGCGGGGCTGGATTACCTGGGCTATGGCCTGCCCTCCTCCGCCCCGTCGCTGGGCGAGATGACGCTTCAGGCCAAGCAGAACCTGCAGGCGCACTGGCTGGCGTTTACCGCGTTCTTCACCTTCGCGATCATGCTGTCGCTTCTGGTCTTCATCTTCGAGGGCGTGCGCGATGCGTTCGACCCAAGGAAGACGTTCGCATGATCGGGTCGCCGCCTTCGGCGTCGATCCGCCGGGGGCTCTGCCCCCGGACCCCCGGAGTATTTTTACCAAGAAGAATGCCATGAGTGCCTTGCTTGAGGTCAGAAACCTGAATGTCCGCTTCCGCCAGGACGGGGCGGTGACCCATGCAGTGCGGGATGTGAGTTTCGATCTTGCCGCGGGCGAGACGCTGGCGCTGGTGGGCGAGAGCGGGTCGGGGAAGTCGGTGACGGCTCTGTCCACGGTGGATTTGCTGGGCGAGAGCGCAGAGATCAGCGGGTCGGTGGTCTATGACGGGACCGAGTTGGTGGGTGCTTCGGAGAAGGACCTGCGCCGGGTGCGCGGCAATGATATCAGCTTCATCTTTCAGGAGCCGATGACCTCGCTCAATCCGCTGCATGTGATCGAGAAGCAGTTGGGCGAGTCGCTTTTGATCCATCAGGGGCTGACGGGAAAAGCGGCGGAGGCGCGCATCCTGGAGCTTCTGCACGAGGTGGGCATTCCCGATCCGGAGACGCGGTTGAAGAGCTACCCTCACCAGCTTTCAGGCGGTCAGCGGCAACGGGTTATGATCGCGATGGCGCTGGCGAACAATCCGAAGCTTCTGATCGCGGATGAGCCGACGACCGCGCTCGATGTGACGATCCAGGCGCAGATCCTGGAGTTGCTGGCGCGGATCCAGCGCGAGCGCGGGATGGCGATGCTGTTCATCACCCATGATCTGACCATCGTGCGGAAATTCGCGGCCCGTGTGAACGTGATGAAGGACGGAGAGGTCGTGGAGCGGGGCGAGACGGCGGCGATCTTTTCCCACCCCGAACATGACTACACCAAGAAGCTGCTTTCGGCGGAATCGACGGGGCATCCGGGTCCCGTGCCCGAGGGGTCGCCTGTCGTGGCGGAAACCGACGCTTTGCGCATCTGGTTTCCGATCGAGCGCGGGTTGCTGAAACGCACGGTGGGTCACATCAAGGCGGTGAATGCCGCGAGCCTGAGCGTGCGGGCCGGTGAGACGGTGGGCATCGTGGGCGAGAGCGGCTCGGGCAAGACGACGCTTGCGCTGGCGATCATGCGGCTGATTTCCTCGAAGGGGCCAGTGGTGTTTCAGGGGCGCGACATCCAGGGGCTGGGGTCGAAGGCGCTCAGGCCTCTCAGGGCCGAGATGCAGATCGTGTTCCAGGACCCCTTCGGCTCGCTCAGCCCGCGGATGACGGCGGAAGAGATCATCGCCGAGGGGCTGACGGTGCATCGCATCGCAGGGGACAAGTCCCCGCGCGAGTTGGTAGCGGAGATCATGGCGGAGGTCGGTCTCGACCCGGCGACTATGCACCGCTATCCGCATGAATTCTCCGGCGGGCAGCGGCAACGGATCGCCATTGCGCGGGCGATGATCCTGCGGCCGAAGCTGGTGGTTCTGGACGAGCCGACAAGTGCGCTCGACATGACCGTGCAGGTGCAGATCGTGGAGCTTCTGCGGAACCTGCAGAAGAAATACGGGCTGGCCTATCTGTTCATCAGTCATGACCTGAAAGTGGTCCGAGCGCTGAGCCACAAGGTGATGGTGATGAAGCAGGGCGACGTCGTCGAGCAGGGCGATGTGGACGCGATCTTCGACAATCCGCAAACGGAGTATACGCGGGAGCTGATGGCGGCGGCCTTCGATGTGAAGGTGGCGGGGTAGCGCGAGCGGCGTCCGGCTTTCTTCTTGAAACCCGCTCCGCGCGGCGCTTAGATGAACGAGCGTTCAGGGCGGAGTCGGCATGGATTTCTCACTTTCCGAAGAACAGCGTGCGATTTTCGACATGGCGCGGGATTTTGGTGCGGAGCATATCGCACCCCATGCCCGCGACTGGGAGCGCGCGGGGACCATTCCGAAAGAACTCTGGACCGAGATCGCAACGCTTGGTTTCGGCGGGCTGAACGTGCGGGAGGCATCCGGCGGCGCGGGCCTGGGGCGGCTTGATGCGGTGCTGATCTTCGAGGCGCTGTCGGAGGCCTGCGCCTCGGTCGCGGCGTTTCTGTCGATCCACAACATGTGCGCCCGGATGATCGATTTGCATGGGTCGCCGGAGCTGGTCGCGCGGCTTCTGCCCAAGGCGCTGACGATGGAGACGATCCTGTCCTATTGCCTGACCGAACCTGGGTCGGGATCGGACGCGGCGGCGTTGAAGACCCGTGCCGAGCGGACGAATGAGGGCTGGGCGCTGACGGGGACCAAGGCGTTCATTTCCGGCGGGGGCTATTCGGATGCTTACATCGTCATGGCGCGGACCGGCGACGAAGGGCCGGGCGGCATTTCGGCGATCCTGGTGGAGGATGGCGCGGATGGCCTGTCTTTCGGCGGGCTGGAGGACAAGATGGGGTGGCGCAGCCAGCCGACACGGCAGGTGCAGCTCGATGACTGCAAGGTGCCGTCGGAGAACCTGCTGGGGACCGAGGGCGACGGGTTCAGATATGCGATGGCGGGGCTGGATGGCGGGCGGCTGAATATCGCGGCCTGTTCTATTGGGGCCGCCCAATCGGCGCTGAACGCGGCGCTGGCCTATGCGGGCGAGAGGAAAGCGTTCGGGAAGACGCTGGATCAGTTCCAGGCGTTGCAGTTCAAGCTGGCCGATTGCGAGATCGAGTTGCAGGCTGCTCGGACGTTTCTGCGGCAGGCGGCCTGGGCGAACGACACGGGCCAGCCGGATGCCAGCAAGCAGAGCGCCATGGCGAAGGTGTTTGCGACCGAGACGGCCTCAAAAGTGGCGGATCGGTGCCTGCAGGTTCATGGCGGCTATGGATACCTGGCGGATTACGGGATCGAGAAGATCGTCCGGGACTTGCGGGTGCATCAGATCCTTGAGGGGACAAGTGAGATCATGCGGCTCATCGTGGCGCGGCAACTTTTGAAATGAGCGAGATTTCGATCAGGAAGGTGGGCCGCACGGGCCGGATCACGCTGCAGAGGCCGGAAGCTCTGAACGCGGTGACGCACGGGATGGTGCGGGAGATTGCGGCGATTCTGCCGGTCTGGGCCGAGGACAGCGACATCGCGATGCTGGTGATCGACGCCGAGGGCGAGCGGGCCTTCTCCGCCGGTGGCGACCTGATGGGCATCTATAACGCGATGGTGGCCGGGGATTTTGACACGGCGCGGCAGTTCTGGCGGGACGAGTATCCGATGAATGCCGCGCTGTTTCATTTCCCGAAGCCGGTCGCCACCTTTCTGCAGGGGTTCACCATGGGCGGCGGCGTCGGTGTGGGCTGCCATGGCTCGCACCGGGTGGTGGGCGATACCAGCCGGATTTCCATGCCGGAATGCGGGATCGGACTGGCGCCGGATGTGGGAGGGACGCTGATCCTTGCCCGCGCACCGGGACGGCTGGGGGAGTTCTTGGGCACGACCGGCCACCGGATGGGTCCGGGGGATGCCATGCTGGCGGGGTTTGCTGATTACTTTGTGCCGGAGGCGGAGTGGCCGGGTCTGATTGCCGAATTGGAAGAGACCGGGGACTGGGAGGCGATTGATCGTGCGGCCAAGCCAGCACCGGAGGCTCCGCTGGCCGGGCTGCGGCCAATGATCGACGCGAATTTCGGGGGCGAAACGCTGCGCGATATCGTCAATGCCTTGCGCCATGATGGAGGCGACTGGGCCGTAGAGACGCTGGCGACAATGGATCGGAATGCTCCGCGTGCCATGGCGGCGGCGGTGGAACTGATCCACCGGGCGCGGACCCGCGACAGGATCGAGGATGCGTTGACCAACGAATACCGCTTCAGCCACCGGATCGCGGAACAGGGCGATTTCCGGGAGGGCATTCGGGCGCTGATCGTCGACAAGGACAAGCGGCCCGCCTGGGGCGCGGATGCGGTGGACAGCGTGGCACCTGCGGAGGTTGCGGCTTTGTTGAGACCGCTGGGCGACGCGGAACTGGTTTGGGAGGATCAGCGATGAAGATCGGATTTATCGGGCTTGGAAACATGGGCGCGCCGATGGCGCGGAACCTTGCATCTGCGGGACATGAGGTAACCGGGTTCGATGTGGCGGCACCGGTGCCGGAGGGGATTGCCGGGGCCGCGTCCGGGGCGGAGGCCGTGGCGGGGGCGGAGATCGTCATCACCATGCTGCCGAACGGGGACATCCTGCGGGCCGTTGCCGATGAGATCATCCCGGCGATGGAGGCGGGTGCGGTGTTGCTCGACTGTTCCACTGTCGATGTGGAGAGCGCCCGCGCGGTGGCCGATCAGGCGCAGGCGGCGGGGCTTCTGGCGCTGGATGCGCCGGTTTCCGGCGGGATCGGCGGGGCGGAAGCGGGCACGCTGACCTTCATGGTGGGCGGCAGCGAGGAGGCCTTTGCGAAGGCCGGACCACTCTTCGAGATCATGGGACAAAAGGCCGTCCATTGCGGGCCGTCGGGCAACGGTCAGGCGGCGAAGATCTGCAACAACATGATCCTGGGCGTCACCATGATCGGCACCTGCGAGGCCTTCGCGCTGGCCGACAAGCTGGGGCTGGACCGGCAGGCCATGTTCGACGTGGTGTCTACCTCATCGGGCTATAGCTGGACGATGAATGCCTATTGCCCTGCCCCGGGGGTCGGCCCGCAATCGCCTGCGGATAACGACTATAAGCCGGGCTTTGCGGCAGAGTTGATGCTGAAGGATTTGCGCCTGTCCCAGCAGGCGGCGGAGGCGGTGGACGCGGATACGCCGATGGGGCAAAAGGCGGCGGCGCTTTATGCGGAGTTCGTGGAGGCGGAGGATGGCAATGGGCGCGACTTCTCAGCGATGCTGCCCCGGTTCGAGAAGCGGGGGCGTGGAGGGTGAGGCAATATCTGCGCAGATTTTGCCCGCGAAAATGCGCGTTTTCGCAGGCTAGTCTGTTGATTTCTTCTCGGGGAAAAACACCGAGAAGACCGGCACGATCAGCCTGGTGACGATCGGGATCAGGACCAGCCCCAGCGCCAGCCCGATGATTCCGTCGAGCGTCGCCGTGACCAGCCAATTCAGGAACCCGGCCTCGCCGCCCACCGATTTGGCGATGTCCTTGATCGGATTGTAGGGCCAGTCGATCCCGAGGTAGTGAAGCCCGTGGACGATGATGTTGCCGCCGACCCAGAGCATCGCCGCGGTGCCGACGGTCGCTATGATCTTCATCAGCGTCGGCATGGACTTGACCAGCCAGCGCCCGAAATCGCGCGTCGCGGCCAGCCGCCCGATCTGGCTGAGTTTCAGCCCGGCGTCGTCCATCTTCACCAGGATCGCCACCGCGCCATAAACGAGCGCGGTGATCCCGATGGCCACGAGGCCCAGCACGATGCCCTGGGTCAGGCGGTCATCGGATTCGATGGCGGCGAGTGAGATTGTCATGATCTCCGCCGAGAGGATGAAATCGGTCTTGATCGCCCCTTTAACCCGCGTTTCCTCCAGATGCGCGGCGTCCAGCACCTCCGCCTCCTGCGCGTGGCTTTCGGGATGGGGATGAAGCCAGTGCCAGATCTTCTCCGCCCCTTCGAAGGACAGGTAACAGCCACCAAGCATCAGGAGCGGCGTGACCATCCACGGCAGGAACGTGTCCAGCAGAAGGGCTGCAGGCAGCAGGATCACCAGCTTGTTGAAGAAGGAGGCGCGGGCGATCTTCCAGATGATCGGCAATTCCCGTGTCGCGGGCAGGCCGGTCACATATTTGGGGGTGACGGCGGCGTCGTCGATCACCACGCCCGCCGCCTTGGCGCCCGCCTTGGCGGCGTCGTCGATCACAGTCGCTCCGACCTTGGCCCCGACCTTGGCGGCCTGCCCCGCGATGTCGTCCACCTGCGTCGCCGTCAGTTTCACGATCGCCGCGACGTCATCCAACAGTGCAAGCAAGCCACTCATCCGGGCACCCTCCGAGATCTCCGCTCCGATGGCTTGGCACAGGATGCTGCGTGTCTCAAGCCAATTGCCGGGCGCGATTGACCGTTGCGCCAACTCAGATGCCAGTTTTTTAATGAGAATCTCCTGGCCACCTGTCCAAATATCAGCTTGAGATCCGGGAGGGTTTCGCTGTGCAATGGGCCATGTCCAATGCCTCCCGAACCCTGCCCATCGTGGAACAGGATCCGACCGATCCGGAGTTTGTGAACGACCCGTACAGCTTCTACCGGTCCATTCGCGCCCGAGGCGATTTCGTCTTCTGGAAGGATTACGACCTGGCGGTCGCCACGACCCATAAGGCCGTGGCCCAGACGCTGCGTCACCCGGAACTTGGGCGGGCTGTCCCGCAAGCGCTGCTGCAACCGGCGCAGCCCGCGCTGGCCGCGTTCGAGGCGCTGGAGGAACATTCACTCCTCGAAATCGAGCCGCCCGCACATACGCGCATCCGGCGCGAAGCCACCCGCGCCTTCGCGGGCCCGCAGATTGTCCTGATCGCGCCCGAGATCAGCCGGTTTGCCGACCGGCTGATCGACGCCTTCCCTGCCACCCGGTTCGACCTGACCGAAGCCTATGCCAAACCGCTGGCGGCCTTCACCATCACCCGCTTTCTGGGCGTGGATACCCAGGATGCGCCGCAGCTTCAGACCTGGTCGAACAGCATGGTTGCAATGTACCAGGCCCGCCGCGATGCCCGAACCGAAGCCGCAGCAGAAGCCGCTTCACAGGCATTCACCCGCTATATGCGCGACCTGATCGCAGTCCGGCGGCGCGAACCGAGACAGGACTTCCTCTCGCAACTCATCGCGTTCGAAAAGACGGGCGGCATATCGGAAGCCGAGCTCCTTTCTTCCGCCATTCTGCTGCTCAATGCGGGGCACGAGGCCACCGTCCACGCCATCAGCAACGCGGTGCCTCTGCTTTTGGCTTTCGAAGGGCGCAGCGAGGCGCTTGCCCCCGACAGCATTGCGGGCACGGTCGAGGAATGCCTTCGGTACCGGCCACCGCTGCACCTGTTCAAACGCTATGTTTACAAACCCACGGAGATCGAGGGCGTCGCCTTTGCCGAAAATGAGCAGATCGGCTGTCTGCTGGCCTCGGCCAATCGCGATGATGCCGTCTGGCCTGACGGCGTAATCTTCGATCCCTTCCGCAGCCGTCGCCCGCATATGGCCTTTGGTGCCGGCCTGCATTCTTGCATCGGAGCCGCTCTCGCCCGGCTCGAGCTTCAGATTGCACTACCGATCCTGTTTTCGCGCTGCCCGACGCTCACAATCGTGGAGGAGCCAAAGGTGGCCAATCAATATCACTTCCACGGCTACGAGAGGCTGATGGTCGCGGTCAGATAGGCAATTCCACGGTCGACTTGATTTCCTCCATCGAAAGCAGCGCGGTGACGTTGTAGATGTGAACCTCGGAGATCAGCGCCTGGTAGAATTCATCATAGGCGCGGGCGTTTCGGACGCGGACTTTGAGGATATAGTCGATGTCGCCCGCCAGCCGGTGCGCTTCCAGCACTTCGGGCCGGGCCTTGAGCGCTGCGAGGAATTTCGACTGCCAGCCCGCTTCGTGTTCGGAGGTCCGGATGAGCACGAAGAAGCAGGCCTCGAACCCCAGCTTTTCGGCATCCAGAACAACGGTTTGGTGACCGATCACACCGCTTTCGCGCATCTTGCGAATCCGGTTCCAGACGGGGGTCTTGGAGGACCCCACCTTTCTGGCGATTTCATCCAGAGACTGGCTTGCATCCGCCTGCATTTCGCGCAGGATTTTCCGGTCCAGGTCGTCCAGCCGCTCTGCCATTCCTTACCTCCGCCAGTTTCAAGGAATCCGTTCCATTCCGGGCAGAATTTAGAACGTCCGTTCTTTTCTGCAAGCCGATACTGCAAAGGAACGGGAAAATATTCTATATTGAGGATCACGTACAGGGATGAGCGGCACCATGAAGCACTTTCCAATCTTCCTCGCGGTGGAAGGCCGAAACATCGTCGTCTCCGGCGGTGGCGAGGCTGCGGTGGCGAAACTGCGACTGTTGCTCAAGACCGAGGCCCGGCTGACGGTGATCGCCAAGCGCCCCGCAGACGAGATCGAGACCTGGGCGCGCGAGGGGCGTCTGACCGTTCTTCGCCGTGCGCAGAAGGCAGGCGACGCATCCGGTGCCGCCCTGTTCTATGCCGCCCATGACGATGATGCTGAGGACGCCCGCGTCACCGCGCTTGCTCAGGCGGATGGGGCGCTGAGCAACTGGGTGGACAGTCTGGAACAGTCGCAATTCATTACCCCTGCCATCGTTGACCGCGACCCGGTGACGGTGGCCATCGGCACCGAGGGCGCGGCCCCGGTGCTGGCGCGTGCGATCAAGGCCGACCTGGAAGAACGCCTGCCGCGGTCGCTGGGCACGCTGGCGCGCGTCGGCAAAGGGTTCCGCAAGGCCGTCGAGGCCCTGCCCTTCGGGGCGAAACGCCGTGCTTTCTGGGCGGATTACTACTTCGGGAGCGGCCCAAAGGCGTTCGACGAAGCGGGCGAAGCGGCGCTGGAGCCGACGCTTGGCGATCTGCTTGACCGGCACCTGCAGCGGGAGGCTGCTCCGGGCCATGTGACGTTCGTAGGCGCCGGACCGGGCGACCCGGAACTGCTGACGGTGAAGGCCCGGCGGGCCTTGCATGAGGCCGATGTGGTGATCCACGACCGGCTGGTGCCGCAGGCGATTTTGGAACTGGCCCGGCGCGAGGCCACGATCATCGACATGGGCAAGGAGGGCTTCGGCCCCTCGACACCGCAGTCGGAGATTGACGCCGCCATCACCGAGCATGCCACGACCGGCGCGCATGTCGTCCGCCTGAAATCCGGCGACGCCACTGTTTTCGGGCGTCTCGATGAGGAAATCGACGCCTGCACCGCCGCTGGCATCGGCCATACCGTGATTCCCGGCATCACGTCGGCTTCCGCCGCCGTTGCCAGCATCGGGCAAAGCCTGACCCGGCGCGGGCGCAATTCCTCGGTCCGGTTCATCACCGGGCATGATGTGAAGGGTTATGCCGATCAGGACTGGCGGGCGCTGGCCGCCCCCGGACAGGTGGCTGCCATCTATATGGGCAAGCGGGCCGCGCGGTTCATGCAGGGCCGTCTGATGATGCACGGGGCCGATGCCGCGACACCTGTGACGCTGGTGGAGAACGCCTCCCGCCCCGAACAGCGGATCGTGGAAGCCACGCTTGGCACCCTGCCGCGCGATCTTGACGCCGCCGCTATGGACGGCCCCTGCCTGATCCTGTTTGGCCTCGCCCCGCGCAAGGCCGCTGAAACACTGACGAAACTCCCCAAGGATATCGCACTATGACCCGCCGCCCCTTCACCCCGAAAGTCGTCGCAGCCAACGACCTGTTGGCCGGAGATGCCGTCTGGCTGGCCGAGGATGACAGCTGGACCCGCGACATGGGCCGGGCCGAACTGATCGAGGACGAAGCGGTTGCGGAAGACCGCCTGCTCTTCGCGATCGGACAGGGCGACATTGTTGTCGGCGCGTACCTTGTCGATGCAATCGCGGGCAAGAACGGCCCCGAGCCAACCCATTTCCGCGAAGCCTTCCGCACGCGCGGGCCTTCCAACTATTTCCACGGCAAGCAGGCTGAGGGCTGAAGACATGTACCATTACAACGATTTCGATGAGGCCTTTGTCCGTGAACGCGTCTCCCAGTTCCGCGCCCAGGTGGAGCGCCGGATCGATGGTTCGCTGACCGAGGACGAGTTCAAGCCGCTGCGCCTGATGAATGGTCTCTATCTTCAGCTTCACGCCTATATGCTGCGCGTGGCGATCCCCTATGGCACGCTGTCGAGCCGCCAGTTGCGGCAACTGGCGATGATCGCCGACCGCTGGGACAAGGGCTATGGCCATTTCACCACGCGGCAGAACATCCAGTACAACTGGCCGGAGCTGAAGGACGTTCCCGACATGCTGGAGGCGCTGGCGGATGTCGAAATGCACGCCATCCAGACCAGCGGCAACACCATCCGCAACGTGACCTCGGACCATTTCGCGGGCGCTGCGGCGGATGAGATCGCCGATCCGCGCCCCGTGGCCGAACTGATCCGGCAATGGTCCACCGACCACCCGGAATTCCAGTTCCTGCCGCGCAAGTTCAAGATCGCCGTCACCGGGTCGCCCAATGACCGCGCCGTGACCAAGGCGCATGACATCGGGTTGCGCATGGTGCGGAACGAGGCCGGAGAGCCGGGCTTTGAGGTCATCGTCGGTGGCGGTCTGGGCCGCACGCCGATGATCGGGCAGGTCATCCGCGAGTTCATTCCGCAGGCTGATTTGCTGCCTTACCTGGAAGCCATCGTCAGCGTCTACAACCTGCTTGGCCGCCGGGACAACAAGTACAAGGCGCGGATCAAGATCACCGTGGCGGAGAATGGAATCGATACGATCCGGCAGAAGGTCGAAGAACAATTCGAACGTATTCGCGACGCGTTCGGCGGGTTCGATCAGGCGCTGCTTGAACGGATCGAACAATCTTTCACGCCGCCCGCGTTCAAATCCGCCGGGTTGGAAAAGTACAACGCCAACCGCGATGCGAACCCGGCTTTCCGCGCCTGGTGCGACACCAACCTGACCGAACACAGGCATCCCGAGCACGCAATCGTCACGGTGTCGATCAAGGCGCATGGCGAGACGCCGGGCGACGCGACATCGGACCAGATGCGGGTTCTGGCCGATCTGGCCGAGCGGCTTGGCTATGACGAGTTGCGGATCAGCCACGAGCAGAACGTGATCCTTCCCCATGTCCATAAGTCCGACCTGCCGGAGATATACGCTGAACTGCGCGACCATGGCCTTGCCACCGCCAATGTCGGCCTGATCTCCGACATCATCGCCTGCCCCGGCATGGATTACTGTGCGCTGGCGACGGCCCGGTCGATCCCGATCGCGCAGGAGATTGCCACGCGGTTTGACGAGTTGAAGCTGGAGCATGAAATCGGCCAGCTGAAGATCAAGATCTCCGGCTGCATCAACGCCTGCGGCCACCATCATGTCGGCCATATCGGTATCCTCGGCCTCGACCGCGCGGGTGTGGAGAATTACCAGATCACGCTGGGCGGCGACCACACCGAGACCGCCACGGTCGGTGATCGCACCGGCCCCGGCTTCCCGGCGGACGAGATCGTGCCAGCCATCGAGCGGATCATCGACGCTTATCTGGCGCACCGCGAAGGGCCGGAAGAAACCTTCCTTCAGACCTATCGTCGGCTTGGCATGGGTCCGTTCAAAACCGCGCTCTATCCGGAAAAGGAAAAGGCCCATGCCGCTTGAGGCGCCCACCATGCCGCGGGACGAACGCGTCGCCGATCTGAACGCGCGCTATGCGCATCACTCGGCGATCAACGTCCTGGAACACGCGCTTTTCGATCCGTATGTGGGCCGGACCGCGATGGTATCGTCTTTCGGGGCGGAATCGGTGGTGCTGCTGCACATGGTCTCGGTCATCGACCGGACGACGCCGGTGCTGTTCCTTGATACCGAGATGCTTTTCCCGGAAACCATTGAATATCAAAGGGAACTTGCGGCGCGGCTGCAACTGAACGTCAATGTCATCACGCCGGACCGGTCGCAACTGTTCCTGCGCGATCCGAACAACCGGCTGCATACCAGCGACACCGACGCCTGCTGCACGCTGCGCAAGACCGAGCCGCTGGAACGCGCGCTGGCCCCTTTCGACGCGTGGATCACCGGGCGCAAGCGGTTCCAGGGCGGCAAACGCGCAGCGCTTGAGTTCTTCGAGGCCGACGGTGCCGACCGCATCAAGATCAACCCGCTCGCGCATTGGACGCCCGAGGACGTGCGCGAGTATATGACCAATAACCGCCTGCCCCGGCACCCGCTTGTGGCCAAGGGCTATCCGTCCATCGGATGCGCCCCCTGCACCACCCGCGTGGCCGAGGGAGAAGACCCCCGTTCGGGCCGCTGGCGCGGTCAGGAAAAAACCGAATGCGGGATCCATTTCGAGAATGGCAAGGTGGTGCGACCCAAAGGAGCCGGAGCATGAGCGTGATCGTAACCGACGAGGGCTTCGGCCCCGATGACTGGACCGGCGGCTTTGCGACACCCGACCAGCTTGCAGCGAATGATGACGGCGCAGTCGCCCTCGATCTGCCATCCGACGCCGATCTGTCCGGGATCGAGCGGAAATTTAACCGTATCGCGTTGATCCGTATCGACTTTCCCAGCTTCGCGGATGGGCGCGGATTTACCCATGCCCGCAATCTGCGCCTGAAGGGATACACCGGGCGGCTTCGCGCCAAAGGCCATGTCATCGCCGACCAGTACGCGATGGCCCGGCGGTCGGGCTTCGATGAGGTGGAGATCGCCGACGATCTGGCCCAGCGCCAGCCGGAAGATCAGTGGCTGCGTCGCGCCAACTGGCAAGCGCACGACTATCAGTCCCGTTTGCGTGCCTGAGACATCTTTAACTGACAGAGATCAACGACTAGAGAGGGACCGGCCCCTAAGAGGCCGCCAGTGGACATGACCGAACAGAGACCCGTGACAGAAGCTGCCGCAACACCCGTGACCCTGCCCGACGCCCAGACCGTGACAAAAGTGAAGCACTGGACGGACCGGCTGTTTTCGTTCCGCGTGACACGTCCCGCCAGCTTGCGCTTCCGCTCGGGCGAATTCGTGATGATCGGGCTGATGGGCGACAATGGCAAACCGCTCTTGCGCGCCTATTCCATCGCCTCGCCCGCCTGGGACGACGAGTTAGAGTTCTATTCGATCAAGGTGCCGGACGGGCCGTTGACCTCGAAACTGCAACACATCCAGCCGGGCGAGCAGATCATTCTACGGCCCAAGCCCGTGGGTACTCTCGTCCTCGACGCGCTTCTGCCCGGCAAACGCCTCTGGTTCTTTGCCACTGGCACCGGCATTGCACCCTTCGCGTCGCTGATGCGCGACCCCGACACCTATGAGCGTTACGAGCAGGTCATCATGATGCACACCTGCCGCGACGTGGCCGAACTGGAATATGGGCGGCAATTGGTCGAGGACATCAAGTCGGACGAGATGCTGGCGGAGCTGTTCGGTGAGGGATTCGCAGACAAGCTGCTTTATTATCCGACCACGACCCGCGAAGAGAGCGGGCATATGGGCCGGATCACCGATAACCTGACCTCCGGCAAGGCTTTTGCCGACCTGGATATCCCCGGCATCAACCCAGACGAAGATCGCGGCATGGTCTGTGGCTCGCTCGCTTTCAACACCGACATGAAGACGGTGCTGGAAGGGTTCGGCCTGGAAGAGGGCGCGAACAGCGATCCCAAGCAATACGTGGTCGAAAAAGCCTTTGTCGGCGACGGCATCTGACGGCTGGGCGGAGTTCGTCGCGAACTCCGCTTCGATTTCCGACGCAAACTCCGCGGCGGAGTTTGCTTAATCCACGGCAAGCGAGACGCGGATATCGGCCAGAACCTGCGGCAGTTCCGCGTTTCCGGCTTCTGCCGCCATCAGCTTGGCGGTCAGCCTGTCTTTTTCGCCATATGCCAGCGGTGAGGCTTCGATGATGTCGAGAACGATTTCGCCGTTATAGGTTTCCGGCTGCAACGCAGACAGGCCGAAGGCTGCCGCTGACAGCGCGGATCCGGCGCGTCCGGGCTCAAGGCGCACCGGTTCGATGATCGTCGGCAGGGCCTGCGTTTCGACCACGACAACCGGCTCAAACCGGGTGCCCCGATCCGCGAACAAGCCGGTTCCGGCAGCGAGCGCCAGTACCACGATGCCAGCAATCCAAACAATACGCCCCATGACCATGTCCTCGACAAATCGTCCCACGCCGCACTGATAGCCGTTGCCGGGCCGGTGCCAAGCCGTTCCGCGCTGTCCCGACAAAGGTCGGCCAAACGCAGCGCATCGCCTGTCCGGCGATCGGCGGATTTCAGATTACTGCGGGGTGGAGCGCACGTTTTTGCGGGAACATGGCAGTTCTGCAACAGGCGTGTTCTGGGCACGGCGCCGGCTGAACCGGCGCCGTATCCGGGTATTCAAAGCCCAAGGGCGTCCTTCAACTGATCCATAATAGATTGAATCTGATCAGGATTTTCTTCTGCCTGAGTAATCAGCGCCTCGGCAGCCTGTTTTTGCAGCGCATTGAGATCGGAGTCTGCGACATAGCTGCGCAAGCGCTCGGCATCGAACCCTTCCGCTGTCATCGCCTGCGCCACCTCATCGGAGGTCTCGACAGTCTCCTCGGCTGCGGCCTCGACCGTCTCAGAGGTGCCTTCGGTTGCTTCAGCGGCCCCGTCGACAGCGTCGCCCGCTGCTTCTGACGCCCCTTCGACCGCATCCGTCACGGCATCGGAAGCGGCGGCACCGGCATCGGTCGCGGCATCCATTGCCCCCTCAACTGCATCGCCAGCCGCATCCATCGCAGCATCAGAAGCATCCGTCGCGGCATCGGCGGCACCTTCGACAAGGTTGGCCGCCGCGTCGGATGCGCCTTCCGTGACCTCGCCTATAGCGCCCGCTGCGTCGTCCACAGCCTCCTGCACGGCATCAGCGACATCATCGGCAGCATCCTGAGCGTTCTCCATCACCTCTTCGGTGGCTTCCTGCACATCATCCATCGCGCCTTCGACGGCCTCTTGCGCATCTTCCAGAACGCCTGCGGCTTCTTCTTCCACCGCGTCCACAGCGTCATCGACGCTCTCTTCGGCTGTGTCTGCGGGTTCTTCCGTCACCGTGGCGACCGGCGCAGTGTTCTGACCACCCATTGTCAGGAACCACCCGAGGGCGGCGACAATCACAATGGCTGCAAGTATTAGAAACGGTCTCATCTCGAGATCCCCCAGTCGATTTCATTGCCCGTTAGATGTGGGCCGACCAGCAAAAGTTCTAGGGGGAAGTTTACCCGCGACGCCTCACCGGCGACGCTTTGCTCACACTGAAACGGAAATCGGTGCCAGACGGGCGAATCCGGTTGAAGATCAAGCGATTCGACCCTATTTTCCGGCATTCAGAGAAAACGATCAAAGGATAGACCACCATCGCTCGCAGACCGCACAACGCACCGCCGGTGCGTGACACAGGCCCCCGGGTAAACGACCGCATCCGCGCGCCTGAAATCCGGCTCATTGGAGCCGAAGGAGAAAACGTGGGCGTGGTCACGCCCGAACGCGCCCTTAGAATGGCGGAAGAGGCCGGGTTGGACCTGGTCGAGATTTCTCCGAATGCCACGCCTCCCGTCTGCAAGATCATGGATTTCGGCAAGTTCAAATACGAACAGCAGAAACGTGAAAGCGAGGCGCGCAAGAAGCAGAAGACAATCGAGGTCAAGGAAGTGAAGTTCCGTCCCAACACGGACACGCATGACTATGACGTCAAGATGCGCAACGTGACGCGGTTCCTTGAAGCAGGCGACAAGGTGAAGGTTACCCTGCGCTTCCGCGGCCGTGAAATGGCTCACCAGAATCTGGGTCGCGACCTTCTGGAACGCGTGGCCGATGACGTGGCCGAGATCGGCAAGGTGGAAAACATGCCGAAAATGGAAGGCCGCCAGATGGTCATGATGATCGGACCGTCCAAATAATGCCTGCGCGTTACGCTTTCTGAACCAATAACTTAACCCCCGCCGACCCGTTTCCTCTCCAGAAACGCAAACACGGGGGTTTTGCCCCAAACTTGCCACAGTCGCGCCCCCATGCATAAGATCGCGTGGTAACTTGGGTGAATTGGTAATGGTAGCGGGGGCAACAATTTCAGCAGATCTGTCCGATGCCGAGTGGCTGTCGGAACTGCGGCGTATTGGCGATGCGCATGGCAGTTTCTCAGATCTGGGCCGGGATCACGGTGCGGTTTTCATCGAGAAAGGCCAAAAGGTACTCTTCGTCGCTTTCGAAACCATCTTCGGTATCCGGTCCGGCAGCGAAACCGGAACTCCAATGGCCTTCGATATCTGCGAACGTCGGGGCTGGTCACACCTGACCATTCTGGCCAAGCGCCAGACCTGGTTCCGGGACAGATCGCTTTTCGGCTTCTTCGACCGCCTGATCGACCACGGCTTCTTCGACAATTTTGACCGGGTGGTGTTCTACGGCGCGGGCATGTGCGGCTATGCGGCTGGCGTGTTTTCCGTGGCTGCCCCCGGTGCACTGGCCTTGCTGGTCGCACCGCAGGCCACCCTGAAACGCGAAGTCACGGAGTGGGATGACCGCTTCCCCTCCGCCCGGCGCATCGACTTTGACGCGCGTTACGCCAACGCCGCGCATCTTGTCGATGCGGCGGAAGCCGCGCTTATCCTTTACGACCCTGAGGAGAAGGAGGATGCGATGCATGCAAGCCTTTTCCGGTCAGCCAACATCATCCGCCAGCCCTACCGGCGCGGTGGCGCGGGCGCCATCGAGAGCGATTTGCGCGCCATGTCTCTTGTCTCGAAGCTGGCCGATGCAGCGGTGAAGGGGGCGCTTACCCCGTCAAATGCCGCGCGGATCATGCGTGCCCGCAGGCGGCACGTGCCCTATCTGCGCGCGCTTCTGTCCCGGGTTCTGTCGGAGGAACGCCCGCAGCTAACTGTCTGGCTTTGCCGTTCGGTTCTGGCGCAACATCCCCTGCCCCGGTTCAAACATCATCTGGAGCGGGCCGAGACCCAGCTTGGAATCAGGACCGCGCCTTCGGAGGAGGATGACGGGCACCGCCGGGGCGGCACCTGACACTCAGTTGTCGTAGTCCGGCGCCCGCATCTCCTGCGCCTTCGCATAGAGCCGGGGACCCAGAACGCCCAGGAGCGCACCCAGCGTCAGGGCCACAACGCCTCCCGTGTCCGAAAGCGCCGCGACGATCGCCGCCACGAACAGGCAGGCGGTCAGCGCGATGGACCGCATCTCCACAGGTGTCGGAGGCGGCGTCGGCAGGTGTTTCTCGACCAGCGGTTTGAGATGTTCTTCGGCGAAGCCCGCTCCCCAACCAGCGGCAATCCCGAGAATGAATGTCCAGATCATGTGCTCTGCTCCTCGTTTGTATCCCCACATTAACCGATTCGCGCGCGCGACTGCACAGGCCTCTGGCCCCGCTGCCGGGCTTGCGCTAGAGGGGAGCCATGAGCACGCGGATCACCATTCCCCGGCCGGATGACTGGCACTTGCATCTGCGCGACGGCGCGATGATGGAGGGCGTGCTGCCGGAGACGGCCCGGCATTTCGCGCGGGCGATTATCATGCCGAACCTGGTGCCGCCCGTGGTGACGGGCGATGACGCCGCGGCCTATCGCGACCGTATCCTGGCGGCGCTGCCAGAGGGCGCGGATTTCGAGCCGCTGATGACGCTTTACCTGACCGAGACCACCGATGCGGACGACGTGCGTCGCGCGGCGGAAAGCGGGCTGGTGAAGGCGGTGAAGCTCTATCCAGCCGGGGCCACGACCAATTCCGCCAGCGGCGTGCGTGACTTCGACAAGGTGCGCGGCGTGCTGGAAGCGATGGCAGAGATCGGCTTGCCGCTGTGCGTCCATGGCGAGGTGACGCGCCCCGAGATCGACATCTTCGACCGCGAGGCGGTTTTCATCGAGGAAGTCCTCGATCCGCTGCGCCGGGCTACGCCCAGATTGCGCGTGGTGATGGAGCATATCACCACCGCCGAGGCCGCCGCCTATGCGGCGCAGGGCGGTGATGACCTCGCCGCGACGATCACCGTCCAGCACCTGATGCTTGATCGCAACGACATGCTGGTTGGCGGCATGCGCCCGCATTATTACTGTCTGCCGATCCTGAAACGCGGCAGCCATCGCCCGAAGCTGGTGGAGGCCGCGACCGGCGGTTCGCCGCGCTTCTTCCTCGGCACCGACAGCGCGCCGCATGCCGTCCACAAGAAAGAAGCCGAGTGTTGCGCCGCCGGGTGTTTCACCGCGCCCGTCGCACTTGCCTGTCTGGCGGAGCTGTTCGAGGAGGCGGGGGCGCTTGACCGGCTGGAGGGTTTCGTCTCAAGACACGGGTCCGCCTTCTACCGGCTGCCCGTCAATGACGACACCCTGACGCTGGAAAAAGGCGACCCGCTGGATCTGCCCAAGAGCGTGGAAACCGGAGCGGGTCCCGTCACCGTATTCGATCCGGGCCGACCGTTGCACTGGCGGGTGGTGTGACTGTCGACGGGCCTTACGGCGATTGCTTTGCAATCGCCTATCGGCAGGGCATCGCCTTGCGATGCCCGAGAGATCGCCCACCGACGAGCCGGGGCGCTGCCCCGGACCCCGGAGTATTTTCGCCAGGAAGAAGGAACAAGGAGCGCCCATGATCCCGACGAGCTTTCCCGACAAATCCGAAATCGCACGGCTGACGGCGTCGATGCTTCTGGAAATCCAGGCCGTTCATTTCAACGCGGAAGAGCCGTTCATCTTCGCCTCCGGCCTGCCCTCGCCGGTTTATATCGACTGCCGCAAGCTGATCTCCTTCCCGCGCATCCGCGCGACGCTGATGGATTTCCTGACCGTGACCGTGATGCGCGATGCCGGGTTCGAAGCCTTCGACAATGTCGCGGGCGGGGAGACCGCGGGCATCCCGTTCGCCGCTCTGGTGGCCGAACGCTTGGCGCTGCCGATGACATATGTGCGGAAGAAGCCGAAGGGTTATGGCCGGAACGCGCGAATCGAAGGGGCCATGTCGGAGGGCGAGCGCGTCCTTCTGGTCGAGGACCTGACAACCGATGGCGGATCGAAACTGTCCTTCGTCGATGCCATCCGGGAGACGGGTGCCACCTGCGCCCATACCGCCGTGATCTTCTATTACGGCATCTTCCCCGAGACGACGGAAACCCTGTCGGGTCATGGGATTAGGCTGCATCATTTATGTACCTGGTGGGACGTCTTGGAGGTCGCTCGGGACAGTGAAAGTTTCGACCGCGAGACCCTGAAAGAGGTCGAAAGCTTCCTGCGCGCGCCGCGCGCCTGGCAAGATGCGCGTCAAAAATAAATTACACAGAAAATAACAGCATGTTGACGTGAGGGGCCCTACTCACGCAATATGATGCGGTCAGCGGCGCATCCACAGCCTGTCCACAGGATTTCCACGTAGACCGGCGGCAGCCCTTTGGCCTATGCAGGTCCAACGGGATGACAGGCAAAAAATCGAGGGGCAGATAATGAGCGAAATCGCTCAAATACGGGCAGTTGGCGAGGACGCGGAGGCAGAGGCCTCGCCGCACAACATCGAAGCCGAACAGCAGCTTCTGGGCGCGATCCTGACGAATAACGACACCTATGACCGGGTGGCGAGCGTCATCAATGAAAGCCATTTCTACGATCCCGTCCATGCCCGCATCTATGAGGTCGCGGCCAGCCGGATCGCCAAGAACCAGCTTGCCTCGCCGGTGACGCTGAAGGCGTTTCTGGAGGACGATCCCGGGCTCGCCGAGCTTGGCGGCGCCGCATATCTGGTGCGCCTTGCGGGGGCCGCGATCAGCAGCTTTGCGGCCCGCGACTATGCGCAGATGATCTATGACCTTGCCGTGCGTCGGAAGCTGATCGAGCTTGGCCGCGATATCGTCTCCCGCGCCGCCAAGGTGGAAGTCGCCAACGAGCCGAAAGAACAGATCGTCGAGGCCGAGCAGGCGCTTTACAAGCTGGGCGAGGCCGGGACCACATCCTCGGGCTTTCAGAGCTTCCTCAAGGCCGTGACCGATGCCGTCAACGTCGCCAATGCCGCTTATCAGCGCGATGGCGGGCTGGCTGGGATTTCCACCGGGCTGGCGGACATGGACAAGAAGCTGGGCGGGCTGCACAAGTCGGACCTTCTGATCCTTGCCGGTCGTCCGTCGATGGGGAAGACCTCGCTCGCCACCAACATCGCTTTCAACATCGCCAAGGCCTATCGCAAGGGCAAAACGCCTGACGGGCACGAGGGCGCGGTCGATGGCGGGGTCGTTGGGTTCTATTCGCTGGAGATGAGCGCAGAGCAGTTGGCCGCCCGCGTGCTGTCGGAGGCCGCCGAGGTGCCGTCCGAGCAGATCCGCCGGGGTGACATGACCGAGGGCGAGTTCCGCCGTTTCGTCGATGCCGCCAAGACGCTGGAGGCCTGCCCGCTTTTCATCGACGACACACCTGCCCTGCCGATCAGCCAGTTGGCCGCACGTGCGCGGCGGTTGAAGCGGGAGCATGGGCTGGACGTGCTGATCGTGGACTACCTGCAGCTTGTCCGCCCGGCCACCGCCAAGGACAGCCGCGTCAACGAGGTCTCCGAGATCACGCAAGGGTTGAAGGCCATTGCCAAGGAACTGGATATTCCAGTGATCGCGCTGTCCCAGCTTTCCCGTCAGGTCGAGAGCCGCGAGGATAAACGCCCGCAACTCAGTGACTTGCGTGAATCAGGCTCTATCGAGCAGGACGCCGATGTCGTGATGTTCGTGTTCCGCGAGGAATACTACAAGGAACGGGAGAAACCCGGCGATCACGATCTTGAGGGCATGGCGAAGTGGCAGGAGGAGATGGAACGCCTCCACGGCCGGGCCGAGGTGATTATCGGCAAGCAGCGTCATGGCCCCATCGGCACCGTGGAGCTTTCCTTCGAGGGCCGCTTCACCCGCTTTGGCAATCTGGTGAAGGCGTATCAGCAGGACAGTGATTTCTGACGCTTACTGGATTGCCTTGAGCCCCGGATAGGCCGCGCGGAACTTGCCATAGGCGTCGTCGAAGGCGGGTTTCAGGTTTTGGTCCGGCTCGACCTCGCCCTGAATTTCCGGCGCGGTGATTACGCTTTCCGGCGTCCCCGCCCCGCTGGCAATCATGCCGAGACGCGCCGCGCCGAGGGCGGCGCCGAACTCGCCCGATCCCGGCAGTTGGAGTGGCACGCCGAGAATGGTTGCGATCATCTTGAGCCAGTAGCGCGAGGCGCTGCCGCCGCCGATGGCGATCAGGCTATCGAGTTTGGCGTCGGTGGCCGCCAATGCCTCGAAACTGTCGCGCAGGCCGAAGGCGACGCCTTCGAGGACGGCGCGGGTCATGTCCTCGCGCGTGGTGCCCGCAGCGAGGCCGGTGAACCCGCCGCGAATGGCCGCGTCATTGTGGGGTGTCCGTTCGCCGGAGAGATAGGGCAGGAATCGGAGGGTGGACGGCGCTTGCAGGGTATCGCCAAGGGCGGCCGTCAGTTCGGCTGGCTTCTGGCCGACGATACGGGCCAGCCAGTTGAGGCTGTCGGTGGCAGAGAGCATCACGCCCATCTGGTACCAGCGTCCGGGGATGGCATGGCAGAAGGTGTGGACGGCGGTTTCCGGCGCGGGTCGATAGCCGTCGCGCGCGGCCAGAAGTACGCCGGATGTGCCGAGTGAGACGAAGCCATGCCCTTCGTCGAGAGCGCCAATCCCGCAGGCGGCGGCGGCGTTGTCCCCTGCCCCGCCCGCGACGGTGACGGGGCCGGTGAGGCCCCATTTCGCGGCGAGATCGGAGCGCAATGCGCCGGCGGCCTCGCTGCCTTCGACGAGTCGCGGCATCTGGTCAGGGCGCATGTGGCTGACCTCCAGAAGGCGGTCGGACCATTGGCGTTCGCCGACATCGAGCCAGGAGGTGCCCGCGCTGTCGGACATGTCCGCCACGTAATCGCCCGTCAGGTAGTAGTTGAGATAGGCCGCGGGCAGCAGGACCTTCGCGACCTTTGCGAAAATGTCCGGTTCATTCTCGCGGACCCATTCCAGCTTCGGTGCGGTGAAGCCGGGGAAGACAATATTGCCGGAGAGCGCTCTGACGCCTTCCGTCGCATCGAGCCGCGCGGCTTCTACATGAGACCGGGTGTCATTCCACAGGATACAGGGCCGCAGCACCGTCCCGTCCGCGTCCAGGAGCGTCGCCCCGTGCATGTGGCCTGCGACGCCAATTCCGCGCAGATCGGAGAATGCAAGATATTTTTCGCGCATCTCGGCGATCGCGCCTTCCAGCGCGTCGATCCAGTTGGCCGGGTCCTGTTCGGACCAGCCGGACTGCGGGTGGCTTACGTCGTAATGTCGCTCGGTCGCGCCGATGGGCTCTCCGTCCGCGCCGATCAACAGGGCGCGCAGCCCGGATGTTCCAAGATCAATACCGATGAATGCCATTCCACCCCCCAAACTTTATTCCAGATCGCTTTCCTGCTTGCCGGTATAAGGCGGCCACCCTCCGGGTAAAGGCCCTTGCGAGAACATCGGCGATCTTCGACAGGTATTGAAACGAGACTGTCACGATGCCCGGTGCGGGCAATCGGGGTATTCCGTAGCGCCCTTCCGTTCTCTGTCTGCTCCAAAGTAAAGCTTTTGATTTTTGGGACCTGATATTAGACTGACACTTGCGTCGGAATGCATAACTCCGACCGCAATTATTTAGTCCGTTGTGATCCAGGCGCGGCAAGTGCCGGCAAATGATTTAAGAGAGTTTGGCCCATCAAGGCCGCAAAGGACCACGCGTCCAGCATGGCAGCGAATTTGGAAAGCGAGTTTTTTCAGTCCTTTCTCACGCGCATTCTGACTGAACCGAACCTGGAAAATCTGCCGTTCCAGCTGCCTGTGATCCTGTACCGGGACAGCCGTTTCACGGTCCTTCGAACGAATGAAGAACTTGCAGGATGGATCGTGTCCTATCGGCAGGCGCTTACAAGTCGTGGTGTTGAACAGACCGTAGCCAGGATTGTTGAGAGCAAGCGGTCATCGGCAGAAATGTCGTCCTACACGATCGCGCTGACATATAGCGATCTCGACGGTGTGCCGATCCTGACCGAGACATCGGTTTTCTATATCCGGGAAACGGGAGATGCGCCGGCCATCGAAATGATCGAACAGGCCGGGCGCATCTCCTCTACGTGATTTGAATACTCGTTAACGAACGCCGTAAGGGCTATTCATTCGCTGCCTTCAAAGAACTCGTGAGGTTTTGAATTCAGGGCTGAACAAAGTTCCCATAGTTCTGCGGCGGTCACCTGACGTTCCCCGCTTTCGATCGCCTGAACGACCGACGGTTTCTGACCGATTCTCGCAGCCAATTCTGCTTCGGTCATGCCGGCGACTTCCCGGATCTTCTTCAATCTACGTCCGATACTCCGCTCCCGATCCTTGGACGATCGCCTATCCATCAATGCTGCTCTCCAAACGCGCTAAGACGCCTGGAGACGCCCGGACACCGTTCCACTCCTTCTTGCCAACGGATATGCCAGACGCAGCACCGGTTGAAAATTCCACGTTTATCAAACGCTTGTGTTGCATTGTTTGGTCAGAAGTGGATGATAGATGGTGCATCTGAGAATTTTTGCGGAGATGTCGATTGGGCAGGACACCCACCAGCACGGCGATCACGTTCGATATGCTGCGCGCATTCGACGTGCTTGCGCAGACCCTTAATCTTTCGGACACGGCCGAGCAACTTGGGGTAACCCGCCAGACTGCGCGGCGCCACATCTCGGACCTCGAAAGCTTTCTGGGCGGGCCGCTATTTGGTCTGCAGCGGCAATCCTATGTGCTGACCCAGCGCGGAAAATGCTCGCTTCCCGGAGCGCGCTCCATGCTTCGGCAGGCAGAGCGCTGGTCACGCGGCGAATTGTTGAGCGCGGGCGGTCTGCAACATCTCGAATATGCGCGTTTCGAGTCCGGGGATGGAAGCCGATACTTCTGCCAGCAGCATCCCGTCAGCACGATTTCTTTGTCGGGGACCCCGCTCCTCCGACAGACGCTGAAGGCGTGGGGTGCGGCGCTGGCACAGATCGAAGCGCCGGAGATGGCCGACATGCGCCCCTTTCTGGCGGTGTATCGCCGCAGCCACGAGGGCTGGGTCTGCGTCGAAATCGGTGAAGATTCGACCTATGCCAGATGGTTCGGCTGGACCTGGGCCAAGAGTGCGGTCGGGCGACTGTCGGATGAAGACCACGCCGGCAACAGCTATAACAGCTTCATCGCCGACGCTTATGACCGCATTCATGGTGAAGGCGGTGTCCGGTACGACCACACATTTGCGTATTTGCCGCGCGAGAACAGCGAGCACCCCGTGCCCGTCACTTTCCAGCGCCTTCTGATGGGATGTGTTTTTCCCGATGGCGAACCCGCGCTTGCCGTCCTGACCTCGGTCACCGAGAAGGTCAATATCCTGGGCCTGAACGCCGAAGAAAAAGAAAGTGTTTCCAGAGAGTTGCTTCAGGAATTTGAAGTCGGCGCAACACAATAGCTCGACTCACCGCCCTCCTATGCGGATGCTTCCCTTTACGACTGGGACCCAAATTAGGAGTGGGATGCATGACCGCACACAACTTATTTACAATGATCACCAACGTGTCCAGATTGGTGAAAGACCTTGAGAATGAAGGGATTTTTGTCGAAATCGGCAGCGACTTCGCGGCCTTTCGACGGTTGCGAAACAAGCAGTCGGAGCGCAGCAAACTCTATCCGATGTTTGATGTGTCGAATTCCTTTGTCGATGGATCGAATGCGTTCTGGGTTTGTGGATTCGATGCAGACGGCGAATTGATACACACGCAGGCCATTCGCCTGCTGGAACTCAACGACCAGAGCCTGACAGATCACCTTCGCATCCACCGGCACAAATACATCACGCCAGGGTCGACTCCCGATCCGGACCGAACCTTCTTCTCCCACCTGCCGTCACTGGACAAGATGTCCGGTCGCGTGGGTTATCACGGAGAGTTCTGGATCAAGGGTGGGACCGTCGGTCGCCGGAGCCAGGGACTGACCTCGGTGCTGTCGCGCCTTGCCTTCGAGTTCTCGATGAAGCTCTGGTCTCCGGATTTCATGTTCGGCCTCGTGCCGACGCAACTCGCCACGCGCGGTGTGGCGGTGCGTTACGGCTATGTCCACGCGGAGTTCGGTGCGTGGCTCGGGCCGGAACAGGAGGTGACGTCGGAGGAGATGCTGGTCTGGATGAGCAACGAGGATTTGCAAACGCTGCTGGAGGCCACGCCGAAACCGCTATGCGAGAACAACTCGGTTCCAACACGAACCAAGATTGTCCGCGCGGTCGAAATGGTTGCATGATACCGTCAGTGAATCGGGGGGCGGACGCCCCCCGTGACAAATTTTTTGTTTTGGAATTTTCATGACTGATACCACACCATCCACAGGCGACTTCCGTTCCGATTTTCGACTGACCCTAGGCACGATCTGCGTCAGCATTGCCTTTGTCATGGAACTGACGCTGTTGCCGCTCCTGCTTGGCAAAATCCAGCAGGACCTTGGCCTGGAAATGGGCGGTCTCGCCTGGGTATTCAATGCCTATGCCATTGCCGTTGCGATCGCCGTTCTGTTCAGCGGCTTTCTTGGCGACGTCCTCGACAGATGCAAGTTATTCTCACTGGGCGCCGGCCTGTTCGCCATCGGTTCGATCCTGTCTGCGCTGTCGGGCGATCTGTCCGAGCTGATCGCGGGCCGCGTTATTCAGGGTCTGGGCGGCGGTTTGTTCTTCCCGCTTGTTCCCGTCCTTCTGACGCAGGCCAACCAGAACCATTCAGGTCGCATCCTGATGATATGGGGCGCGCTGGTGGGGATCGTGGCTGCCTTGCTTCCTATTGTCGGCGGCACCATTCTGAGCGGCCAGAGCTGGCGAGTTGTTTTCGTCGCATTCACCGTCGTCGCGGCCATCGGCCTGCCTTTTGTCGCCATCGGCAACTCTGCTACCGGCGCGCCTCGCGGCGGGCAAAAACCGAATTACCGGCAATTGCTCTCCCTGCCCGATTTCTGGCCGCTGCTGGCCTATATCTTCCTGACCTACGGGTCGTTCTCCTTCTACCTGTTCTTCTTCCCTGTGAACTGGCACCGCAACGGGCTCGACGGTCAAACGATTTCGATCCTGATGACCTGTGTCTGGGTCTCGTTCGCCGCACTGAGCTTCCTGCTGCGCAACAAGATCGAGGGCACCGGGCTCAGACGAAGCCTGTTGCTGGCGCCCGGTCTGTTTGCGCTGTGTTTCGCGGTGGCGGTGTTCGACCTTGGCAACGGCTATCTACAGGCAGTGTCTGCCCTGCTTGCCGGCGCCGGCCTTGCCTGCTGCAACTCGCCTTCCACCCATCTTCTCTTGCGCCTGGCACCCAATGAGCTCCGCGCATTCTCGTCGAGCCTGGACATCACTTTCGCCCGCTGTGGAAGCGCGGTGATCGTCGGATTGCTTTCGGCGCTCAGCCCTACTTCGGTGGTGTTTGCGATCCTGGTCATTTCCAGCGTCGCAATCGTGTCGTCGCATTTCTTTTTGCAAAGACAGCGGGCTTAGAATCCGGACGCATTGAATTGTTGCCGCGACGGAGGCAGGCCCTAAGGTCGGTGATTGACGTTTTCTGCCAGTTCGGCAGGCCTGGGGAGCGGCACCCGATGGTTTGCTTGCCACGCACGATCTGGACTGCGTCGCGCGATTGACCCGTTGGACCACCATCGGTGCGCAGGCCAAGGCTGACGGAATATCTCTGACGTCGGGGCAGATGTGGCACGAAATTTCGCAGTTGGACGCCGGACGGAGCTTCACGGTCAGAACGTTGGCCGCCGCGTCTCGGGAACCATGTGATGTGAGCCCGGTTGACCGCGAACCGCCCCGCGCTGTTTACGCGAGGCGGCAAATACTGTGTTCAGAGCGCGCCGACTTCCTCGTAATAGCGCCGTGCACCGGGATGCAGCGGCATGCCCAGATCCTTGACCGCGATCTCGATGGAGATCGCCTTGGCCCAGGGCGCCTCTGACGTGATGCTGTCGAGATTGTCCCAGAACGCCTTGGTGATCTGATAGACGGTTTCCTCGTCCAGATCGGCCCGGACGCCGATGCCGACATTCGTGTCGTGCGACATCACGGGCGCGTCGTTTACGACGCCGTCATAGACGCCAGCAGGGACTTCTGACAGCTCGCGGAACCTGCCCAAGAACTTGGTCACCGCTTCGCCTGACCAGTCTTCGGGGCCAATGAAGCGGATGTTCTCGGTTTCGGTGATTTGCAGGAATTGCTGGCAGGGGTCGAGGCAGCCATTGACGTAGACGTCGATCTTACCATCGAGAAAGGATTGGAACCCGGTCGCCCAGTTGGCGGTGATCGCCTCGTAATCCTCGCCCGCGACAAGCCCGGTGGTGGCTTCGATCCAGGCCTTGGCGGTGACGAAAGCCCCACCGCCCGCCGGGCCGATGAAGGCGGTCGTGCCCTCGATGTCGTCAAGGCTTTCGATCCCGGATTCTGCGCGCACGGCATAGTGATACTGGCCGTAGGGGAACCACATGATCAGCGCGAGGTTCTTCGACAGTTCGGGCGCCTCCGGCTCCTTGGCATACATCGCCTTGCCGCCCTGCATCAGCGGATAGATCGACGGCGAAACCATCGACATATCCAGATTGCCCCGCCCGACTTCCAGCATGTGCAACGTGGCCGCGCCGCCGCCCGCGACTTCGATCTCGGTGCCGTCAAGCGCGTCGTTCACGATGTTCGCGAAGGTCGACATGACGATGGCCGGTCCGAGGCTGGGCTCGATCGTGGCCATCTTCAGGTTCTGGGCCTGCGTCGCGCCGGTCCCGATCATGAGCGCGGCCAGAGCCGCGACTGTGGTAAACTTCATTGGTTTTCCTCCCTTTCGATTTCGTATGCCCGTCGTGGTGTCACCCTGTCGGCTGGGCGGCGGATTTCCTTGACGTGATCCATTCGCGCCCGATCAGAGCCAGACCGACCAGCGCGGCCGGGATCGCCATGGCCATGTTGGGCAGCAGCGCAAGCAGCCCGGCGGCAATTCTCAGCACACGTTCGGCCGCCACCAGTCGGCCCCGGTCGAACCCGGCGAGGCCAGAGGCGATCAGCCACATGGCCAGCGTGAAGGCAGCGACGATCCAGGCGAGCTGGCCCCACGTCACGGTAGCAATGTCGATCATCGCGCGGCTTGAGACCGGATCGTCGCCGAACCACTCGAACAGCACCTGCAGCTTGTAGAGGACGGCGGGGTGATAGACGAAGACGAAGGGGATCAGGAACCCGGCGAGCGCGATGCGGGCGGCTTCGAACCCGGTGCGGATCGGGTCGGCCCCCGCAATCGGTGCGGCGGCAAAGGCGGCGAGGGCGACGGGTGGCGTGACCGTCGACATCATGGCGAAGACCACCACGAAGAGGTGCAGCGTCAGGGGTGCAAGCCCGACCGTATCGATCCCCGAGGACAGGGCGATCACGATGATGAAATAGGTCGCCCCCGGCGGCAGGCCCATGCCCAGGACGATGGCGCCGAAGGCGACGACCATCAGGACGACGGGCAGCGGCCCTTCTGCCACCTGCGCCAGAAGAAGCGAGAGCCGTCCCGAAAAGCCCGAGGTCTGGATCAGCCCGACGATCAGGCCGATGGCCGTGACGACGACGATCATGCTGGCCGACATCCGGCCCGCATCCACCAGCGCCTTCCACACTCTGCCGCGCGAACGGAACGAGGGGAACAGCGCCAGCGCGGAGACCAGCGCGGCGACGATGCCGTAAAACCCTGCCTTGGGGACCGATGGTTGCGCGAAGAGGAAATAGGACAAGGTGCCGAGGGGCACGATGAACACCAGGCATTGCACCCAGTCCTTGCCGCTGAGGCCTGGGCGCGCCTCGGGCGGCAGAGTGCCGATGCCCAGTTTGCGGGCCTCGAAATAGACGGCGAGGAACGTGCCGAGGTAATAGAACACTGCGGGCAGGATGGCAGCGACCACGATATAGCGGTATTCCAGCCCGATCTGCCCCGCGACGAAGAAGGCGACGACGCCCATCACCGGTGGCATGATCTGCCCCCCACTCGATGCCGCGGCTTCGACGGCGCCCGCAAAGGCCGGTTTGAACCCGGCCTTCTTGATCACCGGGATTGTCATCACGCCGGTCGAGACTACGTTCGAGATCGCCGCGCCA
>JBNKWP010000014.1:0-87850 GCA_050299835.1 Silicimonas sp.
AGCTTCTGCAAACCTGCCGTGCGGGCGACCCGCTCAAGGCCAAGCATCTCGACAAGGCGCTGATGCAATTCGCCGAGGAGGGTGCTGCCAAGGTTTTCAAACCCAATATCGGCTCGGGCTTCGTCGTCGGCGTCGTCGGCCAGCTTCAGTTCGAAGTCCTCGCCTCCCGCATCGAGCTGGAATATGGCCTCCCCGTCCGCTTCGAGCCCTCGCAATTCACCTCCGCCCGCTGGGTCACAGGCCCGAAGGACAAGCTCGAAGCCTTCACCAACGCCAACAAGCAGCACATCGCCCATGACAATGACGGCGACGTGGTGTTTCTGACCCGTCTGCAATGGGATATCGACCGGATTGAACGGGATTATCCTGAATTGAAGCTTTCGGCGACGAAGGAGTTGATGACATGACCAGTTCGGTTCGAATCCGGATCCATAACCGCTATTTGCGCACCGGCTGAAATGCTCAAGTGCGATAGGCGATATGCAGACCTTTTAGGAAAATCCGGACACATCATCGACCCTTGCAGTCTGTCCTGTTCGGTCGTCGCATCGGCATTTTCGCATACCGGTCCGAACAATATATTATAGAACATTTTTTGAAATCTGTTCATTTTGTGTTAATGGATGGGTGTGCTTGGAGCTTTCCTGGCCATTTTTGTGTTTTATGTAAGGGGAAATCTTATGAAAGTTAGGAGCTTTGTTGCAGGTACGCTTGGCGCGGCCGCAACTTTGATCGCTGTATCGACTGCCGCGTTCGCTGGCACGGTTGCAGTGTTCGGCGACCGATTTGATCACTCAACGATCAGCAACTTCTACGATGGGCTTTCTGGTCACAATGCGGTGAATCTTGGTTCGACTGTCACGGGCGCTGGTTTGGTTGGCGTCGACCTTTTGTGGGCCGTTCAGCCTGCTGACGACTATTCGGTTAGTGAGCTTTCCGCGATGTCCGACTTCCTGTCGGGTGGCGGTCGCATCGCATTTATGGGCGAGCATGGCTCATATGCACCGAACGAAAACAACCGCATCAACTCCACGCTTGCAACGCTTGGCAGCACGATGTCGATCATCAATGAAATTCACGATAGCGGGTTTCAGGATGCGACGATTGCAGATGGCCAGATCCAGTCACACCCTCTGACCGACGGTGTGAGCACCTATAACTATGCTGCTTTCGCTCCCCTGATAGGTGGCGAGACGCTGATGTTCGGTGCCGACCTTACTACGCGGATGATGGCTTACGAAAACGTGGGAGCCGGTTCGATCTTCTTGATCACGGACCAGAACGTCTGGGACAATGTTGGTTCTGCATCGAACGACAACGCCCGTATGTTCGAGAACCTGTTGAGCGGGGATACACAGAATCCGAACGATCCCCCGAACGATCCCCCGACCACCGTACCGCTTCCGGCAGCTGGCTGGCTTCTGCTTGGCGGATTCGGCGCACTGGCCGGACTTCGTCGTAAGAAGAAGCCCGCCTGATACCGGCGCTTCCGGTTAAAAATGGAACGGGTGCCCACTCGGGTGCCCGTTTTTCGTCTCGGCAGCGCCGGAAACAGCGCGGAACTCGGAAAGCCGGGGGCTTGCACGAAAGCCGTGTCCGACTGGATTGCCGCGCGCCACCGCTGAGGCGCGACCTTGCGTCAACATTCGGCAGAAATACCGGGCATTGTTCACAAAATCCGAAACAACATTGACGCCACTGCCAGCATCCACTAGCTGAACGTCTATCGCGGCGGCTCCCTTCGGAGCTCGAAGGTCATCCGGACCTGCCGCATCAGCCGACGGGCCACGAATTGGTCCGTGAACTATGGACCAAAATGACAAAGTTTTCCGATCTGGCGCTTTCGCCAAAAGTTCTGAAGGCCGTTGAAACGGCCGGTTACGAGACCCCCACACCGATCCAGGCCGGTGCCATTCCGCCCGCGCTCGAAGGCCGCGATGTGCTGGGCATTGCGCAGACAGGAACCGGCAAGACCGCCAGTTTCACCCTGCCGATGATCTGCAAACTGGCCCGCGGCCGCGCTCGCGCCCGGATGCCGCGCAGCCTGGTGCTTTGCCCCACCCGCGAACTCGCGGCCCAGGTGGCGGAGAATTTCGACACCTACGCGCAGAACGTGAAGCTCACCAAGGCCCTGCTGATCGGCGGCGTCAGCTTCAAGGAGCAGGACATTCTGATCGACCGGGGCGTCGATGTTCTGATCGCCACACCCGGCCGCCTGCTGGACCATTTCGAACGCGGCAAGCTCCTGCTGACGGGGATCGAGATCATGGTGGTGGACGAAGCCGACCGGATGCTCGACATGGGCTTCATCCCCGATATCGAACGCATCTTCTCGCTGACGCCGTTTACCCGCCAGACGCTGTTCTTCTCGGCCACAATGGCACCCGAGATCGAGCGAATCACCAACACCTTCCTGTCGAACCCGGCCCGCATCGAAGTCGCCCGCCAGGCCACCGCGTCGGAAACGATCGCCCAGGAAGTCATCCAGATCAAACCGTCGCGCCGCGACCGCGCGGCCAAGGAAAAACGCGACGTGCTCCGCGCGGTCATCGAACGCGAAGGGGAAGCCTGCACCAACGCCATCGTCTTCTGCAACCGCAAGGTCGATGTCGATATCGTCGCCAAATCGTTGAAAAAACACGGGCTGGACGCCGCAGCGATCCACGGTGACCTCGACCAGTCGCAACGCACCAGGACGCTGGACTCGTTCCGCGACGGCAGCCTCCGCTTCCTCGTCGCTTCCGACGTCGCCGCGCGCGGGCTCGACATCCCCAGCGTCAGCCACGTCTTCAACTACGACGTGCCGTCGCATTCCGAAGACTACGTCCACCGCATCGGCCGCACCGGCCGCGCCGGGCGCGAAGGCAAGGCGGTGATGATCTCGGCGCCCTCCGATGACAAGAACCTCGCCGCGATCGAAAAGCTGATCGACAGGGAAATTCCCCGCTCCGAGAACCCGCTGAAAGCGGAAGCGGCGCCCGAGGCCGTTGCAGAGGAAAAGCCGAAGCGCAGCCGGTCCCGCAAGACAACGGAACAACCGACCGAGCAACCCTCGGAGGCCGCACCCGAGGCAAAAACGGAAAAACCCCAGTCCGACAATCGCTCCCGCCGTGGCCGCGACCGGGACAGCGGCCCCAAGACGGTCGGCATGGGCGATCACATGCCAAGCTTCATCGCCATGAGCTTCGACGAACGCAAGGCCGGGTAAGCCGCGCGAGGTCTCAAGCCTCGAGAATTTGTGTCGAATTCGGCTTTCTTCCTGGTCCATACACTCCGGGGTATGGGGCAGAGCCCCATGAAAACCCGTTTTCTTCAAAGGAGATGTTCGGCTTCCCGGATATCTTCACCCCACCTTAACCGAATCCCCTCCAATCGAGGGGTGGGTGGCCGGGGGATCTTCAGGGTTCACGAATAGTTAACGTGGAAGCGATCCCACAGCCTGATTGATCACGCCATCCGGCTGATCACCACGGTCACCTCGGGCTTCTTGCCAATCTCGCCATCGGCGCTCCGCCGCACCGTCTTGCGGATCTCGTCCTCCAGATCGTCGTCATCGGCCCGCGTCGTCCGCTTGGCCCGCCCGATCATCTGGCTCAGATCCTCTTCCAGAACGTCCGACAAGGGTGCGCCGGACAGGCCGACCTCCGGCAGTCCCATCAGATCCACCCATGGCTCGTCCAGCATCTCGTCATCCTCGATCACGACGCTGACGATCACATGCCCGTTCATCGCCATCCTGATCCGGTCCCGCACGATCCCGTCCAGTGCCCCGATCTTCACCTTGCCGTCCAGATAGGTCCGGCCGGCTTCGATATATTCAACAATCTCAGGCACATCGCCGGTCAGATCGACCATCGAACCATTGACGGCCACCAGCGATCCCATGCCCTTGGCCCGCGCCAGCTTCACATGTTCTCGCAGATGCCGGTGCTCGCCATGCATCGGGATCACCATCTTCGCACCGATGATCTCGTGCATCTTCTCAAGGTCAGGCCGGTTGGCATGGCCCGAGACGTGGTAGAGGTTGGAACTGTCATCCACCACGTCCACGCCCTTCTCGGACAACTGATTAACGATACGGATCACGCCGCGCTCATTGCCGGGGATGGTCTTCGAGGAAAACAGGAACGTGTCCCCCTCCGACAGTTCCAGCCCCAGATACTTGCCGCGCGACAGAGCCGCACTCGCCGCCCGCCGCTCGCCCTGGCTTCCGGTCACGATCAGCATCAGGTTCCGGCGTGGCAGGTCTTCCGCTTCCTCCGGCGAAATGGTCTTGGGAAAATCCGTCACCACGCCGGTCAGCACCGCCGCCTCGATCATCCGCCGCATCGCCCGGCCCAGCAGACAGACCGACCGACCGGCCTCCACGCCCGCCTCCGCCAGCGTCTTCACCCGCGCCACGTTCGAGGCAAATGTCGTCGCCACAAAAGTGCCCTTTGCGGCGTTCACCAGCTTCACGATCTCCGGCCCCACGGATGCCTCCGACCGCCCCGGCTTCGGCGAATTCACATTGGTGCTGTCGCAGACCAGAGCATGAACGCCCTCCTTTCCGATGCCGCGCCAGAACCCCTCGTCAAAGGGTTCGCCCACCATCGGGGTCTCATCCACCTTGAAATCGCCCGAATGCACGATGCGCCCAGCAGGCGTGTCGATGATCAGGGCAGAGCTTTCAGGGATAGAATGGCTGATCGGCGCGAAGCCCACCTTGAACGGCCCCGCCTCCACCTGTTCCGGCCAGGCGGGCGTGATCCGCACCTCCTCGCCGTTATGCCCGTTTTCCTCCATCGTCGCACGCGCATGGTGCCCGGTGAAGGCGCGGGCATAGACCGGTGCCTTCAGCTGATCCCACAACAGACCGACCGCGCCCACGTGGTCCATATGGGCGTGGGTGATGAAGATGCCCTCGATCCGGTCGGCGCGTTCCGCCAGCCACGCGATATCCGCCATGATCAGATCGACACCGGGCGAGCCGTCCATGTCCGGGAACGTTACACCTACATCCGCGAGGATCAGCCGTTCCTTTCCGGGAGCGCCCCATCCGTAGACATAGGTGTTCATTCCGATCTCGCCCGCCCCGCCCAGGGGAAGGTAGATCAATCGTTCCTTGCTCATGAATTTTCCTTGTTGAAGGCATGGATCACGGTCAGCCCGTGGATCGTCAGATCGTCGTCGATATGGTCGAATTCGATGTCGCCCTGCGCGAACAAGGGTGCCAGCCCGCCTGTGCCGATCACCTTCATCTCGCGCCCGTACTCCGCCTTGATGCGCTTGACGATCCCTTCGATCAACCCGCTATAGCCCCAGAACACACCCGACTGGATGCATTCCACCGTGTTGGTGCCGATCACCTTCTCCGGCTGGCTGATATCCACATGCGGCAGCGCCGCCGCGCCCGCGTGCAACGCCTCAAGGCTCAGGTTCACACCCGGAGAAATCACGCCCCCCACATAGGCCCCGTCCGACGCCACCACGTCGAAATTGGTCGCCGTACCGAAATCGACGACAATCGCATCGCCGCCGTAACGGTCGAAGGTCGCCGCCGCATTGGCCAGCCGGTCAGGACCGGGCCGGACGCCCTCCTCCACCCGGTAAGGTACCGGCAACAGGCATTCCGGCTTGCCCACGACCAGAGGCCGACACCCAAAATACCGGTCGCAAAGAACGCGCAGGTTGAACACGACGCGTGGCACGGTGGAGGAGACCACCACCTCGTTGATCTTCACCCCCTCCAGACCGGAGGCCCGCATCAGCGTGGTCAACCAGACGAAATACTGGTCTGCCGTCCGCTGATGCTCGGTCGAGGCACGCCAGGTGCCGACAAAACTCTCGCCGTCCCAGATCGCGAAGACGGTGTTGGTATTCCCGGTGTCGATGCAAAGAAGCATGATTTTCTTTCAGAAATAGACTTCAGCCGCTGGTATCCGAACCTGCCCGTTCGCTGTCTCAAGCACAAGCTGCCCGGCCTCGTCGATGGTCTCGAACCGGCCCGTGATTTCCTCGCGCGCGGTCCGCGCGGTGATGACCTCGCCCAGCCGCGCGGCGCGTCGCAGCCAGTTCTTGCGGATCGGCCCGAATCCCAGCTCGGCATAGAGTTTCTCCTGCGTCGCCATGTTGGAGGCGAGACAAGACAGGAACTCGTCCAGATCGGCAGGCTCGCCGCCTGCCTCCTCCAGCCCGATGGGCGGGAAGGCCGCGTCGCGCACACCCTCTGGCGCACGACCAAGATTGACCCCGATCCCGATGGCGAGCCAATCCAGCGCAGTCGCCGTGCCGACACTCTCCAACAGGATACCCGAGACCTTGCCACCATCCAGCAACACATCGTTGGGCCATTTCAAAGCCAGCCGGTCGCGGTCGATCTTCAGGGCCAAAGCCTCATAGACGGCATTGGCCGCAAAGAACGACCGCAGGCCCGCCTCCGCCGCCTTTCCGCCAGGACGGAAGACAAAGGTCGCCGCGAAATGCCCCTCGGGGCTCGACCAGACCCGGCCGCGACGTCCCCGCGCCCCGGTCTGATGCCGCGCCATGATCCAGGTCGGACGCGCCAGATCGGGCGCGATCCGTGCCGCTTCCGACATGGTGCTGTCCAGTTTGTCGAAGATCAGCCGGTCGGTCTTTTCAGGCCAGGGCAACGGCTCCGTCATCGGAACCCGATTTCTGTGCCGAAATCGAAGCGGGAAATGCGCATTTCCCGCCCCCTCAATTCACCAGCGTCGCTGCAGCAGCAGCCGCCGCGCCCTCGACCCCGAACAGGTTGATGACACCCAGGACCATCGCCGCGGCGCTCGCCACCAGAAAGCCCCAGAGTACGCCCGAACCACCCTGATCGAGCTGGCTCTCCTCGGCGCCGAAATACATCAGGTAGACGATCCGCAGGTAATAGAACGCCCCGATCACCGACGCGATCACACCCAAGACCGCCAGCCAGACCAGCCCGGCCTCCACCGCCGCCAGAAGCACTGCGTATTTGCCGAAGAACCCGACCAGCGGCGGCACACCCGCCAGCGAGAACAACAGCACCAGCATCGCCAGTGCCTTCATCGGCTCGCGCTTGGAGTAAAGCGACAGCGTGTTGATCTCCACCACAGGCGCACCGTCCTTCTCCATCGACAGGATGAAGGCGAAGGTGCCGATGTTCATCGTCACGTAGATCGCCATGTAGATCAGCATGGATGTCACGCCCTGCTCGGTCCCGGCCGCCAGCCCCATCAGCGCGTAACCCATATGCGCGATCGAGGAATAAGCCATCAGCCGCTTGATATTGGTCTGCCCGATCGCCGCAATGGCACCAAGGAACATCGACGCCACGGAGAGAACCGCCAGGATCTGCTGCCAGTCGCCCACCACACCGCCAAAGGCGTCATGTACGACCCGGGCGAACAGCCCCATCGCCGCCACTTTGGGCGCGGTCGCGAAGAAGGCCGTCACCGGCGTCGGCGAACCTTCATAGACATCCGGCGTCCACATGTGGAACGGCGCGGCGCTCACCTTGAAAGCCAGACCGGCGCAGATGAAGGCCAGCCCAAAGAGCATGCCCACCGGCGTCTCTCCCTGCGCCGCCTCGATAATCCCGGAAAACAGCGTCGTCCCGGCAAAGCCATAAACCAGCGAGGCCCCGTACAGGAGCAGGCCCGAGGACAAAGCGCCAAGCACGAAATACTTCAGCCCGGCCTCCGTCGATTTCACGCTGTCCCGGCGCAGCGCCGCGACCACGTAAAGCGCCAGCGACTGCAACTCCAACCCCATGTAAAGCGCGATCAGGTCTCCGGCGGAGACCATCACCATCATGCCCACAACGGCCAGCACCACCAGGAGCGGATACTCGAACCGCAACAGGTTTCGCCGCGCCATATAGCCCTCGCTCATCAGCAGGACGGCAGCGGCGCTCAGCAGGATCGTCACCTTGGCAAATCGCGCGAACGCGTCATCGGTGAACATGCCGCCAAAGGCATGGGCCGTATTGTCCCCCTGCAGCCCGATCCAGGCCCCGGTGGCCAACAGCACCGCGCTCGTCGCCCAGACAAACATCGGCGCCCACTTGTCCTTGCCGCCATAGGCACCCACCAGCAGGCCCGCCATGGCGAAGATGCTCAGGAAGATCTCCGGCAGGATGATATTCAGATCAGCGGACATCAGTGTCCTCCCGCATCTGCGACCTGGGAAGTCGCGTTGAACTCGGTCACGGCAGTTTCATAGCCCGACAGCAGGTTCTCGACCGACGGGCCGATCACATCCGTCACAAGGCTCGGGTAGACGCCGAGCAGAATGGTCATCGCCACCAGCGGTGCAAAGATCCACTTCTCCCGCCGGTCCATATCGGTGATCGACTTCAGGCTCTCCTTGATCAGATCCCCCATCACCACCCGGCGATAGAGCCAGAGCGCGTAAGCGGCGCTCAGGATCACCCCGGTCGCGGCCACGGCAGCCACCCAGGTATTCGCCTGGAAGATCCCCATCAGCGTCAGGAACTCGCCCACGAAACCGGAGGTGCCCGGCAGGCCGACATTGGCCATGGTGAACAGCATGAAGACCAGCGCATAGGCCGGCATCCGGTTCACCAACCCGCCATAGGCGTCGATCTCGCGCGTATGCATCCGGTCATAGATCACGCCCACACAGAGGAAGAGCGCACCCGAAATGAACCCGTGGCTCAGCATCTGGAAGATCGCCCCGTCCACGCCCTGCTGGTTCGCCGCGAAGATACCGGCGGTCACATAGCCCATATGGGCTACCGAGGAATAAGCGATCAGCTTCTTCATATCCTCCTGCATCAGCGCCACGAGGGAGGTGTAGACAATCGCGATGGCCGACAGCCAAAGCACGAAATCCGCCAGGATGTCAGAGGCAACCGGGAACATCGGCAGGTTGAACCGCAGGAACCCGTAGCCACCCAGCTTCAAAAGGATCGCCGCCAGCACGACCGACCCGGCGGTCGGCGCCTGAACGTGGGCATCCGGCAACCAGGTATGAACCGGCCACATCGGCATTTTCACCGCGAATGACGCGAAGAAGGCCAGCCAGAGCAGCGTCTGCATACCGCCCAGGATTTGATAGCCGAACACATCCAGCGTCGTGGACCCGAAATTATGGTTCAGCAAAGCCACGATATCCGTCGTCCCCGCATCCACATACATCGCCACCATCGCAACCAGCATCAGCACCGAGCCGAAGAAGGTGTAGAGGAAGAACTTGAACGCCGCATAGATGCGCTCCTTGCCGCCCCAGATCCCGATGATCAGGAACATCGGGATCAGCCCGCCCTCGAAGAACAGGTAGAACAGCACCAGGTCCAGCGCGCAGAACACGCCGAGCATCAGCGTCTCCAGCACCAGGAAGGCGATCATGTATTCCTTCACCCGATGCGTCACGTTCCAGCAGGCCAGGATCGTGATCGGCATCAGGAAGGTCGTCAGCATCACGAAAAGAACCGAGATCCCGTCCACGCCCATCTTGTAGGTCAGACCGAGAATCCAGGTCCCCTCCTCGACGAACTGGAAGCCCGTTTCGTCGGGATCGAAGCCCAACAGGATGAAGACCGACGCGAACAGCGACGCGCAGGTCGCAAAGAGCGCGACGTATTTCGCGTTGCGGTCCACCGCCTCGCCCTCGCCGCGCAGAAGAAGCGCAAGGATCGCCGCACCCAGAGCGGGGATGAAGACTGTCAGCGAAAGGAGATTACCGAATACCATCTGCTCAGCCCCCCACGATCGTCATCCAGGTGACGAGCACCAGAATGCCCAGCACCATCGCGAACGCGTATGTGAAGATGTAGCCCGACTGCGCCCGCCCGGCGAGCCGCGTGAAGAACGGCACCACACCCATGGCCAGCCCGTTCAGTCCGCCATCGATGGTCGCACCGTCCCCCTTCTTCCACAGGAACGCTCCAAGCCACTTGGCCGGGTTCACGAAGAGGAAGTCGTAGATTTCATCCACGTACCACTTGTTCAGCAGGAAGTTGTAAAGATAGGGCTGGTTCTCCGCCAAAATTTTGTTCGACCCGAAGCGCACCAGCGTCAGCCCGAACCAGATCACCGCACCCATCGCGATCGCCAGCCACCAGGGCACCGCCGCGATCAGCAACACCGCCCCCGCCAATACGCCCAGACCCGGTTTCACCCAGGCCGGCACCTCTCGGATATACATCGACAGCGCCACGCCAAAGCCCAGAAGCATCGCGATGAAGGGCGACACCTTCACCCAGCTCGGCACATGGTGCGCACCGTCCAGCACATGGTTGTCGGCGGCCATATGGATCGCGCCCTGCCCGGGCAGAGCCCCGGCCATCTCACCGTGATCGCCCTCATCCGCAGATGCTCCGTGACCGTCATCCGCCGCCGCCGCGCCGTGATCCGCCTCCGCAGATTCCCCGTGGCTCTCCTGCGCGAAAGCTGCGCCCAGCGTCATCAGCGAAGAATGCTCTTCCGCTGCCGCCTCACCATGCGCGGACGGAATGCCGAAGAACGCCTCCACCTTCGCATGATCCCCGAAGAACGGCTTGTACCAGACCATGCCTGCGAACACCGCGCCCACCGCCAGAACGCCCAAGGGCACCAGCATCACCGTCGGGCTCTCATGGGCATGCTCATGCGTGTGATGATCGCCCCGCGCCTCGCCATAGAAGGTCATGAACATCAGCCGCCAGGAATAGAAGCTGGTGAAGAGCGCCGCCACCACCAGCCCCCAGAAGGCCACAGTGGACGCGCTGGTGCCACCGGCAAAGGCGCTCTCGATGATCGCATCCTTCGACACATAACCCGCGAACCCAACCGGGAAGCCCAGGTACAGAAGCGGTATCCCCACGCCGGTGATCGCCAGCGTCCCGATCATCATCGCCCAGAACGTGTAGGGCAACTTGTCCTTCAGCCCGCCATAATTCCGCATGTCCTGCTCGTGATGCATCCCGTGGATCACCGACCCGGCGCCCAGAAACAGCATCGCCTTGAAGAACGCATGCGTCAGCAGATGGAACATCGCGACCGAATAGACGCCCACACCGGCGGCCACGAACATGTAGCCCAGCTGCGAACAGGTCGAATAGGCGATCACACGCTTGATGTCGTTCTGCACCAGACCCACGGTCGCTGCGAAAAACGCGGTGATCAGCCCGATCCAGACGATGAAGTTCTGCGTCCAGTCGGCGTACTCGAACAAGGGCGACATCCGGCAGACCAGGAACACCCCCGCCGTCACCATCGTCGCCGCGTGGATGAGGGCGCTTACCGGCGTCGGGCCTTCCATCGCGTCCGGCAACCATGTGTGCAGGATGAACTGCGCCGATTTGCCCATCGCGCCGATAAACAGCAGGAAGCAGATCAGTTCGATGGCCGACCACTCGGCCCAGAGGAAATGGATCTGCGCCTGCGCCAACTCCGGCGCGGCCGCGAAGATGTCGGCGAAATTGATGCTGTCCACCTGTAAAAAGATCGCGAAGATCCCCAAGGCCATCCCGAAATCGCCCACCCGGTTGACCACAAAGGCCTTGATCGCGGCGGCATTGGCCGAGGGCTTCCGAAAGTAGAACCCGATCAGCAGGTAGGAGGCGAGGCCGACACCCTCCCAGCCGAAGAACAGCTGCACAAGGTTGTCCGCCGTCACCAGCATCAGCATCGCGAAGGTGAAGAACGACAAATAGGCGAAGAAGCGCGGGCGGTAGCTCTCCTTTTCCTCGTTGAAATTGTCGTCATGCGCCATGTAGCCGAAGCTGTAGAGATGCACCAAAGCCGAGACCGTCGTGATCACGATCAGCATGATCGTCGTCAGCCGGTCCACCCGGATCGCCCAGTCGGTGGCCAGCGACCCGCTCTCGATCCAGCGCATCACCTGAACCGTGTAGACCCCGTTCTCATGGGCGGCAGGATCAAAGGTGAGGAAGACGATCCAGCTCAGGAAAGCGGCGAGAAACAGAGAACCGGTTGAGGTCCACTGCGCGGCCGTCTCCCCGATGATCCGCCAGCCGAATCCACAGATCAGCGCGCCGACAAGGGGGGCAAAGAGGATGATTGCTTCCATTACTTCTGCCCTCTCAATTCAGCGCAGGATCCGTCAACCGTCTCTCGCATGAACAACATTCCGTGCAGGTTCATCTCTTTGAAAGCGTCGGGCTGTTTTGATTGCATTCCTTGCACCATCATAGGCAGGGCTTGCCGCGCATCTGCTTCCGACTGAAACAGCGCCTCGACAAAGTATCCCCGCATAAAGGGCGAAACGACCGCCCAGGTCTGATCGCCCTCAGGACCATCTGCCAAACCGGAAAAAGTCTCCGACAGCACTTCAGCGGCATCACGATTTGGCTGGGCCGTTTCATAAAAACCGCCAACATCGCAGGGCGAGGGAAACTTCCGATAAAACTCAAAGGCGTCCAAACCGGAGTGAAGCCCTGCAAGAATGTAAGTGCCCATCGCCAGCAAATCCTCACCCCTTCATCACATTGACGTCTTCGACGTCGATGGTGCCACGGTTGCGGAAGAAACAGACGAGGATCGCGAGACCGATGGCGGCCTCGGCGGCGGCGACGGTCAGCACGAAGAGCGTGAAAATCTGCCCCGTCAGATCGCCCAGATAGGCCGAGAACGCCACGAGGTTGATGTTCACCGCCAGCAGCATCAGTTCAATCGACATCAGCAGGATGATGACGTTCTTCCGGTTCAGGAAGATCCCGAAAATCCCGATGACGAACAGCGTCGCCGCGACGATGAGATAGTGTTCCAGTCCGATCATCAGCAACCCTTCTCGTTTGCGGGCAATACACTTTCCGAATTGTAAGACAAAACACCCGCCATAACATGGTGGCCGCCAGCGGCCTGCACGTCACAGACGCAATGAAATGGTCGCGCGCCACCACGACCGATATCTTCGACGGAGCTTTGGTATCCGCGCCGTCGCAACTCGGCGGAGATGTTGTCCACCGAAGGCGTTTCGACAGTGCAGACTCCCTGTCGCGCCACCTCTCGGCGCTCTGCCCCTGATGGTTCGAAATACCACGTCTCGTACTTCGCCGTTCCCTCCAAAGGATCAGGCACAACAACGGCACGCTTATCTTGGCAGTCCAGCAAAACGAACTCATCGTGATAGGTAGAGTAGTAAACGACATGTTCGGTCAAAACCGTGACATGAGATGCCGATATGGGCGCACCGGTGCCGTCACCGCATGGGTGCGGTGCATACTCCATCGACGTCGCCGACGTTCCTGAGAGATAGAATGCCCCCAAGGCGTATGCTAGCCGACGCATCACAACCCCTGCCCCGGCTTCACGTCCTTCAGCTCCATCGCCTTGGCCGGATCGCGGTACATCTGTGCCAGCACGTTCTGGCGCTTGACCCAGGTCCGATGCCGCAGCGTCAGCACGATCGCTCCCACCATCGCCACCAGCAGGATCAGTCCTGCCAACTGGAACAGCAGGAAATAATCGTCGTACAGCACCCGGCCCAAAGCGTCCGTGTTGTGATCGCCGCCACCCGCCACCGCATCCGGCCGTGCGCCCATGACCACGCCATCCGCCGTCTCCCAGACGCCGAAGGCCATGGCCAGTTGCATCAGGATCACCACGCCGATCAGCAGTGCCAGCGGCATGTACCGCGCCATCTCCGCCTTCAACTCGGCGAAATCCACGTCCAGCATCATCACCACGAACAGGAACAGCACCGCCACCGCGCCCACATAGACGATGACCAAGAGCATGGCCACGAACTCCGCGCCCAGAAGCACGAAAAGCCCGGCGGCGGACAGAAACGACAGGATCAGCCACAGCACCGAATGGACCGGGTTCCGGCTGATCACCGTGAACAAGCCGCCCGCGATGCAGGCAATGGCAAAGAGGTAAAAGGCCAGCACGATCGGTGTCATTCCGTGTCCCCGTCAGTTCCCGCGTCCATGACGCCGCTCGCAAGCTCCATCGCCTTGGTCATGGCCGGGATGCCCCCGAACACGCCCATCATGGCGATGGTCTCCGCGATTTCCTGTTTCGTCGCCCCCGCTTCCAGCGCATGCCGCACCGTCAGCCGGATCTGCGCCTCCGCCTGCGCGCCAAGGATCGTCAGCGCCCCCAGCGTCAGAAGCAGCTTGGTCTTGGAATCGAGCCCTTCGGGATTGAAGGTCTTGCCCATGACCGTTTCCATCATGTCCTTGGGCATGGTCGGCCACAGCGCCTCGAACCCCTTGGGCGTGAAATTGGCCAGCGCAGGATTGACCGCCTTGGCCCATTCCTGCCCCATCTCCATCATCGCCGCGAACGGGTTCTGCTGATCGCTCATTGCCGCCCCCGGTCGATATACCGCGCCAGCTTGCGGAAGTTCTGGTTCATTTCCTCGCGGAGCGCGTCGATATCCGCCGACAGGGACGAGATCATCATCCGGATGTCGTCCAGCTCTGCGTCGTCCGCCACCACCGACGGCTCAACCAGAGGCTCCCCTGCCGGAGACGGCGCAGTCGCCACGCGCGCAGGCCGTGCCGAAGCCCCTGCCAACCGCGCCCGAAGCGTCTCCAGCGCCGCGAGCCATTTCTCATGCTCGCCCGGTGCCGCGTTTTTCCAAATCTCGTTCAGCTCCGATTCCGCAGCCACAACCGTCAGGAACTGATCGCATTTCTCGACCAAAGCCGCGGCCTGCGCAGGGTCAGCCGCAGGCGCCCCTTCGAACAGCTTGTTCGCGTCCGCCGAGCCGCGCCCCAGCGCGAAACCCACCGCCTCCACCGCCGCAATCGCGCGCGTGGCGATATCGGCCCGCAGATTCGCGTTCTCCGCATCGCCCAGCGCCACCTGCAACGTGCTGCCGGCCACCGCCAGACCGTTCTCGCGATACGCTGCGGCCCATTCCACCGCATCGTCATTCTCGAAACTATCTACGCCCCAGCTTGCCATCAGCGATACGGTGCATCCATTTCCAAATTCCGCGCGATCTCCGCTTCCCAGCGCTCGCCATTGGCCAGAAGCTTCTCCTTGTCATAGAAAAGCTCCTCCCGCGTCTCGGTCGAGAACTCGAAGTTCGGGCCTTCGACAATGGCATCCACCGGGCACGCCTCCTGACAGAACCCGCAATAGATGCACTTGGTCATGTCGATGTCATAGCGCGTCGTCCGCCGCGACCCGTCATCGCGCGGCTCCGCGTCAATGGTAATCGCCTGCGCCGGACAGATCGCCTCGCACAGCTTGCAGGCGATGCAGCGTTCCTCGCCATTGGGATAACGGCGGAGGGCATGTTCCCCCCGGAAGCGCGGGGAAAGCGGCCCCTTCTCATGCGGATAGTTCACCGTCGCCTTGGGCGCAAAGAAGTAGCGAAGCCCCAGCCTCAGCCCCTTCAGCATGTCCATCAGCAGGAAATATTTCCCCGCCCGGTTCCAGTCGATCTGGGTCATGATGTTGTCCCCGCGACGATCTCCCCCAGTGAATTGAGGATCGCGCCCGACCCGAAGGTGGGCGCATCGCGCCCGCCCTGGGGGGCGGGTCGGGCGCGATCCGGGGCTGACGCCCCGGAGCTACAAATGATCAGCGGACAGTCCAGCATTCTAAGCACCCACTATCCAGCGCGCATAGGCGCCACCGAAGAACCCGAACTTCGCCGCAAACGCTACCCAGACCACCCAGACCAGCGACAGCGGCAGGAACACCTTCCACCCGATCCGCATCAACTGGTCGTAGCGATAGCGCGGCACCACCGCCTTCACCATGGCGAAGAGGAAGAAGAAGAACGCCATCTTCGCCACCATCCAAAGCGGCGAATCCGGGATGAACGGGATGGGCGACAGCCAGCCGCCGAAGAACAGCAGCGTGATCAGCGCGCACATCAGGAAGATCGCGATATATTCGCCCGCCATGAACAGCAGGAACGGGGTCGAGGAATATTCCACCTGGTACCCCGCCACCAGCTCCGACTCCGCCTCCGGCAGATCGAAGGGCGGGCGGTTGGTTTCCGCCAGCGTCGAGATGAAGAACAGGAACACCATCGGGAAATGCGGCAGCCAGTACCAACTGAACAACCCCCATCCGCCGTTCTGCGCCTGCACGATCTGGCTGAAATTCAGCGAGCCAGTCGAGATGATGATGCCGATGATGATCAGCCCCAGCGACACCTCATAGGAGATCATCTGCGCCGCCGAGCGCAGGCTCCCAAGGAACGGGTATTTCGAGTTCGAAGCCCAGCCCCCCATGATCACGCCATACACTTCAAGCGAGGACACGGCGAAAACGAACAGGATCGCGACATTGATATTCGCCAGCACCCAGCCATCGTTGAACGGGATCACAGCCCAGGCCAGCATCGCCAGCACGAAGGAGATCAGCGGTGCCATGATGAACACAACACGGTCGGCCCCCGCAGGGATGATGTTCTCCTTGACGATGTATTTCAGCGCATCCGCCACGGTCTGAAGAAGCCCCCAAGGCCCCACCACGTTCGGCCCGCGCCGCATCTGGACCGCCGCCCAGATTTTCCGGTCGCCATAGACGAGGAACAGAAGCGAAATCATCACGAAGGCGACCACAAGCATGGTCTGCGCCGCGACAGTGACCAGGATGCCGAGCGGTGTCGAAAGAAAGTCAGCCATCTAACCTCTTGTTCCCTTGTGGCCGGGCCGGGTTTTCCCGCGCGCCCCGTAAACCGCATCTCGGGCCGGTTTTCCAGCCCGAATGCCCCCTGTTAACTATTCCGCCGCGAGCTTGCCCGCCTGCCGCTCCCGCGCCGAAGCCTGCAACTCCGCCATCAGGCTCGACGCCCTGAGGATCGGGTTGGTCAGGTAATGCGCCGTCACGGCCTCCGTGAACTCGCCCGAGCCCTCGCCCGAAGCCTCCAGCGGGTGCCAGTCATTCTGCGGCACCGTGTCGATCTCCTTCAGATGCGGCACCGCTTCGATCAACGCCTTCCGCAACTGCGCCAGACTGTCATAGGGCAGCGTGGCTCCCAGTTCCGCCGACAGAGCCCGCAGGATCGCCCAGTTCTCTTTCGCCTCGCCCGGCGGGAAACTGGCCCTCATGGCAAGCTGAGGCCGGCCTTCGGTATTGACGAAAAGCCCGTTCTCCTCGGTCCAGGCGGCGCCCGGCAGGATGATATCCGCCCGATGCGCACCCCGATCCCCGTGGCTCCCCTGGTAGATCACCGTCGGCCCCTCGGGGATGTCCACCTCGTCAGCGCCAAGGTTGTAGACCGCCGAAGCGCCTTCCAGCGCGCCCTCGACCCCGCCGGTCGTCACAGCGCCCAGGTCGAGCGCCCCCACCCGGCTCGCCGCCGTGTGCAGGACCATGAATTTCGACTCGGTCGCCTCGGCAAAAGCCATTGCATCCGCCAGAACGCCCTTGCCGCCCTCACCGGTCAAAGCGCCCATGCCGACGATCACCAGCGATTTCTGCGTCAGCGCATCCGAATGATCGCCTTCCCGCAGTTTCCGTAGCCCGTCCCGGCCAGTCCCCAGATGGAAGTAATCATAGGTCAGATCGACCGCTTCGCCGACCACGCCAACCTTGGCACCCCGGCTCCACGCCTTGCGGATTCGCGCGTTCAGCACCGGTGCCTCGGCCCGCGGGTTGGTCCCGATCAGCATGATCGCCGTCGCGCTGTCGATATCCTCGATGCTTGCCGTCCCCACATAGGCCGAGCGATTCCCGCCGGGCAGCTTCGCCCCGTCGGTCCGGCACTCGACCACGCCAAGCTTGCCTTCGATCAGCCCTTGCAACGCATAGACCGCTTCGACCGGGGCCAGATCGCCGACCAGACCAGCCACCTTGCCGCCCTTCATCGCCTCCGCCGCCGCAGCCAGGGCTTCGCCCCAGCTTGCAGGCCTCAGCTTGCCATTCTCTCGGATATACGGCTTGTCCAGCCGCTGCCGCCGCAAACCGTCCCAGGCATAGCGCGACTTGTCCGACAGCCATTCCTCGTTCACACCGTCATGGTTGCGCGGCAGAATACGCATGACCTCACGGCCCTTGGTATCCACCCGGATCGACGCGCCCAGCGCGTCCATCACGTCGATGCTCTCGGTCTTCGTCAATTCCCACGGCCGCGCGGTAAAGGCATATGGCTTCGAGGTCAGCGCCCCCACGGGACACAGATCCACGATATTGCCCTGCAACTCAGAATCGAGCGTCCGTCCCAGATAGGAGGTGATCTCCGCATCCTCGCCCCGGCCTGTCTGGCCAAGCTCGGGCATGCCCGCCACCTCGGTGATGAACCGCACGCAGCGCGTGCAGGAAATGCACCGCGTCATCGCCGTGCCCACCAGCGGGCCAAGGTCCATATTGTCCACCGCCCGCTTCGGCTCGCGGAACCGGCTGAAATCGACCCCATAGGCCATCGCCTGGTCCTGAAGGTCGCATTCGCCGCCCTGGTCGCAAATCGGGCAATCGAGCGGATGGTTGATGAGCAGGAACTCCATCACCCCTTCCCGCGCCTTCTTCACCATCGGGCTGTTGGTCTTCACGACAGGCGGCTGGCCTTCCGGCCCCGGCCTCAGATCGCGCACCTGCATGGCGCAACTGGCGGCAGGCTTCGGCGGCCCGCCAACAACCTCGACAAGACACATCCGGCAGTTGCCGGCAATGGACAGCCTTTCGTGATAGCAGAAACGGGGAATTTCGATCCCCGCTTGCTCACAGGCCTGAATCAGCGTCAGGGCGGGGTCGACTTCAATCTCTTCACCGTCAATGACGAGCTTCCGAAGATCGGACATGGGGCACGGTTCCTCATGGCTTCGCTCGAGCCACGGGAACCGGACCGATCACTTCACTCTCAGAAGGCGTCCCGCGGCGCTGCCCTTGGCTATTTCTTCACGCCCGACAGTGCAATAGCCTTCCGGCGTTTCCGGTGTCGCACCGCGTTTGGCCAGATCCGCACTGATCCGCTTCTTCAGCTTTTGCTTCTCGACCTTGTTGTCTTGAAGTTCGTCAATGTCTTCAGAGGTATAGCCGGCTTTCTTGGCATAGCTTTCCAGTGAACGCAGATAGAAGATGGCGCGGAAAATCCGGGGCTCGATTGTGTCGCAACGTTTACGGATTTCGTCCGCCAGCCCGATCGAATAGAATCCGCTCAACACCCGCGCATCCTCATGCAGCGGCGGAAGCGCCATCGTAGGGGTCGCCAGACCCAGAATAAGTGCCGTCAATACGATCTTTCGCATGAACCTACCTTTTTACCGTGGCACCGGGCTCCCGCTCGCCCTTTGGCCACGCCCCACGATATAGGCGCTCCCGATGGCAAGACTTAGGGTAAATCCGCTTTTGCGCGCGGATATGCGGGCATTCGGCCTGTCAACACAATCAAGCCATTGAAAAATATATGATTTCCTAGAATCTACTTCGTGAGAAGTGTTTCGGCATTCTTACAACCGCGCGAGGGCCGGGCGGCTGCCCGGCCCTCGCATGTCTCCGGTGATCAGATCAGGTAGCGTCCGATATTCGTGCCCCGCGCTTTCTCCCGGCGCCCTGCGGCGCACCAGCTTGCCTGCGAGGAAGGATCGATGCCACGCGACACGATCATCTTGACCGCCTTGCGCTGCATATCCGGACTGCGGCTCACGTTTCGTGCCGCAACATCAAAATCGCGCCCGGTATAACCTGCGGCCGCCAGTTGCCTTGCATAGCCCATCATCACCCTGTCCTCGCGGCTCTGGTTATAACGCAGGCTCGGGCACTCTTCGGCGATGGTTTGAGCCATAGCCGACTCCATCACGCCGTCGATGAACGCAGGCGGCAGGGCCTTGGCCGGCCCCTGACTGGTGGAAGCGCATCCGCTCACGGCCAAAGCCGCGACCAAGCCCAGAAAAGTCTTGCGAATAGCCATGAAAGGCTCCCTTCGAACAATGTCCCCGAAGGTTGGTTAACCATTGATTCCGGCGAGAATTTGGTCGGAGATTGTCGGTCGATAGGCCGACCTCAGCGCCGCCGCTCCCTGAGCGGATGCACCCCGCGCCCCGCCTTGCGCAGGAAAGACAGCGCCATCACCGCCCCCGCCGCGCCCAGAAGAACGACAGGCCCCCAGCCCCAGACCGGCAACAAATCGGTCCGCAGCGCCAGGATCGCGCCCCAGACCGGCACACCGACGATGGTCAGCGTCAAAAGGGCTGCGAGACCGCTCAGAAACCCATCCCAAAGCCGGATCATGGCGCGCCCGTCAAGACCGACGCCGGTTCAGAGGAAACTCCGGCATCACCGCGCCACGCAGCGGCCCCGGAAGATCATGTGCTCGCCGTCACGCGTGAACGCCCAGTCGCCGGTCGCCGGATCGCGCTCCCAAAGCGTGTCCGACCCGCCATAGGTCTCCAGGCAATAGCGCGTCGCCTGAAACCGCACGCTTTCGCGCACCTGTGCGACCGTGGCACCGGAGGCCCGCACGCGCACCGCAACATCCCGCCGATCCTCGCCCTTGGTCAGCTTCGCACTATACGGCAGGGTCCGGTCGGCCTGACTGCCGAACAGCCGCTGACGAATACCGCAGCCGGAAAGCACCAGCCCGACGGAGAACAATATGAGGATACGAGCGATCATGCGCGCGACATTAGCCGGTCCGGACAACCCGTTCAACATAGGGAAGTTTGCAGCCTGTGAACTGGGCTGCACATTGATGCAATCCGGACTCAGACCTCATGCGCAGGCCCACTCGCGCCTGCGTTCATAGAACTGCCGAAGCACGGTGTTGAAGACGAAATTCTCCAGCGTCTCGACACTCTCCCAAACGGTAAGGTTCGCCACGAACTGCGGATCGTCTCCGATATTGTTCTCTGTGTTTCCGGTCCCGTCCTGCGGACCGCCAGACCATTGCATCATCCAGACAAACCCCGGCATCCGTTTGCCAGGCCCGTTGATCCGGTCGAGCGCCCCCATGAACTCGGCGACACGCGGGTCGTCGGTTGGGCGACAAGGCGGCCGATGTTGAGTTCGGCGAGGTGAAATGCACCCCCGCTCATGTCGTGAACACCGCAATCACGGTCATAATCGCGACGATGTAAAGCAGGACCGAGCCGAGGACCGTCAGCACCGTCCGCACACCGCCGTACCCGGCCCCGATCTGCCGGAAATAGCAGAACGTATAGACCAGCCGCAGAATCAGGCCGACCGATGCCGCGAAGTTGACCATGAACGGCGAAACGCCCGCGAGGATTGCCGCGATCAGGATCGTTGCGAACACGGGCAGGGCTTCGGCGGCGTTCATGAATGCGCGGTCCAGGCGATAGGACGGGTCGTCGTAATCCGGCGTATAGAGCTGGCCGGGAGTCATGTTCTTCGAACCCTTGCGGATTCCCGTCAAGGCGCTCAGGACCGAGGTGACGAGAGCAAAAAGCGCGATTGAAACGATGGTGTGACCGTATTCGGCGAATGGTTCCACGGGCGGACCTCTTTGTCAGACGCGCTGAAAGCGCTATGCGCCTCGCACATTGCCATTTTGCTACGCCTCTTGCCAAGTGGCGTTCGGCGCGACGCCCTGTTCCGCAGCCATTGCCGCGCGTGGCCCGTCCGTGGGTGCGACAAGACGGCCGGAGTTGAGCTCAGCAAGGTGCATATCGCGTGCCTTTTCGGCGGATACCGCGTTCAATTGCAGGGCCGGCCTGCAAATGGGCCCCACTCAAACCAGGCCCGGCGAGAACCGCTATTCGCCCACCCGCTTGTAACGCTTTGCCGCCGTCACTTTCATCTCGAACCCCAGATCTTTGGCTTTCGGGATCATTGCCTTGGCCATCGAGCCGAACAGGGGCCGGTCCACCTCCGCGGCGAATTCGCAAGCCGCGCGCGTGACCCCCGGCCAGTTGCCGTAATCATCCACAATCAGGATGCCCTGTTCCCCCAGAAGCGGCCAGTAATTCCTGAAATCGGCGAGGGCCGCCTCGTATTCATGGCTGGCGTCGATGTGGATGACCTCGGCCTTCACGTCCAGCCGCTTCAGCGCGAATGCCGCAGACGTGCCATCCATCGGCAGCGGCACGATACGCGCCGAATGACCGGCGTCGAAGACATTGGCAAGAAATGTCCTGTAGACGCTGGGATATCCATCGACCGGCTTCAGTTCGCTGCGCCGGCCAGCGGCAGACAAATGGTTGGACGAGCCGAGCCAGGTGTCGATTGCAAGGATTTGCCCGTCGATCCCTTCACGCTCCATCAGGTTGGCCATATGCAGGCAAGACATGCCTTTCCAGACCCCAAGCTCGATGATCAGCCTTGGCTGAGTTGACTGGATGGCCGTTTCGAAAAACCCGTGCCTGGAGTTCCAGCCCTGCCGGTCGATCCTGGACGGATCGTGTTCATAACTCGCGAACGCGTCCTCCAGCCCAAGAAGGGAACGGATATCGAGGTTCGGACTGTCCTTCATTGCCCACCCTTCCGGTGACCGCTGCACTGACGGGCAGATTTCGCTTGCCTCAGCTCGTGCTTCAGGCTCGCCTTGAAACAAAAACCGCGCGGCCTACTCCGCCGCGATCGCCCCGCGCTTTTGCTTGATCCGGTCCTCGATCTCGTCCCGGAAATGCCGGATCAGACCCTGGATCGGCCAGGCCGCCGCATCGCCGAGCGCGCAGATCGTGTGACCTTCCACCTGCTTGGTGACGTCCAGAAGCATGTCGATCTCCTCGACACTCGCCTCGCCCTTCACCAACCGCTCCATGACCCGCATCATCCAGCCCGTGCCCTCGCGGCAGGGCGTGCACTGGCCGCAGCTTTCATGCTTGTAGAATTTCGACAGCCGCCAGATCGCCTTGATGATGTCGGTGGACTGATCCATCACGATCACCGCCGCCGTGCCCAGACCCGACTTCTGCTCGCGCAGCCAGTCGAAATCCATGATGCACTCGTCCTTCATGATCTTGCCCGGCAGGCAGGGCACCGAGGACCCGCCCGGAATGACCGCCTTCAGGTTGTCCCAGCCGCCGCGAATACCGCCACAATGCTTGTCGATCAGCTCCTTGAACGAAATCGACATCGCCTCTTCGACCACACATGGGTTGTTCACATGGCCCGAGATCGCGAACAGCTTGGTGCCCGCATTGTTCGCCCGCCCGAAGCCCGCGAACCACTCAGGGCCCCGCCGCAGGATCGTCGGCACAACGGCAATCGACTCCACGTTGTTCACCGTGGTCGGACAACCGTAAAGCCCGGCGCCAGCCGGGAACGGCGGCTTCATCCGCGGCATCCCCTTCTTGCCCTCAAGGCTTTCCAGAAGTGCCGTTTCCTCGCCGCAGATATAGGCCCCGGCCCCGTGATGCAGGAACAGGTCGAAATCCCAACCGCTCCCGGCGGCGTTCCGCCCCAGAAGCCCGGCGTCATAGCATTCGTCGATGGCGGCCTGCAGCGCCTCGCGCTCGCGGATATATTCGCCGCGCAGGTAGATATAGCAGGTATTCGCACTCATCGCGAAGCTGGCGATCAGGCAGCCCTCGATCAGCGTATGCGGATCGTGGCGCATGATCTCCCGGTCCTTGCAGGTGCCCGGCTCGGATTCGTCGGCATTGACCACAAGGTAGGATGGCCGACCGTCGCTCTCCTTCGGCATGAACGACCACTTCAGTCCGGTCGGGAACCCCGCCCCGCCACGGCCGCGCAGCCCGGAGGCTTTCATCTGATCGACGATCCAGTCACGCCCCTTCTGGATAATGCCCGAAGTGCCGTCCCAATGGCCCCGCGCCTTCGCGCCGGCCAGCGTCCGGTCGTGCATCCCGTAGAGGTTCGTGAAGATACGATCCTTGTCGTCCAGCATCGTGAGTGATCCCATTGCGATGATCTAAACCAGGGCGGCGGAAAACCTCAGTCCCTCTCAAGGGCGCGGCGCTTCCGCCAAAGCTGAAATGTCACGATTATCGCCCAGAGAAAACCCGCCAGAGCAAAAAGATCGAACAAATACACGTACTCGTCGGGCAAGGACATCTCTCCGCCAAGCCATTGCGCGCCCATCCACAGGATCATCGTGCCCGCAATGACGATGGAGATCACGCGACCAAGACGCGCCAGTTCCCTTTCCTGTTCGTCCCGAGTCTGCATGATGGCTCCCATGAATTCTGGTGGCTCCGTAATCCCAGACTAGCGCCTGAAACCTGGGATTGCCAAGGTCACACCGGTTTCAACCAACCAGGTTAATGGCTGCTTAACGCCAAAACTCAGTAAACGTCGCCATCCTCGACCCGTTTGGAGAACTCGGTCTGTCCGCCGGAGGCCAGCAGCCGCGCCTGTTCCATCCAGTTGTCCCGGCTCACCCGGCCCTTGAAGCCGGTCAGATTCGCATCGACCCAGGCAACCTCGTCAGCCGACCACGCGGCAACCTGATCGAAATGCCAGAACCCCATCGAATTGAGCAGCTTTTCCAGCTTCGGCCCGACACCCTTGATCTGTTTCAGATCGTCGGCCTGACCGTCCCTCGGCGCATCAAGCCCGGTTGGCCGCGTGCCCTCGCCGGTTCCTTCTAACTTGCCGTCACCGTCGTAATCCGGCGTGGCCGCAGATTCCGGCGCTATGTCCGCCTCCGCCGCCTTCTCCGCCTCCGCCGCCACGCGATCCGCTTCCGCAGCGGCCTTTTCGGCAGCTTCGGCCGCTTCCGCCGCCTTCCGCGCCGTTTCGGCTTCCGCCGCCTTCCGCGCCGCAATCCCAGCCGTCTCATCCGCTTGTTTCGTGGCCATTGTATCGGCCCCGGCGGACGCGACCGCCGCGCCCCCGGTCGCCGCATGCCCGGTGCCGGCCGGGGCAATGCCCGTCACCTTATGGCCGAACAGCAGATAGATGATGATCCCCGACAGCACCGCGATCAGAAGCGACAGGAAGAACGATGCCAGAAATCCGAATTCCGACCCGATGATGAAGATAAGAAAGAACACCAGGAAGATCACGGCGGCGCAGACCGCCGCCATCGACACCGAATTCAAAGAGTATTTTTGCAGCATGGTTCAGAGCCTCCGGGGGTGTGCTGTCCCGACTCTGCACAGAGGCCGCGCCCGATCAAGGGCGTTTCAGTAAACGTCGCCCTCGTCCACGCGCTTGGAGAACTCGGTTTCCTCGCCCGCCGCCAGCGCCCTGGCCTGATCGACCCACGCGTCGCGCGTCACCCGGCCTTTGAACCCTTCGAGGTTCTCATCCACCCAGGCGATCTCTGCCGCCGTCCAGGTCGCAACCTGGTCGAAATGCCAGAAGCCCATCGAGTTGAGCAGCTTCTCCAGCTTCGGACCGACACCCTTGATCTTCTTCAGATCGTCCGCCTGCCCGTCCCGCGCTTCCGCCAGCCCCTCGGGGCGCACGCCCTCGTTCCCGGCAGGCACCGGCTGGGCTTCAGCCACCGGTTTCGGCGCCGGGGCGGGTTCGGGCTTCGCCACGGCCTCGGGCGCTTCGTCCTCGGCCACGCGCTGTTCGGTCCCCGACGGCGCATCCCCGCTTCGCTGCCAGGGCGTGAGCAACGGCACTTCCGTCCCGTCGATCCGCTTCACCGTATCGCCGATATCCACGGCCAGCCGGGCGCTGGCGTTGTACTGATCCCTCCCGGCCTCGTATTCCTTGAGACTGGTCAGCCCGTCCTTCGGCTCCGCCGCATAGCGCCCGTTCTGCGGCCCCGGCACCGGCACCTTGCCCGCCGCCAACTCGTCGATGATCTCCGCAAACCGTTCCACGGTCAGATCCTCGTAGTAATCCTTGCCGATCTGCGCCATCGGCGCATTCGCACAGGCCCCCAGACACTCCACCTCTTCCCAGGTGAACTTGCCGTCATCGCTCAGAGTGTGCGGCTTCGGCGCGATCTTTTCCTTGCAGACCGCGATCAGATCCTCCGCCCCGCAGATCATGCAGGAGGTGGTGCCGCAGACCTGGATATTCGCGATCGACCCGGTCGGTTGCAGCTGGAACATGAAGTAGAAGGTCGCCACCTCCAGCACCCGGATATCGGCCATGCCCAGCATGGACGCGACTTCCTCGATCGCCGCGCGGGAGACCCAGCCCTCCTGCTCCTGCGCCCGCCACAGAAGCGGGATCACGGCAGAGGCCTGCCGCCCCTCGGGATACTTGGTGATCTGCGCCTCGGCCCAGGCCTGGTTGGCGGGCGTGAAGGCGAAGGCTTCGGGTTGGTCAGGGTGTAGGCGTCGGAGCATCTTACGGTCTCTTTGCAAGCGATAGGTTGAGAGCGGCGAATTCGCTCAGATCGTTGCCCGCGCTCATGGCATGGCACAAACGATACAGCGTTTCGACAACAGTCTCGGTTTCGTTCAGGACTTCGGTGTTCCAGAGACGGAGCACGGTAATTCCATGTGCATTCAGATGAGCGGTGCGCCGCACATCGTCGGCGCTCTCCGCGTGCTGTCCCCCGTCGACTTCAACGGCAAGACGAATGGAGGGCGCATAAAAATCAAGGATATAGCGCTGCAAGATCGGCAACTGACGGCGGAACCGAATACCCAGCCGGTCGCGCCGGATTTCCTGCCAGAGTTGTTTCTCGGCTTCGGTCATATTGCCGCGCAGTTTCCGGGCCTTCAGCGTCATGCCGGACCCACGGGAAAATCCCTCTCCCCCGACCCCTCTCCCACGGGGAGAGGGGAGCGCGTTCCCCCCTCCGCTTCGGAGGGGGGTTAGGGGGGAGGTTTCCCTCACCGATCCACCTCGCCAAACACGACATCCATCGTCCCGATGATCGCCGACACATCCGCAAGCTGGTGCCCCTTCGACACGTGATCCATCGCCTGCAGATGCGGGTACCCCGGTGCCCGGATCTTGGCGCGGTAGGGTTTGTTCGTCCCATCCGCCACCAGATACACCCCGAACTCCCCCTTCGGCGCCTCGACCGCGGCATAGACCTCGCCCGCCGGCACATGGAACCCTTCAGTGTAGAGCTTGAAGTGGTGGATCAGCGCCTCCATCGAGGTCTTCATGTCGCCCCGCGACGGCGGCGTGATCTTGCCCCGCGCCAGAACTTCGCCCGGTTCCGCACGCAGTTTTTCAATCGCCTGATGGATGATCTTCAGGCTCTCCCGCATCTCCGCCATCCGACACAAATACCGGTCGAAACAGTCGCCGTTCTTGCCCACGGGGATCTGGAACTCGAACTCGTCATAGCATTCATAAGGCTGCGCCCGCCGCAGATCCCACGCCATGCCCGACCCGCGCACCATCACACCGGAGAAGCCCCAGTCCAGCGCCTCCTCCTCGGAGACGACGCAAATATCCACGTTGCGCTGCTTGAAGATCCGGTTCTCTGTGAGCAACCCGTCGATATCATCCAGAACGGCCGGGAATTCATTCGCCCAGGTCTCGATATCGTCGATCAGCGCGGGCGGCAGGTCCTGATGGACGCCGCCGGGGCGAAAATAGGCCGCGTGCAACCGCGCCCCGCAGGCGCGTTCGTAGAAGACCATCAGCTTCTCGCGCTCCTCGAACCCCCAGAGCGGAGGCGTCAGAGCGCCCACATCCATCGCCTGCGTCGTCACGTTCAGCAGGTGGTTCAGAATCCGCCCGATCTCGCAATAGAGCACCCGGATCAGCGAGGCACGGCGCGGCACTTCCACGCCCGTCAGCTTCTCGATCGCCAGGCACCAGGCATGTTCCTGGTTCATCGGGGCCACATAATCCAGCCGGTCAAAGTACGGCAGGTTCTGCAAGTACGTCCGGCTCTCCATCAGCTTCTCGGTCCCGCGATGCAGCAAGCCGATATGCGGATCGCAGCGCTCCACCACCTCGCCGTCCAGTTCCAGGACCAGCCGCAGCACACCATGCGCCGCCGGGTGCTGAGGTCCGAAATTGATGTTGAAATTCCGGATCTTCTGTTCGCCCGTCATAGCGTCGTCGAAATCACCGTCTCTCATGCGAAGCCTCCTTGGGCCCAGGCTTCGGGACGCCGTCCCAAAGCCGCCTCCGCCGCCGCGTATTGCGGGGCGAGCCAGGTCGTTGCCAGTTTGCGCTGCGCGTCATTCATCGCCAGCGCCCGGCCCTCATGGACCGGAGCGGGGTCAGCCGCCACGCGACGCACCCCCAGAAAATCCCAGATGCGGTTCAACCCCTCGCCCGACACCATCTCCTCGAACACCTCGATCAGCAGTCTGGCCGGGGCCACCGCCGCCTTGAGCCGTTCAATCGCGCCGTCATAATCCGACCGCTTCACGATCTCGGTCTCCGCCCCGCCAATCGTCCGGTCGAGGATCACCGCGCAATCCCGCTCGTTCACGTCACCACCCGGATCGCGCCGCCCGGCAATCATCCGAACATGGCTCCAGAGCCGCTCCACCGGATCGCGCAAGAGGTAGAGAAACCGCACATCCGGCGCCATCGCCGCCATCTGGCGCAACCGCTCCACCGACAACAACGCATAGGCCGGGGTCATCTCCCCCACGACCTGACCTTCCGAGGCCCCGTCCCGCAGGTAAGCCAGATAGGCCTCCACATCCTCGTGCCCGCGTTCCAGCACATCGAGCCAGGCCGCGCGATCCGCCAGCCGCAGCGCCTGCGCCTCCCCCGGCGCGGAGCCGGACGCCGCCAGGCGATCCAGCGCGCTCTTCTGCCACTGCCCGTGCTTGGCGAACTCCCGGTCAAGACGCCCGCCCTCGATCGCATCGAAGTAATGCAGTTCTTTCAGCACCCGGAAATGACAGTCGGGATGCTGCGACACCTGCCGGTGCAGCCAGCTCGTCCCCGCCTTCGCAGCACCGACGCAAAGGAAGACCACGCTCATGCGTTGCCCCCGCCAAGCTCGTCCTGAAAGGCGATGACCCAGAGCAGAACCAGCGCCACCAAAGGCAGGGCACCGGCAAGAATCGCGAAATACTTGTTCATCCCGTAGCGCGGCAGGATCTTCCAGAACGGCACGCCGATCAGGACGACGCCGATCAGATACCAAAGGAAGCCGCCACCGCCCATCATCACTTCGCCTCTGCCTCGGCCTTGTCATCGCCCGGCAGCACGTATTTCGCACCCTCCCAGGGGCTCATGAAGTCGAATTGCCGGTACTCCTGCACCAGCGAGACCGGTTCATAGACGACCCGCTTCTGCTCGTCGTCATAGCGTACTTCCGTATAGCCCGTGGTCGGAAAGTCCTTGCGCAGCGGATAACCCCGGAACCCGTAATCGGTCAGGATGCGCCGCAGATCGGGATGGCCGGAGAACAGGATGCCGAACATGTCGAACGCCTCCCGCTCGAACCAGTTGGCGGAAGGGTGGACCTCCACCAGCGACGGCACCATGTCGTCTTCGCGCACGGCGACCTTCAGCCGGATGCGCTGGTTCTGGTACATCGACAGGAAGTGATAGACGACGTCGAACCGCGCCTCCCGCGCCGGATAATCCACGGCGGTAATGTCGATCAGCGTCGAGAACTGACAATTGCTGTCGGATTTCAGGAAATCCACGAAACTCACCAGCGAGGCCAGCGCCACATGCAGCGTCAGCTCGCCATGCGCCACCTCCCATGAGGCGACGCAATCGGGCCGCTTCGCCTCGATATGGGCCGCGAGTTCTCTCAATGCTTCGGACATGGGACAGCCTCCTCAGCGCGTGATGGTGCCGGTGCGGCGGATCTTCCGCTGCAATTGCAGGATACCGTAAAGAAGCGCCTCCGCCGTCGGCGGGCAGCCCGGCACATAGACATCGACCGGCACGATCCGGTCGCAGCCGCGCACCACGGAATAGCTGTAATGATAATAGCCCCCGCCATTGGCGCAGGACCCCATCGAGATCACGTAACGCGGCTCCGGCATCTGGTCGTAAACCTTGCGCAGCGCCGGGGCCATCTTGTTGGTCAGCGTACCGGCCACGATCATCAGGTCCGACTGGCGCGGCGAGGCGCGCGGCGCGGTGCCGAACCGTTCGAGATCGTAGCGCGGCATCGCGGTATGCATCATCTCGACCGCGCAACAGGCGAGGCCAAAGGTCATCCAGTGCAGCGACCCGGTGCGCGCCCAGTTGATGATGTCATCGGTCGATGTGACAAGGAAGCCCTTGTCCTGAAGCTCCGCGTTCAACTGGCGGGCCGAAACGTCCAGATCGGCACCGGCGGTATTGGCTGTGGTGGCAACACCCATGCGGCCAAGCCTCCTGCAAAGTTGCTTGCGCCTGACCTAACCCTCCCCGCCGGTGGGGTCAACGCGGCAAAACGGTAGTTCCGCCCTTCCGTTGCCCCCATTTCGCATGGCGGCGTCTTGCCTTAGGGAGTCAGTGGCGTCCTTCGCGGCAACCCGAGCAGAGGCGCAATCAGATTGCCCAGGTCGACAACGAGCTGGCGCACTCGAAACGCTCCGTTCGCGCGCGGCGGGCGGCCTTCGATCCAGTCGATCGCACATATGAGGCGATCACGTCCAAAATCCTCGAGCCAGAACCCGAATACCAATGGCATTGGCAGAAGCATCCCGATCTCCGCGATCGAGACTCGCGTGCCCCACCGGGCAAAGCGGTGAAATCGTGCCGCACGACATTCACATCGCCCGCCTCCATCTCGAACCGCTTCAGGTCGCCGTCGAAATAGATCACCTCGTGATGGGTCGGCCCGGTATCTTGGACGATCGCGAATTGGTGAATTTCATCCTTCTGCGTCAGATCCCAGTTCTCGATCTCCTCAAGTTTTGGCCCATCGGGGTTCTCGTAGTTGAACTGGTGAATCCCGGCGATCGGATAAGTCACTTCGAAACAGCCGTTCTCATCGGCAGCCGTACATTTCGCCCCATCGTCCGAACGACCGGGAAAATGGGTGAGCCCATCTTTCAGCGTCTGAATATCCAGACGACTGTCCAGGCTCGCGGCATAGGCAATCCGCCGTCCCGGTCCCTTGTTGCAGAGCAAATGCACTGGCGAGATGATCATGAGGAAGGCGGTCACGGCGACCGCGCCAATCGCGGCATAGCGCAGGCCCTGACGGAGCAGCGGCATATCGGGCGAAACAAATAGAGCAGCCAGCACAAGAGCCGCCGACAGGATCAGTGATACTGTCAGCGTTTCGACCCATTGCTGAGGATATCGCAGAACATGGAAAACCGGTATCGCCACAGCGAAGGCAAAGTGCCCCGGCAACGCCTCCCCCAGCGCAAACTGCAGGTAAAGAACGGTCAGGACCGGTAACACGACGCCGAGCACCATCACACGCCAGAGGCGTTCGAAACGATACAGCAAGACATCAATCATCGCGTCTAACTCATTTGCTCAATACAAATGAGCTAGCGCAGCTTTAGGGCAACTTTTGGACGCTGTCGCGCGTTCGTCGCTCGGAAAGGTCCACCGGACCACGCCTGCGCTCCGCGCGTTCGCCCCTCAAAAGGTCCACTGGACCTTTTTCGGCTACGCCGAGCCGGAGCTCACTCCCAGTCCATCGCGCCTTTTTTCCACTCATAGGCGAAACCGGCAGTCAGCACGGCCAGGAAGACCATCATCGACCAGAAGGCGACAGTGCTGAGATCCCCAAACGCCACCGCCCAGGGGAACAGGAACGCGATCTCCAGATCGAAGATGATGAACAGGATCGACACGAGGTAGAACCGCACATCGAACTTCATCCGCGCGTCATCAAAAGCGTTGAACCCGCATTCGTAAGCCGACAGCTTCTCGGGGTCCGCATCCTTCGGCGCGACGATCACGGCGGCAAGGATCAGCACGATCCCCAGCCCCACGGCAATCCCGAGGAAAACCATGATCGGCAGATATTCTCTGAGAAGCTCTTCCAAGGGACCACTCCGTCAACCTTCAGTCACCGCCGGGATAGCGAAGCCCGCCTCAGCCGTCAACGCACCATGACGCTGACAATTTATCTCAAATTGCCCATCATCCTGTTGAAAATACTCCCAAGGGGGCCCCGGACCTGATCCGGGGCGGGGAGCGGAGCTCCCCTCCGCACTCTCCCAAAGCCCCTATCCCTCTACGATCCGCTCGTTGACCTCCAGCCAGCGCGCGCGATAGGCGAATTGCGCCGCATCGGCCACGTCCCGTTGAAACGCCGCGTTCACGCCCGCGCCCACCGCCGCCCCGATCACCGGGGCCAGTTGCGCGATCTTGCGGGTGGACAGGTTCACCCCCAGCGTCGCCGCAACCCGCTGGGTCGCCGCGACCGACCCGGTGGTCTGCCCGGCCAGCCGCACAATCTTCTGCCAGTCGCCTGCATCCATCGCCGCCCGGCCCTCGGCCAGCCGTTCGATCGCTTCTGCCCGCTCTTCACGGCTGTTGGCCCCGGCCAGCGCCAGGATATCCAGAATATGGGTGCGTTCGGCTTCCGTATCTGCCCCGAACCCGTAACAAAGCCCCACCAGCCGCGTGGTGCGCAAAGCCAGCGCCACGGTCGCCGGCACATCGACGGCCAGCCCGAGCGCGCCGAACGCGCCCGCCGCGCCGCCGCCTGTGACGGCATAGCCCATCGCCCAGCGCCGCACGCCCGAGACCGCATCCTCGCAGGCATCGAGATCGCCAAACGCATGGGTGATGCTGGCCGTCCGGATCGACTGCGACGCCGCCCAGTCGGCGCCCCGGATTGCCGCCTCGATCATCTCGGCCGGGACCAGACGGTTGGTCAGAAAGCTCACCGGGCCCGCCATGCTCCGGATCGCCCGCGGCAGGACCGAAGGCGGCGCGGCGCGATAGTCGTCCTGTTCGCGCAGGATCGCCTCAACCCGCGGCACCACGATCACCTCGCTCATCGCATTTCGCTCCCGAGACCCCTGATTTCAATCGTCCGCTTTGCGGTCATGTCCACCTGGCACGAGGCCCAGGCAATGCTCCGCATCGAACCCGACCCCCACATCGCATAGGCCAGCCCGCATTCCGCGTCGCGAAATCCGATCCAGGCCCGCTGGGCGTCCCGCAGGCTGTCGGCGCGTTTGGCAAACTCGGGGGAAAACTCGGCCTCATCGGCATCCATCGCCTTCAGCGCAGCCATCGTCTCGCGGTATTCGCTGTTCAGATATTTGTCCCAGACCTGTGCCTCGGCATTGATGCAGGACGACATGCCCAGCATGGAATGCCCGCCCTCCTGCCCGTCCATACAAGCCGTCGACATCTGCCCGATGCAGGCGGTCATCGCATCGTCCGTCTCGGCAGCCGCATAACAGGCCTCCAGAATGGACCCGAAGACCGCCACCTCATGTTCGGTGGCGGAGCCGGAGACAGGTGCCGCAATGGCCAGACCTGCGAAAATGAACGTCCAGATCCTCACATTCATCATTTAGGAACGAACCGTCCGTTTTGGAAGTCAAAGCGGCCTCGGCTTCGCGCGCGCCATGCGCCGTCAAACCCGTCATCCGAAAGCAAAACCGGCTGCCTCGTTGCAATGACACGCCGACCCACAAAGGACAGGCAAGGCCGCGAAATCAAGTGATTCATATCTCCGAAAGTACAACGCACGGCAGATGGTACAAAACGGTCAGGAGGGGGCCCGAAACCGGTACAAAAGTTCACGCAACCCACCGAACGCCACCCTTAACGTTTTGTGAATGACGTCTCCGCCGCCGCCCGTGCCTTCAGCTCCTTGCGGATCACCTTGCCCGTCACGGTCATCGGCAAAGCCTCGAGAAACGCGATCTCGCGAGGATAGGAATACCCCGCAAGCCGCGTCTTCACCCAGTCCTGCAACTCCGCTTCCGTGGCGGAAAACCCTTGTTTCAGAACGATATAGGCCTTGACGATCTCGGTGCGCACCGGGTCCGGCTTGCCCACGACACCCACGGTCGCAACGGCCTCATGGGTCAGCAGGCAATCCTCGATCTCCGCCGGCCCGATCCGGTAACCCCCTGAAGTTATGACATCATCTTCCCGTCCGACGAAACGAATGAACCCGTCCTCGATCACTCCGCGATCGCCGGTGACCAGCCAGTCGCCGCGAAATTTCTCCGCCGTGGCCGCAGGATTATTCCAATATTCCAACATCATAGAGCCCGCACCCCGCCGAACCGCGATGTCCCCTTCTCCCGCCGTTTCGCCCCCATCGGCATCGATCACCGCCACCTCGAACCCGGGAACGGCGCGACCGATGCAGCCGGGCCTGGCCTCGAACATCGCCGAACAGGAACTGGCCACCATGTTGCATTCGGTCTGTCCGTAAAATTCGTTTATTGTCAGACCCATAGCCTTGCGCCCCCAAGCCAGCATCTCGGCTCCCAGCGGCTCGCCGCCGCTGGCCACGCTGCGCAAACCCGGTAATTCCGCATCTTCCGCCTTCAGCATCCTGAGCGCAGTCGGCGGAAAAAACACATTGCGAACAGAAGCTTCCGCGATGATCTTCCGGCAGCTTTCGACAGAGAACTTCGGCATCCGCGCAGCCACGACCGGCACACCCAAGGCAAGCCCCGGCATCAGCACGTCGAACAGGCCGCCAATCCAGGCCCAGTCCGCTGGCGTCCACAGGCAATCCCCTGATTGTCCTAGAAAATCATGGCTCATCTCGACGCCCGGCAAATGCCCCCGAAGCATCCTGTGCCCGTGCAGCGCACCCTTCGGTTTGCCGGTGGTGCCCGAGGTGTAGATCAGGCAGGCTGGCGTCTCCGGCCCGGTCGCGACTGCGTCTTTCGCGGGTGCCGCCTCCGGTAAATCCTTTTCTGTCAGGGGCTTGACGTCAAAGCCCTTCAGCCGTCCCGCATTCTCGGCATCCGTGACAACCACGCCCGCCCCGCTATCCCCCAACCGGCTCGCCAGCGCATCCTGTTGAAACAGGGTGAAAAGCGGGACCGAAATCGCCCCCATCCGCCAGATCGCAATATGGGCCGCGGCCAGAATCGGCGATTGTGACAGGAAGACACCAACTCGGTCTCCTGCAAAAACACCAGCGTTTTCAAGACCTTGCTGAATGCGATCGGACAGATCCTTCAGTTGTCCGAAACTCACGTCCTGACGTGCATCCCCAGACAAGTCGATAATCGCGGCCCGGTCGGGCTCACGCTCGGCCCAACGGTCGCAAACCTCCACCGCCATGTTCAGCGCGACGGGGAACCGCCATCGAAATCCAGACCGCAACTCCTTGTAATCTTTCGAAAACGACAAGGATGCGACGTCAGAACTCACTTTGGCTGAAGCTGGATGCCATACGGGTTCGTATCACCGGGATCGGCCCCGACCACGGGTTCCGCCGTGGCCATCCGGGTGGCGAGTACGATTGCTGACACAACGAGAATGATCCAGGAAAAAAATCGCATGGTCACACTCGCACTTCTTCAAAGCCCAGTCCGCTAAGACTGATTTCGGTCGTTTCACACATAACGCAGGTTGCCCCCAACCTTATCTTCCCCAGTCCGGAATGCCCCCCCGATCATCTTTTCGCATGACCAGATCAGACATCCAAAGGGCTGAAACCACTCAACTTTCTTTGCCTACGGGAAGACCCGCACCTGCATCGAAACACCGAAAGCAACAGCCCCAAGGAACAGAAGACACAAGATTGGCATGCCGATCAAGCCCCTTCTCGGCGTCAGGCCATCGCGCTCACAAGTTCCCGACCGATCAGCATGCGTCGGATCTCCGACGTCCCCGCCCCGATCTCCATGAGTTTTGCGTCCCGGAACAGCCTAGAGACCGGGTGCTCGTTCATGAAGCCTGCGCCGCCCATCGCCTGCACAGCCTGATGCGCCTGTTTCATCGCGATTTCAGAGGCATAGAGACAGCAGGCCGCCGCGTCCTGCCGGGTCACATCGCCCCGGTCACAGGCCTTGGCAACCTCATAGACATAGGCCCGCGCTGAGTTCATGGCGGTGTACATATCCGCAATCTTGCCCTGCATGAGCTGGAACGACCCGATGGATTTCCCGAACTGCTTGCGCTCGGCCATGTAGGGCATGATTTCGTCCATGCAGGCCGCGACGATCCCCGGCCCGATCGCCGCCAGAACGACGCGCTCATAGTCCAGCCCGGACATCAGAACTGCAACGCCAAGCCCTTCTTCTCCCAGCACATTTTCGAACGGCACCTCGACATCATCGAAGATCAGTTCCGCCGTGTTCGAGCCCCGCATCCCCAGCTTGTCGAAATGGGGCGAAGTACTGAACCCGGTCATTTCCTTCTCGATCAAAAAGGCCGTGATACCCTTCGACCCGGCCTCGGGATCGGTTTTGGCATAAACTACCAGCGTGTCGGCATCCGGTCCGTTAGTGATCCAGTACTTGGTCCCGTTCAGCCGGTAGTGATCGTTTCGCTTCTCCGCCTTCAGCTTCATCGAGACGACATCGGACCCCGCCCCGGCCTCGCTCATCGCCAGCGCGCCCACGTGCTCGCCGGAAACGAGGCGCGGCAGATATTTCGCCTTCTGCTCGGGCGTTCCGTTCAGCCGGATCTGGTTCACGCAAAGGTTGGAATGCGCCCCGTAGGACAGGGAGACGGAGGCAGAGGCCCGCGCGATTTCCTCGACCGCCACGGCGTGCGCGAGATAGCCCATTGCCGCGCCGCCATATTCTTCCTCGACCGTGATGCCGAGCAGGCCAAGCTCCCCCATTTCACGCCAAAGGTCTGAAGGAAAACGATTTTCCCGGTCGATTTCGGCAGCCAGGGGGCGGACCCGATCCTGCGCCCAGCGATGGACCATCTCGCGCAAGGCTTCGACGTCTTCGCCCAGATCGAAGCGCATGGATGCGGTGAACATGGCAGCCTCCCGGATGTGAACACTCGTTCACTTATTACTTCGCGGCCCGGACACCGTCAATTGCCGCGCGATGACCGGAACGTGACCACTTCACCCGATCAGGTTCCGGACCACATCGGCCAGCCGGTCATACCCATCGAGCATGGCGTCCGGCGACAACCGGGCGACGCCACCGCCTTCGGGACCGAACCCTACCAGGATGATCGGCACCCCGGCGGCGCGCGCCGTATCCACGTCGGTTATGGTGTCGCCAACCAGCAGCGATTGTTCAGGGTCGCCTCCGGCGCGGCGCACAGCCTCCAGATAGGGTTTCGGGTCGGGCTTTCTGACCGGCAAGGTATCCGCGCCAATCATCGAACCGAACAGGTCGCGGATGCCCAGTCTGTCCAGAAGGGTTTCAGCCAGCTCGGCGGGTTTATTCGTGCAGACACCCAAGGCATAGCCCGCGCCCCGCAACTCCTGTAACGCTTCGGTCACGCCAGGATAAAGCACTGTTCTTACGTCTATATTTTCCGAGTAATGGTCAAGAAACGGTTGATATTGCGCGTCAACTGCCCGTTCATCCGTCACGCCCACACGGGAAAATCCCAGCCGCAACATGGCACGCCCGCCGTGAAATGCCGTCAGGGCATCGTCGCTTTCGTCCAGGAGCGCACCGTACCCTTCGGCGATGAAGCAGGCATTCGCCGCCGCGATCAAGTCTCCGCTGGTGTCCGCGAGCGTACCATCCAGGTCACAGATTACTGTTTTCATCCCATCCCCTCGGCGAAATCGCGCTGTCCGTGTAATTTACGGACACACAAATTGATACCGTACCGCCTATGCGACATCCGAGCGCCACGTTACAAGGCGGCAATAATAACAGGACTGCAGGCCACATGCCCACTCACCTGATCCTACTCGCCGCCGGTGAAGGCACGCGGATGCAATCCGACGTACCGAAAGTCCTGCACAAGATCGCGGGCGCACCGCTTTTCGAACATGCGCTCAATTCGGCTTCCGCGCTGGATGGCCGGCGCGTGATCGTCGTGGGGCATGGCGGGGACGAGGTGGCTGCGGCGGCACAGGCCCATGACCCCGAGATTCTGATTGCCCGTCAGACGGATCAGCTTGGCACCGCACATGCCGTGGTCCAGGCGACGGAGGCGCTTGCGGGTGCGGGCGGCGACACGCTGATGCTTTATGGGGACACCCCCTTCATCCGGCCGGAAACCATCGCGCGGATGCAGGAGATGCGTGCGGGCGGCGCCGATATCGTTTTCCTTGGCTTCGAAGCGGCCGATCCGGGGCGATATGGCCGGATGGTGACCGATGGTGATCGGCTTCGGGAAATCGTCGAGTTCAAGGACGCAAGCGACGAGCAACGCGCGATAACGCTCTGCAATTCCGGCGTCGTCCTTGCCAGGACCGACATTCTCCTGCGCCTCGCCGCTGGAGTCGGGAACGACAATGCCGCGGGCGAATATTATCTGACGGACATCCCTGCCTTGGCGGCAGCGGAGGGCCTTGCGACCAGGGTCGCGACCTGCGAGGAGGCGGAGACGCTGGGCATCAATACCCGCGCGGACCTCGCCGCCGCCGAAGCCGTGTTCCAGCAATCGGCCCGCATCGCGGCGCTGGAAAACGGTGTCACGCTGGAAGCGCCGGACACAGTCCATTTCGCTGCCGACACGGTGATCGGGCGCGATGCGATCATCGAGCCGTACGTGGTTTTCGGGCCGGGGGTCACCGTGGAATCCGAAGCCCATATCAAGGCGTTTTCTCATCTCGAAGGTGCCCATGTCGGTGCCCGAGCGACCGTCGGCCCCTATGCCCGCCTCCGCCCCGGCGCGGAACTTTCGAATGACACCAAGGTCGGCAATTTCGTCGAGATCAAGAACGCTGAAATCGGCGACGGAGCCAAGGTCAACCACCTGAGCTACATCGGGGACGCGTCAGTCGGCGCGCGCACGAATATCGGAGCGGGCACGATCACCTGCAATTATGACGGGGTCTTCAAGCACCGGACCGAGATCGGCGCGGATGTTTTTATCGGATCGAACACGATGCTGGTCGCTCCGGTCAGGATCGGCGACGAGGCGATGACCGCGACCGGCGGCACCATTACGATGGACGTGCCTGACGGCGATATGGCGGTGGCCCGGGCCCGACAGGTCAATAAACCGGGTTTCGCCCGCAAGCTCTTTTCCCGGCTGCGGGCCGCCAAAGCCGCGAAGAAAGGTTGAACCATGTGTGGAATCGTTGGAATCCTTGGTGAGCACGAAGCCGCGCCCATCCTTGTCGAGGCGTTGAAGCGACTGGAATATCGCGGCTACGACAGCGCAGGCATCGCGACCGTCGATAACGGTACGCTTGATCGCCGCCGGGCTGTCGGGAAACTGGTGAATCTCGCCGATCTGCTGGTGCATGAACCGCTTCGCGGGCGCTCCGGCATCGGGCACACCCGCTGGGCAACCCACGGCGCGCCTTCGGTCACCAATGCGCACCCGCATCGCTCCGGTCTGGTCGCCGTGGTCCATAATGGCATCATCGAGAATTTCAAATCCCTGCGGGAGGACCTGATGGCCAGGGGGTACTCGGCGGAGTCCGAGACGGACACCGAGACGATCTCACTTCTGGCGCAGAGTTTCATCGACCAGGGCCTGTCGCCGCGCGACGCCGCCGAGCAGACCATTGCCCGATTGGAAGGCGCATTCGCCGTGGCGTTCCTGTTCGAGGGCGAGAACGATCTGATTATCGCGGCGCGTCGGGGGTCACCACTCGCCGTTGGCTGGGGCGACGGGGAGATGTATCTGGGGTCCGATGCCATCGCGCTGGCTCCGCTGACCGACCGGATCACCTATCTCGAAGAAGGGGATCGCGCAGTCCTGACCCGCGCGGGTGCGGAAATCTGGGATGGCGAGGGCCGCATCGCCAATCGCGAGGTTCGAAAGGTCCAGATCGACACGACCCGGATCGAAAAAGGCGGCCACAAGCACTTCATGGCCAAGGAGATCGCCGAACAGCCAGCGGTGCTGGCGGATACCCTTGCCCATTACGTGAAAGACGACACCCTGGCACTGCCGACGGACATGCCCGACTTTGCCCAGGTCGACCGCATTCTAATGATCGCCTGCGGCACGGCCTTCTACGCCTGCATGACCGCGAAATACTGGATTGAGCAACTTGCCGGCATTCCCGTTGAGGTCGATATCGCGTCTGAATTCCGGTACCGGAACCCACCTGTCGGAAAGAACACTCTGTCGATCTTTGTCAGCCAGTCAGGCGAAACCGCCGATACGCTGGCCGCTCTGCGTTACGTTGCGACCGAAAGCCGCATCCTGTCCATCGTCAACGTCCCGGAAAGCTCGATCGCGCGGGAAAGCGATGTCGTCCTGCCCATACATGCAGGAGCGGAGATCGGAGTTGCCTCCACCAAGGCCTTCACCTGCCAGCTTCTGGTGCTTTTGATCGTCGCCATAAAAGCCGCGCGGGATCGCGGGATGCTGGACGAGCTTGCCTTCGCGGAGCAGATCAGGGCAATGCGCGCCGTTCCGGGACTGGTGAGCCAGGCGCTGGCCGCCAACGGCCATCTGGAAGCGGCGGGCGAAAAACTGGCGGAAGCCCAGGACATTCTCTTTCTGGGGCGGGGACGGATGTACCCGCTGGCGCTGGAAGGCGCTCTGAAACTGAAGGAAATCAGCTACATCCACGCCGAAGGCTATGCCAGCGGAGAGTTGAAACACGGACCAATCGCCCTGATCGACCGGAATGTGCCGGTGATCGTCATGGCACCGAAGGACGAGTTATTCGATAAGACCGTTTCCAACATGCAGGAGGTCATGGCGCGCGGCGGCAAGATCGTTTTGGTGACGGATCGCAAGGGTGCTGCCGAGGCGGGGGATGGCGCGTGGCGCGTCCTGGAGATGCCGGAAGTGCCGGATATCCTGGCGCCGCTGGTCTATGCCGTTCCAGCGCAACTGTTGGCCTATTACACGGCTGTCGCGAAAGGCACGGATGTCGACCAGCCGCGCAACCTTGCCAAATCAGTCACAGTGGAATGATTTGCGCCTTTCAGGCTCCGTTCACCTTCGGTTCATATAGGAACCGTTAAGGTCAGCTTCGGCTCAGGTTCTCACTCCTTTGCCCGGACCGGATTTGGACGCTCGGTCCACCTTTCAACGGGGTTGACGGGGTCAGTGTTTTTGACCCCGTTAACTTCGTCGGTCAGGCACCCTGACAGCTTACGGTCTTCCGAACGTAATGGCAGTCGTAGTTACGGCCACCCACATTCGCTCTGTACTGCGTGCCTAGCAGGGTTTGCTTGAAACCCCCGACGCGCACGTTTTTCGTGCTGGTCGAGAAGTATTTGGCCGTTTCGTACCTGACATTGGTGGCGGAGGCGTCCGAATTCACAGTCTCGGTTGCCTGGGCGCACGCCGTGATCGCCAGTACGGGTACGAGAATCAGAAGTTTGCGCATTGAACCGCGCTCCCACGTTCAAGGCCCCCTGGGAACGAAGGACTTCACAAGATCTGGCCGTTCTGATGTCAAAACTGTGGTATTCAGCCGCCCGTTTGGCTCATGTGGCGCGACACCTGACCATCGGCCTGCTGTCGGGAATAGTCAAAATCGTGCCCCTTGGGCTTGCGCGCGATGGCAGCGCGTATCGCGTCCTCCAAAAGGTCATCCGCTTCCGAGGCGCGCAGGGGCGTTCGCAGATCGGCATTGTCCTCCTGGCCGAGGCACATGAACAGCTCGCCCGTGCAGGTCAGGCGCACACGGTTGCAGCTTTCGCAGAAATTATGCGTGAGCGGCGTGATGAACCCCACCTGCTGCCCGGTCTCGTTCAGTTGCACGTAACGGGCCGGTCCGCCTGTGCGATGTTCGAGATCGGTGAGCGCGTAGCGCGTCGCCAACTCGGCCCGCAGGTCTTTCAGGGACCAGTATTGTCCGACGCGGTCTTCGCCACCGAGGTCGCCCATCGGCATGACCTCGATGAAAGTCAGGTCCATATCCCGTTCGGCACACCATTCCGTCAGCGTAAAGAGTTCGTCTTCGTTGAAGCCCTTCAGCGCTACGGTGTTGATCTTGACCCGAAGCCCCGCTTTCTGGGCTGCGTCGATTCCCTTCAGGACCTGAGGAAGCCGACCCCAGCGGGTCACGCGGGCGAATTTGTCCTGGTCCAACGTGTCGAGCGAGACATTGATCCGCCGCACACCCGCCGCCACCAGATCATCCGCGAAACGCGCAAGCTGCGATCCGTTGGTCGTGACGGTCAATTCCTTCAAGGCACCGCTGTCCAGATGGCGCGTCATCGAGCGAAAGAACGTCATGATGTCGCGCCGCACCAGCGGCTCGCCGCCGGTGATCCGCAGTTTCTCGACGCCCATCCGGATGAAGGCGGAACACATCCGGTCCAGTTCTTCCAGCGTCAAAAGCTCTTTCTTGGGCAGAAAGGTCATGTTTTCCGCCATGCAATAGACGCAGCGGAAATCGCAGCGGTCCGTCACCGATACGCGCAGATAACTGATCGGACGGGCAAACGGGTCTATGAGCGGCGGTCTGGTCATGAGCAGAGAGAGCCTAGTTTGCGCGCCGCGCTGCCGCAAGTCCTGTTGGGCGTTGATGGGAGAGGTGCGGGGGGATAGATTGAGCTCATGCGTTACACACTGATCCCCCTTCTGTTTCTTGTCGCGGCCTGCGATGAGTATGTCCTGATGGAGCCGCCCCGGGCCGCGCCGTCTTCCATTGATGATCAAAGTGGGCTGGCGCTTCCGGATGACGATGCCGTCACGGTGGAAGATTTTGACACAACGACAGACGCCCAACGTGAAGCGGCGACATCGACTTCACCAAGCGGAACCAGTCTTGGCACCACGGTCGCCACGTTGGGAGACGCCGGAACGCCGGGCTTCTGGCTGGAAACATCCCTCGTCAGCGCGCCCACGACGGGCCGGGTGCGAAACCCCGCAACAGGTCGCACGGTGCAAGTCGATTTGCGGCCTGCACCGGGCGGGTCGAGCCGGATTTCGCTGGCCGCCATGCGTCTTCTTGAGGCACCGCTGACCGAACTGGTCTCCCTGGAAGTCTACCTGAACGGATGAAACAGCCGGAATTCGTGCTCGTGCGTCCGCAGATGGGCGAAAACATCGGTGCGGCAGCGCGGGCGATGTGGAATTTCGGTTTGGACCGGATGTCCATCGTCGCCCCCCGCGACGGCTGGCCCAATCCCAGGGCGGTCGCGATGGCCAGTGGCGCCGGGCGGCTGCTGGACGAGGCGCGGTTGCGCGAGACGACTGCCGAGGCTTTGGCGGAGACGCATTTCGTCTTTGCCACCACCGCCCGGTCGCGCGACCTGACGAAAGAGGTCTATTCGCCGGAAGCCGCGATGGCCGAGGCCGCGCGGCGCATCTCGACCGGTCAGCGTGTAGCGGTGATGTTCGGGCCGGAGCGCGCGGGACTGGAGAATGACGATATCGCGGTCGCGAATGCCATCATTTCGGTTCCCGTGAACCCGGACTTCCCGTCGCTGAACCTTGCGCAATGCGTGCTGCTTACGGCCTACGAATGGCAGCGGGCCACCTCGGAGATCGCACCCGTGGAGACTGCGTTTGCCGGGACGGAACCGGCAACGGGCATCGAGATCGACAAGCTGGCCGAGCATTACGAGGACCGGCTGGAAACCGCAGGCTTCTTCTTTCCGCCCGAGAAGGCTGACGGCATGAAGACCGTCCTGCGCAACCTCTGGTCGCGGATGCCTTTGACGCGGGCGGATGTGCAGATGCTGCACGGTATTCTGCGACAGATGGTCCGGTGGAAAGAACGCGGCGAGTGACTGGACGCTCCGCGGTGCCGGACATAGGTTCTGCGCGAACCAGAGGTCAGTGCCCATGAGCGAGAAACGCAGCATATTCGAAGAGGTCGGAGGCGACGCGCCGAAGGCAGCGCCGACCGGCGGAGTCATCGACAAGGCGGCGCACCGTGGCGCACGCGGCGCGATCCGGGTCTGGCTGATGATCCTGTTCGCGCTGGTCGTCGTCATGATCGCCGTGGGCGGTCTGACCCGCCTGACCGATAGCGGACTGTCCATCACCGAGTGGAAGCCGGTCACCGGCGCCCTGCCCCCGATGTCGGCGGAAGCCTGGGCCGCAGAGTTCGAAAAGTACAAGGAGATCCCGGAATATCAGCACCAGAACCGGGGAATGACATTGGAAGAGTTCAAGTCCATCTACTGGTGGGAATGGGGCCACAGGCAGCTTGGACGCATCATCGGTCTGGTCTGGGCGGTCGGGTTCCTGTTCTTCTTGCTTGCGAAGAAGATCCCCACCGGCTGGACGGGGCGGCTCGTGATCCCCGGCGTGCTTGGCGGTCTTCAGGGGGCGATCGGATGGTGGATGGTGTCATCTGGTCTGACCGGCTCGATGCTCGACGTCGCGTCCTACCGGCTGGCCGTTCACCTCGGCCTCGCCTTCGTCATCCTTGGCCTTCTTGCCTGGTTCATTCTGAAACTCGGGCGCAAGGAGGCTGACCTGATCCAGGCCCGGCGGTCCCGCGATGGCAAGCTGTTCTCGATGGGCACCGGGCTGATGCATTTTGCCTTTCTGCAAATCCTGCTTGGCGCGCTTGTTGCCGGAATCGATGCGGGCCGCAGTTTCAACGACTGGCCGATGATGGGTGGCGCGTTCCTGCCACCGGAGCCGCTGTCGCTTACGCCGGTCTGGCGGAATTTTTTCGAGGATGCCGGGCTGGTGCAGTTCATGCATCGAATTGCGGGATATCTGCTGTTCGCCTTCGGAGTTGTCGTCTGGCTTCGCGCCCGACGGTCTGCCAATGGCAGAACCCGCGCGGCGTTTTCCGCCGTGATGGCGATGCTGCTTCTTCAGGTGGTATTGGGGATTGCGACCGTGATCTATATCGCGCCCTGGCCGCTGGCGATCCTGCACCAGTTCGGCGCGGTACTGCTATTCACCCTAATCCTGCGCGCCCGGTTCCTGGCGCAATACCCCATCGCCCAATCCGTGAGAGGCACGACATGACTGCATTTGACGACCTGATGGCCTTTCAACGCGAGACGGAGGCCCTGGGCCAGGTCATGGGGCGGCTCGGCTGGGACCAGGAAACGGTCATGCCGTCCGGGGCCGCCGAGCAACGAGCCGAAGAGATGGCGGCACTCGATGGCGTTTTGCACCGGCGCCGGACCGATCCTCGTATCGGTGAATGGCTTGAGGCGTCAGAGCCAGCGGACGAAACCGGCGCACGCCAAATTCACCAGATCCGTCGCAGTTTCGAACGCACCCAGCGAGTTCCGGAGAAGCTCTCGGCCGCCCTCGCCCGAACAACTTCGCTGGCCCATCGCGTCTGGGCCGAGGCGCGGGCGACAAACGATTTCGCGCTCTTCGCGCCCAAGCTGACCGAAGTCGTATCCCTGTCGCGCGAAAAGGCCGCCGCGCTGGCCGATGGCGGGAACCTCTACGATGCCTTGGCCGACGATTATGAACCGGGAGCGACGGAAGCAGAGCTTGAGGCGCTTTTCGGCGCGCTCCGCCCCCGGCTTGTGGCGCTTCGTGAGCGCATCCTCGGCTCGGACCGCGCGATTCCCGCTTTGTCCGGCAGCTTTGCTGAGGATGGGCAACTCGCATTGTCCGCCGAGCTTGCCAGCACGTTCGGCTACAACCTGTCGCATGGGCGCATCGACAAGGCGGTGCATCCGTTTTCCTCCGGTTCCGGACTGGATGTGCGGATCACCACGCGCACCATGCCCGGAGACCCGTTCAACTGTTTCTACTCGACCATCCACGAGGTCGGCCACGCTGCCTATGAACAGGGGATCGACCCGGCCTACCTGCTGACCCCGCTCGGCTCCGGCGTGTCGATGGGCGTGCACGAAAGCCAGAGCCGGATCTATGAAAACCAACTCGGTCGAAGCCGGGCTTTCACCGCTTGGCTCTATGGCCGGATGCAATCCGTATTTGGCGATTTCGGCGTCCCGGACGCGGACAGCTTTTACCGCGTGGTGAACCGGTGCAGCCCCGGCTACATCCGGACCGAGGCGGACGAGGTTCACTACAACCTGCATGTGTTGCTGCGTTTTGACCTGGAGCGCGATCTGGTGGCAGGCAGGCTTGACGTGCCGGACCTGCCCGATGCCTGGAATGAACGGTTCGAACGCGATTTCGGCCTGAAGGTCGATACCCCGGCGAATGGTGTCCTGCAGGATGTGCATTGGTCGGAAGCCCTGTTCGGCTATTTCCCGACTTACACGCTGGGCAATGTCTATGCCGGATGCCTGCATGCGGCCCTGCGCAAGGACCTGCCGGATCTTGATGACGCGCTGGCCCGCGGCGAGACCGGACCGGCAACAGCCTGGCTGAGAGAGAAGGTGCAGCGCCACGGCGGGCTTTACGAGCCGCGGGAGGTCATTGAAAACGCCACCGGCGCCGCTCCGCGCGTCGAACCGCTGCTGGATTATCTGGAGAACAAGTTCGGAGAGATTTACCGCCTCTAGCCGGTCAGGTCGGCTCGATCGAGGCAAATTTCCGGAGGTCATCCAGCCCGGCAAGGATCAGGTCGCGCAAGGCGGTCTGGTCCACCGCGTCCAGCGACTTGATGTACCAGCAGCTTCTCCCGCGCTTGTGGAGATCCAGCCGGGCTGCGATCTCGGGAAACTCGGTGTAACCTGGCAGGATATGAAGCGAGATGTCGCGGGCGCGCATGTTGTACCCCGTCGCAAGAAAGTCGCCTTCGGCACCCGCCTTTGTGCGGTAGTGGTATTGTCCGTAACCGATCGTCGAGCGCCAGAGTTTCGGTTTCCATCCGGTCACTTCGCGGAAGATGGCGTCCATTCGCTGAGCCTCATCCCGTTTCTCCGGTGCGATGCAGGAAAGCGGATCTGACATTGCGGTATCTTCTCGCTCGCGGCAAGACTAGCGCCATGACAGGTCTTTTGCAGCCCCAAATGGGCATACCGGAGCTACACGCCTTTCTGAGACGCGAGTTTCCACAAGTGTCCGCCGAGTACGAGGTTGTCGAGCTTGGCCCCTCTCGCCTTCGGATGGGTCTGTCCCCCGACGAACGGCATCTGCGTCCGGGCGGGACGATTTCCGGGCCGACCATGTTTTCGCTGGTCGATTGCGCTGTCTACCTCGCCATCATCGCCCATGTCGGAGAAGAAGCGCTGGCAGTGACGACAAGCGCGTCCATCGACTTCCTGAGGAAGCCCGCAGCCGGTCGCAGGCTGTTTGCGGATGTCACGATCCTGAAACTGGGAAAGCGTCTTGCGGTGGGAGATGCCGTCATACGCAATGACGGAAGCGAGGCCGCGCTGGCGCGGGCCACGCTAACCTATTCACGCCCCTGACCTATTGTCAGGCCGCTTTCGGCTGGCAGGGCAATTTGCGATTGGCGACCCGGCTTTTGCGGAATTCACGCAAGGATTTGAGGGCGCTGTCACTCAGCGACCGTTCGTTTTCCTGCATGTGCATAATTTCCGCTTCCTGCAAACGCAGGATTTCGGCACGGCAAAGAAGCTGCAATTCGTTACTCATAACGCGTCTACTCACAACATAGCCTCCACACTAATGCCATATTAACCATGTCTTTGTGGCAATAGTTGGGCAAAACTCCGTCGGAAATGGGGCAGTTTTCGGCGCAGGGAAGGACGAGGCCGTGTCTTTTCCCTTGTCGGGATTGAGGTTATAGCCTTTCCCGAAGACCCAAAGGACCGCCCGCATGGACAGCCCAGACCACCCGCAGATCTATCTGGTTACCCCACCCGATTTCGAACTTTCGAGCTTTCCGACGCGGCTGGTGCGCGTTCTTGATGTCCGGGACATCGCCTGTATTCGCCTTGCCCTGGCCAGCCGGGACGAAGACCGCCTGTCGCGTCTTGCGGATGCGGTTCGCGAGATCGCACATGAACGCGACATCGCCGTGGTTATCGACAATCATGTGACGCTGGCGGAGCGACTTGGACTGGATGGCGTCCATCTGACCGATGGCGCACGCGGGTGTCGCGCCGCCCGAAAGGCCCTTGGCACGGATGCCATTGTCGGTGCGTTCTGCGGCACCTCAAAACATGACGGTATGAATGCCGGGGAAGCTGGCGCGGATTATGTGGCCTTCGGTCCTGTTGGCGCCTCGGAACTGGGCGACGGGACGCAGGCACCGGTCGAGCTTTTCCAATGGTGGTCCGAGGTGATCGAAGTCCCGGTGGTCGCGGAAGGCCAGTTCGATGTCGATACCGTGGCCGCTCTCGCACCGGTCTCCGATTTCCTTGCAATCGGTGAGGAGATCTGGCGGGAGGACGACCCTGCTTCCGCGCTGACCCGATTGCTGGCGCCTCTGGGCTAGGCCTGAGATGCGCCTGGATGGGCAGAGCGCACCAGGTGCTCTGCTTCCTTCGCCAGTGTCTTGCGATCCGCGAACTGCGCCACGCCCAATGGCGGATGCCAGGTCACCACGACCCGTCCACCCCTTCGGGCCGCCAGGACCTGAACAAGGTGAGGCCCGAAATCCATATCGCCCCACCATCCGTAAAACCTGCGGTCCTGCATCGCAGGGGCTTCATAGGCGACCGTAACCGGTTGGACGAAAAGGTCGCTGCCCGACATCGCCGCCGCAAAAAGCGTTGGTTTGAACGGCAGCACCCGTTGACCATCTGTCGAGGTGCCTTCGGGAAACAACAGAAGCCGGTCGCCAGCGTCAATCCGGCTTTCAAGTATCGCCTTTTGCTGACCGGCTTCGCGGGCGGCGCGCTCCACGAAAACGGTGCCGGTCAGGCGCGCGAGCCAGCCGATCCCAGGCCATCGCGCGACCTCGGCCTTGGAAACGAAGACAAGAGGAGCGCCTGAATTCAGGACAAAGATATCGAGCCATGAACTGTGGTTTGCGACGAATATGCCCCGTGCGGTCATTGGGCTACCTGTGTGGCGCAGACGCAGCCCGATCAGAGCGAGCGCAGCCCGACAGACGATGACCGTGATCCAACCGGTCCAGGGCCGGGCCGGGCCGTGGACCGGGAACTCGACGATCCGGATGACGAGTGTCGCAAAGCTGCCAAGCAGCAGAAGGACGAGCAACGCAACGCCCTTGGTCACGGCGCGGAAGAGCCCCAGCGGACCGGTTCCCGGCACGACCGGCTTGTCTTCTGAATGCCAGGTCGGTGTCACTCGGCACGCTCGGCGACATAGCGGCGCAAGGCCCCGGCATTCAATCGGCTGGTATCCATGACAAGGCAGACATCAGTTGTGTTGAAGGCGTGGTCCACGAAAGCACCGTCTCCCACGAAACCGCCCAGACGCAGATAGGATTTGATCAATGGCGGCACGTCACGCATGGCCGCAACGCGATCGATCCGTTCAGGGGGCACCAGCTCCATTGACTGATACGCCCCGTCCACCGCCCGAACGCGCAGTTCCTGCGGTGCCAGGAATGTGTGGAACAGATGAGACAGCGGCAGTGCCAATTTCCCGATATCGGTTCCATGCAGGCTCGCCACCCCGAAAAGCACTTCGATCTGTTTATCAAGGACATAGTTGGCCAGACCCGACCAGAGCAATTGCAGGGCGGGCCCGCGTCTGTGGTCCTTTGCAACGCAGGACCGTCCAAGTTCCAGAATGCGCCGCCCGGAGGTCTTGAGCGGCGCCAGATCGTATTCACCCTCCGAATAAAACCGTCCGATTTCGGCCGCCTTGTCCGACGTCAGCAACCGATACGCGCCGACGACATGGGACAGGTTGCTGTCGCTGACCGTTTCGTCGATCAGAACAAGGTGATCGCAGAAGGTATCGAACTCATCCCGCTCGAACCGGCCTTCGTGATCGACCAGGCGCCCGTCCCCACTCATCTCCTCGACAAAGACCTGGTAGCGCAACCGTTGCGCGGCAAGAAGGTCGGCTTCGTCGCGTGCCAGCCGCAGCGTCAGTTTTCCTGTTTCGAACTTCATGCCTGTCCTTCGTTTCGGACGGTTCTAATCCCTTTTAGCGATGGCGAAAAGTCAGCCACAACCACACTCGGACCGAAAATCTTGCGGATTGAATACCCGCAAAGGTTGTGTTAATGCGTTTTCTACGACCTTTAGTTTTTGAATACCGGGATGAGCTCTACCAGTGTCGCGTCGATAACTTGCTTTCCAACTTCGGGAAAATTCGCGGTAATCCGACCGTTAACATTGCTCTGGACCTGGCCGATGCCCCATTCCGGCCGGTCCGGGTGAGAGACCAGCATGCCGGGCGTGAAAAGGGAAGCGGGAGTGGTCATGTGACCGACCACCCTTGTGGTTGGATGTAACGAGAAGGACGGGACATGGGAACTGACGGAAATGAGTTGAATTCACTGATCGGGTCGCGAATTTGCCATGACCTGATCTCCCCGCTTGGCGCCATAGGAAACGGGGTGGAACTGTTGTCGATGTCGGGCATTTCAGCGGCGCCTGAAATGACCCTGATTGCGGAGTCGGTTGAGAATGCCAACGCGCGCATCCGGTTTTTCCGGATCGCCTTTGGAGCGGCGAACGAAGACTCCCGGATTGGCAATGGGGAAGTGCGGCGCGTGCTGGCCGACCTGTTTCGCGGCAACCGCATTCGCGTGGATTGGCGTATCGAGGACGACACAAGACGGATCGAGGCCAAGCTTGCATTCCTTATCCTGCAATGCTTCGAAAGTGCGCTGCCCTGGGGGGGCAAGGTCGCGGTCACCCGAAACGGCAATACCTGGAGCATCTTCGGATCTGCCGACCGGATCAAGATTGACCAAAAGAACTGGGACCTTTTTTCAAAGCCCGTCGCCGCACCTGATATCAGCGCCTCCGAAGTGCATTTCGCGCTCGTCGCACCGACCGCGACCGCTGCGGGCCGATCGGTGAAGGCGACGATAAACGGCAACTCCATCTCCGTCAGCTTCTGACCGTTCCGTCCCCGGTCACCAGATACTTGAAACTGGTGAGTTGAGCGGCACCGACGGGGCCGCGTGCGTGCATCTTGCCGGTCGCGATGCCGATCTCGGCCCCCATACCGAATTCGCCGCCATCGGCGAATTGGGTGGAGGCGTTCCGCATCAGGATCGCGCTGTCGAGGCGTTCGAAGAACCGGGACGCCGCCGCGTCGTCTTCGGTGACGATGCAATCGGTATGGTTGGAGCCATAGGTGCGAATGTGGGAGATGGCGGCATCCAGATCGTCCACCACGCGGGCGGCAATGATCATATCGAGAAATTCCCGCCCCCAATCCTCATCGGATGCCGGAACAACGCCTTCGATTGATTGGAGCGTCTCGTCGCCATGCACCTCCACGCCCTTGTCCAGCAAGGCTCGGACAACCGCCTGCCCGATCGTGTCGACAAGGTCGCGGTGGATCAGCAGGCATTCGGCGGCACCACAAATGCCGGTCCGTCGTGTCTTGGCGTTCAGGACGACTTTCAGCGCCTTTTCGGGATCTGCATCCTTGTCGAGATAGATGTGAACGATCCCTTCGAGATGGGCAAAGACCGGCACACGCGCCTCGCGCTGGACAAGTCCGACCAGCCCCTTACCGCCACGCGGTACGATGACGTCGATATAATCGGTCATGGTCAGCATCTCGGAGACCGCCGCGCGGTCGCGCGTCGGCACCCTTTGTATGGCATCTTCGGGCAGACCGGCGGCTTTCAGCCCGGCCACGAGGCAGTCCAGGATTACACCGGAGGAATGAAAGCTCTCCGATCCGCCGCGCAGGATCACCGCGTTCCCGGCCTTGAGGCAAAGTGCACCTGCGTCGGCGGTCACGTTGGGCCGGCTTTCGTAGATCACGCCGATCACGCCCAAAGGCGTGCGGACGCGCTGAATATGCAAGCCTGTGGGCCGATCCCATTCCGTGATCACTTCACCGACCGGGTCGTCTTGCGCGGCAACGCTTCGAAGGCTCTCGCAGATGCCTTCGATCCGCGCCTCATCCAGCATGAGCCGATCGAGCATGGCGTCCGACAGGCCTTTTTCGCGCCCGAACGCCATATCCTCCGCGTTGGCCGCGATGATATCGGCCCGTCTTTCCCAGAGTGTGTCTGCGGCCACGTTCAATGCCTTCGTCTTGGCTTCTGGCGGAGCGAAGGCCAGTTCAGCCGACGCGGCCTTCGCCCGTGCGCCGATGTCCTGCATAGTCGCGTGGATATCCAGACCGTCTTTCATCGCTTCAGTCCTTCTTCGCCATTGAAAAAGCCAAGACCATCATATGGCCATATCGTCTCGGTGCACCAGTGCCGCCCGTCCGGGGTAGCCAAGGAGCGTCTCGATCCGGTCGGAGCGCTGCCCCTTCAGGGTCTCAGCTTCCTTGGATGTGTATCGCACCAGACCCAGGCCCAGATTTGCGCCACCCGGTCCCACGATCTTGACCGGCTCACCGCGTCCGAATGTGCCTTCAACCGAAGTCACTCCAGCGGGCAGAAGGGATTTGCCACCATTCAATGCGCGCATCGCCCCTTCATCGACGTGCAGCGTGCCCTTCGGTTTCATGGATGCAATCCAGCGCTTCCGCGCAACCTGCGGGTCTGTTTCGGCCGTGAACCACGTTGCCGGTGCGCCCGCTGCCAATGCAGCCAAGGGATTGGTTGTGGAGCCAAGCGTAATCGCCATGGTCGCCCCACCCGCAGTCGCGGTTTTTGCAGCCATGAGCTTGGTCAGCATGCCGCCTTTCGAAAGCCCGGTGCCGGCATCGCCCGCCATCGCCTCGATCTCGGGCGTGATCCTGTCGATCACGTCGAAACGCTTTGCGGAGCTGTCCAGCTTCGGATTGCCCGAATAGAAGCCATCGACGTCCGATAGCAAGACCAGCACGTCCGCGCCCACGGTCACTGCGATCTGCGCGGCAAGCCTGTCGTTGTCGCCAAAGCGGATCTCGTCGGTCGCAATTGTGTCGTTCTCGTTCACGATGGGCACGACACCAAGGCTCAGTAGCTGTTCGAGCGTTGCCCGGCTGTTCAGGTAGCGCCTACGGTCGGTGCTGTCTTCCAGTGTCATCAGCACCTGAGCGGTCTTGATCCCGTGAGGTTGCAGAACTTCCTCATAGGCCCGCGCGAGGCGGATTTGGCCGACGGCCGCGGCCGCCTGGGATTTTTCCAGCGGCAGCGTTCCTTCCCCCAACTCCAAAACGCCGCGCCCAAGCGCAATCGAACCGGAGGACACGAGGATCACATCCTGCCCCCGTGCTCGCGCCGCCGCGACGTCTTCCGCCAGAGAGTTCAGCCAGGATGCGCGGAGGTCGCCGCCGGACACCAGAAGGGCCGAGCCGATCTTGACGACGATCCGCCGCGCCGTCGTCAGGGCGTCCACCGTTCGTCCTCCTCCTTTGGCGTCTCCCGCCTGCGCTGCGCTTCCACCTGCCGTCGGACGGCGCGCAAGACTTCGGTCAGACCCTCGCGGCTGACGCCGGACATCAGAAAGCTGTGGCCCGCGACCGCTTCCAGCGCCGCCCGCTTTTCTTCGCGTTCCTCGTCATCCAACGCGTCGATCTTGTTAAGAACCGTCAAACGCGGTTTGTCGGCCAGGTTGCCGCCATAGGCCTTCAACTCGTCTATGATCGTCCGCCAATCACCGGCGACATCCTCGGAGGTGCCGTCAACCAGATGCAGAAGCATGGCAGAACGTTCGACATGGCCGAGAAACCGGTCGCCAATGCCCCTGCCCTCATGCGCCCCCTCGATCAGGCCGGGAATGTCCGCGACCACAAGTTCGGTATCGTCCACGCCGACCACGCCGAGATTGGGGTGGATCGTCGTGAAGGGATAATCGGCGATCTTGGGCCGTGCATTCGACGTGGCCGCAAGGAAGGTGGACTTGCCCGCATTCGGCAGGCCCAAGAGTCCCACATCGGCGATCAGTTTAAGTCTGAGCCAGATCTCGCGCTCCACACCCGGCTGACCCGGATTTGCATGGCGCGGGGCCTGGTTGGTCGAGGATTTGAAATGCAGGTTGCCGAAGCCACCATTGCCACCAGCGGCAAGACGCACGCGCTGACCCACTTCGGTCAGGTCGGCAAGCACCGTTTCCTCGTCTTCGTCGAGGACCTCGGTCCCCACCGGAACCCGCAGAACGATGTCATTGCCATCCTTACCGGTGCACTGACGGCCAGCGCCGCCCTGCCCGTTCTTGGCGAAGAAGTGCTGCTGATAGCGGAAATCGATGAGCGTGTTCAGGCCATCGACCGCCTCGACCCAGACATCGCCGCCGCGTCCGCCGTCGCCGCCATCGGGTCCACCGAACTCGATATACTTCTCCCGCCGGAAGCTGATGCACCCGTTGCCGCCGCTTCCGGAGCGGATGGTCACCCTTGCCAGATCGAGGAACTTCATTGGTCTGCCTTCAGCTTGTCCCGCGTCAGGGCGTAGGTGATAAGCGGCGCAGGCTCAAGCCTTGCCAGCGATGTGGCCATTTCGCGGCCCGTTTCCTCGAAACCGAACTTCCGCAGCAAATGCCCTGATGCAGGATTATCCTCGAAGTGACCCGCGCCAACTCGATTCAGCGGAAACTTTTCAAAAATCGCCGGCAAGACCACCGAAAGCGCTTCTGTCATCAAGCCCCGGCCCCAATGCGCGGGCCCAAGGTGATACCCGATCTCGCCCGGGCCGACACCGATTGCGCCAATCACCCGCCCTTCATGCTCGATCGCCAGCGTGAAGCCGAGCAGACCTCGCCAGCGGCGACGCGGCAAATCCGCCAAGGCCTCCGCCTCCGTCATGTTGGTCTTCAGTTTGCTGAGCATCCTCGTCACTTCCGGCACCGAAAGGCGCGCAAAGTCTCCTGCGTCCCGGTCTTCGATAGGCCGGATCACCAATCGCTCCGTCTCCAGCCTGAAAGACCGCCGCGCCTCCCAATCATCCCGCGACAGAACCAGATCGCTGCCCATGACCTCCTGCGCCAGCGACTTCGCAAAACGCAGGCTTTCCCCGACCTTGCAGAACCCGAGCGCCCTCAGGATCGCGCGGCTTCGGTCATTCTCGTTGTAATGTCCGGAAGCCAGATCGCCCGCATTCAGGTCCGAAAACCAATGTTCCACGACCGCATGGGCCGCCTCGAACCCGTATCCTCTGCCCCAGGCGGGACGCGCCAGCCAGTAGCCGAGTTCGTCGTGAACCCCGGCCACGCCGATCAGGCCGTCTTCGGTTTCCACCCCCCAGATGCAGTGCCCGCCATCAGCCACCTCGGCGATGAACTGGAGCGCGTTTGACCGGCCATAGGGATAGGGAACGCGGCCTAACCAACGGCTCACATCGTAATTCCCGACGCCATCAACGATGGCGTCGGCGTCGTGTTCTGTCAGGGGCCTGAGCGTCAGCCGCGGCGTCCTGAGGACCGGAAGCGCCGCGTATGACATGGGATCAGCGGTACTTCTTCAGATATGTCCAGGTTGGCACGGTTGCACCGCGCGCCACCGAATAGGCTTCCGCATCACCCAGATACTGGAAACCGTTATTGGTCAGCACGCGGGCCGAGGCCGGGTTGTCCTGAAAGACGCTGGCGAAGATCGCCTGGTTCTGCAACGGATTGGCTTCCAGAAGACCGCGCACGGCTTCCTGCGCCAGCCCCGTGTTCCAGAAGGCCGGAGCGACCCAGTAACCGATTTCCGATTGCTCGCGATCCATGCGTTCCAGCGCGATCAGGCCAACCAGTTCGGCACGATCATTGCGAGAGGCATCCATGACCCAGACATCCTCGTCACGATCCTCCGCAACGCAGCGTTGGATGAAGGCTTCAGCCGCGCCGGGAGGGAGCGGGTGTGGGATCGAACGGGTCATGCGCGCCACCCGTTCATCGGAGGTGTACATTTCCAGCAGGCCCCGATCCGACCGCCGCAAAGGACGTAAAGTCAGACGATCCGTCTCAACGACGGGCTGGTTAACTATCGTATCAATCTTCACGGGGCTCTCCTCCTTGGCCTCGCGCAGGTCCGGGTTCAACATGTCCGCGGTTCCCTCTCACATGGGTATGGCGGGTTTGTGACGCAACCGGCTCCTTCAAATGTGAAAAGGGCCGGTTTTGACACCGACCCCTTTAAAACTTGACCTATCAGGATCGGTTATTCGGCTGCCACCGCCTCTGGAAGCACCGAAATGAAGGTGCGTCCCTTGAGACCCTTGTGGAAGGTGACGCGGCCATCGACGGTAGCAAAGATCGTGTGGTCCTTGCCCATGCCGACGCCTTCACCCGGCCACCACTTGGTGCCGCGCTGGCGCACGATGATGTTGCCCGGAATAACGTCCTGGCCACCGAATTTCTTCACGCCCAGACGACGACCGGCTGAATCGCGGCCGTTACGGCTGGAACCACCTGCTTTTTTGTGTGCCATCTGGTCTTACTCCTTTTCAGCGGCGAGCGTCGTGGCCTGTTCGACCCAGCCTTCGCGCTCGATACGGCCTTTGAACGACAGTTTCTCGTCGAACTCGGCAATCTCATCCGCGCCCCAGGACGCGATCTGCGCGAACGAGGTCACGCCCGCTTCGTGCAGCTTCTTCTCCAGCGCCGGACCGACACCCGAGAGCTTCTTGAGGTCGTCCGCGCCGGCTTGCGCCTTCGGCGCCGCTTTCGCGGGTTCGGCCTTCTTGGCTTCTGCTTTCGGAGCTTCCGCTTTCTTCTCGGCCTTCTTGGCAGGCTTCGCGGTTGCAGCAGCAACAGCAACCACAGAACCCGCACCCACGGCGGCCTTCACGCCAGATTTGTCACCGCCTTTTTCAAGAATCTCGGTGACCTTCAGCAGCGTCAGTTGCTGGCGATGGCCCTTGGTGCGCTTCGAGGAATGTTTCCGGCGACGACGCACGAAGTGGATGACCTTGTCACCCTTGATCTGGTCGATCACATCCGCCTGCACCGCCGCACCTTCGACAAGGGGGGTGCCGACGGTGGAGCCCACCATCAGAATCTCGTTGAACTGGACTTTCTCACCGGCATCGGCCGCGAGTTTTTCCACGCGGAGCACGTCGCCCGCCTGGACCCGGTATTGCTTGCCGCCGGTCTTCAGAACCGCAAACATCTCATTTCCTTCCATTTTCCCGCGTCCTTCGGCCCCGGCTTCCCGGCGTTTCGGCTATGTGCCGCCTCAAACAGCGCGCCCCATTTGGGCGGTCGTACAATATGAAAAGGCGGGACCTGCCCGCCGAGACCCGGCTTATCGTCAGATTGCCCTTTCAAGTCAAGTCCCGTCACACGGTTTTCGATATGCGGGACTTTCCGCTCAAGCCATTGAACCGCCCCAATCTCGCCCCGGATTTGCTCAAGTCCTTAAGTCTTGATGTTCGCCAAGGACTTAACAGTAAAACAGGCACACCAAGGAGCACACCAATGGCAGACGCAATCAAGGTCGCGCAGACCCGGCGTGAGGACTATAAGAAAGACATCGCCAAGAAAGAAGCCGAGATCGAGGAGCTGAAGGAACTGATCAGCGATCTGGACAGCTTCATCGAGTTCGGCGAGGCGCTGGTCTCTGATGACAAGCCCGAGGCCAAGGATTCCGAAGCCGAGGCGAAACCGAACACGGTCGTCTCTAAGCCCGTCGTCTCCAAGCCGTCGCCGCAGCAGGCGCCCCGCGCCGTTGTTTCCCGCACGCAGGACAATGACGACGAATGGGGGTCGGACAGCGACGAAAGCAACATTGCACGGGTTCTCGCCGCGCGGACCTGATCGCCCGAAACCTGTTATGTCTTCAGAAGGCGCGCCGGGAATTTCCGGCGCGTTTTCGCGTTAGAGTTCATCGCCGACGGAAAACCGCGCCGTGGCCGCGCCAAGCGCATAGGAGACGTCCAGGAAGACGGCATCGAAGCCCGCGAACAGCGCGCGGTTGAGATCGCGCCCGGCATCCGTGCCCGTCATCTCGACATAGGATCGAAGCTGCTCGTCGCTGAGCGTGTCATAGGCCAGCGCCATATATCCGAAGACCCAGCCGGTTGTGTCCTCCCGGATCGTGGCCTCCTGTCCCCAGACCTCCGTCAGCATCTGGCTTTCCGTCATCTCGAAGGCCTCGCCCGAGCCAAGCCCGCGATAGAATGCGAGGTTGGCGTTGAGCGCCCCCGCCACATTCCGGTCGATCAGATCATTCAGGCGGGCGAATTGCTCCAGCAGCGCCGTGCGTTCCGAATTGTCTTCGGCAATGCGTTCATAGGCCGCCTTGGCCGCGGCCTCCACTTCATCCGACATGATGGCCCGGCGGGCCTCGATCTCGACCGACGCGATGGTTTCGCCGGTTTCACTGTCGTAGAATTCCAGCACCGGCCCCATGTCATCATCCGCCAGCGCTTCGTCAAAAGCGGCGCGGAAAAGGCTTTCGAGCCGATCAGTTGCGTAAATACGCCCAACAGCGGCGGACCATCCGACGCCGCCGCGTCCGGGGAACATTTCCTGCCGAAGCTCCTCGGACTGAACCACACCCTCCTCGGACAGAATGGCCATCAGTTCGTCGGTGGCCAGCGCCGCGTGCAACCGATCCAGTTCCGCCGGACTCGCGCTGAACGCGGCACAGGGCAGAAAGAGCAAGAAAAACGCAAGTCGATGCATGACCGTACCTCCAAGGCCCTAACTAGGCGACACGAGCGCAGATTCAAAGAACTGCCAGCAGCCCAGCTTCGAAAAATGCCTTGCGCCAAACCGGGTCCTGCCGTATCCCGCGCTTCCAGACCCCCGCGGAGAGGTGCCGGAGTGGTCGAACGGGGCGGTCTCGAAAACCGTTGTGGGTGCAAGCCTACCCAGGGTTCGAATCCCTGTCTCTCCGCCAAATATACATCTAAGTTGCTGTTTTTTTATAAATTATCTGGATACAATGAATTTTAGGGTCCATCTTGAGCGCCAAAGATTCGTTTGATCTTCTGGCATGAACTTTTCTCGAGTCGCGGTCATCGCTCACGGCTTCGTTATCTACCAGCTTCGACAGGTCTTTTACCGGCACCCTTGCTAAAGATGGTAAAGAGACCAGAAGTCGTCAATCTTTGATGGGGTGAAAGCTTGTTTGCGGGGGCTGGATTTGGCTTATGCAGCACCAAGGCAAAGTTTGTTAATTCTGAGATCCCTTTCTGTTGAAAAGAAGTGACGTGCTTGCTCACCGTTACTCTCGGTCAATCGACTCAGAGCTGAAATTGTCCGTCGATGATGCCACCACCGGAAAAAATGGCCGGCCCCAATCTGCCAACGGAAATTTCATCATGATTTCCGCGACCGCCGGCAGGAGGGCGCCGAGAAGTTCTACACCGCATTCGAGCTGATCGCGGTTGACCGACGAGTTCCACGTCGCGCCACCATGAATGAGCTGATTTCGGAGCATGTAGAGGCGATCGAAGAGGAATGATAGCGCGACGGCGGTGTCGCCGTCCTGCAGCGCCTCTTCGAAGGTAGCCCTGCCAGACTCGAACCGCGCTTCCCAATCCTCCGCGCCCCGACCATGCTGGAAAGTCCAGAACGGCGAAAAGACGAAGCGATTGTCGATGAAGTCCCGGATTATCGCTCACACCCTCAGGAATTACACAGTTCCATGATCGACCGACATACCCCTGGCGGCACCGACCCCAAGGCGCAGTCGTCAAGGCTGAAGGGCAGTTTCAGGAAGCCGTGATGGGTGCCATCCGCGTCCAGCGGAACACCCGGGACTGTCGGGCCTTTCGTTATGCCTTGATCCAGAGTTCACGCGGCGTGGTACAGAGACATTCGTGGCCAGCTTCCGTGATCAGGATCGGCTCGGTGATTTCCAGCCCGCCGTCATCCAGCCAGAGGGCCGGCATGAAGTGGAACGTCATGCCAGGTTCGAGAATGGTGGTGTCGCCGCGCCGGAAAGAGATCGTCCGCTCGCCCCAGTCCGGCGGATAGCTAAGGCCGATTGCATATCCGCAGCGGCTGTCCTTTTCGAAACCTGCATTGTTGAGCGTTGCGTTGAACGCATTGGCGATGTCCTGCGCTTGATTGCCCGGCCTGGCTTTCTCAAGCCCTGCCTCGATGGCGTCCAGCACGGCAGTCTCGGCGTCACGGTATTTCTGCGGCACATCGCCCAGGAACAGCGTTCGCGATTGCGGGCAGTGGTAGCGGCGGTGTGCGCCTGCGATCTCGAAGAAGGTCGCCTCTCCGACTTCGAGGGGACGGTCATCCCAGGTCAGGTGCGGCGCGGTCGCATCCATACCGGACGGCGCCATTGGCACGATGGCCGGGTAGTCGCCCCAGAAGCCGTGCGCCCCGGTGATGGCAGTCGTGTAGATCTCCGCGATCAGATCGTTCTTGCGCATCCCCGGCTCGGCAATCTCCAGAATGCGGTCATGCATGGCCTCGACGATCCGCGCGGCGCGCTGCATGTATTCGATCTCGCGCTCGGATTTGACGGCGCGCTGCCAGTTCACCAGCCCGGTCGCGTCTTTCAGCGTCGCATTCGGAAGCTTCCTCTGAAGACATTCGTGAGCGGTGGCCGAGTAGTAATAATTGTCCTTCTCCACCCCGATCGTTGCCGCTTCCAGACCAAGTTCGGCCAGAAGTCCGGACAGATCCTCCATCGGGTGTTTCTCGGGGTTCTGGACGTAGGTGTCATCATAGCCCCGAATGGCGTCATCCCCCTCCATGAATACCGTCCGGCTGGCACCAAGGGCATCCATCGCGCGACCCCACCAGACCGGATCGCCCTCATGGGTCACAATCACCCCCTGAAAGACATAGAAGGACCAGCCGTCATAGCCGCTCAGCCAGGACATGTTCGAGGGATCGCTGACGAACATCGCGTCCAGGCCCCGCGCGCCCATTTCGGATCGGGTCTTCTCCAGGCGGCGGGTATATTCCTCGGTGGTGAAGTTCTTCTCAAACGTCGTCATTCCAGGTTCGCTTCTTTCATAATGACTGAAACCGCATGGTTCGCGACCGCCCGTGTCCTTGCCGCCTGTTCCGCAATGATTGCGGGCTGGATCAGATCGCCTTCCTGCGTATCGGCAAACTGTACGGTTGCGCGGGACGGGTGACCAGACCTCACCACGGCCTGCGCCCTTGGGTGCCGGGGACTCGAAGATTTGGTGCAAGTCAAATAGGAATGCCACGATCGGGCCTCGGAGCCCGAGAGACTGACGGAAAGGAAAACCAATGGACAGGTCGCTTGCCAACGATCAGCTGACGAAGTGGGACCACGATCACTTCTTTCATCCCTCGACCCATCTGGGTCAGTTCGCGCGGCGCGAAATCGGCAACCGGATCGTCCAGACCGCCAAGGGCGTGCGCATCACCGACCGGGAGGGCAAGTCATCGCTCGACGCCTTCGCCGGGCTTTACTGCGTCAATGTCGGCTATGGCCGCACCGAGATCGCCGAGGCCATCGCGGATCAGGCGCATGAGCTTGCCTATTACCATTCCTATGTCGGGCACGGCACCGAAGCCTCGATCACGCTGTCCCGGATGATCGCGGAGCGTGCGCCCGACGGACTGAACCACGTCTATTACGGCCTGTCGGGGTCGGATGCGAATGAGACCAACATCAAGCTGGTCTGGTATTACAACAACATCCTTGGCCGTCCCGAAAAGAAGAAGATCATCTCGCGCTGGCGGGGCTATCACGGGTCCGGGCTGATGACCGGGTCGCTGACCGGCCTGCACCTGTTCCACAACAAGTTCGACCTGCCGTTTGCGCAGGTGATCCATACCGAAGCGCCCTATTATTTCCGCCGGGACGATCTGTCGACGAGCGAGGCCGAGTTCACCGCCCATTGCGCCTCGGAACTGGAGGCGCTGATCGAGCGCGAAGGTGCGGACACCATCGCCGCCTTCATCGGCGAGCCGGTTCTGGGCACTGGCGGGATCGTTCCGCCGCCTGAGGGTTACTGGGACGCGATCCAGAATGTTCTGAAGAAACATGACATTCTGCTTATCGCCGACGAGGTTATCACCGGGTTCGGCCGGCTGGGTACGATGATGGGCTCGGATCATTTCGAGTTGAAACCCGACCTTATCACCATCGCCAAGGGCCTGACTTCGGCCTATGCGCCGCTGTCGGGCTCCATTGTGTCCGACAAGATGTGGCAAGTGCTTGAGCGCGGCACCGACGAGCTTGGCCCGATCGGTCACGGCTGGACCTACTCCGCCCACCCCATCGGGGCCGCGGCGGGTGTGGCGAACCTAAAACTTCTGGACCAACTCGGGCTCGTCGCGAATGCGGGCGAGATCGGCGCATATCTGAACCGCGCCATATCCGACGCATTGGGAGGCCATCCCAACGTCGGCGAAGTCCGGGGCGAAGGCATGCTATGTGCGGTCGAACTGGTGAAAGACCGCGACGACCGGGTGTTCTTCGATGCCGGAGACAAGGTCGGCCCGCGCATCGCCGCCGCCATGCTCGAACGCGGCGTTATCGCCCGTGCCATGCCGCAGGGGGATATCATCGGGTTTGCGCCGCCGCTCTGCCTGTCGCGCGAGGAGGCGGACGAGATCGTGGCAGCCACAAAATCGGCGGTGGATGCAGTCCTTTAGCTGACAGTCTGAGAAAGTCCCCGAACAACAGCGCCCGCCCCTTTTTAAGGGGCGGACGTCTTTACGGAGGATTTTTCGAACTTTGTCCCGTTATGCCGGAGCAGGTTCGTTTTTTGGAGCGTCGGAGCCATCGCCTTGTGCTTCGACCAAAGCGTTGTACTTCTGTTGGAGGTTCCAATGCTCAAGGCGGCTTTTGTCGAAGCTTTTCCGCCAGAAATCGGCCTGCGATTCATCCGAGCTGTCTTTTTCACCCTCAAAGCGCCAGAGCGCCCAGCCGATGAAAAGCCCGAGGGCAAAGGTGCCCGCCATGAAGGAAAAGAGGAAGGTGAGATCAGGTGACATTTCGATTCCTATCCGTCCACGTTGCCGGGTTCTGTTTCGCTGCCGGGTTCCGCTTCGCGCATTTGCCAGGCAAAGGTGATGCGGCGATTTTGTGCGCGACCTGCGGCCGTGTCATTGGAAGCCACGGGTTGTGACTCGCCGAAGCCGACGGCAACCATCGTTTCTGCCGGTATGCCGCGCGCGATCAGAAACTCTTTGACCGAGTTGGCCCGCGCTTCGCTCAGTTTCTGGTTGGAGCCTTCGGCACCGTAACTGTCGGTATGACCACCAATTTCGATGAACATGTCCTCGCGATTGCAACCGATCGCGAGATCGCGCAGGTGCTCCAGCGTGGTCATTGAATCTGGCGAGATCGACGCCGTCCCTGTCGCGAAATTGATCTGGGAAATCTCGAAGATCTTGTTCGCCCTTTCGAAACAGGCCTCTGCCATTTCCGAGGAGGAAGCAGACTCGTCTGCAAATCCCATGCGAAGGGTCGCGATGGTTTCCGCCTGCTCGGACACGCGTTCGGTCAGTTCGGCAAGTTGCACTGCGAGATCGCCCGTCTCATCGGTTGTCTCGCTTTCACCGGCACTTGTCACCTCATTGGCTTCAAGGGCCTGCTCCTGTTCCTTGAGCTGTATTTCCAGGAGGGCCAGTGCTGCGTCCTTTTCCTCGATCGCGCTGGAAAGTTCCGCGATCCGGGCATCGACCGCATCGGCCTTTTCATCTGCCGCTCCGGTGAGTTCGGCGATCTGTGCCTGCGCCGCCGCGAGTTCGGCTTCCAGTTCTGTTTTCGGAACAATGGCGATTTCGCCGGTGTTGCTTGCGGTTTCAATCGCCTCCTCCAGGGACGCGATGGTCTCGTCCCGAACCTTCAGGCTTTCGGACAATGACGCGATCTCGGCGAGCAGCTCATCATTCTGAGGAAGCTCCTCGGACTCGCTCGCGGCCTCGGCGAGACTGTCGAGCTGTGTGCGAAGAGCATCAAGCTCGGCATCTTTCTCGGCAAGCGATGCCTGCTGCAGCTCGACCTTTTGCGCCATCCCCGAAGCGATGGCATCAAAGCTTGCAAGCTGCTGCGCGGCAGAGTCCGCGTTGCTTTGCAAATCAGTCATTTCTGCGGCCAGGCTATCGCGTTCCGAGGTCAGTTTTTGGATCGCAACGGTCAACATGGCTGTCCGCTTCTGGGCGGTATCTGCCGCATCCCTCAGAGCCGCTGTTTCGGCTTCGAATGTTGCCGTTGACTGCTTGAGATAATCATCAAGCGCTGCCTGAACGGTCGCTTTCTGTTCGACAGCCGCGGCGTCCGCCATCGTGGAATGCAACCGCTCTGCGGCAACAAATGCCGCAAGCGTTAAGCATGCTCCTGTGCCGACAAGTAGTGCACGCATGGGTACCTCCCCGAAAATCGGTCCAAATCACTTCGCGTCGACGCATCTACCCAGCCATACGCGGTGAAATTGAGACAATTTCGCGGAAATGATTAGATTAATGACTGATATTGGCCGATCCGGAACGTGCTCCGGAGCCCGGAAATGTGGCATCCGCCACTTGGGACAGTAGCGAAACCCCTGCAATCGACTGCCCAAAAGAGGCCGTGCGGACCGCAATTTGCTTCTTTCTGATCAACATACTAAGATGTTGTTATAAAAAGAAATCGGCAGGCAAAAAATAGCAACATGAAACATCAGCTCAAATCCGTTTGGGACGGTTTCGTCCAACCACTTTTCAAAAGGCCCGACAGGGTCCAGTTCGCGGCGCTTTGCTATGACAAGGAAGGTCCGGACAAAAAGATCCTTCTTGTGACCAGCCGAGGGACCGGTCGATGGATTCTTCCGAAAGGCTGGCCGATCGATGGCCTGGAGTCGCCGGAGGCTGCTTTGCAGGAAGCTTGGGAAGAGGCCGGTGTCATGAAAGGCCGGACCGCGACAATACCGGTTGGCACCTACAGCTATGAAAAAGGCCTTCCCGGCGACTGGACCGTGCCAGTGACGACCGTGGTTTACCCCGTGCATGTCGAGCAACTGGCCGACAACTATCCGGAAGTGGATCAACGGACGCGGAAGTGGGTGACGCCTGTGGAGGCGTCCGAAATGGTCGATGAGCCGGAACTTCAGGCTCTTCTGGTTTCGCTTACAGATGCTTGATTGCCGGGAGCGTGAAGGCTAGGCAACAATTCACGCTACTGGGTGGGCATATGAGCGACAAAGATTTCGAAGCGCGTCATTTCGAGACGCTGGACAGAGACCTTGGGCGTCTGACGACGCTGGAACAAGCGACGGCGTTTGTCGGTCGGCCCATTGTCGGCAAAGGCATCGCCTTCACCTTTCTGATCGCCGCCGCCTTGTTCGCCGCAGTTGCGTTCGGGGGATCCGGCAATACCACGCTCATCGTTCTGGCCGCCGTGTTCGGCGCCTATATGGCCCTGAACATCGGCGCCAATGATGTCGCCAACAACATGGGCCCTGCCGTGGGGGCGAACGCCCTGACGATGGGCGGAGCGATTGCAATCGCCGCCGTCTTTGAGACCGCGGGTGCCCTGATCGCGGGCAGCGATGTAGTCTCGACCATTGCCAAGGGGATCATCGCCCCTGAAAGCCTTGGTTCCGTGGATATTTTCATCTGGGCGATGATGGCCGCTCTTCTCTCCTCGGCTCTTTGGGTCAATCTCGCGACCTGGGTCGGGGCACCCGTCTCGACCACGCATTCCGTCGTTGGCGGCGTCATGGGCGCGGGCATTGCCGCTGCGGGTTTCGCGGCAGTGAACTGGAGCCAAATGAGCGCCATCGCGGCGAGCTGGGTCATTTCGCCTGTCGTGGGCGGGACGATTGCGGCAGGTTTCCTGTGGTTCATCAAGGAACGGATCATCTACCAGGACGACAAGATCGCCGCTGCCCGACGCTGGGTTCCCGTGCTTGTCGGCATCATGGCTGGCGCGTTTGCCGCCTATCTCGCGATGAAGGGGCTGAAGAACCTGGTCAAGATCGGGCTGCCTACCGCGATTGCGATCGGTGCAGTCGTCGGCGCATCGACCTGGGTCGTCATGATCCCCGTCGTTCGCCGCCAATCGCGCGGGTTGGAAAACCGCAACAAATCCCTGAAAGTGCTTTTCGGCATTCCTCTGATCGTTTCGGCAGCCCTGCTGAGTTTCGCCCACGGCGCGAATGACGTGGCAAACGCGGTCGGACCATTGGCCGCCATCGTCGATGCCTCGCAGAGCGGGGAGTTTCTCGAAGCCTTCGCCATCCCGCTTTGGGTCATGCTGATCGGCGCGTTTGGAATTTCCTTCGGCCTTTTCATCTTCGGGCCGCGCCTCATCCGCGTGGTCGGGAGCGAGATCACCAAGCTCAATCCCATGCGCGCCTATTGCGTCGCACTTTCCGCCGCGATCACGGTCATCTTCGCAAGTTGGCTCGGCCTGCCCGTCAGTTCCACGCATATCGCCGTCGGCGGCGTATTCGGCGTCGGTTTTTTTCGCGAATGGTATGCGGAGCGCAGATTGACGAATGCCCGGATCGATGTGCCCGAGCTTCCAACCATCGCGCGGGAAGAACGGCGCAGGCGGAAACTGGTCCGGCGTTCGCATTTCATGACCATTGCCGCAGCCTGGGTCGTGACCGTTCCCGCAGCCGCATTACTGTCCGCTGTCATATTCCACGCCATAGCCTGGATCGCGGCCTAAAGCGTTGCGCCGACCTGGGTCTTGGAACTGGCAACGCGGATCAAGCCCGCGAGCGACTGCAGATCAATGCTCGCACTGTCGGACCCCGTGCGGTCTTGGCGCTCTCAGACTGCCGTGAACCCGCCATCGACGGGCAAGCACACGCCGGTGATCATGGCAGCAGCGTCGGACAACAGAAAGACGATGGGAGCGGCACAGTCGGCCTCCGTCGCCCAGCGGCCAAGCGGCATGGCGGACAGAACCGGCCCTCCGATCTCCTCCCGCCCCCAGTACCATTCGGACATCGGCGTCATGACGACAGTCGGGTTCACCGCGTTCACACGAATACCGTGAGGTCCGAGTTCCAGCGCCGAGACTCGGGTCATCGCGTCCACCGCCCCCTTGGAGGAGGCATAGGAGATGTGGCCCGCAAGCCCGACCAGCGACGCCTGGCTGGAGACGTTGACGATGGAACCGCCCTGCCCTGCCTCGACCATGCCTTGCGACGTGTATTTGGTGACAAGAAGCGTGCCGCGTGCGTTGATGTCGATCACCTTGTCGAAGACGGCAATGTCCGTCTCCATCGGCGTCGCGATTTCCCCGCCCCAGCCGCCGCAATTCACCACGCCGTAGAGCTGGAGTCCGGAAAGCGCGTCTTTTACCGACGCCTCGCTGGTCAGATCGAAGGACCGCGTTTCACAACCAGTGTCCCCGGCGAGTGCTGCCAGTTTCTCCGCATCCCGACCCGAGGCAATGACCTGCGCGCCTTCGCCCGCAAGCATCCGCACCGTGGCGGCACCGATGCCGCCGGTGGCGCCGGTGACGAGAATCCTGCGGTGCTTCAGTCCCGTTTCCATGTGTCCCTCCCTGTCGCGATACTGCCGTTCTGCGACATTAGGTTGAAAGGCTGGCGACTGCGCAATAGCGATTGGAGAAACGGAACTCATAGATACGGTATCGATCATGGTCAAACCCAACGAGCTTCTCGCGCATGCGTCGTGGCACTGCGAACCCCCGGAATGGGAATGGGCGAACGGCGCACTGGCTCTGACGACAGCGGAGAAGTCCGATTTCTGGCAGGACACATTCTATGGGTTTCGGCGAGACGACGGTCATTTTCTGGGCGTTGATGTGGGGGGCGATTTCACCGCGTCGGTCACATTCGATGCAGCCTACGAGGTGCTCTACGATCAGGCCGGGATGATGATGCGCAGCGATGCCGAAAACTGGCTGAAAACCGGGATAGAATATTCGGACGATGTCACCAATTTCTCGGTCGTCGTCACGCGCGAGGGGCGTTCCGACTGGTCGGTGATTGCCGTTCCGAAAGTCTCCGGGCCGCAAACCGTTCGGCTTACGCGCAAGGGCGGTGCCGTCATCGTTCATTACCACGGTGCCGATGATCGGTGGCACCTGATGCGGCTGGCCAACTTCCCCGGCACGGCACCAGTCAGGATCGGACCGATGGCCTGCTCACCCGAACGGGCAGGTCTGAGAGCCCGCTTCGACGACATCCAAATTGGTCCGCCGCTCGACAGCCCGTTGCATGGCGACTGAATGGCAGGGCTCTCAGATTTTGAAATTTTTCTATGGTCAGACGGGGGATAGCCTCCTAAGCTGCCGATCAGACAGGCCATAGAACGCCTGCCACCATAGTGAAAGACAGGGAGGAAATTGGATGTCTTTTCGCACTAAACTGTCGGGGCTGATGCTCAGCTCCGCTGCTGTAGCCGGTTTGACGGTCCCAGCTACAGCCCAAGATTATTCCGGAGTCACGATCGACATATTGACGCGCCCCGGCTACGTGATCGCGGGCCGCCTTGTTGAGCGCGGCGCCGAGTTCGAAGAGATGACCGGCGCCAAGGTCGTCGTCACCGAGGTGCCCTTCGCCGAGATCTTCCCGAAGATCCAGAACGACTGGGCGACCGGCACGAACTCCATTGATGTCGGCGTCTTCGCCGCCGGTTGGGGCGTTGAACTTGATGCGGCCGGCCTGCTTGAAGACCTCGATCCCTATGTCGCGGCGGACGACAAGATCGATATGGCCGACATCGCGCCCTATTTCCGCGAATTCGGCCAGAAGGTCGGCGGCAAGACCAAGCTGCTGATGGTCGATGGCGACTTCCAGATGGTCTATTACCGGACCGACGTGCTGAGCGAAGCCGGACTTGAGCCGCCGAAGACCTGGGAGGACTATCTTGACGTGGCCTCCAAGATTCACGGAATGGACATGAACGGCGATGGCGAGGCGGACTATGGCTCGTGCATCTTCAAGAAGCGCAACGCGCAGTCCTATTTTGCCATCCAGACCGTCGCCGCGTCGATCGTTCAAACCAAAGGGACGGCGCAGGGCTTCCACTTCGACAACGCGACCATGAAGCCGGTCGTCAACAATGCGGGCTGGAAGAAGGCGTTCGAACTTTACAAGGCGACCGGCGATTACGGCCCGCCGGAAGAGCTGAACATGGATATCGGCGACACAAGGGCGCTGTTCAAGGATGGCCGCTGTGGCCTTCTGATCGAATGGGGCGACCCGGGGCCGCTGCAACTCGACGACGATGCGTCCAAGGTCAAGGGCCTGATCTATGCGGTTGCCGCCGTCGGCTCGCGCGAGGTGCTGAATCGCGAAACTGGCGAGCTTGAGCCGGTAACGACGGAGAACGCGCCCTATTCGGTCGATGGCGTCAACTATGCGCCGTTTGCGGCCTTCGGCGGCTGGGCCGGTGCGATCAATGCCAAGGCGGATCAGGCGACCAAGGATGCGGCTTATGCGTTCCTGTCCTACATGAACCAGTCCGCGCAATCCTCGGTCGATGTGACCATCGGCGCGACGGGATACAATCCCTATCGCCTGTCGCAGCTGGCCAGCACCGATCTTTGGGTCGAAGCCGGCATGCCGCAGGATCTGGCAGAGAACTATATCGGTGCGATCAACGATGCGCTGAACAATCTCAACATGGCCTCCGACATGAAGATTCCGGGCGCGCAGCAATATACCGGCGTCGTTCTGGATACCGAGCTTGCCCGCTATCTCGCCGGTGAAATCTCCGTCGAGGAAGCGCTCGAGAATATCGAGGAAGGCTGGGAAGAAATCACCGAGGACTTCGGTCGCGAAGAGCAGATCGAGGCCCAGGCGCTCGCCCTCGGCTCCGAATAATACACCGAGACTTTGACGAGCTACGATCAGATGCGCCAGCCGGGAGCAATCCCGGCTGGCAGTTCCCGGCGGGAGCGGTTTGCCGAATGGCTGGACCGGCATTCCAGCACATTCTTCATCGCGCCTGCCGTCACGCTTATCCTGGTTTTCGCGATTTTCCCGACGATCTATTCCATTTTCTTCGCGCTCAGCCGCGTGCGCTTCCGGGGTGACGGACTGAACTTCCGCTTCGTCGGCCTGCGCAATTTCTCAAAACAGTTCTTCGGATCAAGCGAAGTTCACTTCCTGGGCCGCACCGATCCAGTCAGCATTTTCGGCTACGCGGCCTTTGCCGCAGTCACCGTCGCCGTCCTCGTCTGGCTCTGGCGGTCGCGCAAGATCACCACTTGGGTGGGCATGATCGGGCGCACGATCTCGGCGGCAATGGCCATCTTCCTGTCGTGGATTCTCTGCGCCTCGCTGCTCTCCGGGAACTCCATCGGCACGCTTTATACGACGCTCTTCTACGTGATCATCGGTTGCGGCATACAATTCGCCATCGGCACCGGGCTTGCGTTCCTCTGCTCGCAGCCGATTTCAGGCAAGAACTTCTTTCGGGTCATCTTTTTCATCCCGCTGATGATCACGCCTCTGGGTGTGGGCTATGCGATGCGGATGGTGGCGGATGTCACGAAGGGTCCGTTCGAGCCGATCCTGCAGGCTGTGGGCCTGTCGGACTGGGTTTGGTCGGCGGATGCCTGGTCGGCACGGTCCATGATGATGGTGAGCGATTCGTGGCAATGGATTCCGTTCATCTTCATCTGCATGCTGGCCGCGCTTGAGAACATCCCCCGCGATCATGTCGAAGCCGCACAGGTCGATGGGGCTTCGAGCTTCCAGATCTTCCGCGAGATCACATGGCCGCAGATCCTGCCTGTCGCGGTCACCGTGCTTCTGATCCGGATGATCGAAGCCTTCAAGATCGTCGATCTGCCCAATATCATGACTGGCGGCGGCCCCGGCTCGGCCACGGAATCGATGACGCTGCATTCGATGTATATCTGGCGGGCGAACGATTTCGGCCAATCCGCGGCGATCGCCTATCTGCTGCTTATCCTGACCGTCGTCGTCTGCGCCTCTTTCTTCAATTACGTGGTGATGGGACAGATCAGAAAGGCCCGCGCATGAGCAACGCCTCCTATCGGTTCCGCGAGAGCGAACGCACGCTGATGCAGCGGTTGTTCGAGGCGCCCGCCGTCGGCAAGATGTCCCCGGTCGCCAAACTCGTCGCCTATTCGCTTTTGGGCGTTTGGTCGGTCTTCGTGCTTTTCCCGATCTATTGGGTGATCATCACGTCGTTCAAGGACGCCGCCGCCGTCAATCAGGGACCGTTCTATGTCCCCTTCCTGGACTTCCAGCCGACGCTCGACGCCTGGCGCGCGCAGTTCACCGAGGACCCGTTCTGCACGGTGGGCGCCATCGGGCGGCAACTCTGGCTGTTGGCCCACAACGCCTTCGCCTTCGTCGTCTCGCCGGTGATCTCGATTGATCCGATGGAGCCACAGATCTGCAAGATCTACCTCGCTTTCACCAATTCGGTCGTGATCAGCATCTTCTCCACCGGACTCTGCGTCTTCGTTGGCTCGATGGCAGCCTATGCGCTTGCCCGCATCCACTACGAGCCGCGCTTCGGCAATATCATGATCTTCGTTCTGTTGCTGGTGGGCGTGATCGTCGCGACGACCTATGTCGGCATCCCGTGGTGGGGCTCGTCAGCCGTGGCGCTGGCGATGTTCTTCTTCCTTGTCCGCGCCCTTCGCGGACGCTTCAAGCTTCACCTCGGAAACGGCGACATCCTGTTCTGGATCATCTCGCAGCGTATCCTTCCGCCAATCGTGGTGGTCATCCCGATCTATGTGATGTTCCAGGCGGTGGGCCTGCTGGATACGCATCTGGCACTGATCCTGCTTTACGCGGTCGCCAACATGCCGATCGTGGTCTGGCTGATGTACGACTTCTTCTCCAACCTTCCCATCGAACTGGAAGAATCCGCACAGCTCGACGGCGCGACCAGAGCATTCATCTTCTGGGACATCGTCCTGCCGCTCACCCGTCCCGGCCTTGCCGCGACGACGCTTCTCATCCTGGTGCTGAGCTGGAACGAGTACCTCTTTGCGGTGTTCCTTGCCACGGTGAAGGTGCAGACCATGCCGATCATGGTGGCGGCGAAGAACGCGGGCGAGAAGGGTGTGTTCTGGTGGGAAATGTGCGCGGTCATCGTGGTCATGATTATCCCAGTCATCATCATGGCTATCTTGCTGACAAAATTCATCTCGAAGGGCGTGCTTCTGGGCGCGGTAAAAGGGTAAGGCATGGCGGAAGCAGGCCATAAGGCTTCGGTTCGGTTCGAGAATGTCGAAAAGAGTTTCGGCGACGTTAAAGTCCTGCGCGACTTCGATCTGGAGGTCGAGCCGGGCGAGTTCGTCGTCCTCCTCGGCGCCTCTGGTTCGGGGAAAACCACTGCGCTCCGTATCCTTTCCGGGCTGGAATCGCCGTCCGGCGGGCAGGTCTATATTGACGACAGGAACGTAACCGAGGTCCTGCCGAAGTATCGAGACATCTCGATGGTCTTCCAGTCCTACGCTCTCTACCCGCACAAGACCGTTGCCGAAAATATCGGCTTCCCGCTCAAGGTGCGCGGCACCCACAAATCCGAGATCGATACCGCAACCGTCGATGCGGCCAAGCAGGTTCAACTCGACACCCTCCTCGACCGTTATCCGCGCGAGTTGTCCGGTGGTCAGCGCCAGCGCGTCGCATTGGCCCGCGCCATCATTCGCCGCCCCTCCGTCTTTCTGATGGACGAGCCGCTGTCGAATCTCGATGCCAAGCTGCGTGGCCACATGCGCGCCGAACTGAAGCATATGCAGAAGAGCATGGGGATCACCACGATCTACGTCACACACGACCAGATCGAAGCGATGACGTTGGCGCACCGCGTCGCGATCCTGGAGAAGGGCATATTGCAACAACTCGCGACACCGGCGGAAATCTACAACGATCCCGCCAACCTTTTCGTTGCGCAATTCATCGGGTCACCCCCGATGAACGTGGTGCATGGCAGCCTTGAAGGGCACGAGTTCGTCACCCACGGCGTGCGGATCGACACTTCGGTTCAGGGCAATGTTCCGAACGCGGTCATGGGCGTGCGGCCTGAGGACTGCTCCATCGCCCCCCCCGATGGCGCAACGCTGACCGGGAAGATCTATACGAACGAACTGATCGGCGACCACGCCCTTGTCACCGTCGATTGGGGAAAGGACCAGATAGCGGTCAAGGCCCCCAAGGACTTCGCGGGCGAGATGGGCGACGAGATCGGCGTCGTCATCCCCAGGGATCACATGTTCGTATTCGACGAAAGCGATGGTCGCAGGGTGAGGTAGCCGTCCATGCCGGTTCGGATCGATCTTCACCCGGCGTATTTCGAACCCGGCGAACGCCGTTTTTGCGAGATCGGGGAATTCGCGGTTTCCACCTTCCGGTACAAAAGCGGTGTGGCGGCTATGAGACTGCGCAATTCGCGTGGTGAAATCATCATCCTGCCATTTCAGGGCCAGCAGATTTGGCGCGCGTCCTTCGACGGGCGGGGTCTGACAATGCGATCGATGTTCGACGAACCGAACGACACGCGCGTCTACCTCGAAACCTATGGCGGCTTTCTGAACCATTGCGGCATCACCGGCCTCGGCTCTCCGGGGCCAACCGACACGCACCCGCTGCACGGGGAATTGCCGAATGCACCCTTTCAGCACGCCTGGCTGGAGATCGACGAGACCGCGGGCACTGTGCAAGTGGCCGGCAGCTACCGGCATACAGTCGCCTTCTCAACCAACTACACGGCGACCATCGGAACGACGCTTGCGGCGGGCTCGGCGCTGATCGACATGTCGGTCAGCGTCGAAAACCTCAAACACACGCCAATGGACCTGATGTATCTCGCTCACGCCAACTTCCGGCCCGTCGACAACGGCGAGCTGCACTATTCGGCGAGTTACGACGCCAAATCGGTCCGCGTCCGTCAATCCATACCGCCGCACATCACACCGAAGCCGGGCTATGCCGAGTTTCTGGCCAAGCTCGCAGCCGATCCGACACTGCATCATGTGTTGAAGCCAGGCCTCGCGTTCGACCCTGAAGTTGTCTTCGAGATCGACATGATGCCGGACGGCGACGGCCACGCCCATGCGCTGCAAAGGCACCCGGACGGCACGGCGGACTACATCCGGTACCGCCCCGATCAGGCCCCGCTTGCCACCCGCTGGATCTGCCGCACCCCGGATCAGGAAGGTCTTGGCGTCGCCTTTCCGACCACCTCAGGCGTCGAAGGCTATAGCGCGGAGAAGGCAAAGGGGCGTGTCGTGGCCCTGGAGGGCGGAAGCACCTGGCGCATCGCCTACACCCTCGGGCTGCTCACGCCTGACGAAACGCATCGGACCATCGAACTCATCGACCGGATACGCGGCTGAGAAACGGGAAAATACAACGGCACGCTCCACTTGCCGTGAAACCCAAATTTAACCCGGCGGCGATAAGGAGCGGTCAACTTGCAAATGACCGGAGGCCTCTGGTGGTTCTCAATCCGAAAAACTGGAAGATTGGTGCCAAGCTTCCCGTCATAATGGTCGTCCTTGTCGTCATCACCGCAGTGACCCTCACAATCGCAAGCATGATGATGACGCGTTCTGAAATCACTTTTGCAGCTGACGAGAAGCTGCACGCCGCCGCCATCCTGAAAAAGAAAAGAATTGAGCTGCTGCTGAATTCGGTTGAACGAGACATCCGTCTTCAGTCTCAGGCCCCGACCACCTCCCAGGCCCTGATTGCCCTCGCGGACGGGTTTGAGATGCTGGGCGATGCCGCCGAAGATACCCTCAAAAGGGTATATGTTTCCGAAAACCCCAATCCGCCCGGCCATAAGGATCAACTTGTCGAGGCTGACACGGGATCGAGCTACGGCTTCATTCACGCGATCTACCACCCGACTTTTGACCAGCTCCAGAACGAAATGGGCTATTACGACGTGTTTCTCTTCGATCCCAAGGGAAACCTTGTCTACAGCGTGTTCAAGGAAAACGATTATGCAACAAACATGATCACCGGGCCGTGGAACAAGTCCGGCCTGGCGACCGCTTTCCGTGAGGCGATCGAAAACACGGAGAGCGACCCGACAGTGTTCGTCGACTTCGCCCCTTATGAACCCAGCGATTACGCACCAGCAGCCTTCGTGTCGCGCCCGGTCTTCGACCAGCAGGGCAAGCTGCTTGGCGTACTCGCCTATCAAATGCCGATCGACCAGCTGAATACGTCTGCGAACGATCTTGAGGGAATGGGTGAGACGGCGGATGGGTTCGTCGTGGGGCCGGACTTTCTGCTGCGCACGGATTCTCGTCGCTCGTCCGAAAGCAATATCCTTAACACAATCGTCGAGAATGACAGCATCAAGGCCGGGCTTGCGGGACAAGAGGGCTCGTTCGAGGGGCTATCGCAGTTCGGGGAGGATGTTCTGGGGTATTATGTCCCGCTGAAATTCGGATCGTCGAACTGGGTCTATGTGCTTCAGCAGGACAGAGCCGAACTGTTCGCGAAACTCCCTGAGGCTCTGCGAATGACGGTTCTGATCTCACTCGTCATCGTTGGCATCGCTGCGGCGGCCGCCTTGTTCGCCTCAAGGAGCATTGCCGGGCCGGTGCGCAGACTCACATCGGCCGTCATCAATGTGGCGGACGGCAAGTTGACCACCGAGGTCCCTGAAACCGAAAGGGGTGATGAGATCGGCGAACTGGCCCGCGCGACCGAGATATTCCGCAATAACGCAGCAGAAATGGACCGGCTCAACGAAGAACAGGCCAAAGCCGCGAAGGAACTGGAAGCTCTGAACACGGAAAAGGAAAAAGCCGCTGTGCGCGAAGCCCGGATGATGAAGGAAAAGGAGGAACGCGAGGAACTGGCCAAGGCCGAACGCGAAGAAATGATGCAAAACCTGGCCAACTCGATCGGTTCGGTTGTCAACCAGGCCAAGAATGGAAACTTCTCGTCCCGCGTGGACGCAAGTTTCGAAGACGACACGCTCACCACACTTGCGGCAAATGTTAACGAATTTCTGGATGCCGTGGATATCGGGCTTCGGGCCGTCGGTGAGACATTGGGGCGGATTGCCAATGGGGACTTGTCTCAGGGGATGAGTGGCCATTTTCTGGGTGCGTTTGCCGATCTCCAGAACGACACCAATGCAATGCTTCAATCACTCAAAGAGCTGATCACCGGCATATCGGGCAGCACTGACAACCTGGCACATTCATCCACGGAATTGCGCGACACGTCCAAGGCGCTGTCGAAGCGGGCAGAACAGAATGCGGCCTCCCTCGAAGAAACATCTGCCGCACTGAATGAGCTGTCCACCAGCATCAAGCAGGTCGATGTCAACATCTCCGATGCAAACAACAATGCAAGGATCGCGAGCACCACCGCGGAAGAAGGCGGTGCCGTTGTCGCCCACGCGGCAGAAGCCATGTCGCGCATCAACGACGCATCCATCGAGATTTCCAAGGTCGTCGACGTGATCAATGGTATTTCCTTCCAGATCAATCTGCTTGCTCTCAACGCAGGGGTGGAAGCGGCACGCGCGGGTGAGGCTGGCCGCGGTTTCTCCGTCGTTGCCTCGGAAGTTCGGCAACTCTCCCAAAGGGCAAGCGATGCCGCAGCGGAGATCGCTGATGTCATAGCGCGGAGTGACGCTGCGGTTTCCGACGGGGTTGCAAAGGTCAACGATGCCGAATCCTCGCTGAAGAAGATCGCGGAAAGCATCGGCGGGGTCTCGGCACGCATCGATGAAGTGGCGCGCGCCATATCCGAGCAGGTCAGCGGCGTTGCGGAGATCAATTCCGCCGTCAGCCAGATCGATCAGAACACTCAGAAACAGGCAGCGGCCTTCGAAGAAGTGGCGGCGGCCAGTACGATCCTGTCCAGCGAGGCGGATGCGCTGAAGCAAGCCGCAAGCCGCTTCGAGACTGAATCGGCTGCGGATAACTTTCCGGATACCGGTCCGAGTGAGGAGCTTGAAATAAGGCAGTTTGGGTGAACCGTTCTTTTTCGAAGAACCAAAATGGCTGAAAGCCGCGGCACCCTCACCGAAAGGTCTCGATTTGATGAAGCGGTCTCTCAGAACCGGTTCTGAACCTGGAAACCCCAGACACTCGGCAGCGCATCACCGCGCCTGCGCAGCCTCCGGTGCCTCTTTGGACAGGTCCCTCAGATGAGCACGATCTTAATCAAGGCCGTCACAAGGCCAAGGACGAGCACGCCTGCCATCCAAATGCCAACGAACCAGACCCATTTCGAAAGACGCGATTGCTTCATCAGTGATATCCCTCGGACGGGTCCAGCTTGCCGCGAAACACCCAATAGGCATAGGCCGTGTAGGCAAGAATGATCGGGATGAGGATCACAGCCCCAACGAGCGTGAATGCAAGGCTTGAATCGGGGGCTGCCGCCTCCCGGATGGTCAGAGTTGGCGGCACCATCATCGGATAAAAGCTGATGCCAATTCCAACAAAGCTCAGGACGAAAAGGCCGAGTGCCGACAGGAACGGCTGGAGGTCCTTGCCATCGTTCAGACCGGCAAAGAATGCCCAGGCCAGCCCGAGCAGGATGAGCGGCACAATCATCGAAAACAGGCTCCCCGGCAGGCTGAACCAGCGCCGGAGGTATTCCGGTTCCTGGAATGGGGTCAGGAGGCTCACAACGCCGATCAGAGCAAGCGTCGCCGCGCCCAGCCACCAGGCATAGCCGCGCATCCGGATTCGGATATCGCTTTGGGTCTTCATCACCAGCCAAGTTGCCCCCAGAAGCGCGTAGCCGACGACCACCGCAATGCCGGTCAAAAGGGAGAATGGCGTCAGCCAGTCGAACCAGCCACCGGTATAGGCGCGACCGTCGATCTCGATCCCCTGGACAAGAGCGCCGAGGGCGATGCCCTGGCACAGTGCCGCCACCAGCGACCCACCGAAAAACGCGGCGTTCCAAAGACCCTTGCGCCGTGAACGCCAGCGGTATTCGAAGGAGACGCCGCGGAAGACAAGCGCCAGAAGCATCAACGTGATCGGCATATAAAGCGCAGGCATGATGATCGCATAGGCGAGCGGAAACACCGCGAAAAGTCCACCGCCGCCAAGCACAAGCCAGGTTTCATTGCCGTCCCAAACAGGTGCGATCGAATTCATCATCAGATCCCGGTCCGGTTCGGACTTGGCGAACGGAAAAAGGATACCGATCCCGAGGTCGAACCCGTCAAGGATGACATAGACGAGCACCGCGAAGGCGATCAGTCCGGCCCAGATGAAAGCGAGGTCTATTTCCATCTTGGTTGCTCCCTATTCGCCTGAAATGATTTCGCGGTCGTTCCGCGACGCAGGCGTAATGCCCGCCGTACGGATCGGACCCTCCCGGAGACCGAGTTTGGGCGTGGATGGTCGTTTGTTCATCATGCCCAACAGGTAAAAGGTCCCTGCCCCGAAAACGGCAAAATAGACGATTATGAAAGCGACAAGGGAGGCGGCGACCGCCGGAGCGTCGACCGGCGCAAGACTGTCGCTCGTGCGCAGCAAACCATAGACAGTGTAGGGCTGGCGGCCCACCTCGGTCGTGATCCACCCGGCCAGCACGGCGACGAAACCGGACGGCCCCATCACAATGCAGGCCCTGTGGAGCCACGGTGCCTCATAAAGCGTCCCGTGCCAGCGCGCCCAGGCCGACCATGCCCCAAGCCCCAGCATCAGAAAACCAAGCCCGACCATCACCCGGAACGACCAGAAGACGATGGCGACGGGCGGTTGCTCATCGTCCGGGATCGTGTCGAGACCCATCACCGGCGCGTCGAGTGGCTTCTCGAAGATCAGATTTCCGAGACCTGGGATACCGACAGCAAAGTCCAGCCGCTGCTCCTTGTCGTTCGGGATGCCAAAAAGATAGAGCGGCGCCCATCCGTCGGGATGGCTTTCGTAATGGCCTTCCATCGCCATGATCTTGACCGGCTGATGTTCCAGGGTGTTGAGCCCGTGCACGTGTCCCGCAAGGATTTGCAATGGCGTGACGAGCATGGCCATCCACATGGCCATCGAGAACATGCGCCGCGCCTCCCCATCGGTCCTGTCCCGCAGCAGATGCAAGGCCCCGACGGCACCGACAATCATGGATGTCGTGAGATATGCGGCAAGGACCATGTGGACGAGCCGATGCGGGAAGGACGGATTGAAGATGATTTCGACCCAATTTTCGGGAACGAATTGTCCATTCTCGGCAATCGAATACCCAGCGGGGGTCTGCATCCAGCTGTTCACAGAGAGAATCCAGGTCGCCGACATCAACGTGCCGAACGCGACCATTGCGGTTGCGAACATATGCAGTTTCTCGCCCACGCGTTCCCGTCCGAACAGCATGATGCCCAGGAAACCGGCTTCCAGAAAGAAGGCCGAGAGCACCTCAAAGGCCATGAGCGGCCCAACGACGGGCCCTGCCCGATCCGAGAAGACCGACCAATTCGTTCCAAACTGGTAGGACATCACGATGCCCGAGACGACACCCATGCCGAAAGCAACCGCGAAGATCTTCTTCCAATAGCTAAACAGCGTGAGATAGGTCTCGTCCCGCGTCTTGATCCACAGCCCGTTCAGCACCGCCAGGTAGCTGGCAAGCCCGATGGAGAAAGCCGGAAATATGATATGAAACGACACCGTGAACGCGAATTGGATACGCGCGAGGGTTTCGGCACTGACCCCATCGGGCATGGCGAAGTTCCTTCCTGATCAGCCGTTCAGGTCGACCGTGCGCAGATACGGACGGATCGTCTCAAAGCCCTGCGGAAACTTCTCTCGCGCGTCTGCATCCGAGACTGTCGAAGGAATGATGGCGCGCTCACCGGGACGCCAATCGGCTGGCAGGGCCACGCCCTTGGAATCGCCGGTTTGCAGCGCGTCGATCACCCGCAGGATTTCGTCGAAGTTGCGTCCAACGCTCATCGGGTAGGTCATGGTCAGGCGCAGCTTCATGTCGGGATCGATGATAAAGACCGAGCGCACGGCTTCGGTTTCCGACTGCGCAGGGTGAATCATCTCATAGAGCTTCGAAATCTCAAGATCGGGGTCGGCGACAATCGGAAAGCGCAGCGTCGTGTTCTGAGTGTCATTCACATCCTCGATCCATTTCAGATGCTCTTCGACTGTGTCGGTGCTCAGCCCGATTGGCTTCACCCCGCGCTTCGCAAACTCTTCGCTCAACTGCGATGTCCGCCCCATCTCCGTCGTGCAGACGGGCGTGAAATCGGCCGGATGGCTGAAGAAGAATGCCCAGTCATCCCCGATCCAATCGTGAAAGGCAATCGGGCCGGTGGTCGTCTCGGCTGTGAAGTCGGGAACGATGTCTCCAAGAAGAAGTGCCATTTTCTGATCCTTTCGATGTGTTCGTCAGCTTCATAGCGTCGTCAGGACCCAGCGTTCAGTGACAAGATCACGGAACTTGCAAATAACTTATATCAACAATAGAAGTTTTGGGGCGGAGGAAATGATGAAGCTCACGGCCTATTCGAACTATGCGCTTCGCTCGCTGCAACTGGCCGCGCTCAGTGCGCCCGAGCGCATCAAGGTGGATGATGTAGTGCGCGCCCACGGCCTGGCCCGCCCCCACATCGTAAAGGTCGTTCACCAGTTGGGCCGTGCCGGATACCTGGAGACGCTGCGGGGCCGGGGCGGCGGCTTCCGCCTGGCGCGCCCGGCGGATGCGATCGTCATCGGCGATGTCGTCCGTCTGACCGAAGGACCGCTCGATCTTGTCGAATGCTTCAACCCCGAGAAAAACACCTGCCCGTTGATCGGGATTTGCAAACTGTCTCGCGCCTTGCAGAAAGCGACCAAGGCTTTCATGGCCGTGCTCGACGACCTGACGCTTGCTGACATCGCAGCCAACAAGGGTGAACTGCTTGCAAGGATCGCCCCGATGGAACAGGGGATCGTTCCGTCGGAACGGAGAGCCCAATGAGCATCGGGGACTGGACGGAAAGGTTTCAGGGCACAAAGGTGCTTCCGCGAGCGGTGCGCGACAGGCTGCTCCAGGTTGCCCAGGTTCGCACATATCCAAAGGGGCAAGAGGTCTTCGGTCCAAGCAACGTGCCGGACAGTCTGCTGTTTCTCTACGACGGCACGATTCGTGTGTCGCAGACATCCGGCAACGGTCGCGACATCGTTCTCTACCGCGTCGATGCCGGGGAGAGCTGCGTTCTGACCACGGCCTGCATGCTCGCCGAAGAAGCCTATAACGCGGAAGGTGTGGCAGAGACGGATATTACGGTCATCGTCCTTCCGAAGATGGCTTTTGACAATCTCGTGGCCGAGGAAGCCGCGTTCCGAAAATTCGTCTTCGCCGCCTATTCCAGAAGGCTCATCGACCTGTTGCGGGTCGTCGATGATGTCGCTTTTGGCCGGATCGATGTCCGCCTTGCGGACCGATTGCTGGCCCTTGCAGGCGGGGACAAGGAAATCTCGACGACCCATGCCCAGATCGCTAGCGAGCTTGGAACTGCGCGCGAGGTCATCAGCCGGGTTTTGCACGATTTCCAGAAGCGCGGCTACATTTCGCAATCCCGCGGACGGATCGCCATCAACGACAAACCCGCTCTTCGCGCCCTCGCCGAAAGCGATTGATCGGATCGGAAAATCGCCGTTGGGTGACAATATCACTGAAGCGGCCGCCGATAACTTCTATCTAAGTTCAAACTTATCGAACCGGAGGAAGACATGACCACCAATGTTGGAACGATCGACCGCATATTGCGCGCGGCTCTTGGCCTCGTGTTGCTCTATCTTGCTTTCTTCAGCGGACAGGCGACCTTCGCAGAGCCGCTGTTCAAATACGGTGCAACCGCCATCGGTGTCGTGATGCTGGCGACGGCAACACTCAAGCTGTGCCCGCTCTATTCCATCTTCGGTATCAAGACCTGTCGCGAGTGCTGAGATGGAAACCCTGTTTACTCCTTTCACGTCCTTCTCGGGCGGACTCCTGATCGGCTTGGGCGCAGTGCTTCTGATGCTGGGACTTGGCCGCATTTTCGGCGCAACCGGCGTCCTTTCAGGGATCGTCTTCGTCGAGAACCGCGAGGAACTGACCTGGCGGCTTGCCCTGATCCTCGGAATGGTGCTGGCCCCGGGCCTGATCTTCTTAGTCACCGGTGCGATGCCCGCCCTGACCGTCCCGGTCAGTCCCGTGATGGTCGCCGTCGGCGGTGTCATTGTCGGGCTTGGCGGAAGCCTGGGCTCCGGCTGCACTTCCGGCCATGGGGTCTGCGGACTTTCCCGCCTTTCCGTGCGTTCCTTTGTTGCCGTCCCGACCTTCATGGCGACCGGCGCCATCACCGTCTTTCTGATCCGCCACGTGTTCGGAGGATAACGACATGAGACATCTGTTTGCACTTCTGACCGGCCTCGTCTTCGGCACCGGCATCGCCATTTCCGGCATGATGGACCCGGCCAAGGTTCTGAACTTCTTCGATGTTGCGGGAACCTGGGACCCCAGCCTTGCCTTCGTGATGGGCGGTGCCGTGGTCGTCACCTTTTTCGGCTACCGGCTTGCCTGGAGGCGCGGGGCACCGCTTTTCGGTGGACGGTTCCAACTGCCGACATCCACCGTGATCGACGGCAAACTTGTCGGCGGCTCCGCGTTGTTCGGGATCGGATGGGGCATTGCCGGTTTCTGCCCCGGAGCGGCCATTCCGGCGCTCGGGACAGGCCAGTGGGAGGTCCTGCTGTTCCTGGTGGCCGTGGTCGGCGGTTTCTATCTGAGGCGCATCCTTGCCGCGTTGACGCCTGCGAGGGCAACATCATGAAGAAGACTATCTTCTTTCTAAGCGTCACCGCGATATTCGGCACTGCCGTAATAAGTGGCATCGCGGTCGCACAGTCCATGCAGGGCCACGGTCATGGGAATGGTCACGGCGGCGGCATGATGCATGACGAGGTAACCATGCCTGGCTTGCGCGGCGCGAACGCAACGCCCGAAGAAAGCGCGGAGCTTGCAGTGATGTTCCGCAATTTCGATACGATCACGCGGGAGGTTGAAAACCTGCCCAATGGCATTCGGACCGTGACCCGATCCTCCGATCCGGAGGTGATGGATGTGCTGGTCAGCCACGTTGTCGGCATGATCGGGCGCGTCGAACGTCTGGATGATCCACAGATCATGATCCAGAGCCCGACGCTGGACATCTTTTTCGAGCGTGGCGAAGGCATCACCTCGGAGATCGACGTCACAGATGACGGCATTGTCGTGGTTCAGACCTCGGACGATCCCGAGCTGGTCACGGCCATGCAGGTCCATGCCGCCGAAGTTTCCGACATGGCCGACCGCGGCATGGCGGCCGTCCACGACATGATGACGCAACAGGGCCGCGGCCACTAGGCCGTCCGCAACCGTAACCTGGAGAGAGTGAAATGACCGACTATCCCGTCAAAATCGACGTCCACCCCGAAGTCACGATGTTCTTCGACGAGGACTCCAACACCTTCAGCTATGTGGTCCGTGATCCGGCATCCACATCCTGCGCCGTGATCGACAGCGTCATGGACATCGATTATGCGGCCGGCCGCATCGCCTATGAACATGCCGACAGGATCATCGACCATATCCGCGAGCACGGCCTGACGCTGGAATGGATCATCGAAACCCATGTCCACGCGGATCACCTGTCCGCCGCGCCCTACATTCAAGAGAAGCTGGGCGGCAAAATCGGCATCGGCTCCCACATCATGACCGTGCAGGACACGTTCGGGAAAGTCTTCAACGAAGGCACCGAGTTCCAGCGCGACGGATCGCAATTCGACGCCCTGTTCGAGGATGGCGACACCTATGAAATCGGCGGGATGACCGCGTTCGCCATCTACACGCCCGGCCACACGCCGGCCTGCATGGCGCATGTGATCGGGGATGCCACCTTTGTCGGCGATACACTCTTCATGCCGGATGCCGGGTCGGCCCGCGCCGACTTCCCGGGCGGCGATGCCGGGACACTTTACGATTCGATCCAGAAGCTGCTGAAACTGCCGGACGAGATGCGCGTCTTCATGTGCCACGACTATGGTCCGAACGGTCGCGAGATCCTCTATGAGACGACCGTTGGCGACGAAAAGGCCCATAACATCCATGTTGGGCAAGGCCGGTCCCGCGAGGAATTCGTGAAATTCCGCACGGAACGCGACGCCACGCTGGCCATGCCGCGTCTGATCATCCCGTCGCTTCAGGTCAACATGCGCGCCGGAGAGGTGCCGACCGACAAGGACGGCAATCCGATGCTCAAGGTTCCGTTGAACCAGCTCTGAGCCGAGGAGGCACGAAATGGACATAAGGAAAATATCGTCGAAGATCTTCGTCAGCCCGCAGATTGCGCCCGAGGATATCCCGCGGCTGAAGGACGAAGGCGTGCGCGCCATCATTTGCAACCGCCCCGATGGCGAGGGTCCGGACCAGCCGAGCTTCGAGGAGATCGAGGCGGCGGCAAAGTCGGCGGGAATCGAGGCCCGCTATGTCCCGGTACAAACCGGGATGGTGACGGACGAGAATGTCGCGCAGTTTGCGGAGGCGCTTTCCGATCTGCCGCGCCCGCTCCTGGCCTATTGCCGCTCGGGGACGCGCTCGGCCACGCTCTGGTCGCTCAACGAGGCGGGACAACGCCCGATGCCCGAGATCCTCAGCGCGACCAAAGCGGCAGGCTATGACATGAGCGGCGTCGCCCGTCGCATCGCGAACGGCGGGAAGACGCCAACCGATACCGGCGATGCCAAATATGACGTGGTGATCGTCGGCGCGGGAGCAGGCGGCATTTCCGTGGCCGCCAGCCTCCAGTCTCGCAGAGCTGATTTGTCCATCGCCATCATCGACCCGGCGGATATTCACTATTACCAGCCCGGCTGGACAATGGTGGGCGGTGGGATTTTCGAAGCCAGCCAGACCGCCAAAACGATGGGGTCGCTCATCCCGCGCGGCGTCAAATGGATCAAGGCCGCCGTCGCCGCGTTCGAACCCGGCGACAACGCCGTGATCCTGGACGGGTGCCGCGTTGTGAAATACGACCGACTCGTCGTCTGCCCCGGGCTTAAGCTCGACTGGGGCAAGGTCGAGGGGCTGGAAGAGACGTTGGGCCGGAATGGCGTGACGTCGAACTATCGCTATGACCTCGCGCCCTACACCTGGCAACTGGTCCAGGAGCTTCGCTCCGGCCGGGCGCTTTTCACGCAACCGCCGATGCCGATCAAATGCGCGGGCGCTCCGCAGAAGGCGCTCTATCTTTCGGGCGACGCATGGTTCCGACGCGGCAGGCTGAAGGACATCGACATCCAGTTCATGAATGCCGGTGGCGTGCTCTTCGGCGTCAAGGATTACGTGCCAGCGCTGATGAAATACGTCGAGAAATACGGCGTGACGCTGAACTTCTTCCACAACCTGATATCTGTCGATGGTCCCGCCAGGAAAGCGACTTTCAAGGTCGCAGCACCGGACACAGACCCGACCGAAGTCACCGTCGAGTTCGACATGATGCATGTTTGCCCGCCGCAGACCGCGCCGGATTTCATTCGCGTGTCTCCCTTGGCGGACGAGGCGGGCTGGGTGGATGTCGATCAGTCAACGCTGCGTCACAAGACTTACGACAACATCTGGTCGCTCGGCGATGTGATGAACGCGCCGAACGCCAAAACCGCCGCAGCCGCGCGCAAGCAGGCGCCCACGGTAGCCGAGAACATCGTCGCCGACATCGCGGGCCGCTCCCCCTCCTCGGCCTATGACGGGTACGGGTCCTGTCCGCTGACAGTAGAGCGCGGCAAGATCGTGCTGGCGGAATTTGGCTATGGCGGCGTGCTCAAACCCTCCTTCCCGACCTGGATGCTGGATGGCACCAAGCCGACCCGTGCAGCCTGGTTCCTGAAGGAAAAGATGCTGCCCCCGATCTACTGGCGCGCGATGCTGAAAGGGCGGGAATGGATGGCCAAGCCCGAGCCGCTGAAAGCCGCCGCCGAGTAGGTCTCGCAAAGCAGTCGTGGACGACGCACTCACGATTCGTCCGCACCATTTAACGGCGGTCAAAGGGGGCTCTCCCCTCTGACCGGCACTATTCGAATGCGATAAGACGATGCCCAGTTTGCGCCAGTACCTGCCAATTCTCGATTGGGGTCGCGGCTATGACCGCTCCACCCTGTCGAACGACCTGATCGCGGCCTTGATCGTCACCATCATGCTGATCCCGCAATCGCTGGCCTATGCGCTTCTGGCAGGCTTGCCGCCCGAGGCCGGCATCTACGCCTCGATCGCGCCGATCATCCTCTATGCCGTTTTCGGCACAAGCCGGGCCTTGGCCGTGGGGCCGGTCGCGGTTGTGTCCCTGCTCACCGCATCGGCCATTGGCCAGGTGGCTGAACAGGGAACTGCCGGCTATGCTGTCGCCGCGCTGACGCTTGCCTTCCTTTCAGGAGGTTTCCTGCTGTTGCTCGGCATTTTCCGCCTGGGCTTTCTTGCAAATTTCCTGAGCCATCCGGTGATCGCGGGCTTCATCACCGCATCCGGCATCCTTATCGCCACCAGCCAGCTCAAACACATCCTGGGCGTCAGTGCGCATGGGCACACCCTGCCGGAGATGGTGTCGTCGATCTTCGACCACCTGGACCAGATCAACTGGCTCACGGTCGCAATCGGTGTCGCGGCAACGGTGTTCCTGTTCTGGGTCCGCAAGAACCTCAAGCCCGCGTTGAGGAAAATCGGTCTTTCACAGCTCGTGGCGGACATCCTGACCAAGGCGGGACCCGTGGCCGCCGTGGTGGCAACCACGCTTTCGGTCTGGGCCTTCGGGCTGGCTGACAGGGGCGTGCGCATTGTCGGCGAGGTTCCCCAGAGCCTTCCGCCCTTCACGCTGCCCGGCCTTTCCCCCGACCTTGTGAGCGCGTTGCTGGTTCCTGCGATCCTGATCTCCATCATCGGATTTGTCGAAAGCATCTCGGTCGCACAGACACTCGCAGCCAAGAAGCGCCAGCAAGTTGACCCGGATCAGGAATTGATCGGATTGGGCGCAGCGAATCTCGGCGCGGCTTTCACCGGCGGCTTCCCGGTGACCGGCGGCTTCTCACGCTCGGTCGTGAATTTCGATGCCGGGGCGGAAACCCCGGCGGCCGGTGCCTTCACCGCGATCGGTCTTGCCATCGCTGCCCTCGCCCTGACGCCGTTGGTCTATTACCTGCCCAACGCGACGCTTGCGGCGACGATCATCGTGGCCGTGTTGAGCCTCGTCGACCTCTCGATCCTGAAGAAGACCTGGGGCTACAGCCGGGCAGATTTCACCGCCGTGGCTGCCACGATCCTGCTGACGCTTGGCATGGGTGTGGAGATCGGCGTGGCTTCAGGCGTTGCAATCTCCGTCCTTCTGCATCTCTACAAGACCTCGCGCCCCCATGTCGCCGAAGTCGGCCTTGTCCCCGGAACCCAGCACTTCCGCAACATCCATCGCCACAAGGTCGAGACCGATCCGACATTGGTCACCTTAAGGGTCGATGAGAGCCTTTACTTCGTCAACGCGCGCTTCCTTGAAAACCTGATCCAGCGACGGGTGACGACTGGCTGCACGATCGAGAACGTCGTTTTGATGTTCTCCGCCGTAAACGAAGTTGACTATTCCGCGCTGGAAAGCCTGGAAGCGATCAATCAACGGCTGAAGGATATGGGCGTGGGCCTGCATCTGTCCGAAGTCAAAGGCCCGGTGATGGACCGGCTCCGGCGGTCGCACTTCCTCGAAGACCTCAACGGTGAAGTCTTCCTGTCGCAATATGACGCCTGGACCAGGTTCGCGAAAACCCCAGGTCTTGTTGCCTGATCTGAATACATGCCGGACGTAGGAGCTGGCATCGGGCCGTGAGTGGCACGGGTTCAGGATTTGACGGACTGATCCCTGAATTCCGCAAATCTTTCGCGCAAAACGTTCTTCTGAACCTTGCCCATAGTATTTCGCGGAAGTTCATCAATGATGGAGATCACTCTGGGATGCTTGAACCGCGCCAGCACCTTGCGCACGTTTCCCGAGATTTCTTCGATGTCCGGCTGCTCACCGGGTTTGGCAACGATCAGCCCCATAACGCTTTCACCGAAATCCTCGTGCGGCAGTCCGATGACGGCGCTTTCCAGTACGCCGGGTTGAGCATCCAGAACCTGTTCAATCTCCTTGGGATAGATGTTGTAGCCGCCCGAGATGATAAGGTCCTTGTTGCGTCCGACGATGTGGACATATCCATCCTCGTCAATGCGGCCCAGGTCCCCGGTGATGAAAAACCCATCTTCGCGAAGCTCTGCGGCGGTTTTCTCCGGCATCTGCCAGTACCCCTTGAAAACATTCGGACCGCGCACTTCGATCTGGCCCACTTCCCCCTGCTCCAAATTGGCTCCCGTCGCCGGATCGGTGATCTTGAGCTCGACCCCCGGCAACGGAAAACCGACCGTTCCGGCCCGGCGCTCACCATCATAGGGGTTCGACGTGTTCATGTTGGTTTCCGTCATGCCGTAGCGCTCGAGGATTTCGTGGCCGGTTCGCTGGCGAAACTCGGCAAAGGTCTCCCGAAGAAGGGGCGCCGATCCGGAAACGAAAAGCCGCATGTCCTTTGCTGTCTCGGCGGTAAAAGCCGGTTCGGCAAGCAGCCGCGTGTAGTAGGTCGGAACGCCCATCATCACCGTGCATTCGGGCAGGAACCGAACGACCTGCCGTGCCTCGAAAGCCGGCAACCAGCGCATGCTGGCA
>JBNKWP010000015.1:0-82979 GCA_050299835.1 Silicimonas sp.
AGCATCCCACGGCGCGAAGCACTCGGGGTTCACACCCGGCCCGTCCACGACCTCGGGTCCGGCCCAGGCAAGCCCCGCTGTCGTACACACCGCGGCTGCGGCGATCATCAGTCTTGATTTCAGTTTCATATCTTTCTCCCTATTCAGTCTGTAAATTCAGGTCTTGCTTTCGCGCGCATCTTCCGTGGCTTCGAAATTGGTGTACCCCGCGTTCAGATGAGTCTTCAGCAGGTATTGGAAGGCCAGCCGGTCGCGGGCCTCCAATGCGTCGATGACGGCCTCATGTTCGCGGAATGTATCGGTCTCGAACGTGCGGATGGATTTGCCGCGTTCGATAATTCTCAGGATGACAGGTTTCATCAGACGATAGACGTCGAGAATGGCGGCGTTGCCGTGGATGCTGACCAGCCGGGTGTGAAAGGCAAAGTCCATCTCCGAAGCCTGGGCAATCGGCGAGGCATCCCGCATCGCTTGGTTGGCCGCACGCAGCTCGGCGATGTCCGACTCGGTGACGCGGTCGAAGAGCTGGTCCACCGGCGACACCTCGATCAGGAACCGGAAACCCTGAATGTCCTTGAAGGTCTCGCGCGACACCGTGGTGACATTGAAGGAGAAGATCTCCAGCGCCGAGGACATCCGGTTGTCGACGATGGTCGCGCCGACCTTGGGCCGCACATCGACCACACCATAGGCCTTGAGCATCCGCATGGCTTCGCGCACCGTATTGCGCGACGCGCCGTAAAGCTCGCTCAGTTCCTTCTCGGTCGGAAGCGTGTCGCCAACGGTCAGGTCACGATCCTGAATCATGTCCCTAATACCGGACACGACTTCATCTACCGCCGACGACACACCTCCTCGCAAGGTCTTTTCCGGCACATCATCCATAGCCGACAAGACACCCCCTTCACTCCACCGGGACGTTATTTGTCCAACAAATAGGTGTCAAGGAGTCAAATCAGACTCGAACATCCCAATTCTCCTGTCTTTTGTTGGGATTAAGCGATGGCCGGACTCGCGGCGCTCAGTTGCGCGGGCCAAAGCCACTGCGCGATCCGCCCAGTCCGATTCCTGCCACCGGCGACGCCCGGGCGCTGCATGAATGGGACGCGCCGTAAGGCACAGATCTGTTGATCCTATTGACCGGCAGGTGATCTGGCGAAGCAAGACCAGCCGGGAACGGCTTGCACCGGGCCGGCACAGGCATCATCAACTTCGGCCTCACGTGTGCTACGTTGTCGTACATTTTTTCATGAGGAGCCCGCGACGCATTCGAGAAGAAGACCCCAAAGACCGCATTCTCCATCCTTGACACGGTGCGCGAAGACGTGGTGTTCATCATCGACATCCGGGATCAACGCGGGTTTCGCAGTGCCCATGCCATCGACGCCCATATCGAGGAACTGGTACGCAAGCTTGGAATTGAGAGGCCGTGATACCGCCCGCATGATTTTACGGTCCAGTCTCTCAACTCGCCCGTGGCACCCTCCCGGACGCCATGCTGGACTCATGCCACCAAAGTCACGAACCCGCACTGAATCCTCGGGGAGCACGGAGCGCGAAAAGCGGCACCCTGCAGGGCAAGATCGGTACTGCGTAGTCGTGGTCGTCGCCTGATTGCACCAGGAGCTTCGCGTGTCTGAACGTCGCGCCCGCCGCACGCTTGGGCAGCACCGATCCACGCAGCGCAAGGTGCCGCAGGGCCGGGCCGACGAGCAGCGTCTGACCGACGACATCATCGCGCTGGCCGATCGGTACGGACGCTGCGGGTATCGGATGGTGACCGGCCTGCTCAACAACGCGGGCCGCCGGAATATATCGGATCCGACTATGGGCCAAAGACCGACGATGCACGAATAATCAAACCGGACCACCAGATTGGGGGCACGCCATGTTGACCGTTTCAATGTGATCTATTGGTTTAGAAGGTGCCCAGTTCACTTTTGTTCAGCCGACAGGCTGAACGCGATGTGACAAAACATGGTACCTCAGCCAGTCCGTTGAGAACACGAATCCGATCAAACTGGACAAGCTGTAGTATCCGAAGGCAGCTCAAGACCGTGAAAGGATACTGGCGGGTCGTGCGCGGGCAAGTGCTTCTGTTGCAAGGCCTGCGACAATCGCCTTGATCAGATCTCCAGGGATAAACGGCAAGGCAAAACCCGCCGCGACAGGCAGCGATTTGTCCAGCACGATGGCCATGCCGATTATGCCAGGGATATAGAGCGCTATGATTCCGCCAAGAACGGCGCCCAGCATCGCGGCCCATTTCAAATGCACTCCCGTGGCCTTTTCCACGACTAGTCCGGCGACAAATGCCGCGATCGGGAAACCAACCAGAAACCCCGCTGTCGGGCCAAAGAAGACACCAAGCCCGCCGCGTCCACCCGGCAGCAAAGGCAAGCCAAGGGCAACCATGAACAGGAAAAGAAGGACGGCCAGCGCGCCGCGTTTGGCACCCAGAACTGTTCCACAGAGCATTAAACCCAGGCTTTGCGCCGTGATCGGAACGCCTGATATCAGGGTGATTTGCGGGACAAGGCCCAAAAGCGCAACAAGTGCCGCAAACAGGGCGATGAGGACGATGCTACGCTCCATGATGTGACCTTTCATTTGATACCGGACAGACCGCCGCGTGCCCGAAGGGCTTCGGCGACATGTTCTGCATCGTCAAGAGTTGTCAGGAGTATCGGCAACAGAATGCGCCAGTTGGGATGTCTGGCGGATTTGGCTTTCCAGGCCACCAGCATGCAATTGGCCTTGGCAATCAGCACCGGGATGAACCGCAAGACCAGACCGACAGAAAAACCGACAACAGCAGGGTTCACCCCAAATCGCCGGAAGGGCTCAAGGGCCATGATTGCGGTATCTGTCAGCGCATCCAGACGCGTGGTCATGGTTACCAGATTGGCCAGGCCCACGATTGCGACGAGACGCAACAGGATGACCAGCCCATCGGCCAAAGCATCTGTCGCCAGATGCCAGATCAGAATGACCACAGCAAATACCCAAAGCGGCTTCAACCGGCGCAAACCCACTCGGGCAAAGATGGTGCCACCCGCCAGATACAGAAGGGCAACGCAAGCGGCGGCCAGTGCAAGCGGCAGGGCGGTTTTGACCTGGAACAGCACGATTGTCGCCAGGCACAGCATGACAAGCTTCGGGGCTGCCCGAATGCCGTGAAAGGGCGTTTTAACTGGAGAGGTGAGCGACAGCATCTGTGCCCTCCAACGCATCAATTGCCGCGGCATACTGCGCAATCACCGCCTGCGGAGGCCCATCTGCCGCGATCCTGCCACCTTCAAACCAGATCACCCGATCATATCCGGCAATGGCGGTCAGATCATGGGTGACGTGCAACAGAGTTTGATCAAGGCCTGACAAGATATGCGCGAGACGGCGCGTTGTTGGAAGGTCAAGACCGGTGAATGGCTCATCCAGCACCATAACGGAGGGCTTCATGGCCAACACGGAAATCAAGCAGACAAGATGTTTTTGACCCTGCGACAAGCTTGCCACCGATCGTTCTGCCCAGTCTGCGACACCGAACTCCGCAAGCATGCCAAGGGCAAGGCGCTTCGCCTCTGGTTTGGTGTAACCTTGCTGTATAAGACCGAAGGCGACGTCCTCCTCCACCGTTGGGAAAATGATCTGATGATCGGGGTTCTGAAATATGATGCCTATTTCAGAAATCGCACGTCGCCTGTCGGCACATACATCCACTCCATTCACATGCACATTGCCCGTGTCTGATGGTATCAGGCCACACATGAGCCGCGCAAACGTGCTTTTCCCCGATCCGTTGCGGCCAATAATACCAACCCGCTTTTCAACCAATACAAGGTTGATATCCCGCAAGATGGTACGGCCTTCAATTGCAAGACCGACATTCGCTATGTCGATCTTCACGTTCACGCAATTCCGCCCATACAGATGTATTTGATCTCAAGGAAGTCGTCGCAACCGTATTTGGATCCTTCACGACCAAGGCCGGATTGCTTGACGCCGCCAAATGGTGCGACCTCGGTCGAGATCAGACCTGTGTTGACACCGACCATGCCGGTTTCCATTTGCTCGGCGACCCGCCAGACACGAGCCAGGTCACGGCTGTAGAAATACCCGGCCAGGCCAAATTCGCTGTCATTGGCCATCGCCACCGCGTCCACCTCATCCTGGAACTTGAACAACGGGGCGACCGGGCCGAAGGTTTCTTCCTTCGCAACCTGCATGTCTGATGTAACCCCGGTCAGCAGTGTTGGCTCAAAGAACGTCCCGCCAAGAGCGCTGCGTTTGCCGCCGACGGCTACTTTCGCGCCTTTGGATTCCGCATCATGAATGTGGTCTTCCACCTTGGCTATCGCGCTGTCACTGATCAGCGGGCCAACGGTTACGCCATCCTCAAAGCCGTCCCCAATATTCATTTCAGCGATCTTCTGACCCAGCTTTTCGGCAAAGGCGTCATAGACGCCAGCTTGCACGTATATCCGGTTGGCACAGACACAGGTTTGCCCGTTGTTGCGGAACTTGGCGATCATCGCGCCTTCGACCGCTGCATCAAGATCGGCATCATCAAATACGATGAAGGGCGCATTGCCACCCAATTCCAAAGACATCTTCTTGATGGTGGCTGCGCCTTGCTCCATCAGGATCTTCCCGACCCGGGTCGAGCCGGTAAAGGTGATCTTCGCGACTTTGTGACTTGCACACAGAAGCTTGCCTGTCTCTGCCGCGTTTGAGCTGGGAATGACATTCAGAACCCCTGCCGGGACTCCGGCACGCTCGGCCAGCACCGCCATGGCCAGTGCGGAAAGTGGGGTCAGTTCTGCCGGGCGCGCAACGAAACTGCAGCCAACGGCCAGTGCCGGAGCCACCTTGCGCGCGATCATTGCGTTGGGAAAGTTCCAGGGCGTTATCGAACCGACAACACCGACCGGTTGTTTCAGAACGACGATACGCTTATCCCGCTGATGGCCGGGGATCACATCGCCGTAGATGCGCTTTGCCTCTTCGGCGAACCATTCAATAAAGGACGCGCCATAGAGGATTTCGCCACGCGCTTCCGCCCAGGGTTTGCCCATCTCTGCCGTCAGGATTGTGGCCAAATCGTCAGCATTCTCGACCATCATGTCATACCAGCGGCGCAGAACACTCGCGCGTTCTTTGCCTGCCCATGCCGCCCAATAATTCTGGGCCGCATATGCGGCGTCGATCGCATTTTCGACGTCGGCGGCATTCATGTCCGCAACATCGGCTATATGCGCGCCCGTCGATGGGTTGCTGACCGGAAATGTGGTCTTTCCTTTCAACCATTCACCGCCGACAAAGGCCCGCGTCTCAAGCAGTGTTGGGTCATTGAGTTTACGCATCGGCTGCGTCCTTTACAGCTGCAATCGAGGCTTCGAGAATGTCCAGCGCTTCGGCAAACACATCATCCGGGATCGTGATCGGCGCCAGAAAGCGAATGACGTTTCCATAGACGCCGCAGGTCAGCAGGATGAGACCGCGATTCAACGCTTCCTGACGGACAGCATTGGCGAAATCCGCATTGGGGGCGCTGCCGTCTGCCGTGTTAAACTCTGCAGCAACCATGAACCCAGGGCCACGGACATCGACCATCTCCGAGGTATTTTCCCGGATCGCTTCGAGGCGTTGCCGCAGGCGTGACCCCAATTCGTTGGCGCGGGCGCACAGGTCTTCCTCCTCAATCACGTCAAGCACAGCATGGGCTGCAGCGATGCCCAGTGGATTACCCCCGTAGGTGCCTCCCAAACCACCCGGCTGGGCGGCGTCCATCAGTTCGGAGCGGCCCGTGACGGCCGCCAGCGGTAGACCACCAGCAAGACCCTTTGCCATCGTCGTCAGGTCGGCAGAGACATCGTAGCCTTGCATCGCGAAGAGGTTTCCGGTGCGGGCAAATCCGGTTTGCACCTCATCCGCGATCAGGACGATACCGTGTTCGTTGCACAGCTGTCGCAAACCGCGCATCAACTCGGCAGGGGCAGGATAAAATCCGCCTTCACCCTGTACCGGCTCGATTATGATGGCCGCCACACGCCCGGGATCAAGATCAGCCTTGAAAAGACCGGTCAATGCATCAAGCGCGGCGCTTGCCGTGGTTCCGTGCAATTCGACCGGAAAGGGCACATGGTAAACGTCGGGCATCATCGCGCCAAAGCCACGCTTGTAGGGCACAACTTTGCCGGTCAGCGCCATCCCCATGAAAGTGCGCCCGTGAAAGCCGCCCCCAAAAGCAATAATCGCGGGGCGACCGGTTGCCGCGCGGGCAACCTTGACCGCGTTTTCGACGGCTTCGGCTCCGGTTGTGACAAACACTGTCTTCTTCTCAAAGTCTCCCGGGACCTTCTCATTCAGCCGTTCGGCCAGCCGAATGTAGTTCTCATATGGCAGCACCTGATGGCAGGTATGGGTAAAACTGCTCAGCTGTTTTTCCACAGCCGCCATGACTTTGGGGTGCCTGTGGCCGGTATTGACCACCGCAATGCCGGCGGCAAAATCGATGTATCGGTTTCCTTCGACGTCCCACACCTCGGCGTTCTCGGCTCGGTCCACATAGACCTGCGTGATCATGCCGACGCCCTGCGAAATTGAGGCGTCGCGGCGCGCACTGATATCTGCGTTCTTCATTGTGTTTTCCTGTTGATAGAGGTCGTGAACAAGGCGGCTCTGAACCGGCCGCCTTGCAGTATGGAGACATCAGGTGCCACTCATGATCATCCGATAGCGAATCTGATCAAAGATCACGGCAAGGATCAGCAGCGATCCCAGAAGAACCATCTGCATGTATGAGCTGACCTGCGCCAGGTTCATGCCGTTCTGTACCAAAACAATAAAGAACGCGCCCAGAACAACATTTTCGACCCGCCCGATACCGCCGCGCAGGGATACACCGGCGATCACACAGGCGGCGATGGATTCCAAAGCGATTGTTCCACCAAGGTTCGCTTCGCCCGATTCAACGCGGGCCGTCAGCAACAGGCCGGTCAGCGAGGCAATCAGCGCGCTGATGATATAGGCCATCATGAGCGTCTTCTTGGTGTCAATCGCCGAAAGATGCGCCGCCTTGATGTTGCCCCCTACGGCATAAACCTGCGTGCCAAGCCGTGTCCGTGACGTGAAGACCCACATCGCGACGATGCAGATGATGGCCACGATCAGCGGCACCGGAATGTTCCAGACCCTGCCAAAGCCAAAGGTATCAGCAAAGGCAAACGGCAGGCCGCTAACCGGAACACCACCGGTCAGAAACAGCGCCAGCCCCGCGCCCACAGAAGACACCCCAAGGGTCATGATAAACGGAGAGACTTCGAAATATGCAACGCCGATGCCATTGACCGCACCGATGAGAAAAGCCGCGCCAAAACCCAAGAAGGCACCAATCAGAATTGCGAGCCAGATCGCATCGGGAAACATGCCTGCGGCCCAGACCATCCCTGTGGCGGAGACCACGGATGTCAGGGCGATGGCAGTCCCGACCGACAGGTCAAAACCGCCAGAGATCAGCGCAAGCATCTGACCCAGCGACACCAGCACGAGATAAACCGACTGACGGGCGACGTTCATGAGGTTTTGACCCGTCAGGAACTTGTCCGACAATGCCGTAAATACGACAAGAGCAATGCCGAGGAAGAAGGGCAGAACCCCAACCCCGACAAAAAGTCGCTTGATCACGCATGTCACTGATTTGTTTTTGTGTTCAGCACTCATGCCGTTACTCCAGTTTCATCGAAGAAGTATTTCAGGACCTGTTCTTCAGACATGTCATCCGCGCTCAGTTCGGCGGTGACTTTCCCATGCGCAAGGACCAGGGCTCTGTGAGACAGGTTGAGAACCTCGGGAAGATCGGAGGAAATCAGGACAACAGCCTTTCCTGCTTCCGCAAGGTCTCTGATCAGCAGGTACAGCGCTGCCCGTGTGCCCATATCGACACCCACGGTTGGTTCGTCAAAAATGTAGAGGTCGATGTCCTGCCCAAAGGCTTTGCCGAACAGGACCTTTTGCTGGTTGCCGCCGGACAGTTGCGACACGAGCTTGGGGCGATACGCCTTTGGCAACTCGACCTTGTCAGCAATTTCCGTCGTCTTTTCCCGGATCGCAGCCTTATTCACGAACCCCCGAAGCTTTTCGCCAAGCCGCGCCATCATCGGATTCAGACCCAAATTGTCGTTCGACGATTTGGCCAGATCCAGGCCTTCATGCTTGCGATCGGGCGAAAGATAATACACCCCCGCCTGAATGATCTCACGGGTCGTTGCATCGGAAATGTCGCGCCCGCGAAATGTCACGCGGCCTGATTGCCGGGGGTGCAAATCCATGATGGTTCGAAACAGGCGTGATTTGCCCGAGCCCACCAGTCCGGCAACGCCCAGAACTTCACCCGCCCTGATTTTGAAACTTGCCGAGTGCAAATTATGGGCTTTGAGGTTTTCAACCTCCATCAGCACGTCGCCCTCTTGCTGTTTGATCTGCGGATAGATCTCGGAAATCGCGCGCCCCGTCATCATCTCGACAAGGGTGTCATCATCGGTGTCCGCCATGGCAACCGTTCCGATCTCGGCCCCATCGCGCAACACGGTGATACGGTCCGCGATGCGGGCGAATTCCTGCATGCGATGAGATATGTAGATGATGCCCACGCCGCGGGCCTTGAGGCCTTCGATGAAATCAAAAAGATGATCGACTTCGCGGTCAGTCAGCGATGCTGTCGGTTCATCAAGAATGAGAACCGACAAGTCACCGTGGAAGGCCTTGGTGATCTCTACCATTTGCTGCTGCGCACGTGACAGCGTTGCCGTAACCGCCGACGGGTCAATCTCAAAGTCCAGTTCCGCAAACATTTCGGCAGCACGTTTGCGCATGGCCCGATGATCTATGAAGGGGCCCTTCTTTGGCTCCCATCCAAGGAAGATATTCTGGGCGACCGTGAGCGTGGGAATGAGCGAAAATTCCTGAAATACCGTATAGATGCCTTTTTCCTGTGCATCCGCGACACTATCAAAACGAACCTCTTCGCCGTTCAGGCGGATCGAACCGGAGCTTGGCGAATTTGCACCCGCCAGCATGGAAATCAGCGTGGATTTTCCCGCACCGTTCTCGCCGAACAGAACATGGACTTCTCCGGCAACCAGTTCGAAATCGACAGCGTTCAGCGCCAATACACCTGGGTACTGCTTGGACAGGGCACTGGTCCGGATAAGAGGTGGCGTCGTCATGATGAGCTCCGAAAAATGGGCCGGGCTTTCTAACCCGGCCCAAAGATGCCGATGAAATGCCGATCAGTTCACAGAGAACACAGGGCTATAACCGTCGGGCGGGAGAATATCAGTGCGCGGCACATCATTGATGTTGGACGGATCGACCACGAAGATCTTCGGCCCCACATGTTTGACATAGTCCTTGCCTTCCAGAATGCGCACCGCCTGATCAATGGCTATGCGGCCCTGCACAACCATCGAATCCGCCGGAGCGGCCAGGATGAAACCGCGCTTGATCCCTGTGTAGACACCGGGCGTCATGTAGAAGGCCAGAAGATCCACCTTGCCTTGCAAACCGCGCTCGCGGATCAGGCCCTGGGCTGCTTCTGCCGTCACTGCCGTGCCTGCCAGATACCGGACATCCGGGTCGGCTTGCAGCACGTCTTCAACCAGTTTCAGCTGTGCCTCTTTGCCTGTGTCGCCAAAGCGTGGCTCCAGCACGACAACGGCCGAGCCTTCAACCGCTTCCATAAAGCCCGCATGTGCGGCTTCAACCCAACCGGCACCTGCCGGGCCAGGGAACCAGCCCACTTTGACAGGGTCGCTGCCCGCCGGGTGTTTTTCGGCAAGGTAGCGGCCGGTTTCAGCGCCCATGACCTTGAACGACACCAGCGATTTTGCCGAAATGTCTGTTGAAGAAACACCGTTGATCACGTCGATCACGGGTGTTCCATTGCCCGCAACCTCGCCAATGACATTGTTCAGACCGTCATAGGAAATCGCACCAATCACAACCGCGTCTGCGCCACCGGCAACACAGTCCTCGATCTGGCTGATTTGCTTGGCCAGCTCGGTATAGCCACCCGCTTCAACATTGTTCATCGCCACGCCAAGGCGTTTCGCCTCATCCGCAACACCGTAGTTGACGCCAAGCCAATAGGCGTCTTTCATATGCGGGAAAGACACGCATATGTTCCACGCCTTTTCGGCCTTCTCCAGCGGTGTATAGGTTACCGCGCTCACCGTTCCATCCGCAGAAAAAGCCGGCGTGACCTCTTCGGCGTCATAGGGATACCAAGCGCCTTCGGCGAAGGATGCGGCAGGAATGGCAGCGGCAAGAGCAAGCGCCGTCGTTGCCTTCAGAAAGTGTTTCATGTGTTCTCTCTCCTTGTCAGAACTTCAGTTTGTGCGGTTGCCCGCGCTTCAGATGCGGCCCTTAGAAGAGCTCTTTTCGGATTTTCTCGAGTGTTTCACGCCGCTCGGCCCGTGCGCTCAGCGCCTGGGGCATGTCGACTTTCACGAATTTGACCGGTGTATTGGGTTGCAACTGCCCAATCAGATCCATGTCGGCCGAGATAATCGCCCCGAGCGTGAAATACCCGCCGCCAGAGACCGCGTCGCGGTGCAGAACAATTGGTTCAGTTCCACCCGGAACCTGAATGGAGCCATAGGAATAGCAGCCATCCACAATGTTGGAGGGGTCAGAGCCCGCGCCAAACGGTTGTTCGCGCTCCACGAACTCCAAGGGCCGGCCACCCTTAAAGCGATACCCCATGCGGTCCGCTTCAGGGGCAACAATCCAGGTGTCTTCAAAGAAGCCTTTGCCAGCGGCCTCTGTCAGGCGGTTCCAGTAAAGCCCGGGCAGCACCCGCAGTTCCGCTGGATCTCCCGGCCCGCGACGCAAGGCGTTCGAGACACGGCGACCTGCTGTTGAAAGGTCTCCGTTTCCTGTCGGAATGACATCCCCTTCAGCAATCGGACGACCATCAACACCGCCCAGTGCCCCGATTGGGTAGGTCGAGCGACTGCCAAGGTCAGCCTTTGTTGCAATGCCACCAGAGATCGCGATGTAGATGCGAGCGCCAGTCTTGAGAAACCCAAAGCTCAGGATTTGTCCTGCCTTCGCGGAAAACGAGCTCCAACCCTCTACGGGATCGCCATCAAGCATGATTGGCATGTCCGCACCCGTGACTGCGACGGTGCAATCTTCGGTAAATTCAATCTCCGGCCCCAAAAAGACCGCTTCCAATCCGGCGGCGTCTTCGGGGTTGCCCACCAGCATATTGGCCACGCGCATCGCAAAACGGTCCATTGCCCCGCCAATTGGAATGCCAAGGTGGAAATATCCGGGGCGACCCAAATCTTGCACAGACGTCGAAAGGCCGGGTTTGTTGATCTTAAGCGCCATTGAGAGCCTCCATCAATTTCGCGTTGGTGCCCGCCATGTCCGCGTTGAATTCTTCAAGATCGAATTCGACATTTGCGATGCGGGGCGCGTAGGTGCCTGTCTCTACGGCGGCAACGATCCGGTCGTATTCAGCGTGATCAATGGGCTTCCATTTCACGATGTCACCGGGCCGAAAGAAGACCATGAAATCTTTGAGGTAACTGACTTCCTGCCGGGGATCATAGATCGGCATCGGTGTGATCCCGAACATCTGGTATCCGCCCGCGCCGCGTACAGAGTAGATGCAGGAAAAGCACCCGCCATATCCCACCGTCTGCTTGGGTGTGTCCGTGCGGGGGCGCAGATATTTCGGCACCTCAAGCTGCTTGTCACGCTCGACCAATTGGTAAAGGAACGGCAGGCCCGCAACAAAACCAACCATCGACACAAACCATGGCTGACTGTGATGGGCCTCGATAAAGGCCTCGGCGCTGTCATAGCCGTTGATCCGCGCCGCATAATCCAGGTCTGTCCCTGATGGATCCTGGTGGCGCTCGCGAAACCGCATGACACAGTCGTGTGTCCATGGATCCTGATAGAAGACAGGAATTTCAATGATCCGGGTGGAAAGCCGCTTCTCCGCACTTTCCGCCTTGTGTTCCAGCTCTTGCACACGCTTGAGCATGTCATCAGGATGGGTCACATCCGGGTCAAACTTGACCTGAAACGACGCATTGGCCGGGCAGATTTCCGTCACGCCGGGGATATCTGCCTCTCGGACGGCGTTAGACATGGACAGGGATTTAAAGAACGCGTCGAGAGACATCTCATCGTCCATCTCGACATAGATGTGCTCGTCACCCCCAAATGTGTAACGTGTCTTCACGATGCACCTCCTGTTGTATTGGATGGTTTCAGGTTCCCGGCCTCCAGCCAGGGTTCCAGCCATTGCGTGTGGAACGCGCCGGCCTGAACCGAAAGGTCGTCGGCCAGAGCCAGATGAAGCGGGATTGTTGTTTTCAAGCCGGTCAGCTCGATCTGTTGCAGCGCGCCTTTCAGCTTGGTGATCGCCTCGGCGCGCGTCGGGGCATGTACGATGACCTTGCCAAGCAACGAGTCATAGAAGGGCGGGATCTGGTAGCCTTCGTAGAGGAAGTGATCGAACCGGATGCCATCGCCTTCAGGCACATGCATCTTTTCCAGCTTTCCCGGCCAGGGCATGAACTGCATATGCGGGTCTTCTGCATTGATACGCACTTCGATTGCATGGCCGGTCTTGGTGATCCGGTCTTGCGTGATGCTCAATGGGGCACCGCCGCAAACGCGGATCATTTCCTGCACCAGATCGACGCCTGTAATCATCTCGCTGATCGGGTGCTCAACCTGAATCCGGGTGTTCATTTCAATGAAATAAAACTCACCCGAGATTTCGTCATAAAGGTATTCAAGCGTGCCTGCGCCACAGTAATTGACGGCCTTGGCCAGTGCTACTGCAGAGCTGCACAGTGTTTCGCGGGTTTCATCGTCAAGACAAACCGCGCCAGCCTCTTCCCAGACTTTCTGACGCCTCCGTTGCAGGGAGCATTCCCGCTCATAGCAATGCACCGCATTGGTTCCATCCCCAAGGATTTGCACCTCGATGTGGCGTGGCGACCGAACAGCACGTTCCAGATAAAGTCCGCCATCGCCAAAGGCCGCCTCGGCTTCGGCCTGGGCTTGTGGTGCAAGCTTGCGTAACTCCTCTTCGGTGTCAGCGACACGAATGCCACGGCCACCGCCGCCCGCTGCGGCCTTGACCATCACGGGATAGCCAACCTGCTTTGCGACCGCCACCGCGTCATCAACCGTTTCAATACGTCCTTTCGACCCGGGCACGACGGGCACTCCGGCGGCTTCGGCAGCCTGACGCGCCTCGACCTTGTCGCCCATCCGTTCGATTGTGGACGCACTCGGGCCAATGAAAATGATCCCGGCCTGTTCAACCGCGCGGGCAAATCTTGGGCTTTCGGACAGAAAACCATAGCCCGGATGAACCGCATCCGCGCCGGATTTCCGAAGGGCCGCCATCAGGTTTTCGATGTTCAGATAGCTATCCTTGGAGGGTGCAGGGCCCAGGCACACGCTTTCATCCGCCATCTTCACGGCCAGCATATCGGCATCCCCCTCGGAATAGCCCTGGATCGTTGTGATCCCCAACGCCTTCGCAGCTCGGATGATCCGAACAGCGATCTCGCCGCGATTGGCTATGAACAGACGGGAAATTGCCATCTCAGCCACTTACCGTCGCAAGTGTTTCACCGGCTGTGACCGGTGCGCTGTTTGCTGCCACGTAACCTACAAAATTGCCTGCGACTTCGGCTTTGACTTCGATGAAAGTCTTCATCACCTCAATCAGCCCGATTGTGTCGCCAACCGCGACAGGGTCGCCTTCCGCTTTATAAGGCGCGTCTTCTGGCGAAGCGCGGTGATAAAATGTGCCTGGGAGTGGAGATTGGATAACTGCCATGTCTGGTATCCTTGTGGTCTATTCTGTTTCGGCCAAAACCGTTGAAGCGGGGACGATCTTGACGCCCGCGTCCTGCAGGCCCGCGCGAATGGCTTTGCCTATTTCAAGCGCGCCGGGTGTATCGGAGTGAAAGCAGATCGATTCAAAGCCGATCTCGATCTCGTTGCCTTCGACGGTCGTTACCGTGCCGGTCTTGCAGGCCTTGACGCATTTGGCGGCAACGGTTTCAGGGTTCGGGCGGCCAACCTGACGTTTGAACACGATTGAGCCGCTGTTGTCATAGTCGCGATCCGCGTAGAATTCGCGTACCACCGGGCATCCACTTTGCTTGGCCAGCTCATAGGTCTTGGACGCTTCCATGCAGAACAGGATCGTCTCGCCACTGGTCTTGACGAGCATGTCGATGATCATCTGCGACAGCTCTTCGTTTACGGCCGCTTCCATATAGAGCGCCCCGTGGGGCTTCACGTGTTGCAATCCAATGCCGTAACGGCGGCCAAATTCGCGGATTGCGCCAATCTGATAGATAATGTCGTTCACAAGCTCTTCAGAGCTTGTCTTGATATAGCGACGGCCAAACCCTTGCAGATCGCGATATCCGGGATGCGCGCCCAGCCCCACTCCATAGTCACGGGCAAGCCTGACGACGCGGTCCATTGAATTGGGATCACCGGCATGAAAGCCTGCTGCAATATTCGCGGAAGAAATCAGGGACATGATTTCCTCGTCCGGGGCTTCGCCAAGCACCCATTGGCCAAACCCTTCTCCCATGTCGCAGTTTAGGTCGACGAATTCCCGCATCAGCTTTGATCCTTATGTCCTTTTCAGAACAAGGGTGCCGTGCATTCCGAGCTATGTAAAATATCTAAATTAGCGCGTCGATTATCAATTTTTTCGATAGTCAGACAGCTATAAGTTGCGCGGTTATTCAACTAAACAACTGTTTCTACGACAGTAAATATGCTTTGATACCTATCGGATTTTTCGATAACCTATCACATGAAATCAGATACAGAACGGTTCTATGAATTTTCGTCACTTGAAGTTCTTTGTCGCAACCGCCGAATCCGGCCAGGTCAGCCGTGCGGCCACACAGCTCTCAATCTCTCAATCTGCCGTCACAAGCGCGGTGAAGGATCTGGAAGCTGAGCTGGGCGTACCGCTTTTCATCAGGACCGCAACCGGTATGGAGATGACCGAGGCAGGACGGGATTTTCTGGCCTCGTCCCGCGAAATCCTTGAAAAACTCGAGCAGGCGAAGCAGGTTGCCCAAAAACAATCCCCGGTCAAAGGCTCCATATCAATCGCCGCGACGTATACGGTTATTGGGTACTTCTTGCCGCCACATCTGGACCGGTTGAACCAGATTTTCCCGCATCTTGACATACGCATCAGCGAGCTGAACCGCGAGAGCATAGAAGAAGGGCTGCTCTCCAACCGATTTGATCTTGCGGTCGTTCTGACGTCGAATATCGCCAATCCAGAACTTGAGACACTGACACTTCTGAAATCGCCGCGACGTTTGTGGGCCGCGAACTCACATGAGTTTATCCGGAAGGGAAAGGCAACTTTCGAAGAAATGTCTCAGGAAGACTACATCATGCTGACTGTTGATGAAGCGGCCCACACCACCATGCGCTACTGGAGCAAGAGCGCCTATCAGCCAAAGGTCACCTTACGAACTTCATCTGTAGAAGCTGTGCGCTCCATGGTCGCCAATGGGCAAGGTGTCACGATTTTATCCGACATGGTCTACCGTCCCTGGTCTCTCGAAGGGAAACGCATCGGCACAGCGGCTACCGACCAGGATATCCCCTCAATGGATGTCGGCTTGGCATGGCGCAAAGGGGGCGATTTGCCAAAGCCAGTCACATCGTTCATCGAGTATTTCACGCAAGCCTACCTTGCCCCCAAAACAAACTGAAACCAAGCCACTGAGACATTGGCCGATGCTTGTGTCATTCAGAAATGAATTCGTGGGCGTCCGCACCCTTAATTACCTCAGGGACAACGCGCAGCGAAGGGAGTGTAGGGATTCGACATCTCATGAAAGGGCTCAATGGCCACTTCGGCGACGTGAACAATATGGCAGCAAAAATCCTGCCGCAGGTGAGAGCAAATGCAGCGTGAGCAATAGCCGCGCTGGCAAAAGGCGGGAATGTACCGCATATCTGCCTCTCGCTTGTCTGACGATGAAGGTCCGGTCTGAGAGGCTGCCGGACGACTTCCTTTTACTCGCCCCATGCCCCGTCAGTTGGGATGAGCATGAGCACCGCTCCTAATCAGACACTTGATATGGAACAAGGTCACACCTTCGACGATATCCCGGGTGCTACAAGGACGCTTTCACAGAAAGAGTATGACTCTTTAGAAAAGAGTACGATGATGCAATGGAGGACGCACATGATGGCTCTGACCAAGACGATGGCACTGACACAGATGATACCTGCTGATGCCTGAACCGAAAACACCCATAGCCGAACTGGAAAGACGCATCGCAAGGGGCGATGAGCAGGCTATGAGAGAATACACGGAAGATGCATTTCTGAACCAACGTAACAATGAAAAGGAGCTTCGCAGGAGAGTATTAGTTCTCTTGGAGATAACGCTCGAACCAAGAACCGTTACACCATTCGTATGTCTCGCAAAACTTACGGCTCTTGTTGACGATGTGGAGGCATGGTCGACCTTCGCAGGTAAAATAGAAGATATCGAGCCGGGGGTCGGATACTTTACCTGGCGAGCGCTCAAGCGACATACCAAAAATGATGAACTATGCGACAAGTGGCTTTTCGCTGTGGAACGATCCGCTGAAAACGGACATATCCCATCGAGATTTCTCTTGTGTAGGCTCGAATATAACTCTGCACCGTTCTATAAACGGCCGTTCATTAGAGTGAAACTGGGTGGGATTGAAGTGGATAGGCGGGACATAGTTGCAAAAAACCCAAAAGATCGTCGTCTTGTTGAATGATTTTGAATTTTTGAGCATCTGCTGACCGCGCTCAGCCACGTCCACTCCGGCGTCGCGCTCACCGATCTGACCTACGAATACGACATCGACGGGCAGCTCACCGCCATCGTCGACAACCTCGACCCGTCGAAGTCGAAGGCGATCAGCTACGACGACCTGAACCGCCTCGTCCAGGTCGCCGAGGGCGTGCCGGTAAGCCAGGGCGGCGTCCCCATCCCGGTCGAGGACTACGCCTATGACGAGGAGGGCAACCGCACCGCCTCCCACCTCTCCGCGCTCTATTCCTCCAACAATCACAACCAGTTGCTGGAGGACGACAGCTACACCTACGCCTATGATCTCAAGGGCAACCGCACGTCCCGGACGGAAAAGGCGACGGGCGATGTGGAGACCTACAGCTACGATTCCCAGAACCGGCTGGTGGGGTATGTGTCACCGACCACGACGGCGAGCTATGCTTACGATGCGCTGGATCGGCGGGTTGGGAAAGTGGTGGGCGCAGCGCAAACCGCATATGTCTATGACATGTCGCAAGTAGACCCGCTGGCCCATGACGACATCGTTATGGAGTGGGACACTGCGTCCTTCCCAACTCTAACGCGCCGTTGGTTACATTCGCCTAGCGTCGATGAGCCTGTTGGCTTTGAAGACTACGTTGGGACGTCTGGGGTTGGCAGTGGCACCGAGCGCTCCATGTTTGCCGACCGCCAAGGTTCGGTGATTTGGGTGACCGATACGACATCAAGCAGCATTGTTGCTGCATATCAGTACGACGGATACGGTGTTTTGACGCAAACTCAAGGCTCGTTGTCGCAACCCTTTGGCTACACAGGTCGAGAGTTTGATGCCGAAAGTGGGCTGTATCATTACCGAGCGCGAAGCTATGATCCGAGGACCGGATCGTTTGTTCAAAGCGATCCTCTGATGTTCAATGCCGGCCAGCTAGGCCTATACGTGTACGTCGCCAACGATCCTTTTGGCTGGGGGGACCCGAGCGGTTTAAGTACTGCGGTAGAATGCGGGACCGGGCGTGCAAAGGGTGGTGCTTGCGGTTCGATGGCAGGGCTATTGTCCGGTGCTTTCAACGGTATTCTATCTCTAGGCCAAAGAATTGCACTGGCCATGACCAGAATCGGCACTTTTGCGATGAATTTTGAAGATTCAACTGGTCTTGAGAAAAAAGGAAAAGAGTCGAAGGCCTGCAGGGACGCAGAAGCTAGATTGGATCAGGCGCAGGAAAGGTCGAAAAAACTTGGAGGTGGGTGCAGTAAGCTATACAAATGGCAAAAGAAAAATATAAGATCTCCTGAAGTGCAAGCAATGCTTCTCGCGAGAATGTAGGCTTTGCAAGACATTTGGATGGCTCGGCAGATACGGGACCAAGTTTGCCATGGAGGAGCAAATGACGACCATGAGAAACAGTATGGATTCTTGCAACGTGCTATTCAAAGCTGTGAAGAGAAGCTAAAATAGAATTTTCAGAAGTTTGATGTTGTAATAATGCATTCAAGAGAGTTAGAAAACAGTATTCGAGAGGCATTTCCGGCGGAGGAGAATGTCAAGCTCTTCACGCGTGATCTAAGTGATCTTACAACGACACAAGCTGGCAGTCTTCAATATCTTCTGTCGCGCCAATGGAATGAAATCGGACGCAAGGATTTCTGGACGTATTCTGAGAGTTTTGGTGAATTGACGGATGAAGCTCTAGCCTACTTTCTCCCGGCATTTCTAATATTTTCGTTGAAACCAACTCGTTTTTTCGAATGCGAACTGACTGAATACGAGTCTTTGCTACCTGAGACAACTAGAGATCACGGCTTATTTTTTGATTTTTTGAGCAGACTGCTCTTACATCTAAATTCCACACAGAGGAAAGTTTTGCACGATTGGGTCAAATGGCAAGCAAAATATAGATTGCCTACTATCAGAGACTATGCCAATTCTGTGGATGCGATGGACGATTTTCGTTGAGGGCACTCTTACAATAAGCAAACGTAGGATGAGTGTTCATACCCATCATTGGGTGACAAATGGTTCCACACGTAAGTTCCACACCCCCTCGGCCATCCCACCAAATCGAGTGATTAACCCTTCCCTAACCACTCCGCACGGCAAGACGTACAAAACGGTCAGAGCCCTCCCTCAAAGTGGTACAAAACGCAACATCCCCACCGCCCGCCGCCCTTAACACTCCCTGAACGGCACCCCCATCCCGGTCGAGGACTATGCCTACGACCAGGAGGGCAACCGCACCGCCTCCCACCTCTCCGCGTCTATTCCTCCAACGATCACAACCAGTTGCTGGAGGACGACAGCTACACCTACGCCTATGACCAGGAGGGCAACCGGGTGTCGCGGACGTCGAGACCTACAGCTACGATTCACAGAACCGGCTGGACGTGATCCTGCCCCTGAATCCACCTCAGATCATCCTTCCTGACGAAAACGAAAGTGCTCGCGCCGACCTTGCGGCATCTCGAACAATGGCACGTCCCCATCATCGACGGTTCGGCCAGGAGCTCGAATTTGACCGCGCCACAGCAACAACTTCCGGTAAACATCAGCCAAATCTTCCTCTTTGAATACAGGTTCGCTTTGCGGAACAATAAGGGAACATTTAGGCACCGACAACTTCTCAAGTCGGCTCAGGGGGCACTTGCTGCATATACCGATTGGCCTTGATCCAGGATTTCCCGTTGTCGGCATTTCAGTTCCAAGCAGATCGTGACCGGTTCTTTCGGACAACCGGAAAGCTCTTCCTAGGTCGACGTCCATTTCTGGTGAATGAACCCAAGTGCCAGGCCGAACAGGACGAATTGCGTCAAACTCGCGCTCGCCTCGACGAAGAACCACTCAAGCCTGGACGAGACGAGGTATTTTGAAGGTTCCGCCAGCGCGATGTAGCTGCCAAGGAAAACGCCCATCAGAAGCGCAAAGCCAAGGCCGCCCGGTACGCCGGGAAAGTGCGTGCGCAATCGAGAATACAGGAATGTCAGCACTGACCCTTGGAGCACGATGGCTGCAAGCCCGCCCCACAGAACAGGCTCCTCGGCGATAATGGGTTGCCTTGCATAGTGGGCAGTGCTGATGACGAAGTGATTGGAGGCCTGAACGGCAAAGGTGATCACGAAATAGATGGCAACAGACATAAGATGTGCAGACATGCGGCATTCTCCAGGCAGTCAAATGGGATGCGCGGTCGACAGCCAATAAGCGCCGGCCGCGCCAGGCCATCTCAGGCCTTGCTGTAGTCGATGAAGGCGAGCCTGGCACCGAACGGATCGGCGATGGTCGCAATGCGGCCGACGCCGGGGGCCGTCATCGGCTCGGCGACGACCGTGGCACCTTCGGCCGTGGCCTTCTCCATCCGGGCGTCGACATCGTCGACGGTGACGTAGGTGAGCCAGCCGCCATCGCCCGGCTGGAGCGCGAAGCCGCCGACGGGCTTATCGCCAACGAGGATGGCCGGATAGTTCGAGCCGTCCTTCATCGGCATCTCGCTGACGCTCCAGCCAAGCACGGTTTCGTAGAACTTCCGGGCCGCCGTCGGATCGCCGCTCGAATGCGCCAGCCAGCTTGGGGCGCCGTGGGTAGTGTTGGGATCGTATGCCATGTCAGATCATCCTGTTCCTGTGAGGCGTTTGTCATGCGCCGCCAGATGCAACGCACAGAACAGGGGACGTTCGAGAATGAACGAAACGGACAGGCCGGCCGAGATTTTCGCGCGCTTGAAACGCCTTTGGTGGAACTATTCCGGGCTGAACTGGCACGACGCAGATCTCCAGTCACCGGACAAGGCGGCGTGGGACGCGTCGCGGGATCATCGCCATGCTGGCTGCTCAAGAAGCGCTCTCAGCCAATGAGATACGCGCCCCGTTTGAGGTGGCCCAGCCCACCATTTCCAACCATCTGAAGGTGCTGGAGCAGCCCGGACATGCGCGGTTTTGGCCCGGCAAAACGTTGACGACACAAGACCAACTTGTCGCCGGAACCAGTCAACAAAGGCGTTTCTGATTTCCAACGCCGTTTCCTCATGGCACTCAGGAACTTCGACGCAGTTGATCGCGCGGAATTCGGTTAAGGGGCCTCTCTGGTGTGCATATCGTCGCGCGCATAAGGCGAAGGTTCATTTCGGCGGCAGGGCGGCAACGAAACGCGACGCGAAGCCGATCCATGTCTCAAGTCCGGCCTCGATTGCGTCATCTGCATCCACCCAGATGATGCCGCGCATCGGCTTGCCGGTAATATCCATCGGGCTTGCGCCCGGCCGGCTCAAAGCTTCCGCTTCAAGCTCCTTACCGACGCGGAACATGAAGCGGCCCACCTCGACGCCGCACAGCATGTTGCCGTTCAGCATCCAGCAATAGCCGCCGAACATCTTCCTCTCTGCGATGCCGGGACGGGAGGCAAGGGCATCGCGCATCAGTTCGGCCAGATGAGGATCATGGGGCATGAGTCTGCGCCCTGAGCTCCGGCTCAATCAGCATATGGATCACCCAAAGTAGCCCACCAAAGACAAGGAACTGAATGGCGAGATAGGCTGTCTCAAGAACGATGAACCCGGTCCGGGATGTGAGAGGCAGTTTCGCCGCATCGCCCAGAACATGGCTGGACCACAGATAGATGAAAGCCGCACCGACAAAGGCCACGAGGCGAAGGTTGAAACGCGCCGTTTTCTTTACCGCCTGAAATCCGAGCGAGAGCAACACTGCCTGAGTGGCTACTGCGGCAAAACCCAGTGCTATTGCCGTACCGTCGGGTGTTATCCAGCCCAATGCGTCATAGGATGGCTTGAAAAGCCAGACATGCCAAAGAAGGGCAAAGGCAAAGGTGCAAACCAGATATGCAAGCGCGTCGAGTGCCAGCAACAGCGGTGTACGTTTCTTCACGATGGCTTCCCTCATCGACTTGTTTCCCTTGTTTTCGCAGGCGGCCTGCGACTAGGACGTGTCAGGTGCGCCCAAACGGACAGTGCCGCAGATTTTTTGCAAACCCGCGATCTTCTTGGACAGATATTCCGCTTCCTGCGAGGTCGGCCCACATTCGAGCGTTTGCTTCAGGGCCCCGATCGCACCTTCGATATCACCGCTCTCCTCCAGAAGCGCGGCCCGCACCGAATGATAGGAGCGGTGGCGCGCTAATTCCCCGGCCAGCGGTTCGAGCATTGTGAGTGCCGCCTCCGGCCCCTTGAGCTTGGCGATTGCCACGGCACGATTGAGGCGCACGACCGGGCCGGGCGCCATGATCTCCAAAGCAACGTATAGCCGCTCGATCTCCGCCCAGTCGGTGTCCTCGGAGCGCTCTGCCGCACAATGGACGGCGGCAATCGCCGCCTGCACCTGCAGCGGCCCAGCCCGGCCGTGGAGCAACGCCTTTTCGATCAGCAACCGGCCTTCGGCGATTTCGTCGCGGTCCCATAGTGAGCGGTCCTGATCCTCCAGTGCGACCAATCGGCCTTCGCTGTCGATCCTTGCCCTTGCGCGTGAATGCTGGAGGAGGCACAGCGCCAACAGGCCCATGAGTTCGACCTGCCCCGGGAACAGGTCGAGCAGAAGCCTCGCCAACCGGATCGCCTCGTTGCAAAGCGCATGACGGATGTGGTCGCCGCCACTCGCGGCCGCGTAGCCCTCGTTGAAGAGCAGGTAAATCATCGTCTGGACGGCGCTCAGGCGCTCGGCCCGGTCGGCAAGGCCGGGTGTGTCGAGTCCTGCCGCTATCTCCGCCGCCCGGGCCTTGGCGCGCGACAGCCGGCGCTGCAGCGTGTCGGGCGTCACCACGAACGCCCGCGCGATCTCTTCGACCGAAAGGCCGGCTACAACCTTGAGGGCCAGCGCCAGCTGTTCATGTACCTTTAGCTCCGGCTGGCAGCACATGAACATCAGGCGCAACACATCGTCCTTCAATTCCCGCCGGTCGATCGCCTCGGCAATTTCCCCCTGGATGTCGCCATCCGGTATTCGCTTATCCAGCACCGCAGTGACATCGAGCGGCGACATACGGCGGTTCTTGCGGACGCGGTCCAGGCCGGCATTGCGGGCAACCTTGATCAGCCACGCAGTCGGGTCGCGCGGCACACCGTCCCGACGCCAACGCTCGGCTGCGCGCAGGCAGGCCTCCTGAAAAAGATCCTCGGCCACATCAAGATCGCGAAACGAGCGCGTCAGCGCGGCCAGCGCCCTTGGTCGGCTTTCCATGACGATGGCATCAGTGAGACCGGCCTTGTCCATCGCCTTTATCCGTTGTTCTCAAGCCCGCCGGCCCAGTTGACAGGGCGCACCTCCATATGGGCCACGCCCTGTGGCAGTGCCTTGGCCGCATCGAGCGCCTCTTCGATGGTCGCGCATTCGATAAGGTAGAATCCCAGGATCTGTTCCTTGGACTCGGCAAAGGGGCCGTCGAGCACGCGCACGCCGGTACCCCTGTCCTGAACATTCATTGCCGTCGATGGCGGCATCAGTTGCACTGCGCCCCGGTACTGGCCCCGCGCCTCAAGCTTTGCCTGCAGGTCGCGATGCATCTGTAGAAGCGCTTCCCGCTCTTCCGGAGGCAACCGCTCGGCCAAACCCTCCGCGCCGTAAATCAAGATCGTAAAAAGCATCGCCTCAACTCCAAATGCTCTCATATACCAAGACGTTCGGGATCAAGCAAAACGGACACAAGGGTAGTCAAGGCGCGCAGAAATTTTCGGCGCCAGCCCTTGAACAGGGATTGGATATTCTGGAGTTTCTATCCCTCACGGACTTCACCGCGACACTGTCCGAGATTGCACTGGGCATCGAAAGATCCATAGCCGAAATCTTCCGGTCAAAACTCCGTTGGCGACAAATCGCACAGAATGTGACGTGCTGCCGTTAGAGTCCGCGGTGATAGGCAAGCTCTGTTCAGGGCTTGGCGCCTTCGCAGGTGCGGTGAAACTGCGCTATGGGCTCAAAGTGACCGATGCCGCAGCGTACGAACAGCTGCTTTCCGGCCAGAGTTTACGCGATCCGAATCTTGCTACTTCAGAACAAGGCATTCCATCTGCGCAAGAAACGGGTCGATCCAGTGCCGATCACACTTTTAGTCAGCGGTCATGCAAATTGAGAAAGGCATGACCATGGAACTAAAAGGCAAGAACATCATAATCACTGGTGCAAGCAGCGGTATCGGTGCCGCGGCAGCATTGCTGTTCGCCGCAAGGGGCGCGAATGTCGTGCTGGGCGCACGGCGGGAGGCCGAGCTCAAAACGATCGTTGGCCAGATCACACAGAGCAACGGAAACGCGATTTGCCTTGCAGGCGATGTCCGGCAGGAAGCATTTGCGAAGGATCTTGTCGATCTTGCGGAGGACGAGTTTGGCGGTCTCGATGGGGCATTCAACAATGCCGGAACGACAGGAGATATGAGACCGATCCCTGATATGGACGGCAGCAATTGGCATGACGTGATGGCCGTCAATCTGAATAGCGCCTTTTACGCGGCGAAGTATCAGATTCCAGCAATGCGCAGACGCGGTGGCGGGGCCATTGTATTCACATCTTCCTTCGTTGGACACACCATCGGCTTGCCCGGAATGGGCGCGTACGCGGCGGCCAAGGCGGGCCTGATCGGACTGACGCAAGTGCTCGCGGTCGAACATGGGTCAGAAGAAATCCGAGTGAATGCCCTGCTTCCGGGCGGAACGATGACACCCATGGCCGGAGATGATGCGAATTTCCATGAGGTCGTGCGCGGGTTCCATGCGCTGAAACGTATGGCCGAACCGATTGAAATTGCACAAGCCGCCCTCTTTTTGCTTTCAGATCAGGCGTCCTTCGTGACGGGCAGTGCAATGATTGCAGATGGTGGAAATTCCATAAACAAAACGTAGGTTACAGCGGAGCGGAGACGGGCGGCGACGTTGTTCTCGCCACACTCAACGAAACCGCCTGAAACCCCGTCTTACTTGTTCACCAAGCGACCGCCCTCCCCCTGTCGCTGGGTTCTATTCAATCTCCTTCGGACACGCCTTCGGCCCGGGCTGCCGCGCGCCGCGCGCGGTAGCTGGGCAGGACCACAAGAAGACCCGCGATCACCAGGAGAGCCAGGGTCATCGGGCGATCGATGATGAAGCCCATGCCATCGTAAAGCTGCATGGAGCGGGCAAAGTTATCCTCCATCATCCGACCGAGGATGAACCCGATCAGCAGCGGCGCCAGCGGATAGTCGGCGAATTTCAGCGCGGTGGCGCAGATGCCGAAGCCCACGAGGATCAAGAGTTCCGTCGCGTTGTTCTGACCGATATAGGCCCCCATAAGGGTAAAGAACAAGATAAACGGAATCAGGTAGTTCCGCGGAATGCTGAGCACTTTTGCGATATAGGGGATCAGCGGCAGGTTCAGGACCAGCAGCACCAGGTTACCGATGAACATCGACATGATCACCGCCCAAAATACCTGCGGCTCGTCGAGCATTAGCCGCGGACCGGGTGTGACGTTAAGCGCGATGAGCGCGCCCAGAAGGATCGCCGTGGTGCCGGAGCCCGGAATGCCCAGGGTCAGGAGCGGCACGAAGGATCCGGTGCAGGCCGCGTTGTTGGCGGTTTCCGGCGCGGCAAGGCCCTTGATCGAGCCCTTGCCGAACTCGGCCTGCTCTTCCTTGGTGGCAAGGTTACGCTCGACCGCATAGCCCAGAAAGCTCGCGATGGTGGCCCCGGCACCGGGCAGCACGCCGATGAAGAAGCCCTGCAGTGACTGCCGCCCGATCACCGGCGCGATGGCGCGGCCCTCTTGCCGGGTGATCCGCAGGTTTTCGATCTTGCCGCCGTCGCCGCTCATCTCTCTCTTCTTGAGCACCAGGAACAGCGCCTCGGGCAGAGCGAACATCGCCATGGCCAGCGTGATGAAGCCGAAGCCCGATTGCAGGTCCATGATGCCCATCGTGAAACGCGGCATGTTGAAGAGCGCGCCCTCACCCACCGTCGCCATGATGAGGCCCACCAGCGTCATCAAAAGCGCCTTGGCCACCTGTCCGGTGCCGGCGAACGCCGCGATGGCCGAAAGGCCCACGACCATCAGCGCGAAATACTCCGCTGAATGGAACAGAAGCGCCACGGAGGACAGAGCGGGCGCGAAGATCATCAGGAGGATTGCACCGATCGTGCCGCCGGCGAAACTGGCAATGGCGGCGATGGTCAGCGCCTTGCCTGCCTGCCCATTGCGGGCCATGGGATAGCCGTCAAAGGAACTGGCCACGGTGCCCGCCACCCCCGGTGCATTGAGCAGGATCGACGAAGTCGAGCCGCCAAAGATTGCGCCGTAGTAAACGCCCGCCAGCAGGATCAGCGCAGCTGACGGATCACCCATCGTAATCGCGACCGGTATCATGATGGCGATGATCGACATTGGCCCGAGACCGGGCAGCATGCCGATGAATGTACCGATCAGACAACCGGCAATGACCATGAGCAGGTTCTGGATCGACAGCGCCGTCTGCAGGCCAATGAGAAGTCCTTCAAGCATGTGTCAGCCTCCTCAGAAAAAAATCGGCAGCGGGCGCAGGAAGATGCCCAGCACCTGTTCGACAAGATACCAGACCACGCCGGTGGCGAAGATCGCGACGGGGATCAGGATGTGGAGTTTGCGCTCGCCCAGGACGATACCGCCAAGGGACAGGAACCCGACCGTCGAAAGCAGGAACCCGGCAGGGCGCAAGAGCATTGCATAGGCCACCATCAGACCCAGCAAGGCCAGCGCCTGGTAGATGTGATAATCCCCGAGCCGACGATAATCGATCTCGGGTTCGCTGTCGTCTTCGGAACGCGCTTCGAAGCCCAGCAGGATCACCAGCGAGGTGAGAATTGCCAAAATCGAAAGAACTTTCGGAAAAGTCGAGGGCCAGATGGGGTTGCGCTGCATGAAGGGCGGCAGGAGCTGGTCCATGGTGAAAAAGGCGGCATAGGCATAGGCCGATGCGATGCAAAGAATGATGAAGGCGATCCAGCGATCAAGAGCCATTTCAGGTTTCCTTCAGGTTGTCTTTTGCCGCTGCCGGAGGTTCAGGTTCCTGGTTCGCCGTTCTCTGCGGCTGCCTGAGGTGCTCCCGGCAATGGGAAAGACGGGTTACAGGGTCGAGCTATCGTGTGATCATGTTATAGGCCAGTTGGCCGATTATCGCACGATCAGAAGGTCTGAACCGACCACAAGGGAGAACTGGCGGTTCTCCCTCGCTCTTTTCTGGACGTATCTCAGGGCATGCGAGAGGGAGGCACCCGCACGCCTCAGTGAGATCAGAGGAAGCCGAGCTTCTTCATCAGATCGCCAATGGCCTTTTCCTGGTTCTCCAGGAAGGCTCTGAAGTCGTCACCCGAATTGTGGATGTTGACCCAGCCATTGCGTGCGCGCACGGCTTCCCATTCCTCGGTCTCGTACATCTTGGTGATGGCGTCCTGATACATCGCCACCTTCTCCTCGGGCAGACCCGGTGCGCCGAAGAAGCCGCGCCAGTTGACAAAGGTAGTGTCGATGCCCTGCTCCTTCATCGTCGGCGCGTCCTCGTATGCCGGAACGCGGTCTTCTGATGTCACGCCGATGATCTTGACCTCACCTGCCTCGGCCAGCGCCACCGCTTCGGAGAATCCGGTCGACAGCGCCTTGATCTCGCCGGAGAGCAGCGCCGCCATGGCTTTTCCGCCTGCGTCATATGGAATGTACTTCAGCGAAAGAGGGTCCTTGCCGGCCGCCTCGAACGTCATCGCGGCCACGAGGTGGTCCATGCCACCGGGGACCGAACCGCCGCCGATCGCAGTGGCATTGGGATCCGCGTCGAACTCGGCCAGAAGGTCTTCCATGTTGTCGATGTCGCTGTCGGCATTGACGACAATCGCGGCATAGTCGCCGATCGTGCCCGAAATCAGGGTAAGGTCCCGGAAGTTCTGGGGGAAGACGCCAGTGAGCGAACGGATGATGATCGGTGTCGAGTTGACCATCAACGTGTCTTGATTGCTCTGGGCGTTCTCGATCAGATAGCCGATGGCTTTGCCGCCGCCGCCGCCGGACATGTTCTCATAAGACGCGGTGCCAACGAGACCGGATTTGGTCAGTGCCTCACCGGTGCCGCGTGCAGTGCCGTCCCATCCGCCACCGGCGCCGCCGGGGATCAGGAAATGAACGCTGTCGAGCACCTTGTGCCCTTCGGCCAGGGCCGGACCGGTAAATGCAACAGCCGCAGCCGCCGCCATCGCCACGCGTCGGGTCATATTGAGTTTCAGCATTATCTCCTCCGTTCATGCTGTTAGTCTTTTGATGACACCCCGCTTACGGTCTGAAACTGTCGCGAACCTGTCAGATCAGGCAGGCGGACGAAGGCCGGACCGCAGCCACTGGCCTTTTCTTCGATTCTGCCGGATGTTGAATTCTGGGAGGAGTGTAAGCGGATGCGTCTGCTTCTCGTCGAAGACACCGCAGATGTTGCGGATGCCATTGTTGCGAGCTTTGGGCATCGCGGCGATCCGGTGGACCATGTCAGTTCGGTCGATGAGGCCGTGAGCGCGCTCGCGGTGCAGGATTATGACGTCATCATTCTTGATATCGGCCTGCCAGACGGATTGGGCACCGACATTCTCGCAAACCTGCGCAATCGCGGCAAACCGACGCCTGTGCTGATGCTGACCGCACGCTCCGATATCGAGGACCGCGTCGCGGCACTCGACAAGGGGGCGGATGACTACCTGGTCAAGCCCTTCGATCTGCGCGAGTTGCACGCCCGAGTTCGGGCCATGCTGCGTCGGCAGGACGTGGACCGGTCGGGAATTATCGAGTTCGGTGACATCACTTTTGACCCGGCCGGCCTGACGGTCGAGGTCAAGGGCAACCCGGTGGCGCTGGCCCGGCGCGAGTTCAACGTGCTGGAGATCCTTCTGGCCAACCGGGAGCGGATCGTGCCGAAGGACAAGTTGTTCGAACGAATGTATTCCTTCAACGATGAAGAGGTCAGCCCGAACGCCGTAGAACTGTATGTCGGCCGGTTGCGCAAGAAGCTTTGCAACAGCCGGATCACGATCAAGACGCTGCGTGGGCTTGGCTATCAGATGGTCGATGGTGACTAGGGCGCAACGCGGAGCGCGGCTGACCGGATCTCTGGGTTTCCGGCTCGGCGTGGCGCTGGCCCTTGTGCTCGCCATCGGCGGTGTAGCGGTGTCACTGGCGGCCTATGCCTATGGCCGCAGCGCGGCGCAGCAATCCTATGACAGGCTGCTCGTGGGAGCCGCCAACCAGATTGCCGGTTCGCTCGGGCTTCGGGACGGCGAAGTGATTGTCGACATCCCGGTCACAGCTTTCGAACTGCTGTCGTTGGCACCGCGGGACCGCGTTGTCTATGCCGTCTTCGATGACCGGGGGCAGCTGGTCAGCGGCTATGACAGCGTGACGCTTCCCGAGGGCGAAGGCGGTTTTTTCAGTGGCAGCTTCGCCGGTGAACCGGCACGTTATGTGCATGTCAGACGGCAGATCGCGGAACGCTCGTTTCTGGGTGCAGTCGATGTCGTTGTCGGCCAGACCACCGAAGCGCGGCGGGATCTGGCGCAGCAAATCACGCGAAACGCCCTGCTCGCGGTAGCGGTGGTGGGGCTGGTGATCTCCGGGCTCGCGTTTCTGGCTGTGAACTCCGCCTTGCGCCCGCTTCGCCGGATCGAGCGCGATGTCGCATTGCGCTCCAGTCGCGACCTGACGCCGGTCGATGTCGATGTTCCGCAGGAGATTGCGGGCCTGGTGGCGGCCCTGAACCGGTTCATCGGACGGATCGACCGCCAGGTCCGGGTCATGCGCACGCTGATCGCCGACGCCTCGCACCAGTTGCGCACGCCGATTGCCGCACTTCGGGCGCAGGCCGAACTGGCGCGGGAGGCGAGTGACGCCGAAGAGCAATTGCGTATCGTCGAACGGATTCATGAAAGGTCGCGCAATCTCAGCCGTCTGACCGACCAGCTTCTGAACCATGCGATGATCATTCACCGCGGCGACAGTGTGGACCTGAAGCCAGTGGATCTGCGGGTTGTGGCCAGCGACGCCGTGGCCCAGTTCGATCAGACCACGTCCGGTGCCGAGCAGGTCGTGCGGATTGATCTGCCCGAAGCGCCGGTGGTCTGCGACGGTGACGCATTGTCACTGGTCGAGGCCTGCAAGAACCTGATCAACAACGCGGTCGCCTATGGCAAACCGCCGATCACTGTCTTCGTGGGGGGCGACGGCGCGACGCTCCGCCTCGGCGTGCGCGACCGGGGCGACGGGATGGCTGAAGAGATGTGGAAGGATGCGGGCAAACGTTTTGCCAAACGCTCGGGTGTGTCCTCGACCAGCGCCGGGCTGGGGCTGTCCATCGTCAGCGCGGTAGCTCAGGCGCATGGCGGGCGGATGACGATCCGGCGCCCTGCCGCCGATTGCTTCGAGGTCTTCCTGGAGCTGCCGAAGGTCAGGGAGGTGGAGCCATGAAACTGATCCCCCTGCTTCTCTGCCTGCTGGCATCTGGTGCGGTGATGGCCCAGCCGGTGCCCGAGGCCGTGAAATCCTACGGACCCGCCGATGCCGAACGCCGCCTCCTGGTGCGCGGCACCACCGACATCGCCCGGTTCGAATCGGTGCTGCAGCTCTTCACGTCGCGCCCGGGCGGCCCCCGCGTCGATTACGAGCAATGGGGCTCGAACGATCTGTTTCAGGCGACCATGGCGGACTGCCAGAAGGGCGGACAGGCTGCCGACATGGTGATCAGCTCCGCCGTAGACCTTCAGGTCAAGCTGGCCAATGACGGCTGCGCGATGGCACATCGCTCGCCAGCGACGGCCCGCCTGCCGCAGGTCTCCAACTGGCGTGACGAGGTCTTCGGCATCACCCGCGAACTCGCGGTGATCGTCTATAACAGGCGCCTGATCGACGGCGCTGAGGTGCCGCACTCGCGGTTCGACCTGATCGACCTATTGCGACCCGAGGACAGCCGGTTTCGCGGGCGGGTCGCGACCTATGACATCGAGGCCTCCGGGCTGGGCTATCTCTTTGCCTTTGCCGACTCGCAGCAGGCCACGACCTTTGGCAGCCTTATCGAATCCTTCGGGCGCAGCGGGGCGGTTGCCACCTGCTGCTCGGCCGAGATCATCGACGGCGTGGCCGACGGCACCTACCTGATCGCGTATAACGTCCTCGCCTCCTACGCTCTGGCCCGGGCCGAGGAAAATCCAGACATCGCCGCCGTCGCGCCCGACGACTACACGCTGGTTCTGTCCCGCGCCGCCCTGATCCCGCGTCACGCCGCAGAGCCGGACCTTGCCCAAGCGTTTCTCGATTTCATGCTGTCCGAGGCCGGTCGGTCGGCGCTGAGATCAGCGCACCTGATCGTCAGGACTGACGATGGCGGTCCTGCATCCCTGCGCCTGCCCGAGACGCCGGAGACAAGCTTTCGGCCCATTGCCCTCTCGCCGTCGCTGTTGGTGGGTCTCGACCAGCACAAGCGGCGGGATTTTGTCGCCCTCTGGCGCTTGACCTTTCCGCATGAAAGCGGTGCCGAAGCGCCGCCGGAGTGATCGCTGCCGCCGCTCCGGTGTCTTGGCCGGGCAGGCAGCACCCCTGCGGCCAGCAGATCGCCAGAACCAATGGAAACTGTCAGATGAGGGCTTCGGGTCCAAAGTGTCGACTTCTGCGACTTTCAAGAATGTCTGCTTTTTCGAGTTAATCCAAATATGCGACCACATCGACGGTGGCGCGCATTTTGCAACAGGGCCCATGACCGGGTGTCGCCTATTATTTGTCGTCGGTTCTCATTAAGTCACCGGCTGCTTCACCGGCGTCTTGGATATAAGCCGGGTCACCGTGGATCAAAGCCAGGATCATGCTTCCTTCGATGAGCACCATGATCGAACGCGCTCTGCTTTCAGGTTTGAGATGTCCGGCATCCGCGAGTCGATTTGCCAGCCACTGCTCCACCAATGACTTGTGTGAGCTTGCTGCCAGCCGTGCGGGATGGCCAGGCCTGTCGGCAAGCTCTGTCGCAATGCGCGTAAAGCCTGACCCAAGGTATGATTCACGGTCAGCCCACTCGTGAAGACGGGAAAAGAGGCTTTCAACCATTTGCTGGGGTGACTGTTGGGGCGATCCCGCCCAGTCCTGAAATTGACGAAGCAAATATTCATGCTGGTTCACAATGACTTCGGCAACGATGTCGTCCTTGCTTTTGAAATGGTAGTAGACCGTGCGCTTCGTCACACCTGCCCGCTCAGCGATGGCATCCACACTGACGCGGGTGAACCCTTCCTGCCGGAACAGACTGTAAGCCGAACTCAGTATCTTCGCCTTGGTACTTTCATCCGCCATTGCTGTGCTCCACATGTATACTCACTAGTGAGGTGACATGGATTTTGCCGCCAAATAGCATCAGCAGCAACGCGGTACATCACACGTCGCAGCGAGGTCTTTTAGATGCAGGAACCCGCAATACAGCCTGAACCTGGATTCAGATGGGTCATCGCAACTTCGGGGGCGTTGATATTGGCAATCGCCATGGGGACGCTGGTAAACGGAATGTCGGCGTTTCTCGTGCCACTTGAAGAGGCGTTTGGATGGCGAAGAGCCGAGACAGCTGCCATCAACTCCTTCGGCCTGATCGGCATCGCAATTGGCGGCATCCTGATGGGCTTCCTCGCCGAAAAACTGGCAACGCGCACAGTCTGCCTTGCCGGAGCAGCGGCGATGTGCGCGGCCCTGCTGCTTTGCGCCCATGCCGATGCCTTGTGGCAGTTCTACACCTTGTTCTTCATTGCTGGTGCTCTTGGCGGCGGCGCGTTTTTTGCACCTGTCATCGCGCTCGTCGGAAGCTGGTTTCGTACAGGAGCCGGTCTGGCCATCGGTATTGCATCGGCAGGGCAGGCTGTGGGCCAGGGTCTGGTGCCCTATGGCTCCGGCTACCTGATCGAAACCGTGGGGTGGCAGGGGGCACTGACCTGTCTAGGTGTCCTATGTGCGGTTACTCTCATCCCGCTATCCTTCCTGATGATCGAGCCACCGAAGACGAGCGTGACAACGGCAACGCAGTCAGATGGTGGCGTGACGCTTTCACCTCGCCTGGTACTTCCCGCGCTATCGATTGCTGTTCTCGGCTGCTGCGCCGGGATGGCTGTACCGCTGATTCACCTGGTGCCGCTTATTCAACTGGTGTGCGGAGTTGGGGCCGAAGCAGGTGGCCCGCTGCTCCTCATGCTTGTCACCGCCATCGCAGGCCGGATCTTCTTCGGGCGGCTTGCCGACACAATAGGCCCTCTGAGGGCTTGGATGGCGGCGACAGGCTGGCAGACCGCATTGATGCTTGGCTTCATGCTGCTTGGGTCAATGCAGGCATTTTGGATATTTGCCGTGCTGTATGGATTTGGGTACGGCGGCGTGATGACGGGAGTATTGGTTTCTGTGCGCGCACTCACGCCTCAGTCAAGACGCGCATCGGCGACCGGGATTGTGCTTGCCTTTGCCTGGCTAGGACATGCCGCCGGAGGGTGGCAGGGTGGGCTGACCTTCGACGTCACCGGCGCTTACTTTTGGGCATTCGCGAACGCCACGATTTTTGGTCTCATCAACCTCGCGATCATCGGAGCGATCTATGCTCTTCGACGCCGGAAACTGGCACTTTCAGTATGATCTGCCTCAATGTTGAGCGCCTGATGCGGTCGTGTGTGATTGTATTGTGTGAGCCAGTGATTGATGACGATCTGAGCCTGCTTGGTGGTCGTGAACCACTGGGCATTCAGAACCTAATGTCGCCGACAGCCTGAACTAGCCGAGATCGTGCAACACCGCCTCGCGTTCGAGCCGCCGCGCCGTCACGGTCTCGCCGGTTCGGTGAAGTATGTTGTGCCGCCACCTAGCGGCGGCGGTCGCGCGCAGCACGCGCAGGAACCAATGCTACCAACAAGAAACGTGGGGAGAGACCCTCCTGCAGCTTGAAATTCAGCGATATTGTCGCTATATACCGTCAGAGTTGCCGAAGGATGCAAAAGTATGCACATCACAAACTTCGCTGAAGGCGGACAGTTCGAACCGCGAAAGATCGCGGCGGTGCTGCGCACCTCGGCTGAGGAGATCGCCTTGACGGTGGGCCTTGGCAAGGATGCCCTGCAACGGCGGGCGCGTATCGGGTCTGACAAAACGCAGCGCCGTTTGCGCGAACTGGTCGAGGTGCTGAACAAGGTCGAACCCCGCTTTGGATCGGAACTGATGGCTTACGCATGGTACCGGTCAGAGCCCCTGCCCGGCTTTGATGGTAGAACTGCCATGCAGCTCGTTCAGGAAGGCAAAGCGCAGCAGGTCTTGGAATACATCGACGCCGTCGATGCCGGTGTCTTTGCCTGATGCCTCTGAAAGATGGGCGCTACACGGGGCCACTCTATCGCGCCCTGAACCCGGTCTATGCGCGCGAGCCTCTCTCAGGACGTGGTGCCAAGCTGCATGGCGGCAGGTTCAACGCCAAGGACACCCCTGCCCTTTACACAGCGCTTGATCCCACCACGGCGCTTCGGGAAGCCAACCAGGTCGGTAGCCTGCAACCCACAATCCTTGTGTCCTACGCCGCCGACCTCGGCCCGATTTTCGATACCCGCGATGTGAGTGCACTGGAACGATACACAATGTCCCCGAACGTCCTCGCCGATCCAGCATGGAGGACAAAGATGCTCGAGGGGCAGAACGTGCCGACCCAGGATTTCTCTCAGCGCCTCATTGCCGATGGGTTTGCGGGGCTCCTGATCAGGAGCTTTGCAAAGGGCGCCACGCCATCGGATATGAATATCGTACTGTGGCACTGGAACGGCGGCGGCTGTTCATTGGAGGTCGTGGACGACGAAGATCGGCTGTCACGAATGTGAGCCTCCGCTGGACCGCTGATTGATCCGGGCTATGCCGCTACGGCCAGGTTCGTCTTTCCCGGTTCGACAAGTTCGCTCAAAACGCCGATACGGCCAAATCTTATCTAACTCTTTGTAACAACTACATAAACGCCGCCCACGGCCACCCCCCTACCCTATCCCAGACGAACCTGCATCAGCGACACCAGCTCCCGAACCTCCTCTTCCGCGATCTTTCCCTTCAGCCGCAGGGTGAACCCGCCCCGCGCCATCGGCTCCCAGGCGATGGTGACGCCTCGCGGCGTATCCACCTCGGTTGCCCGCGGTTTCTTGGCCTTGGCATTCGGCCGCCCTCCCCGCGTCCGGTCCCGCGGACTGTCCTCGTACTTCTCCAGAACGCCCGAGATCATCTCCCATTCGTCCTTCGCCGTCTCGGCGGGGTGAACCACCAGCAGGTCCCGCAGGTCCTGCTCCGCACCCGCCCTTAACGCCGCCGCAACCGCCAATCCCTGCCGCTCGCTCAAAGCCTCGGGGAAAGCCAGCGCGTCGCCCAATTCCTCGAAGATCAAAGCGAAGGACCGGATCTTCGACCGCTTCGCCTTGGACGCAAAGGGAAACAGCTGCGCCACCGCCTCTTCCACATTGACGAAAACGCTGTTCTGCGCCGACAGCGCCGCGATCCGGCCACGCTCGAAATTCGAAACCTCGGCGCGGATCTCGTTCTCCTCCACCATCGCCGCGATGCTCTCCGCACTGTCGGTCGCGGCGCGCACCATGGCCCGGATCGTGCGGTACTTCTCCAACTGCGTGACACTCCACGCCTCGCGCATCGCCATCAGCCGCCGATAGCCCGAAACCAGCCCGTAATCGTGCTCTGCGGTCTTTTCCGGCAGCTCGTAAACCTCGATCGGCAATCGCAGCCCATGCTGCACGATCGAAGCGCGCAACTCCGTCAGCTCGTCCCGGTCGATAACCGCCCGGTCGCGCACCAGCTCATCGGCTCGGATGCGGTCGATCGGGATCTCGCGCATCACCAGACCCTTCTCATCGGCCTCGCGGTAAGCCTTGGCCTCTTCCAGCCGCGCCCGCGTCTCCGCCCCGAGCACATTTCGCTCTGACGCCGCCTCACCCGCCACCTGCGCGATCGGTGCCGCGGCAGGCCGCAAACCCGCGCCGCTCTCGATCTCCGCTTCCAGACGGCTCAGATCAGCCGCGCTCGGCGCCTCAAGCTTCCTGCGCTTCGCCATGGGCCCTGCCCTCCTCTGCCTCGGCGGCATCGCGCCACCAGCTTCCCAGCACGATCTCCTTGACCTCGCTCCAGGTCAGATCGAAGGTCTCGCGCCCACGCACGTAAGTCTCGCGGTTGAACTCCCGGTAATCGGCCTCGTAGATGCCGTTCACCTGTTCGCCCGCCTGCCCCACCATCGCCGTCATCTCCTGGCGATAGGTCGTCATGAAATCCCCGAAATAGGCCTGCACAACATTCGCCAGATCGGTCTGCTGCTGCGCATCGAAGCGCGTGATGATTGCCCGGACAGCGTCCCATTCGAACCGCATTTCTCCCAACCCTTCGGCAATCCGCGACCGGTTCTCGCCCTCCTCGATCGACGCGAACGTTGAATAGAGCATGTCGAAAAACCGCCCCGTGCTGTCGAACTCCAGAAACGACGCGCCGAGCGGCACCAGCAGAATATCTGCCGCCGAAAGTGCATTAATCGTCAAGTATCCGAGCGCCGGGGGCGTATCGAGCAGCACCAGGTCGTATTTCTCCAGCAAGCCCTCGTCGTCCAGAAAGCCCTGAAGCGCATCCCAAAGCGGCCAGGATTTCAGCTGCATCCGCCAGACCGGCACCTGGAACTCGGCCCAATACAGGTTCAGCTGTGCACCGATCAGGTCGATATTCGGCCAGTGCGTCGGCTGCACGATGTCGTCGGCGGTGATCTTCAGCGCCTCGGTCAGGGTCTCGTCCAGCGGCGCGATGGGCTGTCCGGCAGCATCGCGCACCCGGTTCTCGGCCTCCAGGTGCCGGGCGTAATGCTTGGCCATCAGCGGAAAGGCCGTCTGCCATTCGTCGGCGACGCGGCCTCCCATGATCGATGTCATGGACCCCTGGCTGTCGAGGTCGATCACCAGCACCTTATAGCCGTCAAGCGCGGCGCTCATCGCCAAGTGCGCACAGGTCGACGTCTTGCCGACCCCACCCTTGAAATTCGCAACCGCCAGAACCTTGGCTGGCAACCCCTTGGGCCGATATGGCAGATATTCGCGCCCTGCCGCACCTTCGCTGGCGAAATGCGCCCTGAGCGTCAAAACCTCTTCCAGGGTGAACCATTTCGACCCCCCTTCCCCAACGCCCTGCGGCAGGTCGGGGTTGGCTTTCAGGACACGTCGGAAATGCGCAGCGGCAACCGGGATAAGATATCGGCAGATTTCCCAGGTGGAAAACTTGCGAAGCCGCTTCTGCCCGTCCGGTGCATAGCCGCGCTTGGCCAGATCTTCGCGCCCCTTCATGGCGAAGGCCGCCGCCTTGGCAAACCTTGCCGTGGTCACGGGATCGCTCAGCTTGCTTGCGGCGCGCTTCGGATCGATGTTGTAATACGGGGGACTCGTCCCCTCCCTGCCTGCCATGTCTGACCTCGAATGTTCGCTATTTGCTGCGATGTTACCTCGAATATCGCATATCGTGGGAGAGATTTGAAACACTGTTCTCAAAAAAAGAAGGATCGCACTTAAAGTCGTTTCTGGATCTTTTGGATATTTAGATTCTTTGGCTTGCTTAAACAGCAGGAAAACAGTGGTTTAGCTTTGATTGGGGACCTGTCTACGGGTTGGCGGGTACCGGCATTCAGGATGAAAGGCACCCAGATACGGGTGGAAGGACTCCGATTCGCAGGTTTTGGTGCACCCTGATTCGGGAAGAGCCTTTTCCAACCGCTTTCGTGACTGTTTTTTCCGCGACCCTGGGTCCGACGCTCCTGCCCTCTCCCGCATACTGGTACCTTTACCGATTATATCCGTCCCGCATTCAGGCACCTAAACTCTATCTTCTCCTTGGGTACCTTTTTCACTATGCTGGCGAAAACAAGAATCGAGCAGGTCCATGGACCCCATTCCGAAAGAACGCCTGACCGGTGCCCTGCGTCGCGGCAGTGTGAAGAAGCATGTTGCGGCAATCCACGTTTCGGGCAAGCTGACTTTGTTGCAGCGCAAGTTGTCGAACGTCCTGCTGCTCAATGCCTATGACACGTTGACCAGCCGCCGGTCCCACCGGATCGACGCAAGGACGCTCTGTCTGATGATCGGCTACAACTCGAATGACACCGACACGCTCAAGTCCGCCTTGCGCGGGCTGGCCGAAACCGTCGCGGAATGGAATATGCTTGATGACAATGGGCGCGAGGAATGGGGTGTCTCTTCGCTTCTTTCCTTCGCCAAACTGAAGGAAGGAGTTTGCGAATACGCCTACTCCCCCGCCCTTGCCGAGAAACTGCACGATCCCAAGGTCTTTGCGCTGATTAATCTCAACATCCAGCGACAGTTCACCGGCGGTCACGCCCTGGCGCTGTACGAAAACTGTTTTCGCTTTATCAAGACCGGCTCGACCGGATGGTGGCCGCTCGATGTTTTCCGGCGGCTGATGGGTGTGGATGGATCCGACTACTATCTTTCTTACAAACATCTCAACGCCAAGATCATCAAACCTGCGGTGGCCGAGGTGAACCGGGTCAGCGACATCCTGATTGAACCGGAAACGCGCAAGCAGGGTCGTGCCGTCAGTGACATCCGGTTCCGGATCAAGCGCAATCCTCAGCTCGCCATTCTCGATCTCGACGATGGTGAGGGGCTTCGTAAAGGTACGGTCTACACCCGTCTGATCGCGCTCGGATTAAGCGACCGTCTGGCCCGGCAATGGCTGTCGGAACATGGCGAGACATTTATTGCCGGCAAGCTCGACCTGGTTGAGGCACAGGAGGGCGTGCGCAGTCCGGTCAAGTATCTGACCGCGGCGATCCAGCGTGACTTTAAGACGGGCGAAGAAGCGGGCGCGCCTCCGCTATCGTCGGAGCGCGCGGTTCGACTGGGCGCTGTTCAGGGCGCGGTTCAACGCCGCTCGCCGACCCAACGGGATGCCGACAAGCGCCTGTTTCTGAGTCGGTTGAGCGATCCGGCGGCGCGTGCGGACTTCGAACGCCATGGCTGGATGTCATTTATGAATGCGGACGCTATTTTTACTTTTTGGAAAGAACTTGACCCGGACCTCTTTGAGTAGGTTTCGCAGCGAAACCTACCGGACAGAAATGGGGGTTTCGCTGCGAAACCTGCCACCAAAGTCCTGTTCGCATTGAAATAACGCCTCATGAAGCGATGCGCGTCTCACAGACTAGAGCCCGGCGGCTTTGGTGAGATTGACCCGGAACCGGTCCCGGCGACGCTGGTAACGGCGGGTCATTTCGGCAGAGGCGTGACCGAGGTGTTTCTGGACATAACGCTCGTCCACATCCGCCGAACTGGCAAGACCGGCGCGCAGGGAATGTCCGGAGAACAGCGCAAGGCGTTCTGCCTCGGGCAGGTCGGACCGAATGCCGGCATCGAGAACCGTACGCTTGACCAGCCGCGCGACATGCTTGTCGTTCAACCGCCTTTCGGTGGCACGTTTCCCATCGCGCGAGGTGCCGACGAACACAGGCCCGAAGTCGATCTTCGCGAAATGCAGCCATTGCTCAAGCGCGTGGACCGGGCAGGTGGCCTCAGACGAACCACGCCCGATCTCAACTTCGCGCCAGCCGGTCTTGGCGTTGAGGGTGAGAACCGCGCCGTCGTCGAGGATCTCGATCCATCCATCGCTGTCGGGCGTGTCACCCTTGCCGACATCCAAGCTCACGATCTCACTCCGCCGTAGTCCGCCGGAGTACCCCAGAAGCAGGATCGCCCGATCTCTGAGCCCGCGCAGGTCATGGGACAGGGTGGCGACCATGGCGAGAATGTCCTCGGGGAGAATGGCCTCTTTCTGGACCGGTGGTCGCGCATGCCGCCGTTTGATGCCGGCCAGTACGGTGGCGATGTGGCGGTCCTTGCGGTCAAGCGAGATCCCGCGCTGCGCATAGTTCCAGGCGAGCCCGGACAGGCGGCGTTCGATGGTGGCGACCGAGAGGGCAGGAGAACCGCCATCAGGGGAGGCAAGATCGGTCAGGTAGAGTCCGATCATCTCGGTCGATGGGGGCAGAGGGTCTGTACCCTTCAACCTGCACCAGCGGGCGAAATGCTTCCAATCCGCGGCATAGGCCTTGTTCGTGTTCTCGGCCGTCGAGGCTTTGGCATAATCGCGGGCGGTCTCGACGAGACGATCGAGGATGCCGGAGCCGGCGACATGAGCGGGCAGGGTGATGGCCCTCGCGGGAGCGTTGCCTTTGTCGTCAATCTCGTCGTGGAGTGCCGTATCCCTGGCCGCAGCGCTCGATTTCTCGGTCTCAGGGAGCTGGTTTTCGGGTGTTTCGCTCATGTATTTGAGCGTATCGCATGTATGTCCGATAATGCAAACTTATTGGACATTTAAGAGAGTCACGGGGTGGGGCGGTTTGCACATCATATTGTGGACGAAAGCGCCGCGAGAGACTAGGGTTGTGGCATGACATATCAGCCGCCAGCCATCTCGGACGACTTGATGACCCTACCGAAACTGCCGGGCTGGGTCACCTCGGGTCGTATGGAAACCTCTGCAACTGTGGCGTTTCGGTCCGGGGCCGCGCTGACGGTGCTCGACCAACTGGTCTCCGATCCGAGGCACAGTGTGCCAGTGAAACTGCTCGCCAATCGGTTGGCCCTGAAAGCCGCCACATCCACCTCGAAACTGGAAGGACGGCTGGCGCGGGAGGCAGATATCCGCGACGCCTTCCATCTCACGCCACCGGGCGAGGCGCGGGGGCCCGACGGCGATCTTCTGTCCTTCTGGCGCAACGCGGTGCGACTTCGGGTGAGCGGGACTGGTGAGATCGCCGACCTAGTCGGTCCGGACTTCGCGGGCGACGTAGGTGTCTGGCTCGATGCGGGAATGGAGCGGTCCCGGACCTATGGCCCCTTGTCGGGATGCGTCGCCGTCCTACGCGCCGTCCTCGACACCGACGATCGGGCGGAGCGGGTGGCCTGTCTACTCTCGGACATTGTTCTGGCGGGGGCGCTGAACTGGAAGGCGGTGCTGCCAGTTACTGCGGCGCGGCTCACCAAGACGGCGTTGCGTGATCTGGCTGCGGCCGGGCAGGGGGGCGAGTTGGTGGTTCAGGCGCGGATCTTCGAGTCCATCGAGGAGGTGATCCGGGTGGCGTGGGACCTCGCGCGCCGCGCCGTTGCGCTTCGTGCCGTGGCACCGAAACTGCGAGCAAAAGGATCGGGCGCGGCGGTCGCGCTGTTCCTGACCGAGGACGCGGTGGCGCCGTCTTCGATGCTGTCGCCGCACATTCACGGCACCTCGATCTCCATGACGGACCGCGCCGCGCGGCGTTTCTGCGATCGGCTGGTCGAGCTGGGCGTGGCACGGGAACTGACCGGGCGGTCAACGTTCCGGCTGTATGGGCTATGAGCATGGCCAGCAGAAGTGGATACCGGTTCTGCGGTTCAGCCATGCGACCATTAAGGGGCTCGCCATGACGACCGCGACCCGAAAACGGAAACTTGCGGGCGAGGGCGGCGCTGTATTTGACCGGGAGTTGGACGACCTGCCGCAGGAGCTGCGCTGGCGCGAATGGATGGGACGGATCGAAGCGGTGCTGTTCGCCAGTGCCTCGCCGGTCGGTCGCGACGATCTGGCCCGCGTGGTGGGGCAGGGGGCTTCGGTCGAAATGCTGATCGAGGACATCCAGGCGGACCTGGTTGGACGCCCCTACGAGCTTGCACAGGTGGCTGGCGGCTGGATGTTCCGCACGCGGACGCAGTTTGCCGACGCCATCAAGGCGGCCGCCGACCTTGGCGACCAGTCCCTCGCCTTCACCGAGACGGAGATGGGCGTGCTCTGCGCGATCGCCTATCACCAGCCGATCGACCGAGCCGGGCTGGCCGACATCTTCGGCAAGGAGGTTAGCCGCGATCTCCTCGCCCGGCTGCGTTACAAGGACCTGATCGCCAGCGGACCGCGGTCGCCGCGGCCCGGGGCACCGCATACCTTCGTGACGACCGAGACGTTCCTGGTGACGTTCGATCTGCAGAGCCTGCGGGACTTGCCTGAGCTGGATCTGCCGAAACCTTGATGTCCGAAATATGTAGTAATCTTTGGACAAGTGAAGCCGTCCGCTTTCAATCGGTCGGACCAGACCAGAAGACCGACGGTATCAGATTGGCAACACGGCATTATGCGGTGTGAGGCATAGAATTGACTTCTATGCATCAAAAATGATCAATTTATGAGTTATAGAAAGGACTCTATAACTCATGGCATGGAACTGGCAGACATCCGGTTGGCCGGAATTCCGGTATGACGAGGCCGCACTGGCACCGCTTGACCAGCGCTTTCTGATGTCGTCGGGAGAGGTCCTGGGGGCCGTCCACCATGTGAACCCGTCCGAGCGTGATCAACTTCGCATCGATCTGCTGAGCGATGAAGCCATGAAGACCAGCGCCATCGAGGGCGAGATGTTGGACCGCCTGAGCGTGCAATCCTCACTCCGCCGACACCTTGGGTTGGAACCTGACAGCTATCCGAACAAACCTCGGGAACTGGGTGTGGCTGAGATGATGGTCGACGTCTACTCGACCTTTGCGGAGCCACTCGGGCATGGCACGCTGTTTCGGTGGCATGAAATGCTGCTGGCCTTCGACAAGCGCCTTGAGGTCATCGGGTCATACCGGCAGCACAAGGATGCCATGCAGATCGTCTCGGGTCGTCTTGATCGTCCGGTCGTGCATTTTGAGGCCCCGCCATCTGCGCAGGTTCCGGATGAGATGGACCGGTACGTCGACTGGTTCAATCGGACCGGGCCGGGTGCCGAAGAGCTCTTGCCAGCGTTGACGCGCGCCGGTCTCAGCCATCTCTACTTTGAGAGCATTCATCCGTTTGAGGACGGGAATGGTCGCCTGGGTCGGGCCCTAGCCGAAAAATCCCTTGCTCAGAACATCGGGCAGCCGAGCCTTATCGCGCTCGCCTTCACCATCGAGCGAAAGCGGAAGGACTATTACGATCAGCTTGAGCGGCACCAGAAGACGCTGGATGTCACACCGTGGCTTGTATGGTTCGCAGAGGCCGTTCTGGAAGCGCAGCAGGTCACCCTGAACCGCGTGGGTTTCTTCATCGCCAAGGCGCATTTCCACGACCGGCATCGCGATCAACTGAACAAAAGACAGGCCAAGGCGATTGAGCGGATGTTCCGCGAAGGGCCAGATGGGTTCAAGGGCGGTCTGAGCGCCGAGAACTATATCTCGATCACGGGTACATCGCGCGCGACCGCTACGAGGGATCTGCAGGAACTTGTCGAGATCGGTGCCCTGACGCGCACTGGCGAACGTCGATACACGCGTTACTGGCTGAAGCTTGAGGAGATGGGCGGTTAATGCATCGTCGGCGGGGAGGGCGGATTCCGGACATTCGCCGCCGTGGCAAAGGAACGTATTGCGAAACACCTTGCAGCGGTTTTTCGGCCGATCTGGGAGCTTGAGAAGCGAGGTGAGCCGATCAGCGCTGCTATCGGAGATGTCGCTTGGGAACTGGGTCTGGCGAAAAGCCACACATGGTCGCTCTACCGGCGTCTGAGAGAGAACGATGCACGAGCCACGGCGTTGGAGTTGGACCGTCGCGGGCCGAAACCGGGATCGAAACGGATTGCTGAAGACGTCGAAATCATCATCGATGAGAGTCTGCGAAGATACTATATGGTCCGCGAGCGCTAGAGCTTTCTTCGGATATGGCGCGAGATCCGTGCCGAGTGCGAGGTGAAGGGGTTTCAGCCGACCAGGCATGAAACATTTGGATCGTGCCGCTCAAATGCATCGGAGAGCGCTTTGCAGACAGCTCGTCAGGCCATCTCAGAGCTTGGACACGACGCAAATCGTCATGCGCTTCTTATGCGCGCCGACGCCATTTGGAGGCGACCTGGTGGTGACAAATCCTGACGCGCGAGGCCTGAGGATATATTGTAGTTAAGGGTACAGAAACGCCCCAAAATACTCCGAATCCGCAGATTCCGATTAACTAGGGTACAGTGACAGCTGTCGGACGGCGACCCAGCATTTCCACGGCTGGTGCGCGATGCCACCGGTGCGGATTTCACGCAAATCCTGGGCCGGTGGCATATTTCAATACGCATCCGACATGTGGAAACAACATTCCAAACTCTGTTTTCTTTGCTGGAGGGTGCCGAAGATCTCAAGGTCGAGAAGCTGGTACAACGCCTTCGATGGCGCACATCGCGTGGCAACGGTCAGAGCCGCGGTCTTGGATGGAAGGCTTGGCAAAGGGTATCTCCGAGCAGCTTGATCCCCACATTCCTTCCACTCCCCTCAGAGAGCCGCAACGCGCGCAGGTCAGGGGCGTTCGGTGCTGGCTTCGATCTCGGAACACGGCCCCTGAAGCCCAAGCAGATCCATCGGGCAGACCCGATAGCTGTAGGTGCGGTCGGCGGACAGGCCGATATCCCGCAACTGGTCCGCCCGTAAGACATCGGGGCCTGTTATCGGCACGGTCGCGTCGCCTCGGTACACCGCGACGCCGGTCGCTTTTTCGGGCAGCAGCCAGGACAGCGCCACCGAGGTCGGCGTCGTATCTGTGACCTTCAGATCGTCGACGGAGGTCGCTAGCCGCACGTGTACGCCGTATTCGGGGCTTTGGCCGTTCAGGCCGTATGCGCCCGACACCGCGATCAGGAAACGGACGGGACTGTCGGGGTCGAGCTCTGCGGGAATGTCGACGTCGAATTCCGTCGCATGGCCGACGCGAAATCGTCCGAGATAGTCAATCTGGTCCCCCTGGACGATGGACAGGTCGATGTCGGCACCGCCGGCGGTCATGGTTCGCAGCCTGACGGTAGCGTCTCGCGGAACCAGAGGGGCATCGGAACCGGCGAGTTCGACCGGCAGTCCGTCGAAATTCGCTATCGTTCCATCTGGCAGGCGCCAGAAAAGCGCCAGCGTGTCGTCGTCCGGAAGCGGCAGCGGTTGTGGGGCCTGATCTCCGATCGCGACACTGACATCGGACTCGCCGATCAGCACAACGGAACCGCTGCGACCGGTCAGAGTGGTGTCGCCGGTGGCGCCGATGATTTGCACCGGTTCGCCGCCTGGCATCGCGTCGGACCAGTGCAGCCGCTTGAGTGACAGATCGGATATTTCGCCGCTTACAACTTCGACCCTAGCCGGAGCCAGCGCCTGCGCCGTCGATACCAGGAACGCACCCGCCATCATCGCCAGAGGTGTGTCGCCGCTGGCGACCGCTGCAATTTGGCGGCTTGCGGCGTCAGCGACGGCCATCGGGAAAGCTTCGGGATCGCCCGAGAACCGGATCGCCCCCATATCTAGCACCGACGGTTCGGAGCCGATGTCAACTTGGTGCAAGGTGTCGGCGAGGTCGCGGCGGAGAATGTAGCGCCCTGGCGGCAGAGACAGTGCCTGCCCGACCGACAAGGGCGACACCAGAATTCCGTCGTCGCTGAAAACCGCGAACTCGCCTGCCGATCCGGCCGGAGCATCGATTGCGAGAAGCGACAACCCGATATCGTTTCGGCGGTTCTCGCGCACATCAAATTCCCGGCTGCGCCAGGGATAGGCGCCGAGCCCGAAGCGATAAGTGCCGTCCGGCAGGGTGATGGTCTCGTTCGGATAGCCGGATGCGACGGGCGCCGCGACGGCCCCTGCGCTGGCTTCGTAGACTGAGAGCGGCTGTGCAAAGTCCCGATTTTCGGCGGTGAAGGTCAGGTCTGCGGCGAAGACAGCTTGCAGTCCCAGACCCGCGAGAAGCCCGGTATATACCGCAATCCGGATCATGCTGCCCGACGCCTGAGCACGAGGATAGCAGCTGCTAGGATCAGGAACGCAAGCGCCAGAACCGCCCACAGATAATCGGCGACCGGTGTGCCGGTGGCTTTCTGATCCGCCGCGTACGGGTCGGGTTCGGCCCTGTCGTCGGACACCGGTTTCGTCCGGGACAGGTCGCGCACGAACCTTGGCTGCGCGGTCTCTCCGACCGTCAGGTCGGCCTGGACGATGCGGATATTGCCTGCGCCGTCATGCGCCGAGATTTCGAGGACCGGCGTCGCGAGATCGGCGGCGCTGAACGGCTGATCGGCGACGATGCCATCGGTAAGATCTCCGCCGAATGTGACGTCGCTCTGGTCGTCGGCGTCGATGCGGAAGCGGTCCAGCGGGGATACAGTGGCAATGTCGAATAGGTCGCGGCCATCGGATATGCGTGTGACCCGCAGGTCGGGCGGGGTCCGGTCGACGACAAAGGGCATCGAAATCGAGCTGCCGTTTTCCAGGGTTAGGGTGACTTGCAGCTCGCCTTCGGGCCAGACCTCCGAGGCAAGTACGCGCAATCCGTTTTCGGTGTCGTCGATGCGCGGCGCACTGTCCACGACCTCGCCATCGGCCCTGGTGATGGTCAGCGACTGGTTCTGGCCGGGTCGTTGGGCGCGCAACTCAAGCCCGTTGTCCAGGTCGCCGCGGACCACGCGGGTCAGGATCTCGATATCGGGCGCGGTCGAAAAGTCCATCCGCCAGATTTCGCGGCGCCCGCCGCGGTCGCTGTCGAACAGAAGCACATTGCCGTCGGTCGAAATTGCCGGGTTGCGGTCGCTGCCACCGGCGGGAGCGAGGACCTGAATGGAACGCGGGTCATCGATGCCACGCTGCCACAGGCCGGCGTTTCCGTCGTTGCGGGCGAAGATGAAGCGGTTTTCGCCCATTGCCCCGGGGTCGATGTCGCGGGTCGATGCCTTGTTGATGCCGACGGACAAGGGACGCGCGAGCCGGCTGCGGGGATCGCAGATCCAGATCGTCCGGTGATAAAGCTGCTGAACGAAAAGCACCTCGTCGCCCAGGACTTTCGGATCGTGAACCTCGGCGCCGGCGGCAATCTCGCAGAGGGTTTCGATCGTGCCGTCGAGACCGATCCGGACAAGCCGGTTGTTCTGTCCCGAGACCAGCGTGGAGCTGTCGAGCCACGACAGACCGTTCAGACCGTCGAAGCCGGGCACAAGGGCATTTCCGTTCACGTAGAGCGTGCCGTCGACCAGGTAGGCCAGCGAACCGTTTTCGGAAATTGCGGGGTCGGTTTCCGTGGACGCCGTGTTGGTCAGCCGCTCCGGTGAGCCACCGGTTGCCGGTACGCGGAACAGGTCGCGCTGACCGTCTTGCAGACCGACATAGACAAGATTCGAATTGCCTGGCTCCCAAGCCGGTTCGCTGCCGCCGTCCACGGTGAGTTGCGTCAGGTTGCCCACGGCCACCGCTTCGCTTCTGTGCCTCCACTCCCATGTCGTGACTTGGCTTTGCTGACCTGGCTTGTCGGCGACCGTCAGTGTCGCCGAAACGACCGAGCCGTTGCGGATTCGGGCTTCGGCAAGGTCTCCGATCGAGGCCTGAAGCTGCCCGCTGACCGGGTCGAAATGCAGCAGGTGCCGTGGCACCGGAATGCCGTTGATGGAGAGACTGACCGACTGCGCGGCGATGCCGCTGCCGGCGTCGGTGAGGGTCGCGCGAACGGTGAGTTCGCGGCTTTCTTCGTCCGGGGCTGGCTGAGGGTCGAAGATGACGGGGGGTGCACTGTCGAACAGGACCGGCCAGATCTCGTCCGTGCCGTCGATCTGAACCCAGTGTATGCCGTCGGTTTCGAAGTGGATGGGGTCTGTTGACGGTGCCTGCGCGCCAGCTTCCGCTGTCCAGGGGGCGGGGCTTGCCCAGGCGGTGACGGAGCCTGACGAGGGCAACACGCCGAGCGCCATCGTGTGCAGTATCACCTCGTCCGGCTGCGCCTGCCGCCCGACATAGGACCGCCAAGCGGCCGCTTCGATCGACATGAGTTCGACGGCTTCCAGTTTTTGCGCGTTGTCGGGCAGATACGGGACCAGCGGCAGGAAAACGGCGGTTCGTTCTTCAGAATTGGCCAGGCCGAGACCTTCGGCGGCGAGGTGCGGGTCCAGCCCGGCTGGCGCTGCGCTTAGCGGCACGAAGCGCGCCTCGCCGTCGAAGCGCAATACGAGGCCGACCTTGGCGATATCCAGCGGCGTCAGCGACATCATCAGGGCAAGCGGGCGGTCGATCGGGACCGGGTCTGACAGACCCAGTCCGGCGGCATCTGCACCTGCGTGGCTGGCAATCAGCCCGGCATCGCCGTTTCCATCCTCGCTGGTGAACCATGGCGCGTTTATCGGTGCCGTGAAGGTCGGCGCGGATGTGAATTCCTGCGCCGTGGCATAGTAGATCGCGCCGGGGTCCAGCCGGTTGACCGAAGCCTTCACGATGCCGTTTTCCACCTGCGTCGCAAGGGGTTCCACGCGCCCGTTTTTTTGCACGGCAACGATCGTTCGTGCATTCGGCGACTGAATGGCCAGCTTCGGGGCGGACGATATCTGCAGCCCCGAGGGGACGAATTCATAGGCCGCTCCGATTGGTTCGGGGGCACCGGCGGGGATATCGCGGTCTGTCACGGCCAGCGACAGGGCCCCCATGCCCGCTGGCAGCGACAGTGGCGGGATGCTCAGCACCGCCCGACCGTCGAGGCTGGCGATATCCGATCTGACCTGCCCTGTCGCAACCTCGCCGACGATCACGCTAGTGACGTCCTGACGGGTGTCGCCTTCGGCGTCGTATGTCGTCAGCCGGATGTCGATCCATCCGCTCGGTAGCACCGGGGCCGCTTCGGAAAATTCAAAGGAATGCAGGGCCGAACCGGTTTGCAGGCTGGCCAGGTTTCCATACACGGTGCCGCGCAACTCGCTGGCCATGATCCGGTCGATCCGGTCGCGAATGCCTGCGTCGGTGACGAGGCTTGGCGTGTTCGACGATGCCAGCGGTTGCCAGGCGTCCTCGCCACTTCCCGAGGCCCGGTATTCGACAACGAAACGATCGAAGCCCACGCCCCCGGCCTGGCCGAAGACCGGAACCGTCTGCCGGACGACCGCACCGTAGGGGGGATAGAGGATGCGGGCGACCAGCCCCGGATTGCCGTCGACTGGATAGCCGGTCTCGACGTTGTCGCCGTCGCCGTCGCCGTCGCCGTCGCCGTCGGCATCGCGATGCGCAATGCGGACTTCCGCGCCACGCAGCAATTCTGAATCGCCGTTCCACCAGAACTGCCGCCGTCCGGGGACGAGATGGCCTTCGAAGAGGTCGATGCGAGAGCCGTCCCTGGTGATCAGCGCGATCGAGGTTTCAGCAGGCTCGGTCGTCGTCAGCCGCAGCAGCATGTCGGATTGCGGCGCGCCGCTAGTGTCGCGGTCGCCCAGTTCCGACATCATCGGCGAGGTGTCTTCGGCGCCGCCGAAACGTGTGGGTCCCCAAAGAACGCGGCCCGTGTTAGATATGAACCCGATGCCTGCCACGCGGTGCCCGTCCATGCCGATGTCTTCGGCGGGCACCCGCAACCGTACCCACGTCCCTACAGGCGGCAGGCCGCCCGAGTGCACGAGCCCGACGCCATCGCGTCCTTCGATTGCCAGGCTGTCGGCGCCAAAGGTGACGCGGTGATGGGCGCTCAGGGCTTCGTCGTAGATTTGCAGCACGATCTGATCCGGCGGGTCGTCCGGGTCGATCCAGACGTACTGGATGATGTTTTCGCCGCGCAGCATCTGCGTGCCTGTCTGGAACAAGGCGTAATGGATCGGTCCGCGGCCTGCGTCGCGCCGGTGCGTGTTCCAGCCCATCGTGTCGTCGGACGACCATGACCACGCACCGAGATACTCGACGTCATCCGCCTGTTGCGGCCGAAGTAGAGTTTCGGGCCGGTCGAACCGGTTCCAGGGCAGGTTCGTCGGGTCCAGTCTGGTTTCGCGGATTTCGATCTCGAGTGGTTCCGTTTGCCCGGACGCAGGTTGCAGGACCGGTTCGGCTTCTGACGGCGGCAGGACTTCGAAAGTCAGGACCGGCTCATCGCTGCGGCCCGAGGCGGACAGCGTAACGCGATATTGTCCGGCAGGCAGGGATGCCACCAGTGGCTCGGTCAGCACCGCACGATTGAGGCCGGGCCGCGCGCTAATCGGGGTCGCGCTGCCGTAGCGGGATCCATCGGACTGCTCGATGAACAGATCGACCTGGGCGCTTTCCTGCGCCCAGAACGATACCGGAATCGCCGTGTCCGACCCCTGAAGGACCAGCAAGCCCGGGTCGGTCATCGACGGTGGTGCCGTCTCGGACACGGCGACGAAGGTCGGGTCGTTGGCATTGATCCATCCGCTCCGGCGCATCCAGTTGATCAGGGCGCGGGCGACTGGATCGCCGTTGTAGTAATCCTCAAGCAGCTTGGAGGCGAGGTAGCTTCCCAGGAACGACCCCATCTGGTGCGCCATGATGGCGGTGCTGATCGGGTGAGGCAGAACCATCATCGCCGTGTTCAGGGCCATGCTGGTCACGTACTCGCGCGTGGTGCGCCGGCCCTCGAGGTACTCATACGAATCGTAGATCATCATGGCGCCGTCGAGCAGCACGAACCCGGATTTAAGTGCGACCCGGACCTTAGGGTGCGACATCAGACCGCCGGTGTGCCCGCGCGGGCGGTGCGGAGCGGTCGAGGATGGGCTGCCGCCGTTGCGCAGAACCCTAGGCGGCGGGTCGACGATCTGGGTCGTGCGGAGGTCTGGCACCTGGTAGCGGCCGCCCCGTGCGCTTGGCCGCGGCGGGTGTGGTGCATCGATTGGGGGACGTGTCGCGCGCGCCGCCCGGGAAGGGAGCCGCGGCGCGTCGGCCGCCGGGGTGGGCGGTGTTCTCCGAACGCGCGGAGGTTCCGGAGCCGTGGCCGCAGGGCGCGGCCGTCCGGCGCGGGGGCTGGTCGCGGGGCGGGTATTCCGCGGATGCGGGTTGGCCTGCGTCGCCGGCGGTCGGCTGCGTTGCGGCGGGCGTTCGGCGTCGACCGGGATTGAACGGCTGCCCGCAGCGCCGCGCACCGGCTGCGATGAACTGGTGACGTGCGGGATGGACGTCAGTCGCTGTGTCGGTGGCCGGGTCGCAAGGCGCCGTGTCGGGGCGCCCTGAGTTGCGGGGCGCTTGACAGACGCGCGCGTCGGCGCATCCGCGGAAGCCGTCCGCGGGGCGGTCGACCGCGGCTGGACTGGCGCTTGCGTCGTTGGGCGGGCGGTCCTGGTTGGCCGGCCGGCGCGGCTGGGTGTGTCGGGTGCGTTTGGTCTGGCGGCGTGGTTCGGACGGCTGGTCGCTTTCGGAGGATCGCCGACGGGTTTCGAAGTCTGCGGAGTGGCACGCGGCAATCTCCGGGTCGATGCCGAGGAAGCGCGCGATGCGACCTTCTCGCCGGGCCGCCCCGTTGCCGGCCCGCGCCCTGCGCCGCTGCCGGAGCGAATGCTTTCGGGCGTGGCGCCGCGTTGAATCGATCGGGCGTGGCGTATCTGATCCTTGATGAGCTTTTTGAGTTCAGGTTCGCTTTTGAGGTGTTCACGGATTGCCTTGCTAAGATCGTCCGGGCTGTTGACGACTTCCTTGTGCACGGCAACGAAGTCTTCCAGAATCTCGTGCGGACGCAGTTGCGGATGGTAGTGCTGAACCGCCTTGACGACCATATCCGGGCTCAACTGGCGCATGCCCGCGAACCTTCCGAACTTTGTGGGAATCCTGCGCGCCTTTGCGCCCAGACCGTACTTCTGTTCGGTGACATACGCTCTGTGCTGCGTCCGTAACGCATAGTCGAAGCTTTCGCGGAGGCTTTTGCGGACGGATAGTTTCGGGGGCTCTGCGCCGTGCGCCCTCGCGAGAACGTCCTCGCGCAGCATCGACAGCGTTTCGCGAAGCGCTCGGCCAACGGGTCTGCCCTTCAGATCCTGCGTGACCCCCTGGATGATATGCCCGGTTTCGTGCGCAGCGATGCGGGCAAATCCCCGCGCCGGGTTCTTCGGGTTCAGCTTGGTGGCTTCATAGGGATTTATGTCAAGGCTGCCCCGGCCGCCGCCGTAGGTCCGGCTTGCCCCCAGATGCCCTTCGCCCATGTGCGGATCGAACGTGGTCGAGACGCCCTTGTTCTTGAGAACCAGCAAGGTTTCCATCGCAACCCGCCTTGCAGCAGGCGTGTTGCGCGCGTTGTTGTGGATCGCCTTCAGTTCGGCGACGAGGTCGTTCATGGCCCGTCGTGCCCTGCCTGGCGGGCCTCCGTCGACGATCGGGTCTTTGAGATATCCTAGGGGCAGCACCCGGTGGGTGAGCTTGTCTGGCGAAATATTCGGCAGTGAAGCATTCGCTCCGAGGACATCGACCATGGTTGCCGGGTTGAGATTGGCATAGGCATAGGGATTGACCGGGTTCGCCAGGCCAAGCGGATCGGGCGTGGTGAACCGTTGGAGCGCGGGCATGTACGCGCGGTCGGGCATCAGCACGAGCCCGGCATCCGGTACCTGCATGTGACCAGTAAACCCGATCCAACGCGCGAAATCCGGGGCATCTCGCGGCATATCACCCCATGGACCGTAGCTGTCCAGCCAGCTGACGTCGTTGCCCGAAACGCTGATCCTCGGGGTTCCAAGGTGATCGGGGAGCAGGGTGTCCACCCCTTCGTTCCGGTGCAGCCGGACCAGTTGCGGCATGACGGCATTGCGCTCGATCAGTGCGAGCCGTCCGCCGGTGTTTCCGTCATAGACCGCCAGCAGCAGATTGCCCCGGTAGAGATACTGTTCGCGGCGGTCCGGCCCGATCCGCTCGACCAGGCGGCCGATGGCGTCGTACCGGAATTCGAACGCGCCGGCTTTCGTCAGCCGACCGCTTGCATCGTAACTCAGGTCGAGGCCGCCAAGCGAAGTCATGCGGCCGGCGTCGTCGTAGTCCGGCGCGGCCCCCTCGAAATCCGTCAGCCGAAACGCTTCGTCGTAGGACCGGGTCTGACCGTCGCCCTGGCGCAGAATGTTGTCCGATCCGTCGTAGGTCCATTCCGTTTCGGCGTTCTCGACTTCCGAGACACCGACGAGCCGTCCAAGCAGGTCGTAGCGAAAACGTGTCTCGGCGCCGTCTTCGCGGATGGCGCCGACATCGCCGTTCTCAAGGCGGTCGATTTCCAGAACGCGGGTCTGCTGGCCGTTGATTTCGATGCGCTTGGGTGCATCGTTCACGTCCACATCGAGCCGGGCCGTCACGCCACCTGCCATGGTCAGATCGTAACCGGCGCGGTCGGGCGTCCAGCGCGTCGTCATCTGCTGCCCGTCCGGACCGGTCTGCGTCAGGGTGTTGCCGGCGCTCCATTCCTGCCGGATGACATCTCCGCCGGGCAGCACGATTTCGCTGAGCCTGCCGAGGGCGTCATAGCGGTAGGTCAGTTCCCGCCCGAAGACATCGCGCTCGGAGGCCAGTTCGCCGATGTCGTTGAAGTAGAACGACACCTCGCCGACGGCGTTGCCGGCACGGGTGAGATAGCCGGAGGCGTCCACGGAAAACCGGCTGTCTTCGCTGCCGTTCGTGTAGCCGGCGATCAGGCCCTCGCCGATGACATCGACATAGCTGCGATTGCCGGCGCTGTCGGACACGGCGACCGGGGTGTTGCGGTCCCATTCGGTCGCCTTGGCCCAGCCGCCGACCACGCCGCTTTCGGTCTCGCGTCCCAGATCATCGTAAAGGGCATAGAAAACCCGCCCTTCCGAGTCCGTTATCAGCGAAACGCGGCCCGCGGCGTCATATTCGATAAATGTGTTTTCTTTGAGCGGGTTGGTCACCGTCAGGGGATATCCCCGGTAGTCGTAACCGATGGTCCAGATCCCGCCCCGCCAGTGGCGCAGCTTTTCGATTTTCACCACGCCCCGGTCGTCGCCCTCGACATCTTCGGTGCTTTCGACGACCATTTCCAGCGTGTTCGCGCCGAAGCCTTGCCTTAATCCGCCGTTCGTTGCCGACAGCAACTCTCCATCTGGCCCAACTTCCAATGCTGCCGAATTGATCGCGCTCTCGACCCCGACGATGTACCCGGCTTCGTTCATTGTCGCCGTGCTTGTGGTGCCATCGGGAAGCGTGGTGGTGAGGGTTCTGGCGACCGGATCAAGGTTTTCCTTCCAGGTCAGAATGCGGTCGCCGATTTCCTGCGTATAGATCGTGGTATTTTCGTCGGGATAGTCAAACCTTTCGGTTATCAGGCCATCGGTCCGGCTGACGAGCAGATCGTCGTCGCTCCACTCCAGCGCCTCGAAAGACGTCACCCCAAGTTCGTCGCGGTATTCGCTCCGGATCAGCCGGCCCCGGTCGTCATATTCCTGGGTGACTTCGAAACCGTCGCTGGAGACAAAGCCAGAGGGTGCGCCGTCCGCTCCTTCGAACAAGAACTCGAGTGCATGATACGGCGACGAGACCCGGGCGAGCCGTCCGAACTCGTCATGTTCGAATTCGCTGACCACGCCGATGCCATCGACCGTGCGGGCGAGCAGGTCGCGGTCGTCGAATTCAAGCGTGGATGGCAGCAACGGGTCGCCGATCACGCTTGGCATACCATCGGCGTCGGTTTCGAACACAAAGGGCGCACCGCCGAGGCTTTCGCTGGCCAGCAGCGCACCGTTGGCGTCCCGCCGTTCGATGCGCCCCTTGCCGTTCTGATCAACGAGCGTGACCAGTTGATCATTGCCTTCAAGGGCCTCAATGAAAGTGCGGGATCCGCCGGGTTCGAGAATGATCAGCGAGCCGTCCTCGTTCTCGACCAGCCCGCGAATCCGCCCGGTATTGTCGGAGAAAACCTGCGACCCGTCGGTCGCAAACGTCACTTCCAGCGCGCTTTCGTCGACGAAGCCCTCAAAACGGCCCGCGTCGTCGTAGCGAAAGCCGAACCCCCGGCCATCGCTGCTCCAGAGGCCTGTGGCGCGGCCCGACGCATCGTATTCAGCAAGATAATCGCGTTCGCCGTTGTTTAGCGCAGTGATCCGGCCCGCGGCATCGTACGAGAATGTCTGATCCGCGCTGCCAGTTTCCGAGATTCGGAGCACCTGTCCGAGGCCGTTATAGGCATAGGCGCCCGCGCTTCCGTCGCTGCCGGACCAGGCCAGCATGCGGTCGGAATCGTCGTAGCGATAATCATAGGTGACGCCATCGAAGCTTACGTACCGGATCAGGCGGTTTCCCAGATCGTATTCGAACACTTCCGGGATGCCTTCGCGTCCGGCCCGGGTCGTGACCCGGCCGACAGCGTCGTATTCGCGCCAGGTACCGCGGCCCATGTCGTCGAGGACAAGTTGCGCGCGCCCCTTTTCGTCCGGGGCATCGAATGGAACCGACCCTTCGGCGTCGACGCCCGAAATCAGGGCCATGCCATCGGGGCGGATCACGGCATCCGGCAAACCGGCAGCGTCATGAATGACCGCGCCCAGCCAGACACCATTGCGGGACACATCCACCTGCGCGCCGCGTTGATCGTGGACCGTGACCTCGCCGGCCGGGTCGGTCATCTCCAGACTGAACCAGTTTTCGTCATCGGGAGACAGGATCAGCTCGGACCGGTATTTCAGGCCGGTGGCGCCGGTCTGGGTTTGCACAAGTCGGTTTTCCTCGATCGCGCCCCAGTGATCGAAGCTGGTTGCCAGAGTGCCCGGGCCGACCATCCGGCGGACCCGGTTGTTGACGTCGTATTCCACCGACAGCGTGCTCTGATCGGCAAAGATGACATCCGAGAGGCGGCCGACGCTGTCATAGGCATATCCGGACAATCGCCCCAGCACATCGCGGGAGCGGATGAGCACTCCAGCGTCATACTCGAAGTCGATGCCACGGCCGATTGCGTCGCGGACGGCCACCAGGCGGTTGCCGTCCCAGGAAAATTCCAGCCTCTGGCCGTCCTGGTGCCGGAGTTCCCGGACCCGGCCCATATCGTCGCGCTCGAGCGAATAGCCGAAGCCGTCGCTGCCGACCCGGCGCAAGAGCAGACCGTCGGGCGAGAATAGCTCGCGGCTGCCATCAGAAAAGATGCGCTGGAGGCGCCCGGGCCCCTCGACGATGCGTGCATCGATCCGGCCCGACACGCCTTCGAAAACGCCGTTGCCCATCCTTTGATAAGCGCTTTCGCCTCCGGTTGCTTCGGACACGAAGATCGTGCCCGTGTCGCGGCTGCGCGCAAGGGTGACGTCAATCGTAGAAACCCAGTTGGGGCCCAGGCTGCTGCCGGACGCGCCGGCCGCGTAGCTTCGGAAGAACGTCAGTGGCCATCCGCGCGCAGTGACCGAGAGATCGGTGAAACTCAGGTTCAGCCGGCCATCAAGGCCGACTGCCGTGGCATGAAACAGCGTCGGGTCGGCACTAAGTTCCGCCGGCACGGGAGATGATTGGGCAGCCGGAACAGCGAAATGAGGCGTGTCCTGCTGTGCCCAAAGCGGTTGTGCGAGGGCGGCGAGGACCAGGATTACACTCGCGCGGATCAATTGCCGTCCTCCGCGAAAAGCCCTGCCAGCGAATCCGGCGCCGAACGGGGATAGGCGCCGGTTGGCGGCGAAACGCCGTCAGCCATCAGCTCAAGCGTAAGTGAGATTTGCCGTTCATTTGCCGGTTCGTCGCGCGTGCCGCGCAGCTCGATGCTCATTTCCTGGCTTGCCCGCAGCCACTGGACATCTCCCTCGAGCGTGCCGCCGGTGTTCAGGTCGGACCAGATCGCGGACAGGTCGTGTGACCCGGTACCGATGCGATAATACCCGTCTTGCGGTGCCTTGAGGCGGATCAGCGGCGATTGCTCTGCCGGCTCCAGCACCACGGTTTGCCAAGGCGCGATGGTGATTTCACCAGCAGCCTCGGTTGCATTTGCCCAGCGGCCGTCCGGCAGCCGCAGGCGGAAGAGCACCTTGACGGTCGCCTCCAGCGCGACTTCCTGCCAGTAGTCGTCGTCGCTGCGGAACTCGACGGCAATGTGCTGTCCGCGCTCTGCGGGGAGGGTCCAGGTATCGAACGCCAGCTGCTCGCCGGTCGGCACGTCGTACCAGGCCGGCGTGAGGCGCGGATGCCCCCCGGAATCGACTAGCTCGAGGACCAGCTCTCCGGACTGCGGAACGACGATCGCAAAGAAATCCCTGTCCACGCGGGGCATGAGCCGGAACAGAAGCAAATCCTCCGGTTCCAGCGGCCGGGCATCGGCAATGGTGTCGTCGGGCTCGGCATAGGGTTCGGGCGAGAAGTCGACACGGACGGTGAGCGGGGTCTCCAGCGCGACTTCCTGCCAGTAGTCATCGTCGCTGCGGAACTCGGCGTAATAGGTGGTGCCGGCGGTGACGCGGATGGTCGGTTCCCAGGCGTTGTCGCTGCGCAGCGGCTCACCGTCGGCGCCGCGCCAGATGACCGAGGGCCGCGGGTGTCCGCCGCCGTCGAGCACCCGGGCGATCAGCGCGCCATCGGCCGGCGCGGTGACGGCGAAGACATCGCGGTCGACGCGGGGCATCAGGCGGAACTGCATCTCGGTGCCGGGGTCCAGCGGCCGGGCATCGGCGATGGTGTCGTCGGGCTCGGCATAGGGCTCGGGCGAAAAGTCGACGCGCAGATCAACGTCAACCGACGACTCCGGTGCCCCGGCCAAGCGAACAGACAGGCCGACGGAACGCGCCGCGCCGACGAAGATGCCTTCATCGTAGGCCAACTGTTCACCGGTCTCGCGGTCCAGCCAGGCCAACGTCACGCCTTCGGGAACGCCTCCGCCCACGAGGCGCAGGACGCCCGGCGCCGAGGGTTCCATCGCGACCATACTTTCCGATCTGGCGGCGGTCAGCGTGATTGCGATGCGGTCTGTATCGGTCGGATCGATCGACAGGTCTTGTGCCCTGGACGGGCCGGGCACCGAAAGAAGCAGCAGGAGAAGGATGCCGCAAGTACATGTTCTCGCGGTTTTGAGGCCCGACCGGGAGTACCGGAGTGCGAATCGCGCAACACGGTCATTCAGGAACTTCATTTGGCAGTCGTAACATATTCGTCGGCGGTGTGACGATTTTGCTGCGGGCGGTGGCGCGAATCCCATTGATTCAATCAAACGTCTCTCGCAAGCGGCTCCGAAAATGCCCCGCAGAGTGCCCCTCGGGTGTGGAGGGAGCGCCGCCCGGCGAACCGGACGAGGCTGTACCAGCGGCGCTTACAGGAAGTCCGGGTCCATCCCTCCCACCGGGATTGCCAACCTATTTTCGTCTGATTGAGCGGAGTGGGGTCCTTGCCGGTCAAGCGGTCATTTCGGTAGCATAATCTTTCCAGAGGCCGAAAGCGTCGGCCCGGGCGTGGCGGTATGAGATTGCGGAGAGTTGATAGCGGCGGGGTCGAAAGACGACGTTGATTTGATCATGGGTAGTCAAGAATCTCTGTACCTGCCTGGGTGATTTGAACCGGCCCATGAGCTTCTCTCGCTTCCGGGTAGGTCGGTGCGAGCCCTCGATCCGGTTATTGATCCCTTTGTGAGCGCGGCGGTCGGCGTCCGGGACCAACTGACGGATCGGTTTGATATAGCTGCGCAACTTGTCCGTGATGATAACGCGGGGCAGGCCAAAACGGGCGATCAGTTGCCGCAAGAAGCGCCTGGCCGCTTTGGCGTTTCGCCTTGGCTGCACCAGAATATCGAGCACATCCCCGCTCCCATCCACGGCCCGCCACAACCACATCTTCGCGCCGTTGATCGGCACGACAACTTCATCGAGGTGCCACTTATCTGCTGCAGCGGGCCGGTCGCGCTTGATGCAATGTGCGAAATGCCGACCAAACCGGTTCATCCATTTGCGAACGGTTTCCCGGCTGACGATTACACCTCGTTCGGCTGGCAGATCCTCTACATCCGCCGTGCTTAGCGCGAACCGGTGGTAGATCCACACGGCGTAGGCGATGATCTCGCGCGGGAAACGAAAGCCTTTCAGGCGCGGCATCTCAGCTGGTATTTTTTCATGACGACCGCCTAAACCCCACCGCAGCCGACGACAAGTTGGCAATCCCCTCCGGTCGCATGAACTTGCGCCGAGACACTGTCCAGCCGAATGCCTCACGCACGCTCACGCGCGACATCGGTCGCAGACTTGTTTTTGTTGAAACGGGCATCCCTGCAGTTGACGGGGGAACACCGATACCGACGGAGGATTACACCTACGATCTCGAAGAGAACCGAGTGACGTCTCATTTGGCGAGCGGTTACGTTTATGATGTCGATCACAAACTATTGGAGAACTCGAACTATCGTTATGCGTACGATGTCGAGGGCAACCTGATTTCGCGTGAAAACAAAGCCACCTTGGAGAACTGGACACCATCCTGGGATGCACAGGACCTGTTGACGTCGATTTTATCTTCCGACGGTTGGTCCATTGTGTTCACCTACGATGTGAAGGGAAGGCGGACATCCAAGACCTATATCGACGCGGCAGGGAATGCCGTTGAAACGGTGTATGTCTATGACGGACCCAACGCGCTCTTGGAGTTCAAAACTGAGAATGGTGTGACGACCTCGCGGCGCTGGTTGAACTCTTATGGCCTAGACCAGCGCTTTGCGTTCGAACAATGCGCGAATGGCACTCCGACACCGGGCACCGGCATCGTCTATGAAATCTTTACCGATCACCTCGGAAGTGTAGTTGCCGTTGTAGACACCACGACAAATTGGCCGTTGCCGGGTTGAAGTTGATCGAGCTTCGCGCGCGCCGCGCCCGGCTGGAAGCGGAACGGGAGGAGGCCAATACGATCACCTTCCCGGCAGACTTGCGGGCTTTGGACAGTGAAGCCGCCCGCGACCAGATCGAAGGCCAGCGTGTACTCTTCGAGCACATTGTGGATATTGAAGGCCAGCCCGCTCCCGATATCCCGGACAATGACAAAACTATCGGCGAATTCTATGAAGCGGTTCGGCTGGCGGCCTATGCATTGAACCCAGATTTCGAGTTGAGCTCTCAGATCACTGGTCCCCTGGTGCCGATAGTTGTGACAAGCCTTATGGATCTTGATGCCGCTGTCGGCTTGGTCCTGACCCAAGGAGAAGGTGCGACCGGGACGCCATTTGAAACCGGCCCAGATGATCTGGCACACTATTACCGCTTCAGGGAGGTTCAACTTGAACGCCGCCTGGTCTGGGATCCTGACGCAGAAGCCCTAAAGCTCGGAGATGTGTTTGCCCGGCCAGACATCTACGCCGCCAAATCGCCACCCGCCTCCGGCTATGACGGGAGCATCCCCCAGGAGATTCGGTCGCTTTCGGATGCATTCAACAAGAGATACTCAGAGATGCTGGTTGCGCTGGAGCAGATTTGGGGCGCAGGCGCGCATTCGGCACTCTTGCGGTCCATGGAACTTATGTTCCAGCTAAGGCCCATCGCACAACAGATGATGCGTTACGATGACGGGACGGGGCTTGGCTTTATCCCAGAGTTCCGCTTTCAGGAACACTTGAGCTTGATTAGAACTGACGATGCATTGATGGTGTTTGAGGATCGAAAGTAACGATAACTAGGAATTGTTGTTACCATGAGCCACGCAGCCGCTGATCGGACAGGGCGGTGACGATATTGGCCCGTCCCTATCCATAGCGACTTCACTCTCGTGCCCTTGGATGCTGAGGGGCGGCCGATTCAATGGTAGCAAAGATTTAGTTGGGGTTCTTTTGCTGCACCCGTTCTGATCGGAGTTCGCCAGTTGATAAGCTGCCTTCCAGCTCCTGGTCACGACTATCGAGCTCTCTTATGAGCTGACGCGCACATTCGCGAATGCGACGCTTTGCGAACTCATCCACTTCTGCATCATCCTCCGCGAGAAGAAAAACAGCCTCCGGCGGCACAATCGCTCCAAGGAAACGCCCATACCTGTCAAAGCCGGTAATCGTTTTTCTGCCATAGGAATCTTGGATGAAGTCAGGAAACCGACGACGTCCCTCGGTCGTCGGAAAAACAATAGTCTCTGTGCCACTTCGCACCGAGCGATTTGGTTTTGGTTTGGCCATTCAAAGCTCTCTTCGTTTTATTGATGATCATGCGGAAGGCTGTCATTCAGCGTGATCTTTATTGCAGGCGGCATCAGCGAATGCTCCGGCGTAATGTCCGCGGTTACGCTAACCGTCGGATCGGAATTGCGTATCTTGGCGGAGCGAATTTCAAGGCCCGTAATAGATCTTTCGGTTGTTACAAAAGTAATCTCGCAATTACTCAGTAAATCCTCAGAAGAATTTTCTTGGGCTATTTCAAACTCTATTCCTGCATCAACATACCGATTACCCGTTAATTCAACTTCAGAAATAACGTCGGTGCCCGGCAGTATTAATATCCAGGTCTGCCTGTTCGGACGAACCGGCTCTTCTTCCAGATCCTTGGCATTGGCAAAGAGCTGGCGCAACGCGTCCGGCAACGCCGGGAACACGGTTCCGGCAGGCGCAGCCCAACGACCGGCAAACCGACCGCCGCCAGGGGGCAGCCCGTCAGGATCGCCGTCCTCGAAGATCTCAACAACGACCCAATGCTTGGATGTCGGCGACTTGCGGACACACACGAAAGCATATGGGTGGACGCGGGTGATCGCCGACAGAGCGGTTTCGTGCTCGCGGCTGAACGCATCTAGATCTTCGGACAGCTGATCGACCAGCTCGAGAACCATATCGAACGCTTCATCATCGAGACGGCGAATGCAATCGCCCATCTTTTTGCTGATCGTGACTTTGGTTTCCGAGATGGCCATGAGCGTCACGTTAGTACAAAAATACCAACATCGCAAGTATGGCACTATTTGACCGTGTTGACGGTTGCTTGTACTTTTGAAGGAAAGAGTCTATGTTGTACAACATGTGCGCTCTCCTCCGATCACCCCCAAGGACGCTGAAGCCGCTCGATGTCGACGGCGTGATTTTCCTTGCAGATATGATTGATCCGACAAATCGCAATACGTCTTTTGCCAATCGTCGCGATCTGGAGAAGACCACGCCAGACACCCGAGACGAAGTTCTGAATGGCCTTCGCAAGGCCGGATATGCCGCCGTTCACATGCAGCATCCCGCTGAATTGACACAAGATATTGCCAAATCGCAGCGCCATATTGTCCTCTCGACCTATGGCGGCGAAGTTCATCGCAGCCGTACCACTTGGGCGCCGGCGATTTGTGAAGCCCATGGCATTCCCTATGTCGGACTTGATGCCTATGGGCAGGGGATCTGCCACAGCAAGATGGCTGGCAAGGCGCTGGCCCGGGAATCAGGCCTCAAAACACCGCGCGCGCGTGAATATCATTCCGCTGCTGCCCTGCGCCATCTCAGCGACTGGACCTTTCCGGTCATCGTGAAGCCGTCGGCCGAAGGCTCCTCAATCGGAATCAGCCAAAGCAGCATCGCCCAGAACATCATTGAACTGCGCGCAACGGCCGAGGCGCTGTTCGCCGAGCTCGACGCGGCCGTGATGGTGGAAGAGTTTGTCTCAGGTCGCGAAGTGTCCTTTGCCGCAATCCAGGCCGAAGAGGGCGTTTACGCCTCCTTCAATGAGGTCATCGTGAAAGGATCGCCAGATTACTTTGAAACGCGCGTCTGGGACGCAAACGAAAAATATCACGGGCATCTACCGCGTCAGGTCGTGTCGATTGACGACGAGCTTCATGCCGATGATCGTCAAGCGCTCTTGCGGTTTCTGACCGCGCTTGGCCCCTATGGATACATCCGGCTTGATGGACGTCTGACCGGCGGACGCCTGCATTTTCTGGAAGCCACGCCGGATGCGTGGCTCGGAGAAGGCGGCCAGCTAAGCCAGGGATTTGTCAACGAAGGTTGGGCCTATCACCAGGTTATCGGCACCATCATGGAAACAGCGCGCGCACGACTTCCCAATCCAGCTGCCACTGGCTGAGGAAACTGGGATGGTAAGGCTTGTCCATAATCTCAGGCGCATAGAGATCGGGACGCGCGTCGCTCAATCCGAAGCGCCAGGACCAATAGGCACTGCCTTCAATATCGATACCAAAGTCATCGCGAAGATGCGCAAGCGCCTCGCTGGCGGCCTCGACCTCGCCGGCGTCCGTCAATATGACAAACGCCGTGTGACCGACGGTGTCCGCCAACAGGCTCGTCGTGGCGTTGACCTCGCGAATGATGCTGAGCGCCTGTTCGATGGTGCCAAGGGCCGCAGTCGCCCCGCGGCCCTGCCAGATTGCAATCGCCAGATTTTGCAGGATTGTCAGATCGCTGAATTTGTCGCGGCTCAACAAAAGCGCGCTGCGCAATTGCGCTTCTGCATTGGCAAAATCAGGTTCTTCGTCAAGAAGTTCGACGGCGGCCTGATTGTTGAGAAAAAACTGACGCGAACTTGCAGCGTCCTTCAGGCTCCCGCTGGCGGCATCAAGCATGGCCTTGGCCGCTTCAATCTCTCCCCGTCGGGCCAGATGGCGCGTGACCGTAATGCGAGATTGCGCCGCAGATCGCTCGAGACCGGCTTCTGCATAGATGCGCGCGCTTTGTTCACAATAGTCGATTGCCGCTTCGGTCGAAACCGCGCTTTCCAAAAGCCGGTAGATATGGCCGAGCAAAAGGCTCTTGCGGCGTTTGGCGATCTTCGCCGCACCGTCCAGGCGCCGGGCACAGGTCTCAAGATTGCCCTCCACCAAATCAAGATTGCCCAAGATAAGATCGCTGACGAGATCGGCATCGGGGTAGGGGAGTTCAGCGCGCAGCGCCGCGGCAATCTCACCGGCCTCAGGTTCCCGAATTTCCTCAATCAGGCTATGGGCGCGCACACAATCCCACATCGGCCCCTCGAGCTTTCCGATCTCTATGGCTTTCAGCGCCAGGTCGAAATTACTGGATCGATAGGCATGTCGCGCTGCCCATTCGGCAAGCGAGCTGCGCTCTCCTGGACCAAGATCATCGGTGTCCCGCAAACTCGCGATGACATGATCGACATAGAGGGTTGGATCGCCTTTGGCTTCGATTTCGCCATCGAGACGGTCGAGGAGCTCTTCAAGGAGAACCGGATCCGGGATCAGCGCCGCCAGACGCGTGGCATGGCGGATCGCAACAGCGCGGCTGACGCGGCCCTCGTCAGCGCAGCGTGCGGCGTCATTGTAGTGATCGAGCAGCAACCGTCTGGCATCCCCGGTATAGAGCGCGGCATCGGGCAGTTGGCTGTGGGCGGTGGCAACATCGTCATTGTTGAGACCGATTTGAGTGCCGGACACGGAGAGATAGCTCTCCGACAAGCCCGCAAGGACGTCCGACAGGCGCAAAGGCAGACCACGGGTCGGATCGATCGTCTGCCAGAGGGCTTCGAAGACTTCGCGGGTAATGGGTTCGTTATGCTCTTTCAGGAGAGCAAGGACAAATCGCTCCGCCCGCCCAAGCGCCGACATCCGTTCACTGATGGCCCGAACGGCATCGTGCGGAATAACCTGATTGGGGTTCGTCGGAAAATTGCCAGTGCCGAAGGCCACGCGATACTGCAAATCCGAGACGGTTCGCAAGTTACCATCCCATTTGGCACGAAACTCACCAATCACATCTTGATTATGCTGTCCGTGTCGTTCGAGAAGCTCGGCGACATAGGGCCAGGGCAACACATCGATATGCCAGATCTTCGGTTCGCTGAACTGGTCGATCTGCACTTGATGGCGTTTTTGAAGCGTTTGATCTTCGGTTGTGTACTCAAGCATGGGATAGAAGCGACCACCTTCGCTCAGACATTGCAGGATATGGCGCAGACTGGTCGTGTCGCAATGCTGCGCTTCCTGAACAACCAGGACAAAATCGAAAGCGCAGGCGGCCTGGCGAAAATACTCGGCGCAAATTTCAATCGCGAACCGGTCATCGCTTTTGAGAAGAGCTTCCGGAGAAAAGTTGCCCCGGCCCGTGACCCGCTCGGTCGCATCGATGGCACGGCCGACGAGTTTATGGGGACTAACTGCATCCCGGGCGGTTCCCTTGACATCAAAGCCTTTGAGATTCTTCCACCCACGGTTTCGGACGTAATTCTCAAACGTGTCAAAACCCGGTTTTGCCGCCTTGATCTGATCCGAAACGGCCGCGACGCAGTGCTGCAGGAAATATCCCTCATAGGCACGATGCGGGTCTCGGTCCCCGCCGCGCAGATAGGGATCGACAAGTGCGATCGGCACAGACATTTGGATTTGCTTGGTGACAAATCCGGTGAGAGAGGATTTGCCGACGCCGGTGGGTCCAAGGATGATCAGAAGTTCCGGCGCCGTCGCGACAGGTGGCAGAGACGCAAGCAGCGTTTCCCGCTCGCCCTCGCGATCGAGAAACACCATGTTCTGAGTGTCATCCTTGCCAGCTTCCAACAGCAGCCCTCAAATTCATTTTCGCCTCAAGCAGTACCGACAAGGCTGGCCCAATGACAAATGTATTGGCCATCAATTCAAAGCCCGGCGCATGCGACTATGGGTTGATTTACGATCTTAACGCCCTTGCGCACAACGCTAAAGTCGTTCTGTCCATCGCGAAGGCGTGTCAGTTCGAGCTGCGCGCGGTTCTGAAAGGCGGGTATGCAGATCCAAATATTGTGCGCCATTTGAGTTCGAATGAACGCTTGCCGCTATCCATCGGTCATTCGGTTGGAGAGTTCGAAACAAGCGCCAAGCATGCCGACATCGCCACACTTTATCCAGGACAGGCCGCGGTTTGTCCTGAATTGCCCTGCGTTCGCCGGGTGAGTGAGGTTTCGCTTCTCGGGATCGCAGAAGCGCTTCGGCGGTATGATCGCCCCGACGTCATGCTCGTTCTCAAGACATCTGAAAACCGAGAAGGGCTGGAATTATCCGACGTACCTGGCTTGATCGAAGAGATCACCCACAGGTTCAGCGGACGCGTTGTGATCCGCGGGTTTCAGCTGAACTACGGCTGCGTTGTTGAGGCCGCTCCTAATATGGCCGAGCTTGACGCAATATTCGAACGTCTATCGGACTGGGCTATCCTCTCAAAACTTGCCTCCGAACCCATTTTGTCGCTTGGCGGTTCGGTCCTTTTGCCGGTCCTCGGCGGGATTAGTGTGCCGTCCTGCTACCTGGCAGAAATCAGGATTGGCGAAGCGTTGACCACCGGAACGATCCCGGGACACCGTTCATCGTTCGAGTTGGAGCAAACGGCCCGGTTCAACGCCCGCATTCTGCAACTGGCAGGGCGCTCCCCCGAGGACCTTGAGCGTTTCGTTGTTGACGTGGGCAGCCAAATTCTAAGCGAGGATCGCGAGGCAGCCTGGCATGATGGTCAGATTGTCGAATCCATGGGATCGGAGCTCTCGGTCATTCAGAGGCCGGCGGGTTGTTTACGCGATCTGAACAATCCGATCCCCTTTGTGCTCGGTTATGCAGAAACCGAGAGGGCGTTGAGCCGGCTCAGCAATAGCAATTCTGCCCCATTCATACACTGGGCCGGTTCCGGGGCTGCTTCGTGATGTTCCACTCCCTCAGCATCAGTCAGGCAACCCCCCTGGACGAGGCTCAATGGCGCCGGCTGCTGACGGAATACGGTGCCGAAAGCGAGACAGCGCTCAGCCCCGAAACCGTTGATCGACTTTGGTCCTGGGTTGTCGATCCGCGACATCAGATCGATTGTGCAGTCGCAGCGGATATCCAGGGTGAGGTTCTCGGATTTGTCCATTTCCGGTCATTTGAGCGTGCATTGACCGCTTCGACCGGCATTCATATCGAAGATATCTTTGTGACAGCCCGCGCACGGGGTGACGGTGTCGTCGATGTGCTGCTCAGTCACGTTTTCGATCACGCGGCAAAGACTGGCTCTGATCTCGTGACCTGGATGACGTCTGACGACAATTATCGGGCGCGCGCGGCTTATGATCGGCATGCCGATGCCTGCGATTGGGTGGTCTATGAGCGAGCTATTGAACCCATATCGGATAGGGAATGATATTTCTCGGTTATCGTTACCACGAGCCACGCGACCGCTGGGCGGGCAGATCAGTAACGATACTGGCCCATCCAAATCGAGCGAATCGCCACCAGAGCAGAAAACTTCGGACTCGGGAGAACGTCCGAGAGGCGGGACCAAAAGGACCTTCAACAGTGGCCAAGCCGAGTCCGAAGTGCCATTGTTCATCCCTATCCTAGTATCTCAGAACCGTCAGAAGCGTTCGTACAAACGTAGGCTGTACAGAAGCGATCATGGCTATCAAACGGCATTTTGCCTGCCGATCAAACGAATGTTGATCTCCGATACTCACTTGGCCAGACGCCCGTGCCCCGAGACTCATTGTATCGTTTGCGCCTAGAGGCAAAGTCTACGCAGCGTCCGTTGGCACCCGTAGAGTCCTTCGTGGACAGCCTGAAACTCCCAAGTGCCGATGTCAGGTCCGGCAGTTGATTGGGAAGCAGTGTTTGGGTGAGCCGAACTTGACGGAATTGCGGGCTCGAATAAGCTCAAAAAGAACAAATGGCTGGTGGCACCTCGTCTGGGAGCACATGTCACGCCGTCGGAGATGCGTGGCTACGCGCGACGTTTCAGTTTCGGCATCTGGGGTAAATGGTGGGGAATAATGGGGGCATGACTGATTTCGTTGCGCTTTCTGCGTCATTTCCTCTTGTGCTACCCGGATGCCGGGATGTTGTTTTTTTTGGTGCCTTTTTGGACACACCGTGGGGTCGGGTTTCGGTCGGCGGGGCAGGGTTCACGGCAGCGCATGCCGGGCGGGCTTGCAACGGCGAGGCGGCGGAAGGCATCGCGCTATGCAGACACCCAAACGATCCGCGCGTGACCGATCGGGGTACGGTCAAAGGAAAATTGTCAGGGGGCGCAACGGTCGAGATCGCAGCCAGTGAAGTGCTGCGCGACGATCACGCTTGCGGAGCCACATCGACCGGAATGGGAGCGGGGCGCACGCTTGAAGACGCGGTCGCCCACGCGGCGCTCGAAATCTCAGAGCGCGCTTGCGTTGCCGATTGGTGGCGGGGTTACATCGCTGGGTATGCCTTAGACCTCGCAATAGTTCGGGCAGCAATGCCCTTGGGAACTAGTCCCTTCCAAGCTGTACGGGGACAGACGCCACCTCGCTTCGTCGTACTGGAACACGGCAACGGGTCGGTTGTTGTCGTGGCCCTCTCGGAGCATCGGGATAGCGGACGCCTCGCTTTTGGCGCGAAGGCGGCAGCTGATATGGGTCGCGCGATCTCGGGCGCATATCTCGAGTTGCGACAAGCAGAACTGGCGGTATTCATGGCGATCGCACGCGGGGAGACGCCTGACGGGGCTTCCGTTGATGCACTCCCACATATCGGAAGGAAGTACCGCAATAGCGATTCGATCGGAAACTTGCCGGATCGGAAGAATTGGCCTGTCGCGACCGTGGATCTTAGCATGCCGCATGTGCCGCTCCGGGTGGCGCGCATGATCATCATCGGCGGCAACCAACCTGACCTTGGCGAGACCGAGGCACTGGAAACACTTTACGGAGCGATGGCACGTCCACTGACTGCGGTTGCAGTGTCCACAACGAACGGATGAAGAGCGTCGACGGCAATGCACTGATAATCGACCCGTTCGATGGAGTGCGGGTGAGCACGATGTCGGGCGAAGACGTGCCGGTGCCAACAGCCAAGGGCAGGGCGTTGCTTGGTTATCTCGCCATGCGCCGGTACCACCTCGAACAACGCCAGCGGATCACAGGGATGCTCTGGAGCGAAGCCCCGGAAGCGAAAGCCCGCGCCGCACTCAGGCAATGCGTCCAGAAGCTTCGTCGAGCGCTCCAGCCCGACTTTGACGACGCCCTTGCGGTCAGGCGCGCTGACATAGGACTGAACAAGGACCGGATTGAGGCTCGCCCTGACAAACTGATTGCCGACGTCCAGAGCGGACAGGTGGACCCATTCCTCAAGGACCGGGCGTCGCTTCCCGAAAACCTCTTCTACGGACTTGACGATCTCGACCCGGCATTCACGACCTGGATATACGTCACGCGCCAAGCTTGGCGCCAACGGATCACGGCCGCTCTCGAAGACGCGTTGGCCAAATCCGATGACCCGGCGCACGCGTTCGATTTGGCAGAGGCAATCACAACGAATGATCCCAGCCATGAGCCGGCGCATTGCATTCTGATCCGTCATCACGCTGAGATCGGCAATGTGGCGGCGGCCATTCGCGTCTACGATCGGCTATGGCAGGAGCTTGACGAAAACCACGACACCGAGCCGAGCCCCGAGACCATTGCCCTGATCTCGGACATCAAGATGGGCAGGATCGGGCGGCAGGTCGCGGCGTTATCCACTGGAAAGATCAAGCCCGCAACCGCCGTGCAAATGGACCACGCACCGCGAGTTTTGGTGAAGAAGCTGCCAATACCGACACTTCGCACGAAGGAGACGCATATCGCATTGGGGTTCCGGTCGGAACTTGTCGGCGCGCTTTCGAGATTCCGCGAATGGATCGTCATCGACGCCAATGCGTCGATGCGGGACGCGCCTTTTGAATACGCTATCGCGCTTTCGGTCCTGGCAATGTCCGACGGGCTGCGCATACTCGTGACGTTGAGCGACGCCGAAACCGGACAGGCGATCTGGAGTCAGAATTACGACGCCGAGCCGGTTTTGTTCAGCGACGCGCTTCGGCTGATTGTCCGACGCATCGCCCTTGCACTCAATGTCTACCTTTCAGCCGAGCGTGCCGCTGCCATTGGCCGGGATGCGCGCCACGACTGGAACACATTCGATGCCTGGTTGCAGGGTCAAACGCTGGCCTTTCGTTGGGAGGCGAATGCGCGCGACGAAGCTGAACGGATACTCCAGCATCTGATCGATACCGCGCCTGGTTTCGCCCCTGCCTATGCCAGCCTGGCAATGCTGGAAAACACCCGCCATCTGGCCTTCCCAGGTATCTTTCCAGAGCCAAAACGACTGGCCACGGCATTGGGTTATGCGCAGACCGCCGTGGCGCGGGACCCGCTGGACACGAAGACGCATCTTGCGGCAGCTTGGTCACTGGCCATGAACCGCCGGTTCAATGCGGCACAGCAGTACTTCTCTCAGTCCTACGACTTGAATCCAAATGATCCTTGGACCATCGTTTCGGCCGGACTTGGTCTGGCGTTCTGTGGAGCCCTGACCGACGGAATGGAGCTGGCACGCGAAGCCCTGATCTTGGACCAGCATCCGTCGCCGTCACATTGCGAGTACCAGTCCAACATTCGTTTCCTGGCCGCAGATTACGAGGCCAGTCTGAAATGGAGCGAGCTTGCGGCGGGAGCGACCGGAGACTCGGCTGGCTGGCGCGTGGCCAGCCTGACGCATTTGGGTCGAGAAGACGAAGCCAAGGAAATCGCGAAAGAATTCGTGAGTTCGGTCGCCCGGACATGGCACGGCCAAGAATCCCCGACCGCGCGCCACGTCGCAGATTGGTTCTTGAGCCTTCACCCGCTTGCCAATGCGGATGACCACGCGAGGCTGCGTGAGGGGTTGCTCGGGGCCGGTATCTTCTCGACCGACTAAGACACTGCGACATCCGGGCAAGGCGCCCCAGTGCGTAGACAAAGGGTGTCCTTTGGACGACTCCTCAGCCGGTCACCGGACTACATGCACTTCGTCATGGTGTAATCGCCCAGCCGGGTCCGATAGATTTCTTCCCATTCTTCATTGGAGAACTCCGTCTGCCGGTCTCCGACATAGGCCCGGTCATAGCCTGGAGCCAGCGGGTAGGCGCCATCTGGAGATAGCTGCTTCGCCAAATCGGGTCCTTCGTCGATCGAGGACGTATCGGGCAAGAGGATCGTAAGTTGGTCGCTCGGAAGCGGCATGTAGTCGATGACCGGATTTTCGGGTCTACCGTTTGGCCAGTGGCGCTCGATTCCGTTCGCCTTTTCCTCGGCCGTCTGCGGATCGACAATGTTGCGTTCCAGAAGCAGAGCGTTCAGCTCATCCACGGTTGCGGGTTTAGGCGTCTCTCCACGTGCGAACTCGGCGATGAGATCACCGAGTAACTCGGTGCGTGGCACCATGAGCAGTTTGACGGTCATGAGTACTTCTCCCTCTTTGTCTTAGCTGACTTTCTTGGATTACGGGCAGTCGGTATCGACTGGCAGACCGGCAAGACGGTTGAGCGCGCAGATCAGACGCTTACGTTGCACAGGCCCCAGTGGTCGCCCCTGCGGCATCTGCTCGAAGAGATGCTTGGAAGTCGGAGGCTCGGCAAGGCGATCCTGCGGTTGGCTAAAAGTCGCAAGACTGGTAACTTTCCCTTTGTCATAGATGCTGAACATCATGGTGACGTGACAGCGCGCACAGTAGCGTTCGAGAACCGGCAGAAGTTCGGCATCCAAGGAATCGTCGGGATCCCATTCCGGGGTCCCTATCTGCCGGTGCCAGCGATCCACGTGGGAGGACGAGGATTTGTGGTTCTCCTCCCAGACCGTGGCGGAGCGGGTCTGCAGTGAAGCTGCACCGCCTAGGTCGGATTGCCGGTTCTGCGCGAGGATGTGCGAATTGAGCCGGCGGAACCGGTCGAATACATCCTCGTACTCTGAACCGTCTGCGGGCGCCGCGTCGATCAACACCGGCACGTCCAGCGCGGACAAAACAAAGAAGTCACCGCTTTCGCGCGCGTCCAGCCAGTGATCGGTATCGAGGTAGTTCAATTTCAGGCGATGACCCCGGTTGCCGGTAACGGGATCGGCGTATGCAGGCATCGTGGCGCCCCGGAATCTACCGCCGTGACACTGCACGCAAGCGGCGGGAAGAAAATAGAGGTTCTTCTCAGTCTGTTCAGGATAGACGCCGGGCCGGTCGAAGTTAGCACGCAGCGTATATGACAGGCCGTAGGGTGGCAGGCCTTCATCGCTGATTGGATCCAGGCCGACAAAGCTTAGGAAATGCAGCGCGGGACCGTCGGATGTCTGCCCCTCTGGCACATCGCATTCCAGGATCACCTGAATGGCGTTGGCGAATGCACGGCCTTTCGAAGCGATATCGGCGCGCGTGGGGAACACCTCGTTTACATCGAATGGCTTTCGCGTCGGCGAATGGAGTTCGTTGAACAGCACCCACGCTGCCTTGACCCCCGCCGTTTTCGCTGCGCTGTCTTCAAGGCTGCGGAGGCGAACAAGCTTGCGCCAGCCCGGATTCGCACCAGGCAGTATCTTGTCGTAATCGGCGACTTTGGGTGCGAAATACCTGACCGGGATTACGGCGTCGGAGGCAAAGTCCGCAAGATCGACGGCATCGAGAAAGGTCGCGCTGTCGGCCAATCGCAGTGCAAGATCGGCGCGTGCGGCCTCGGTCACGGGGACGAGGGCATTGGGTGGTTCAACTTCCAGATCAGTGGCTGACAGACCCGGGTAGCCGAGATGCGCGATCAGGTCGGTCAGGGTGGTGCCATCTTGCCCCACGTCAAGCGGTAGTCCGATCCGACGAGAAACGCGCGCGTAATAGTCCTTGGCGCCAAGCTTGGTGCCCGGTGTCACGAGGACTTTGACCTGGGAGTCCAATGTGGGGTAGCGGGCGTCGCAAACATTACTCGCGAGATAGGCGTCGGCGGCCTCGGCGGGGTCGCCGTACTGTCCATGTGCCAGGTGGGAAAGTGCCAGTCCTGCCGCGATCGCGGTGACTGCCACCAGCCTCATCATGACGCTTCCCTTGTCTGATCTAGAACGCAAAGCTGAGGCCCAAGTTAAAGGATTCGATGTCTGTAAGGGACATGTATTGTGTACCTTTCTCGTAGGTGAATGACATCGCCGTTTTTTCCTTTTCGTCGAGATAGAATGACGCCGTAGCGGACCCGAATGTCGCTTCGCTGTCACCGGCCAGATCGACGCTGTGGCTCACCTCCAACCCTGCAGACATGCCGAACTGTCCGACGTTCTTGTTCACGTAGTTCAAACCAACCGTCGCCGTGGCCCAGAGGTAGTCCTCGTCCGCCGTGAAACCGGTGTCACCAGGCTCACTGATATGCATCGCGTCGAGGGCGAACTTGGGTGAGAAGTACCAGTAGACCGGCTTCCGGCCAGCTCTTGAGCGGTCCTTCAACGGTCCGCCGATGGACCAGTCCCGCTTCGCCGGAATGATCGTCGTCTTGATTCCGTAGCCGGAACCGCCAAGGCCGACATCGGACTGGTAGTAAAGCGCCGTGACAATGGCGAGTTCGTCCAATCCGCCGCCGGCGAATATCAGGTCCGACTTGAAACCGGTACGAACATAGCCAGAATTGTCGGCCCCCGAGGCTGACTTGCCATCCGCTTCGACAAAGAACGACAGCGGCGCCTGGCTGAGGCGGAACGGGTCACCGGCCGCCATGCCGCGGGTGCTACCGCCAAGTAGTCCGCGCGCCAGGGGAATAGCCAGCGCACCCTTGAAAGTGAGCGTCTTCGTGTCCGCGGCACCGTCCCGGTCAAAGCTGATCTTCGCGCCACCGGGCGCGGCAGCAAGGGCGCGGCACACGGTCTGAGGATGCGTCATGACCGTTTCGCGGATGTACACGGCCTGATCGGAATCGCATGTCCCCAGGAAGGCTTCGGCAGGTTTCCGCGTGAACCTCGAGATTGGGATCAGGGCATCGGTCCCGAGTTCCTGCTCAAGCTCGCGAATCTCAAGGATTTGGGCAGTCAGCTCGGGAGAATTGCCCGAAGCCGAGCGCCTTACAAGTGCATTGCGAAAGGCGTTCCGCTCGCCGCTGTCAAGCAAACCGTTGGGTGCGCGAGTATCGAACTGCACCGCAGTCAACGGCCCGGTATCTTGAGCGGCGACCGGCAGCGCGAGGATCGCTGAAGTGGCAAAGATCAGGAAAGTACGCAGCGTTCTCATAACCATGCTCCAGTCCGTTCCTTGTGTTCGATCGCCTCGCAGAGGACGCCGTAGGTCACGTATCTCTGGAAGTGATAGGTCTCGAGCGGGCGGATGTGTTCGAAGGCCGGCCATTCGCGAAGCGCTCGCGCAATCGCAGCATCCACGTTTCCACCGTTGGGCGAGACGGCGTTCAGGGGGCTGGAGACCTTGAGGTTCGCAACACTAAAACCATAAGCCGTCAACGCGTCACGGACTTCGTCCCAGATGCTCCAAATTCGTGCGAGTCGAGCTTCTTCATCCGCGACGGTCCCCTCGAGAGCCGAGGTGCCAGGGCTGGCGCGGAATCGGTCCCACGGACCTGGCCGCGGTCCGGGCCATGGGCCACGCGGGCGCGGCGGCCATGGCCTAGGCCAGGGCCACGGTCGAGGGAGCAGCCACCAAGGCGGTGTATGGGGGTCGTCGGATCTGGGCGTGTACTCTGCGCCGGTCAAACGTGTCCACAACTCGTCGTAGGACCCCCGATAGGGATCCCATGGGTCCGGATACGGCGACGGGAAGGGCCGCGGTCCCGGCGGCCAACCCGGCCAACACGGCGGACTGGGCCACTGGGGTGGCACCGGATAGATAGGCGGGTCCAACGGATTAGGCGTGAATTCCGACCCGATTTCTTGGGTTCTTGCCAGAACGTCCGAAAAAGTTGCCGGCCGAATGTCCAGCGCCTCAAGCACACTATCCATGTTACATGCAATTGCGTGTTCGGCGCCCGGGGCGGAGGAGGTCTCTCCCGCGAAGTGGAGGCCGACAACGGTATTGGATTCGCCGTCGACCCACGCCGAGCCGGAATCGCCCCCCATCGACACCTCAACATCGTCAGGGTTCCCGTGCTCCTCCGGCACGAGCTTGAAGCCCGTGATGTCGCGATCTTCGAATACGCCCGGCGACACCTCGTAGCGCAGGCGATAGAATCCTTCTCCATCGACGCGACCGGTAGTCAGTCCGGTCGAGCGGCCGGATTTCGTCAGCACTTCACCCAGCGTGCTGCGCCGGACATTGCTGACCTCCCGGAAGGTTCCGAGTTGCAACGGAATCCAGGCGCGGCTCTCGTCAAGGAAGGCTACGGCTGCGTCACCGCGGTCGCTGAGTATCCAGCGGTCCAGATGGCCGATCTCATCACGGACGGGAACTCCCCCGTCGAGCGCCCCGGGATGCAGAACGGGATCACCGGTTCGGGCATGCGGACCGGCCAACACGTGCCAGTTCGACAGGACTCCGGGGCGGCCAGTCGACTTGTCTATAACCAGCAGACCGCCGGTACCCGCGCCGTTTTCCATGCGGCTGATAGACACTCCTCCCATGACGTATGGAAGTCTTGCTCGGTATCGCTGCGTTGGCAGGGGAGCGGCTTCGGGCAGGCGGTAATCGCCCTCAATCACGTCAAGCGGAACTCCGTCGAGTTCTTCGGGAAACACCAGGGAGGATTCAAGCTCCGATTCCGGGAGCTTCCGCTTGACGTGAAGGCGAACGGCGAGCGTTTTTGTCGGCTTGCCTTCGGTCCACCGGTAACCGATATCGATCCCGGTCAGGTTATCGCGATGCCCGAACCGTTTGCGGGCCTCCTGCATGGCGCGATCCAGTCTGTCGCGGCTGATCTTGGGAGAACGTGCCATTCTGGCCTCCTTCTGTGTCGCGGAATCTCAGAGTTTCTTCCAAGGCGGAGAGACCTTCTCGCGCCGCAAATCGACGTCAATGTCGCCCGCAAAATCCCCCAGCTTCGATTTGAGGCAGGCGATGAGGTAGCTCTTCAAGGCGGCGGCTCCTGCGGCCAGGTTTCCGTACGTCACGAGAGTGACTGCCACGCCCGCCACAACGGCCTGCTTCACGCATTCCTCGATGTTGTCGGTCACGTCTTTGTCGTCAGGGACGCAGACCCGCGCGAGCAGCCGTACCTTCGATGTGCGCCGGTAGATGATCGGAACGTCTGCCTTCGCGATGCATTTTCCGTTGAACGGGTCCTTGGCGATGCAACGGGTTTCCAGAACCGTCTTGGTTTCCGGGATGCTCACGCTGGCCAGAAGGAATTCGCGGCAGGACGTCCCTTCAAGTCCGGGGCCATGGTATCCTTCTGCCTCGGTTATCAGGAGGGGCACCACTTCGGCACCTTCGTGGGGAGCGGACAGGGAATATTCCGCCGCAGCGCTTTCCTGAGCGACCTCCTGCGCAATAGGCGGGCCGAAGAACGGGAAGCGCTGAGAGACGGTATCGTTGGCGGAGTGCACTCGCACAGCTCGGGCCCATTCGGGAACTGGACTGAACAGTGTTTCTGCTCGGATGCGTGTCAAAGCCGGGAGAACAATTCCGTCGGGTGGCAGCGCGACGAAGTCGAAGTCTAGAATCCCGTCTGCGGGCGGAGAGACATAATGTCGGGCTATGAGTTGCGGATTGCGCCATCCACTCGTTGCGGCATAACCTTCGGCGCACAATAGAAGCATGGGCGGATCCGTGCGAAAGAGCATCAAATCACAGATGTTGCTGACGGAATAGATCGGTGCAGGTTCGGTCGACATTAACGCCTCCATTAGTTATGGAAGCTGCCTACACCGGTCATCGTGAGCGTTCCGTGATTCGACCATCAGCGGCTTTCGCGTAAGTCGGATGTGCAGGAAAAGTGAGTTCGAACCCTTTCTCATCGGCAAGATAATTCCGCGTCACTTGCACGCAATGGATCGACCAGGCCAATGCAGAAAACAGCGATAGAAATCCAGAACTGGGCCGCTGTTCGGCCCACGACGCTATTCGGTGAGGGACGTTGAAGCCGAAAAAGTGCGGTTGCCGTCACATGTCCTCGATCAAGTGTTTCATTTTGGAATGCAACTAAACGATAGTGCTTTCCATGATCGGTTTAGTGAGCTTTCAGAAGCGGGCTTACGTTTGCGAGCGGTTCTCCGATAACCGTCTGGTCCGGAATTGCGGACATCGCGCCTCAGCAAGGTGCCGAGGCGCATCTTGACGGAACAGTTCAACATGAATCGACCTTGGCCCATGTATCCGCGGCTGCAACCGCCGAGCTGAGTGAGTTGTCTGAGACCTTCGTGTAAATCTCCGTTGTGGCGATACTGGCGTGCCCCAACAGACGCTGGACCAGTCTGATATCGACGCCTTCCTCAATGAGCAGCGTTGCTGCGGAGTGCCGAAACCGGTGCGGTGTAAGATGGGGCTCTATTCTCAGTGATTTGGAGAGCGTCCTAAGCCTTTTTCGAAAAGCTTGAGGCGTGAGGCGATCTCCTATCGAATTGGTGAACAGCCAGGCCTGCGAACCGGCTGCGTCGCAGCGATCTTCCCAGAAGCGTCTGAAGTCAGTTTGGAGGCGATCATTGGCAACGTATACAGTGCGTTCGCGGTCGCCCTTTCCTCGGACACGGATTTGCGTCGCGGCGCCGGATACGTCACACACACGAAGCGAAGTCAGTTCTCCAATGCGTAGACCCGTCACGATAAGCAGCCTCGCTATCAAACCAGTGATCTGCGCAGCTGGGATTTCCCGCGGCACGGATAGCTCGTCGCTGGGATTAAGTTGCACGATGTGCTGGGCCGACCTGAAAACGGCACCGAGAGTGGGACGGTCGACAGGACGGGGGAGGCGTTTGGGTATCCGCCCGCTCCAACGCTCGTCGCAGCGCGTGGTTCGAAACCCGCACGTAGATCTCCGTCGTCCTGAGGCTGGCATGGCCGAGCAGGGCCTGGACCATCCGGATGTCGATTCCCTCCTCGATCAGCAGCGTCGCGGCGGAGTGCCGGATACGAAAGAGATTGTGCGCGGACGGCAAGCTCTCTCCGCTCAGGTAGCGATTGAACTGGTGCCGATTCACTCCGATGTCGCGGCAGGTCTACGCGTATCAGAGTATCACGTACTGAACGTTGTCGCACTCTATTGACCGTCAACGCAGGACAAGCGTCGGCCTACAGTTGATGAGTCACAGACATTCAGCACTGCCAGCAAGACCAATGCATAGCGACGACCCTGATATCGCTTTAAAAGCGAATTCTCGAACTGGTAACGTCGAGGCGACTTGAACACGGACTGATGAAGATTGGAGACTTTGAATCAAACTTTCCCCACGACTACTTGTCGACTGACCAAAGCCGCCAGCCATCGTCGGCTTTTCGAAAGATCGCGGTCATCACATTCCCGCCCTCAACTCCGTCAATCGCTATTGTGGCAGGCTTTCCTCCCCGGACTGTGGCGGCAACTTCGCTAGAAAACACTGGATGGTTCCCAAGGTCTACCCGGCTGGGCACATCTGATATAATGTTCTTGGCAACAATGAACTGTACTTCGGCAGTGTTTCCTTGCTCAAAAATGCTCTCAATACTTTCGACGTTGTAAAAATCAGTCAAGATGTCCGGCCCTTTTCCCGGACATCCCTTTTCGATAGTTTGGACTTTGACGGTCATACTAACTGCGTCTGGGGCTTTAGCATCTCCGCGGGATCCGGAGTATGTGACATATGCCAAATTATTTCCTTGCATGAGGGCAAAGCGAACTGCACCAAGTTTTTTTTGAAACTCTCGGAGTGGCTCTTGCCAGCCCAGATTAATATATGGCGATATATCCTGATACTCTGGCGTCTCCAACGGATTTCCGCTCGTGCCAAGTACGCCAGAGATTGAACCTATGAAGCTTAAATACTCATTTGCTGGTACGTCCCTGAAAACCAGCGCCGCAGAATTGGCTGGCATGCAACGAATTCCGTAAAAGTTATCATCTAGTTTTTTCAGCGCATGTATTCTATCCAAAATCAATAGTGGCTGCCGCCAATCTTGCCGGGAGTGAATATCCTGAAACTTCTGCAAATGAGCGAGCTCAAGGTTTTTTCCGAGCGGAAACAGAGTGTGAGTAACCTTGCCCAATTGTATCGGATTAATTTGGTTCAATCTTACTGACGGTGTTTCTTGAACTCTGCCTGTTCTATCCGTTGAAGAAAGATCCCCAATCGGTCGGGCTATCGGATTTTGCCTAGCGACCGTCGCCGTTTGCCCAAAATTCGAGCTATTGTTTGGCCTTTCATGGCTGATCGCAGGTGATACAGGCGGGGCAGGAGTGGAGGTAGCAGGTTCCCGGGTGGTTGCCGCTCCTAGTTCGAATGAAGGACCAACCGAAGCTTGCAGTACGGATGTGAACTCACCTTCTGAATTTCGCATGGCAAAACGATCTGTTTCGCCTTGGCATGCCAGGATGTCATGGCAGCTCCAAGACTCTCGCCCGTTGTACGACTGACAAATCCCAGTTCTAGTTGGACGCCAAAAGCCTTCTGCGGTTGTACCTGCCGAGTTCGTAAATTCTGCAACGCCGAAAGCTGAACCGGGAGAGAAAAGGCGTAAAGTCCAGTTATTCCCACTCATTGTCCGGCCCGTATGCGTGCTGCTATCTTCTTCTGGCATCATCCGTTGCGGGAAACTTGGATTACCAGTTGGGGTGCACGTCTCCAAAATTGAATTCGACCCGTTTTGGCTGGTACCAGCGAGTGCATTGTCGGCTTCTCCGCAAGTCTCAGGCATAAGCTGACCAAGGCCGTTGCAGTTTCCAATCCACCAGGCCTCCGTAGCCTGAACTACGATATCTCGCGGCTTCCACACCCCAGCTTCTTCAACCAAGAAGCCTGATACGATGTCCCCGTTGCCCACGCCAAAGTCAACTTCTCCACGTGCTGCTGCAGGCGTCGCAGCCAGATCAATTGGCCCACCCCCTGGTCTTTGTGCCAACAATTCGACGTAAGCTTGGCCATCTAAAACACGCAGTGTATAAACCACGAACTCAACCGGTGGTCCAAAGTGACGTACAGCAATTGGTCGTACTGCATCCAATATTGCCCTGCGTTCGGTCGTACCTCTTGCAGGTTCGAAAAAATCGGTTGAACCGAGCTCTTCCGTATCTCGTGCTGAGACATCGGTTTCTTCCCCAAACCAAGCAGACCAATTTTGACGCAAAACGCTGTTATCAGGGCATTTAATGTAAGTACGCGGCGGAAAGCCGTCAGCTGCGGTGGGCATATCAAGATCAACGAGGCGATCATTCGCTAAAACGTCAAATCTCCATCTGGAGTCTGTCACATGATCTGCTTCGTAGCAGGTCCCGCGAAACAGTGTGACAGCGTTTCTGATGTCCGTGCGCTCAATCGTGCACAGACCTTCATGCCCCCACGTAATCGCATTTCCACGGACTACCAGCTGACTGAGGTGACTGGTGCCAGAATTGTCTGCCGGAATATTTTCAAGGTCACAGAAACTAAGATCATCCACGTACATCCCTGCAAGCAAGGGTGTTATCGCAGAAACTCCTTCCGGTGGCTTCTGACCCATGCAGGGCACATCAAAACCACTCGCATCGATAATAGCAGTCGTAGTCCCTTGATCAGGTTGTCCCGTGGCAGCTAGACAATACTCGGCCTGGAAATTCATCAGGGCATTGCGTGTAAGAGGACCGGGATATCCATCCATCTCACCTGCGTTGTAGCCCAGTATGTTAAGCATCGTTTGCAAGCTATCCGGACGTTCCCGAAGCACTCGATCTGAGAGATCGACGCTGTTGCTCGGATATTCTAGCGACAGACCAATGGGTGTACGCCTTAGGGCACCACCCGTCATCGGTCCAATTTCAAGGAAGGTCACAGCCGTGCCTAGGATTGGGCACGCACGGCACCCATCAATGATGGTTTCGACCAGGACGAATCGTTGTGTTCCATCTTCCAGCAAGCGGTGAGACCGAATTTGTGCCGATCGAGCGGTTGCCTGCGGAAACCGCTGTAACATTTTTTGGCTCGTCGGGTCTGTGAACACTGCCGAAAGACTGTTTGTAGTTTCTAGCGCGACCTCCCCGACAGAACCGTTGACCAAAACCGGCCATTGGTGTGGTGAAGCTCCATTGAATTCGACATGGGCCACATCGATCTCACCAGCTTCCTGGAAGTCGATAGCGAACACCTCGCCAACCAAATCCCCAGCCACAGCGAATGAAAAATCAATAGCGTCCGCGCTCAACCCTTTTTCTTCAAGACAGCGCCGAATGTCTGTTCGATCGCCGCACGGTCTGTAACCGAGCTCTACACCTGGTCCCGGTATGATCGTTGGTCCCCATTCAGCTGGCGCGAAAGTCTCTGGGACAGACTCGACATTGCTGGTTGCCGCGAACCATTCCGCCGGATCAATCCAACCCCGATCAGCAGCTTGCTCAACCGTTGCGGATAGAGGCGCTCGCCCCCATCCCCAACCGGAGCCTAATGACTCAAGAACGCCTGCAGTGTTTATGCCCCAATGAACGTGCGACCCTGTTCCCGCTGAAACGATTGTTCCCAAGGGGGTTCCAATTTCGACTTCGTCACCTTCCGAGAGAGAGCTATTGATATGACCAAATACATGTTCCTGGTCGCCTGTGGCCGACCGAACAATCAGATACTTCTCAAAAGCATCGGCTCTGCCGGTGCGGTTTAACAAGATCGTTCCTGCGACAGGGGAGACAACCTGCGTCCCCTCTGGCGCAGGGAGATCGCTTCCAAGGTGTTGTGCTGGTGGGTTCCATGCACCTGGATATGAGGTGTCAAAGAACCCAGCGGAAATATTCAGTGTCGCCTCGCCAAGCGGTGAGCGCATAGCGCTAGCCAACGCCGGTCGCTGACCATTGTCGGGAGGAAGGACCGGCGAAGTCTCTACGCTTTTTACTTCGCCACGCCCGACAGCCGCTAACTCTGTCGCCGCTAGTAGAACCTCAAGTGCAATCTCCGGGGAATCCTTGCCAAGGTTCATTGCAGCAACGCCCCAATCCAATGGGTTCCGCAGAAGGCTCAGAGGACCAAGATTACTATCTCCTGCCGCTTGAAGAACAGCTTGATATGCACTGCTCGCCGTTTCTATGTCGCCCCTATGATAAGCAACCAAAGCATCCAATGCGGCTGAGTAGATGGCGGTAACTATTTCAGCGTCATCGTTTCCAACAGCTGCTGGCATAACAGGAGCAATATCGCGGCGTGCTAGGTCGATGAGCCGTTGTCCCCGCTCGCCCCCTATCTCAACTCCGATCTCGGCAGCAGAACTCACCATCAAAGCGGTAGCGATCAAAGCGCCGCTCTCGGCCTTTGCTAAGGCACCGGTTGCTTGATAAATTTCAATAGCATCCTGGGCGCGTTCAAGAACTTTTTTGAGGACAAGCGTTTCGAGAGGGCCATCATGAGTGACGATGCTCAGCGTTTCCTTCAAGGCCGCTCCGAGCGCAATTTCAAGAGGATCCCTAAAAGCGTCAGGGGTGTCTCGCAAGACAGGCGCTTGAAAAATTGCCTCCGCTGCGAGTTCAGAACCCACGTCAACCATCAACCCTTTGACAGCACCAATAGAGACGTCGCTAGTTAGCTTCGTAAGGGGTCCGCCAGGTTCAGTCAGAAGGGGAACCAAATCGTCGGTACCAATGCCACCAAGATACGAAAGAAATGGTGCAAGCTGATCTGATTCGAACAGCCGGATTATCGTAGACGCTACTTCGACCTGCAGCTCTCTAGTCACTGCATCAGGTGCAGACGTGCGAATCCAGTCTAAGATTTCCGGCTGCGTTTGTTCTAGATAAGCCGCGCCAGGTTCGCCCACGCCAAGAGGCTGCTCAGCACTTTCTTGCGCTAAAAGCGGACTCCCCAAATGAAAAAAACAAGCGCGGGAAACACTACTCGTGACATTCCTGAAAAAATCATTGGCACCCCACGCTTTTCTTGATGTTCTCACGATATTGTCGGCAGACTCTCGCTCAGGCAAGAATAATGCATTGTTATCGGATAGCAGTGCTTCCACGCGGCCTACTGAGCAGCCTAATCTGACTGGTCCATGTTGAGTGTTAGTGCATGACCGGCCTCCGATCCATTGGGATGATGGTTTCCGGTGCCGGGGGTCGATATCCGAGGGCGCTGTGTGGCCTCTTTGTATTGTAGTGCCGCCTCCATCTCTCAATGACGATCTGGGCTTCCCTGAGCGAGTAGAAGATCTCGCCATTCAGCAGCTCGTCGCGGAGCCGAGCGTTGAAGCTCTCCACATATCCGTTCTCCCAAGGTGATCCCGGCTCGATGTACGCCGTCCTTGCACCGACAGCGGCGATCCAGTCTCTCACGGCCTGCGCGATGAACTCTGGGCCGTTGTCAGACCTGATGAAGCCCGGCACCCCACGCAGGATGAACAGGTCGCTCAAAGCGTCGATGACGCTCGTCGCGTTCAGTTTCCGCTCGACCTTGATCGCGAGGCATTCTCTGCTGAACTCGTCGAGGATGTTGAGCGTCCGGAATGCCTTGCCGTCGTCCGTCCGGCAATGAACGAAGTCATAGCTCCAGACATGATCGGTGTACTCGGGCCTGAGCCGAACACATGATCCGTCGTTGAGCCAGAGTCGGCTCTTCTTCGGTTGCTTCGATGGCACCTTCAGCCCCTCCCGTAGCCACAGCCTCTCGACACGGCCATCGCTGACCTGCCAGCCAGCATCCCGCAGCAGCGCC
>JBNKWP010000016.1:0-75183 GCA_050299835.1 Silicimonas sp.
AGCCGAACCATCCGACGGTATCGCGCGGTGAAATTCGCAATTCGTCGCAACACGGCCTTGCCCAGGATCAGCGGCAAGACCGTCGTCATCAGCCATTTCTTGATGAGTTCGATCCGGAAGAACGCCGACCCCTGAAATTTCAGCCAGGCCAGTATCGCGGGCAGTTCCACACCCACCAATTTCTTAGCAATTACCTTGAGTTGCGTCAGGATCAGCCCAAGCGCGATCAGCACCTCGTTGCCGAAATAGATCGTCGCCGCGACCGAGAAGCCGACAGCCGCGACGAGAAGGAGAAAACCGCGCAGAAACATCGCCTTGACCAGTAGCACACCTGTCTGCCGCAGCGAAATGTAACAAGTTTCCGAACTGCCCCTTGCGGTCTCATTCGACTCACAATAAGTAGGTCGGACTTTGGCGCGGGGTGGAGCAGCCCGGTAGCTCGTCAGGCTCATAACCTGAAGGTCGTAGGTTCAAATCCTACCCCCGCAACCACTGGAAGCGAAAGTCCGACATAAGAGTGGCAACACTCTTGTTTCGCTTCCGAACGGTCGCGCAGCAAAACAAGCATTCTACTTCGTTCCCACAGAGATAATTGACATGATCCGAGGCCACCTCAGGGTCGCCAATGTTGAGGCCATGCCGACTATACGGCGACCACACACTCGGTGTGCTTCCCATGCCTGCGGAGGCTCCAGCTTCTGAGCTAGATGATCGATCACTGCATCCGGCACCGCGTCGGGTCGGTTTCGGTTCTGGCGGCTCAGTTGATCGGGGCTGACCTCGACATAGACGATCTCGATCCGTGCGCCATAGTCCCGCAACAACCGCAGTATCCGTGAGCGGTTCTGACGCGTGATGTTCGTGGCGTTCCATACAAAATCTTTGCCCGCCCGCAGGTACTCCCTGGCCCGCTCCTGGGCGGCCTGGATGACCTGACCGTGATTGTCCGTGGCTGAGACCTCAAGTTCATCGCGAATGAGATCAAGGCAGACCACTGGGTGCGCGGGGCGATGTTTCGCCACCCAGGTGTCTTTCCCGGCACCAGGCAAGCCGGACATGACCGTGACGACGCACTTGAATTCTTCGTATGCAGCGTAGTGTGGATCGCGATCTTCAAGCTCGAAGAAAGCCACGCGGCTTTCGTCATTGGCGAACGCGAATGGTCCTGTCAGGCAACCCGCCTCCTGAAACGTCATTGTTGCAAGGCAGACGTTTTCCAGAATCGACGATTGATCCTGACACAGCCGTCCCAGTGCATCGGCCCTTGCGTGCAGACACAAATGGTCAGGCCGACACCGCCATGAGGTTTCTATCGCTAACCGGGTCGGGTTTGGTCGCTCGATCAGCCAGAACGGCAGTTGGTGGTGCGAGATGATCCCGCATAGTGCTTCTCGCCAGGCGAAGGGTGAGTCCGCGTGCCAGAGCAACTGTCGGGCAATGGATGCCCCGACCCGCGAATGCCCACGGGAAGAGATGCGACCATCCTCTTCCTTCTTGGTCACCGCTGGCTTGCCAACGTCGTGCAGTACCGCTGCCCAGAAAAGGTAGCTCCGCTCGTCGGGTGGCAGCACTTGCCACTCGGGCTCGGCAACCAACGACCCTGCAACCATGCGGGTGTGGATTCCCACATCGCCTTCGGCATGATGGATCGGGTCCTGTGGGCAGGCGTCGAGCTTGGCCAGTTCAGGCCAAAGCGACCAGATGGCTGCCCAATCGACCTGCCAGGTCGGACCGACCGGGACCAAGGCCAGCAGTTTTTCATGGGTGACTGTGGGGTGCATGCTGCTAGGCATCGTACGCTCCTTCCACACCCAGAACCGATGCGAAAATATCCACGCCCTCGGCCAATGCATTCGGCAGAATGGGTCGGTCGTGCCAGTGACCCTCAGACGTCTCGATGGCTTGCAGGAAATCGGCTCGCACGAACTTGAAACGATCTTGAACGTGGTTGTCATCTTCCAGTTTCAGGTAAAGACCCTCAGCCAGATCGCTGTCCTCGGTTTGCTGATCCACCTTGTCCGGACGGCTGCCGGATTTCTCCGCCGCCGCCGCCAATGCGTCCTGCCAGTTGTCCGACTTGAAGGGCGTCGGGCGCGTCATGGCGTTGAGTTGCTCGACGGACGTGACCTGACCTTCATGGATGACGGGGACGGGCATGATCGGCAAACCCGCAAGCAGGGATTGGCGAGCCCTCGTGCTCAAGAAAGCCCCGGTCTCTCGATCCAGCACGTCGAATTCCATGAAGTAATGCGGAAGGCGATCATAGAAGACCGTGTGCTTTGCGAACATCCACTCGCCGTACATGACGAAGCGATCACCCAGTACCGGTCTCAGTACGTGGGCGTGTGCGGCGGCCCAGGTCTTGAGCAAGTCGAAGTGACGCTCCCGCCCACCTCCGGTCAGATAATGACCACGGCTTTGCAGACGCAGGTTGCCATCCATGTCAAAGGACACGGCGGAGTTGGCTCCGTCTAGTTTTTCTTCGACGATCAGGCTTTGACCGTCGAGGTCCTTTATTGGTTTGTCATCCGCAATGTCGCCGACCTGAAGGCGCGAACCTTCGATGTGCCGCGTACGCGGGTACTTGTAGATTTTCATGACTGTCTCACGATGTATCGATTGATCGCACAAAACCACCCGACAGCAGTCGTCAGGGCGTTGGTTCAAGCATGTGCGCAGCGATTACATTGTTCTTCCGTGGGGTTCAGGGTTGAGACGTAGATCGGGCGGATAGCTTCCAGCCCGTTCAAAATCAACTCTGGTGGAGCCTCGTCTACGAATGTTGGCCTATCGTTCTTCGGTAAATCCCTCCCCCTTGAACCGTCGCACCGGGTTACCTCGGACCAATCCACGATGAAGCTGGTTCCGAATGGACTTCCGCTGCTCCCGTTCCGCTTCTTCCATAGCGTCAGCCAGATGCTTGAGGCGCTCCAGAGCGAGGGCCTTGTTCCGGTGCTGTGAGCGCCCGTCCCGAACGACCACGACCAAACCAGACGGCTCGTGGACCGCGCGGACAGCGCTGTCGGTGGTGTTCTGGTGCTGACCACCCGGCCCACCTGCGCGGAGCGTCGAATAGTTGACATCTTCCTCTGCAATCGAGGTGGTTCCTCCCGACGGCTGATCGAGGGCAAATACACCCACGAACCAGTTGGCCCGTTTGTGGTGTTTCCGGATTCTGCTCTGCATTCGCCACTGGATCGTCCCACACCAGTTCCGAGCGAAGTCGGGCGACCGTTTTCCATGGACCGAAACGACAGCCGACTTCGGACCGTGACGGCCTTCGGACCGGCAGATCGAAAGGGCCACGCCAAGTCCGTCAGCCTCATCCTCCATCTTCGTCAGGATGTGGCCAACGGCCTGGTTGCATTCCTCCGGTCCGTCACCCGCCGTCACCAACAGTGAAATATGTTCTTCTGTCTTCATCGTGCAGCCTCGGCCCGTGTCTTCTTGAAGGTCAGGAGCGGGTTGAGCGTGGCGATCCGGGTGGCGACGTTGGTGGCTTCCAGATCAGCGACCACATCCGCAGCGGATTTATACGCCAATGGAGCCTCTTCGATCAGCAGATCGCGATCCTCACAGACAACACGACCACCGAACGGGGTGCGTTCCATCGCCGCGATATCCGACTTCTTGCCGCGAACCCGGCCATGCATGGACGACCGGTCATAGCGACGACCGGCCCCATGCGCCAATGACGCCAAGGCCGCATCGTTTTCCGTAGGCTGAACCAGATAGCTGGACGTGGCTCTCGACCCTGCGATGGGCACGATTTCGCCGGACACGGCTGCCCCCTTGCGGTGCAGCCATCCAACTGGCGTCTCGGCCAGCAGATTGTGTGGCGCGTCGATCATCAGGCGAAGGTCAGCGCGGAGGGCGGCTGCCGCCCGCTCTGCAATGATCCGCCGATTCAACCGCGCCCAGCGGACGGCCTGGTCATGAGCAGTCACGTAAGCCGTGGCCGCATCGCCCGACATTCCGCCGAATGCGCCATCTGGCAGGTCCGCAAGCGTCGCGGAGCCAAGTCCACGGGACCCCGAATGCACCAGAAGATAGAGTACATCGCGATCAAACGACTGGCCGGGAACCGGATCGGTCAGCGCCTGAACTTCGCAGAAATGGTTGCCGCCGCCGATGGTGCCGAGGGCGTCGGGAAAGAGGTCCGTCGGGAGGCCGATTTCCTCCAGTCGGTCATTCGGATGTGTGGTCAGCGGTTCACCCAGAACCCTGATCCGACGCACCGCCTTCTCCACCTTGAACTTGCGCACGGGCAAATCGAGTTGAAACAGGCTCATGCCGCAGCCGATGTCGTTGCCGATCAGTTGCGGATAGACGCGATCAGCCAAGACGGCGCATCCGACCGGCCCGTACTTTCCGGGATGAAGGTCGGGGAAGGCGGCGATTTTTGTGACGCCAGCCCAGGTGCTGATATTACGAAGCTGATCCTCGGCACGGCCTTCGATCCATGCGCCCGAGGTGTAGAAATGTGTGATGATCCCGTCCATCTGCTCGGCAGACGGATGGCCATCCAGAGGTGGATTGCCCATTGAAATGGTCCCGTAGTCGTTCTGTCTTGAATGGCCTTACGGCCCGACATCACACCAGATCAGCGGCGCTGATTTAGACAGTGATACGCCCGATGAGGGTCAATGCGATGCTGGTCATGTGCTGCCCTCCTGTGCTGGCGTTACGGTTGTGACCTTGCGGTCTGGGAGCGTCGAATAAGGATCGAAGTCGATTCGGGCAATGGCCGGTGCATGGGCCCGAAGCGAATGTTGCCAAATTGCCAAGCAGAGGGGCATGTGGGGTCTTGGTCGGTTCCACATCATCCGATATTCCCCTCAGCGCATGAAAATTCTCTTCATATGCAGCATGAACAAATGGCGTAGTCCGACGGCAGAAGCCGTATTTCGGAAACGCGAAGGTGTGACTGTCCGCTCAGCCGGGACAAGCCGTAAGGCCCGTCGGCAGGTCAATCAGGCAGACATCCGTTGGGCTGGCCTGATCCTTGTCATGGAGGACAAACACCGGTCGCGTTTGAGAGCGGAGTTCCGTGGGGAGGTTCAGCACAAAGAGGTGCATGTCCTAGACATACCCGACGACTATCGGTTCATGGACCCGGAGTTGATTGAGTTAATCCAGGACGCCGTGGAACCGATGATCATCAAGCTGGATGACTAATCGGATTAAACGGTCAGCAGAAATCCCGTTCGCTCTCGGTATGCTCGGGGCCCCGCAACCACTGAAAGAAGAAGCCCCGACACATCGGTGCCGGGGTTTTTTGATTTGGTGGTCCACGATGCTGAGGATGTGGCTGACTTCGATATCGAAACCCGCTGGTATCGCCGCGGTCAGACCGAGTCTCGCACCTCAGCGGGAGTGGTGCACACATGTGGCCTTATCAAACTGCTCCCATTCCACTCGTCACGCCGTTCACCCGCTGATGCGAAGCGTGCGCGACTGAGCATGAAGGAACTTCAACTTCGTCGTCAGTCCAGATTGAGCACCCGTCCAAAGGCAGAAAAACGTCTGCCAATGTAATTTGGCGAGGTGGTCGCCCAGTTCCCGTGAACCAAAGAATAGCCGCTCTGCGAGCAAAGGTTCTGGCGTATCCGAGCGACATTTGCGGCGACAGCATTGAAGTACCACCGTTTGCTTTTTTAGGTTAACCTGACCCCGCCGCACAATTTGAACCGCGGAGAAGAGGGTGGGGTCCTTTTTTAACTTGCGGAAAAACCTTTGGCTTCACAGTTGCGTCGTTTGCTCGGCCGCTGTACTGATTCTTGCGGCATCACGAATTGTCGGGGCTGCGAGCGGTGGCGTCGATGTGGCTGATGTCTTCATTCACTCCGTGATCCTCGTTGCCGTTTCATACCCCTTCCAGACGCTTTTCGCGTCGTCAGCGATGTCGTCATTTGGAAACCGCGTTCCCTACTATGTTTGTGCAATTGCCGGATGCGCGTTGGCAGCCTTCCCTGCCACGGCTCTCAGCCCGTCTCTTAGCTGGCTGGTGGGCGTCATGCCGACCGGTTCGGCTCCGGTTGAAACGCGAAGCGAGTTCTTTGCGAATGTCACATCACGTCTGCACTTCATCTTCTTTGGATTCGCGACGCTCGGACCGTTGCTGTGGATGCTGTTCAACTATCGTTGGTGGGTGGCACACCTGGAGAACAAACAGTCGTCACCATCGATGACCGATGACCCGAAAATCCCCGAGATCAACGAGGCGCGGATGTTGCTCCAAAAACTATCGCCGGAGAAGAGGGGGAAGCTCCTCGCGATGTCGGCAGAGCAGCATTATGTCCGTCTGCATACCGATGCTGGAGAAGACCTTGTGCTCATGCCGTTCAGCGAGGCCATCACGAAAATTCCAAGTGAGCATGGCATGCGCATCCACCGGTCGCATTGGATCAGCTACGATGCTGTCCAGGCGTTGCAATCCGCAGGGAAAAGCCTTTCGGTTAGGTTGGTGAACGACCTGGAACTGCCTGTATCCAGAAGCTTCAGCGGCTCGGTGAGAGAAGAACTGGCTGAATTCCTAAGCACCTGACGGCCCAATGAATGGCGTCTCGTGCATGTTGAACCACCATTCGTGCAGCCAGTGTAGCATTGGATGACTGTCCTTCGCAGGCTGTCCTGAGTTGGGCAACGGAGCGCTTGGGTTCTTGGCATTTCTTCAGGATCATAGCTTTTGGAGGCACCATGTAGGGGTTTTCCTGGCGGCGCTTCTCATCGTCAGCCTGCCGAGGATGATCGGTGAATTTGGTGACATCGCCGCCTTCAGGATCGTGTTCCTTCAATCCTTTGTAATGGTGCTGATCGCGGTGCCAGTGCAGACCTTGTTCGCTGTTCTGGCGGCAACTTACTGCACACTCTGCTCGGCCCGCACGGCTTCGGTGATCGGTTGTATATTGGCGGCCATTCCATCGACGGCACTGTCAATGAATACGTTGTGGATTGCCGGGTGGGTGGTTGCGCCGGATTCGACACGCGAGGCGCTTTGGCACTGGCTGAAGGCCACCTACCCGGCCGCGTTGCTTCTTCACGCAACACTGGGATCAGTGCTTTGGATGGTGCTGAGTTATCCGTGGTGGCAAACGCGCCTTCCGACGGATCGCGGGCCTGAGGAAACATCGACGGCAGACACCGTTGCGTCTGAGGCAAAGGAAGTCGCATCGCCTGAGTTTCTGAAGAAGTTATCGCCAAAGACAAAGGGGGCTCTCTGGGCGCTGTCGGCCGAGCGGCATTATGTGTGTGTCACGACGGATGCCGGCGACGAGTTGATTCTTCTGAGGTTCTCCGACGCGCTGGAACAATGTCGCGCCATGGACGGGTTGCAAACCCACCGTTCTCACTGGGTCCATCGCGCGGGGATCAAGAGGCTTGTTCGTGCGAACGGCAAAATGTGCGTTGAACTCAGGAACGGCAACCAACTTCCGGTCTCACGAAGCCATCAGTCCGCCATGGCGAGATTTATGGACGATCTGGGTTCCGATGACGCTTCGTGAGGCACAAACTGCCGTTCGTGCATCCATTCGTTCGTTCGTGCAGTGAATGTCGTAAGGGCGAGTTTTCCTGCGCAGACTTTGTCCAGGGTCATGTCAGACGAGGGGCTAGTCGCGCAATGAATACCGGATTTCCCGTACCCATCAAACCACTCACCAGGAAGCTATTGATTGCTGTTGGTGTTTGTTTGTTTGGATTCACCAGTGCTTCGAGTGCGCAAGACAAACGTCCGAACTTTGTCGTCATCGTGGCCGACGACCTTGGGTTTTCAGACCTCGGTTCTTACGGCGGTGAAATCAAGACACCCAACATCGACCGTCTCGCCAAGAACGGGATGCGTTTCACCGAGTTCTATGTGGGCTCGACCTGCTCACCGACCCGCTCGATGCTCTTGACCGGCATCGACAATCACCGCGTCGGGCTGGGCAACATGTACGAACGGACGGCCCCCAATCAGTTGGGCATTGAAGGATACGAGGGGGTCCTATCGACACGTGTCCCAACCATTGCCGAGCGGTTGAAGGCGGCCGGATACCGCACCTACATGGCCGGGAAATGGCACCTTGGTCACTCGCCGAGGCATATACCTGCCGCCCGTGGTTTCGACCGGAGCTTCTCGCTGCTGAACGGTGCCGGAAGCCACTTCGACCTGAAAGGTGCCAATGAAGGCAATCCAAAGAGTGAATTCGTGGAAGGGAACAAGTACCTTCGGCGGCTTCCGAGGGGCTATTATTCTTCGCTGACCTTCACCGACAAGCTGAAGTCCTATATCGAGGAGGGCCGCAAATCGGGTCAGCCCTTCTTTGCCTATCTTGCGTTCCAAGCGCCGCACGACCCGCTTCAGGTCCCCAAACGGTGGCTGTGGAGGTATAAGGGCAAGTACGACATGGGTTGGGATGACCTGCGTCGCCAAAGACTGGCGCGGCAGAAACGTCTTGGCATCGTGCCGAAGACCGCGAAACTTGCGCCCAGACTTTGGTACATTCCCGAATACGACGATTTGCTTGGTGCGGCGCAAGTGCAGCAGTCCCGCCGGATGGAAATCTACGCCTCGATGGTCGAGTTCCTGGACTTCCAGGTGGGCGAACTGATCAAGTATCTCGATAAGACGGGTCAATTGGACAATACATACATCGTCTTCTTCTCGGACAATGGCCCCGAAGGGAACGACCCGATCCAGCAGGCCAAACAGCGACCGGCGCTGTCCGGGTCGGCCTGGTATCCGAACAACTACGACACGCAGTTCGCCTCGTGGGGTCGCAACTACAGCTACATGGCTTACGGCGCTCCCTGGGCACAGGTCTCGGCGACGCCGTTCAGCGGCTACAAGGGCAGCGCGTTTGAGGGTGGTATCCGGTCGCCGCTGATCGTCTGGCACAAGGACATGAAACGCGGAAGGATCAACCGGGGTGCGCTGATGCATGTAAAAGACATCCCAGCGACGCTTGCCCAGCTTGCTGGTGCGAATACACGAGGGATGCAGGGTCGCTCTTGGGTGCCTCTGTTGACCGGCCGGTCGAAGAACCCGCGTGGCGACGGCGGAATAATAGCGGGGCAGTATTTCGGAGCACAGTTCGCCCGATCAGGTCGCTACAAAGCCGTCTGGATGCCGAAGCCATTCGGGAAGGACCGTTGGCAACTCTTCGATGTGTCGAAAGACCCGGGCGAGACCCGAGACCTGTCGGGCGTTTACCCGCAAAGGCGTGCCGCGCTCATTGCCGCTTATCAGCGCTATGCCAGTCAGAACAATATCATCCGTCCGAACCGGTCTTTCTACGATGGGCTCGAACAAATCCTGCCGCCCCGTCCACCGGTTGATGCCGAAGGGTATCCGCGCGGGCAGGAACCGAACTACGCAATCACCGAGTGAGCGGGGGCCCACACATGAGAAACGCACTTACCATTGCCGCGATCTGTTTGACGGGGGCAACTACGCCAGCATTCGCCGAGTTCGACGGGCCACGTGTTTACTGGCCGATCCCGAAGAACACGAACATCCTCAGTTTCTCGCGGTTCGAGGGCCGGGCCAACCTGAAGTTCCCGGTGTTCGACAACTACAGGGGTACGCTGGATGTCGCACCCGACTTCTGGGTCGGTACCTATGTCCGCAGCCAGCCCTTGTTCGGCCGTACGATCCTGTGGCAGGCCAGTCTGCCGTTCGGGAGCCTCGACACCGACAGTTCACTGCCCCTCGGCGCGACAAACACCTTCGCGGATGGTATCGGCGATCTGACGTTTGGTGCGGCAGTGAACGTCGCCGGGGTGCCGGAACTCGCAGTTCGAGACTATCTGCGTTGGGAGGAAACGCTTTCGGTCAATGTCGGCCTGCATTTCAGCGCCCCGACGGGTACCTACGACGCCAACGAAGCCCTCAACATGGGCTCGAACCGCTGGAGCGCACGTCTTTCCGCCCCGATCATGTGGAACATTGGCGACTGGGTGCCGGGACGTCGAACGACGCTTGAAGTCATGCCTGCCGTTCGTTGGTTTGGTGACAACGACGACAGTTTCGGCGACACGGTTGAACAGGACCCGCTTTATTCGGTCGAAGCGCACCTGACGCGGGACATCACCAAAAAAGCTTTCGCATCTCTGGATTGGACCTACCTCGGCGGCGGGGCCCAGACATTCGTCAGCAACTCGACCGGTCTGACAACCGGAACCAGCGATGAAGTTGACGCGCATTTCCTTGGTTTCACATTTGGTTATCAGGTCAACGACAATGCCAGCTTCCAGTTGAGCCATATGCAAGCCGTCAGCGGCGACATAGGTGGCTTCGATGCGGATGCGGCGGTCACGAAGCTTCAGTTCGTCTGGTCCTGGCACGATGTGCTGGAACGCCGCAGCGACTTCTGATTCATGAGACCCGTCGCTCTCACTCTGATATGCGTTCTCTTAGCAGGTCAGGTGTCCGCCCAGGGCACCTGCACAGACGAGTTGATCGCCGATCCGGGGTCCACCCTGGACGCGCTCTTGCAGGCCGGATGCCAACTGACATCGGATCAGATCAGTCGGGCGATGGACAATCCGGTGGGCGAGATGGTGTCGGTACCGCTTGTTTATGAGCGAAAGACCGTCACGGAGCCTTTCTTCGGCACCAGCCAGGTGATCGAGAATGTCAAACTGATCCCGACGTTTCCGGTCCGGTTGAATGACCGCTGGAGTCTGGTGAACCGTGTCGTGTTGAGTTTTCCCAAAGTGCCGATCAACAAAGATGCGCTGTCGAACGTCAGCTTTGAGGCCGATGGGCTGAACTTCGGAATAACCGGCCCCGCGCCGACGCCCGCCGATCTGGCGGGATCGACGACAGGCTTTGGTGATCTGACCTATGTGGGTCTTTTCACGCCCAATGAAACGACAGCCGTGGGCAACGGCAAACTGATCTGGGCCATCGGGCCAACCTTCATTTTTCCCACGGCGAGCGAGGACTTCCTCGGCCAGGGCAAATACCAGGCCGGGATCGCGGGAGCGTTGGCGTATCTGGGCGAGAACTGGACGCTCGGCCTTTTCCCGCAGCACTGGTGGTCCTTTGCTGGCGACGACAACCGGCCCGACGTGAACCGGACGAACATTCAGTATTTCGTCTATCGCAAGCTTCCGAACCAATGGTCCATCGGGGCGTCCCCCACAATCTCCATCAACTGGAACGGTGCCGGTGGAACCGAGGTCGATGTCCCGATTGGCATCGGCCTGAACAAGACCGCTTTCGTTGGCAAACTGCCCGTTCGTTTCAGCCTCGAATATCATGACTACATCACCACTTCGAGCGGCATCAATCCGGAGAGTTCGATCAAGTTCTCGATCTCTCCGGCTGTGCCCGCAGCTTTCTTGAGGAACCGATGAAAACAGTTTTTCTGGCCAGTCTTGCCGCCCTGACAACAGTTGGTGTGCTTGGGGCGACGGTGGAAACGGAAGAGGTTTCCACATCAGACAAGGTTTGTGTTCAGCTCTTGGGAGACATCGCCATCACCGGTGGCTCCTTCGACATGGGGGATACGGGTTTCTATGCGGATGAAGGGCCGGTTGTCCGGCTGCGTGTCGATCCGTTTCGCATGGATGCACACGAGGTGACGAACTTTCAGTTCGCCGAGTTTGTTGCTGCGACCGGCTATGTGACCAGCGCCGAGCGAATGGTGGAGGCGGGATGGCCAGCCAATGGCTCAGCCGTATTTGATGCCATGCAATGGCAGTTCGTTGAGGGAGCCGACTGGAGACATCCGGAGGGTCCTGACAGTTCCATCGAAGGGCGCGACGGGGAGCCGGTCGTTCAGGTCTCCCTCGAAGATGCGCAAGCCTATGCGAAATGGGCCGGGCGGGCACTGCCGACAGAAGCGGAGTGGGAATTCGCCGCACGCGGCGGCCTGAATGGCCAACCCTTTGCCTGGGGTGATGTCTTCACGCCCGGCGGAGTGTATATGGCGAACACTTGGCAGGGTATGTTCCCGGAGGAGGACACTGGCGAGGATGGTCACATGGGGCGTACACAAGTTGGTTGCTTCCCCGCAAACGGCTTTGGCCTTTACGACATGATTGGCAACGTCTGGGAGTGGACCAAAGACCCCTATTATCCCGACAAGCGCTTCGAAGCCCCCGAAGGCGTCGCGTCAACCGGCTTCGATCCATTGCAGCCGGAAGTGCCGGTGGCCGTCATCAAGGGAGGTTCGTTTCTTTGCTCCCCCGACTTCTGTGGCAGGTACAGACCGGCTGCGAGGCATGCACAGAACACCGGCTTGGGAACGAACCACATAGGTTTTCGCACTGTGCAACGGTGATTTTCGCGCAGCAAAGAAGTGGTCAGGACATGTTCGTTAGGCTTTTATCTTCGGCCTTTCGGAGCGTTATGCCAATGCCGAGCGGGCATTGTCCGTACGGTGTTTGAGGCTTCAGCCCTTGGGTACTCGGGTGATACAGCGCGGTGGAGAAGATAGGTCGCATGGATCGCTGGGAGTGCGACAGACGGCTTGCCAGATCAGAGTAATAGATGGCGCAGAGTAACGGATATTTCTTTATGGAAATGGCCATTCTTGCCTCGTTTGTCACACTGGAAGGCTAAATGCGGTTCGCTCTCGGTATGCTCGGGCCCACGCAACCACTGAAAGCAAAAGCCCCGACACAGACGTGCCGGGGTTTTCTTTTTTGGGCCAAAATGCACAGAACGGCTTTGGGGATGAACCACAATTCCCAATCCGATCGTCGTGCCCGAATAATTTTCGAACTTGACTGACTGACCGTCAGTCAGTAATAGGAAGGCGATTGGAGGATCATCGTGGCAAGGATCGTCAAAGCTCCCGAAGAACGACGGGCTGAGATTGTCGAGACAGCAGACAGGCTGTTTCGTCAGCACGGCTATGCGAAATGTTCGGTGGAGATGATCATTCGCGAGATTGGCGTCGCGAAGGGAACCTTTTACTATTACTTCAAATCCAAGCCCGACATTCTCAAAGCCGTCGTCGACAAGACGCTTGGTCAGATCGTCGGCATGGCAAAGGGCGTTGCTGCCGAACCTTCTCTGAACGCCATGCAAAAGATGGAGATGTTGCTCGGCAACAGCCATATCGGCGACGATGACAGCCTCGAAGTCGCAGAGATGCTGCACCTTCCGGAGAACCGGGAGCTTCACGAACTCACGAATATTCAGACGGTCTTACAACTCTCTCCGGTTCTTGCCGAAATCGTGGAACAGGGGATTGAGGAAGGTGTTTTCACCGTCGAGAAGCCCCTTGAAACGATCCAGTTTCTTTTCACAGGCGCTCAGTTTCTGACCGACGGGGATCTTTTCGGGTTTTCCGAATCCGAACTTCGCGCGCGGCGTTCGGCGATGCAGACAATCATAGAAAAAGCACTCGGCGCTGAACCGGGAAGCTTTGACTTCATGAACCCGATCCGGGCGGAGGAGTAGAGGCATGAGCAGGCAAACGCATCTCAACAATTTGGGGACCATCCTATGGCTTACATGACTGCACCGACACGGGGCTTTGAAGTTCCATCCTATGCTCTGTTCATTTTCTTCATCCTGACTTTCGCCATCACCTGGGGCGTTGTCGGAATGTACATCATCGCACCCGAATGGGCTGCCTCCAGCTTTGGCGAAATCAGTGGTTCACACCCTTTCTTCTTTCTGGCGACCTGGGCGCCCGCGATCTCAGCCTTTGCGCTTGTGCTTTGCTTCGGTGGCACTGCCGGGCTCAAGGCCTTCCTCTCCCGGCTGCCGATGTATCGCTTGTCGCCACGTTGGCTCGCGTTCATCCTCCTGGTCATTCCGGCTGTCTACATGATGGGTTCGGCTTTCAAGGCTGGCCCGCTTCTCGCTCCTATGCCACCCGAAGGAGTGGGGGCCATGGTCTCCATAACCTTCATGATGCTGTTTCTGGGGCCGATCGAGGAATTCGGATGGCGCGGCGTTGCCCAACCCATACTGCAACGTCACGTCGCGCCGCTTTGGGCGGGCATGATCATAGGAACGATCTGGGGCATCTGGCATCTTCCGGCTTTCTTCTTGTCGGGAACGGTCTTCGCAGGCTGGAACTTCTTCCCGTTCCTCGTGGGCAACATTACCCTTGCTGTCCTTGTGACACCGATCTTCAATGCGGGGCGCGGGAGCCTTCTTTGGCCGATGTTATTTCATTGGCAACTGATCCTTCCGATCTGGCCGGACGCTCAACCCTACGACACCTGGCTCTTTCTCGCCGTGGCCGTGGTCGTTGTCTGGTGGAACCGGGGCACCATGCTGCACAGGGGCGAGGCCGTCACGGAGGTGATCCCAGAAGCCGGTGGAGCGGGACAATGAAGCCGGTTCTTCGTAACCTCGGGGCTCTGGTTTTTGCCTTCTGTTTAATTGCCTCGGCGGCCAGAGCGGAGCAGGGTGATCTGCGCAAAGACGTGCAGGTCCTGCTGGAGAGCTTCCGTGAGGCCTATGGGTTCCCGGGCGCAACAGTTGCTTATGTGACGGATGACGGGACTGTGGAGACCGTTGCCGTCGGCATGGCGGATGTGGAAGCTGGCATCGCGATGACGACCGACAGTCGCATGTTGGCGGCAAGTATAGGCAAGACGATATGGGGTGCGTTGGTCCTTGACCTTGAGGCCGAGGGACTGCTCAGCCAATCCGACCTAGTTTCGAGCTATCTCGGCGATGAACCCTGGTTTGCCCGGCTGCCGAATTCGGAGGCGATAACGATCGGTCAGCTTGCCACCCACAGCGCGGGTCTACCGGACCACGTTCACATGGAAGGTGTTGCCGCCAGATTGATCTCGCTTGGGGATTTGGATCAGCCTGATCCCGCCGAATTGATCTCGTTCATCCTGGACGAGCCCGCGCTTTTCGAGGCGGGAACGGCTTGGGCCTATACCGACACGGGATATGTGCTCTTGGGCATGGTCCTTAAGTCCGCAACAGGTCGGGGCGTGTTCAACCTGGCAGAGGACCGGATTCTGGGTCCGCTTGGACTAACGGCCACAACGCCGTCGAACTCATCCCAAATTGAAGGACTCGCCGTAGGCTACACTGGTGAGATCAATCCCTTTGGTCTTGACCCGCGTACAATGGACGAACACGGTCGTCTAAGCTGGAACCCTGTCGTGGAGTGGACAGGAGGTGGGTTCGCATCGACATCAGCGGATCTGGCGAAGTGGGGCCATGTTCTGTTTACGGGAAAGGCATTCGACGTAGATTACCTGAGCCGCCTGTTGGAAGGCGTTGCCATCAGCCCTGAGGCGCCGGGCGTTTCTTACGGGACGGGAGTTGCAGTCTATGAGGAAACACCGTTTGGGCCAGTATACGGGCACGGCGGATGGATTCCCGGTTATGTGTCAAGCCTCAGGCACTATGCTGACTACGGCCTGACCATCGCGTTTCAGATCAACACCGATATTGGTGTGTTGGATGACAGCACCGACCTGATTCCAGCCCTTGAAACTGCCTTGGTCGAGTTGTTGGTTGGCGCTGCGAACCAGCTGAACGCGAAACCTTGAAAAGACTCGAACTGAGTGGCCTTAACCGCCAATAGAAACCCTGTTCGCTCTCGGTGTACTCAGGCCACGCAACCACTGACACCGAAATTCAATAGACGGGTTATGCTAAACGCTTCGCTTCGACGACCATCCGAGCTACATCACCCGATGGCCGTCGAAATCCAATCATTCTCTGCGGACGATTTCCATATAGCCCCCCCGCAGTCGCAGCGTCACCGCGACTTCGGACTTGTCTCGGTTGCGTCAGAACCTTCCGTGGTATCCGGTGATGGGAGTTTCGAAAATTCCCTCACCTGAGGTTTGTTCGAAGGGCGACCTTGAGATTCCTGAACACACTCACGAGAAGCTGCCGCCTGACCATCTGCATCTGAAGGGTCGCCGACATCACACACATCGGGTCATCGTGGATGATCATCACCCTCGCTGATCGTCGACGGTCCAACGGGGCAAAAGGAGATGGGCCAATGCTTCGAGGCCGCATCTTTGACACCCGCACAGGTTGCTGCTAGTTGCAGATCATGGGGCCTGCGGAAGCCTCGTGAGGCGTCAGCCGAAAAGCCGCATCCTCTCAATCCACGACAGGGAAGGATGCCGCCATGGCCTCACCTACTGAAATCAAAGCTGCTCAACTTGTTCGGCTGATCGGTACGCCCGATTGCCCGACGATTATCGACGTTCGGATCGACGAAGACTTCGATGAGGATCCTCGTGTCATACCCGGGGCACGACGTGTCCCGTACGCCGAGGCAAGCTTGCTTGCTAAATCGTTTGGCGAGACGGGAGGCCTGGTCACTTGCCAGAAGGGCCTGAAGCTTAGTCAGGGCGTTGCGGCGATCCTGCGTGCGGAAGGGATTCCCGCCGAGACGCTCGAAGGCGGGCACGTCGCATGGCGTGACGCAGGTTTGCCATTGATCGACTGGTCGAAGGTCCCACAACGTGGAGAGGACGGCCATACGCTTTGGGTCACCCGGCACCGTCCCAAGATTGACCGTATCGCTTGCCCCTGGCTCATCCGGCGGTTTGTCGATCCCGGGGCGAGGTTCCTGTTCGTCGAGACCGGCCAGGTGAAGAACGTCGCCGAGCGGTTCGGGGCGACGCCGTTCGACATCGCGGACGTATTCTGGAGCCACCGGGGGGAAGACTGTTCCTTCGACACCATGATCCACGAATTCGGTCTGGAGATTGAGGCTCTGAGCCGGTTGGCAGTCATAGTCCGTGCTGCGGACACGGACCGCCTAGATCTTGCTCCCGAGGCCGCCGGTCTGCTGGCCGCGTCTCTCGGTCTTTCCCGAATGCACAAGGATGACCTCGCGCAACTCAAAGAAGGCATGGCGCTCTACGACATGTTCTATCGGTGGGCACGAGATGCCACTGACGAGACACATGACTGGCCAGCCGTCGGCGGGGCGGCCTGATACCATGAACACAACTGTCGTTGATAGTGTCACCCGCTCAGAGTTGTTCCGGGTCTTCCTGAAGATCGGCCTGCTGTCATTCGGCGGACCGGCGGCGCAGATCGCCCTCATGCACCGCATCCTGGTCGATGAGCGACGATGGCTGACGGAAAAGCAATACCTGGACGCCCTGAGCTTCTGCATGTTGCTCCCCGGACCGGAAGCAATGCAATTGGCGACCTACGCCGGTTGGAAGCTGCGGGGTGTGCCCGGTGGCTTGGTCGCAGGATCGCTCTTCGTGCTTCCGGGGGCTTTGGTGATCTTCTTGCTCGCAACGCTTTACGTGACCTTCGGCGATGTGACGCTGGTCGATACCCTGTTTCTGGGCGTTCAGGCGGCTGCGGTCGTCATCGTCCTGGAAGCCTTGCTGCGCATATCGAAACGGGCATTACGCGGCAGGACCCACTGGGTGATCGCTGGCCTGGCCTTCCTGGCCATCTTCTTTCTGGATGTGCCGTTCCCGCTTATTGTTATCTCGGCGGGCCTCTATGGCGCTCTGGCTGCACGAAATGCGGGGCGGGTACCTGATGACCCAAGACCGGCGGACCGAGCCCCCCGTAGCTTCGCCACGCTCTTCACCGGGTTGGTTATCTGGGGGCTGCCCTTCATCATCCTTGCTGTGGTCTCGGGACCAACTCTTTTGAATGAAGTTGGTTTCTTCTTCTCCAAGCTTGCGGTCGTGACCTTCGGCGGTGCCTATGCCGTCCTCGCTTACATGGCGCAGGACGTGGTGGTCGGGCTGGGCTGGCTCACCGCAAACGAGATGATGGACGGGTTGGGACTCGCTGAAACGACGCCTGGCCCGCTGATACTGGTAACAGAGTTCGTCGGGTTCCTTGCCGGTTTTCGTGAGGGCGGTTTCTGGCTGGCCGTCGTGGCAGCGCTGGTGACGCTGTGGGTAACGTTCGTTCCATGCTTCATCTGGATATTTGTCGGTGCCCCGTACATCGAGCGCATTTCCAACCAGCCGCGACTTGCCGGTGCGCTCCACGCGATCACCGCGTCGGTTGTTGGAGTCATCATGAACCTTTCGTTGTGGTTTGCGCTCCATGTTCTGTTCGAGACCGTGGTGAGGACCAGTGTCGGCCCGGTTCAGGTTTGGACACCTGAGTTGATGTCGCTCAGGCCCGCGTCTGTCATCCTGATCCTTCTGTCTGGCTTCATGTTGCTGAGACGGCACATGGGGATCGGCTGGACGCTAGGTATCTCGGCCGCCGGAGCATGGCTGATTGAGGTTGTTACGACGTTTTGGTGAGTTTTGCTCGTCATTCTTGTGGGTGAGGACGCACCGTACGCGGCCATTCCCTGTCTAGACGGTTGGCAGAAACTCCGTTCACGTGGCTCCAGCAAGCACTGAAGTCGATGTCCAATGGCCTGATTTGAAAACGTGGGGGCCGCTTTGTTCGCATATTCTGCAATTGAAGCTTGTTACTTTATAAAATAATTTAATGCCGAATCCCGGAGAAGTACCAATGCGTAAGCAAGCCGCCGTCCGACAGGCCGACATACTTGATGTACTCAACTCGTCCACTGTACCGATGACGGCCTACCAGATTCTGGAGCGGCTTCAGGGCGACGAGCCAGACATCGCGCCTCCCACGGTCTATCGCGCCTTGGCCGCTCTGACCGATCAGGGGCGGGCCCATAAGCTTGAATCCCTCAAGGCGTTCGTGCCTTGTCGGTGCGACCACGACAAGAGCCTTCCGGTGCTTGCAATCTGTGAGGACTGCGGCTCGGTCGATGAGCATGATGGCGGCGCGCTCCTGCCGAAACTCAATTCTATTGTGGCTGCAAGCCAATTCCGGGCGGAGCGGCATATCGTTGAAATCCACGGTCAGTGCGGGGATTGCGCTCGCTGACCCGTATCCTCATCCCAACTGGAGTTCATGAAATGAAATATGCTGTCTCCGTTCTGTTGGCGGTATTCGTCTCGCCTGCCATCGCTCAGGAAACCCGTCATCTGGGCAGCCATGAACATGGTGTCGGCAAACTGGACATCGCCTTCGACGGCAACACTGTTGTCATGGATTTCCACGCTCCCGGTGCGGACCTCGTAGGGTTCGAGTACGCGGCGAAAAGCGCCGAGGACCGGGCCGCTATCGACGCCGCCGTCGCGATGCTCGCCCGTCCACTCGACCTGTTCGTGCTGCCTGCGGCAGCGGAGTGCAGCGTCGTGCAGGCCAGTGCCGAGCTTGAGAGCGAGGATCATCACGAGCACGAGGAACACGCGGACCACGATCACGAAGACGCCCATGACGACCATGAAGATGAAGCGGGCCACACCGAGTTCCATGCGGAGTATGCACTGACCTGCGCCAACCCGGACGCGCTGACAGAGATCACTTTTGCCTATTTCGACAGGTTCGAGAATGCTCGTGAAGTCGAAGTGCAGATCGTCTCGGCCTCCGGGGCCAAAGCCTTCGAAGTTGAGCGGGATGCGCCGGTGCTCGACCTGCGCGGCATGTTCTGATCTTGTCGGGCGGCTCGATCATAGAGGTCACGGACGCCCGTTTCCGCTGGCCGGGGCGGGCCTCCTTTGCCATCGCGGTGCCCGAGTTCGGAGTGACCAGGGGCGAGACCGTCTTGCTTCTGGGCGAAAGCGGGTCGGGTAAGTCCACGCTTCTGTCCCTGATTTGCGGCACCATCCTGGCTGATAGCGGGACGGTGAGCGTGAACGGCACCGATCTGAAAACCCTCTCCGGCGGGTCGCGGGACCGGTTCCGGGCGGAACAGATCGGCGTGATCTTCCAGCAGTTCAATTTGCTGCCATTCGGTTCGGTGATGGACAACATCCTGCTGCCGCTGCGCTTCGCTCCGGATCGCCGGAAGCGTTGCGTTGACCCAAGACAACAGGCGACAGAGCTTTGCCAAAAGCTGGGTCTGCCAGAGGGTGTCGAAACCTCGAAAGCTGCCAATCTCAGTGTCGGTCAACAACAACGGGTGGCCGTGGCCCGGGCGCTGATCGGTGAGCCGCCGGTGCTGATCGCGGACGAGCCGACCTCGTCACTGGACGAAACCGCTCAGGCGAATTTCCTGGACCTGATGTTCGACCAGGTGAAGGCGCAAGGCTCGACGCTTCTGATGGTCAGCCACGATCCCCGGCTAGGGGAGCGATTTGACCGCGTGGTGCGGATGCCCGAGATCGTGACAGTTGAAAGGCAGGCGGCATGATCCTCCGACTTGCCGCCGGATCGCTGATGGCTCGGGCCCTGACGGTCTGCATGACCGTGCTGGCCATCGCACTGTCGGTCGCGCTTTACCTCGGCGTCGAAAAGGTCAGGACCGGGGCACGGTCCAGCTTCGCCGACACGATCAGCGGCACCGATCTGATCGTGGGCGCAAGGTCGGGGTCGGTGCAACTCTTGCTCTATTCGGTCTTCCGGATCGGAAACGCGACCAACAACGTGACCTGGGAAAGCTATCAGGACATCGCAGCCCGGCCCGAGGTGGATTGGATCGTGCCGATCTCGCTGGGCGACAGTCACCGGCAGTTTCGGGTCATGGGCACCAGCGCGGCGTTCTTCGAGCACTACAAGTACCGACAGGGCCGCGATCTTGCTTTCAGCGACGGCGTGGTATTGGACGACCTCTTCGATGCGGTCATCGGGGCGGATGTGGCCAGGACGCTAGGCTATTCAGTCGGTGACCCGATCGTCGTGGCCCACGGTCTCGCCTCGTTCACCGAGCACAAGGATCAGCCCTTCCGGGTTTCGGGCATTCTGGAGAAGACCGGCACGCCCGTGGACCGGACGGTGATCGTGTCGATGGAGGCCATCGAGGCGATCCATGTCGATTGGCAGAGCGGAGCCAGGATACCGGGGCAGACCACGCCTGTGGATGCTATACGCCAGATGGACCTGACCCCCGGGGCCATCACCGCCGCACTTGTGGGCGTGAAAAGCCCGCTCCAGACCTTCGCCCTGCAACGGTCGATCAATGAATACTCCGAGGAGCCGCTGTTGGCGATCTTGCCCGGCGTGGCCCTGCAAGAGCTTTGGGGCATCGTCGGCATCGCCGAGACGGCCCTTCTGGCGGTGTCGGCAATGGTCGTGGTGACCGCGCTGATCGGGATGATGGCGACAATCTTCTCCAGCCTGAACGAACGCAGACGCGAAATGGCGATCTTCCGGGCCATGGGGGCAAGCCCGATCACGATCCTGGGGCTTCTGGTGCTCGAGGCTGTGCTGACGGCAGCAGTTGGGGCCATGCTGGGTCTCGGTCTGCTCTATACAGGTCTGTTCGTCGCCCAGCCGATTATCGACAGCACCTTTGGCCTCTTCCTTCCGATTGATCCGCCGGGATTGCGGGAAGGTCTGGTCCTGTTAGCTGTCATCGCTGCTGGCGCGATAGTGAGCCTGGTGCCTGCCTTGCGTGCCTACCGCCTGTCGCTGGCCGATGGTATGATGGTGCGGACATGACGCAGATCGACCGCAGACGCCTTCTGGCTCTCAGCCTTGCCGGGCTCACAACCCCGCGCATCGGGCTGGCCGCATCGGTCCGGGAGATCGGGTGGGAGGACCTGATTCCGCCGGGCGTACCCTATTCCGAGATCATCGGTGAAGGTGAACTTGACGAGGAGAACGACACCTGGCGTCCCGTTTTCGATGCGAATGCTCTGAAGTTCAACGAGGCGCTTAACGGCAAGCACGTGAAGCTTCCGGGCTACATCATCCCATTGGACATGGGGGCGCAGGGCGTGACCGAATTCATTCTCGTGCCTTACGTCGGAGCCTGCATTCACACGCCCCCGCCGCCCCCCAATCAGCTAGTGCTGGTCAGCACAAAGACCCCTTGGCCCAGCGACAACCTCTGGGACGCCGTGTGGGTCACCGGGCAAATGCGCACCCAACTGGTTTCGACCGAGCTTGCCGAGATCGGCTACGCCCTGACTGCCGAGCGCATGGAAATTTATGAATGGTAGCCCCAGTCCTGTCCCGTCGCGATGCTCTTGTTTTTGCAGCTTCCGCTTTGGCCCTCCCCAGGGCGGCGCCTGCGGAGGAGATCATCGATCTCAAGTGGGAGGACCTGCTTCCCGAGGATCAGCCATTTGTCCCGAACGCGCTGAAAGGTCTCGTCCAGCAGGAAGGACCGGACCTTTCCAGCCAACAACCGGCTTCTAATGGTGTGAGGACCGACTGGAACGGCCAGATTGTCCGTCTCCCCGGCTTCATCGTCCCGATTGACTACAACGGAACTGGCGTCACGGCCTTCATTTTGGTGCCCTATGTGGGGGCCTTCATCCACGTGCCGCCACCACCAGCGAACCAGTTGGTTTTCGTGACATCGTCGGAGCCCTATGAGAGCAAGGGTCTCTACGAGCCCGTCAAGGTCACCGGCATGTTCGGAGCCGCGTCGATGAGCACCCAGTTGGCCGAGATCGGATATGCTCTGTCGGCGGATTGGGTGGAGCCGAATTCTTGAACCTTTGGTCGTTTCAGGGCCAACGGCGCTGCTAAACAGGCAACAGAAACCGCGTTCGCTCTCGGTGTGCTCAGGCCCACGGAACCATCGGAGCCGCCCGGCCCGATGCGGATGCGGCGGGAAATTTTGTGCTGCATTTTAGGGCCTTGCGCCGTCTGTCAGCACCCGCCTCAAATATCCTTCATCAGCCGCAATGCGTCATAGATCGCGGCATGGGTGTTGCGGGCGCTGACCGCGTCGCCAATACGGAACAGCTGGAACCTGCCCTTCGGGTTGCGCTCCACGGTCTGGGGGCGTCCTTCGGTCAGCGCATTGTAATCCACCTCGCCACCATTCACGGAGAGGGACTTGAGGTCGAAATAGAGCTCGGCGAGGGGCAGCGTTCCATAGTTCACCACGATCTGGTCGTAAGTCTGCTCGGTGGTTAGCCCGCTGTAATCCGTGCCGATTGTTGCCTTAAGCCGGTTCCCGTCCTTCGCCACACTTTTCAGCCGCCGCGTCACCGTGAAGGTCACGTTCTTGTCCTGAAGCGCCCGCATATAGGGGACCAGATTCATCCCCATGACCTCCGGAGCAAAGGTGCGGTCCGGGGTCATGACCTCGACTTGAGAGCCGGCATTGGCGGCGATCTCGGCAGCCATGAGGCCCGGATGGTCGCCGCTTTCGTCGTAGATCAGCACTTCCTGTCCAGGTTTCACATCGCCCGAAATCAGGTCCCAGGCCGTAACGGCAAGCGGTTGTTCCTGCCTGTTTTCAAAGAGTTCCGTGTTGGGCATTCCACCCGTAGCGACGATTACAATATCGGGTTCAAGGGCGATCACGTCGTCGGCTTCGGCCCATGTGTTGAAATGGAACTCGACATTGCGTGCAGCGCATTGGGACATGCGCCAGTCGATGATCGAGATCATCTCCCGACGGCGTGCGCTCAGCGCGGTGAGCCTGATCTGGCCGCCTGGATCGGGTTGTGCCTCGAACACCGTCACCTTGTGACCGCGTTCGGCGGCCACGCGGGCAGCTTCCAATCCGGCAGGCCCGGCTCCGACGATGACGATGTTGCGGGACATATCAGCAGGCGCGATCTCATGCGGCATCGTCAACTCGCGGCCCGTCGCCGCGTTGTGGATGCAGAGCGCCTCTCCGCCCTGATAAATCCGGTCAAGGCAATAGGTTGCGCCGACGCAGGGGCGGATATCATGTTCCCGGCCCTCGACAATCTTCTTCACGATATGCGGGTCCGCCATATGAGCCCGTGTCATGCCCACCATATCGAGAAGACCGGATGAGACGGCATGGCGGGCGGTGGCGACGTCGGGGATTCTCGCCGCATGGAAGGTTGGCATTCCGGTTGCCTGTCTGACGGCGCCTGCGAAATCCAGATGCGGGGCGCTTTTCATACCCTGAACCGGGATCACGTCCGTCAGTGCCGGGTCCGTGTGAACGCGGCCGCGGATCACGTTAAGAAAGTCGACCATGCCGCAAGCGGCCAGCTTCTTGGAGATCTCGATGCCTTCTTCCGGTGTGATCCCTCCCGTTTCTGCCTCGTCGGCGGTGTAACGTAATCCGACAATAAACTCGGTGCCGACACGCGTCCGGATGCCGGTCAACACGTCCATGAGCAGCTTCATCCGGCTTTCAAGTGTCTTGCCGCCATAGGGACCGTCCAGATCGTTGGTCAACGGCGACCAGAATTGATCGAGGAGGTGGCCGTAGACCTCAAGCTCGATTCCGTCCATCCCGCCGTCTTTCATTCGTTCGGCTGCATCCGAGAAATCGCCGATGATCCGTTCGATGTCCCAGTCCTCGGCCAGCTTGGGGAAGGATCTATGTGCGGGCTCGCGGTGCCAGGATGACGAAACGGAGGGCAGCCAGTCCCCCTTGTTCCATCCCGTCCGCCGGCCCAGATGTGTTAGCTGGATCATCACCGCGCAGCCATGATCGTGGCAGGCATCGGTCAGGTTCCTGATCCACGGCACGACCTCGTCCTTGTATGCCAGAATATTGTTGAACGTCGGAGGACTGTCCGGGGAAACCGTTGCTGACCCTGCCGTCATCGTCAAAGCCACACCGGCCTTCGCCCGCTCTGCGTGATAGGCCGCATAGCGCTCCTTGGGCATCCCATCCTCGGGGTATGCCGGTTCATGGCTGGTGGTCATGATCCTGTTGCGTAGCGTCAGGTGTTTGAGCTGATACGGCTGAAGTAGAGGATCATCTGGCACAAGGAACTCCGTGGCGCTGCGCGTCTTACCCATAGAATGTCGAGCCGCATGAGACAAACGTTCCGGTGATCGGTCGCCTTTGAAGTTTGCCGGTTGCTCGATTGACCTTTGACAGGCCCTCTCGCGACGCCTAATGTCCCGCGCTATGGAACAGGTTCAAAATATCCCGATGTCGCGCATCCTGCGCGCCGACCTGCTTCTCCTCCTCCTTAGCCGCCTCTGAGCGTGCCTTTGGGCGCGACCGCTCAGAGGGGTTCCAGCGCCACCAAGACACCGCTAAGGAGACATCCATGAATACGATCAATTTGTCCGAGAAGCTGTCACGCTTCTCCACGCACTGGGACCCGCATGTCGTTGCCGATTACAACGACAACGATGTGATGGTGGTCAAATTCCAGGGCGAATTCCCGTATCACAAGCATGACGACACAGACGATTTCTTCCTCGTCCTTGAGGGCGAGATGGAGATGGATATCGACGGCGAGGCACCCCGCCGCGTCGGTCCCGGCGAGATGTTCGTCGTGCCGAAAGGCGTCGTCCACCGCCCCCGTGCGGCGCAGGAGTGCAAGGTGCTTCTGATCGAGCCCAAGGGCGAACCCAATTCCGGTGACGCAGACCGCGAACCGGCCAAGAAACCCCGAATTTGAGGAGGCGAAGATGGCTGACAAGGATCATGTGCTGATCTTCGACACGACATTGCGCGACGGCGAACAAAGCCCGGGCGCAACCATGAGCCATGCCGAAAAGCTGGAGATTGCCGAACTGCTCGACGAGATGGGCGTCGATATCATCGAGGCCGGGTTTCCGATCGCCTCGGAAGGTGACTTCCAGGCAGTGAGCGAGATTGCCAAACGGTCGAAAGACGCGGTGATCTGCGGCCTTTCTCGTGCGAATTACAAGGATATCGATCGCTGCTGGGAAGCGGTGAAACACGCGAAACGGTCGCGCATCCATACCTTTATCGGCACCTCGCCGCAGCACCGCGCCATTCCGAACCTCGACATGGACCAGATGGCGGAGCGCATCCATGACACGGTGACGCACGCCCGCAATCTTTGCGACAACGTGCAGTGGTCGCCGATGGATGCGACGCGGACGGAGTGGGATTACCTCTGCCGTGTGGTCGAAATCGCCATCAAGGCGGGGGCGACGACGATCAATATCCCCGATACCGTTGGCTACACCGCGCCGCGCGAAAGCGCCGAAATCATCCGCAACCTGATCGCTCAGGTGCCCGGTGCCGACGAGGTGGTCTTTGCCACGCACTGCCATAACGACCTTGGCATGGCGACGGCGAATTCGCTGGCAGCCGTCGAAGGCGGTGCGCGTCAGATCGAATGCACGATCAATGGTCTGGGTGAACGCGCGGGCAACACGGCTTTGGAAGAGGTCGTGATGGCGATGCGCGTGCGCGGTGACATCATGCCTTATGAGACCGGCATTGACGCGACCAAGCTGATGCATATCTCTCGCCGGGTGGCGACTGTTTCGGGTTTCCCCGTGCAGTACAACAAGGCCATCGTGGGCAAGAACGCCTTCGCGCATGAAAGCGGCATCCATCAGGACGGTATGCTGAAGAGCGCGGACACGTTCGAGATCATGCGTCCCGAGGATGTGGGCCTTTCCGAGACCAATATCGTCATGGGCAAACATTCCGGTCGGGCCGCGCTGCGGTCGAAACTGAAGGAACTCGGATTCGATCTGGCCGACAATCAGCTGAACGATGTGTTCGTTCGCTTCAAGGCCCTGGCGGATCGCAAGAAGGAAGTGTTCGAGGATGACCTGATCGCGCTGATGCGGGACCAGGAAACCGGCGAGGAATACGACCGTATCAAGGTCAAGTTCCTGCGGGTGATCTGTGGCACCGAAGCGCCGCAATCGGCGGATCTGACCTTGTCCATCGACGGCGTCGATCATCAGACGACCGCGCAGGGCGACGGACCTGTGGATGCGACTTTCAATGCGGTCAAGAAGCTCTTTCCGCATGACGCCCGCCTTCAACTCTACCAGATCAATGCGGTGACCGAAGGCACGGATGCCCAGGCCACGGTCAATGTACGGATCGAGGAAGACGGGCGCATTGCGACCGGCCAATCGGCTGATACCGACACGGTTGTGGCGTCGGCCAAGGCCTATGTGAACGCGCTTAACCGCTTGCTCGTCCGCCGGGAAAAGTCCGATCCGGATTCCGATGTGAAGCAGGTGTCCTACAAGGACGCCGGGTAACAGAGGCGGGGCCGCCGTTTGAACGGGCGGTCCCGACATATTCCGTCCGGGGAGTATCAAGGCTTCGCGTCTGGGAGAGCGGCCCTTATTCGGGATTAGCTCGCGGCCGAAACTGGCACCGAATTTTCATAATTCAACACGGATTGTTTCGTAAATTCACTTAAAGCGGATTGGACGCCTGCACTGTAGCCAACTCTCCAGCAAAATAAGGACAAATTGGCGGTTTTCCGCCTAATTCTCGCCATATTCCTGACCTAAAAATGTCGCCAAGGCCGATGTCTGCCGGCCTGGAGTGTGTGTGTAAGATTTGAGGCCAAATGTTATCCCGGTCTCGTGTGTGTAAAAGGTAACTTGGTGGTGGCGATGTTTTGTTCGTCTCGGTCTCCGGAAGTCTACGAAAATGCCGTGGCAAGTTCCGGTTTGGGTGGTTCGTCAAATGATCTGTCCCGCGCTACCGCGCTGGGTTCTGCTGCGCCGTTCAATGGCACTGTACGTCATCGCGTTGGGGGGCGTCCCATCTCCCCGCTCGGTGCAATGTGCCAGGACATTTCCCCTTCGGAGCGTGCAGCGACGAAACTCGGCCACCACCGTTTCTCCTTCGATCTCCCATTCCAATCCGTGAGAGGTCCCAACTGACATTGAATGCTCGGCGGTGACATCCGGACATCTCGTGTTGGTGGGGCCGGACTGCATCGCGACTGGGTGGGGCGAGGCGCGTTCTGGTGGGGCAGAGCGCGCCTCATTTCTTTCATATTTGGAAACATTCGCCACCAGGAAGACTATTGATTTCATTACTATAAATCTGGATTTGCCTTATTCCTGCCACATTTGTACCTTAAACAAGTCATGAATCGAGGAGTGTGTTGCCTTGGTTTGTTGTGTGCCAGAAGTCGAGTAGTGAGTTATGTGTGAGTTCAAATACTGTGAAGGTCCCCATGCGTGTTTCCTGCGGGATATTTCACCCTGTCCGGCGGCCTGCAAATCGGAAGCGGCTGTGCCGGCGCCTTCCAACAAAAACCACGGTTTCGTTGATCGTGACGACATGATCAGTTCTTTCGAGGCCGCGGAACGTGCCGACACTCTGAGAATGCAGTTGGATAAGATCCGGGTTTCTTCAAAGCTTCAACGGGTGATCAATTTGCTGAATCAACGACAGTCGGCCTGATCAGGCAGCGTCGAAGAATTCCAGCGTTTCCCCCATGAATCTCTCGCGGATGCCGGGAGCCTCCATCATCAATTCGTGTCGCGCCCCGGAGATGGTTCTCAGTTCTGCGGTCGACCAGTTCGCATGGAATTTGATGATAGCATCGAGGGATACGATCCTCTCGTCGCTTCCGACGAATGTCAGGCACGGGATTGAAGGCCGTTTCGCGGAAAAGAGGCGATCTATTTCCAAAGTGGCGCTGCCAACCCACTGAACCGATGGACCGCCGAGGGCGAATTCGGGTGCAGCTGCCGCGTGCTGTCCGAGCCAATCATAGGTTTCGCGATCGGTTGTCAGCATATTCGTGTCGAAGCCTGTATCCGACACGTAGTTGGTCGGTGCCGTTCCCGGTGCAAGCAGGTTTCCCTTTTTGACCAGACGGGCAAGCGGTGGAACCATATAGGCGAAGGGACGGGCGTAGGCGGGCATTTGAATGCCCCACATTGGCGCCGAGAAGACTGCGCGTTCCACGTCCAGACCATTGAGGAGCGAACGAAGCCCGATACAGCCGCCCATCGAATGGGCGAGGAGTACGCGCGGACGCGGCAGGCCGATTTCCTCCACCCAGTCCATAAACGCGGAGACATCGCGCTGATAGTCCAGGAAATCGGAGACATGCCCCAATCTGACGTCGGAATCGAGGCGGTCCGATAATCCCTGACCGCGCCAGTCGAGGGAGGCAACAGACCAGCCCGCATTCGTCAGGTCGCGAAACATTTTTCCATATTTTTCAATATATTCCGTCCTGCCCGGAAACAGCAGAACCGTGCCATTTCCGCCCGCCGCCGTCCAAGCACCCAGGCGTAGCCGCACACCGTCATCTGTCTTCCGCCAGACGATACGCCCGCCTTTGGGCGCATCGGCCAGATTGTGACGGAAGGGGGCGTCTTCCAAGGGATCAGCTGAGGGCAGGGGCCAGCTTCATCGCCGCGCCCATGTCGCCGTCAATCGTCATGCGGCCAGACATGAAGGCGGCCGTGGGATTCAGCGTGCCGTCCAGAATCTCCCGAAAGGTTTCGGCATCGGCGGTCATTGTGACCTCCGCGTCCTCATCCCCCGCGCGGGCACCGTCGGAATCGAGCATGATCGCCCCTTCGTCTTCGATCACGAATTTCGCGGTTCCGTCGAAACTGTTTCCCTCCAGCTTTCCGTTCAGCGCTTCCACCGCCTGTTCGATCACGTCGCTCATAGAGTTCTCCTCACATCACCGTCAAAGGCCTCGCATTCTGGCCCGATTGCGTTACGTTCCGGTTATGGGTCGAATTGGTTCATTTCTCAAATGCGTCGTAGCGGCACTTCTGCTGTCGCCCCCCGTTCAGGCGGACGAAGCGGAATTGGAGGCGTTGTTCGAAGGGCTGAAGGGGGCCGATCCTTCGGCCGCAATGCAGATCGAGCGACGTATCCACGATATCTGGTCGCAATCGGGGTCGCCTTCGATGGACCTGTTGCTGTCGCGCGGGCGCGAAGCCCTGGATGCCGGCGATCCAGTTCTGGCGATCCGGCATTTCACGGCGCTGATCGACCACGCGCCGGATTTTGCCGAAGGCTACAACGGGCGCGCAACGGCCTATTTTCAGACCGGTCGGTACGGGCTGTCGCTGGAGGATATTCGGCAGACATTGCGACTGAATCCCCGGCATTTTTCGGCCATGAGCGGGCTGGCCCTGATCCTTGAGGAACTGGGCCGGCCGGAAGATTCTCTTGAAGCATGGCGCGAGGTCGAGCGTTTGAATCCCCATCGCGAAGGCCTGAAAGACGCGATTGCCCGGCTTGAGCTCCAGGTTGAGGGCTCGCGGCTTTAGGTGATCGCCAAAACTCGTGCCGTTTTTGAGTCGTCCCGTGGCAGCAGAATGCGGGGGCGCCATCAAATCGGGCGGGACAACTCGGATCGAAATTGCAGGCCTCAAGGCTCTCCAGTGTGGCTGAAGGGCAGGCTAGTCCATTCCAGGGCGACTGACCCTGCTCCGTGCACCAAGCACGTCCCTGAACATGTTGGTGAATTCTTTCCGTTCTGTGTTTTTCGAAGGATAGGCGCGATTGACGAACGGATTCGGTTCACCCTCGTTCCGCCATGAGGCGAAACTTTTCAGCCTGAACGAGGTCACCACATAGTAGGCATACCGAAACAAAGCAGATTTCCGCTGTAACTCTGTCTCGGAGAGACTTTTCCATATCATGACATCGCTCTTTGAAAATATGCACCGACGCTCTCAATAGCAGACGGTTCTGACGAAAGTGAGGCAGCGAACCGGCGAAATGGCGCATTCGCGAACAGGCCTGCCTGATGCGGGCCTGGCCAGGTCAAGTTCGTCGCTTTACTGATTTGGCCAGGTCATCGGCGAAAATGTCAGTAAAATCGTTTCTTCGAGTTTGCGCCCGTCGGGCGTAGGACGGCGATACGAACGGGTTCGGTTCGCCCGCCTTTACCCACGACTGGTAGGAAATCGCCCGACATCCGCTGATCAGGTAAAACACGTAACGGAAAAAGACTGATCTTTCGGAAAGGGATTGTTCGTCAAATCGAAGCATAAGCAGACGCCCAAAGCAAATAACACCAACACGACAACCGCAGACGGACTTCCGGGAGGCCATCTGGCAGGGTCGTCGCGCAATTAGCGCCGATCTAGGTTAACAATCAGTTACCTTCGGAGGTTTCGGTCAACTCACCATTTTCCCAAACGCCGGATTGCTCTTCGCCGCTGGCATAGCGGATTGTGCCTTCACCCTGACGCTTGCCGCGCACGAACATGCCTTCGTACACGTCGCCGTTGGCGTAGGTTGCAATGCCTTTTCCGTCGATCTCGCCCGCGGTCCAGTTGCCCTCATAGACGAAGCCGTCGGCCATCGTGATCTTCCCGGTTCCCTCGCGCTGGCCCGCGACGAAGTTGCCCTCGTAGACCGTTCCGTCAGAATAGGTTGCAATTCCGGTTCCGTCTCTCTGGCCGTCTTTCCAGTTGCCCTCGTAGGTGTAGCCGTCGGCGAAGGTCATCTTGCCTTGACCGTCCATTTTGGCATCCTTGAACTCGCCCACATAGACCAGCCCGTTCGCGTAGGACGCCGTTCCGGTTCCCTCGATCACACCTGCAACCCAGGTGCCCTCATAGGTGTTGCCGTCGGGATATGTGATCTTTCCGGCGCCATCGGCCACATCGTTCTTGAAGCTGCCTTCGTACACGGAACCGTCGGGATAGGTGACCGAGCCTTCACCTTCGATGCGGCCGCCCGACCATGCGCCGGTATACTCGTACCCATCGGCGCCGGTGAAGGTGCCCTGACCATCCCGCTGATCGTTCTTGAACGCACCTTGGTAAATGTCGCCATTGGCATAGGTCACTTTGCCCTCACCCTGGCGCTTGCCGTCCACCAGCTGGCCTTCGTAAACGTCGCCATTCGGTTGCGTGAGCGTGCCGGTGCCGTTGATCTGGCCATTCTTCCACTCGCCTTCATAGGTCAGGCCATCGGGCATCCGAAGCGTTCCGCTGCCCTCGCGCACACCGCGGGCAAGGTCGCCTTCATAGACCGCGCCATCGGGGTATTCGATCCGGCCGGTCCCTTCCTTGATCCCCTTGTTCCATCCGCCTTCGTAGATATAGCCGTTGGGGCTTTCCATCCTGCCGGTGCCGTGGTGGAGCGCGTCAAGGAATTCGCCTTCGTAGCGGACGCCGTTGGCATAGACGGCAACACCGCTGCCGTCGATCTTGCCATCCACCCACGTGCCCTCATAGGTACCGCCATCGGCGAAGGTGATCTTTCCGGTGCCTTCCGGCTTGCCCGCGACGAATTCGCCCTCGTAGACCGAGCCGTTGGGAAATTCCGCACGCCCCTGGCCCAGGATCTCTCCATCGACCCATTCGCCTTCGTACACATATCCGTTCGGGAGCCGGTAAGTGCCGGACCCATGTTGCTTGCCGTCCCGGAAGGTGCCTTCATAGACGCCGCCGTCGTCGTATTGCTTGGTGATGACGTCCTGTGCAGCAGCGTAACCTGCCACGGTCGCGGCAAGTGCCAGCGTTCCCATCCCGATCGACCGGTTCATGGTTTTCCCCAATTCTCCCTCGCGGGATTCTCGTCCCGCCCTGTTGATTGCTACCAAAACCTAAAGGACAGGCAATTCTGCCGCAACGCTTTTCCCGGACTGGACCTTTTCCCCGCGACCAACTCTGCTAAGACCTTGTCCCAGCGGGATTGCGCCGGCTTGGCCGTCGCTCTGCGGGGGGGGCTCCTCCGCACCCGCTTGGATATGTTGGTCGATGGAAAGGCGAGGCAGGTGATGGGTGAACGGTTTCGGCTGACATTGGCGCAGATGAACCCGACCGTGGGCGATCTTGCCGGCAATGCCGCCCTGGCGCTCAGGGCATGGGAAGCCGGGCGGGAGGCCGGTGCCGATATGGTCGCCCTGCCGGAGATGTTCATCACGGGATATCAGACGCAGGACCTGGTGATGAAGGAAGCCTTCGTCCGCGATGCCATGGCTCATCTGGAAAGGTTGATGACCGACAGCGCGGAGGGGCCGGCCCTGGCTATCGGCGGGCCGCTTCTTCAGGGCGAGGGGCTTTACAACGCCTATCACGTGTTCAAGGGAGGACGGCTGGTCCGGCAGGTGCTGAAGCACGAGTTGCCGAACGAGACGGTCTTCGACGAGGTGCGTCTGTATGATCGGGGTCCGATTGGCGGGCCATATGATCTGGGTATCGTCAGAGTTGGAACGCCGATCTGCGAGGATGCGTGGCACGAAGACGTGCCCGAGGCGCTGGAGGAATCCGGGGCCGAGATTCTCGTGGTACCGAACGGCTCGCCCTATTATCGCGGAAAATACGAGACGCGGCTGAATGTGATGGTGTCCCGCGTGATCGAGACCGGGCTTCCGCTTGTCTACCTGAATATGATCGGAGGGCAGGACGATCAGGTGTTCGACGGTGGCTCCTTCGTTCTGAACCCGCATGGCGAAATCGCGGTGCGGCTTCCGCTGTTCGAAGAAGCCATTGCGCATGTCGATTTCGAGGAGACGGGTGAAGGTTGGCGGGCCGTGCCCGGCGATATCGCGGCGTTCCCGGATGAATGGGAGCAGGACTATCGCGCGATGGTCGAAAGCGTACGCGACTATTTCGGCAAGACCGGGTTCAAAAAGGCGCTTCTGGGCCTGTCGGGCGGTGTGGACAGTGCCATCGTTGCGAACATCGCCGCGGATGCGCTGGGGCCGGAGAACGTGCGGGGCGTCATGATGCCGTCGGAGTATACGTCACAGGCCTCGCTCGACGATGCGGCGGCGGTTGCCAAGGCGCTGGGTATTCGTCTGGACACCGTACCGATAAAGGGCCCGCGCACGGCGATGACGGAGGCTTTGGCCCCGCTCTTCGAAGGGACCGAGCCGGACGTGACGGAGGAGAATATCCAGTCGCGCCTGCGTGGCGTGATCCTGATGGCGCTGTCCAACAAGTTCGGTGAGATGCTGCTGACCACCGGCAACAAGTCGGAAGTCGCTGTCGGTTATGCCACCATCTATGGCGACATGGCGGGCGGCTATAATCCGATCAAGGACCTTTACAAGATGCGGGTTTTCGAGACCTGCCGTTGGCGTAATGCCCATCACCGCGACTGGATGAAGGGTCCGGCGGGGGAGGTTATCCCGACCGCTGTCATCGAAAAGCCGCCGACGGCGGAATTGCGCGAAGACCAGAAAGACAGCGATTCGCTGCCGGACTACGCCGTACTTGACCGCATCCTTGAGGCACTGATCGACGACGAGATGTCGGTGTCCGAGATTGTCGAGACGGGTTTCGACCGAGACGTGGTGAAGAAGGTGGAGCGGCTGATCTATCTTGCCGAGTACAAGCGGTTCCAGTCCGCGCCCGGTCCAAGGCTGACGAAACGATCCTTCTGGCTCGACCGTCGCTATCCGATCGTCAACAAATGGCGCGATCCGTCTTAAGGGGCCCATGCCGTCATGAGCGGGCCTTTCGGCCCGGAAAGAGGATCAGTCTTTGGCAACGCGGTCGCGGCGATTTCGGCGTGCGCTTTTTCCAGGTCCAGTCCGCCAGCGGAGATGATGGCAGGACTTTCCTGACCCTGCGGATAGGCTCCCACCACAGCAAACCCGGATTTTGAGGTGACGCGCTTGTGGCCGAAGCCGGCGGGCAGGATGATTGCATCACCCGGCTGCACGTCCACGACCGGGCCTTCGGGACCGCCCAGTTGCAGCGTTGCCGATCCCGAGACGCAGGTGAGCGCCTCGTGGGAGGCCGGATGATAATGGTGGTAGTCGAAGACGGTGTATATCCAAGTCCCGCCCCAGCCATTTCGCTGATAAGTTGCGCGGACCTCGTTTGCGGTGACATTGGACCCGACGGCCTTGGCCACGACGATTGCGGGCAGGATAGGGTTGTTCGGTATTCCGCTGTTCTCCGGTACGAAGATTGTCTCGAAAGTATCGTCCACACGGACCTCCGCTGTTCTGTAAAGGAACGATAGCAAAACCCGATAGCGATGGCATCTTGCAGCGGCCACGGCGCAGGGAGATCGTGCGGGCATTTCCGGCATCCGGCTTCCGGCTTGTTGATCGGGCCTGTCCGCCTTACATCACGACCCATGAGACGTTTTATCCCCTTCTTGAAATCGCCACCCCTCGTATCCGTCGTCAGGCTGCAGGGCGTCATTGCCTCCGGCACACGCGGGACGTTGAATGATCAGGCGCTGGCGGGATTGCTTCAGAAGGCATTCACGCGCGGCAAGCCTGCGGCGGTGGCCTTGGTGATCAACTCGCCGGGAGGCTCGCCCACACAATCATCCCTCATCGCGTCGCGGATAAGGCGGCTGGCCGAAGAGAAGGATGTGAAGGTCTATGCTTTCGTCGAGGATGTGGCGGCCTCGGGCGGGTATTACATTGCAAGCGCGGCGGATGAGATCTGGGTGGACCGGCATTCGATCACAGGGTCGATTGGCGTGATCTCCGCCGGGTTCGGGTTCAACGAACTGATCGGGCGCTACGGGATCGAACGCCGGGTCTATACAGCCGGCAAATCGAAGAGTCTCGCCGATCCGTTCCGTCCGGAAAAGCAAGAGGATGTCGAGCGGATCAAGGCGCTTCAGGAACACATTCATGCTGGTTTCATCGACCATGTGACCACCCGGCGCGGGGATAGACTGAACACCGGGACGGAGCTTTTCGACGGATCGATCTTTGTCGGCGACGAAGCTCTGCCAGTGGGGCTGATCGACGGCGTGGGGCACCTGGTTCCGACGATGAAATCCGTCTTCGGCGACAAGACGCGCTTCAAGGTCTATGCGCAAAAAAAGCCGCTTCTCAGTCGCTTCGGCATGTCTTTGGTCGGCGACGCGATGGCGGAGTTCGAAGACCGCGCGGCTTTCGCCCGTTTCGGGCTCTGAGGCGCCATGCTCGTCAAGATCGTCACCCTGTTCCTGGTGTTCGTCGCGGTTCTGGGTATGTTCGGAAAACTGAGCTACCTTCTGCCCTGGCGCCGCGAGAAGTCGACGAAATGCGAAAACTGCGGTCGGCATCTCATTGGCAGCGGACCCTGCGTCTGTCGGAAAGGCTGAGTAAATGGTCTGGCTTACCGGATTTCTGGGGCTCGCCATTCTGTTGCTTGCGGGCGATCTTCTGGTGCGTGGGGCGGTCAACGTCGCGCTTCGGGTTGGCATTCCTGCACTGATCGTCAGCCTGACAATTGTTGCGTTCGGGACGTCCGCGCCTGAACTCCTGATCTCGGTGCAAGCCGTCATGGAAGGTGTGCCCGGCCTTGCGTTGGGCAATGTCGTCGGCTCGAACACTGCTAACATTCTTCTGGTTCTCGGTCTGCCGGCGCTGATCTCAAGACTGCATACATCCGGTTTCGATACCCGGAAGAGCTATGTGACGATGATCGGCGTCTCGCTGATCTTCGTTGGCCTCTGCTTTGCTGGGCCGCTGACCTGGTGGCACGGTCTTATTCTTCTGGGATTGCTTGCGGTCATCCTGTGGGATCAGGCGCGAGACGCCCTGAAACACCGGCGCGAGTTGAAGTCCCTGCGCAACGAGGAAGTGGACAATCCCGAAGGCGCGGATCCGACAATGCCAGGCTGGCAAATCGCCCTGTTTCTGGTGCTGGGCCTGGCGGGTCTGCCGTTCGGTGCGAAGCTGTTTGTCGACAGCTCCGTGGAAATTGCGGAGATGTTCGGCGTATCGGACAGTGTCATCGGTCTGACGCTGGTGGCGCTTGGCACATCGCTTCCGGAACTGGCGACGACCATCATGGCCGCGATCCGGCGGCAGGCGGACGTTGCGTTGGGGAATGTCATCGGCTCCAACATGTTCAACATTCTTGCGATCATGGGCGTGACGGTCCTGGTCGGCCCGGTCGAGGTCGCCCGCCCGTTTTTGACATTTGATTTGTGGGTCATGCTTGGCGCGTCCGTGCTGATTGCCCCGTTTGTCTTCAACCGAAACCTGGACATGACGCGCCGTTGGGGAATTGTGCTGACGATGCTCTATATCCTCTACATCGTCATGGTGGTGTTGCACGGATGAATGGAAACGCATTGGTTACCGGCGCGGGCAAGCGCCTTGGACGCGAAATCGCGCTTTATCTTGCCGAGCGCGGGCTGAACATTGTGATCCATTACCATAACTCGGAGGAAGAGGCCGCTGAAGTAGCGGCGCTGTGCGAAGACCTTGGCGTTCGCGCCGCCACGGTCTTTGCAGATCTGACGGTGGAAGAAGACATGCAGGCTCTTGTTCCGAAAGCCGTCGAAGCCATCGGTGGCCCACTTTCCGTCCTGGTAAACTCCGCCTCCATCTTCGAACATGACACGGTGCAAACCGGCACCCGCGAAAGCTGGGATCGTCATATCGAGTCGAACCTGCGCGCTCCGTTCGTCCTGACCCAGCACTTCGCGGAACAGGCACCCGGTCCCAAGGTGGGCGGAGAGTGGAACGAACCGACGGCGCGTGCGCTGATCGTGAACATGGTCGATCAGCGCGTCCTCAAGCTGACGCCGCATTTCACTTCCTATACGATTGCAAAGACAGGGCTATGGACCTTGACGCAAGTCAGTGCCCAGGCCCTTGCTCCCGCCGTCCGCGTAAACGCGATCGGTCCCGGTCCGACGATTCAGGGAACCCGCCAATCGCGCGCGCATTTTGCGGGACAGCGGGCGAATACAATTCTTCAACGTGGGGCAGACGCGTCGGACGTGACACATGCTTTGGGTTACTTCCTCGACGCGCCCAGCGTGACTGGACAGCTCATCTGCGTGGACGGAGGGCAGCATCTGGGATGGCAAACGCCGGATGTGCGCGGTGTGGAGTGAAGCCCCGACGGAAGCAAAGGTTAACGAGGGACGGTAAGTTTTGCACCGGGCGGGTCGCTGTCGCGGAAGTGTCATAAAAAATCTACGAAAATCAATCATTTCGCCGCGCTTGAAATAAAAATTCAGCAAAAACAGACAGTTACGGGCGCGCCTAAAAATTGAGCAAAACTTGAGATGGCATTGAATTCAGTGAAAAATCTTAGGGTGGAAACGGCTTGTCCCACGCCTTATCCACAGTTTCTGTGAACAGCTTTACCCTTGTGCTGCACCGGCAGAATGTGCAGCCAGTTCTAGAATCATGACTGACCCGAGCGAAACTCAAACCCCGACCGGATACCCTGTCATTCAGAGCTTTCTGAAGACGCTGGATGGCTCGCCGGGTGTTTACCGCATGCTCGACCGCAAGGGGGCGGTGCTCTATGTCGGCAAGGCTCGGAACCTGCACGCGCGGGTTTCGTCCTATGCGCGTCCGACCGGGCATTCGCCCCGCATCTCCCGGATGATCGCGGAAACCGCGTCGATGATGGTCCTGACGACCCGGACCGAAACCGAAGCCCTTCTGCTTGAGCAGAACCTGATCAAGCAGTTGAAACCGCGCTACAACGTGCTTTTGCGGGACGACAAATCATTCCCGAACATTCTTGTCTCGAAAGAGCACCGATATCCGCAGATCATGAAGCACCGGGGCGCCAAAAAGGAAAAGGGCAACTACTATGGTCCCTTTGCCAGCGCCGGCGCGGTGAACCGGACGCTGAACCAGTTGCAGAAAGTGTTCCTGCTGCGGAACTGTTCGGATGCGACATTCGAGTCCCGGACCAGACCCTGCCTGCTCTACCAGATCAAGCGATGCAGCGCGCCGTGTGTCGATTACATTTCCAAGGCGGATTACGACGATCTCGTTTCGGATGCCGAAAGGTTTCTACGCGGACGGACGACCCATGTTCAGGAGAAGCTCGCCGAAGACATGCAAGCGGCTTCGAAGGCAATGGAATTCGAACGCGCCGCGGCGTTGCGGGATCGTCTGAAGGCGCTCACCTTCGTGCAGGGGACCCAGGCTGTGAACCCCTCCGGTGTGGCGGAGGCGGATGTCATCGCGTTGCATCTGGAAGGCGGGCAGGCCTGTGTGCAGGTATTTTTCATCCGCGCCAATCAGAATTGGGGCAACCGCGACTATTATCCGCGAACCGGCGTTGGAGCGGACGCGTCGGAGGTGATGCAGGCATTCATCGGCCAGTTCTACGACGACAAGGAACCGCCCCGGCAACTTCTTCTATCGGACGCCATCGAGGACACGGATCTGATGTCTGAGGCTTTGTCCGGCAAGGCTGGCCGGAAGGTCGAAATCCTGGTGCCGCAGCGAGGCGAGAAAAAGGAACTGGTGGCCGGGGCGCTGCGAAACGCCCGCGAAAGCCTGGCGCGCAAGATGTCGGAGACCGCCACGCAGGCGAAGCTGCTCAAGGGGCTCGGAGAGGCCTTCGATCTCGACGGCCCGCCTCGGCGGATCGAGGTTTACGACAACTCCCACATTCAGGGCACCAACGCGGTGGGAGGAATGATCGTCGCCGGGCCGGACGGGTTCATCAAGAGCCAGTACCGCAAGTTCAACATCAAGGACACGGAACTGACGCCGGGTGACGATTTCGGCATGATGCGCGAAGTTCTGACACGGCGGTTCAAGCGTCTGTTGAAAGAGGACCCGGACCGGCAGGGCGAGACCTGGCCGGATCTGCTGCTGATCGACGGCGGGGCCGGACAGGTGAGCGCCGTGCATTCTGTCTTGGCGGAACTGGGTGTGGAGGATGTTCCCATGATCGGTGTCGCCAAGGGCGAAGATCGCGATGCGGGCAAAGAGGAATTCTACCGTCAGGGCGCTCGGCCGTTTGCGCTAAGACGTGGCGACCCGGTGCTCTATTTCATCCAGCGGATGCGCGACGAGGCGCACCGCTTCGCGATCGGAGCCCATCGCGCCAAGCGATCGAAGGCGATCGGAGCGACGCCGCTCGACGATGTGCCAGGCGTTGGCGCGACCCGCAAGCGTGCGCTTCTGGCCCATTTCGGTTCGGCCAAGGCGGTGAGCCGTGCCGATCTTAACGACCTCAAGGCGGTCGATGGCATCTCGGATTCGCTGGCCGAGACGATCTACGACTTCTTTCACGCCAGCTAGGCTGCTCGGGGTCGGGAAGCACCTTGGACACATCCGAATTCAGAACGATGGAGCGCGATGGCTGGCCGGCCCCTGTCAGTGCGTAAAGCGGTCCAGCGAGACCAGGTGAGCCGCACCCTGGAGCAATTCCGGGACTGATTGGATCGCTTTTCTCCGCCTCTCGGCTGCGCATCGAACGCGAAAAGCGATACGCGTTTCCGACTGACCCGGAAACGCTCGAAGGGAACCGGGACGAGTGCGGCGCCACGCGATACGCCCGGACGTGAGCCGCGACATCAGAGCGACACTCGGCCTCGGCATATGCTGTCCAGCATGACAGAAGCTGCATCACTCAATCCATGTTTTGCGGGCGTGTGACGCACAGGTGACAATATCGGCTGGAAACCGCGGGTTCCGGAGGCATTGAGTTCTTCCGGTACTTCCCCTCTATGCCCGCGCGGATTAAGCAGAAGACAATGACCTGGAACATTCCGAATATTCTCACAGTTCTGCGGCTTCTGGCCGCTCCGGGCGTTGTGCTTCTGTTTCTGTATTTCACCCGACCCTGGGCTGATTGGTTTGCGCTTCTGTTGTTCGCCGGTGCGGCCATTACAGACTGGTTCGACGGCTATCTTGCGCGGCTCTGGAAGCAGGAATCGAAATTCGGCGCCATGCTCGATCCGATTGCCGACAAGGCGATGGTGGTGATCGCACTTCTGCTGATCGCCGGGCTGTCCGGTGTGCACCGACCTGATGGAATGGACCCGTGGATTCTCCTGCCCGCAACGGTCATCATTTTCCGCGAGGTCTTTGTCTCGGGGCTGCGGGAGTTTCTGGGCGATACGGCCGGTACGCTCAAGGTCACGAAACTGGCGAAGTGGAAAACCACGGTACAGATGGTAGCCATTGGCGTTCTTTTCGGAACCGGGATCTTCGAGCATATGCTGATCGAGCGCACCGTTGGCATGGACTCGTCGGTCTATGCGGAGATCATGGTGGGCGGAGATGATCCGTTGAACCTGCGAGCTATCGACACCGCCTATTGGGCAACCTGGTGGATCGGCGTTGCATTACTGTGGGTTGCGGGGGCTTTGACGCTGATCACCGGAATCGACTATTTTCGGAAGGCCTTGCCGCATCTGAGGGATGGCCCATGATCGACGTTCTCTATTTCGCCTGGCTGCGTGAACGTATCGGAGCGCCAAGCGAGCAGATCGAGACCAGCGCCGCGAACGTGCGCGGATTGGTGGAAGAACTGAAGGAGCGGTCCGAGGCCCACGCGCTGGCCTTTTCCGACATGACTGCGGTGCGCGTTGCCGTGGATCAGGAATTGACGGAAATGGACGCGTCACTGGATGGCGCACGCGAAGTCGCCTTCTTCCCTCCCATGACCGGCGGATGAAAGTACGCGTTCAAGCCGAGCCCTTCGACATGGGGGCGGAGGTCGAGGCGTTTGCCGCCAATGTGGACGGTGCAGGTGCGATTGTCACGTTCTCCGGTCTGGTCCGGGATGAGGGCGGCACCTTGAGCGCGATGGAGATCGAGCACTATCCGGGCATGACGGAACGGGCGCTGCAGAAGATCCGCGCCGAGGCGATGGAAAGATGGCAGCTTGCCGACGCATTGGTTATTCATCGCTTCGGTTCACTGAAGCCGGGCGAACAGATCATGATGGTTGCCACAGCCGCGCGTCACCGGGCGGATGCCTTCGCGGCGGCGGAGTTCCTGATGGATTACCTCAAGTCCCGCGCACCTTTCTGGAAGAAGGAATTCGCTGCGGGTGGCGAAAGCTGGGTGGCCGCGAAGGATGAGGACGAAGACGCGCTGAAGAGGTGGTGATGCACTCGCCCGCATCGCCGGTCTCACCGGGAGCGGGGAGACAGTGACCTACACGGTACCGCCTCCCCCTCCGTTACGGAGGGGGAACGAGGGGGAGGCTATCCACGATCTCGCCGCTTTGCCCTCAGCGTTGGATCAGCCACGCGAGGGTTCTCGGGCCAGGGGTGCTTGGGATAGCGCCCGCGCATGTCCTTGCGCACATCGGCGTAGGACGTATCCCAGAAGCCGGGCACATCCATCGTGGTCTGCAATGGGCGGCCAGCGGGTGACAGCAACGTGACCCTCAGGGCGCGACCAGCCACCACGGGGTGGTGCGTTGTCCCGAACATCTCCTGCAGACGCAGTTCGATCTCCGGGTCGTCCCGGCCATAGTCGATGGGAATCTTCCGGCCCAACGGTGTCTCGAAATGCGCCGGGGCCTCTCTGGCAAGCAATTGTTGCTGATCCCATGTCAACATGGCTTCAAGCGCGGGCTTGAGGTTGAATGACTTCCAGGCGGCGGCGGTTCGGATGCCCTTCAGAAATGGCTTCAGCCAGATCTCCACCATCTCCAGAAGCGCCGCGTCGGACATATCAGGCATATCATTGCCAGCTTCGCGCATAAGTGCCACACGGGCGCGGAACCTGTCGGCTTCCGGGTTGACCGGAAGGCCGAGGTCCCGGACACCATCGAGCATCGCCGTGGCCACCGCATCCTCTGGCGCCTCGCTCCAGTGGCGGCTGGACAGCACTAGCGCACCAAACCGTTCCTCGGTCCTTGCCTCCACCTGTCCCCTGCGTTTCGACCAATCGGCTGTCGAGACGATCTCGATCTGGTCGGCAAAAAGCGAACGCAGAGCACTCTCGGTGATCGGCACGGCGTTTCGGATCGTCGCCTCGGTCGGATGACCGTCCGTGTCGGTCACGACAAGCAGGCGAGTCGCGGCGAGAGGGTCGCCGGGATCCATCTTCGCCCCCTTGCCGCCCGAAAGCAGCCAGCGCGGTGTGTCGCCGGGACGGCGGAGGCCAATGCGATCGGGATAGGCCAGTGCCGCCTGTTCGGCGAAGTCCGGGATGCTGCCTGGGCCTCCAAATCGTTTCAGGCGTCGCGTTTCTGCGCGAATGCGTTCCAGAGCAGGGGACCGATCCGATCCCCGCAAGGCATCGAGCCGCAGGGTCAGATCGCAACCTGCTCCCCGGAGCGGGTCGCGGTCGGAGAGTAATGCGGCAAGCGGTGCCGCAGCGGCCCCCGCAAGGTTCAGCATATGTGCAAGCCGTGGATGCAACGGGACACGCGCGACGGACTTGCCGTGCTTTGTGATCCGGGCGTCCTCGGTCAGCGCCCCGAGGCTGCGAAGCAGCGCCCGTGCTTCCGCAAGCCCGCGGTCCGGCGGTGGCGTCAGGAAATGCAGATCGTCGCTGCCCCATTCCGCCATTTCCAGGGCAAGCCCGGACAGATCGGCTGTCTCGATCTCGGGCGGGGGAAAGGCTGCTAGCGCCCCCTCTTCGCCCTTCGTCCAGAGCCGGTAACAGATCCCCTCGGCAACCCGGCCCGCGCGGCCGCGGCGCTGGATCGCTTCCGCCCGCGTCACCTTTTCAGTCACAAGCCGCGACATGCCGGAGCCGGGATCGAAACGAGCGCGTCTCGCAAGACCACCGTCGATCACGACTTCGATGTCGGGCAATGTGAGCGATGTTTCGGCAATGGCCGTGGCCAGAACCAGCCGCCGCCGACCCGAGGCGCGAAGGGCCTTTTGCTGCTGGGCAAAGGGCAGTGCGCCGTAGAGCGGCAGTATCTCGATCCCGGTGAGGTCACCCAGACCGGCCATCACCCGACGGATCTCACCCTCTCCGGGAAGGAAGGCCAAGAGGCTGCCTTCGGTCTCGCCCAAAGCGCGAAGGATCAGGGATACCATATCGCGGTCAAACCGCGCGTCCCGCGCGCGCGGCTTGTCGAGCCAGCGGGTTTCAACCGGGAAGCTCTTCCCCGCGCTGGAAAGGAGCGGTGCATCCATCAACCGGGCAACGGGGTCCGCATCGAGCGTGGCGGACATCACCAGAAGGATAAGGTCGGGTCTGAGCGCCGCACGGCATTCCAATGCAAGCGCAAGTCCGAGATCCGCATTGAGAGACCGTTCGTGGAATTCGTCGAAGATCACCGCGCCGATTCCGTCCAGCGACGGGTCGGACTGGATCATCCGGGTCAGGATGCCTTCGGTGACCACCTCGATGCGGGTGGCCGGGCCGGACTTCGCCTCCCCCCGGATGCGGTATCCGATGGTCTCGCCCACTTTCTCGGCCAGGGTTTCGGCCATGCGTGCTGCTGCTGCGCGGGCCGCGATCCTGCGCGGTTCAAGCATCACGATCCGTCCGGAGGTGAGATTTGCCATGAGAATGGCCAACGGAACCTGTGTTGTCTTGCCCGCGCCGGGTGGGGCCTGAAGCACGGCCATTCCTCTGTCGGCAATTGTGCCAATCAGATCGTCCAGAATGTCGTGGATGGGAAGCTCCGCCATGTGGAACTCATAGCGATGCGCGCTGCGGCGGGCAATTCGGCGGCGTGCGCAAGCCGGAAACAGGGCCGCGAATTCGCAAATTGCGGTACTCAGGCGCAGATCGATGCAATCCGTCCTCTGGACACAATGGATTGGCCAAGCCAAGGTCCGCGGCAATGACAAAGATCGAGAATCTCGCAGACGGCGTACTCGCCGGAGACCGGCGTAAACTGGCGCGCGCGATCACCCTTGTGGAAAGCGGGCGGGACGATCACCGGGCAGAGGCGGATCGCTTGCTGGAGCTTTGCCTCGGCAGCGGGAAGGAGGCGCTGCGAATCGGGCTCTCCGGCACACCCGGCGTCGGAAAGTCGACCTTCATCGAGGCCTTCGGTTCGCTCCTGACTTCTCACGGAAAGCGCGTGGCGGTTCTGGCAGTCGATCCGTCCTCTTCGCGCTCGGGGGGCTCTATCCTGGGCGACAAGACGCGGATGGAGCGGTTGGCCCGAGACCCGAATGCGTTTATCCGTCCGTCCCCGAGCCAATCCGAACTGGGTGGCGTCGCCCGCCGGACCCGCGACGCCGTGGCACTCTGCGAGGCGGCAGGCTTCGACGTGGTTCTGATCGAGACGGTTGGTGTCGGTCAGTCGGAGACCATCGTGTCGGCCATGTCCGACATTTTCCTGCTGCTGATCGGCCCCGGCGGTGGCGACGAATTGCAGGGGGTCAAGCGCGGGATCATGGAGATCGCGGATTTTGTCCTTGTGAACAAGGCTGATGGCGATCTGAAGGCGACAGCGACACGAACCGCGGCGGACTATGCAGGGGCCCTGCGGCTTCTGCGGAAACGCGAGGGCGACCCGGAGGACTTCCCGAAAGTCATGAGCGTGTCGGCCCTTGAAAACTCCGGGCTTGAGGCGGTCTGGGACGAAATCGAGGGTCTTGCGGACTATCGTAAGCAAAGCGGATTCTGGGCCAATCGCCGCAAATCGCAGGCGCGGGGCTGGTTCGAGGATGAAGTGCGGCAGGGTTTGTTGCGACAGCTTGCCCGCAACGCGGAAGCGGAAGCGGCGATGCTGGCTCTGCGCGCGGAAGTCGAGGCGGGCGACCGCGCGCCCGGAAGTGCAGCGTCAGAAGTGCTGAGGCGCCTGTCGGAAGGGCATTGACCGTCGGTTCCGGACTTGACGTATGCCTGGCGGGGACGTAATACCCGCGGACGAATTCAAGGGCAGGGCGTATCCCGCGCTGCCCGTTTGCATTGAAAGGGCTGCCGATCAGCCCGAGAGACCGAGGACAAGCCCATGTCGCGCCGCTGCGAACTGACCGGAAAAGGCCCGATGGTTGGCAACAATGTCAGCCACGCCAACAACAAGACCAAGCGCCGGTTCCTTCCGAACCTGACGGAAACCGCGCTGATGTCGGAAACGCTGGGGCGGACCTTCCGTCTGAAAGTCGCCTCTTCGGCTCTGCGCACGGTGGATCACCGTGGCGGTCTGGATGCGTTCCTGCTGAAGGCGAAGGATGCCGATCTCAGCGACGCTGCGCTGAAGATCAAGAAAGACATCGTGAAGGCTCAGGCCACCGCCTGATTGCCGGACTGCGAGATTGGTGATGCCCTGCCGGATCGGCGGGGCATTTTCGTTTATTGGCGGGTCAGAAGTTCGATCAGCACGGTCTCGAAGCTCTCGCCCGCTTCGGCCCTGTCGATGAGTTCAAGCAATCCCTTTCGTCCCAACTGCGCCTCGATACTGGCGACCTCCGCTGCGGCCGAGGCATAGGCGCGTCCCACCCCCAATTCGTCATAGGCGTCGTCCCAATCCCAGAATCGCCGGACCTCGCGAATTCTCTGCCGCGACACGGGCGTCACGTTGCCTTGCCAGTTTGGATGGTTGGCCACATGGGTGGCCAAGCCCTCGTCAAACCAGGTGGGATAGGGTTGTTTGACGAGATTTCGCAACCCCATCGAGCGGTGCAGTCGTGAGTGGGTCAATTCGTGGGTCAACGTGCCCGGTGTCAGTCCGCCCGGACCGATCAGCACCGCCATATCTGCGATCGACAGCCCGTTGCCGCCGATCCCGAAACTCGCGGCGCAATGCGTCGTCGCGCAAAGCACTAGGGTTGGATTTGGCGGGCGGCCTCCGAAAAAGGCCGAAACGCGGTTGCGGGCCGCACCGGTCAGGTCAAGAAATTCTTTGGCCCGCGACGGTGTGTCCGTCCAGACCCAGTCGGCAATCTCGGCAAGACCATAGCTGCCGGGTGCCAGAACGCGATGCGTGCCCGGCAACGCTGCGCCGATGACAAGAAGCGCGAGGAAACCATTGGTCAGAAGGCTGAAAGTGCGGGCGGCGCTGCGTTTCATCCGCTCAGTACATCCGACCAATCCGTGTGCCGTCGAAACTGTGCGGCCGCGAACGGGCAAAGGGGCAGAATCTTGTAGCCGCCCGCTCGGGCATCCGCGACCGCACGGCGCACCAGGGCGACACCAACATTCTGTCCGCGATACAAGTCAGGCACGCCGGTATGGTCGATGATGACCAGTTTGTCACTGGCACGCGAGTAAGTCAGTTCTGCTTCCGGCCCATCCGGATCGGGACGGGCGGAATATCGGCCCTTGGAACCGGTTTGGGTCGCGGTGATGGTCAGATCGCTCATGCTTCCGAACTAGCCGGAAATCTTATGACAATCGACCTCTTTCCCGCCGAACTCCGTCAGTACTGAGTCAGCGGGCAGTGCCAACGGGCGACTTGCCCTTCGATCCGAACTGTGGATTGCTCGGGCTTCAATTCTGGAGGGCACTCAAGATGATCGAGCTATCAGTCTTGGCAACCTACGCACTTATCGTTCTTGGCTTCGTTTTCATTCCCGGACCGGCGACGCTTCTGACAATCGCCCGCGCCGCCACCTCGGGCACGAAGGTCGGCATCGCCACAGGCGCCGGGATCACGGCGGGAGATTTCGTTCACACGATCATGGCGGTTGTGGGCATCTCGGCGATCATTGCAGCCTCCGCCACACTCTTCAGCATCGTGAAATTCCTTGGCGCCGGATATCTGGTGTATCTTGGGCTTGTCGCGATCTTCAGTAAGGAAACCACGGATCTCGGGCAAGGTCGGATGCCCGTCACCGCGCCGCAGGCCTTTCGGCAAGCCATTCTTGCCGAATTGTTGAACCCCAAAACCGCACTGTTCTTCCTGGCATTCCTGCCGCAGTTCGTTGTGCCGGAGAACGGGTCGGTCATGACGCAGCTGACAATTCTTGGCATCGTCTTCGCCCTGATCGGGTTCTTCAGCACCATTGTCTATTCCTTCGCGGCCGGAGGTCTGGGGGCGTTTCTTCGGCGGCATCCTGCCGTGCTCAAATGGCAGGGCAAGGTCGTTGGCAGCATCTATTGCACCCTCGGCCTGAGACTGGCTGTACAGGAGCGCTAGGCACATTGAGAGCGTTGACATCTGTCACTCGCGGATCAAACCTGCGCCGCATGTCACGACCGAAACCCGCCACGTTGCCCCGATATAATCCCGCCGAGGATCGCTATGACCGGATGAGCTACCGCCGCTGCGGAGCCTCCGGCCTCAAGCTACCAGCCATCAGCCTTGGACTTTGGCATAATTTCGGGGGCGACACGCCGCACGAGTTGAAACGCGCGCTGTGCCGCACGGCGTTCGACAACGGGATCACACATTTCGATCTGGCGAACAATTATGGCCCGCCGCCGGGCAGTGCCGAAGAGGCGTTCGGCCAAATTCTGAGAACGGACTTCGCAGGGCTTCGCGACGAGTTGGTCATTTCGTCCAAGGCCGGTTACGGCATGTGGCCGGGGCCGTATGGAGAGTGGGGCAGCCGCAAGTATCTGGTCTCATCCTGCGACCAGTCGCTGAAGCGGATGGGGCTCGACTATGTCGATATCTTCTATTCCCACAGGTTCGATCCCGATACGCCGCTTGAAGAAACGATGGGGGCCCTCGACCATATCGTCCGGTCGGGGCGCGCACTCTATGCCGGGATTTCCAGCTATAACAGCCAGCGCACGCGTGAAGCGGTAGCGATTCTCAAAGACTTGGGCACGCCCTGCCTGATCCATCAGCCAAGCTATAATATCCTGAACCGCTGGGTCGAGCGCGACGGATTGCTGGACACGCTGGATGAACTGGGCGTGGGATCCATTGCATTCACCCCGCTTGCACAGGGTATGCTGACCGCGAAGTACCTTGGCGGAGTGCCGGAGGGCAGCCGAGCCACGCAAGGCAAGTCGCTGCAACCCGAACTGCTGTCCGACGAGGTGATCGAAAGGCTCAAGGCCCTGAACGCCATTGCAGAGGCACGGGGCCAGACACTGGCGCAAATGGCGCTGGCCTGGGTGTTGCGCGGTGGCCGGGTGACGACCGCTCTGATCGGAGCGTCGAAGACCAGCCAGATCGAGGATTGCGTGGGCGCGCTGGATGCGCCGGAATTTAGCGACGCGGAACTGGCAGCGATCGAGGAGCATTCGCTGGAGGGCAACCTCATCAATCTCTGGGCCAAATCCTCCGAAGAAGCCTGAACGCAGGATCGGCGCGGCGCGAAGACGAACTAGCCCAGCAGAACCGGTTTCCCATGTGGGGTGCGGCGGTAGGCGTCCATCCAGTCGGTCTTTCTGCGGTCCCTCTCTTCCGCCGCGATCCCTGCCTTTTCCGAGAGAGCTTCCAGGGCACTCAGCACGGCAAGAAAATAGGTCTCATTCGTGTCAGGGAGGCCCTGAGCCTCAGCCGCCTGCAATGCCGTGCCAAGTGCTTCGGCCCATTCCGTCTGCGTGAAATGCCCTTCCCGAATCATGGTCGTCGCCATCGCAAGGGATGTGGCTTGCCAGGGTTCGTCGAAATGACCGCGCGGCGCGGCGAGCGGGTCTTCAGGCGCGAACAAGGTAGGGCTCCCAAAGGTCGAGGCAGATCGTGTCCGGGTTGTCTTTGCCCCAGAGTTCCGCTGCCGTGAATTCCACCGTGTAGAGATGCTCGCCGATATGTTCGCCCTTGGCGCCCGCATCGGCAAAAAGGTGACCGCCATGATGGGCGATTACCGTGCCAACATGGCCACGCGCATAGGCCGGCAGGCGCGTGTGGCCCTCAACCGGCGTATTCAATGTTCGGACCCTGTCGCCGGGCGAGAAGGAGGGTGGCGCGTCCATTTGGACGCGGAAATCACGATTGAGGGTACGGGCCCGTGCGAGTGCACCGTCGAGGTCGAGACCTTCTGGCGGGGGCTGGCGTGTCTCGGGCTTGGCGTTGATCACTTCATCGACCGTCACGACATGCTGATCGATCATCTGTGCACAGTCATTCAGCGCCCATTTCACGAAATACGGAACGGAGATGTATGTCGCCGGGTCCATCTGCTCGATACCATGCCGCCACCAGTCGATTGTCCCGCCACGCGACGGCAGGTTCTGCGACAAGGCCCACTGCCTGCGTTCCCAGTCCTCACGAAAGGGTGGGGCATCGACATCGACAGGGCCGAAACCATCCTTGCCGCCAAGATCGTGCGGTCCGTCCATCACGCCACCTTCAGGTCACGGTCGGTGCCGATCATCGAGTTGCGGGTGACCAGCCCCGCCAGTCTGTCCTCATCCCACCCCTCGGTGCCGGCCGGGCGCTCGGGAACAACGAGGTAGCGCAGTTCGGCGGTGCTGTCCCAGACGCGGATTTTCACGTTTTCTGATAGTGTGACCCCGAATTCCTCCAGCACCGCGCGCGGCTCCCTGACGGCGCGGGCGCGGTGGGCGGCGGAGCGATACCAGATCGGCGACATGCCAAGGACCGCGAAAGGGTAGCAGGAACACAGCGTACAGACGACGAGGTTATGCGTGTCCGCCGTGTTCTCCACCGCCTTGAGATGTTCGGTCGCGTGGCCTTCGAAGCCGAATTCCTTGATCGCCTGCCCGGCATCGGCCAGAAGGCGTTCGCGAAACTCGGGATCGGTCCAGCTTCGGGCAACGACCTGTGCACCGCGCTTCGGTCCAATCTTCTCGGAGAACATCTCAACCCAGCTATCCAGCGTCTCCTGAGCCACCAGGCCTTTTTCGACCGCGAGGCTTTCCAGCGCTTTCACGCGTAGCGCCGGATCGGACGGCATGTGCGCGTGCAGGTGGCGGTGAAGCTCGCTGATTTTCTTGGAGTCGTAGCTGGCCATGTCTCGACTGTGAAACGCGGATTCCTGACTGTCAAACGCGAAGCTGTGATACCATCCATCACCGGAGGTGAGGGACAGGTCTGAAGTCAGCTTGCTGGTCGGAACAACCAATGGCGCGATTCCGATCCGGAGCAAATCCCGGCGTGACTGGGAAGTGAAAGGACCGTTTTGTGATCTCTGGCCGATCAATCACATGGCAGGTGACGGCGATCTGATCTGGGCCGCAGGCGGCAACGACTGGAACGGGGCCGGGGTCTGGCGATCTACCAATGGCGGGAAGAGCTGGGACCTGTCTCGGTTCGCGCGTGGGCAGATCGAGGGGTTGCTTTCCGCGCAACCCGAAATTGCCAAGACGTTTGGCTGGGAGCCTTCACCGCCCGCGCCGGCTCGGTTTTCGCCAGTCTGGGCGAGGGCGAAAGCTGGGAAGAGATCGTGCGCCACCTGCCAACAGTCCTGTCGGTGGAAGCGGTGGCGCAGTGATCTTCTAGCCGTCCTTGCGGATCGTCTCGTTCTTCGGATCGTAGGGGCTGTCCTCCGCCACCTCGGCATCCCAAAGCTTGTCGAGCATTTTCACCTTCAGCTTGGTCCCCGGCGCGGCATGGTCCGGTTTGACGTAACCCATGCCGATGGATTTGCCGAAATGTGCCGACCATCCGCCGGAGGTCAGGCGTCCGGTACGGGTGCCGTCAGGCGTGTAGAGCGCCTCGCGCCCCCACGGGTCCGCATCTTCGGGTCCGTCGATCAGCAATGTCACGCATTTCGCGCGAATGCCGGTTTCGATCATCCGGTCCTTGCCGAAGAAGTCCTTGTCGAGATCCACGAACCTGTCGAGCCCGGCCTCAAGTGGAGTGGCGTCGCGACCAAGCTCGGTGCCGAAGGCGCGGTAGGATTTCTCCTGGCGAAGCCAGTTCTGGGCGCGGGCTCCGACGAGCTTCATGCCGTGCTTTTCACCTGCTGCGACCAACTGGTCCCAGAGATAGTTCTGCATCTCGATCGGGTGGTGCAGTTCCCAGCCGAGTTCGCCCGTGTAGGCGACGCGAATTGCCATGGTCGGGCACATGCCAAGTTCGATATTGCGCATCGACAGCCACGGGAAGCGTTTGTTCGACAGGACGGTCTCGGGGTTCGCATCCTTGACGATCTCGTTCAGGACGTCGCGCGATTTCGGGCCAGCAATGGCGAAGACGCCCCATTGCGTCGTGACATCGTGGATATCGATATAGCCGCCGCCCCCTGCCATGAAGTCTTCCGCGGATTTCTTCAGGTAATCTGCGTCATAGGCTGTCCAGGCTCCGGCGGAGACGAGGTAATAGTCGTTCTCCCCACGCCGCACGATCGTATATTCGGTGCGGGTCGTGCCGGCGTTGGTCAGCGCATAGGTCAGGTTGATCCGTCCGACATTCGGCAGCTTGTTGCAGGTGAACCAGTCGAGAAATGCCGTTGCCCCCGGTCCGCGAACCACATGCTTGGTGAACGCACTTGCATCGATCAGCCCAACGCCTTCGCGGATCGCCTTCGCCTCTTCCGCCGCATATTGCCACCACTCGCCGCGCCGGAAGCTGCGGGCATCGTGATCGAAGCTGTCGGGCGCGTCCTTGGGACCATAATAGTTCGGACGTTCAAAGCCGTTGACGCAACCGAACTGCGCTCCGAGAGCCTTCTGCCGGTCATAGGCGGGTGCGGTGCGCAACGGGCGGCAGGCTTCGCGTTCCTCGTCCGGGTGGTGCAGGATGTAGACGTGGGAGTAGCATTCCTCGTTCTTGCGCGCGGCATATTCGGTCGTCACCCAGTCGCCGTAGCGCTTGGGGTCGAGGGAGGCCATGTCGATCTCGGCCTCGCCGTCGACCATCATCTGGGCGAGGTAATAGCCCGTGCCGCCAGCGGCTGTGATCCCGAATGAGAACCCTTCGGCCAGCCACATGTTGCGCAGGCCCGGTGCAGGGCCAACCAGCGGGTTGCCGTCGGGCGTGTAGCAGATCGGGCCGTTAAAGTCGTCCTTCAGGCCGGATTCGGCACAGGAGGGCACGCGCTCGGCCATCGCCATATACTGTTCCGCGATCCGGTCGAGATCGAGCGGGAACAGGTCGGCGCGGAAGCTGTCGGGCACGCCGTACTCGAAGCGGGCAGGTGCGCCTTGCTCATAGATGCCCAGGATCCAGCCGCCGCGCTCTTCGCGGGCATAGGATTCGTTGTCGGCGTCACGCACAACCGGATGCTCCGGGTTGCCCGCTTCACGCCATTTGACCAGCTCGGGATCCTTGTCCATCACGATGAAGGTGTGCTCGACCGGAATCGCGGGCATCTTGATGCCCAGCATCTTGGCCGTGCGCTGCGCGTGGTTGCCCGAAGCGGTGACAACATGCTCGGCAGTGATCACCACCTGTTCGTCGGACGGCACCAGGTTGCCGCCTTTTTCGACCATCTTTGTGCAGGTCACCTCCCAGGCCTCGCCGTTCCAGTGGAACCCATCCGCCTGCCATTTGCGCTCGATCATCACGCCGCGCTGACGCGCGCCCTTGGCCATAGCCTGGGTCACGTCCGCCGGGTTAATATAGCCGTCCTCGGTGTGATAGATCGCACCCTTCAGATCCGAGGTCTCGATCAGCGGCCAGCGCTCCTTGATCTGATCTGGGGTCAGCCATTCGTATTTGACATCGCAGGTCTCGGCGGTCGAGGCATAGAGCATGTACTCGTCCATCCGCTCTTGCGTCTGGGCCATGCGCAGGTTGCCGACCACGGCGAAACCGGCGTTCAGGCCGGTTTCCTCTTCCAGTTTCTTGTAGAAATCCACCGAGTATTTGTGGATGTGGGTCGTGGCGTAGCTCATGTTGAACAGCGGCAGAAGACCAGCGGCGTGCCATGTGGAGCCGGAGGTCAGTTCGTCGCGTTCCAGCAGCATCACGTCCGACCAGCCGGCCTTGGCCAGATGATAGGCGATGGACGTGCCCACCGCGCCGCCGCCGACGACCAGAGCTTTGACTTGGGTTTTCATCCGCGAACCTCCTGACCAGACAGACCGGTCTTTAGCCTATTCTGTGCAGGATTGAATGGTCCAGCCGACAAGATGCGGTTCGAATGCGACGTGGTTTGCAGGCAAGAAATGCGCTTTGCTTCGAAAATCGCGACGGGCGAAAGGGGCGTTGCCCGCTCGCGCTTCCCCAGGACATTTCCGGGTCGATCGAAGCCAGCATGAATTGGGCTTTGGCAAAGGAGGACACAACAGCCTTCTTGTATGCGTCTCTCCGGACCGCTAGCACTTGGCGCATGGAGATTTGTCCCAGTGTCGAGCAGATACGCGCCGCAGTCGCGGGATTTCGGGCGGCGGGCGAAAGCGTCGGGCTTGTCACGACTATGGGCGCTTTGCATGAGGGACATCTGACGCTGATGCAGCGGGCGAAAGAGGCCCATGACCGCGTGTTGGCGACGATCTTCGTGAACCCGACGCAATTCGGAGAAGTCGCCGATCTGGCCCATTACCCGTCGGACGACGAACGCGACATCGACCTTTTGAAGGGCGTTGGCGTTGATGCGTTATTCCTGCCAACGGTGGAAACGATCTATCCGCCGGGTGACGAAACCATCGTGGAGACAACTCGGCTGGCCAATATGCTCCACGGCAAGGTGCGCCCCGGACATTTCCGTGGTGTCACGACGGTCGTGGCTCGGCTATTCAACATCTGTCTGCCGGATGCGGCTTATTTCGGTGAAAAGGACTATCAGCAGTTGCAGGTGATCCGGCGCATGGTGCGCGACCTGCATTTTCCGCTGAAGATCGTCGGCGTGCCGACCGTGCGGGAGCCGGACGGGCTTGCCATGTCGTCGCGCAATGTGCGGCTGACACCCGAAGACCGAGCGGCGGCGGTTGTCCTCAGCCAAAGCCTGAACGAGGCGGAAGTTCTCGTTGCAAGTGGCACGACAGTTGAGAAGCTCGGCGATGCGATCCGGTCGCGAATCAAGAATGAGCCACGCGCCATCCTGCGAGCTGTCGATATCGTTACCGCCGAAAGTCTGGAGCCGATCTCCGGGCCCGTGACCGAAAAGATTGCCATCATGCTCTCCGCCGAATTCGGCGGTGTGCTGCTGATCGACCAGAGGGAGATGAACCCATGAGTTCGCAAACCGAGAGAGTTCGCCGGCTGACAGTGCCGCAACTGGCCGCGCGGAAAGGCGGCGAGCCGATCGTGTCTCTGACCTCCTATCACGCGCATACGGCGGCCATCGTGGATAAATACGCGGATTTTATCCTTGTCGGCGACAGCCTCGGCATGGTGATGCACGGGATGGAAACCACGGTCGGTGTGCCGCTGGACCTGATGATCATGCATGGCAAGGCGGTCGTGCGCGGCACCAAACGGGCTTTGATCGTCGTCGATATGCCCTTCGGGACCTACGAGGAAAGCCCGAATGTGGCATTTCGCAACGCTGCCAAGATCCTGAAGGAGACCGGCTGTGGCGCGGTGAAACTGGAAGGCGGTGCCCGGATGGCGGAAACCATCCACTTCCTTGTGGAACGTGGCATCCCCGTCATGGCCCATACCGGGCTGACGCCGCAGTCGTCTCACGTCATGGGCGGGTTCAAGACGCAGGGCCGCGATGAGGATACCTGGGCCGCGCATGAAAACGACGCCAAAGCCGTTGCCGATGCGGGTGCTTTCGCAGTTGTACTGGAAGGGATGGTCGAGCCGCTGGCGGCGAAGATCACCAAGCTGATCGACATTCCGACCATTGGAATCGGTGCGTCGGTGGAGTGCGACGGTCAGATCCTTGTTCTGGAGGATATGCTCGGGCTCAATGAATGGACCCCGAAATTCGTCAAGGTGTACGGCCAACTCGGGCCGCAGATCGAGAAGGCTGTGAGCGAATATGCCGAAGAGGTGAAAACGCGGGCCTTTCCGACCGAAAAGGAGGTTTATCGGTAGGAGACGCCTCGGGGACAGCCTGTGGAGGGCGACATGTACAAGGCCGGCGAAGAGGAAATCGAGGCGATTGCGCGGGTGATCCGCAGCGGTCGGCTGTTTCGTTACCACGACGCCAGCGAATGCGAACGATTCGAGGCGCGATACGCCAAGGCGCTGGGCGTGGCCCATTTCGATCTTTCGGCCAGTGGAACGCTGGCGCTGTCGGCCGGTTTGACCGGACTTGGAATCGGGCCCGGGGACGAGGTTCTGGTTCCCGCCCACACCTACATGGCAACTGCCACGGCAGTGCTTGCGGTCGGTGCGATCCCGGTCCTCGTCGAGATTGACGAGACCCTGACGATCTCGCCCGCCGCGTTGGACGCTGCCGTTGGCCCGGCAACGCGGGCGGTGATCCCCGTTCATATGTGGGGCACGGCGGCGGCGATGGATGAGATCATGGAGATCGCAGGGCGGCACGGGCTTTTTGTTCTCGAAGACGCCTGTCAGGGCGTCGGTGGCGGGTATCAAGGCCGGAAGATGGGCTCCATCGGTCATGCGGGCGCGTTTTCGTTCAACTACTTCAAGAACATGACCAGCGGCGAAGGCGGCGGGATCGCTACCGATGACGACCGGGTGGCTGAGCGTGCGCGCTGCGCCATCGACCCCTGCCATTTCTACTGGCAGGGGCAGGAGGAGGGGCTGAAGCCCTTTGCCGGGGCCGGGGCGCGGTCCTCGGAACTGATGGGGGCGATGCTGAATGTCCAGCTTGATCGGATCGACGGGATCATTTCGTCGATGCGGGACAATCGCTGCCGCTTGATCGACGCGACGCAAGGGGTGTCTAACCGTGGGCTGAGGCTCTCTCCCATGAACAGCCCGGACCACGATTGCGCCGCCCAATTGATGTGGCTGTTGCCATCCGGCAGATCCGCAGATGTCTTCGCGGCGGCGACCGGCGGTGTTGTCGCGGGAAGGACCGGTCGGCACACGTTCACAAACTGGGATCAGGTTTTGACGCAGGAAGGGGCGCATCATGCCGCCCTGAACCCTTATGCCCTGCCGCAGAACTCCGTTCTTCGCCGTGCCATCCCGGATGGGTTCGGTCAGAGTTCGCTCGATATCCTGGGCCGCACGGTCATGATCCCGATGGATCCCGATCATGGGGAAGACGACCTGGAAGCGCTGGCCCACAACATTCGGCTGGCCGCTACCGAACTCGATGATGGCACCCTTCGGTCCGGGCAATCCTATCGCGATCTGAAATCACCAGACCTTCAGAAATTTGACGCACAATCAGACGGTTGAGCGCCGCCGGATGCAAAAAAAAGGCCGTCTTAAGAAAGACGGCCTGTCCAGTCAGGGAGGAAGATGGAGGCACATGAAGTGCCTACAAGAGAAACAATGCCCCTGAAATCGGACCTATTTATGGCCGGTGCGGGGTCTTATCTGGGTGGAAGATGGTGAAAATCGGGCGATATACTCGTCTGGACGGAGGGAAAATGGACCCGCAGAACAGCATTCCCGAAACGGCGCTGCGCTGGATCGAAGAGGGCCGTAAGGTTGCGCTCGCGACGGTCATCAAGACTTGGGGCTCTGCGCCCAGGCCGGTGGGGTCGCAGCTTGTGGTCGATGCCGACATGGGTTTCGAAGGCTCGGTGTCCGGTGGGTGCGTGGAAGGCGCGGTCATCACTGAGGCGGTGGAGGCCATGCAGGACGGGAATTGCCGCGTGCTCAGTTTCGGCGTCTCCGATGACACGGCGTTCGAGGTCGGTCTGGCCTGTGGCGGGCAGATCGAGGTTATGGTTGAACCCGTGGGCCTCGGGCAGGGGCCCTCGGTCGAAGATATCCGCGCCCTGGTGGAGGCGCGCGCGGCGCGTCGTCCAGTCGTCTGGGAGGTGGATACCGAGAACTGGGGCCGTCGCCTGATAGAGCGGGACCGGGCTGACGCAGAGATCGAAGCCCTGTTCTGGTCCGACAAGTCGGCCCGCGAGGGTTCCCTCTTTCGCGGGGTCCACAACCCACCCCTTCGTCTGGCGATCATCGGCGCGGTTCACATCGCGCAGCCGCTGGTACAGATGGCCCGTCTCGCCGGCTATGACATCGTACTTTGCGATCCGCGCGACAGTTTTGCCTCCGCCGACCGGTTCCCCGGTGAGACCTTCCTGGACGGCTGGCCGGATGAGGCATTGCAGGCTTTCGGTCTCGACACCCGGACGGCGGTTGTCACGCTCAGCCACGATCCCAAGATCGACACGCCCGCGCTTCAGACGGCGCTTGCGAGTGAGGCGTTCTATATAGGCGCGCTCGGCTCGACACGGACCCACGGCAAGCGGATCGCCGCGCTTCAGGAAGCAGGACTGAGCAACGAGACAATCGCCCGGATCGACGGGCCGGTCGGGCTGGATATCGGTGCCTCGTCGCCCGCGGAGATCGCAATCTCCATCATGGCGGAGATGACGGAACGCCTTCGCAGGCCCGATACCCGACCGGGGCAGACGTGACCTTCGGCACCATTCCGGTCTCCGAGGCGCTTGGCAGCATTCTGGCGCATTCGCTTCGTTTGAATGACGGGGTTCTGAAAAAGGGCACCGTGCTGGAAGAGGGTCACATCGCTTCACTGAACGCATCGGGGCATGAGAGTATCGTTGTTGCGCGGCTTGACCCAGACGATGTGACGGAGGACGAGGCCGCCCGCCGGATCGGGGCGCGGCTCACCGGGACGGGCTTGCGGCTGGGTCCTGCGTTCACGGGCCGCGCCAACCTGATTGCCGACATGGCGGGGCTGATCCGGGTCGATCCCGCACAAGTGGATGCCATGAACCGGGTGGATGAGGGGCTGACCCTCGCAACGCTGCCGGATCTGATGCGTGTGGACGCGGACCAGCTTGTCGCGACGGTCAAGGTGATCCCCTACGGATTGCCGGAAGTTGTCGTGGGTGCCGGGGAGGACTGTCTGGTGGGCGAGGCGATCCGTCTCATGCCTTTCATTGGCGGGTCGGCCCGTCTCGTGATGACGCGAACTCCGGGTTTCAAGGAGAGCCTGCTCGCCAAGGGCGAGGAGGTCATCCGGGCGCGTCTGGACACGCTGGGATATGCGCTGGATCACGTCGCGGTCGTGTCCCATGACGCGCAATCGGTGGCCGAAACCCTTTCCGGCGACGCGGATCTCACGCTGATCCTCGGCGCTTCCGCCACGTCAGACCGGGAGGATGTGGCACCTGCGGCAGTCGTGCAGGCCGGAGGCCGGATCGACCGGTTCGGAATGCCCGTTGACCCTGGCAACCTTCTGTTCTTCGGACAGCTCAAAGGCCACCCGGTCGTTGGCCTGCCCGGATGCGCACGTTCCCCGGCACTCAATGGCGTGGATTGGGTTCTGGAACGGCTCTCCGCCGGGCTCCACGTCACGTCCGACGATATCGCGGCGATGGGCGTTGGCGGGCTACTCAAGGAAATGCCGGGCCGCCCGCAGCCGCGACGACCGGGGAATTAGCCTCCTGCACGGTTGGCCAGATTGCCGATTCAGCTTTGCGCCGAAATGCGCTATGAGACCGCAATGACAAGAAACAGAGGCAAGGCATGAGCGTACCGAAACCCGTTGTTCTTTGTATCATGGATGGATGGGGTCTGCGCGACGATCCGACCGCCAACGCCCCTAAACTGGCGGATACTCCGACCTATGACCGGATCATGGCCACCTGTCCGCACGCCGCGCTCGTCACCCATGGCAGGGATGTCGGCCTGCCGACCGGGCAGATGGGCAACTCCGAAGTCGGACACACGAATATCGGGGCGGGCCGGATCGTGGCGATGGATCTCGGTCAGATTGACCTGGCAATCGAGGATGGCAGCTTTTTCGGGAATGCGGCGATCGACGAATTCGCCGGAAAGATCCGGGACAAGGACGGCGTGGCGCATGTGATCGGGCTTGCATCGCCCGGCGGGGTCCATTCGCATCAGGATCATCTCGTAGCTGCGGCGAAGGCGCTGGTTGATCGGGGCCTTGAGGTCGTCGTTCACGCGATCACCGACGGGCGCGATGTGGCACCTCAATCAGCCTATGAACAGGTCGGGAAGATGAGCCGCGATCTGCCGGATGGAGTGAAGATCGTCACCGTATCGGGCCGCTACTTTGCGATGGACCGCGACAACCGCTGGAAGCGCGTGAAACGCGCTTACGATGCCATGGTCCTTGGGCAGGGCGAGGCATTGGGCGACCCCATCGAGGGGATCGCGACGTGCTATGACCGCGACCAGACCGACGAGTTCATCGAGCCCTTCGTCGTTGAGGGCTACGCCGGCATGAAAGATGGTGACGGTGTCTTCTTCGTCAATTTTCGCGCCGACCGCGCACGGGAAATCCTGCGCGCCATCGGCGAGCCGGGTTTCTCGGAGTTCGAAATTGGCGACCGCCCGAAGTTCTCCGTTCTGCTGGGCATGGTAGATTATTCGGACGATCACAACGCCTATATGAACACGGTCTTTCCGAAGAAGAAGATCGAGAACACGCTGGGTGCCTGGGTCGCAAAACAGGGTCTCACACAGTTCCGGTTGGCGGAGACGGAGAAGTACCCCCACGTCACCTTCTTTCTCAACGGCGGCAAGGAAGTGCCGGAGGAGGGCGAAGACCGCTTCATGCCGAAATCTCCCGACGTTGCGACCTATGACCTTCAGCCGGAGATGAGCGCACCAGAAGTGACGGCGAAATTCGTCGAAGCCATCGAGGCGGGCTATGACCTGATCGTGGTCAATTTCGCAAACCCCGACATGGTCGGCCATACTGGCGATCTGGAGGCGGCGAAGAAGGCCTGCGAGGCCGTGGATCGTGGACTGGCGGCGGTTGTAGATGCGCTGGACAGGGCGGGCGGGGCGATGGTTCTGACCGCCGACCACGGCAATTGCGAAACCATGATCGATCCGGAAACGGGCGGGCCGCACACGGCACATACCACGAATCTCGTGCCTGTCGCGCTGATCGGCGGGCCACGAGGCGTTTCTCTGCGCAATGGACGGTTGGCCGATCTTGCGCCGACAGTGCTTGACCTGATGGGGCTGGAACTGCCGCCGGAGATGACCGGGGAAAGTCTGATCAAGCGATGATACGCGCCATTTCCCTGAGCGTCGCACTGTTTTTGGCGGGTGCCTCTTCTGCGGATGAGGCGCTGAGCGCAAGGGAACGCCTGTTGGCTGCTGCGGGGTTGGTCGAAGCGGCGGAAACGGCAGGCGACAGGATCGCAGCGCTGACCGATGCGGTGCGGGCCTATGACGCCGGACTGTCCGCCATGCGATCGGAAATCCGGTCTCTGGTGCTTAAAGAAAGACAGATCGAGAGACAACTGTCGTCCGAGGACAGCGAAATATCCTCACTTCTGGCGATGATGCAGAACGCATCTCGCCGGGCGGAGGCGGAAAGCCTTCTGCACCCCGGAAGCGCTCTTGATACGATCCGGGCCGGAACATTGACCAGCGCCGTTGTTCCGGCACTTCAGGACCGCGCCGCCGAGTTGGAGGGTCAACTCCGGGAACTTGAGGACATCAAGGCGGTTGTGGCGACCGCGCAGGATGGATTGATCCGCAGCCGGGCCGAAGTTCAGGGGGCACGGGCGGCTCTGGCCGAAGCGCTCGCGGCCCGCACGGATCTGCCGCCGCGACTCGCGACCAACGAGGCCGCGATGGAGGCCCTTGTGAACAGCGCCGATACATTGTCCGTCCTTGCGGACAGTCTGTTCTCGGGGGAGGAACGTCGCCCGGGCAATGGCGGATCGCGCTGGTCGGCACCGGTTGCGGGGAAAATCGTCACAGCGGACGGTGGATCGGACACACGTCCGGGCTGGTCCATGATCACCGAACCAAAAGCGCTTGTCGTCGCACCTACCGATGCAAGCGTCCGTTTTTCCAGAGAAATAGAGCGTGAAGGAACGGTTGTTGTGCTTGAGGCCGACGCCGGCAGGCTGGTCCTTTTTGCTGGGCTGTCCAACAGTTTCGTCTCGCCAGGCCAGGTTCTGGACCGTGGTGAGGCCTTGGGCTTTGCTGGTACGGGAAACACGGGCGCACAAGATAATTTGAACGTTGAGGGGGTGGAGAGTAGTCTTTTGCCCGGCGAAACGGTTTATATGGAAATCAGGCAGGGAGGCGCGCCGGTCGATCCGGTGACGGTCCTGACCATGGAAAAAGAACAAGGATAAAACATGCGACAGTTTTTTCTGGCGACGATCACCGGGATCATGTTCGGTGCGGTAGTGACCACTCAGGTCGCCGGTCCCCTGATCGCCCAGGAGTCGGAGAAAAAGGCGAGCATCTACGAACAGCTCGATCTGTTTGGCGATATTTTCGAGCGTATTCGCTCGCAATATGTCGAAGAGGTTGAGGCGGAAGAACTGATCGAAGCCGCCATCAACGGAATGCTGACCTCGCTCGATCCGCACTCCTCCTACCTTTCGCCTGACGATGCCCAGGCAATGCGGGTGCAGACCCGTGGGGAGTTTGGCGGTCTGGGCATCGAGGTGACCCAGGAAGAAGGCTTCGTGAAGGTCGTCTCGCCGATTGACGGGACGCCGGCAGATGACGCGGGCGTCGAAGCAGGAGATTTCATTACCCATGTGGACGGTGAAAGCGTTCTGGGACTGACGCTCGACGAGGCGGTTGAAATGATGCGCGGACCGGTCGGTTCCGAAATCGTCATCACCGTGGTTCGGAAAGATCAGCCCGAGCCTTTCGATGTCTCGATCATCCGCGATACGATCAAGCTGACCGCCGTGCGCAGCCGGGTGCAGGGCGAGACGGTGGTTCTTCGACTGACCACGTTCAGCGACCAGACCTTCCCGACCATGCGCGACCAGTTGGCCGAGAAAGTCGAGGAACTGGGTGGCATGGACAATGTGAACGGCTTCGTGATCGACCTGCGCAACAATCCCGGCGGCCTGCTGACACAAGCGATCCGCGTGTCGGATGCGTTCCTGGATTCGGGTGAGATCGTTTCGACACGGGGGCGCGAACCGCAGGACGGCGACCGCTTCAACGCCGAGCCGGGAGATTTGGCGGAAGGCAAGCCGATCGTCGTTCTGATCAACGGCGGTTCGGCAAGCGCGTCCGAGATCGTGGCGGGGGCTCTTCAGGATCACCGCAGAGCGATCGTCGTGGGAACGAAATCCTTCGGCAAGGGATCGGTGCAGACGGTGATGCCTTTGCGGGGCGACGGCGCGATGCGCCTGACCACAGCTCGGTATTACACGCCCTCGGGCAGGTCGATTCAGGCGCTGGGTGTCTCGCCCGACATCATCGTCGAGCAGCCGCCGCGCGTCGAGGCTTCGGAAGAAGATGAGCCCACGACACGGAACAGCCGTTCGGAAGCCGATCTGCGGGGATCGCTGACGAGCGACCTCAGCGAAGACGAACGCCGCCAGATCGAGGAAGACCGTGAGCGGGCCCAGGCCGCTGCCGACCTTCGGAAAGAGGATTACCAGCTGGCTTATGCCATCGACATCCTGAAAGGCCTTTCCGCACTCGGTCCGGAATATGCGGCAACCCTTGCTGAGCAGGCCAACTGAGCCCACGGAGCTCGCTCAAAACACAGGAAAAGCCGCGTCCGAATGGGCGCGGCTTTTTCGCTTGATCCGGACTCCAGTGCCTCCGGCGCAATAAGCCCGATCTTCGTTGCCCTGATCCTGTTCCAGCCGTTTGTCCTGAGCGTTCTCGCGCTCTCGCTTGTGAGCAGTGCTCACGCGGGCTATAGGCTCGCGCCATGACCGCCCCGACAAAATCACATGGAACACGCTCCGCGGTGCTTTCGTCCGCGCCGAGCGATCTCATTGGGGATCGTGTGCCTGCCGCCAAAATCTGGACGGCGCAGGTCATCACGCTCTTTCCAGAGGTCTTTCCCGGCGTTTTGGGCGCATCCCTGACTGGCAAGGCTCTGGATCGGGAACTGTGGCGCCTCGATCCGATTGATCTGCGGGTTTTCGGCGAGGGCAAGCACCGCAAGGTCGATGACACCCCGGCCGGGGGCGGCGCCGGGCTGGTTTTGCGAGCCGACATCATGGGCAAGGCGATTGCTTTCGCGAAGAAGCGTCGGGAATTGCCGCTCTACTACCTTTCGCCCCGTGGACGGCGTTTTGATCAGGCGATGGCGCGGGACTGGGCGGAGGGACCGGGCGTTTGCCTGATCGCGGGGCGATTCGAGGGGTTGGATCAAAGAGTGATCGACCATTTCGGGATCGAGGAAGTCAGCCTTGGCGATTTCGTGATGACTGGCGGCGAAATAGCTGCGCAGGCGATGATCGACGCATCTGTGCGCCTGTTGCCCGGCGTGCTGGGGAACGCCGTTTCCACCGAGGAGGAGAGCTTCTCTGCGGGGTTACTGGAACATCCTCAATACACGCGCCCTGCTTTGTGGGAGGGGCAGACCATTCCCGAAGTTCTGACCTCCGGTGATCACGGAGCAGTAGAACGCTGGCGCCGCCAGGAATCCGAGCGCCTGACCAAGGTGCGTCGCCCGGATCTTCTGGAAGCCGAGAGCCCGGCAATGCCCTCGGAAGTTCTGCGGGTCACTGACGCCGAAAGCTTTGCACGGTTCATTCGAAAATCATTTGACCAACCGCTTGGCATCTACAGCGATTTCAATGGCGCTGAGGATGCGATCGAGGCGATGCTTGCCTGCATTGAGGACAACAAATACGACGTTGCTCTGCCCAAGAACCCATGGACTGCTGCCGCTCGGTTGATGTGGCTGGGTCGCAACTACGAATAGGGGCTTGATTGGCCACCGAACCCGCCTTATACGGCGCAGGTTCGCGCATATGCGGACAGACAAGCAAACGACACCTGCATCCTCCGGCGGGCGGCATGACCGGCCCCAAGACAAACCGGAGCTCTGAGGCGCGATACACCTCTCGGGACCAACCCGGGGCAGCATAGGAGTGCGTCAGATGGACCTGATCGCAGAACTGGAAGCCGAGCAAGTGGCCGCGCTTGGCAAGGAAATTCCGGATTTCAAGGCGGGTGACACGATCCGCGTCGGCTACAAGGTGACGGAAGGCACGCGGACCCGCGTGCAGAACTACGAAGGCGTCTGCATTGCCCGCAAGAATGGCGCTGGCATTGCAGGTTCGTTCACCGTCCGCAAGATTTCCTTCGGTGAGGGCGTGGAGCGTGTGTTCCCGCTGCATTCGACCAATATCGAAAGCATCACCGTTGTGCGCCGTGGCCGTGTCCGCCGCGCGAAACTGTACTACCTGCGCTCGCGTCGCGGCAAATCGGCCCGTATCGCCGAAGACGCGAACTACAAGCCCAAATCCGCGGAGGCCTGATCGATGAAGAAGGACACTCATCCCGACTATCACGTCATCGAAGTGAAGATGACCAATGGCGACATCGTGCAGATGCGGTCGACCTGGGGCTCCGAAGGCGACACGCTGTCGCTGGACATTGACCCCACCGTTCACCCCGCCTGGACCGGCGGCGGCACCCGTCTGATGGATACCGGTGGCCGGGTTTCGAAGTTCAAGAAGAAATACGAAGGCCTGGGTTTCTGATCCCAAGCCTCTGTCCGAGGGACATTGGAAACGCCGCTCCGAAAGGGGCGGCGTTTTTCGTTGCGGGTTAATGAAGCGTCCGGGCGGAAGGCGTTGCGGGCAACGAAGAGCGGCGTTAATGCCCTCAAACCCAGAGAAAACGGGCGGAATCGCCACGTCGGTAATGCGTCGGTATCACGTCGGTATTACGTCGGTGCCAACGTCGGTGGCCTGTGGATAAGCGGCAGGGACGGGGTGCGTGCGGTAAGGAAGGTTGATGAGGGGTTAAGTATTGTGGAGTGGGCTCGCTCACGCATCCAATGTCCGCTATGAGCCCATAGCTACGGGCACACCGTCGGTAGATACGGATTGCGTGCTAAGTCGAGCTTCTGGAACCGCATTCGCTTTTTTGACCAGTTGTAGACTTCGGGACTACTGTTCGGTGCTACTAGGATTGCGTGATAGTCTAGGATAACTGTGCCCGTTGGACCGGTCCTACTGCTTACGACTTGCGGAAGGCGCATGTCCCAAATGGAATTAAGTTCGAAGGCATAACCGCTGGGCGTTGGCGCAAGGATACAAAACGTGCCACTTTCGCTTGGCGCTCCAAGATGAATGTACATCGCAATTGCCGACCCCCAAGACCAGCATGCAAGAAGGGCAAGCGCGGGAAGGCCAATTGTCGCGATGCCAGGCCCAATAACTTTGGACAACATCAGCAAATAGGCCGCAAACCCTGCTACGAAGTATATGAGGATTGCCGCTTCAGCCGCTGTTCCGACAGACCACAACGCAAGTGCTACGACTGACCCGAACACAAGGACAACGATTGCCAAAGCGATTAGTATCTTGGATGGCCAGCGACGCGCAGCTAGCGCATCGCGGAAAACAGCTACGGCCAACAGTCCAAATATGCAGATGGCAACACAGTAGATAGCCCAATCCTGAGGCGGTAAGGAAAACCAACTGCTGATCCAGAAGACAAGCACAAGAAACGGAATTGCCTTCACTTGTCTTCGCGCTCCTACTTAATTCCGCTTCCGAACGGACGATAGCATAATTGCTACCTTAATCTGAGAGATCGCCCAAGGCCGGCTTCTTCCCGCAAACCCGCCACGCGATTCTTCAAGCGCTGACGCCAGTCCCCCCTTTCCTCCCCGCCCTACCGCGCTATTGTGCAGGTGCAGAAACCTGGCCGCTCATCGAAGGAGGCACACGCCCATGTCGCTTAAGGGAAAAACCGCAATCATCACCGGGTCGAACTCTGGCATCGGGCTGGGCGTAGCGCGGGAACTGGCGAAGGCCGGGGCGGATGTGGTGCTGAACTCCTTTACTGACCGGGACGAGGATCATGCGCTGGCCGAGGAGATCGCAAGCGCGACGGGCGTGACGGCGCGGTACATCAAGGCCGATATGTCGAAGGGCGAGGAGTGCCGGGCGCTGATCGAGACGGCAGGGGCCTGCGATATCCTGGTGAACAATGCGGGCATTCAGCATGTCTCGCCCATAGCTGAGTTCCCGGTCGAAAAATGGGACGCGATCATCGCGATCAACATGAACTCGGCGTTTCACACCACCGCCGCTGCGCTTCCGGTCATGCGCAAGGCGGGCTGGGGGCGAGTCATCAATATCGCCTCCGCCCACGGTCTGACCGCATCGCCCTACAAGTCGGCCTATGTGGCCGCGAAGCACGGCGTGGTCGGGATGACCAAGGTTGTCGCGCTGGAAACCGCGGAAGAGCCGATCACTGCAAACGCGATCTGCCCCGGCTACGTCCTGACCCCGCTGGTCGAAGCGCAGATCCCTGACACGATGAAGGAATACGGCATGGATCGGGAAACGGTGATCCGCGAGGTTATGCTGGCGCGGCAACCGTCGAAGGAATTCGCCACGGTGGAGCAGTTGGGCGGCACCTGCGTGTTCCTCTGCTCCGACGCGGCGGCGCAGATTACCGGCACCACGATCAGCGTGGATGGCGGCTGGACGGCGCTGTAGGCCGTACATGTCCAAACCGGTCCGCATCAATCTCGCCCTTCAGGGCGGCGGTGCTCATGGTGCCTTCACCTGGGGTGTGGTGGACCGGTTGCTGGAAGAGAGCTCGATCGAAATCGCAGGGATATCCGGGACCAGCGCGGGTGCCCTGAATGGCGCGGCCCTGAAGGCAGGGCTGGTACAAAACGGGCGCGAAGGGGCGCAGGAAAACCTGCGCTGGCTCTGGGCGCAGGTCGCGGGCATTGGCGACATGCGCATGGCAAGCTGGATGGCTGCGCTCTCCCCCGCGCCGGGACTGATAAGCCAGGCCATCGAGTATTCGCTTCTCTACAGTTTTGCCGATGCCTGGTCACGGATGGTGAGCCCCTATTCCTATGGCCCCTTCTACCAGAACCCGCTGAAGCGCATCGCCGACGAATTCCACTATGATGACGTCTGCGCCGAGGAGGGGCCCGCGTTCTTCGTGTCTGCCACCAATGTGCGCACGGGCAAGATCAGGGTTTTTTCACGGGATGAAATCAACACGGACGCCATCCTTGCCTCCGCCTGCCTGCCGACGGTTTTCCAGGCGGTGCAGATCGACGGGGAGGATTACTGGGACGGCGGTTATACGGGCAATCCGGCGCTGTTCCCCCTGTTCGAGCCCAGCTTGCCAAGCGACATCGTGATCGTGAACATAAACCCGCTGGAGCGGGCCGACGCGCCACGAGATGCGCGGGAAATCCTCAACCGTATCAACGAGATCAGTTTCAATTCATCGCTGCTGCGAGAGTTGCGTGCGATCCATTTCGTCCAGCGATTGATTGGTGAAGATCGGATACCGGAAGGGACGATGAAGAAACTGCGCATTCACATGGTGTCGGACGATGACCTGATGACCCAACTGGGAGTGGCGTCAAAACTGGTGCCCACGATGGCGACGATTTCGGCGCTGTTCGAGGCGGGACAGGCGGCGGCGGAGCGGTTCCTGGAATTGCATGGGGAGGCGCTGGGAAAACGGTCCAGTGTCGATTTGCCGGAAATGTACGGGTGACTCAGGTACCGACGCGACCCGGATTGCGGACTTCACCGATGGGCGTCGGTGCACTGCTTTCGATCTGGCTTTGCGGATAGACAAGGCCCGCCGAGATGACGAGCTTCGCAGCGTCCTCCACGCTCATGTCGAGTTCGATGACCGAAGATTTTGGCAGGAACAGCAGGAAGCCCGAGGTCGGGTTCGGCGTGGTCGGCAGGAAGACGGCAGTCTTGGCTTCATCCACCGGCACGCGACGGTCAATCTCTCCCTTGGCGGAAGTCGAAATGAAGGCGATGGCCCAGATGCCCTTGCGCGGATATTCGACGAGGCAGGCCTTGTCGAAGGAGGTGTCGGACTGGGCAAAGACGGTCTCGGCGATCTGTTTCAGGCCTTTATAGACCGAACGGACGACCGGCAGACCCTCGACCAGACCTTCGGCCCACATGATCAGCGATTTGCCGATGATGCCCTTGGCCATCCAGCCAATGAGAATGGTGAAGATCAGAAAGACAAGAACACCGATACCCCGAATGCTCAGGCCCACATACTGGTCGGGGCGGAGCCAGATCGGCACGAAGGGCAGGACCCAGCTATCGACCCAGCCCGCAACGGTCCAGATCAGCCAAAGGGTCAGGCCGATAGGGGCGATGACGACGAGACCGGTCAAAAATGACCCGCGCAACCACGCGAACACGCTGCGTTTTCGGCGACCTTCGCTATCGTCGAGCTGAACTTTCGACATCTCAATTCCGAGTTTCGGTTTCCGTAGATCTAAGCCTTCTCACGGTCGTGAACAACGGTTAGTCGCGAATTCTTGCGAACTAGGACTGTTTCGCGATTTCCGTGGCGATTTTCGAGGCAAGGCGCGCGTTGTTCAGAACGAGTGCGATATTGGCCGTCAGCGAGGCTCCTTGCGTCAGTTCAAAGATGCGCTGGAGGACAAAAGGCGTGACGCCTCCGTGGCTAACGCCCTTGGCCTCCGCGTCGGCCAGGGCCTGCTCGATGATCGGGTTGATGGTCCGGGGCGGGATTTCGTCATCCTCGGGTATCGGGTTGGCAACGATGCAGCCGGTGGTCAAACCCAGCATGCGTTGGGCCTCCCAGGCGCGCGCGATCACCATTGGATCTTCGGCGGTCATCGGCGAAGTCTGGCCGGAGGCGCGGGACCAGAAGGCCGGGAAACCGGACTGGCCATAGGTGATGACCGGGACGCCGAGGGTTTCCAGCACTTCGAGTGTCTTGGGAATATCAAGGATGGCCTTCGCGCCGGCGCAGACGACGGCAACGGGCGTCTTGGAAAATTCGTGAAGGTCGGCAGAAATATCAAAGCTGTTCTCCGCCCCGCGATGGACGCCGCCGATGCCTCCCGTCGCGAAGACCTCGATGCCTGCCAGATGTGCAGCAATCATCGTGGCGGCGACGGTGGTGGAGCCGGTGCCGCCTGCGGCGATACATTGCGCAAGATTGGCGCGGGTGAGTTTCATCACATCACCGGGTCGAGCCGTGGCAAGCCGGTCGAGGTCGTCGGAGGAAAGGCCGATCTTCAGGCGTCCATGGAGGACCGCGATGGTGGCCGGGGTCGCGTTCTCCTCGCGCACCGTGTCTTCGACCGCGCGGGCGGTCTCCACATTCTGGGGGTGCGGCATCCCATGGGTGATGATCGTGGATTCGAGTGCGACGACGGGGGCACCTTGGGCCAGCGCCTCGGCGACTTCCGGTTGAAAATCCATCGGCAGGGTCATGAGGGTACGTCTCCGGAGACATAGGCCGCGGCGGCGGCGAGCGCGGTTTCGAGTGCGGCTTGCGGGGCGTCGCCTCGGGCTTCTGCCGCGATATGAGCGGCCATGAAAGTGTCACCTGCGCCGGTGACGCGGGTGACCAGAACCTGGGGCGGCTGGGCGGTCAGGATGCCATCGGGGCTTGCATGGGCTGCGGGTCGCCCGCCATCGGTGACAAGGACCTGCGCTGCGCCCCTGCCGAGCAGAGTTCCCGCGGCCTGTGTCGCTTCGTCGAACTGGCGATGACAGAGCAGACCGGCTTCTTCGAGGTTCACATAGAGCGTGGCATTTTTCATCGCGAGCATCGGCAGGAGGCGTTCGGCCTTGCCCGGGGAGGCGGGTGCGATGCGGAGATCCGCCGCCCTGAAGAGCGGGCTGCGGGTGATCTCGGTGAGGAGTTTCTCGGTCAGGTTGCCGTCAAGCGCGATCTGGCCCGGATACGGTGCCTCGGCGCTGCCGAGGCGGCCATCGGCAAGCGGTGTGAGAACCTTGTCGCCGGAAGCCTCCAGCGAATGGGCGTCGGCGATTGCGGCGATCAGGCCGTTGGCCCCTTCCACGGCCATGTATTGGTCGGTCGGCAGGTCGTCGGACCGATAAACGTGGTCCGTGACGAGGCCCATATCCCGTGCAGCGGCGATCAGTTCCTCGCCCGAAGGGTCGCGACCGATGCTGGTGAGCAGGATCGGGGTCATGTCGAAGCGGCGGAGCGTCATGGCGATATTCATCGCGACGCCACCGGGCAGACGGGTGATCCGGCCCGGCACGTCTGAGCCGACGCGCATCACCGCGCCGGAGCGGCCGATCACGTCCCAGAGGACGGAGCCGATGCAAAGGATCTCGCGGGTCAAATCACGGCCTCGATCAGGAAGGGGCCATTCGTGGCTGCGGCCTGTTCCAGGGCAGCCGCAAGGTCCTGTTCGGTTTCGGCGCGCGTGGCGGGGACGCCGTGGCCCTGTGCCAGCGCGGGCCAGTCGAGACTTGGATCTTCGATGTCGAACATGGCGCGGGCGTTGCGGCCCGGCGGCGGCGATCCCTGGGCTTCCAGTTCGCGGTGCAGGATCTGGTAGCCGCGATTGGAGATGATGAGATAGGTGATGTTCAGACGCTCCCGCGCGGCGGTCCAGAGGGTCTGGATCTGATACATGGCCGAGCCGTCGCCGGAGACGGCGAAAACCGGGCGGTCGGGGCAGGCCACGGCGCACCCTAGGGCGGAGGGCAGGCACTGGCCGATGGAGCCGCCGGTATTGTTGGTGCGGTCATGGCGCGCGGCGCGGTCGACGAAAGGCCAGAGGTCGAAGCCTGCGGTGACGGCTTCGTTCACCATGATCGCGCCCTCGGGTGTGGCGCGGGCCAGAGCGCGACCGATGCCTGCGGCGGTGAGGGGGCCGGGTTCGAGGTCGGGGAGGTCGAGGGCAATGCGCGGGATGTCTTCGCTGCCATCGACGCCGAGCGCCTTGGCCAGGGCTTCCAGTGTGCCGGGTATGTTCCAATCCGGGAGACACAGCTTGTCGATGCTGCAGCCGGGCGGTTCGGGCGTGGAGGGCTTTCCGGGATAGGCGAAGAAGTTGACGGGCGGGGCTTCGCCCATGCAGACGATGCGTTTGAAGTCTTTCAGGAACTCGGCGTTCAGATCCGCGACGTAGAGCATCTGGTCGAACCTGACCGCGCCTTCGCCCTTTTCGATCCGGGGGGCGAAGAAAGGGGCGATCAGGCGGGCACCGCTGCGGGTGGCGATGCGGGCTGCCAGCTCGGCGAGGGGGCCGTAGAGCGCCGGACCGCCGACGAGGAGGGCCGTATCGGGGGCCTTCAGCGCCTCGGCGGCGGCCGCGATGCGGGCGGCTTCGGGCATGTGTTTGGCGGGCGGTGGGGCCGCCGTGACCGGAGGCGTTTCGGTCTCGCTCCAGGCGCTGTCGGTGGGCAGGATGAGGGTTGCGATCTGGCCATCGCGGGCGCGGCGGATGGCTTCTGCCCCGAGAGGTGCGACCTGATCGGCTTCTTCGGCGCGCACGGTCCAGTGGGAGACGGAGCCGGCGACACCGGCGAGGTCGGATTGCAGCGGCGCGTCGTGTTCGAGGTGGTAGCTCGCGTGATCACCGACCACATTGACCATGCCGGAGTAGCCCTTGCGGGCATTGTGCATATTGGCCCAGCCATTGGCGAATCCGGGGCCGAGATGGAGGAGCGTTCCGGCGACATTGCCGCTCATTCGGGCAAATCCATCGGCGGCGCCGGTCACGCCGCCTTCGAACAGGCAGAGGATGCAGCGCATGTCGGGATGGGTGTCCAGTGCGGCGACGAAGTGCATCTCGGACGTGCCGGGATTGGCGAAACAGACATTGACGCCCGAAGCGAGCATCGTCTCAACCAGTGTTTCTGCACCGTTCATGTTCTGCCCCCGTTTCAGCGCCTTTCAGTGGTGGCAGAGAAGAACAGCCGGGTCCATGTCGAAAATCGGGTTTGGCGCGCGTCCTTGTGTCAGGCAAAGTGGTCCAGCGGAGGGCAGGATATGGCATTCACGAAAGAGACGTTCAGGTTCCTGAAGGATCTGGAGGGCAATAACAGCAAGGACTGGTTCGAGGCGAACCGGGCGCGGTACGATGACCATCTGAAGGCCCCGGCGCTGGACATGATCGCGGCCCTGGCAGACCGGATGGCGGCGCTCGACCCGGCCCTGAAGGCGGTGCCGAAGCTGAACGGGTCGCTGAGGCGGATCAACCGGGATGTGCGGTTCTCGAAGGACAAGTCGCCCTATAGCGCTCGGCTCCACATGATCTTCTATGCCGGCGACAAGGCAATCGGCGGGCCGGGGATGCATGTGGTTCTGACACCGACCGGCGTGGGTTATGGCGGCGGGCATTTCGGGATCGAACCGGGGCGGCTGGCGGAGTTGCGCGCGCGGATCGCTGGGCCGGACGGCGCGGGGCTGATCGACGCGCTGGAGCAGGCCGGGACGGCAGGATGCACGATGGGCGAGCCGGATCTGGTGCGTGTGCCGAAAGGGTTCGAGGCCGAGGGCCGACGGGCCGAGTTGTTACGGTACAAGTCGTTTGTGGCGCGGACTTATGGCAACGAGGCGAAGCCGTCGGTGCTGATCGGTTCGGGGGCGGACGATTGGGTTATGGAGGTGACGAAAGCCATTGTGCCACTGCTTCGGTGGTTGTCGGTGAAGTGAGTTGGGGCGAGGTATTGCGCCGCGCGTTCCGCGCGTCGCGGTGGGCGAGGGGCGCTGCCCCTCGCGCTCCCCGGGATATTTCCGGGCCGATAATGAACGATCAGGTCCTGTTGCCAGTCTCGTTGCGCCAGGTGGACCAGTCCTCCGGCGTGTCGAGGTCGCGAATTGCCCGATCTCCGGCAAGCGGTACTTCAAGAAGGTTGACCTTGTCCAGAATTGAAGCCGCTCCCTTGTCGCCACCGAGGTTTTCAAATTCCGTTAGTGAAAAATCTGGAAAGATGACCGGATGTCCAGGTCGACCATCCTTCGTCACTGCGCGTACGAACGGGCCGCCTTGTGACTGAAACGCGTGACCCAGCGCAATCAGATCGACTGTTTCAATACCCGGCATATCAGGCAGCAGAACCAGCATTCCGAAATACTCGTTGTCACAACCTGCCGGATAAGCAGCTTTGATGGCATCTCGGGCGGGTCTTGCTCCTGCGCGGAGCGTCGCGGACATGCCGTCGGACGCGTCCGGGACTTCAACGATCTCGACGGGTAGATTGCGGAGCGCTTTCCGGCGGGCGCGGTTCCCGGGCCGGAGGCCGACGATCACCGGACCGAGCTTCGCAGCAAGCGCCGTCTCGGCGACGCGGCGGAGAACGGGCTGGCCCATGACGGGCTCCAGAAGCTTGTCGCGGCCGCGCATCCGGCTCGATGCGCCAGCCGCGGGGATGAAGGTGACGATCACCGCTCCGGGATCAGCCCGCGCGGGCTGAAGCGCAGCACCAGCAGGAGGATCAGGCCCATCGAGAAGAGCCGCATATGCGCCGCGCTGTCCTGCAGGTGGTCTTTCAGCCAGTAACCGTCCGCCATTCCGGAGGTGACGATGCTGATGAACCACAGACCCAGCGGCTCGACCATGACCCAGAGATACCAGATCAGGAAGCCTCCCAGGACCGCGCCGAAATTGTTGCCGGAGCCGCCGACGATCACCATCACCCAGACAAGGAAGGTGAAGCGCAGTGGCTGGTAGGTGCCGGGCGTGAGCTGGCCGTCAAGCGTCGTCATCATCGCGCCCGCCAGACCGCAGACTGCCGAACCGAGGATGAAGATTTGCAAATGGCGGGCGGTGACGTCCTTGCCCATGGCTTCCGCCGAGACCTCGTTGTCGCGGATCGCGCGCATCATCCGGCCCCAGGGCGAGTTCAGCGCCGACTGCGCCAGCCAAAGCAGCAAGGCGAGGACGGCGAGGAACAGGGCGCAATAGGCCAGCTTGACGGTGATCGAGGAGGCGGTGACCGGGTCGAAGCCCCAGCTGGTCATGCGCTCCACGAAGGCCGGGCTGTTTTGCAAGTCGATCTCATAGGGCACGGGCCGGGGGATGCCGATCACGTTTTTCACGCCGCGCGACAGCCAGTCCTCGTTCTTCAGGAAGGCGATGACGATCTCGGCGATGCCGAGCGTGGCGATGGCAAGGTAATCGGAGCGCAGGCCAAGCGCGGTTTTGCCGACGATCCACGCCGCCCCTGCGGCCAGCGCCGCGCCGACGGGCCAGGAAAAGAGCACGGGCAGGCCAAGGCCGCCGAGATAGCCGGTTCGCGCGGGGTCGATGGCTTCGATGGCCGCGACGGCGGGGTCGAAGAGGGCGCGGAAGGCGAAGAAACCGACGACGAGGATCGCGATGAGGGCGAGGGGGCGCAGCGCGCCTTGGCCCTTGAGGCGGGACCAGGCAAAGATTGCGCCTGCGATGGCAACCAGGCCGACGATGAGGGCGCCGATGGCGCGGAGGCCGCCCGCGGCCCAGGCTTCGTCCACCGGGGGCATGGAGACGATGACCGCGCCAAGACCGCCAAGCGCCACGAAACCCATCACGCCGACATTGAAGAGGCCCGCATAGCCCCATTGCATATTCACTCCGAGCGCCATGATTGCGGAGATCAGGCCCATGTTGACGATGCCAAGGGCGACGTTCCAGCTCTGGGTGAAACCTGTGAGTACGATCAGCGCCAGAAGGCCGAGGAACATCATCATGTCGCGAGGTGTGAGCGTCATACCGATTTCCCCCGGAAGAGACCCGTTGGCCGGAACAGAAGGACCACGATCAGGATCGCGAAGCTGACGGCGAACTTGTAGTCAGTGGACAGAAGCTGGACGAGGCCGTCCGGCTCCCAGTTTGGCAACACATAGCCCGCGACCTTTTTCCAGGCATAGGTGACCGTCACCTCGCTGAAGGCCACGATGAAGCCACCGGCGATGGCGCCGACCGGGCTGCCAAGACCGCCGACAATGGCGGAGGCGAAAATCGGCAGGAGAAGCTGGAAATAGGTGAAGGGCTTGAAGCTCTTGTCGAGGCCGTAGAGCGTGCCCGCAATCGTGGCGAGTGCGGCGACGATGATCCAGGTGATGGCGACCACGCGTTCGGGGTTGATACCGGAAAGGAGCGCGAGGTCCTCGTTGTCGGAAAACGCGCGCATCGATTTGCCGGTACGGGTGCGGTTGAGGAACCAGAACAATGCTGCGACGACGATGATCGCGATGACGACGGTCAGGACGGTGGTCGCCTTGATGGCGAGGCCCTCGTCCAGACCCGTCATCTCCTTGAAATCGCGGGCTGTAATCAGGAACCTTGCGCCATCGGCGAAGCGCTGGTCATCGACGCCGATGATGAAGCGGACGATGCCGTTCATCATGAACATCACGCCCATCGAGACGATGACAAGGATCACCGGCACCGCCTTTTGTTCGCGGTAGAAACGGTAGACCAGCCGGTCGGTCGCCAGAAGCAGCAGGGCCGTTGCGGCAATGCCGACGGGCAGGGCCAGAAGCGCGGTTGGAAGCGGTCCGAGCGAGACGCCCATGGATTGCAGCCACCATGTCATCAGGATCGTCGCCATCGCGCCGAAGGCCATCGTGTCGCCATGGGC